>NZ_JBVIRQ010000001.1:0-1139659 GCF_055575955.1 Streptomyces sp. NPDC033966 | reverse complement strand
CCGAGCTCGGGCATGAAGCCCTGGACGGCGGCCAGGACCGCGTAGTCCCCGCAGCCCGGACACCAGCGGACCTCCTGGTCCGACTTGAAGTCCTTCATCGACTGCTTCGCCTCGGCCTTGGGGACCAGGGAGAGCAGGGTGGGGGCGTCGGTCACCTCAGTCATTGATGGCCTCCTCGAGAACCTTCGCGAGCTGCTCCGCCTTGAAGGGCATTCCGTTGACCTGGTTGTACGACTGGGCGTCGACCAAGTACTTCGCCCGGATCAGGGTGGCCAGCTGCCCGAGGTTCATCTCCGGCACCACTACCTTGTCGTAACGCTTCAGGACCTCTCCGAGATTCCTCGGGAAGGGGTTGAGGTGGCGCAGGTGGGCCTGCGCGATCGCCTCTCCGTCCCGGCGCAGCCGGCGGACTGCGGCGGTGATGGGGCCGTAGGTGGAGCCCCAGCCCAGGACGAGGGTGCGGGCGCCGTCGGGGTCGTCGGCCTCCAGGTCCGGGACCTCGATGCCGTCGATCTTGGCCTGCCGGGTGCGGACCATGAAGTCGTGGTTGGCCGGGTCGTAGCTGATGTTGCCCGTGCCGTCCTGCTTCTCGATCCCGCCGATCCGGTGCTCCAGACCCGGCGTGCCCGGGACCGCCCAGGGGCGGGCCAGGGTCCCGGGGTCCCGCTTGTAGGGCCAGAACACCTCGGTGCCGTCCGCGAGGGTGTGGTTGGCCGCCGTCGCGAACTGGACCTTCAGGTCGGGGAGGTCGGCCACGTCCGGGATCCGCCACGGCTCGGAGCCGTTGGCGAGGTACCCGTCGGAGAGCAGGAAGACCGGCGTCCGGTAGGTGAGGGCGATCCGCGCCGCGTCGAGCGCGGCGTCGAAGCAGTCCGCCGGGGTGCGCGGGGCGACGACCGGGACGGGGGCCTCGCCGTTGCGGCCGTACATGGCCTGGAGGAGGTCCGCCTGCTCGGTCTTGGTCGGCAGTCCGGTGGACGGCCCGCCGCGCTGGATGTCCACGATCAGCAGCGGCAGCTCCAGGGACACCGCCAGCCCGATGGTCTCGGACTTCAGCGCCACGCCGGGCCCGGAGGTGGTCGTCACGCCGAGCGCGCCGCCGAAGGCCGCTCCGAGGGCGGCGCCGATGCCGGCGATCTCGTCCTCGGCCTGGAAGGTCCGTACTCCGAAGTTCTTGTGCCTGCTCAGCTCGTGCAGGATGTCGGAGGCCGGGGTGATCGGGTAGGAGCCCAGGTAGAGGGGCAGATCGGCCTGCTGGGCCGCCGCGATCAGCCCGTACGAGAGCGCCAGGTTCCCGGAGATGTTCCGGTAGGTCCCCGTCGGGAACGCCTTGGTGGCCGGGGCGACCTCGTAGGAGACGGCGAAGTCCTCGGTCGTCTCGCCGAAGTTCCAGCCCGCGCGGAAGGCGACGATGTTCGCCTCGGCGATGTCGGGCTTCTTCGCGAACTTCTGCCGCAGGAAGTTCTCGGTTCCCTCCGTGGGCCGGTGGTACATCCAGCTCAGCAGGCCCAGCGCGAACATGTTCTTGCTGCGCTCGGCCTCCTTGCGGGAGAGCCCGAAGTCCTTCAGGGCCTCCACCGTCAGGGTGGTCAGCGGCACCGGGTGGATGTTGTACGCGGAGAGGGAGCCGTCCTCCAGCGGGGAGGTCTCGTAGCCGACCTTGGCCATCGGGCGCTTGGTGAACTCGTCGGTGTTGACGATGATCTCCGCGCCGCGCGGCACGTCCGCGATGTTGGCCTTGAGCGCCGCCGGATTCATCGCGACCAGCACGTTCGGCGCGTCACCGGGCGTGAGGATGTCGTGGTCCGCGAAATGCAGCTGGAACGACGACACGCCCGGCAGGGTCCCGGCGGGGGCCCGGATCTCGGCGGGGAAGTTCGGCAGCGTCGAGAGGTCGTTGCCGAAGGACGCCGTCTCCGAGGTGAAACGGTCACCCGTCAGCTGCATACCGTCACCCGAGTCACCCGCGAAACGGATGATCACCCGGTCGACGCGGCGGATCTCCTTGCCGGCTCCATGGGGCGCAGTCGCGGTGCGCTGCTCCCCGATGGACCCGCCGGCCCCGTCGGCCTGCTCGGCCGGGCTACTGACCTGGCTGGTCACTGAACTGGACCTCCTTCGAGGCGGGGCGCTCGTTCCCAAGACCAACCCTACGTCCGTGAGGTCGTCCGGCCCTGGGTCGCCCGCATTCTGGACCGCCCCGCGCGGGGCGGTCTGTCCGACAGACGTCGTGCACAACTCGAAATATTCCAAATCACCCGGCGGTCGCCGTGGCGCGCCGGAACGGCGCGCCTTACCTGACAGAGTGTCAGTTAATCAAGACCTCAGATAGGTGAGGACCGCCAGTACACGCCGGTGATCCCCGTCGCTCGGGGACAAACCCAGCTTCATGAAGATATTGCTGACGTGCTTCTCCACGGCCCCATCGCTCACCACGAGCTGCTTGGCTACAGCGGAATTCGTGCGTCCTTCAGCCATCAGGCCCAGTACCTCGCGCTCGCGCGGGGTCAGACCGGCGAGGACGTCCTGCTTCCGGCTGCGTCCGAGCAGCTGTGCCACGACCTCGGGGTCCAGCGCCGTCCCGCCCCGGGCGACGCGGACGACGGCGTCGAGGAACTCCCGGACCTCGGCCACGCGGTCCTTCAGCAGGTACCCCACACCGGTACTGGAACCGGCCAGCAGTTCGGTGGCGTACTGCTCCTCCACGTACTGCGACAGCACGAGCACGCCGATGCCGGGGTAGTCGCGGCGCAGCCGCACGGCGGCCCGTACGCCCTCGTCGGTGTGCGTCGGCGGCATCCGCACGTCGGCCACCACGACGTCGGGCAGTGCCCCCTCGGCCGCGAGGTCCGCCACCGTCTTCATCAGGGCTTCCGCGTCCCCGACGCCGGCCACGACGTCATGCCCCCGGTCGGTCAGCAACCGGGTCAGGCCCTCACGTAGCAGCACTGAATCCTCGGCGATGACGACCCGCACCCTGTCTTCCACGTTCCCGCAGCTCCCGCGTCCACTCGTCGACCCACTTGGCAGAGCCAAGCATCCCAGCCGGACCGGCAGCCGGGAGCGGATCCAAGCCAAGGCCGGAAGACATGACCGAATCAAGCCTGGCCGACGTTTATGGGGGGAGGTGCTGGGGGCGGTAAGGGGTCCGGGGCTCCGCCCCGGAATCCCCGGCCCGCCGACATTCGGCCTTTTCCAGCCTCGCCGGCGTTTGAGGCGCGGGGGTCTGGGGGGCGGAGCCCCCAGAAGGGGTCCGGGGCGCAGCCCGGGGGAACGGGCGAAGGGCGGGTAGGGGACCGGCCCCGCGCAGCGGAACCCGCACCCACCCCACCCGCACCCACCTCACCCCCACCCACCCACCCGCCCGGCCAGGGCAAGGTCAGGGCCGCCACGGCAGCTCCGCCGTGACCACCGTCCCCTCCCCCTCGGGGGAATCCACCACGAACACCCCGTCCACCGCGTCCAGCCGCTCCGCGAGCCCCTTCAGCCCACTCCCGCCGGAGGCGTCGGCTCCGCCCCGCCCGTCGTCCGCGACCCGGATCAGCAGCCGCGTCCCCGACTTCCACACCTCGACGCTCGCGCCCCGAGCCGTGGCCCCCGCGTGCTTGCTGACGTTCTGCAGCAGCTCGGAGACCGTGAAGTACGCGATGCCCTCGATCGCCGCCGCCGGCCGGGCGGGGAGGTCCACCTCCACCCGCACCGGAACCGCGCACCGCGAGGCCACCGACGACAGCGCCGCGTCGAGCCCCCGGTCGGTCAGCACCGCCGGGTGGATCCCGCGCGCGAGGTCCCGGAGCTCCTGGAGGGCGATCTTCACCTCGCCGTGCGCCTCGTCCACCATCCGGGCCGCCGCCCGCGGATCCTCGGCCAGCTTCTCCTTCGCCAGGCCCAGGTCCATGGCCAGCGCCACCAGCCGGGCCTGCGCCCCGTCGTGGAGGTCGCGTTCGATCCGCCGCAGGTCGGCCGCCGCCGTGTCCACGACCGCCCCGCGGTCGGACTCCAGCTCCATCACCCGGTCGTCCAGGCGGGACCGGCCGAGCAGCCCGCTGACCAGCACCCGGTCGGCGGTGGTCAGCGCCCGCAGCACCCACGGGGTGGCCAGCGTCAGGCCCAGCCCGATGACGGCGGTGCCGACGACCGTCGCGGGGGAGTCCAGGTAGAAGGCGTAGTCGTCGTTCTGGAGGACCGGCAGCCCCGGCAGGTCGGTGAAGGCCGGGAAGACCCAGAACCACAGCGGGTACAGCAGCATGCTCCAGCCGGTGGTCCACAGCACCAGCGCCGTCGAGAAGGTGAACACCGCCCAGGGCAGGTGCACCACGGAGTACAGCACGTGGCGCCAGGCGCTGCCGTTCTTGAGCAGCGCCCCGACCCGGGCCACCGCCCCGCCCTTGCCCGCCCCGACCGGCGCCGGATCGGCGAGCGGTACGCGCAGCATCCCGCGCACCCGGGCCCGCTCCACCCGCCCGAAGCCCCGGCACATGGCCAGCACCCCGGCCAGCACCGGCACCCCGACGAACGTCACGAGCAGCCCGGCGCCGATGGCCACTCCGGTGACGGAGAGCGAGAAGTACAGGGTGCTGAGCGGCAGGCCCACCAGCAGGTACGCGAACTCGCGCCAGGTCTGCGCCGCCACCGGAGCCCGCAGCACCGTCCGTCCGACGCCCTTGCCGTTGCCCATGATCCCGCCCCGCCCTTCAGCTCATCCCTTGACCCTTCAACCCTGCCGCCCGCCCCTCTGCCCGGACCATGCGGCAGGTGGGCGTCTCCCCAGTGGGGTTAACCCCACCCCCGCGCAGCGGCCCGCTGCCCGCACCGGCACGGGCCCGGCACTACGAGCGGCCGCGCCACGGCAGCTCGGCCGTGACCACCGTCCCCTCCCCCTCGGGGGAATCCACCACGAACACCCCGTCCACCGCCCCCAGCCGCTCCGCGAGCCCCGTCAGCCCACTCCCGCCGGAGGTATCGGCTCCGCCCCGCCCGTCGTCCGTGACCCGGATCAGCAGCCGCTCCCCGGCCCGCCACACCTCGACGCTCGCGCCGCGAGCCGTGGCCCCGGCGTGCTTGCTGACGTTCTGCAGCAGCTCCGACACCACGAAGTACGCGATCCCCTCGATCGCCTCGGCCGGCCGCTCCGCCAGCTCCACGTGGACCTTCACCGGCACCAGGCACCGCGAGGCCACCGACGACAGCGCCGCGTCGAGCCCCCGGTCGGTCAGCACCGCCGGGTGGATGCCCCGCGCCAGGTCCCGCAGCTCCTGGAGCGCCAGCTTCACCTCGCCGTGCGCCTCGTCGACCATCGCCGCCGCGCCCTCCGGGTCCTCCAGCAGCTTCTCCTTCGCCAGACCGAGCCCCATGGCCAGCGCCACCAGCCGGGCCTGCGCCCCGTCGTGCAGGTCGCGTTCGATCCGCCGCAGGTCGGCCGCCGCCGTGTCCACGACGACCCCGCGCCCCGATTCCAGCTCCGCGATGCGCCGCTCCAGCTCGTCGGAGGGCGACAGCAGGCCCCGTACCGCCGCGCGGTCCACGTTGGTCAGGCCGCGCACCACGTACGGCAGCACCGGCCACAGCACGAACAGCCCGGTCAGCGCGATACTGAAGGTCAGTACTCCCCACGGCAGCCGGACCAGTTCGTACAGCACGGTCCGCCAGCCCACCGGGTCCTTGATCCCGGCCCACAGCCAGGCGAAGAACCCGCCGGCCCGCTTCGGCCCCGGCAGCGGGGTCGGCTCGTCCACCCGTACACCGAGCAGGGCCCGCGCCCGGGCGCGTTCGAGCTTTCCGAGCTGCCGCGACCCGAGAAGACCGCACGCGAGCAGCGGCAGTCCGATCGCGGTCACGGACAGACCGCCCGCCGTCGAAATCATGAAAACCGTGTAAACAAATCCGATCAACGCCACCGGCAGGTTGCTCAGGAGGTAGGCGATCTCCTTCCACGTGGCCGCGTCGAAGGCGGGGCGTACGGGAGGGGGAGCGGAAGCTTGATCGTTCGCGGTCATGCGGCTCAGCCTGCCAATTCCGCACCGCCGACGCCATGGGGCAGCCGGGCGCCTGTGAACGGGGGGTAACCCCACCCCGCGCAGCCCAGGCCCTAGACTCCCTGCCGTACCAGATCAACCTGATCGTCGACAGTGGCCGAGGAGCGAGGAACGGACGTGCCCGACCCAACGGTATCGACAGCAACCGTGATCGCAGCGGACTACTTCCGGAGCTATTCGGTCGTCGGCCTGCTCGCGGTCGTCGGCGTGCTCTTCGTCGCCGTGGCCTTCGGCGCCGGCCGCCTGCTGCGGCCCGTGGTCCCGACCCCCGAGAAGCTGCTGACGTACGAGTGCGGCGTGGACCCCGTGGGCGAGGGCTGGGCGCACACCCAGGTCCGCTACTACGTCTACGCGTTCCTGTACGTCGTCTTCGCCGTCGACTCGATCTTCCTCTTCCCGTGGGCGACGGTGTTCGCCGCCGCCGGTTACGGCGCCACGACCCTGGTCGAGATGTTCATCTTCCTGGGGTTCCTGGCCGTCGGCCTGCTCTACGCGTACAAGAAGGGCGTCCTCGAATGGACGTGACACCGGCCGTCACCCCGGAGCCCCAGCCGCTGCCGGAGCCGAAGAGGCTGGGAGTGCTCTCCCGTCTTGCCCCGGAGCCCATGAAGGTGGTCCTGAACTGGGGCCGCCGCTACAGCCTGTGGGTCTTCAACTTCGGCCTCGCCTGCTGCGCGATCGAGTTCATCGCCGCGTCGATGGCCCGACACGACTTCATCCGCCTGGGTGTCATTCCGTTCGCCCCGGGCCCGCGACAGGCCGACCTGATGATCGTCTCGGGCACGGTGACGGACAAGATGGCCCCGGCCGTCAGGCGCCTGTACGAGCAGATGCCCGAGCCGAAGTACGTCATCTCCTTCGGCGCCTGCTCCAACTGCGGCGGGCCGTACTGGGACTCGTACTCCGTCACCAAGGGCGTGGACCAGATCATTCCGGTCGACGTCTACGTGCCGGGCTGCCCGCCCCGCCCGGAGGCCCTCCTCCAGGGCATCCTCAAGCTCCAGGAGAAGATCGCCCGAGAGTCCCTCGCGGACCGCTACGCATCGCCCTCCGTCGCCCAGCTCACCAGCGGCCTCGTCGCGGCGCCGCCCGCACCGGGAGCCGGCGCGTGAACCTCTACGACTCCCTCCCCGAAGCGGCCGGCACGGTCTTCGGCGCCGAGGCCGTGGCCTCGTCCGCGTACGAGCTCCTTACCGTCGACGTCCCCGTCGGCTCCTGGATCTCCGCGCTGGAGATCGCCCGTGACAAGCTCGGCTGCACCTACTTCGACTGGCTGAGCGCGGTCGACGAGCCCGGGACGGGCTTCCGTGTCTGCGCGCACGTCGTCTCCCTGGAGAACCACCGGGTACGCCGCCTGCTGCTGCGCACGACCGTCCCGCACTCGGCGCCCTCGCTGCCGTCGGCCGTCGCCGTGTACGCGGGCGCGGCCTGGCACGAGCGGGAGACCTTCGAGATGTTCGGGGTCACCTTCACGGACCACCCCAACCTCGTCCACCTGCTCCTCCCCGAGAACTTCGAGGGACACCCGCTGCGCAAGGACTTCGTCCTGGCGGCGCGCGTCGCCAAGGCGTGGCCCGGGGCCAAGGAGCCGGGCGAGGCGCACGACCCGGACGCGCCCAAGCGCCGCCAGATGCTCCCGCCCGGCGTGCCGGACCCGAACGACTGGGGCCCGCTCAAGGGCCAGCTGCCCCCCGCCCCCGCCCGGCCGGCCCGCACCCCGCGCGCTGCCGGCGCCGGCCCGGCGCGCACCCCGCGCGAGGGCGCCCCGGTACGCCGCGCCCGCTCGGTGACGGAGGGCTCGGCCACGCAGGCCGCGGCCGCCGACACCCCGGAGGCCCCGCGCCCGCCGCGCCGTACCCGCTCGGTCGCGGACGGCTCCGCCAGCCAGACCACCCCGCCGGCGGCCGCCGACACCCCGGAGACCCCGGGCGCCCCGGCACCCGGCGCCCAGGAGACCCCGCGCCCGGCCCGCCGTACCCGCTCGGCTTCCGACGGCTCGGCCGGCCAGCCGGCCCCGGCAGAGCCGGGCACCCCGGACACCCCGGCGGGCACCCCGGCCGGCCAGGCCGCCGCGCCGGAGCCGGAGGCCCCCAGGCGCCCGGCACCGCGGAGCGCCGACGCGCCCTGGCACAACCCGAAGCCCGCCTTCGAGGAGCCCCCGGCCGGCACCACGCCGCAGCCGGCCCCCGAACCCAAGCCCGAACCCAAGCCCGAGACCGAGCCCGAACCCAAGCCCGGGACCGGACCCGACACCACCGGAGGCGACGCGTGAACGACGTCCTCGACGTCGCCCTTCGACTGATCGTCGTCTTCGCCGTCTTCCTCGTGCTCCCGCTCGTCATCGGGCAGACCGAGCACAAGGTGATGGCGCACATGCAGGGCCGCCTCGGCCCCATGTACGCCGGCGGCTTCCACGGCTGGGCCCAGCTCGTCGCCGACGGCGTGAAGTTCGCGCAGAAGGAGGACATCGTCCCGGCCAACGCCGACCGGCGGATCTTCCAGCTCGCCCCCGCCGTCGCGCTGCTGCCCTACCTCCTCGTCCTGATCGTCATCCCCATCGGACCGGGCGACAGCTGGATCGGCCAGGTCATCGACGCCGGCCTGTTCTACGCCCTCGCCGTCATGGGCGTCGGAGTGCTCGGCAGCCTCATGGGCGGCTGGGCCTCCGCGAACAAGTTCTCCCTGCTCGGCGGCCTGCGCACCGCGGCCCAGCTGCTCGCGTACGAGCTGCCCATGCTGCTCGCCGCCGCCTCGGTCGCCATGGCCGCCGGGACCGTGTCCCTGCCCGGCATCGTCGGCGCCTTCGAGTGGTGGTGGCTGCCCTGGCAGATCATCGGCGCGGTCGTCTTCTTCACCGCCGGCCTCGCCGAGCTCCAGCGGCCCCCGTTCGACATGCCCGTCGCCGACTCCGAGATCATCTTCGGCGCGTACACGGAGTACACCGGCCTGCGCTTCGCGCTGTTCCTGCTCGCCGAGTACGCCGGCATCGTCGTCCTGTGCGCCCTCACCACCGTCCTCTTCCTCGGCGGCTGGCACGGCCCCTTCGGCGGTGACGGCCTCGGCTGGTTCTGGACCCTCCTCAAGACCGCGGTCCTCGCCTTCCTCGTCATCTGGCTCCGGGTGAGCTACCCGCGGCTGCGCGAGGACCAGCTCCAGAAGCTCGCCTGGACCGGACTCATCCCCCTCGCGCTCGCCCAGATCGCGCTCACCGGCATCGTGAAGGTGGCGATCCAGTAATGGCCCCGATTCCCGGATCCGGCCTCGCCAAGGGCCTGGCCGTCACCCTGCGCACGATGACCAAGCGCGCGCACACCGCCCAGTACCCCGAGGTGCAGCCCGAGCTCCCGCCCCGCAGCCGCGGGGTCATCGGCCTGTTCGAGGAGAACTGCACGGTCTGCATGCTGTGCGCCCGCGAGTGCCCCGACTGGTGCATCTACATCGACTCCCACAAGGAGACGGTGCCCGCCGCCGCCCCCGGCGGCCGCGAACGCAGCCGCAACGTCCTCGACCGCTTCGCCATCGACTTCTCCCTCTGCATGTACTGCGGCATCTGCATCGAGGTGTGCCCCTTCGACGCCCTCTTCTGGTCGCCGGAGTTCGAGTACGCGGAGACCGACATCCACGAGCTCACCCACGAGCGCGACAAGCTGCGCGAGTGGATGTGGACCGTGCCGGCCCCGCCCGCCCTCGACCCCGCGGCGGAGGAGCCCAAGGAGATCGCCGCCGCCCGCAAGGCAGTGGAGAAGGCCGAAGCCGCCGCCGCGGCGGCAGCCGCCGCTGCCCGGGCCGAAGCGGCCCCGCCCGCCGACGGCACCCCCGCCGACGGCACCCCCGACACCCCGGCGGGAGGCACCGCCTGATGTACCCCGCCCACCTCGCAGCCGCCGCGGCCGCGGGCACGCCCGCGCCCGGCCCGGGCTTCCTCTCGCCGACCGGCGTCGAGGTCGCCTTCCTCCTCGTCGGCCTCGCCACCCTCGGCGCGGCCGTCATCACGGTCACCACCAAGCAGCTCGTGCACGCCGCCCTCTGGCTGGTCGTCGCGCTCGGCGGGATCGCCGTCGAGTACCTGCTGCTGACCGCCGAGTTCATCGCCTGGGTCCAGGTCCTGATCTACCTCGGCTCCGTGGTCGTCCTCCTCCTCTTCGGGCTGATGCTCACCAAGGCCCCCATCGGCCGCTCCCCGGACGCCGACTCCGGCAACCGGTGGGTCGCGCTCGGCGTCGCCGGCGCCGCCGGGGCCGCGCTCGTCTGGGTGGTCACCGACGCCTTCCGCACCACCTGGATCGACCTCGACGGCCCCGCCCAGGGCTCCACCAAGGTCTCCGGGGAGATCCTCTTCCAGCACTGGGTGCTGCCCTTCGAGGCGCTCTCCGTGCTCCTCCTCGCCGCCCTGATCGGCGCCATCGTGCTCTCCCGCCGCAACACCCCCGCCGAGGACGCCGCCGACGCCGCCGCCCGCGCGGGCGGCCAGGAGGGACAGCGCTGATGCACCTCGCCTACCCCGCGGTCCTCGCGGCCCTCGTCTTCGCCACCGGGCTCTACGGAGTGCTCGCCCGCCGCAACGCCATCCTGGTCCTGATGTCCGTCGAGCTGATGCTCAACGCCGTCAACCTCAACCTGGTGGCCTTCGACGTCTGGCTGCGCGACACCCTGCACGCCGGCCAGGCCCTCACCCTCTTCACGATCGCCATCGCCGCCGCCGAGATCGGCATCGGCCTCGCCATCGTGCTGATGGTGTACCGCAACCGCGGCACCTCGGACGTCGACAAGCTGCGCGACACCGCCGAGGGCCACGAGCCCGGCCACCCCCACGACACCGGCGCCACCGCTGCCATCACTGCCCGGCCGGAGGTCGCCGCGTGAGCACCACGACCCTCGCGGTCCTCGTCCCCGCCCTCCCCTTCCTCGGCGCCCTCGCGGGCCTGCTGCTGGGCCGCACCGCCCCCGGCTTCGTCAGGCCGCTCGCCGTCCTGCCGACGCTCGCCGCGGCCGTCCTGGCCGTGCTCGTCGCGGTCCGCCACGGAGGCGGCCCGGCCATCGACACCGCGACCGAGCTCACCCCGACCGGCTCGGTGCCGATCGAGCTGTCGCTCCACCTGGACGGCTTCGCCGTACTGGTCGCCGCCCTCGTCGGGGTCGTCGCCACCTGCGTCCAGCTCTACTCGACGGCGTACCTGCGCGAGGACCCGCGCTACCCGTCCTACGCCGCACTCGTCTCCCTGTTCACCTCCGCCATGCTGCTCGTCGTCTACTCCGGCGACCTGATGGTGCTGCTGGTCGGCTGGGAGATCATGGGCATCTGCTCGTACTTCCTCGTCGGCCACTACTGGGAGACCGAGGCGGCCCGCTCCGCCTCCCTGAAGGCCTTCCTCGTCACCAAGCTCGGCGACGTCCCCTTCCTCATCGGACTGTTCGCGCTCGCCGCCGACGCCGGCTCCTTCCGGATCACCAAGATCCTCGGCGCCGTCGCCGCGGGCGGACTCGACCACCCGACGCTCATCGCGCTGCTCCTCCTCGCCGGCGTCGCCGGCAAGTCCGCGCAGTTCCCGCTCCACACCTGGCTGCCCGACGCCATGGCCGGCCCCACCCCGGTCTCCGCGCTGATCCACGCCGCGACGATGGTCGCCGCCGGCGTCTACTTCATCGCCCGCCTGCTGCCGGTCTTCACGGCATCCCGCGCCGCACTCGTGGTCATGGCCGTCATGGCCGCCGTCACGATGATCGGCTCCGGCCTCGCCGCCCTCGCCCAGGACGACATCAAGCGCGTACTCGCCTACTCAACGGTCGGCCAGCTCGGCTACATGACCGGCGCCCTCGCCGTCGGCGACCGCGGCGCCGCCGTCTTCCACCTCCTGTCCCACGGCGCCTTCAAGGCGCTCCTCTTCCTCGGCGCGGGCGTCATCATCCACGCCGCCGGAACGAACTCCCTGGCCGCCATGTCCCGCATGGACGGCCTGGCCAAGCGCATCCCCGACGCCTTCTGGACGATGACGATCGCGCTGCTCGCGCTCGCCGCCATCCCGCCCTTCGCCGGCTTCTTCTCCAAGGAAGCCGTCCTCGTCGCCGCCGAGCACGCCGCCGGCGGACACTCCGACCTCGCGCCCGGCGCGGCCGGCTGGATCGTCCTCGCCGCCGGAGTGCTCACCGCCCTGCTCACCGCCGCCTACGCCACCCGGCTGTGGCTGATGGCCTTCCGGGGCCGCGGCGCCGCCGCCCCCGACCACGGCAGGGAACCCGTCGCCATGACCGGTGTGCTGTGGCTGCTGGCGGTCCCCTCGACCGCCTTCGGCCTCGCAGCCGGCCCGCTCGCCGACTGGTTCGACGGCGAGGAACTGACCCCGTCCGTGACCACCTCGGTCCTCGGCACCGGCGCCGCGCTCATCGGCATCGTGCTCACCTACGGCCTCTGGCAGCGGGCCACCGCCCGCGCCGCCGCCGGGATCCGCAACGGAGCCGCCGTGCCCGCGTCCGTCGCCGCCGCCGAGTCCGCCGCCGAGACCCCCGAGGTGGCCGAGGTGACCCACGACCACCCCACCGTCCCGGCCACCCCCGCGGCCGACCCCGGCCGGGCCCTCCTCGGCCCGCTGCACCGCCACGCCGCCGACGGCTTCCACCTCGACGCCGTCTACGACCGGCTCTTCGTCCGCCCCACCCGGGCGGCCGCGGGCCTGGTCCGCTTCCTGGACCGGGAGGTCGTCGACACGTACGTCCGCGGCGCGGGTACCGGCCCCCGGCTGCTCGGCAGCCTCGTCCGCCGGGCCCAGACCGGCAACGTGCAGAGCTACCTGAGCGCCCTGTTCGCCGGCGCAGTGGTCCTGGCCATCGCCACCGCCGTCCTCGCCAACGTCAACGCCGGATCGTGAGCCGAGAGTCAGCCGTGATCGATATCAGCCCGTCCGTGATGCAGTTCCTTCTGGCGTTCACCGTGGCCGCACCGCTCCTCGGCGCCGTCGCGGCCCTCCTGCCGGCCCCGCCCGGGCTCAAGGGCAAGAGCCCCGGACAAGCCGTGCTCCGCCACGGCGTCACCGTCACCGGAGTCGTCCTCGCCGCGGCCGTCGCCCTCACCCTGGGCTTCGACCACGACGCCCCGTCCCGCTTCCAGGCGACGACGGACATCAGCTGGATCCAGGCGCTGAACATCCGGATCCACCTCGGCATCGACGGCATCTCGCTCCCCCTCCTCCTGATGACCGCGCTGCTGTTCTTCCTCTGCGCGGTGTACAGCTACTTCAAGCTCCCCGAAGGCCCCTCCCCGAAGGCCTTCGTCGCGCTGCTCCTCGTACTCGAGTCCGGCACCCTCGCGACCTTCGCCGTACTCGACCTGATGCTGTTCTTCCTCGCCTTCGAGATGGTCCTCATCCCGATGTACTTCCTGATCGCCCGCTGGGGCGGTGCTCAGCGGCAGGCCGCCGCCTGGAAGTTCATCCTC
This sequence comes from Streptomyces sp. NPDC033966, assembly GCF_055575955.1. Classification (NCBI taxonomy): domain Bacteria; kingdom Bacillati; phylum Actinomycetota; class Actinomycetes; order Kitasatosporales; family Streptomycetaceae; genus Streptomyces; species Streptomyces sp. NPDC033966. The sequence goes on along the minus strand of NZ_JBVIRQ010000001.1, from coordinate 1,126,195 downwards.
TACACGCTCCTCGGCTCCGTGGTCATGCTGCTCGGGCTGCTGCTGATCGGCCTGAACAGCGGCACTTTCGACATGGTGGCACTCGCCTCTGACAACGGCCGCGGACTGAGCCACACCACCCAGCTCCTGGCCGTCCTCGCCATCGGCATCGGCCTCGCCGTGAAGACCCCGATGTGGCCGCTGCACACCTGGCTGCCCGACGCCCACACCGCGGCCCCCACCGTCGGCTCCGTGCTCCTCGCCGGCGTCATGCTGAAGATGGGCACCTACGGGTTCGTCCGCATCCTGCTGCCCGTCACCCCCGACGGCATGCACACCTTCGCCCCCTACCTGGGGGCCTTCGCCGCCGTCGGCATCGTCTACGGGTCCCTCGCCTGCCTCGCGCTGACCCGCAAGAACGGCAAGGGCGACCTCAAGCGCCTCATCGCGTACTCCTCCGTCGGGCACATGGGCTTCGTCCTCCTCGGCATCGCGTCCATGACCCCCACCGGGGTCAACGGCGCGCTCTTCGCCAACATCGCCCACGGCCTGATCACCGGCCTCCTCTTCTTCCTCGTGGGAGCCCTCAAGGACCGCTACGGCAGCAGCGACCTCGACACCCTCGCCGGAGCCACCGGCGCGGCCCTGTACGGCCGCGCCCCCCGCCTGGGCGCCCTCCTCGCCTTCGCCGCCGTCGCCTCCCTCGGACTGCCCGGCCTGGCCGGCTTCTGGGGCGAGATGCTGGCCCTCTTCGGCGCCTTCGACCCGGCCGAGGGCCTCTCCCGCCCGGCCTTCCTCACCTACATGGCCGTCGGCGCGTTCGGCACCCTGCTCACCGCCGCCTACCTGCTGATCGTCGTACGGCGCGTCTGCATGGGCGACCCGAAGGCCGGCCCCGAGATCACCGTCGCCGACGTCCAGCACTACGAGTTCGCCGCCTGGACCCCGCTGGTCGCCCTCACCGTCCTCGCCGGCCTGTGGCCGGCGGTCCTCCTCGGCCTCACCGACCCGGCCGTACAGAAGCTCCTCGCAGGAGGCAACGCATGACGGCCACGACGGTCCTCGCCGCCGACATCCCCAGCCTCGTCCAGAATGTCGACTGGCTCGCGATCGCGCCCGTGGTCATCACCGCCGCCGTCGCCGTGTTCGTCCTGGTCGCCGACCTGTTCATGTCCGAGGCCCGCAAGCCGGTCCTCGGCTGGATCTCCGTGGCGGGCCTGGCCGCCGCGACCGCCTCCCTGCTCCCGCTGCGCGCCGGCGACCGCACCACCTTCTGCCTCACCGGCGACCCGGCCGCGTGCAGCTACACCGCCGACCACTTCGCGCTCGTGGTGCAGTTCCTGGTGCTGGCCGGAGCCCTGGTCACCGCGCTGCTGTCGGTCACCGCCGTCCGCGACGCGCGCACCCCGGCCGGCGAGTACTGGTTCCTGCTGCTGTCCTCGGCCGCCGGCGCCGCCCTGCTGCCCGCCTCCCGCGACCTCGCCACCCTGATCGTCGCCCTCGAAGTGGCCTCGCTGCCCGCCTTCGCCCTCGTCGGCATGCGCCGCGGCGACCGGCTCTCCTCCGAGGCCGCCCTCAAGTTCTTCCTGTCCTCGGTCACCGCCACCGCCGTCTCCCTGATGGGCGTCAGCTTCGTCTACGCCGCCACCGGCTCCCTGCACCTCTCGCAGGTCGCCGGACGCCTCGAAGGGGTACCCGGGCAGCTCGACACCCTCGCCATGGCGGGCGTCGCGCTCACCCTCGTCGGCTTCGCCTTCAAGACCGCGGCGGTCCCCTTCCACTTCTGGGTCCCCGACACCTACGTGGGCGCCCCCCTGCCCGTCGCCGGATACCTCTCGGTGATCGGCAAGGCCGTCGGCTTCACCGGCCTCATCCTCGTCACGGTGATCGCCTTCCCCGCGTACTCGGACGTCTGGGGCCCGGCCCTGGCCGTGCTCGCCGCGCTCACCATGACCCTCGGCAACGCCGCAGCCCTGCGCCAGTCCGCCGACCGCGCCCACAGCGCCGTACGCCTCCTCGCCTGGTCCTCCGTCGGCCAGGCCGGCTACCTCCTGGTCCCGATCGCCGCGGCCGCGTACACCGACCGCGACCAGATCGGCTCCACCGTCGCCTACGCGCTGATGTACGCGGCCGTGAACCTCGGCGCCTTCGCCGTGGCCGCCCTGGTGGCCCGTACGAAGCCGCTGCACAGGATCAGCGACTACCGCGGCCTGTACGCGCAGCGCCCCGCCGTCGCCCTCGCGATGGCCTTCTTCCTGCTCTGCCTGGCCGGACTGCCGCCGGGCGTCATCGGCCTCTTCGCCAAGGTCGCCGTCTTCCGGTCGGCCGTGGACGCGGGCCTCGGCTGGCTGGCCGTGCTCATGGCCGTCAACGTCGTCGTCGCCCTGTACTACTACCTGCGCTGGACCGCGCTCCTGTTCCGCACCCCGGAGCCGGGGCCCGAGTCCGCCGCGGACGTGCCCGCCCGTACGAAGGCGCCCTGGCCCGTCGTGGCCGCGATCGCCCTCACCGCCGTGACCGCCCTGGTCCTCTCGGGCGCCCCGCAGCTCGTCCTGCGCTTCGCCTCGGGCAGCCTCTTCCCGCTGTAGGGGGTGTCCGGCCGCGTCCCCGCGGCCGCGCCCTTCCGCAGGGGATCACCCGTACGGAGTAACGCCCGCCGCCGCCCCCCGGCCCGCGCCACGGGGGCGGCGGCCCCGCCGTGCCCTGGGAACCAGACGCCGCCACCTCGCGTTGACCAGGAAGGGAGGGTCCACTGGACCGAAGTCCCTCAGATCCACGACGGGGCTCCCCTGCCGCACCACTTGGAGGGCGTACCGTGCACCGCCGGCACAACGGGCTGAAGACCGCCGTACTCCTCGGCGGGCTGTCCGCACTCATCATCCTCATCGGAAGCTTCTTCGGACGGGGCGGCCTGATAGTCGCCGTCCTCATAGCCCTCGGGACGAACGCCTACGCGTACTGGAACAGCGACAAGCTGGCTCTACGCGCGATGCGGGCCCGCCCCGTCAGCGAGTTCGAGGCCCCCGAGCTCTACCGCATGGTGCGCGAGCTCTCCACCTCCGCGCGCCAGCCCATGCCCCGGCTCTACATCTCGCCGACCGAGGCCCCCAACGCCTTCGCGACGGGACGCAACCCGCGCAACGCCGCGGTCTGCTGCACCGAGGGCATCCTGCGCATACTCGACGAGCGCGAGCTGCGCGGGGTCATCGGGCACGAGCTGAGCCACGTCTACAACCGCGACATCCTCATCTCGTCCGTCGCCGGAGCCCTCGCCTCCGTGATCATGTTCCTGGTGAACTTCGCCTGGCTGATCCCGGTCGGCCGCTCCAACGACGACGAGGGCCCCGGCATCTTCGGCATGCTGCTGATCATGATCCTCGGCCCCCTGGCGGCATCCGTGATCCAGCTCGCCATCAGCCGCTCGCGCGAATACGAGGCCGACGCCTCCGGCGCCCAGCTCACCGGCGACCCGCTCGCCCTGGCCGATGCCCTGCGCAAGCTCGACGCCGGCACCAAGCAGCTCCCGCTGCCCCCCGAGCCCCGCCTGGAGACGGCGAGCCACATGATGATCGCCAACCCCTTCCGGCCCGGCCAGGGGCTCTCCAGGATGTTCTCGACCCACCCGCCGATGGCCGAGCGCATCGCCCGGCTCGAACAGATGGCAGGACACAGCCGTTGAAAACCATCCTGAACGTCATTTGGCTCGTGCTCAGCGGGATCTGGCTGTTCCTCGGCTACTGCGTGGCCGGCCTGATCCTCTGCGTCACCGTCATCGGCATCCCCTTCGGGATAGCCGCCTTCCGCATCGCCGTCTACGCCCTCTGGCCCTTCGGCTACACCACGGTCGAACGCCACGACGCGGGCGCGCCGTCCTGCGTCGGCAACGTCCTGTGGCTGGTCCTGGCCGGCTGGTGGCTGGCCCTCGGGCACATCGTCACCGGCATCGCGCTCTGCGTCACGATCATCGGCATCCCCTTCGGCATCGCCAACTTCAAGATGGTCCCCCTCTCCCTCCTCCCCCTGGGCCGCGAGATCGTCCCCACCGACGCCCCCTTCGCCTCCCGGTGACGGCGGCCCCGCGCTTCGCGCTGTGGGGCGAGGACGAGGACCACGAGGACGAGCAGCTGTGGGCGCTGTGCGAGGACGCGGAGAACCTCTTCGCCGACCCGCCGGAGCCCCTGCGGCGCCGCTACGAGCTGCGCGGCCTCACCGCGGAGACCGCACTCCCGGCCGCGCTGGGATTCCTCGTACTGCAGCCGCTCCACGAGCACGGCGATCCCACGCGGGAGTGGTACCTGGAGGACGCCCGGGTCCTCACCACCCGCGTCCGTGGCGCGTGGCAGGACGTGACCGTCGAGGCCGTCCGCCCCGACCACCAGCCGACCCACCCGGCGGGTGCCGCCGCAGCCGTGGGCTTCAGCCTGTCGGACCACCAGGACAGGCTCCTGGGCCACTTCCGCGACCTCGCCGAGGTGACTCCCGTCGAGGAGCCGCCGCCGCACACCGTGCGCCTCCTGGGGTGCGCGGTGCGGGGGCCGCTGCTCGACGTACTGCAAGGCCGGGAGGAGCGGCCGCTCGGCTACCGGCACCTGGACGCCCTGGACGCCTCGGGCGGGCTCCTCGCGCGGGCGGGACACCCGCACGTCGTCGGCCGGCGGCCCTCACCGCGAGGGCCGGACCTGTACGACCTGACCGTGCGGATGGAACCGCAGCCGCCCGTCGTCGCGGACATCTGGCCGCTGTGGCGCGAGGGCCGCCCGGCCGTCCCCAACCTGTGGGCACGGTTCGACAGCCAGGGCCGCGACCACTGGCTCGGCCCCGCCCTCGTCCACCCCGGCGGACCGGACCGCCCCGCCGGAGCCACCTACCACCTCGACGGGCGGCACGTCACCGACCCCGAAGGCTTCCTCTGCGCCCTCGGCGAGGCAGTCAACGGCCCCGGCGGCTACTTCGGGCGTTCCCTCGACGGCGTCGCGGACGCCCTGTGCGGGGGCTTCGGAGCCGAACCCCCCTTCACCCTCGTCTGGCACGACCACGAGGTGGCCCGCCGCAGCCTCGGACTGCAGCCGCTCGTCCGGCACCCCGCCACCTTCCGTGAACTCCTCCGGTTCCTGCAGGAAGAGGGCGTCGAGGTCGTCCTGGCCTGAGTTGTCCACAGGCCGGGGCGGCTGTCAGCGCGGTGCGCCACCATGAACACATGAACGAAACCGAGCAGTTGCTGGAGCAAGCAACCGACCGGGTACGGGACTCCGTGCGCGAGCGCGGCCGGCCCCCTCCCGTACCCCTGGCGCGACAAGTCCCCGAGCCTGGCCGGCCGGCTGCGCGACCGGCTCGACGGCACCGGCTGGTTCCGCGAGGGGTGGGAGGAGGGTGAGACGGAGCCGACTCCCCGGGCGGAGCTCAGCACCCGGTGCGCGGCCTGCACCGGCCCCGCCCCCCGTAGACCGGCGCGCCCGGCGCAGGCACCGCCGCCCCCGTGACCGCCGACGCGAGGGGCAGCGCACACGCCGGCACCACGCAGCCGGACAGCCCCGCCGCTGCCACGGCCCGGTCCTTGACAGCTGAACCGAGAGTCCACGCGGAAGCGTTCGCGATCGTGTAGTAGACCAGCACTCCGAAAGACACGGCCTAACTGACACCTTCCCGGCCCGGGAGCGGCAGGCGCCCGCGCTCCCACCCCTCCAGGGCGGTCAGGCAGGCGTGGTCCAGGTGCCGCAGCCCGCTGAGGTCGAGCCGCACCGACGGCCCGTGCGGCAACGCCTCCAGGGCGTCCAGCAGTTTCGGCAGCCGCAGGAAACTGGCGTTCCCCGCGACCCGGACGCACAGCTCGTCGCCCTCCCACGCCTCCTCGATGTGCACGTGCGAGGTCTCCCAGGCCGCCTTGGCCACCGCCAGCCCCAGCCCGATCAGCACCCCTTCGAAGAGGCTGGTGGCCACGATCGAGACGGCGGTCACCACCAGGACCACCGCCTCGCCCCGGTGGGTCCGCCACAGGGCCGCCACCGCCCGGGCCGGCAGCAGCTTCCAGCCCGCGTGCAGCAGCACCCCGGCGAGCGCCGCCAGCGGGACCACCTCCAGCACCTGCGGAAAGGCCACCGCAAACAGCAGCAGCCAGCCGCCGTGCATGATCCGGGCCGCCCGGGTACGGGCCCCGGCCTCCACGTTCGCCGAGCTGCGCACGATCACGGCCGTCATCGGCAGCGCCCCGAGCAGCCCGCACACGGTGTTCCCGATGCCCTGCGCCACGAGTTCCCGGTCGTAGTCGGTGCGCGGCCCGTCATGCATCCGGTCGACGGCCGCGGCGCTGAAGAGGGTCTCGGCGGAGGCGATCAGCGCGAGCGCGACCACGGTCCCGACGGCCCCGACCGACCCCAGCACCCCGAAGCCGGACCATCCCGGCAGCGCCACCGCGTCCAGTACCCCCGTCACCCGGACCCTCTCGACGGGCAGCCGCAGCACCGCGGCCACGGCGGTGGCCGCCGCCACCCCGGCCAGCGCGCCCGGCACCAGCCGCGCCCGGGCCGGCACCCGGCGCCAGAGCACCAGGACGGCGATGGTCCCCGCACCCAGCGCCACGGCGGCCCAGTCGGCCCGCGCCCCGAGCTCGTGCACCGTCGCCATCTTGGCCAGGGTCTTGCCGGGAGCCTCCACCCCGCCCACGGCGTAGAGCTGCCCGGCGATCAGCACGAGCCCGATCCCGGCCAGCATCCCGTGCACCACGGCCACCGAGATCGCCCGGAACCACCGCCCGAGCCGCAGCACCCCCATGCCCAGCTGGAGCGCCCCGGCGGCCAGCACCAGCACCCCGAGGGCGGCCGGTCCGTAGCCGTGCACGGCCTCGTAGACCAGCACGGTCAGCCCGGCCGCGGGACCGCTGACCTGCAGGGCGCTGCCCCGGAACCAGCCGGTCACCAGCCCCCCGACCACCCCGGTGACGATCCCCAGCTCGGCCGGTACGCCCGAGGCGACGGCCACCCCCACGCAGAGCGGAAGCGCCACGAGCGCGACGACGACGGATGCTCCGAAGTCCGCTCGGAAATTGCCGGCCCCGGGCATGCGGGAACCCCCTCGTCACGCGGTGATGGATGCCACCCAGCGTGGTGGGCGCACCAGCCCCCGCCTAGTGGCCACCGGGAGGCCGGGCAGGAGCACGCGCCGCTCACGCCCCGCACACACCGTGCGCTCCCCGCCGGGCGCCCATGACGAAGGGCACAACGCGGGCGGCCGCCGGTGCGCCCGGCGATCCGCCCCCGTTGTGCCCCACGGGTCCCCTCAGCGACGCTCTCGCGCCTCAGCGGTGGTTCAGCGGTAGTTCACGAACTGGATCGCGAAGTCCAGTTCCTTGCCCTTGAGGAGGGCCTGGACGGCCTGGAGGTCGTCACGGCTCTTGGAGCTGACGCGCAGCTCCTCGCCCTGGACCTGGGCCTTGACGCCCTTGGGGCCCTCGTCCCGGATGATCTTCGCGACCTTCTTGGCGTTCTCCTGGGAGATGCCCTCCTCGATCGACGCGAAGATCTTGTACTCCTTGCCGGACAGCTGCGGCTCGCCGGCGTCCAGCGCCTTCAGCGAGATCCCGCGCTTGACCAGCTTGGTCTCGAACACGTCGAGGACGGCCTTGACGCGCTCCTCGGAGACCGCCTCCATGAGGATCTTGTCGCCGGACCAGGCGATGGTGGCGCCGGTGCCCTTGAAGTCGTAGCGCTGCGAGAGTTCCTTGGCGGCCTGGTTGAGGGCGTTGTCGACCTCCTGCCGCTCGACCTTCGAGACGATGTCGAAACTGGAGTCGGCCATGTGCTGTGGCTCCTTGAAATCGGCTGTGGTGGGCCCCGGAGGGCCGCGGCCGGACATCCCCGGACCGCTCCGCAAAGCCTAGCCACCACGCCCACGTGGAGCGCTGATCAATCCGGTGGCGAACCACCCCCGAGCATCAGGTATCGTTTACGTCGTTGCCAGGGAACAACGCCGCAAGGCGGAGGGACCGGAGCGACATCCCATGGCGGTGTGCCCGAGTGGCCAATGGGAGCGGACTGTAAATCCGTCGGCTTAGCCTACCCAGGTTCGAATCCTGGCGCCGCCACGCGAGTGGAACCCCCGTTCATCTGCGGAAACGCAGTGGGCGGGGGTTTCTTCGCATACCCGGGGCACGCCCCGGACCGCCACGCCCCGGACTGGCACGCCGGACCGCCACGCCCCTGACCGGCGGGCCCCCGTTCACGGCCGGGGAGCGGTGACCGTCAGGTGGTAGGTCGTGTCGATCCAGAAGCCGTTCGCCGCCGCCGCCTCGACCTCCAGGACGAACTGGCCCGGCGGAAGGGGTTCGAGGGCGCACCACAGCCCCCAGGCCACCTGCGGTATCCCCCTCAAGGGGAAGGGCTTCGAGGAGAACTCGCTCAGCTTCAGCGGCGAGCTGTTCAGGGCCGCCGAGGCCCGGGTCACCTCCAGCCGCCACGGCTTGGTCAGGAACGGCACCGCCGCCCGCTTGGTGTTCAGCACCGGGAAGAACAGCGGCCGTCCCGACGGGATGCCGCACCGGCGCACCACCCGGCCGCCGTAGGTCCCCGCGAGGAACCACAGGTCCCCGGGCTGGCGCCACCCGGCGTACGCGCCCGTCGTGTCCCCCACCGGGCTCTCCTCGTCCGGCGCGGACAGGGCCCACCGCCACCACCGGGCCGCGAGCCGGCCGCCCTCCGCCGCGCTGACGCGCCACTCGCCGTCGCCCATGCCCCACCCCGGAAGCCCGTACGGCCGCCCCCTGCGGCCGATTTCGGGGTGACCCTATCGGCCCCCCGCCACGCACCGAAGCGGTCGGCCGGTCGTTTCACGGGGCATGACATGGACTTCGGACAAACGCGGCAAAGCCGGAGGCGGCGTACTGGTCGCCCTGCTCGGGGCCGGCATCCCGGCCCTGGTCGGAGCCGCGCTGCACGGCCACACGGGGGAGCCCTACCGGGAGACCCGGCTGCATTTCGCCGCGCAGCGCCCCGACGGCCGGGAACCCGTCGGCAAGGGGGAGTTCACCCGGTTCCTGGACCGCGAGGTCACCCCCGCCTTCCCCGAAGGGCTCACCCTCCGGGACGCGTACGGCCAGTGGCGCGGCGACGACGGCGCCGTCGTCCGCGAGCCCGGCTACGAGGTCGTGCTGCTCTACACCCGCAAGGAGGCCGACGAGCGCGGCGCCCGCGTCGAGCGGATCCGCCGGGAGTACGAGAAGCAGTTCCCGCAGCACGCCGTCCGGCGCACCGACGACGAGGTGCAGGCCGGTTTCTGACAGCCGGTCGGCACTCCCTCGCCGACCGCACCCCGCGTCAGTTGCCCGCCACGTCCTTCACGGCCACCGAGACCGGCGCCGAGCCCGAGACGAGCTCCAGCGTGAGCCCCGCCGTCGCCGGAGTCTCGACCAGCTCCGCCAGCACGGCCGCCACGTCGTCGCGCGGCACGGTACCCCGGCCCGTGCCGGCCTCCAGCCGCACCAGCCCCGTACCGGCGTCGTCCGTCAGCTGCCCCGGGCGCAGCACCGTCCACTCCAGCCCCAGCCGGGTCCGCAGGTGCGCGTCGGCGTCGCCCTTCGCCCGCAGGTACACGTCGAAGACCTCGTCCCCCTCGTGCTGCGGGTCGGAGCCCATCGTGGAGACCATCAGGAAGCGGCGTACGCGCGCCCGTTCGGCGGCGTCGGCGAACAGCACCGCCGCGCCCCGGTCCACGGTGTCCTTGCGCGCCGCGCCGCTGCCGGGACCGGCGCCGGCGGCGAACACCGCCACGTCAGCGCCCTGCAGGATCCCCGCGACGTGCTCGACCGAAGCCGACTCCAGGTCGCACAGCACCGGTTCGGCACCGGCCTCCCGCAGGTCACCGCCCTGCTCCGGATCACGGATGATGCCCGCGACCTCGTACCCGCGCGCGGCGAGCAGGCGCTCCAGCCGCAGCGCGATCCGACCGTGTCCACCCGCGATGACGATGCGCATGTCCCGACCGTACGACGAGCCGCCCGCCCCCGCCCGCGAACACCCCGCGAACGGTTACGGTCCCGGCTCCGTACGGCCCTGCCGGGGCAGGTCCAGGGCCACCGCGACCGCCGAGTCGCAGTACTCCCGTACGGCACTCGTACGGGCTACCACGCGCCCCCGGTGGATCACGATGCGGCTGTACGCCAGCGACAGCACCCCGGCGATCCGGTCCCCGCGCACGGCGAGCAGTTCCGCCGGGAAGCCGGCCTCCACCCGCACCTCCGGCAGCCCCATGGCCTGCCGGGCGGCGGCACTGACCGTCTCGTAGGCCTCGCCCGCCCGCAGGCCGCCCTGGGAGGCCAGCAGGTACGCGGCTTCGAGCGGGTCGCCCCGGCCGACCGGGTTCCCGGCGTCCCGCAGCGCCCCGCTGCCGGCCGCGACGCGGACCCCGGCCGAGCGCAGGAGGCGGACGGGGGCGGTGCGCAGCCCGCGGCGCTCCAGGGCCGCGCAGTCGCCCTGGGGCAGGCAGGTGACGCGTACGCCGGCGGCGGCGAGCTGGTCGGCCGCGCGGGTGGCCGAGTCCAGCGGGAGCCGGGACAGGCCGCCGCAGGGGCCGATGGTCACCCCGGGCCGCAGCCCCCCGGCCATGGCCGCCAGCCGGGCCAGCCGGCCCGGGTCGTCGCCGTCGGTGTGCAGGTCCACCGGGCAGCCGTGCTCCGCGGCCAGCTCCAGGACCGCCTCCAGGAAGCCCGTCGGGTCGGGGTCGAGGTCGGGACAGCCGCCGATCACCGAGGCGCCCATCTTGACGGCGTCGCGCAGCATGGCGAGCCCGTCCGCGCCGGCCACCCCGGTCAGCAGGCGGGGGACGGCCACCGTGGTCAGGTCCGCGAGCCCGCGCAGGGAGCGGCGGGCCTGGAGGACGGCCTCCATGGGCCCCAGCCCGTGCACGTCGCCGATCCGGACGTGGGAGCGCACGGCGGTGGCGCCGTGGCCGAGCTGGAGCAGGGCCGCCTCGGTGGCGCGGCGCTGCACCTCGTCGGGGGTGTACGAGACCGGCCCCTCCCCGTCGGCGGTCAGCGCGGTGTCGCCGTGGGCGTGCGGCTCGGCGGGGGCGGGCAGGAGAAGGTAGCCGCGCAGGTCGACCCGGGACAGGGCGGGGGCGGGCAGGCTGCCCGAGGTTCCCACGGCCTGGATGCGGCCGCCGCTGAGCCGGACGTCGACGGTACGGCCGTCGGTGAGCCGGGCCCCGGTGAGCAGGAGCCCCGTGGCCTCGGGGGCGGGCCCGCCGACGGGATTGCGCGGGGAGGGGGAGGGCTGCTGCGGCTGGCTGTCGGACATCGCGCTCCTGCGGTGGCTCGGGCGGTCCTGTGCCGTGGCCGCAGCCGGCGGCCCAAGATCACGCAGCGTGCTCCGAGCCTAGGGCGCGGGGGTCCCGGGTTCGCGGAGGAGCGCAATAGTCGTACCGGTGTGGTCCCGGTGCGCCACCGAGGCGAGGGGAAGCGCCCCGGCCGTGTGACCCCGGACACAAACGGGCCGTTTCGCGGATCCGAAGGGGCCCGAGGGGCCGGTGGAATGACCTGGCGACTGCTTCGGAGCCCAGTCCCCCCAAAGGATTTGGGCGATCGGCGGGCAACCGTGTAATGTCTTCATCGCTCGCCCCAATAGCTCAGTCGGTAGAGCGTCTCCATGGTAAGGAGAAGGTCTGCGGTTCGATTCCGCATTGGGGCTCTGGTGAGAGAGGTTCCCCACCCTCGGGTGGGGAACGGATCTCATCAAAGCGGCGTAGCTCAGTCGGTAGAGCAAGCGGCTCATAATCGCTGTGTCACCGGTTCAAGTCCGGTCGCCGCTACACCCAGTAGCCGATTGCGGGGTCGGTCTCCCGATCGGCTACTCTTTTATGCGTTCACCCGTCCCAATCCGTCAAGGAGCACTCACGTGGCTGCCACCGACGTCCGCCCGAAGATCACGCTGGCCTGCGTGGAGTGCAAGGAGCGGAACTACATCACCAAGAAGAACCGGCGTAACAACCCGGACCGCATGGAGATGAAGAAGCACTGCCCGCGCTGCAACACGCACACCGCGCACCGCGAGACCCGCTAGTCACTGGCGAAGTCTCACATACAGGCACCGTCATGAGGTCGTCCCCTTTAATGGGGGCGGCCTTGTGTCGTTTCCGCGCCGGATCCTGATCAGGTGCGCGGCCGTCGGCCCGGTGTGGCCGGAGCACTTGATTCGTGCCGCCTTCGAGCGCGCCCCTTCAGCATGTCCCTGCAACGTGTCCCAAGCATGTCCCTGCAACAGGAGGCAGTGAGCCATGGCCCTCGATCAGACCTTCGTGGGGCGGACCTACCCGCCCACCGAGCCGTATGAGGTCGGCCGGGAGAAGATCCGCGAATTCGCGGTAGCGGTGGGTGACGAAAATCCCGTCTACACCGATCCCGAAGCCGCCAAGGCGTTCGGTCACCAGGACGTGATCGCCCCGCCGACTTTTGTGTTCGCCATCACCTTCGCGGCCGCGGGTCAGGTCATCGAGGACCCGCAGCTGGGTCTGGACTACAGCCGCGTCGTGCACGGCGACCAGAAGTTCGCCTACGTCCGCCCCGTGCGGGCGGGTGACCGGCTCACCGTGACCTCCACCATCGAGGCCGTGAAGTCGCTCGCCGGCAACGACATCATCGACATCCGGGGCGAAGTCCACGACGAGTCCGGCGAGCACGTGGTGACCGCGTGGACCAAGCTCGTGTCCCGCGCCCCCGAGGAGGCCTGAGATGACCGCGCAGATCCACTACGCCGACGTCGAGGTCGGCACCGAGCTCCCGGCGGCGTCCTTCCCCGTGACGCGCGCCACGCTCGTCCGTTACGCCGGTGCCTCGGGTGACTTCAACCCGATCCACTGGAACGAGAAGTTCGCCAAGGAGGTCGGACTGCCGGACGTGATCGCGCACGGCATGTTCACCATGGCCGAGGCGATCCGCGTGGTGACCGACTGGGCGGGCGACCCGGGCGCGGTCGTCGAGTACGGCGTCCGCTTCACCAAGCCGGTCGTGGTCGCGAACGACGACCGGGGCGCGCTGATCGAGGTCACCGCGAAGGTCGCCGCGAAGCTGGACGACAACCGCGTACGGGTCGACCTGACGGCGATGAGCGCCGGTCAGAAGGTCCTGGGCATGTCCCGCGCCGTGGTGAAGCTGGCCTGACGGGGGATGGGGGCCGGGCGGTGGTCCCCCCGCCCCCGCCCCCCGTTCCTCCCGCCGCGCCACCCGTGCACGCCGCCCCCCGTTCCCCCGGAACGCCGCTCCTTGACATGGTTAGTGATTGAGTACTAACTTACAAACATGGCAAGGATGAGTGCGGACGAGCGGCGCGAGAGCGTCATTCGCGCGGCGATCGTGGAGTTCGCGTGCGGTGGCTACTACGGCACCTCCACCGAGCTGATCGCCAAGCGGGTCGGGGTTTCGCAGCCGTACCTCTTCCGGCTGTTCCCCAGCAAGCAGGCCATCTTCCTCGCGGCGGCGGCCCGCTGCATGGAGCGGACCCGCGAGGTGTTCGCCCAGGCGGCCGACGGGCTCGTGGGCGAGGACGCCCTGCACGCCATGTCCGCCGCCTACAACCGGCACATCGCCGACGACCCGCAGGTCGTCCAGATGCAGCTGCAGATGTACGTCACCGTCGCCTCCGCCGAGGCCGCCGGCGACCTGGAGTTCGGCGAGCTGGTCCGTGCCGGCTGGCTCGAGCTCTGGGACACCGTGATGGCGCCGCTCGGCGGGGACGCCAACGAGGCCACCACCTTCATGGCCTACGGGATGCTCATCAACACCCTCACCGCGATGGGCTTCCCGCCCGGCCACCGCGTGTGGGAGGGGTTCCCCTCGGCGAGTCCCGAGTGCTAGCCCCTGCCCCTGACGGCTCGGCCGTGTTTTTTTGCCCGCGAAAGTTAGTCAGCAATAACTAACAACCTCCCAGGGGGGAACCCGTGAACCAGCCAGCCGAGACGAAGCTCAGCAGGCCTGCGATCTGGGCCCTAGTGCTCACGGGCGCGGCCAGCTTCATGGCCGCTCTCGACAACCTCGTCGTCACCACTGCCCTCCCCGCCATCCGTGCCGACCTCGGCGGCGGACTGGAGGACCTGGAGTGGACGGTGAACGCCTACACGCTCACCTTCGCCGTCCTGCTGATGTTCGGCTCCGCCCTCGGTGACCGCTTCGGCCGGCGCCGCCTCTTCATCGCCGGCCTCGTCGTCTTCACCGGCGCCTCCGCCGCGGGCGCCATGTCGTCCGGGATCGACCAGCTCATCGCCGCCCGCGCCGTGCAGGGAGTGGGCGCGGCGATCATGATGCCGCTCAGCCTCACCCTGCTCACCGCCGCCGTTCCCGCAGCCCGGCGGGGCGTGGCCCTCGGGATCTACGGAGCCGTCAGCGGACTGGCCGTCGCCACCGGCCCCCTGGTCGGAGGCAGCATCACCGAGCACATCTCCTGGCAGTGGATCTTCTGGCTCAACGTGCCCATCGGCCTCGCCGTGATCCCGCTCTCCCGCCTGCGCCTCTCCGAGTCCACCGCCCCGAACGCCCGCCTCGACATCCCCGGCACCCTCCTGATCAGCGGCGGCCTCTTCGGCGTCGTCTACGGCCTGGTCAACGCCAACATCCACGGCTGGAGCAACGCCACCGTCCTGACCTCCCTCATCGCGGGCGGCGTCCTCATCGCGGGCTTCGTGGGCCACGGCTTCCGGAGCGCCAACGCCATGCTGCCCATGCGGCTCTTCCGCGACCGGGGCTTCTTCGGGATCAACATCGCCAGCCTGATGATGTACCTCGGCATGTTCGGGTCGATCTTCCTGCTCAGCCAGTTCCTGCAGGGCGTCGTCGGCTACTCGCCCGCCGAGGCCGGCCTGCGCATGCTCCCCTGGACCGGGATGGCGGTCATCGTCGCCCCGATCGGCGGAGTGCTGTCCGACCGCATCGGCGGCCGCCCCGTCGTCGTCGCCGGCCTGGCCCTCCAGGCCATCGGCCTCGGCTGGTTCGCCATGATCCTGAGCACGGACCTCTCGTACGCCGCCCAGCTCCCGGCGCTCGTCCTGAGCGGGATCGGCATGTCCCTGTTCTTCGCCCCCGCCGGCAACCTGCTCATGTCCACGGTGACCACCGCCGACCAGGGCAAGGCCTCCGGCGCCAACAACGCCCTGCGCGAGGTCGGCGGCGCCCTCGGCGTCGCGGTCCTGGCCTCCGTCTTCTCCGCCCAGGGCGGCTACGAGACCCCGCAGTCCTTCACCGACGGCACCGTCCCCGCCCTGTGGATCGGCGCAGCCGTCCTGGCCGTGGCCTCCGCCCTCGCCCTGCTGCTCCCCGGCAAGGCAGAGATCGCCGCTTCCCAGGCGCAGGCTCCGGCCGAAGAAGCCCCGGCCCCGGCTCCGGCCGCGGCCCCCGCCCCCACGCCCGTCCGCGTCGGCTGATCGAGGAGTGAAATGTACTACCCGCAGAGAAGATGAGCCCATTACGATCGGTGCGGTCCGAAAGGGCTCGAACCCCCTTGCCGTGCGCCTGATCCGTACGAAGGAGACCCCGTCATGCCCGACATCCCCTGGCTCACGCCCACCCAGGCCGCCCCCGGGGCCGAGGTCTACGTCATGGCCTCCCGCTTCGAGACCGCCACCCTCGTCGGCGCCGTCAGGTTCTTCCTCAAGGCGCCCGGCATCATCGGACAGATCCGCAAGGCCCCCGGCGCCCACGGCGCGGCCCTCCGGGCCCGCGTCCTGGGCCGGACCTTCCTCACCCTCTCCGCCTGGGAGGACCGGGAGGCGCTCTACCGCTTCGCCCGCAGCGAGCCGCACCGCTCCAGCTCCCGCGCCGCCAGCGCGTACATGAAGGAATCCGCCTTCACCTTCTGGACCGTCCCGGCCTCGGAACTCCCCATCACCTGGGCCGAGGCCGAGCGCCGGCTGGCGGAGCGGAAGCAGGGCTACTGAGTGCCCCGCCGGGATGCGAGGGGGACGGACCGTACTCTTGTCCACGTGCAGGAACTCCACGACGCCCCCCTCGCCCCGCTGACCACCTTCCGCCTCGGCGGCCCCGCGGCCCGACTGGTCACCGCGACCACCGACGCCGAAGTGGTCGAAACCGTGCGCGCCGCGGACGAGAGCGGCACGCCGCTCCTGGTCATCGGCGGCGGCAGCAACCTGGTCATCGGAGACCAGGGCTTCGCCGGAACCGCCCTGCGCATCGCCACCACCGGCTTCGGCCTGGACGGCACCACGCTGGAGCTCGCCGCCGGCGAGAACTGGTCCGACGCCGTCGCCCGCACCGTCGAAGCCGGTCTCGCCGGCATCGAGTGCCTCGCCGGAATCCCCGGCTCGGCCGGCGCCACCCCGATCCAGAACGTGGGCGCGTACGGCCAGGAAGTCTGCGACACCATCACCGAGGTCGTCGCCTACGACCGCACCACCGGCGAGACGGTCACCCTGACCGCCGCCGAGTGCGCCTTCCGGTACCGCAACAGCACCTTCAAGGACCAGCCCGACCGCTACGTCGTCCTGCGCGTGCGCTTCGCCCTGGAGGACGCGGGCGGCCTCTCCGCCCCGATCAAGTACCCCGAGACGGCCCGCGCCCTCGGCGTCGAGGCCGGCGACCGCGTCCCGGCCGCCCTCGCCCGCGAGACCGTACTGCGCCTGCGCGCCGGCAAGGGAATGGTCCTGGACCCCGCCGACCACGACACCTGGTCGGCCGGCTCCTTCTTCCACAACCCGATCCTGACGGACGAGGCCTACACGGCCTTCCTGGCCCGCGTCCAGGACCGCCTCGGCGCCGACACCGCCCCGCCCGCCTACCCGGCCGGCGAGGGCCGTACGAAGACCAGCGCGGCCTGGCTGATCGACAAGGCCGGCTTCACCAAGGGCTACGGCAGCGGCCCCGCCCGCATCTCCACCAAGCACACCCTCGCCCTCACCAACCGGGGCGAGGCCACCACCGAGGACCTGCTGACCCTCGCCCGGGAGGTCGTCGCGGGCGTCCACGAGGCCTTCGGCGTCACCCTCGTCAACGAGCCGGTGACGGTCGGCGTCGACCTCTGACATGCACTGCCCCCTGCACGGGGCCGGTACGGACCCCACACGGCTGGTGGGGCGCGAGATCCGCCGGGTCGTCGCGTCCTGGCACATCTGCGAAGGCGAGCGCTCCGAGGCGCCCCTCGACGTCTGGCTGATCGACAGCGTCGGCGAGTGCACGCGCATCACCACCGGGTCCGACCAGTGCCTCATCGTCGAGTGCGCCGAGCCGCACGAGCCGTACGACCTGGGGGAGTGGGGCCGGATCGAGGTCGGCGAGGACCTCGGCGAGCACCCCTTCCTGCGCCACCTCGGCCAGACCGTCGAATCGGTCGCCGAGTTCGCGCTGCCCGAGCAGGGGCGCACCCACCTGGAGATCGGCTTCCCCGACGGTCACCGGGTACGGGCCGACTGCCACGAGGGCGACCTGCGGCTCACCCGGCCAGCCAGTGCTCGATCCCGTCCAGCAGCTTCGCCTTGACCTCCTCCGGCGCGGCCGAGCCCCGCACCGACTGACGGGCCAGCTCGGCGAGCTCCGCGTCCGTGAAGGCGTGGTGGCGGCGCGCGATCTCGTACTGGGCCGCGAGCCGGGACCCGAAGAGCAGCGGGTCGTCCGCGCCCAGCGCCATCGGCACCCCGGCCTCGAAGAGGGTGCGCAGCGGCACGTCCTCGGGCCGCTCGTACACGCCGAGGGCGACGTTGGAGGCCGGGCAGACCTCGCAGGTGACCTGCCGGTCGGCGAGCCGCTTCAGCAGCCGGGGGTCCTCGGCGGCGCGTACGCCGTGCCCGATGCGGGAGGCGTCCAGGTCGTCGAGGCAGTCGCGGACGGAGGAGGGGCCGGTCAGCTCGCCGCCGTGCGGGGCCGCGAGCAGGCCGCCCTCGCGGGCGATGGCGAAGGCGCGGTCGAAGTCGCGGGCCATGCCGCGGCGTTCGTCGTTGGAGAGCCCGAAGCCGACGATGCCGCGGTCGGCGTAGCGGACGGCGAGGCGGGCCAGGGTGCGGGCGTCGAGGGGGTGCTTCATCCGGTTCGCGGCGATCAGGACCCGCATGCCGAGGCCGGTGTCGCGCGAGGCGCTGTCGACGGCGTCGAGGATGACCTCGACGGCCGGGATCATCCCGCCGAGGAGGGGCGCGTAGGAGGTGGGGTCGACCTGGATCTCCAGCCAGCCGCTGCCGTCCCGGACGTCCTCCTCGGCCGCCTCCCGGACCAGCCGCTGGATGTCCTCCGGCTCGCGCAGGCAGTTGCGGGCGGCGTCGTAGAGCCGCTGGAAGCGGAACCAGCCGCGCTCGTCGGTGGCCCGCAGCTTGGGCGGCTCCCCGGCGGTCAGGGCATCGGGGAGGCGGACGCCGTACTTGTCGGCGAGCTCCAGCAGGGTCGACGGGCGCATCGAGCCCGTGAAGTGCAGGTGGAGGTGGGCCTTCGGCAGAAGCGTGAGATCGCGTACGTGCTCCATCTGGTGATCCTGCCGCATCGGTCACCCGATTGGCAGCGGATTACCTGAACGGGACATTGCCCGAACATGAATCTGACGCCGGGGCACCGCGCGGCCCCGGCGCCCCGGCGCCCCGGCGCCCCGGACGCCAGCGGGGCCGGGACGGGCCGGACATGCCGGAGCGGCGCCGCCCCCGCCGGGGTGACGCCGCTCCGTACCGCGGAACCGCCGGAGGCCTAGGCCTTGGCCTCCGCCAGGAGCTTCTGGATGCGGGACACGCCCTCGACCAGGTCCTCGTCGCCCAGGGCGTAGGACAGGCGCAGGTAGCCCGGGGTGCCGAAGGCCTCGCCCGGGACGACCGCGACCTCGGCCTCGTCCAGGATCAGCGCGGCGAGCTCGACGGAGGTCTGCGGGCGCTTGCCGCGGATCTCCTTGCCGAGCAGCTCCTTGACCGACGGGTACGCGTAGAACGCGCCCTCGGGGGTCGGGCAGAAGACGCCGTCGATCTCGTTGAGCATCTTCACCATCGTCTGGCGGCGGCGGTCGAAGGCCTTGCGCATCTCGGCGACGGCGTCCAGGTTGCCCGAGACGGCGGCCAGCGCGGCGACCTGGGCCACGTTGGAGACGTTGGAGGTGGCGTGCGACTGGAGGTTGGTCGCGGCCTTGATGACGTCCTGCGGGGCGATGACCCAGCCCACGCGCCAGCCGGTCATGGCGTACGTCTTGGCGACGCCGTTGACGACGATGCACTTGTCGCGCAGGGCCGGGACCAGCACGGGCAGCGAGGTGAACTTCGCGTCGCCGTAGACCAGGTGCTCGTAGATCTCGTCCGTGAGGACCCACAGGCCGTGCTCGGCGGCCCACTCGCCGATCGCCTTCGCGTCGTCCTCGCTGTAGACCGCGCCGGTCGGGTTGGAGGGGGAGACGAACAGGACGACCTTGGTGCGCTCGGTGCGCGCGGCCTCCAGCTGCTCGACGGAGACGCGGTAGCCGGTGGTCTCGTCGGCGACGACCTCGACCGGGACACCGCCGGCGAGGCGGATCGACTCCGGGTAGGTGGTCCAGTACGGGGCGGGGACGATGACCTCGTCGCCCGGGTCGAGGATCGCGGCGAAGGCCTCGTAGATGGCCTGCTTGCCGCCGTTGGTCACCAGGACCTGGGAGGCGTCGACCTCGTAGCCGGAGTCGCGGAGGGTCTTGGCGGCGATGGCCTTCTTCAGCTCGGGGAGGCCGCCGGCCGGGGTGTAGCGGTGGAACTTGGGGTCGCGGCAGGCCTCGACCGCCGCCTCGACGATGTAGTCCGGCGTCGGGAAGTCGGGTTCGCCCGCGCCGAAGCCGATCACCGGGCGCCCGGCGGCCTTGAGGGCCTTGGCCTTGGCGTCGACGGCGAGGGTGGCGGACTCGGAAATGGCGCCGATGCGGGCAGAGACCCGGCGCTCGGAGGAAGGCGTTGCAGAGGTCATGGGGCCAATCGTCCCAGACGGCCGAGAAGGCCCGCACACCGTTTCAGTCACCGGACGGAGCAGATCCGGATGTCTCCTGTTCGACGTCACGGCCCGGACCACGTACACTCACCTGTCGTTGGTCCTCAACAGCCGCCCCAGAGCGTGAGCACTCCGTGCACTCGCCCGGATGCGGTAGGTTGGGGGACGCAACAAAGGGTCGTAGCTCAATTGGTAGAGCACTGGTCTCCAAAACCAGCGGTTGGGGGTTCGAGTCCCTCCGGCCCTGCTCCACACTCCTTCTCGGATGTGTGCGCAGGTACGTACTTCGATGCAACGCCGTGCGGCGCAACCGGGCGCGGCTACGGCCACGACCCGGATTCAGGTGAGAGACGTGACGGACGCCCTGGGCTCCATCGACATGCCTGACGCCGACAGCGACACTCGCGAGAAGAAGGCCCGCAAGGGCGGCAAGCGCGGAAAGAAGGGCCCCTTCGGGCGCCTCGCGCTGTTCTACCGCCAGATCGTCGCGGAGCTCCGCAAGGTCGTATGGCCCACCCGTAACCAGCTCACGACGTACACCACCGTGGTGATTGTCTTCGTCGTCATCATGATCGGTCTGGTGACCGTGATTGACTATGGGTTCCAGGAAGCCATCAAGTTCGTCTTCGGCTGATCCCCGCGGAGGGCGGCGCCTTGATGGGTGCCGCCTTTTTTCGCATGTTCCACCACCTTTTTGTATCCAGGAAGAAGCAGCCACCGTGTCTGACCCGAACCTGAACGCGAGCCACGACTCCGTCGAGTCCGTCGAGGACCAGCTCGACATCGTCGAGGCGGCGGACGCTGTGGACCCCGACGAGGCCGAGCTCGCCGACGCCGAAGCCGGCATCGCCGCCGAGGAAGCCGCGCTGCACGTCGAGGACGAGGTCGACGCCGAGGCTGACGTCGACGAGGACGTCGAGATCGAGGACGCCGACGAGGACGCCGAGGACGAGGGCGACACCGAGGCCGACGCCGACGTCGAGATCGAGGACGTCGAGGAGGCCGCCCCGGCCGAGCCCGCCGAGCCCGTCGACCCCATCCAGGCCCTGCGCGACGAGCTGCGCCTGCTGCCCGGCGAGTGGTACGTGATCCACACCTACGCGGGCTACGAGAAGCGCGTGAAGGCCAACCTGGAGCAGCGCGCCGTCTCGCTGAACGTCGAGGAGTTCATCTACCAGGCCGAGGTGCCCGAGGAAGAGATCGTCCAGATCAAGAACGGCGAGCGCAAGAACGTCCGGCAGAACAAGCTGCCCGGTTACGTTCTCGTCCGCATGGATCTGACGAACGAGTCCTGGGGCGTCGTCCGCAACACCCCGGGTGTCACCGGCTTCGTCGGCAACGCGTACGACCCGTACCCGCTGACCCTCGACGAGATCGTCAAGATGCTCGCCCCCGAGGCGCAGGAGAAGGCCGCCAAGCAGGCCGCGGAAGAGGCCGGCCTGCCCGCGCCCGCCGTCAAGCGCACCATCGAGGTCCTGGACTTCGAGGTCGGCGACTCGGTCACCGTCACCGACGGCCCGTTCGCCACGCTCCAGGCGACGATCAACGAGATCAACCCGGACTCGAAGAAGGTCAAGGGCCTCGTCGAGATCTTCGGCCGCGAGACCCCGGTCGAGCTCAGCTTCGACCAGATCCAGAAGAACTGATCTTCCGGATTCAAGCTTCCGAAACAGGTCAGACCAGCCCGTAAAGGGCGGTCTGACCTGCTCGGTTTTTAGCCCCGCGCCCATACCCGTTATCGTGGTGCGGTATGCCTCCATCCGGATGACCGGACGGACGGCTGAAAACTCTCACTAGGACCCGGAGAGAGCAATGCCTCCCAAGAAGAAGAAGGTCACGGGGCTTATCAAGCTCCAGATCAAGGCCGGTGCGGCCAACCCGGCTCCGCCGGTCGGCCCCGCGCTCGGTCAGCACGGCGTCAACATCATGGAGTTCTGCAAGGCCTACAACGCCGCGACCGAGTCGCAGCGTGGCATGGTCGTGCCGGTGGAGATCACGGTCTACGAGGACCGCTCCTTCACCTTCATCACCAAGACGCCGCCGGCCGCGCGCCTCATCCTGAAGAGCGCCGGCATCGAGAAGGGCTCTGGCGAGCCGCACAAGACCAAGGTCGCGAAGCTCACGCGTGACCAGGTCCGCGAGATCGCCACGATCAAGATGCCCGACCTCAACGCGAACGACATCGACGCCGCCGAGAAGATCATCGCCGGCACCGCCCGTTCGATGGGTATCACGGTCGAGGGCTGATCCAGCCCCTCGCAGTTCCCCAGTGGTAGGGCCAAGCGCTGGTCCGTACCACGACTCCATGCCTGAAGCACTTACACAGGAGCAGAAGTGAAGCGCAGCAAGACTCTCCGCGCTGCGGACGCCAAGATCGACCGGGAGAAGCTGTACGCCCCGCTCGAGGCCGTCCGTCTCGCCAAGGAGACCTCCACCACCAAGTTCGACGCCACCGTCGAGGTTGCCTTCCGCCTGGGTGTCGACCCGCGCAAGGCCGACCAGATGGTCCGCGGCACCGTGAACCTCCCGCACGGCACCGGTAAGACCGCCCGGGTCCTGGTCTTCGCGACCGGTGACCGTGCTGCGGCCGCGGAAGCCGCCGGCGCCGACATCGTCGGCGACGACGAGCTGATCAACGAGATCGCCAAGGGCAACCGCCTGAACGAGTTCGACGCCGTCGTGGCGACCCCGGACCTCATGGGCAAGGTCGGCCGCCTCGGCCGCGTGCTCGGTCCGCGTGGTCTCATGCCGAACCCGAAGACCGGCACCGTCACCATGGACGTGGCCAAGGCTGTCACCGAGATCAAGGGTGGCAAGATCGAGTTCCGCGTCGACAAGCACTCGAACCTGCACTTCATCGTCGGCAAGGTCTCCTTCACCGACGAGCAGCTGGTCGAGAACTACGCGGCGGCCCTGGACGAGATCATCCGTCTGAAGCCGTCCGCCGCCAAGGGCCGCTACATCAAGAAGGCCGCCCTGAGCACCACGATGGGCCCCGGCATCCAGCTGGACTCCAACCGCACCCGGAACCTCCTCGTCGAGGAAGACCCGGCTGCTGTCTGAGCGGGTTGAGCCCCACGGGCTCGCCTGAGTGGCTGAACGGGCCCCTCGCTCCCTCGGGAGCGGGGGGCCCGTTTCCGTGCGTCCGGCGGTCCGTGCGTCCGGCGGTCCGTGCGTCCGTGGCCGGCATCCGTCCGTTGAGCGGTATCTCAGGAGCGCTCACCGTGCGCGACCCGTATGGTCATACGGTTATCGATCAACATCAGGGGTGGGGACTCCATGCTCACGTACCGCAAGAAGACCGCAGGCGCCGCCTTGGCCGCCGTACTGCTCATGGGCGGGGCCACGACGGCGTGCGAGGACGGGAAGAAGGCGGACGGCGGCAAGGCGGCCCCCGCTCCGTCCGCGCCGGCCGCGCAGGGCTCCCCGTCCGCCCCGCAGGCCGCCAAGGGCGCCGCGGACGCGGCGCCGGCCGCGTTCCTGGAGAAGGCCAAGAAGACGTCCGAGGAGATCACCTCCGTCCGCTACACCCTGACGGGGACGGTCTCGGGGCAGCAGGTCTCCTCCGAGGCCTCCATGCGGCTCAAGCCGTCCGTGGCGATGTCGATGAAGGCCACCTCGCGGGGCGCCGACGCCGGCACCGTGGAGATCCGCATGATCGACGGCGCCATGTACCTGGGCTCCGAGGGCACGTGGCTGAAGTTCGACATGAAGACCCTCGATCCGGCGACGGCGAAGAAGATGGAGAGCGCCCAGGGCGGCGCGAACAGCTCCGGCGAGAACCCGGGGGACCGGGCCGACCAGCTGATGGATGCCAAGGACCTCAAGAACCTCGGCGAGGAGAACGTCGACGGGGTGAAGACCACGCACGTCTCCGGAACCGTCACGACCGAGCAGATGCGCGCCGGCATGGCGACGACCGGCACTCCGGAGGCCAAGGAGCGCCGGGAGAAGAGCGTCAAGCAGCTGGAGGGCGAGGGCATCAAGGCCCTCAACGTCGACATGTGGATCGACGAGTCCGGCCACACCAAGCAGGTCCGCACGCGCGGCGAGGGCACCAAGGGCCCGATGGACACGACCATCAAGTTCCTCGACTACAACAAGCCGGTCGACGTCACCGCCCCGCCGGCCGACCAGGTCGTCGACCTCGCCGAGATGATGAAGGGCTCTCGCACGGGCTCCGGCACCGAGCAGGGCTGACCAGGCAGAATCCGTGGAGCGGATCCGCCGTACGGGCGGATTTGCTCTGCAACGGATGGTTCGCGTAGTCTTCCCCAGAAGCCAAAGACCGCTGGTCGTTGCCGTGCCTGCAAGGGTGCGGTGGCCGAAGGATCCGCTGAGTGCGGACGACCCGCGCAGGTGACTGTGGAAGGTTCCCGGAATTCGTTCCGGTTGAGCCGTGCCCTGGCGCCTGCGCCGGGGCGTTTCGTTTTTCAGCCCCTTCTGAGCGGTCCTCATCACCCGGAAGGAGGCGAACGCACCATGCCGACGCCCAACAAGGCTGCATCGGTAGCCGAGCTCAAGGACGCGTTCCAGAGCTCGAACGCCGCCGTGCTGACCGAGTACCGGGGTCTCACCGTCGCGCAGCTCAAGACGCTGCGTCGCTCCCTTGGTGAGAACGCCCAGTACGCCGTGGTGAAGAACACGCTGACCAAGATTGCGGCCAACCAGGCCGGGATCACCGCGCTGGACGAGCACTTCGCTGGTCCGACCGCGGTCGCCTTCATCACCGGTGACCCGGTGGAGTCGGCGAAGAGCCTGCGTGACTTCGCCAAGGAGAACCCCAACCTGATCATCAAGGCGGGTGTCCTTGATGGTAAGGCGCTCTCCGCCGATGACATCAAGAAGCTTGCGGACCTCGAGTCCCGCGAGGTTCTGCTCAGCAAGCTGGCCGGCGCGTTCAAGGGCAAGCAGTCCCAGGCTGCCTCGCTCTTCCAGGCGCTGCCGTCGAAGTTCGTCCGCACTGCGGAAGCCCTTCGCGTCAAGCTCGCCGAGCAGGGCGGTGCCGAGTAATTCGGCTCGCGCATTGATCCACGCCGCCTAGGGCGTGGGTCGCAGCGGGCCGTTACGCCCGCCTCTCTATACATCCGGCACCTGCCGAATTAGTGGAAGGATCGCCCATCATGGCGAAGCTCTCTCAGGACGACCTCCTCGCCCAGTTCGAGGAGATGACCCTCATCGAGCTCTCCGAGTTCGTGAAGGCCTTCGAGGAGAAGTTCGACGTCACCGCCGCCGCGGCCGTCGCCGTCGCCGGTCCGGCCGGCCCGGGCGCCGTTGTCGAGGCCGAGGAGGAGAAGGACGAGTTCGACGTCATCCTCACCGGTGCGGGCGACAAGAAGATCCAGGTCATCAAGGTCGTGCGTGAGCTGACCTCCCTGGGTCTGAAGGAGGCCAAGGACCTCGTCGACGGCACCCCGAAGCCGGTCCTCGAGAAGGTCAACAAGGAGGCCGCTGACAAGGCCGCCGAGGCCCTCAAGGCCGCCGGTGCGGGCGTCGAGGTCAAGTAACACCTCTGAGGCCGTCTGACGGCCTCTGCCAAGGGCGATCACCCGTAAGGGTGGTCGCCCTTTGGCGTACCCGCAGTGCCTGACTTGCCCTCGTCTCGTTGGGGAGTAGGGTGATCTTCGTTGCCTCGAAGCAGGGTCCGGAGATGATCCGCTCGGAGCACGGGGCCTTGACGAACGGCCAGCGGCGCGCAATTCTCAGTCCCGTCGTGAGGTCGGCCAGCTCGATCCGAGATCCGAGGCATGGATCGACTACGAAGAGGGCAGTACTGATACGCGCTCTGTGTACGAGAGCCGCAGCGTGTTGGTTTTGAACAACGGTAGGGAAGGGCCTGTTGCCGGTTTCCGGAAACCTGGTCTGGACATCAGTGAGCCGAGTGGCTACACTGACCCTTTGCGCTGCCTGTTAGCTGTCCCCTGCCCGTCGCCAGGGGCATGCCCACGCTAGAGCACATCTGACTGACCGCCTCTGACCTGGTCTTTTGGCCGGATTGGAAGCATCTTGTCTTCTGTGTCGGCTGGGACCGGTACGCGCGTAGTGAGTCCGAGCCCTCGGAAGGACCCCCTCTTGGCCGCCTCGCGCAACGCCTCGACCAATACGAACAACGGTGCCAGCACCGCCCCGCTGCGCATCTCCTTTGCAAAGATCAAGGAGCCCCTCGAGGTTCCGAACCTCCTGGCGCTGCAGACCGAGAGCTTTGACTGGCTGCTCGGAAACGCCGCCTGGAAGTCCCGCGTCGAGTCGGCGCTTGAGAGTGGACAGGACGTCCCCACCAAGTCCGGTCTGGAAGAGATCTTCGAGGAGATCTCGCCGATCGAGGACTTCTCCGGGTCGATGTCGCTGACGTTCCGCGACCACCGGTTCGAGCCGGCGAAGAACTCCGTCGACGAGTGCAAGGAGCGCGACTTCACGTACGCGGCGCCGCTCTTCGTCACGGCCGAGTTCACGAACAACGAGACCGGTGAGATCAAGTCTCAGACGGTCTTCATGGGCGACTTCCCGCTCATGACCAACAAGGGCACCTTCGTCATCAACGGCACCGAGCGCGTCGTCGTGTCGCAGCTCGTCCGTTCCCCGGGTGTCTACTTCGACTCCTCCATCGACAAGACGTCCGACAAGGACATCTTCTCCGCCAAGATCATCCCGTCCCGGGGTGCCTGGCTGGAGATGGAGGTCGACAAGCGCGACATGGTCGGTGTCCGCATCGACCGCAAGCGCAAGCAGTCCGTCACCGTCCTCCTGAAGGCTCTCGGCTGGACCACCGAGCAGATCCTCGAGGAGTTCGGCGAGTACGAGTCCATGCGCGCCACCCTGGAGAAGGACCACACCCAGGGCCAGGACGACGCGCTGCTCGACATCTACCGCAAGCTGCGCCCGGGCGAGCCGCCGACCCGCGAGGCCGCTCAGACGCTGCTCGAGAACCTCTACTTCAACCCGAAGCGCTACGACCTCGCGAAGGTCGGCCGCTACAAGGTGAACAAGAAGCTCGGCGCCGACGAGCCGCTCGACGCCGGTGTGCTCACCACCGACGACGTGATCGCGACGATCAAGTACCTCGTCAAGCTCCACGCGGGCGAGACCGAGACCATCGGTGAGTCGGGCCGTTCGATCGTCGTCGAGACCGACGACATCGACCACTTCGGCAACCGTCGTCTGCGCAACGTCGGCGAGCTCATCCAGAACCAGGTCCGCACGGGTCTGGCTCGTATGGAGCGCGTCGTGCGCGAGCGCATGACCACGCAGGACGTCGAGGCGATCACGCCGCAGACCCTGATCAACATCCGGCCGGTCGTCGCCTCCATCAAGGAGTTCTTCGGCACCAGCCAGCTGTCGCAGTTCATGGACCAGAACAACCCGCTGTCGGGTCTGACGCACAAGCGTCGTCTCTCGGCTCTGGGTCCCGGCGGTCTCTCCCGTGAGCGGGCCGGCTTCGAGGTCCGTGACGTGCACCCGTCGCACTACGGCCGCATGTGTCCGATCGAGACCCCCGAAGGCCCGAACATCGGTCTGATCGGCTCGCTCGCGTCCTACGGCCGCGTCAACGCGTTCGGTTTCATCGAGACCCCGTACCGCAAGGTCGTCGACGGCCAGGTCACCGACGAGGTCGACTACGTCACCGCCGACGAGGAAGACCGCTTCGTCATCGCCCAGGCGAACGCCCGCCTGGACGACGAGCTGCGCTTCACCGAGGGTCGCGTCCTGGTCCGCAAGCGTGGCGGCGAGGTCGACTACGTCGAGCCGTCCGACGTGGACTACATGGACGTCTCGCCGCGCCAGATGGTGTCCGTCGCCACCGCGATGATCCCCTTCCTCGAGCACGACGACGCCAACCGTGCCCTCATGGGCGCGAACATGATGCGCCAGGCCGTTCCGCTCATCAAGGCGGAGGCCCCGCTCGTCGGCACCGGCATGGAGTACCGCTGCGCGGTCGACGCCGGCGACTCGATCAAGGCGGAGAAGGACGGTGTCGTCCAGGAGGTCTCGGCCGACTACATCACCGTCGCCAACGACGACGGCACGTACACCACGTACCGCGTCGCCAAGTTCTCCCGCTCGAACCAGGGCACCTCGGTCAACCAGAAGGTCATCGTCAACGAGGGTGACCGGATCATCGAGGCCCAGGTCCTCGCCGACGGTCCGGCGACCGAAGAGGGCGAGATGGCCCTCGGCAAGAACCTGCTCGTCGCGTTCATGCCGTGGGAAGGCCACAACTACGAGGACGCGATCATCCTGTCGCAGCGCCTCGTGCAGGACGACGTCCTCTCCTCGATCCACATCGAGGAGCACGAGGTCGACGCCCGTGACACCAAGCTGGGCCCCGAGGAGATCACCCGGGACATCCCGAACGTCTCCGAGGAGGTCCTCGCCGACCTCGACGAGCGCGGCATCATCCGCATCGGTGCGGACGTCGTCGCCGGCGACATCCTCGTCGGCAAGGTCACGCCCAAGGGTGAGACCGAGCTGACCCCCGAGGAGCGCCTGCTCCGCGCGATCTTCGGTGAGAAGGCCCGCGAGGTGCGTGACACCTCGCTCAAGGTTCCTCACGGTGAGATCGGCAAGGTCATCGGTGTCCGCGTCTTCGACCGCGAGGAGGGCGACGAGCTTCCTCCGGGCGTGAACCAGCTGGTCCGCGTCTACGTCGCCCAGAAGCGCAAGATCACCGACGGTGACAAGCTCGCCGGCCGCCACGGCAACAAGGGTGTCATCTCCAAGATCCTTCCGATCGAGGACATGCCCTTCCTCGAGGACGGCACCCCGGTCGACATCATCCTCAACCCGCTGGGTGTCCCGTCCCGAATGAACCCGGGACAGGTCCTGGAGATCCACCTCGGCTGGCTCGCCAGCCGCGGCTGGGACGTCTCCGGCCTCGCGGAGGAGTGGGCGCAGCGCCTCCAGGCGATCGGCGCCGACCAGGTCGCCCCCGGCACCAACGTCGCCACCCCCGTCTTCGACGGTGCGCGTGAGGACGAGCTGGCCGGCCTGCTCCAGCACACCATCCCGAACCGCGACGGCGAGCGCATGGTGCTCCCGACCGGTAAGGCGCGCCTGTTCGACGGCCGCTCCGGCGAGCCGTTCCCGGACCCGATCTCGGTCGGGTACATGTACATCCTCAAGCTGCACCACCTGGTCGACGACAAGCTCCACGCCCGTTCGACCGGTCCGTACTCGATGATCACGCAGCAGCCGCTGGGTGGTAAGGCGCAGTTCGGTGGTCAGCGATTCGGTGAGATGGAGGTGTGGGCGCTCGAGGCGTACGGCGCCGCGTACGCCCTCCAGGAACTCCTGACGATCAAGTCCGACGACGTGACCGGCCGCGTGAAGGTCTACGAGGCCATCGTCAAGGGCGAGAACATCCCCGAGCCGGGCATTCCCGAGTCCTTCAAGGTGCTCATCAAGGAAATGCAGTCGCTCTGCCTCAACGTGGAGGTGCTGTCCTCGGACGGCATGTCCATCGAGATGCGCGACACCGACGAGGACGTCTTCCGCGCGGCGGAGGAGCTCGGTATCGACCTGTCCCGGCGCGAGCCGAGCAGCGTCGAAGAGGTCTGACGGGCCTGACGGGGGCTCCTCACGGAGCCCCCGTCGCCCCCGGGACCGTTCAGACCATGATTGAGACTCGACCCCGAAAGAGGGATTGACGCACAGTGCTCGACGTCAACTTCTTCGACGAGCTGCGGATCGGCCTTGCCACCGCGGACGACATCCGAACCTGGTCACACGGCGAGGTCAAGAAGCCGGAGACCATCAACTACCGCACCCTCAAGCCCGAGAAGGACGGACTCTTCTGCGAGAAGATCTTCGGTCCTACCCGGGACTGGGAGTGCTACTGCGGCAAGTACAAGCGTGTCCGCTTCAAGGGCATCATCTGTGAGCGCTGTGGCGTCGAGGTCACGCGCGCCAAGGTGCGCCGTGAGCGCATGGGCCACATCGAGCTCGCCGCTCCCGTCACCCACATCTGGTACTTCAAGGGCGTCCCGTCGCGTCTTGGCTACCTGCTGGACCTCGCGCCGAAGGACCTCGAAAAGGTCATCTACTTCGCCGCGTACATGATCACGTTCGTCGACGACGAGCGCCGTCAGCGCGACCTGCCGTCGCTGGAGACCCACGTCTCCGTCGAGCGCCAGCAGATCGAGAACCGCCGTGACGCGGACCTCGAAGGCCGTGCCAAGAAGCTCGAGAGCGACCTGGGCGAGCTCGAGGCCGAGGGCGCCAAGGCCGACGTGCGCCGCAAGGTGCGCGAAGGCGCCGAGCGCGAGATGAAGCAGCTCCGTGACCGCGCCCAGCGCGAGATCGACCGCCTCGACGAGGTGTGGAACCGCTTCAAGAACCTCAAGGTCCAGGACCTGGAGGGCGACGAGCTCCTCTACCGCGAGCTGCGTGACCGCTTCGGCACGTACTTCGACGGTTCCATGGGTGCGGCTGCTCTGCAGAAGCGCCTGGAGTCCTTCGACCTCGAGGAGGAGGCCGAGCGCCTCCGCGAGATCATCCGTACCGGCAAGGGCCAGAAGAAGACCCGCGCGCTCAAGCGCCTCAAGGTCGTCTCCGCGTTCCTGCAGACCAGCAACAGCCCCAAGGGCATGGTCCTGGACTGCGTCCCGGTCATCCCGCCGGACCTGCGTCCGATGGTGCAGCTGGACGGTGGCCGCTTCGCGACCTCCGACCTGAACGACCTGTACCGCCGCGTGATCAACCGCAACAACCGCCTGAAGCGCCTTCTCGACCTCGGTGCCCCCGAGATCATCGTGAACAACGAGAAGCGCATGCTCCAGGAGGCGGTCGACGCCCTCTTCGACAACGGCCGTCGTGGTCGCCCGGTGACGGGCCCCGGCAACCGTCCGCTGAAGTCCCTCAGCGACATGCTGAAGGGCAAGCAGGGTCGATTCCGTCAGAACCTCCTCGGCAAGCGCGTGGACTACTCCGCGCGTTCCGTGATCGTCGTCGGTCCGCAGCTGAAGCTGCACCAGTGTGGTCTGCCCAAGGCCATGGCGCTGGAGCTCTTCAAGCCGTTCGTGATGAAGCGCCTGGTCGACCTGAACCACGCGCAGAACATCAAGAGCGCGAAGCGCATGGTCGAGCGCGGCCGCACGGTCGTGTACGACGTGCTCGAAGAGGTCATCGCCGAGCACCCGGTGCTGCTGAACCGTGCGCCCACGCTGCACCGTCTCGGCATCCAGGCCTTCGAGCCCCAGCTGGTCGAAGGCAAGGCCATCCAGATCCACCCGCTCGTCTGCACCGCGTTCAACGCGGACTTCGACGGTGACCAGATGGCCGTCCACCTGCCGCTCTCCGCGGAGGCGCAGGCCGAGGCCCGCATCCTGATGCTGTCCTCGAACAACATCCTCAAGCCGGCCGACGGCCGTCCGGTCACGATGCCGACGCAGGACATGGTCCTGGGTCTGTTCTTCCTGACCACCGACGGTGAGCTCCGTGACGTCAAGGGCGAGGGCCGCGCGTTCGGCTCGACCGCCGAGGCGATCATGGCGTTCGACGCCGGCGAGCTCGCGCTGCAGTCGTCCGTCGACATCCGCTTCCCGGTGGGCACCATCCCGCCGCGCGGCTGGGTGCCGCCGGTCGCCGAAGAGGGCGAGCAGGAGTTCCAGCCGGGCGACAGCTTCCGTCTGAAGACCACCCTGGGTCGCGCGCTCTTCAACGAGCTGCTGCCCGAGGACTACCCGTTCGTCGACTACTCGGTGGGCAAGAAGCAGCTCTCCGAGATCGTCAACGACCTGGCGGAGCGCTACCCCAAGGTCATCGTGGCGGCGACGCTCGACAACCTGAAGGCGGCCGGCTTCCACTGGGCGACCCGTTCGGGCGTCACCGTGGCCATCTCCGACGTCGTCGTGCCCGAGGCCAAGAAGGCCATCGTCGCGGGCTACGAGGCACAGGACGAGAAGGTCCAGAAGCAGTACGAGCGCGGTCTGATCACCAAGGACGAGCGCACGCAGGAGCTCATCGCGATCTGGACCAAGGCGACCAACGAGGTTGCCGAGGCGATGAACGCGAACTTCCCCAAGACGAACCCCATCTTCATGATGGTTGACTCGGGTGCCCGAGGAAACATGATGCAGATGCGACAGATCGCCGGTATGCGTGGTCTGGTGTCGAACGCGAAGAACGAGACCATCCCGCGTCCGATCAAGGCGTCCTTCCGTGAGGGCCTCACCGTTCTGGAGTACTTCATCTCCACGCACGGTGCCCGTAAGGGTCTGGCGGACACCGCCCTGCGTACCGCCGACTCGGGTTACCTCACCCGTCGTCTGGTGGACGTCTCGCAGGACGTCATCATCCGCGAGGAGGACTGCGGCACCGAGCGCGGCCTCAAGCTCAAGATCGGTGTCAAGGACGAGGCGGGTGTCCTCCGCAAGGCGGACGACGTCGAGACCTCCGTGTACGCCCGCATGCTGGCCGAGGACGTCGTCATCGACGGCAAGGTCATCGCGCCGGCGAACGTGGACCTCGGCGACGTGCTCATCGACGCCCTCATCGCGAACGGCGTCGAGGAGGTCAAGACCCGCTCGGTCCTGACCTGCGAGTCCGCGGTCGGCACCTGTGCCTTCTGCTACGGCCGCTCGCTGGCCACCGGCAAGCTCGTCGACATCGGCGAGGCGGTCGGCATCATCGCCGCCCAGTCCATCGGTGAGCCCGGTACCCAGCTGACGATGCGTACCTTCCACACCGGTGGTGTGGCCGGTGACGACATCACGCAGGGTCTGCCGCGTGTCGTCGAGCTCTTCGAGGCCCGTACCCCGAAGGGTGTCGCCCCGATCTCCGAGGCCGCCGGCCGCGTGCGGATCGAGGAGACCGAGAAGACGAAGAAGATCGTCATCACGCCCGACGACGGCAGCGAGGAGACGGCCTTCCCGATCTCCAAGCGCGCCAAGGTCATCGTGCACGAGGGCGACCACGTCGAGGTGGGCCAGAAGCTCACCATGGGTGCCACCAACCCGCACGACGTGCTGCGCATCCTCGGCCAGCGTGCCGTCCAGGTCCACCTGGTCGGCGAAGTCCAGAAGGTCTACAACTCGCAGGGCGTGTCGATCCACGACAAGCACATCGAGATCATCATCCGGCAGATGCTGCGCCGCGTGACGATCATCGAGTCCGGCGACGCGGAGCTCCTGCCGGGCGAGCTCGTCGAGCGCTCGAAGTTCGAGACCGAGAACCGTCGTGTGGTCACCGAGGGCGGTCACCCCGCCTCCGGCCGTCCGCAGCTGATGGGTATCACCAAGGCCTCGCTGGCGACGGAATCCTGGCTGTCGGCCGCCTCCTTCCAGGAGACGACCCGAGTCCTGACGGACGCGGCGATCAACGCCAAGTCCGACAGCCTCATCGGCCTCAAGGAGAACGTCATCATCGGTAAGCTCATCCCGGCCGGTACGGGTCTGTCCCGCTACCGCAACATCCGGGTGGAGCCGACCGAGGAGGCCAAGGCCGCGATGTACTCGGCCGTCGGCTACGACGACATCGACTACTCGCCCTTCGGCACCGGCTCCGGCCAGGCTGTCCCGCTGGAGGACTACGACTACGGCCCGTACAACGGCTGAGTCGGAACCTGAGCAAGACCGCAGGGCGGTCACCCGAGAGGGTGACCGCCCTGCGGCGTTGTACGGGGGATCCGGCGGGCCGGCGGGTGTCAGGAAGACGCCGGTGCCCCTTGGCCCGGGACGTCAGGAGACGTGGCCGTTCCCCCAGAGGACGAACCCTTCGGGGCCGGCCACCGGCGAGACGTTCTCCGTGAACGCCCCGGACAGCGTCGGGCGCAGCTTCCAGTCGCCGTCCTCCCAGACGGTCGTTCCGGTGAACGCCGCGCAGGTCCCGTCCGCCAAACACATCAGGACCGTGCTCGTGACCTGCTCCTTCGAAGCGGCGACGACCTTGAAGCCGAGGCAGGTTCCCTCGCCGGGCGGCGTGCGGGCGAAGCAGGACCAGGCGGGGCCGTCGATCTCCAAGGGACCCGCTGCAGGGGAGGCCGGCAGCAGGTCGGTGCGGTACGTCATCCACGTGAGGCCGGCGGGCTCCGCGACGGCACGGCCTGGTCGGCGTCGTTCGTGCGGCAGCCGGCCGGACGTCCCTCCGCCGATCTCCCGCCGGCTGCTGCTGCCGCCGCCGCGGGACCCTCGGGAAAACGTCAGCTCGCATCCGGCTCGTGACCGGATGTGGACACCTTCCGTCAGCGGTGAAGCCCGGGCCCGGGCGGTCTAGCCGCGGCGGCGCCTGAGGTGGGTCGTCGTGGTGACCGAGGCCAGGGTGAGGAGGGCCAGGGCGGCGGCCGCGAGGCCCGGGGCCAGGCCCTTCGGGGTGAAGGTGCAGGAGAGCTCGCGCGTGCCCGGGGTGACCGGGAGGGAGAGCAGGCCGTGGAAGTCGCGGATCGGGGCCGAGCACTGCCAGCCCGGGACGTTGGTCACCGCGAGGACGGCGGTGCCGGTGGTGTTCGGGGGGAGGGTGGCTTCGAGGGTGTGGCCGCCGACGCGGACCGAGGTGGCGCCCGTCGACTTCAGGGTGCCGATCGTGGTGTCCAGGGCGGCGCGGTCGAGGCAGCCGATGGGGTTCGGGCCGGCGGTGGCGTTCTCCGTGCGGGTTTCCACCGTCGCCGTGACCTCGCCCGAGGCGGGGACCTGGCCCAGCGGGACGACGCCGGTCATGCGGTCCTCCAGGGGGCGGGTGGAGGTGGGGGTGCGGAGGGTGCCGTAGAGCTCGGGGGAGTACCAGTACGCCTCGGAGCCGGGGGTGCACCGGGCCGCGTACGTCTGGG
Source organism: Streptomyces sp. NPDC033966 (assembly GCF_055575955.1). Taxonomy (NCBI): domain Bacteria; kingdom Bacillati; phylum Actinomycetota; class Actinomycetes; order Kitasatosporales; family Streptomycetaceae; genus Streptomyces; species Streptomyces sp. NPDC033966. The sequence continues at coordinate 1,091,561 of NZ_JBVIRQ010000001.1, read as the reverse complement.
TGGTGGGGGTGCCCGTCCGGGTGGCGGCCGGGACCTCGTAGACCGTGGCGCCCAGGACGTTCTCCTGGTGGGCGTAGACCGAGCCGGCGGGGTGGGGGGAGGTGTACGGGGCCGTGCGGACCGTGACCAGGGGAGGGGCGGACTGCTTGGTCGCCGTCCAGCTGCCGGGGGCGGTGCCGGGGCGGACCCGGGCGCCGATCGAGAAGATCGCGTCGAGCACCGGGTTGTCGGCGCCGAAGAAGGTCCGGCCGTCGTTCTTGAAGCCGTAGCCGAGGGGTTCGAGGGCCTGGTACGTGACTTCCGGGAGGTAGCTGCTGTAGTACTGCGGGCCCTCCGCCCGGAGGGCGAGGGCGTCGTTGTACGAGGTCTGCGGCGCGCCCGAGTCCGTCCGGTAGGCGGGCCAGCCGTCCACGCTCCGGACCGCGTCGAAGTGGTTGGTGATCGAGCGGTTCGAGGTCGGGACGGGGGCCGCCCAGCGCTCGCGGGAGCGGCGGGCGTCCGCGTTGGCCGCAGCGACCGTCGATTCGGCGAAGACCACGCCGATCATGAGGAGGGCCGCCAGGGGGAGGAGGGCGCGGCGCTTGTCCGCCCGGGTGAGCAGGACCAGGGCCAGCAGGGAGGCCCCGCCGCCGGCGAGGACGGCGGGCCAGGTCCAGCCGCCGAAGTCGTTGGTGTGGCGGAGCGCGAAAGCGGCCAGGAGGAGCAGGGCCGCCGCCAGGGCCAGGTGGAGGGGGCGGGGGCGGTTGGCCAGGGCGAGCCAGGCCAGGATGACGACCATCCCGCTGAACACGAACGCCTCGCGGTACGGGTTGCCGTTCGGCACCGCCAGGCCGTGCCACGCGTACTGCGTCGGGGGGAACTGGAACGAGACCAGGACCAGGAGGGTGGCCGCCGCCCAGACCAGGCGGGTGCGGGCCGCGATGCGGGTGTTGAGGAGGAAGCTGCCCGCCAGGATCAGGCCGAGCGAGGCCACGTACAGGCGCGGGCGGCCGCCCCACAGGTGGGTGGCCGGGAGCATGCCGGCGAGGAAGATCTCGATCCGGACGGGGTCGAAGGCGCCGGCCCTGGTGGGCTGCGCCGCCCCGCTGGACAGGAACGACGGCAGGAGGAGGGGCAGGGTCAGGAGGATGCCCACCGCCGCCGCGGTCGCCGCGCGCCACAGGGCGCGCAGCCGCTGCGCGCCCGTCATGTCCAGGGTGATCAGGCGGATCGCCAGCAGTACGCAGGCCGCCATCGTGGCCATCATGGCGGTGTAGAAGTTGCCGAACCAGGCGAGGGCGACCAGCAGCGCCACCCCCGGCCAGCGGCGGCCCTCCAGGCACCACTCGACGGCGATGCCGAGCAGCGGGAGGGCCACCAGGCCCCACAGCCACATGGGGATGTACGAGGCGTCGCTCAGCGCCCACCCGCACAGCCCGTACGTCGCCCCGAGCACTCCGCGCTGCCACCACGGCCCGGGATGCAGCTTGCCGAGGTAGACGGCCATCACGGCGGCGGCCGTGCCCATGGTGACCGGGGTGATCACGAAGACGGCCAGGTCGACGTGCTCGCGCGGGACCAGCACGGCCAGCCAGGAGAACGGATTGCCGAGGTAGGTGTAGTAGTCGGACAGGAACTGTTGTCCGAAGCCTCCCCGCCAGGTGAACAGCACGTCGCCGGCGGCCTGGCCGTGGACGAGGTCCCACAGGGCGCGGTGGAAGGGGACGTACTGGTTGGCCTGGTCGTTGATGGCGCGGCCCTTGTCCCCGAAGGGGAAGGTGCCCCGCGCCACCCATGCGGCGCAGAAGGCGCCCGAGGTGACGAGGAAGGCCAGCAGGGGCCCGTACAGCCGGGAGAGCGCGGCGCGCCGCCGTGACGAGGGGGTTCGGCCGCCGTCGGGGGGCGGGTTCTCCGCCGTCTTCGGCTCCGGTGTGACCGTCCCCAATGTCCTGCTCCTGGCGCTCGTACGTTTTGGGCTGTCTCGCTGGGATTCGCTGGGCAGTGTAGTTCGCCCTCCGTTTACCACGGCCGTGCGCGTCCCGCGCGGCCACCCCGGTCAGGTGCCGTTCGCCCGTGCGGCGCCTGAGCTGTGCGGTCGTCGCGGCGGTGGCGGGGCGGCTTATGTTTTGACCGGAGTGGATGCGGTGGGTACGCTCAGACCTTGTGCCTGGGGTGTGCCTGGGCTCCCGTGCGTGTCCATCAACCGCACGTGAGAGTCAACGGCCACCGAGATCCGTGCGTCTTTCCGCATTTGCGGAGGGGTCCGCCGGGTCCGACACACCCGACCGCGTGGGTCGGCAAAGTTCCAGGTTAGCTTCACTACACGGCACACAGAAACCGGAGAAGTAGTGCCTACGATCCAGCAGCTGGTCCGTAAGGGCCGGCAGGACAAGGTCGAGAAGACAAAGACCCCCGCGCTCGAGGCCTCGCCCCAGCGTCGCGGCGTCTGCACGCGTGTGTTCACGACCACCCCGAAGAAGCCGAACTCGGCGCTCCGTAAGGTCGCGCGTGTGCGTCTGACCTCCGGCATCGAGGTCACCGCTTACATTCCGGGTGAGGGACACAACCTGCAGGAGCACTCGATCGTGCTCGTGCGTGGTGGCCGTGTGAAGGACCTGCCGGGTGTTCGTTACAAGATCATCCGCGGTGCGCTTGACACCCAGGCTGTCAAGAACCGCAAGCAGGCCCGCAGCCGCTACGGCGCCAAGAAGGAGAAGTAAGAATGCCTCGTAAGGGCCCCGCCCCGAAGCGCCCGGTCATCATCGACCCGGTCTACGCATCTCCTCTGGTGACCTCGCTCATCAACAAGATCCTGCTGAACGGCAAGCGCTCCACCGCCGAGCGCATCGTCTACGGCGCCATGGAAGGCCTCCGCGAGAAGACCGGCAACGACCCGGTCATCACGCTGAAGCGCGCGCTGGAGAACGTCAAGCCGTCCCTCGAGGTCAAGTCCCGCCGTGTCGGTGGCGCGACCTACCAGGTCCCCGTCGAGGTCAAGCCGGGTCGCCAGTCGACCCTGGCCCTCCGCTGGCTCGTGGGTTACTCCCGCGCCCGTCGTGAGAAGACCATGACCGAGCGCCTGATGAACGAGCTTCTCGACGCCTCGAACGGCCTCGGTGCGGCCGTCAAGAAGCGCGAGGACACGCACAAGATGGCCGAGTCCAACAAGGCCTTCGCGCACTACCGCTGGTAGTCCCAACCCACATCGAGACCGAGAGAAGACTGAGCCGATATGGCTACCACTTCGCTTGACCTGGCCAAGGTGCGCAACATCGGCATCATGGCCCACATCGACGCGGGCAAGACGACCACCACCGAGCGCATCCTGTTCTACACCGGTGTGTCGTACAAGATCGGTGAAGTCCACGACGGCGCTGCCACGATGGACTGGATGGAGCAGGAGCAGGAGCGCGGCATCACCATCACGTCCGCCGCGACGACCTGCCACTGGCCGCTCGAGGACGTCGACCACACCATCAACATCATCGACACCCCGGGTCACGTGGACTTCACGGTCGAGGTGGAGCGTTCGCTCCGCGTCCTCGACGGTGCCGTCACCGTGTTCGACGGTGTCGCCGGTGTGGAGCCGCAGTCCGAGACCGTTTGGCGTCAGGCGGACCGCTACGGCGTCCCGCGCATCTGCTTCGTCAACAAGCTCGACCGTACCGGCGCCGAGTTCATGCGCTGCGTCGACATGATCAAGGACCGCCTCGGTGCGGTTCCGATCGTCATGCAGCTCCCGATCGGTGCCGAGGCCGACTTCCAGGGTGTCGTCGACCTCGTCCGCATGAAGGCTCTCGTGTGGTCCGCCGAGGCCACCAAGGGCGAGATGTACGACGTCGTCGACATCCCGGCCTCGCACACCGAGCTGGCCGAGGAATGGCGCGGCAAGCTCGTCGAGCAGGTCGCCGAGAACGACGAAGAGATGATGGAGCTCTTCCTCGAGGGCGAAGAGCCCTCCGAGGAGCAGCTGCACGCCGCTGTGCGTCGCATCATCCTCGGCTCCGGCAAGGGCAAGGGCGAGCCCACGATCACCGCGGTGTTCTGCGGTACGGCGTTCAAGAACAAGGGCGTCCAGCCCCTGCTCGACGCCGTCGTGCGCTACCTCCCGTCGCCGCTCGACATCGAGGCCATCGAGGGCCACGACGTCAAGGACGCCGAGGTCGTCGTGAAGCGCAAGCCGTCGGACGAGGAGCCCCTCGCCGCGCTCGCGTTCAAGATCATGAGCGACCCGCACCTCGGTAAGCTCACCTTCGTCCGGGTTTACTCGGGCCGCCTGGAGGCCGGCACCGCGGTGCTGAACTCCGTCAAGGGCAAGAAGGAGCGCATCGGCAAGATCTACCGCATGCACGCGAACAAGCGTGAGGAGATCGACGCGGTGGGCGCCGGCGACATCGTCGCCGTCATGGGCCTGAAGCAGACCACCACCGGTGAGACGCTGTGCGACGACAAGGCGCCCGTGATCCTGGAGTCCATGGACTTCCCGGCTCCGGTCATCCAGGTCGCCATCGAGCCCGCCTCGAAGGGCGACCAGGAGAAGCTGGGTGTCGCCATCCAGCGTCTCGCGGAAGAGGACCCGTCGTTCCACGTCCACTCGGACGAGGAGACCGGCCAGACCATCCTCGGCGGTATGGGCGAGCTGCACCTCGAGGTGCTGGTCGACCGTATGAAGCGCGAGTTCAAGGTCGTCGCCAACGTCGGCAAGCCGCAGGTCGCGTACCGCGAGACGATCCGCAAGGCCGTCGAGCGTCACGACTACACCCACAAGAAGCAGACCGGTGGTACCGGTCAGTTCGCCAAGGTGCAGATCGCGATCGAGCCGATCACGGACGCCGATGGTCCGGCGTACGAGTTCGTCAACAAGGTCACCGGTGGCCGCGTGCCGAAGGAGTACATCCCTTCGGTCGACGCCGGTGCGCAGGAAGCCATGCAGTTCGGCATCCTGGCCGGCTACGAGATGACTGGCGTCCGCGTCACGCTTCTCGACGGTGGCTACCACGAGGTCGACTCCTCCGAGCTCGCCTTCAAGATCGCCGGTTCGCAGGCCTTCAAGGAGGCCGCGCGCAAGGCTTCTCCCGTGCTCCTCGAGCCGATGATGGCCGTCGAGGTCACCACGCCGGAGGAGTCCATGGGCGACGTCATCGGTGACATCAACTCCCGCCGTGGCCAGATCCAGGCCATGGAGGACCGTCACGGAGCCAAGATCGTCAAGGGCCTCGTGCCGCTTTCGGAGATGTTCGGCTACGTCGGAGACCTCCGCAGCAAGACCTCGGGTCGCGCCAGCTACTCGATGCAGTTCGACTCCTACGCCGAGGTTCCCCGGAACGTCGCTGAGGAGATCATCGCGAAGGCCAAGGGCGAGTAACTCTTCCGAGTTCACGCTTTAGGCTTGCCACCGGAACCTCTGGGGCAACAGGAGCAACCCTCCCGTTGCCCCGGGGAGCCGGCTATCCAGCAAAGATCACCTGGCGCCGACCATTCAAGGCGTACAGAACCACTCTCAGGAGGACCCCCGTGGCGAAGGCGAAGTTCGAGCGGACTAAGCCGCACGTCAACATCGGCACCATCGGTCACATTGACCACGGTAAGACGACCCTCACGGCCGCCATTACCAAGGTGCTGCACGACAAGTACCCGGACCTGAACGCGGCCTCGGCCTTCGATCAGATCGACAAGGCTCCTGAGGAGCGCCAGCGCGGTATCACCATCTCCATCGCGCACGTCGAGTACCAGACCGAGGCGCGTCACTACGCCCACGTCGACTGCCCGGGTCACGCGGACTACATCAAGAACATGATCACCGGTGCCGCGCAGATGGACGGCGCCATCCTCGTGGTCGCCGCCACCGACGGCCCGATGCCGCAGACCAAGGAGCACGTGCTCCTGGCCCGCCAGGTCGGCGTTCCGTACATCGTCGTCGCCCTGAACAAGGCCGACATGGTGGACGACGAGGAGATCCTGGAGCTCGTCGAGCTCGAGGTCCGTGAGCTCCTCTCCGAGTACGACTTCCCGGGCGACGACCTGCCGGTCGTCCAGGTCTCCGCGCTGAAGGCGCTCGAGGGTGACAAGGAGTGGGGTGACAAGCTCCTCGGCCTGATGGACGCCGTGGACGCCGCGATCCCGACCCCGCCGCGTGACACCGACAAGCCGTTCCTGATGCCCGTCGAGGACGTCTTCACGATCACCGGTCGTGGCACCGTCGTCACCGGCCGCATCGAGCGTGGTGTCCTGAAGGTCAACGAGACCGTCGACATCATCGGCATCAAGCCGGAGAAGACCACCACCACGGTCACCGGCATCGAGATGTTCCGCAAGCTGCTCGACGAGGGCCAGGCCGGTGAGAACGTCGGTCTGCTCCTCCGTGGCATCAAGCGCGAGGACGTCGAGCGCGGCCAGGTCATCATCAAGCCCGGTTCGGTCACGCCGCACACCGAGTTCGAGGCCGCCGCGTACATCCTGTCGAAGGACGAGGGTGGCCGTCACACCCCGTTCTTCAACAACTACCGCCCGCAGTTCTACTTCCGTACCACGGACGTGACCGGCGTCGTGACCCTCCCCGAGGGCACCGAGATGGTCATGCCGGGCGACAACACCGACATGACGGTCGCGCTGATCCAGCCGGTCGCCATGGAGGAGGGCCTGAAGTTCGCCATCCGTGAGGGTGGTCGCACCGTCGGCGCCGGCCAGGTCACCAAGATCACGAAGTAATTCGTGTTCTGACCTGGTAGCTCGCACCAGCGGGCACCATGTTTGACGCGAGGGCCCCTTTCCCACCGCTCCGGCGGTGGGGGAGGGGCCCTTGTCGTACCCCCCGGTAATGATGGGCGAGGGGCCGTGAGAGGCTCCGGCGCGGAGCACGTACGGACGTTCGGGGTGGGGATCATGGGGCGGCAGGACGCCGACGGGACGGGCATGTCCGACGAGGAGTGGGCCCGGTTCAGCGAGCAGATCGCGCGGGAGGGCGCGGACGCGCCGAAGGAGCCGTCCGCTCGGGCGCGGATGGTGACCGAGCGGCTGCGGCACGAGGACGCGGAGCGGGCCCGGACCGCCGGGCGCCGCGGCCCGTTCGGGCGCCGGGGCGGTGCCGCGCCGAGCGGGCCGCCGGGCTGGCGGACGGGGCCCTCCTGGCGGGAGACGGAGGACCGGCGGCGGCGCCGGAGGGGCCTGAAGGCCACCGCGGGGATCGTGGGCATCGCGGCCCTGGCGCTGGTCGTCGTACGGCCGGAACTGCTGATCGACCGGCTGACCGGGAAGACCGGGGCCCGTCAGGCGGCCTCTGCGGGCTCGCCGCTGCCGGGCGAGTCCGTACGCCCGACCGGGGCCCCGGACGCCGTGTACCCGGACCGCCCGACCCTGAAGGAGCCCTTCCGCGGCTCGCCGGCCCTCCGGTGGGCCGATGGCGCCGCCGGGATCGAGGTGCCGGCCGCGACGGCGATCGGCGGGATGTCCGAGGCGGCGGTGGCGGACGCGCTGGCGAAGGCGAAGCAGTTCCTGGTCGCGGCCAACCTGGACCGGGCCACCCTGCGGGGGGAGCGCCCGGAGGCGGCGCTGGCGCTCCTGGACCCCCGCCAGCCCGAGGTCCCGCAGCGTCTGGAGCGCTCCCTGGCGGGGCCCGGCGGCGAGGACAGCCCCGTCATGCTGTTCACCCGCTTCGATCCCGCCGAGGTCCAGCCGGCCGGCGACGTGGTCAAGGTGCGCGGCAGCATGCGCGCGGAGGCGGGGGACCCGGGGGAGGTGCGGCTCGTCACCGACTACACCTTCGTGCACCCGATGACGAATGCGGACGGGAGCGTGCAGCGGACGATCGTGCGCCGGCAGATCACCTTCTCGCTGCTGGACCCGTCGCGCTGGCAGGCCACCGCGGGGCGGCTCCAGCTGCACACCTACAAGGCGGAGTGGTCGAACGTGCAGTGCGAGGCGGCCCGCGGATTCCTGCACCCGGACTTCCCGCAGGACCGGCCGGGCGGAACTCAGCCCTCCGGGCCGGCCACGGATCCGTACGACCGCAGCGGGGACATTCAGGGCGAGGGGTGCGGGACCGTGACGAGGTCCTGACCAGGGATCCCCGCCGTGTGGCGCGGTTTGACGTGTCCGCGCGGCGGGGTATTCTCTTCGGCCCGATTGGCCAGGTACGTGTCTCGTATGGCAGACTACTCAAGTTGCTCGGTTGAGTGCCGATGCTGTGCGCCTCCCGCCGGGAGGACCGGAAGCGAGTCCCACAGTACTCGTCGTCCTTAATCTGCCTTTCGGGGCAGCAATGAGGACGGACGTACGGGAATCTTCTGGGAAGTGTCAGCACGGTGCACACCAGGCGCCCGGTGGGTGTTTCTCCCCCGAGACGCGGTCAGGACCGCATCCCCTTGGACGAGGGAATTTCCGTATGGGAATTTTCTGTAGAGGGTATGCGACACGCCCGACCGCGTGGGTCGGAGAGAAGCCGCGGAACCCCGTTCCGCAGCCGCCCGGGAGCCAGAGCGTTTCCACACAGAGACAGGACTACGGAGTAGCCATGGCGGGACAGAAGATCCGCATCCGGCTCAAGGCCTACGACCACGAGGTCATCGACTCCTCGGCGAAGAAGATCGTCGAGACGGTGACCCGCACTGGTGCGTCGGTCGCAGGCCCGGTGCCGCTGCCCACTGAGAAGAACGTGTACTGCGTCATCAAGTCGCCGCACAAGTACAAGGACTCGCGCGAGCACTTCGAGATGCGCACGCACAAGCGCCTGATCGACATCCTCGACCCGACGCCCAAGACCGTTGACTCGCTGATGCGCCTGGACCTTCCGGCCGGCGTTGACATCGAGATCAAGCTCTGAGAGGCGTCGAGAAGATGGCAAAGCAGATCAAGGGCGTCCTGGGCGAGAAGCTCGGCATGACCCAGGTCTGGGACGAGAACAACCGTGTCGTCCCGGTGACCGTCGTCAAGGCCGGACCCTGCGTCGTAACCCAGGTCCGTACGAACGACATCGACGGCTACGAGTCGGTCCAGATCGCCTTCGGCGAGATCGACCCGCGCAAGGTGAACAAGCCCCTCAAGGGCCACTTCGCCAAGGCCGACGTGACCCCCCGCCGCCACCTGGTGGAGCTCCGCACCTCCGACGCCAGCGAGTACACGCTCGGCCAGGAGATCACTGCCGAGGTGTTCGAGTCCGGCGTCAAGGTTGACGTCACGGGCAACAGCAAGGGCAAGGGCTTCGCCGGTGTCATGAAGCGGCACAACTTCCGGGGCCTCGGCGCCGGTCACGGTGTGCAGCGCAAGCACCGCTCCCCCGGTTCGATCGGTGGCTGCGCCACCCCTGGGCGTGTCTTCAAGGGCATGCGCATGGCCGGTCGCATGGGTAACGAGCGCGTCACCACCCAGAACCTGACCATCCACGCGGTTGACGCGGAGAAGGGTCTGCTCCTCATCAAGGGCGCGGTCCCCGGTCCGAACGGCGGCCTCGTCCTGGTCCGTACCGCGGCCAAGGGGGCTTGAGGTAATGAGCACCATTGACATCCTTTCGCCGGCAGGCGACAAGGCCGGTACCGTCGAGCTCCCCGCGGAGATCTTCGACGCGAAGACCAGCGTTCCGCTGATCCACCAGGTCGTCGTCGCCCAGCTGGCAGCTGCCCGTCAGGGCACGCACAAGACCAAGACCCGTGGCGAAGTCCGTGGTGGTGGCAAGAAGCCTTACCGCCAGAAGGGCACCGGCCGCGCCCGTCAGGGTTCGACCCGCGCTCCGCAGTTCGCCGGCGGTGGCGTCGTCCACGGCCCGCAGCCGCGTGACTACTCGCAGCGGACCCCCAAGAAGATGAAGGCCGCCGCCCTCCGCGGTGCCCTCTCGGACCGTGCGCGTCACTCCCGCATCCACGTCGTCACCGGCGTGGTCGAGGGTGCCGCCTCCACGAAGGCCGCCAAGACGCTGTTCGGCAAGATCTCGGAGCGCAAGAACCTGCTCCTGGTCGCCGAGCGCTCTGACGAGCTGGCGTGGCTGTCCGCCCGCAACCTGCCCCAGGTTCACATCCTGGAGCCGGGCCAGCTGAACACGTACGACGTGATCGTCTCTGACGACGTGGTCTTCACCCAGGCCGCGCTCGAGTCCTTCGTGTCTGGCCCCAAGGCCGATGAGACCGAAGGGAACGAGGCCTGATGTCTGAGGCGACCGTTACCAGCAAGACCTTCACCGACCCGCGCGACCTGCTGATCAAGCCGGTCGTCTCGGAGAAGAGCTACGCGCTGCTGGACGAGAACAAGTACACGTTCATCGTCGCGCCCGGCGCCAACAAGACCCAGATCAAGCAGGCCGTCGAGGCGGTCTTCTCGGTCAAGGTCACCGGGGTCAACACGATCAACCGTCAGGGTAAGCGCAAGCGCACCAAGACCGGTTTCGGCAAGCGCGCCAACACCAAGCGCGCCATCGTGACCCTTGCCGAGGGCAACCGTATCGACATCTTCGGCGGCCAGGCCTCCTAACGGAGGTCTAGTCGTCCGGAATCGGACGAGGACTGAGAAATGGGTATCCGCAAGTACAAGCCGACGACCCCGGGCCGTCGTGGCTCCAGCGTCGCCGACTTTGTCGAGATCACGCGGTCCACGCCGGAGAAGTCGCTGGTTCGCCCTCTGCACAGCAAGGGCGGCCGTAACAACACCGGCCGGATCACCGTTCGCCACCAGGGTGGTGGACACAAGCGCGCCTACCGCGTGATCGACTTCCGTCGTCACGACAAGGACGGCGTGCCGGCCAAGGTCGCGCACATCGAGTACGACCCCAACCGCACCGCGCGCATCGCGCTGCTGCACTACGCCGACGGCGAGAAGCGCTACATCATCGCGCCGCGCGGTCTGCAGCAGGGTGACCGGATCGAGAACGGCCCCACGGCCGACATCAAGCCGGGCAACAACCTCGCGCTCCGCAACATCCCGGTCGGTACCACGATCCACGCGATCGAGCTCCGTCCCGGTGGCGGCGCGAAGTTCGCCCGCTCCGCTGGTGCCTCCGTGCAGCTGCTCGCGAAGGAGGGCGTGATGGCCCACCTCCGCATGCCGTCCGGTGAGATCCGTCTCGTCGACGCGCGCTGCCGCGCCACCGTCGGCGAGGTCGGCAACGCCGAGCAGTCGAACATCAACTGGGGCAAGGCCGGCCGCATGCGCTGGAAGGGCGTCCGCCCGACCGTCCGCGGTGTCGCGATGAACCCGGTTGACCACCCGCACGGTGGTGGTGAGGGCAAGACCAGTGGTGGTCGCCACCCGGTCTCCCCGTGGGGTCAGAAGGAGGGTCGTACTCGCTCGCCGAAGAAGGCTTCGAGCAAGTACATCGTCCGCCGCCGCAAGACGAACAAGAAGCGCTAGGAGCGGGTTTAGATGCCGCGCAGTCTCAAGAAGGGGCCCTTCGTCGACGACCACCTCGTAAAGAAGGTGGACGTCCAGAACGAAGCCGGCACCAAGAACGTCATCAAGACCTGGTCCCGTCGCTCGATGATCATCCCCAGCATGCTGGGTCACACGATCGCGGTGCACAACGGCAAGACCCACGTCCCGGTGTTCGTCACCGAGTCGATGGTCGGCCACAAGCTCGGCGAGTTCTCGCCGACTCGCACCTTCCGCGGCCACGTCAAGGACGACCGGAAGTCGAAGCGCCGCTAATCGCGGGGTGGTTACGACTATGACTAACACCGAAGGGACAACCATGGAAGCCAGGGCCCAGGCGCGGTACATCCGCGTCACGCCCATGAAGGCCCGCCGAGTGGTGGACCTCATCCGTGGCATGGATGCCACGGAGGCTCAGGCGGTCCTGCGTTTCGCCCCGCAGGCCGCGAGCGTGCCGGTCGGCAAGGTGCTTGACAGCGCCATTGCCAACGCCGCGCACAACTACAACCACCCGGACGCCTCCACGCTGGTCATCAGCGAGGCGTACGTGGACGAGGGCCCGACCCTGAAGCGGTTCCGTCCGCGTGCCCAGGGCCGTGCCTACCGGATCCGCAAGCGGACCAGCCACATCACCGTGGTCGTCAGCAGCAAGGAAGGTTCCCGGTAATGGGCCAGAAGGTAAACCCGCACGGGTTCCGACTCGGCATCACCACGGACTTCAAGTCCCGCTGGTACGCCGACAAGCTGTACAAGGACTACGTCAAGGAAGACGTCGCCATCCGTCGGATGATGACGTCCGGCATGGAGCGCGCCGGCATCTCGAAGGTTGAGATCGAGCGCACCCGTGACCGCGTGCGTGTGGACATCCACACCGCCCGTCCCGGCATCGTCATCGGCCGCCGTGGCGCCGAGGCCGACCGCATCCGCGGTGACCTCGAGAAGCTCACGGGCAAGCAGGTCCAGCTGAACATCCTCGAGGTCAAGAACCCCGAGCTCGACGCTCAGCTCGTTGCCCAGGCCGTTGCCGAGCAGCTCTCCTCCCGCGTCTCCTTCCGTCGTGCCATGCGCAAGAGCATGCAGGGCACCATGAAGGCCGGCGCCAAGGGCATCAAGATCCAGTGTGGCGGCCGTCTCGGCGGCGCCGAGATGTCCCGCTCCGAGTTCTACCGCGAGGGTCGTGTGCCGCTGCACACGCTGCGCGCGAACGTGGACTACGGCTTCTTCGAGGCCAAGACCACCTTCGGCCGTATCGGCGTGAAGGTCTGGATCTACAAGGGCGACGTCAAGAACATCGCCGAGGTTCGCGCCGAGAACGCTGCGGCCCGTGCGGGTAACCGCCCGGCCCGTGGTGCCGGCGCTGGCGACCGTCCCGCCGGCCGTGGTGGCCGTGGTGGCGAGCGCGGCGGCCGTGGTGGCCGCAAGCCGCAGCAGGCTGCTGGTGCCGAGGCCCCCAAGGCCGACGCCCCCGCCGCCGCTCCGGCTGAGAGCACCGGAACGGAGGCCTGACCGACATGCTGATCCCTCGTAGGGTCAAGCACCGCAAGCAGCACCACCCGAAGCGCAGCGGTATGGCCAAGGGCGGTACTGAGGTCTCGTTCGGCGAGTACGGCATCCAGGCGCTCACCCCCGCCTACGTGACGAACCGCCAGATCGAGGCGGCTCGTATCGCGATGACCCGCCACATCAAGCGTGGCGGCAAGGTCTGGATCAACATCTACCCGGACCGCCCGCTGACGAAGAAGCCGGCCGAGACCCGCATGGGTTCCGGTAAGGGTTCCCCCGAGTGGTGGATCGCGAACGTGCACCCGGGCCGGGTCATGTTCGAGCTGTCCTACCCGAACGAAAAGATTGCGCGTGAGGCCCTCACTCGTGCGGCCCACAAGCTGCCGATGAAGTGCCGGATCGTCAAGCGCGAGGCAGGTGAGTCGTGATGGCGACGGGAACCAAGGCGTCCGAGCTCCGCGAGCTCGGCAACGAGGAGCTCGTTGCCAAGCTGCGCGAGGCCAAGGAGGAGCTGTTCAAGCTCCGTTTCCAGGCGGCCACCGGCCAGCTGGAGAACAACGGCCGGCTCAAGTCCGTCCGTAAGGACATCGCTCGCATCTACACCCTGATGCACGAGCGTGAGCTCGGTATCGAGACGGTGGAGAACGCCTGATGAGCGAGAACAACGTGACTGAGAAGACCGAGCGCGGTTTCCGCAAGACCCGTGAGGGTCTGGTCGTCAGCGACAAGATGGACAAGACCGTCGTCGTCGCCGTCGAGGACCGTGTGAAGCACGCGCTGTACGGCAAGGTCATCCGCCGTACGAACAAGCTCAAGGCGCACGACGAGCAGAACGCTGCCGGCGTCGGCGACCGCGTCCTCATCATGGAGACGCGTCCGCTGTCGGCGACGAAGCGCTGGCGCATCGTCGAGATCCTCGAGAAGGCCAAGTAATTGCTTGAAGGGGTAACCCTTCAGGTTCGTTCCGCCAGGCTCGGCCGGGGCTTCGCTGAAGCCCCGGCCGGGAACCGGCAGACAAACAGGAGATAGACGTGATCCAGCAGGAGTCGCGACTGCGTGTCGCCGACAACACTGGTGCCAAGGAGATCCTTTGCATCCGTGTTCTCGGTGGCTCCGGTCGCCGCTACGCGGGCATCGGTGACGTCATCGTCGCCACCGTCAAGGATGCGATCCCCGGTGGCAACGTGAAGAAGGGTGACGTCGTCAAGGCGGTCATCGTTCGCACCGTCAAGGAGCGCCGCCGCCAGGACGGCTCGTACATCCGCTTCGACGAGAACGCCGCCGTCATTCTGAAGAACGACGGCGACCCTCGCGGCACCCGTATCTTCGGCCCGGTGGGCCGTGAGCTGCGCGAGAAGAAGTTCATGAAGATCATCTCGCTCGCGCCGGAGGTGCTGTAAGCATGAAGATCAAGAAGGGCGACCTGGTCCAGGTCATCACCGGTAAGGACAAGGGCAAGCAGGGCAAGGTCATCGCGGCCATGCCCAGCGAGAACCGCGTCCTGGTCGAGGGTGTCAACCGGGTCAAGAAGCACACCAAGGCTGGCCAGAACCAGGCCGGTGGCATCGTGATCACCGAGGCCCCGGTCCACGTCAGCAACGTTCAGCTGGTAGTGGAGAAGGACGGCAAGAAGGTCGTCACCCGCGTCGGTTTCCGCTTCGACGACGAGGGCAACAAGATCCGCGTTGCCAAGCGCACGGGTGAGGACATCTGATGGCTACCACTCCGCGTCTGAAGACGAAGTACCGCGAGGACATCGCGGGCAAGCTGCGTGAGGAGTTCTCCTACGAGAACGTCATGCAGATCCCCGGCCTCGTCAAGATCGTCGTGAACATGGGTGTCGGCGACGCCGCCCGTGACTCGAAGCTGATCGACGGTGCCATCCGCGACCTGACGACGATCACCGGTCAGAAGCCGGCCGTCACGAAGGCCCGCAAGTCCATCGCGCAGTTCAAGCTGCGCGAGGGTCAGCCGATCGGCTGCCACGTCACCCTCCGTGGTGACCGCATGTGGGAGTTCCTGGACCGTACGCTGTCGCTCGCGCTGCCGCGTATCCGTGACTTCCGTGGCCTGTCGCCGAAGCAGTTCGACGGCCGTGGCAACTACACCTTCGGTCTCACGGAGCAGGTCATGTTCCACGAGATCGACCAGGACAAGATCGACCGTACCCGGGGTATGGACATCACCGTGGTTACCACGGCGACCAACGACGACGAGGGCCGCGCGCTCCTTCGTCACCTCGGCTTCCCCTTCAAGGAGGCGTAAGCGAGATGGCGAAGAAGGCTCTCATCGCGAAGGCTGCCCGCAAGCCCAAGTTCGGTGTGCGTGCGTACACCCGCTGCCAGCGCTGCGGTCGCCCCCACTCCGTGTACCGCAAGTTCGGCCTGTGCCGCGTCTGCCTTCGTGAGATGGCTCACCGTGGCGAGCTGCCGGGCGTGACCAAGAGCTCCTGGTAATTCCCTCCAGTCCGTAAGGACTTGGGGAAGTTCCAGAGACTCTCGGTAAGCATCTGGTCGGCGGATGCCCGGCCGCGCATGCCTTAGGCTTGTGTGGTTGGGCGTCCGCCGCCCATAACGACTTACTACGCCGTAGGTCCCCGCACCGCACCCGTCCCGCCTCTGAGCGGGGAGAGGGATGGCGCATACAGGAAACCCCGGCGAGAGAGGCCGAAGGCCACTTCATGACCATGACTGACCCGATCGCAGACATGCTCACTCGTCTGCGTAACGCTAACTCGGCGTACCACGACACCGTCGTGATGCCGCACAGCAAGATCAAGTCGCACATCGCGGAGATCCTCAAGCAGGAGGGTTTCATCACCGGCTGGAAGGTCGAGGACGCCGAGGTCGGCAAGAACCTCGTCCTCGAGCTGAAGTTCGGGCCGAACCGTGAGCGCTCCATCGCGGGCATCAAGCGGATCTCGAAGCCCGGTCTGCGCGTGTACGCGAAGTCCACCAACCTGCCGAAGGTCCTCGGTGGCCTGGGCGTGGCGATCATCTCCACGTCGCACGGTCTCCTGACCGGACAGCAGGCAGGCAAGAAGGGCGTAGGTGGGGAAGTCCTCGCCTACGTCTGGTAGTCGGGAACGGAGGAAAAGCAATGTCGCGAATCGGCAAGCTCCCCATCCAGGTTCCCGCCGGTGTGGACGTCACCATCGATGGCCGCACGGTTGCGGTGAAGGGCCCCAAGGGTCTCCTTTCGCACACCGTCGCCGCGCCGATCGAGATCGTCAAGGGTGAGGACGGCGTTCTGAACGTCACCCGTCCGAACGACGAGCGTCAGAACAAGGCCCTGCACGGCCTGTCCCGCACGCTGGTGGCGAACATGATCACCGGCGTGACCCAGGGATACGCCAAGGCCCTCGAGATCAGCGGTGTCGGTTACCGCGTGGCCGCGAAGGGCTCCGACCTGGAGTTCCAGCTCGGCTACAGCCACCCGATCCTGGTCACGGCGCCCGACGGCATCTCGTTCAAGGTCGAGTCCCCGACCAAGTTCTCGGTCGAGGGCATCGACAAGCAGAAGGTCGGCGAGGTCGCCGCCAACATCCGCAAGCTGCGGAAGCCCGACCCGTACAAGGCCAAGGGTGTCAAGTACGCCGGCGAGGTCATCCGCCGCAAGGTCGGAAAGGCTGGTAAGTAGCCATGGCATACGGTGTGAAGATCGCCAAGGGCGACGCGTACAAGCGCGCTGCCAAGGCTCGCCGCCACATCCGCATCCGCAAGAACGTCTCGGGTACGGCGGAGCGTCCGCGCCTCGTCGTGACGCGTTCCAACCGCAACATCGTTGCTCAGGTCATCGACGACCTCAAGGGTCACACCCTTGCGTCGGCGTCGACCCTGGACGCTTCGATCCGTGGTGGCGAAGGCGACAAGAGCACTCAGGCCCAGGCCGTCGGCGCGCTCGTCGCCGAGCGTGCCAAGGCCGCGGGTGTCGAGACCGTCGTGTTCGACCGCGGTGGCAACCGATACGCCGGGCGCATTGCCGCTCTGGCTGACGCCGCCCGCGAAGCCGGGCTGAAGTTCTAAGCCCCGGTTCCGGGACTCACGGACGTAACAGAGAGAGGTAATCCAATGGCTGGACCCCAGCGCCGCGGCAGCGGTGCCGGTGGCGGCGAGCGGCGGGACCGGAAGGGTCGCGACGGTGGCGCTGCCGCCGAGAAGACCGCTTACGTTGAGCGCGTTGTCGCGATCAACCGTGTCGCCAAGGTTGTCAAGGGTGGTCGTCGCTTCAGCTTCACCGCGCTCGTCGTGGTGGGTGACGGTGACGGCACCGTAGGTGTCGGTTACGGCAAGGCCAAGGAAGTTCCCGCGGCCATCGCCAAGGGCGTCGAGGAAGCCAAGAAGAACTTCTTCAAGGTTCCCCGCATCCAGGGCACCATCCCGCACCCGATCCAGGGCGAGAAGGCGGCCGGCGTTGTCCTGCTGAAGCCTGCTTCCCCCGGTACCGGTGTTATCGCCGGTGGCCCGGTGCGCGCCGTTCTGGAGTGCGCCGGCGTTCACGACATCCTGTCGAAGTCGCTCGGCTCCGACAACGCGATCAACATCGTGCACGCGACCGTGGAGGCCCTGAAGGGCCTGCAGCGTCCCGAGGAGATCGCGGCTCGCCGTGGTCTGCCGCTCGAGGACGTCGCCCCCGCGGCCCTGCTTCGTGCGCGCGCTGGGGCGGGTGTCTGATGGCCCGCCTCAAGATCACGCAGACGAAGTCGTACATCGGCAGCAAGCAGAACCACCGCGACACCCTCCGTTCGCTCGGGCTCAAGCGCCTGAACGACGTGGTCGTCAAGGAGGACCGCCCCGAGTTCCGCGGCATGGTGCACACCGTCCGCCACCTCGTGACGGTTGAGGAGGTTGACTAATGGCTGAGACCAATCCGCTGAAGGCCCACAACCTCCGTCCCGCCCCCGGTGCCAAGACCGCGAAGACCCGTGTGGGTCGCGGTGAGGCGTCGAAGGGTAAGACGGCTGGTCGTGGTACCAAGGGCACCAAGGCCCGCTACCAGGTTCCGCAGCGCTTCGAGGGTGGGCAGATGCCCCTCCACATGCGCCTGCCGAAGCTGAAGGGCTTCAAGAACCCGTTCCGCACCGAGTTCCAGGTCGTCAACCTGGACAAGCTCGGTGCCCTCTACCCCGAGGGTGGAGAGGTCACGGTGGCCGACCTGGTCGCCAAGGGCGCGGTTCGCAAGAACAGCCTCGTCAAGGTCCTGGGCCAGGGCGAGATCTCCGTGGCGCTGCAGGTTTCGGTTGACGCCGTTTCCGGCTCCGCCAAGGAGAAGATTGCCGCCGCCGGCGGCACCGTCACCGAGCTCGTCTAAGACGAAACTCTTGTGACAAATAGCTAGAAACCCGACCGGGGATGCCTCACATAAGGGGCATCCCCGGTTGGTCGTTCCACGGGGGGCACACTCGCCGGTAAGGTGGCGTGCACCTTTGCTTGTACGTATTCGTCGATCCCTCAGACCGTCACCTCTGACGCAGTAGCGCGGGGGTCGCAGGAGGCACCGTGCTCACCGCGTTCGCCCGGGCGTTCAAGACGCCCGACCTGCGCAAGAAGCTGCTCTTCACGCTCGGCATCATCGTGCTGTATCGGCTCGGGTCCCACATCCCGGTACCCGGCGTGAGCTACAAGAACGTTCAGATCTGTGTCGACCAGATGGGGAGCAGCAACAGCCTCTTCGGTCTCGTCAACATGTTCAGTGGCGGTGCGCTGCTGCAGATCACGATCTTCGCGCTCGGCATCATGCCGTACATCACGGCGAGCATCATCCTGCAGCTGCTGACCGTGGTCATCCCGAAGCTGGAGAACCTCAAGAAAGAGGGCCAGTCCGGCACGGCGAAGATCACTCAGTACACGCGCTATCTGACGGTCGCGCTCGCGATCCTCCAGGGCACCGGCCTGGTCGCCACCGCGCGTACCGGCGCCCTCTTCGGGACCTGCCCGGTCGCTCGCGAGATCGTCCCGAACCACTCGATCTTCACCACCATCACCATGGTGGTCACCATGACCGCCGGTACCTGTGTCGTCATGTGGCTCGGTGAGCTCATCACCGACCGCGGCATCGGCAACGGCATGTCCATCCTGATGTTCATCTCGATCGCGGCCGGCTTCGTCGGCGCCCTCTGGACCATCAAGCTCCAGGGCAAGATCGCTGATGGCTGGGTGGAGTTCGGCGTGGTCATCCTGGTGGGTCTGGCGATGGTGGCCCTGGTGGTCTTCGTCGAGCAGGCGCAGCGCAGGATCCCCGTCCAGTACGCGAAGCGCATGATCGGCCGCCGTGCCTACGGCGGTACGTCCACCTACATCCCGCTCAAGGTGAACCAGGCCGGTGTCATCCCGGTCATCTTCGCCTCGTCGCTGCTGTACATCCCGGCTCTGATCGTGCAGTTCAGCGGCTCGACCGCGGGCTGGGCCACCTGGATCCAGAAGCACTTCGTCAAGGGCGACCACCCGTACTACATCGCGACCTACTTCCTCCTGATCGTGTTCTTCGCGTTCTTCTACGTGGCGATCTCGTTCAACCCCGAGGAAGTTGCTGACAACATGAAGAAGTATGGTGGGTTCATCCCGGGCATCCGCGCCGGCCGGCCTACCGCCGAGTACCTGAGCTACGTACTCAACCGGATCACCTGGCCGGGGTCGCTGTACCTGGGTCTGATCGCTCTTGTGCCGACAATGGCGTTGGCCGGCTTCGGAGCGAACCAGAACTTCCCGTTCGGCGGGACGAGCATCCTCATCATCGTGGGTGTGGGTCTGGAAACCGTGAAGCAGATCGAGAGCCAGCTCCAGCAGCGCAACTACGAAGGGTTCCTCCGCTGATGCGAATCGTCCTCGTCGGGCCCCCCGGTGCGGGCAAGGGAACGCAGGCCGCGTTCCTTGCCAAGAACCTGTCGATCCCGCACATCTCCACGGGCGACCTCTTCCGCGCCAACATCAGCCAGAACACCGAGCTCGGCCGGCGTGCCAAGGCGTTCATGGACGCGGGTGAGCTCGTCCCGGACGAGATCACCATCGGCATGGCCAAGGACCGGATGGAGCAGCCGGACGCCAAGGGCGGTTTCCTGCTCGACGGCTTCCCGCGCAACGTCGCCCAGGCCGAGGCCCTCGACGCCATGCTCCAGGAAGCGGGCATGAAGCTCGACGCCATCCTCGACCTGGAGGTCGAGGAGGACGAGGTCGTCAAGCGGATCGCCGGCCGGCGGATCTGCCGCAAGGACTCCGCGCACGTCTTCCACGTGATCTACGCGGCGCCGGAGGTCGACGGCGTCTGCGACAAGTGCGAGGGCGAGCTCTACCAGCGCGACGACGACTCCGAGTCCACGGTCCGCAACCGGCTCGAGGTCTACCACACGCAGACCGAGCCGATCATCGACTACTACAAGGCCCAGGGCCTGCTGGTGACCATCTCCGCCCTCGGCGAGGTGCACGAGATCACCAAGCGGGCGATGGACGCCCTCAAGAAGTAGTCGCTCCAGTTCGTGACCGACAGTACGGCCGCGGTGTCCTTCGGGGCGCCGCGGCCGTCTGCGTGGCACGGTGGCGTGTGACGTCAGCCAATAATTGAGGTACCACGGCGGAGAGCAACCACCTCCGCGAAAGCGGCGGCGGTTCAGCCGCAAAAGAGGGAAGGCCCAGTTCCATGGTTCAGCTGAAGACCCCCGAGCAGATCGCGAAGATGCGGGAGGCAGGGCTGGTCGTCGCCGCGATCCACGCGGCGACCCGTGAAGCGGCCGTGCCGGGCTCCACGACGCGGGACCTGGACATGGTGGCCCGGAAGGTGATCGCCGACGCCGGGGCGAAGTCGAACTTCCTCGGGTACGGCGGCTTCCCCGCGACCATCTGCACCTCGGTGAACGAGGTCGTCGTCCACGGCATCCCGGACGACAAGACGGTCCTGAAGGACGGCGACGTCATTTCCATCGACGCCGGCGCGATCGTGGACGGCTGGCACGGCGACGCGGCGTACACGGCCTTCGTGGGCACCGGTCACGCTCCGGAGCTGATCGAGTTGTCCCGGGTCACCGAGGAGTCGATGTGGGCCGGCATCGCGGCCATGAAGCTCGGCAACCGCCTGGTGGACATCTCGAAGGCGATCGAGGGCTACATCAAGCGCCAGCCGCGGCCGGCGACCGGTGAGCACAGCCTCGGCAAGTTCGGGATCATCGAGGACTACGGCGGCCACGGCATCGGCTCCGAGATGCACATGGACCCGCACCTGCTGAACTACGTCTCGCGCAAGCGGGGCAAGGGCATCAAGCTGGTCCCGGGCCTGTGCCTGGCGATCGAGCCGATGGTCTCCCTGGGCACCGCCCAGACGGAGGTCCTGGCGGACGACTGGACGGTCATCACCACGGACGGCACCTGGTCCTCGCACTGGGAGCACTCGGTCGCCCTCACGGAGGCCGGCCCGATCGTCCTGACCAGCCCGGACTGCGGTAGGGCGAAGCTGGCGGAGTACGGGGTCACGACGGCCCCCGACCCGCTGGGCTAGCCCTCGGTTAATGATCTAGACTCGTGGGCAAACTTTCCGGATTCGTCTTTCTGGGTGCCCTGACGTAGACTGACTCGTCGGCTCACGTGCATTTCCATGCCTGTGGGTCGATCAAGGTAGCCGATTCGAAAGGCGAAGCGTGGCCAAGAAGCAAGGTGCCATCGAGATCGAGGGCACCGTGATCGAGTCCCTCCCGAACGCCATGTTCAAGGTGGAACTCCAGAACGGTCACAAGGTCCTCGCGCACATCAGCGGCAAGATGCGTATGCACTACATCCGCATCCTCCCCGATGACCGGGTCGTTGTGGAGCTGTCTCCGTACGACCTGACGCGTGGCCGGATCGTCTACCGATACAAGTAGATCTTGTCCTCACTCCTGCCTGGGCATCCGTCCCGGTGCGGGTGGTGGCACTGACCCGGAGAACCTCACCAACATGAAGGTCAAGCCGAGCGTCAAGAAGATCTGCGACAAGTGCAAGGTGATCCGCCGTCACGGTCGGGTCATGGTCATCTGCGACAACCTGCGCCACAAGCAGCGCCAGGGCTGACGCACGCCGACCGACCTGCACTACGCAGTTCTTCGCGCGACGTAAGAAAACGTACATACGCAGAACCCGCCCAGCCCTGAGAAGGGCCGGCGGCACCTCCGGCGGGGGCCGGGGACCCGGACGTACCACTGCCCAGCAGGGTGGTCGGCGGTCGGGAGTGGTTTTGCGGAAGACCCCCGAACACACAGGAGCCATTGAATGGCACGCGTTTCCGGTGTTGACATCCCGCGCGAAAAGCGCGTGGAGATCGCACTCACCTACGTCTTCGGTATCGGGCGCACCCGGTCCAAGGAGATCCTCGCCTCCACCGGCGTGAACCCGAACACCCGCGTTCGTGACCTGGCCGAAGAGGACCTCGTCAAGATCCGCGAGTACGTGGACGCCAACCTCCGTACCGAGGGTGACCTCCGCCGCGAGATCCAGGGCGACATCCGTCGCAAGATCGAGATCCAGTGCTACCAGGGCATCCGCCACCGTCGTGGCCTGCCGGTGCACGGTCAGCGCACCAGCACGAACGCGCGTACCCGCAAGGGCCCGCGTCGCGCGATCGCCGGTAAGAAGAAGCCGGGCAAGAAGTAGTCCTGTTCAGCGGTCTTGCGCTGTAGGACCGACCACCTCCCGTAGGAGTAAGAGATGCCCCCCAAGGGTCGTCAGGGCGCTGCCAAGAAGGTGCGCCGCAAGGAAAAGAAGAACGTCGCTCATGGGCACGCCCACATCAAGAGCACGTTCAACAACACCATCGTTTCGATCACGGACCCGTCCGGCAACGTGATCTCCTGGGCCTCCGCCGGCCACGTCGGCTTCAAGGGCTCGCGCAAGTCCACCCCCTTCGCCGCGCAGATGGCCGCCGAGTCGGCCGCCCGCCGCGCGCAGGAGCACGGCATGCGCAAGGTCGACGTCTTCGTCAAGGGTCCGGGCTCCGGCCGCGAGACCGCGATCCGCTCCCTCCAGGCCACCGGCCTCGAGGTCGGCTCGATCCAGGACGTCACCCCCACCCCGCACAACGGCTGCCGTCCGCCGAAGCGCCGCCGCGTCTGATCCGGGGCGGCGTTCGACCCCGCGCCAGCGGGGATGATCCGCGCCGCCGCGTCTGACCCAGCGGACGCACTTGTGCGTTCTTGAGTGTCCGGGCGGTACGAACCCTTCGGGGGACGTACCGCCCGTACCCTTGTAAGTCCGCGGCCCTCGGGCCGCACCCGTCGGGCGTCAAATAGTGGGCGTCCACGACTGAAGGAACAGACATGCTTATCGCTCAGCGTCCTTCGCTGACCGAAGAGGTCGTCGACGAGTACCGCTCGCGGTTCGTGATCGAGCCGCTGGAGCCGGGCTTCGGCTACACGCTCGGCAACTCCCTGCGCCGTACCCTCCTGTCCTCCATCCCGGGTGCCGCTGTCACCAGCATCCGCGTGGACGGCGTCCTGCACGAGTTCACCACCGTGCCGGGCGTCAAGGAAGACGTCACGGACATCATCCTCAACATCAAGCAGCTGGTCGTCTCCTCGGAGCACGACGAGCCGGTCGTGATGTACCTGCGCAAGCAGGGTCCCGGCCTGGTCACCGCTGCCGACATCGCGCCCCCGGCCGGTGTCGAGGTGCACAACCCGGACCTGGTCCTCGCCACACTCAACGGCAAGGGCAAGCTGGAGATGGAGCTGACCGTCGAGCGCGGTCGCGGCTACGTCTCCGCCGTCCAGAACAAGCAGCTGGGCCAGGAGATCGGCCGCATCCCGATCGACTCCATCTACAGCCCGGTCCTCAAGGTCACCTACAAGGTCGAGGCGACCCGAGTCGAGCAGCGCACCGACTTCGACAAGCTGATCGTCGACGTCGAGACCAAGCAGGCCATGCGCCCGCGCGACGCCATGGCGTCCGCCGGCAAGACCCTGGTCGAGCTGTTCGGTCTGGCCCGCGAGCTCAACATCGACGCCGAGGGCATCGACATGGGCCCGTCCCCGACGGACGCCGCCCTGGCCGCCGACCTGGCGCTGCCGATCGAGGAGCTGGAGCTCACCGTTCGGTCGTACAACTGCCTCAAGCGCGAGGGCATCCACTCCGTGGGTGAGCTCGTCGCCCGCTCCGAGGCCGACCTGCTCGACATCCGCAACTTCGGTGCGAAGTCGATCGACGAGGTCAAGGCGAAGCTGGCCGGCATGGGCCTGGCCCTCAAGGACAGCCCGCCCGGATTCGACCCGACCGCCGCCGCCGACGCCTTCGGCGCCGACGACGACGCGGACGCCGGTTTCGTCGAGACCGAGCAGTACTGAGAAAGCTTGCGGGGGGCTCACGCCCCCCGCACCCACCCTCTCGCGACCGCCTGAGGGAACTGACACCGGTACCTGACACGGCCGGTGCAGATGTGAAGGAGTAACAATGCCGCGTCCCGCAAAGGGTGCCCGCCTGGGCGGCTCCGCCGCGCACGAGAAGCACCTCCTCGCGAACCTCGCGAAGGCGCTCTTCGAGCACGGCCGCATCACCACCACCGAGGCCAAGGCCCGCCGCCTGCGTCCCTACGCCGAGCGTCTGGTCACCAAGGCCAAGAAGGGCGACATCCACAACCGTCGCCTGGTGCTGCAGACGATCACGGACAAGAGCATCGTGCACACGCTGTTCACCGAGATCGCCCCGCGCTACGAGAACCGCCCCGGTGGTTACACGCGCATCACCAAGATCGGCAACCGTCGTGGCGACAACGCCCCGATGGCCGTGATCGAGCTGGTCGAGGCCCTGACCGTGGCCCAGCAGGCCACCGGTGAGGCCGAGGCCGCCACCAAGCGCGCCGCGAAGGACGCCGAGGCCGTGGCCGAGGCTCCCGCCGCCGAGGAGACCAAGGAGGCCTGATCCCGTCCCGGGATCGAGCTTGCTTGATCGGCTCTGAACGGGCCCGCCCCTTTCCGGGGGCGGGCCCGTTCTGCATTGCTGTGCTTCTGAGAGGATCTGTCACGTGAGTGACGAGGTGGAGCCCGGGCACGTCCGGGTACGGCTGGACCTGAGCTACGACGGCAAGGACTTCTCCGGCTGGGCGAAGCAGCGCACGCTGCGGACCGTCCAGGGCGAGCTGGAGAGCGCCCTGCAGACCGTGATGCGGCTCAAGGAGCCGGTCGAGCTGACCGTGGCCGGACGGACCGACGCCGGGGTGCACGCGCGCGGGCAGGTCGCGCAGTTCGACCTGGCCGAGGACGTGTGGGCCGAGCACCACGACAAGCTGCTGCGCCGCCTCGCGGGCCGGCTGCCGCACGACGTGCGGGTGTGGAAGGCCGCCGAGGCCCCGGAGGGCTTCAACGCGCGGTTCTCCGCCATCTGGCGCCGCTACGCCTACCGCGTCGGCGACCACCAGGCGGGCGTGGACCCGCTGCGCCGCGGGCACGTGCTGTGGCACCAGTGGCCGCTGGACGTGGACGCCATGAACGAGGCCGCCGCCGCGCTGGTCGGCGAGCACGACTTCGCCGCGTACTGCAAGAAGCGCGAGGGCGCCACGACGATCCGTACGCTCCAGCAGCTCAGCTGGGAGCGCGGGGAGGACGGCATCGTCACGGCGACGGTCCGGGCCGACGCGTTCTGCCACAACATGGTCCGCTCGCTGGTCGGGGCCCTGCTCCACGTCGGCGACGGGCACCGGCCGGTCGAGTGGCCCGGGCAGGTGCTGGCCGCCGCCGTACGGGACTCCTCGGTGCACGTGGTCAAGCCGCACGGGCTGACCCTGGAGGAGGTCGGCTACCCGGCGGACGGGCTGCTGGCCGCCCGCAGCAAGGAAGCGCGGAACATGCGGACCCTGCCGGGGGCCGGCGGCGGCTGCGGGGGCTGCTGAGCGGCGGCCGCCGCAATCCGTTTGGGCGGATCGCCGCCGGGCCGGGAGAATGCCCGGCATGGGACATCTCGAAGCCAGCCACCTGGAGTACTACCTTCCCGACGGGCGGGTCCTGCTCCCCGACGTCTCCTTCCGCGTGGGGGAGGGGTCGGTGGTGGCCCTGGTGGGGGCGAACGGCGCCGGCAAGACCACCCTGCTGAAGCTGATCTCCGGCGAGCTCCAGCCGCACGGCGGCGGGGTCGCCATCAGCGGCGGCCTCGGGGTGATGTCGCAGTTCGTGGGCTCGGTCCGGGACGAGACGACCGTACGGGACCTGCTGGTCTCGGTGGCGCAGCCGCGGATCCGGGACGCCGCGAAGGCCGTGGACCACGCCGAGCACCTGATCCTGACGGTCGACGACGAGGCCGCGCAGATGGCGTACGCGCAGGCGCTCAGCGACTGGGCCGACGTACAGGGCTACGAGGCGGAGACCCTGTGGGACGTGTGCACCACGGCCGCGCTGGACATCCCGTTCGACCGGGCCCAGTACCGCGAGGTGCGGACGCTGTCGGGCGGTGAGCAGAAGCGGCTGGTGCTGGAGGCGCTGCTGCGCGGGCCGGACGAGGTGCTGCTGCTCGACGAGCCGGACAACTACCTCGACGTCCCGGGCAAGCGGTGGCTGGAGGAGCAGCTGAAGGCCACCCGCAAGACGGTGCTCTTCGTGTCGCACGACCGGGAGCTGCTGTCCCGGGCCGCCGAGAAGATCATCAGCCTGGAGCCGAGCCCGACGGGTACGGACGTCTGGGTGCACGGCGCGGGCTTCGACACGTACCACGAGGCGCGCAAGGAGCGCTTCGCCCGCTTCGAGGAGCTCAAGCGCCGCTGGGACGAGGAGCACGCCCGCCTGAAGGCGCTGGTCCTGCGGCTGCGCAACCAGGCCGCGAGCAGCCCGGACATGGCCTCGCGGTACCGGGCGATGCAGACCCGCTTCCAGAAGTTCGAGGAGGCCGGCCCGCCGCCGGAGCCGCCGCGCGAGCAGGAGATCCGGATGCGGCTCAAGGGCGGCCGGACGGGCGTGCGCGCGGTGACCGTGGAGAACCTGGAGCTGACCGGCCTGATGAAGCCGTTCTCGCTGGAGGTCTTCTACGGCGAGCGGGTCGCGGTGCTCGGCTCCAACGGCTCCGGCAAGTCGCACTTCCTGCGGCTGCTGGCGGGCGAGGACGTCAGGCACACCGGTGACTGGAAGCTGGGCGCACGGGTGCTTCCCGGCCATTTCGCGCAGACGCACGCCCACCCGGAGCTGTTCGGGCGCACGCTCGTCGACATCCTGTGGACGGAGGCGGCGAAGCCGCTCGGCCCCGCCATGGCGGTGCTGCGCCGTTACGAGCTGGAGCGCCAGGGCGAGCAGAAGTTCGAGAAGCTCTCGGGCGGCCAGCAGGCGCGTTTCCAGATCCTGCTGCTGGAGCTGGCGGGGACGACGGCGCTGCTGCTGGACGAGCCGACGGACAACCTCGACCTGGAGTCGGCGGAGGCCCTGCAGGACGGCCTGGAGTCGTACGAGGGGACCGTGCTGTGCGTCACGCACGACCGTTGGTTCGCCAGGACCTTCGACCGTTATCTGGTCTTCGGTTCGGACGGTGTCGTGAGGGAAACTCAGGAGCCCGTCTGGGACGAACGCAGGGTCGAGCGCAAGCGCTGACCGGGTTCCGCGCCCGGCGGACGGAGTCCGACGCAGTCGGCCGAAGCCGATGAGGCCCCCTGGGGCCGAGGAGTGCGAGGGTGACCGTGGGGATGGGCCTCAGGAGCCCGTCCGGGACGAACGCAGGGTCGAGCGCAAGCGCTGAGGGGGACTGCCGTGGGGCTGCGGCCGAGCATCTGGCTCATGCGATGGCGGCAGCCGTCCACGGCGGGCCGGGTGACCGCGTGGCTGCTCGGACCGGCCCCGCGGCCGTGGCGGCTGGTTTCCGCCGGGATCCTGCTGTTCATCGCCGTCTCCACGAGCCTGCGGGCGAACTGGGGCTCCGACAACGCCTTCGTGGTCAAGGCCGCGCGGACGCTGCTGGACGGCGGCTCCCCGTACGAGGACAAGCGGTTCCTGTACCTGCCCAGCGCGGTGCTGATGGCGGTGCCCGAGGCGCTCCTGCCGCGGGAGGTGCTGCGCTGGCTGCTCCCGGCCGGGATGACCGGGCTGCTGGGTGCGGGCTGGCTGGCCGCGCTGAGGCTGTTCTCGGTGCCGCTGTGCTCGCGGCTGGCGGTGGGCGGGTTCGCGGTGCTGGCCCTGGCCTACAAGCCGTACGCGAACCTGGTGCTGATCGGGAACTGGACGGCGGTCTCGGCGGCCGCGCTGCCCTGCGCGCTGCTGCTCGCGCACCGGGGGAGGTGGGGGGCGGCCGGTCTGGTGGTGGGGCTGGCGATCGCCTGCAAGCCGATGCTGGTGCCGGTGGGGCTGCTGTTCGTGCTGGCCGGGCGGTGGCGGGGGCTGGCGGTGGCGGTGCTGGTGCCGCTGGGGGCGTCCCTGGTGGGGGCGCTGGTGATGCCGAGCCCGTCGCTGTTCTTCACCAAGACGCTGCCGTTCCTCTTCCAGGGGCAGGACTCCTACGCGCTGCCCTGGGACGCCTCGCCGATCGCGGTGCTGCCGCGGCTCGGGGTGCCCCAGCCGGTGGCGGCGGCGGTGGCCTTCGCCGGGGCCGGGGCCGGCCTGTGGGCGGCGTGGACGCGCTGGCGCCGGCCGGATCCGGAGGGTGACGGCGGTGAGCTGAGGCTCGTGGAGACGGCCTGCATGGTGATGCTCGCCGCATTTCTGGTCTCGCGGCCCTCCTTCGACCACTACCTGCTGGTGGTGCTGCCGCTGCTGCTGGCCTCGGGGGTGCGGGCGGGCTCGATGCCCCGCTCGCCCTGGTTCTGGCTGGCCCTGACGCCCCAGATGGCGCTGGTTCCGTGGCCGGACGAGCTGGCCCGCAAACGGCGCGCTTTCAAGGACATGGCGACCCTGTGCGGGCTCGCGGGTCTGCTGGTGCGTCGTGTGCTGCGCTCCGGTCGGGTTACTCTGGGACCCGTAACAACTGCGGGGTCCCCACCCAGGACCGAACCGGAGTGCGCCGCGACGCCAGCAGAATCGGCATCGCGGACCGCGTTTTGACCCGTACGGGTCTGCTTGGGTATCCTGCTGGTTTGTTATGCGTATTGGCTTTCTCATTCTCACGTGAAAGGGCCTTACGCCGGTCCACCGGACCGATGACCAGCGGTTCACACGGGTTGCGTCCCTGATGTGAACGAGGGCTGTCGTGATCGTCCGTGGTGACCCTGTCAGGACCCTTCCCGCGGGGCTCGCGCCCTATGGGATGACCCACCACTGAAGAAGCGAAGGCATACGCGTGCGTACGTACAGCCCCAAGCCCGGCGACATCTCGCGCCAGTGGCTCGTCATCGACGCCCAGGACGTCGTCCTCGGCCGTCTGGCGACCCAGGCCGCTGCCCTCCTGAAGGGCAAGCACAAGCCGACTTACGCCCCCCACATGGACATGGGCGACTTCGTCATCATCATCAACGCCGACAAGGTTCACCTGTCCGGCAACAAGGCCTCCCAGAAGATGGCGTACCGCCACTCCGGTTTCCCGGGCGGTCTGCGTTCGGTGCGCTACGACGACCTCCTGGCGAACAACCCGGAGAAGGCCGTCGAGAAGGCCGTCAAGGGCATGCTCCCCAAGAACACCCTGGGCCGTCAGATGCTCTCGAAGCTGAAGGTCTACTCGGGCGACCAGCACCCGCACGCTGCCCAGCAGCCGGTGCCGTTCGAGATCACCCAGGTCGCGCAGTAGTTCCGGCCACCCCCTAAGACGTAGAGAATTCTGAGGAGCATCGTGGCCGAGACCACCGCCGAGACCCCCGTCGACGAGTTCGAGGGCGTCGAGGAGTACACCACCGAGTCGGACGTCGTCGTCGAGGGCGACTACACCTCCGAGTCCCTTGCCGGTCGCTTCGGTGACCCCCAGCCGGCCGCCGGCCTGGGCCGTCGCAAGAACGCCATCGCCCGCGTCCGGATCGTTCCGGGCACCGGCAAGTGGAAGATCAACGGTCGCACCCTTGAGGACTACTTCCCCAACAAGGTGCACCAGCAGGAAGTCAACGAGCCCTTCAAGCTCCTCGAGCTTGACGGCCGCTACGACGTCATCGCCCGCATCTCGGGTGGCGGCGTCTCCGGTCAGGCCGGCGCCCTGCGCCTCGGCGTGGCCCGCGCGCTGAACGAGGCGGACGTGGACAACAACCGCCCGGCGCTGAAGAAGGCCGGCTTCCTCTCCCGCGACGACCGTGCGGTCGAGCGCAAGAAGGCCGGTCTCAAGAAGGCCCGTAAGGCTCCGCAGTACAGCAAGCGTTAATCTTCGCCTGCTGTTCAGCAACGAAACCGCCCCGGCAGCACTCTCTGTGCTGTCGGGGCGGTTCGTTTACCGCCAAAAGCGGCAAACAACTGTCACTAGCGGTCACCAAGCGAAGCTTGAACTCGGGAGGACAACAGTGGGACGACTCTTCGGGACGGACGGTGTACGAGGCGTCGCCAACGCGGATCTGACGGCTGAGCTCGCGCTCGGCCTCTCCGTGGCGGCCGCACATGTACTGGCCGAGGCGGGCACCTTCGAGGGCCACCGGCCCACGGCCGTCGTCGGCCGCGACCCCCGCGCGTCGGGCGAGTTCCTGGAGGCCGCAGTGGTCGCAGGCCTCGCCAGCGCCGGCGTGGACGTCCTGCGCGTCGGTGTGCTGCCCACCCCGGCGGTGGCGTATCTCACCGGTGCGCTGGGTGCCGACCTCGGCGTCATGCTCTCCGCGAGCCACAACGCCATGCCGGACAACGGCATCAAGTTCTTCGCGCGCGGCGGCCACAAGCTCGCCGACGAGCTGGAGGACCGCATCGAGTCCGTGTACGAGGAGCACCGCACGGGTGCGCCCTGGCAGCGCCCCACCGGCGGCGGCGTCGGCCGCGTATCCGACTACGACGAGGGCTTCGACAAGTACGTCGCCCACCTCATCGGGGTCCTCCCCAACCGCCTCGACGGCCTGAAGGTCGTCCTGGACGAGGCCCACGGCGCGGCCGCGTACGTCTCGCCCGAGGCCTTCACCCGGGCCGGCGCGGAGGTCGTCACGATCGGCGCCGAGCCCGACGGCCTGAACATCAACGACGGCTGTGGCTCCACCCACCTGGGGCTGCTGAAGCAGGCCGTGGTCGAGCACGGCGCCGACTTCGGCATCGCCCACGACGGTGACGCGGACCGCTGCCTGGCGGTGGACGGCACCGGCACCGAGGTCGACGGCGACCAGATCCTCGCCGTCCTGGCGCTGGCCATGCGCGAGGCCGGTCAGCTGCGCGGGAACACCGTGGTCGGCACGGTCATGTCCAACCTGGGCTTCAAGCTCGCCATGGAGGCCGAGGGCATCCAGGTCGTGCAGACCGGCGTCGGCGACCGGTACGTGCTGGAGTCCATGAAGGAGCACGGCTACGCCCTGGGCGGCGAGCAGTCCGGCCACGTGATCATCCTCGACCACGCGACGACCGGCGACGGCACCCTGACCGGCCTGATGCTGGCGGCGCGCGTCGTGGCCACCGGGCGCACGCTGGCCGACCTGGCCGGGGTCATGCAGCGGCTGCCGCAGATCCTGATCAACGTCCCGGACGTCGACAAGTCCCGTGTCGCCACCTCGGGCGAGCTGGCCGCGGCCGTCGCCGACGCCGAGCGCGAGCTGGGCTCCACCGGCCGGGTGCTGCTGCGCCCGTCCGGCACCGAGCCCCTCGTACGCGTGATGGTGGAGGCGGCCGACATCGAGCAGGCCCGCACGGTCGCCGGGCGGCTCGCGGACGCGGTGAAGTCCGCGCTCGGCTAGGTCCTCACCCCGCGCTGTTCCGTGGCGCACCCGGCGGGCGGATCATCCGCCCGTGCTGGGTGCGCCACAGCAGTTTCCAGCCGATCAGGGTCAGCGAGCCGGAGACGATGATGCCGAGCAGGTTCAGCAGCAGCTGCTCCGCCGAGCCCCACATCTGGCCGAACTCCCCGTAGCCGAGCGCCACGGCCGCGTTCGCGCCGGCCGGGACCGTGGTCACCGAGATCGCCACCCCCACCAGCGCCCCCGACTTCGCCGACGTCAGCGACAGCATCCCGGCCACGCCGGCGAGCACCGCCACGACGAAGGAGAACGGGTCGGGCTGCCAGATGAAGCTGGTGTTGGGCCGCGGCCTGTCGAGCATCCCCGGGTGGAACAGCCCGAGCGCGTCCATGGCCAGGCTGAACACGGTCGTCGCGACGATCGCGGCGGCGAAGCCGACCAGAAGGGCGATCAGCGAGCGCCACGCCGCCTTCGGGGCGCGCTGCACCAGACCGGTGCAGATCCCGGCGAGCGGCCCGAACTCGGGGCCGACGGCCATCGCGCCGACGATCAGGATCGCGTTGTCGAGCACCACACCGCAGGCCGCGATCATCGTGGCGACGATCATGAAGGCGCTGTAGGTGATCGTGAGGGTCGACTCCTCGTGGGTGGACTCGGCGAGCTGCTCCCAGATCACCGCGTCCGCCGCCTCGCCCGGGGCCTCCTCCTCCGCCTCGTCGGCACGCGTGGAGATGGAGAGGTCGATGTTCTCGACCGCGATGGACCCGGTCCGGTCGAGGCCGAGGGAGCGCATCTCCTGGAGCAGCTCGTCGGCCGACTCGCGCGCCACGTCGCACAGCACCAGGTCGCCCTCGGGATCGCGGGCGGCGCCCTCCAGTACGACCAGATGGGTGGTGCCGACGGTGTGCTCGATCAGCTCCACCACCCGGTCGGTGAGGTGGTGCGGGGCGATCATCCTCAGGTGCAGCATGGCCGCACCATAGCCACTACAGCTTGCGCAGGCTCAGCTTCTGCACCTTGTGGTCGGGTCCCTTGCGCACGACGAGGGTGGCGCGGCCGCGGGTGGGGGCCACGTTCTCCAGCAGGTTGGGCTTGTTGATGGTCCGCCACATCGTCTGCGCGTACTCCATGGCCTCCTCCTCGGAGACCTGGGTGTACTTGCGGAAGTAGGAGAAAGGATTCTGGAACGCGGTCTCGCGCAGCTTCCGGAACCGGTTGAGGTACCAGCGCTCGATGTCCTCGGGGCGCGCGTCCACGTAGACGCTGAAGTCGAAGTAGTCGGCGAGGCCGACGCGGGTACGGCCGTCCTTGCCGGGCAGCGCGGGCTGCAGGACGTTGAGCCCCTCGACGATGAGGATGTCCGGGCGGCGTACGACGAGCTGCTCGCCCGGCACGATGTCGTAGATCAGGTGCGAGTAGACCGGGGCCTTGACCTCGTCCTTGCCCGCCTTGATGTCGGCGACGAAGCGGGTCAGCGCCCGGCGGTCGTAGGACTCGGGGAAGCCCTTGCGGGAGGTCAGGCCGCGGCGCTGGAGCTCCTTCATCGGGTACAGGAAGCCGTCCGTGGTGACCAGCTCGACGCGGGGGTGCTCGGGCCAGCGGGCCAGGAGCGCCTGGAGCAGACGGGCCACGGTGGACTTGCCGACGGCGACGGAGCCGGCGACGCCTATGACGAAGGGGGTGCCCTGCTGGGCGCCGTGGCCGTTGCCGGCGTCGCCGAGGAAGGTGTTCAGGGTGCCGCGGAGGTTGCTGGTGGCGCCGACGTACAGGTTCAGCAGGCGGGAGAGCGGCAGGTAGACGTCCCGCACCTCGTCGAGGTCGATGACGTCGCCCAGGCCCCGCAGCCGCTCCACCTCCTCCGCGGTCAGGGGCAGCGGTGTCCGCTCGCGCAGGGCGCTCCACTCGGCCCTGGTGAGGTCGACGTACGGAGACGGGTCCTGGGCCCGGCGGGGACCCGGGCGCTCCGTTGCGCGGTCCGGCGTGCAACGCGTCGGCGAGGTGATCACACCGCCATTGTCGGGGCTGAGGGGCTCTCGTGGGTGGTGGGGTCGGTCACGTGGCGGGGTGGCTGCCGGGAGAACAGGGGGGTGGCGGCGGCCGGGCGGGGTCGCGGCGGGTGGAACACGAGTACATCTCGATCGGAGGCCCAGCCGGTCTCGTGCGCATCACGATTCGACCGGATCACTCGGAAACCCGTTCGCGTGATCGATTGAACGCCGTACATTGTTCGTCGCCGTGGCGCCGACCTGCGTCCTGACGGTGTTCT
Source organism: Streptomyces sp. NPDC033966 (assembly GCF_055575955.1). Classification (NCBI taxonomy): domain Bacteria; kingdom Bacillati; phylum Actinomycetota; class Actinomycetes; order Kitasatosporales; family Streptomycetaceae; genus Streptomyces; species Streptomyces sp. NPDC033966. The sequence goes on along the minus strand of NZ_JBVIRQ010000001.1, from coordinate 1,057,777 downwards.
TGTTCCTGGGGGAGATTCTTCGTGCGTACCGCCTTCGTCCGCCGTGCCGTCCTGACCGCTTCGGCCGTGTCCCTGAGCCTGCTGGCCACCGCCTGCGGCTCCGACTCCGGCGACTCCGGCAAGAAGGACGACGCCAAGGCGAGTCCGCAGCAGTCCGCCCCCGCGGCGGCCGGGGCCAAGGGGAAGTCGGCCGCCGAGCTGGCTCCGCTGCTGCTCGCCCAGGCCGACCTGCCCGAGCACAAGGTCGAGGCGGACGCGGCGGCGAAGGCCGCGGCCGGGGCGAACGCCAACGCCGACAAGGCCGAGTGCAAGCCGCTGGTCCAGCTCCAGACCCTCGTGCCGCTCGGCAAGCCGGCCGGCACCGCGACGATCGCCGCCACCGAGAAGCCGAAGAAGCCGGCCGAGGGTGCCGCCCTGGACGACAAGCTCGACGCGCTGAAGGGCGGCCTGGCCGTCACCCGGACCTCGGTCGGCCTCGCCTCGTACGACGGCAAGGGTGCCGAGGAGGCCTTCGGCGCGCTGAAGACCGCGAGCACGGCATGCGCGGCCGGCTACACGGTCACCCAGGACGCCGAGACCACCAAGATCGAGAAGGTCGCCCCCTCCGCCGCGGTCACCGCCGGTGACGAGGCCCTGGCCTACAACACCGTGATGGACCTGAAGGACGGCGACAAGGCCACGATGCAGTTCGTGGTCGTGCGCAAGGGCAACACCCTGGCCACCTTCTACGCGATGAACCTGACGGGTGCGGCCGCCCAGCCGAAGGCGGTCGTGGAGGCGCAGGTCAAGAAGCTCGGATGAGAGGCGTCCGCGCGCGGCGCGCGGCCGCACTGGGAGCCTCGGCGGTCTCCGGTCTGACGCTGGCCCTGCTGGCCACCGGCTGCGGGACCGCCCGGCCGGGCATGGTGGTGGAGATCGTCCCGGCGGAGCTGCCCGCCGACGCGGCCGACCACGAGCCGAAGGGGAAGGGGCAGGAGCCCCCGGCCCGGCTGATCGTGGCGCAGGGGGACCTCGTGGACCACAGGGTCAGCCCCGAGGGGGCGGACAGCGGCCTGGTGAGCGTGGACCGGCCGGAGTGCCGGGAGCTGGCCTACGCGGTCACCGGGTTCCTGCCGACGGGCCGGACCGGCTGGGCAAAGGCGTCGGTGGTCGCCGTACCGGTGCCGCTGCCGCAGGACGCCACGGAAGGGCAGAAGCGGGCGGCCGCCCAGGACGCGGCCAGCTCGACCGTGACGGTGGTGACCCTCGGCTCGTACGCGGGGAACGCGGCCGGCGGGCACTTCGCCGGGGTGCGGGCCGCGGGCGAGGCCTGCACGGCCGGCTACTCCGCGACGGCGAACGGGGAGACCGTCAAGGTGACGCGGGTCGTCCCGCACGCCGCGCACGGCGGTGACGAGGCGGTCGGCTACACGGTGGAGGCCGAGCACGACGGCCAGCACTACGCCACCGAGCTCATGGTCGTGCGCAGGGGCGGCACGCTCGCGAACTTCGTGGCGGGCCGGACCTCGGGTGCGGCGGAGCTCGCGGCCCCGGTGGTCGAGGCGCAGCTGCGCAAGCTGGGCTGAGGGCCGTCGAACGGCCGATTCGAAAACATCGTCAACCCCGTACCGGCGGATTCGCCGGGGCGGGGTTTTCGTCTTGTTCGGGTACGGAGCAGACGGGCGGCCACGGCGTACGCTGCCGCCTATGTGCGGAATTGTGGGTTACGTAGGGGCGCAGTCTGCGCTCGATGTGGTCATCGCCGGACTGAAGCGGCTGGAGTACCGCGGCTACGACTCGGCCGGGGTCGCCGTGCTCGCCGACGGGGCCCTCGCCAACGTCAAGAAGGCCGGGAAACTCGTCAACCTGGAGAAGGAACTGGTCAGCCGGCCGCTGCCGACCGGCTCCACGGGCCTCGGGCACACCCGGTGGGCGACCCACGGCGGGCCCACCGACGTCAACGCGCACCCCCACCTGGACAACTCCGGACGGGTGGCGGTCGTCCACAACGGCATCATCGAGAACTTCGCCGCGCTGCGCGCCGAACTCGCCGAGCGCGGGCACCGGCTGGAGTCCGAGACGGACACCGAGGTGGTGGCGCACCTGCTGGCCGAGCGCTTCGAGGCGGCCGGGGGCGCGGGGGGAGGCGGCCTCGCGGAGGCGATGCGGCAGGTGTGCCGGCGGCTGGAGGGCGCGTTCACCCTGGTCGCGGTGCACGCCGACGCGCCGGACGTGGTGGTCGGCGCGCGCCGGAACTCCCCCCTGGTGGTGGGCGTTGGAGAGGGTGAGAACTTCCTCGCCTCGGACGTGGCCGCGTTCATCGCCCACACCCGGTCCGCGATCGAGCTGGGGCAGGACCAGGTCGTCGAACTCCGCCGCGACGGGGTCACGGTGACCGGCTTCGACGGTGCTCCCGCGACCGTGCGGGCGTACCACGTGGACTGGGACGCCTCGGCGGCCGAGAAGGGGGGATATGACTACTTCATGCTCAAGGAGATCGCCGAGCAGCCGAAGGCCGTCGCCGACACGCTGCTGGGCAGGATCGACGCGAGCGGCCTGCTGACCCTGGACGAGGTGCGCATCCCCGCCTCGGTGCTCCGGGAGGTCGACAAGGTCGTGATCGTGGCCTGCGGTACGGCCTACCACGCGGGCATGATCGCGAAGCTGGCCATCGAGCACTGGACCCGCATCCCGTGCGAGACGGAGCTGGCCAGCGAGTTCCGCTACCGCGACCCGATCCTCGACCAGCGGACCCTGGTGATCGCGATCTCGCAGTCCGGCGAGACCATGGACACCCTGATGGCGCTGCGGCACGCGCGCGAGCAGGGCGCCAAGGTGCTGGCCGTCTGCAATACGAACGGCTCGACCATCCCCCGCGAATCGGACGCCGTGCTCTACACGCACGCCGGTCCGGAGGTGGCCGTCGCCTCCACGAAGGCGTTCCTGACGCAGCTGGTCGCCTGCTACCTCGTCGCGCTGTACCTCGGGCAGGTCCGGGGCACGAAGTGGGGCGACGAGATCCGGGCGGTGATCCGGGAGCTGTCGGACATCGCGGCGGCGGTGGACACCGTCCTGGAGACGATGGAGCCGGTACGGGCCCTGGCGCGCTCCCTCGCCGACAAGGACACCGTGCTGTTCCTCGGCCGCCACGTCGGGTACCCGGTGGCGCTGGAGGGCGCGCTCAAGCTCAAGGAGCTGGCGTACATGCACGCCGAGGGCTTCGCGGCGGGCGAGCTCAAGCACGGGCCGATCGCGCTGATCGAGAAGGACCTGCCGGTGGTGGTCGTCGTGCCGTCGCCGCGCGGGCGCTCGGTCCTGCACGACAAGATCGTCTCGAACATCCAGGAGATCCGGGCGCGCGGGGCGCGGACCATCGTCATCGCGGAGGAGGGCGACGAGGCCGTGGTCCCGTACGCCGACCATCTGATCCGGATCCCGGCGACCCCGACGCTGCTCCAGCCGCTGGTGGCGACGGTGCCGCTCCAGGTGTTCGCGTGCGAGCTGGCGACCGCGCGGGGCAACGAGGTGGACCAGCCGCGTAATCTCGCGAAGTCGGTGACCGTGGAGTGAGCGAAGCGAACGGAGCAGGTCGCCGACCATTGGGTGCAGTGGTGGCTGTGGAGTAGGCGGGGTTGTCGTTGTGATTGTCGGTGTGGGGATTGACGTTGCCGAGATCGAGCGGTTCGGCGCGGCGCTGGAGCGGACGCCGCAGATGGCGCAGCGTCTCTTCCTCGAATCCGAGTTGACGCTGCCGAGCGGCGAGCGGCGCGGTACCGCCTCGCTCGCCGCCCGGTTCGCGGCCAAGGAAGCCCTGGCCAAAGCCCTGGGCGCGCCCGGCGGGCTGCTGTGGACCGACGCCGAGGTGTACGTCGAGGACACCGGACAGCCCCGGCTGCGGGTGTCCGGCACGGTCGAGGCCCGGGCGCGGGCACTCGGGGTGAAGTCCTGGCACATCTCGCTCAGCCACGACGCCGGCGTCGCGTCGGCGGTGGTCATCGCCGAGGGCTGACGGCCCGGAAGGGCCCGGTGGGGCAGGCTGGGTCCATGCGTACTGCTTACAGCGTGGAGACCGTACGGGCCGCCGAGCGCGAGCTGATGGCACGACTGCCGGAGGGTGCCCTGATGGCCCGGGCGGCGGCCGGACTGGCCGCCGTGTGCGCCGAGTTGCTGGCGCGGCGCCGGGGCCGGGTCTACGGGTCCCGGGTCGTGCTGCTGGCCGGGCCCGGGGACAACGGCGGCGACGCGCTGTACGCGGGCGCCCGGCTGGCGCGGCGCGGGGCCGCGGTGACGGCGGTGCCGATGGACCCGGCACGGCTCCACCCCGGCGGGCTGGCCGCGCTGCGGGCCGCCGGGGGACGGGTCGTGGAGTCGGTGCCCGCGCGGGCGGACCTCGTACTGGACGGGCTCACCGGCATCGGCGGCCGGGGCGGGCTGCGGCCGGCGGCGGCCGCGCTGGCGGAGGGGATCCCGGCGGGGGCGCTCGTGGTCGCCGTGGACCTGCCGAGCGGGGTGGACGCGGACACCGGGGAGGTCGCCGGCCCGGCGGTGTCGGCCGACGTGACGGTCACCTTCGGCGCGTACAAGCCCGGCCTGCTGATCGACCCCGGGGCCTCGCGGGCGGGCGCGGTGCGGCTCGTCCCCATCGGGCTGGAGCTGCCGGCCCGGGCGGAGCTGGAGGCGCTCCAGCACGCCGACGTGGCACGGCTGCTCCCGGTGCCGGGGGCGTCGAGCGACAAGTACCGGCGGGGCGTGGTCGGGGTCGTCGCCGGGTCGGAGCAGTACCCGGGCGCGGCCGTGCTCGCGGTGGCGGGGGCGTTGCGGGGCGGTGCGGGCGCGGTGCGGTACGTGGGCCCGGCGGCGCAGGCCGTGCTGGCGCGGTACCCGGAGGTACTGGTCGGGCCGGGGCGGGTGCAGGTCTGGGTGGTCGGTCCCGGGCTGGGGTCCGGGCGGGCCGCCGAGGTCGAACGGGCCCTGGCGGACCGGGACGTTCCGGTGCTGGTCGACGCGGACGGGCTGCGCGGGCTGGACCCGGCGGTGGTGCGTTCACGCCGGGCGGCGACCCTGCTGACCCCGCACGCGGGGGAGGCGGCGGCGCTGCTGGGGGTGGCGCGGGAGGAGGTCGAGGCGGGGCGGCTGGCCGCGGTGCGGGAGCTCGCGGGGCGGTACGGGGCGGCGGTGCTGCTGAAGGGGTCCACGACGCTGGTCGCCTCCGGCGGGGGCGAAGGCGAAGGTGGGGGCGAAGGCGGGGGCGGGGGCGGGGTCGTACGGGTCAATGCGACGGGTACGCCCTGGCTGGCCACCGCCGGGAGCGGGGACGTGCTGTCCGGGCTGGCGGGAGCGCTGCTGGCGGGTGGGCTGTCGGGGGTGGACGCCGGGTCGGTGGGCGCGTACCTGCACGGGCTGGCCGGGCGGTTCGCCGCCGGGGGTGCGCCGGTCGTGGCGCAGGAGGTCGCCGCCGCGCTGCCGGAGGCGTGGCGGAGCGTCATGGCCTGACCCCGGGCGGGCGGGGCCGCCGCGCGGGCTTGCTCCCGGGTGACCCAGGGGCTCCGCCCCAGACCCCGGCCTCGAACGCCGGCCGGGGCCGGAGGGGGCCGTGGGGCTGGGAGATGGCGGGCGAGTGGGGCAAGACGGGCGAACCGTGCCCGATCACCGGCCCGTGCGGGTTCTGAGAGACTGTGGGCGATGAACGAGACACCGATGCGCGTGTACGCCGAGATCGATCTTGACGCGGTACGGGAGAACGTGCGCGCCCTGCGCGCGCGGGCGCCCCGGGCCGAGCTGATGGCCGTCGTCAAGTCGAATGCCTACGGGCACGGTGCCGTCCAGTGCGCCCGCGCAGCCCAGGAGGCCGGTGCCACCTGGCTCGGCACCGCCACCCCCGAGGAGGCGCTCGCCCTGCGCGCCGCCGGCATCGAGGGCCGGGTCATGTGCTGGCTCTGGACCCCCGGCGGGCCCTGGCGGGAGGCCGTCGAGGCCGACGTCGACGTGTCCGTCAGCGGGATGTGGGCCCTGGACGAGGTCCGGGCCGCCGCCCGCGCGGCCGGCCGTACCGCCCGCATCCAGCTCAAGGCCGACACCGGCCTCGGCCGCAACGGCTGCCAGCCCGCCGACTGGGCGGAGCTGGTCGGCGCGGCCGTCGCCGCGCAGGCCGAGGGCACCGTCCAGGTCACCGGCGTCTGGTCCCACTTCGCCTGCGCCGACGAGCCCGGCCACCCCTCCATCCGGCTCCAGCTCGACGCCTTCCACGACATGCTGGCCTACGCGGAGAAGGAGGGCGTCGACCCCGAGGTCCGGCACATCGCCAACTCGCCCGCGACGCTCACCCTCCCCGAGACCCACTTCGACCTCGTGCGCACCGGGATCGCCGTCTACGGCGTGTCCCCCTCGCCCGAGCTCGGCACCCCCGCCCAGCTGGGGCTGCGCCCCGCGATGACCCTCAAGGCCTCCCTCGCGCTGGTCAAGACGGTCCCCGCCGGGCACGGCGTCAGCTACGGCCACCACTACGTCACCGAGTCCGAGACGCACCTCGCGCTCGTCCCCGCCGGCTACGCCGACGGCATCCCGCGCAACGCCTCCGGCCGCGGGCCGGTGCTCGTGGCCGGCAAGGTCCGGCAGGCCGCCGGGCGGATCGCCATGGACCAGTTCGTCGTGGACCTCGGCGAGGACCTGGCCGGGGCCGGCGACGAGGCCGTCATCTTCGGGGACGCCGAGCGCGGCGAGCCGACCGCCGAGGACTGGGCTCAAGCGGCGCACACCATCGCGTATGAGATCGTCACACGTATCGGAGGCAGGGTGCCCCGGGTCTACCTCGGCGGGTGACGCGGGCCGAGTGAGGGCGGCGACGTCGTGAGCGAGAACTGGCGCAAGGCCGGCTGGGCCGGCGCCGCCATCGGTGTGCTGGCGGCGGGCGCCGCGGCCGGTGTCGCGGTCGAACGGATCACCGTGGGGCGCGGTATCCGGATGAAGGCGCGCCTCGCCCTCGACGCCGCCGGGGACTTCGGCTCCCTGCGCGGGACCGAGGGCGGCTGCCGCGCCGAGGACGGCACCGAGCTCTACTACGAGGTCGACGAACCGCCCGCGGACGGCAAGAAGAGCCGGCTGCGGCGCAAGAACCCGGCGGAGGGCGCCACCGTCGTCTTCTGCCACGGCTACTGCCTCTCCCAGGACTCCTGGCACTTCCAGCGCGCCGCCCTGCGCGGGGTCGTCCGCTCCGTCTACTGGGACCAGCGCAGCCACGGCCGCAGCGCCCGGGGCCTGGCCCAGGCCGACGGCGAGCCGGTGACCATCGACCAGCTCGGCCGCGACCTGAAGGCCGTCATCGACGCCGCCGCACCCGAGGGCCCGCTCGTCCTCGTCGGCCACTCCATGGGCGGCATGACCGTCATGGCCCTCGCCGAGCAGTTCCCGGAGCTGTTCCGCGAGCGGGTGCTCGGCGTGGCGCTGGTCGGCACCTCCAGCGGCCGGCTCGACGAGGTGACGTACGGGCTGCCCTCCGTCGGACTGGGCGCGGTGCGCCGCGTCCTGCCCGGCGTGCTGAAGGCGCTCGGCTCCCAGGTGGAGCTGGTGGAGAAGGGCCGCCGGGCCACCGCCGACCTCTTCGCCGGCATGATCAAGATGTACTCGTTCGGCTCCCGGGACGTCGATCCCGGAGTGGCGCGCTTCGCCGAGCGGCTGATCGAGGCGACCCCGATCGACGTGGTCGCGGAGTTCTACCCGGCCTTCCAGATCCACGACAAGAGCGCCGCCCTCCAGCGGTTCGCGGACATCCCCGTCACCGTCGTCGCCGGGGACCGGGACATGATCACCCCGGCCGCGCACAGCGTGACCATCAAGGAGGAGCTCCCGGCCGCCGAGCTGGTGGTGCTGGAGGACACCGGGCACCTGATGATGCTGGAGCGCCCCGACATCGTGACGGGGCTGCTGACCGGCCTGCTGGCGCGCACCGGAGCCGTCCCCGCAGCGGCTAACGTTGGGGGACATGGAAGAAGTACCGCGGGAAGCGCCGCGCAGCCCGGCCGCTGAGGCCCTGGCCGAGGCCGCCGCAGAAACCCTGATCACCGTCGACTCGCCCGCCTCCATGCAGGAGCTGGGCCGCAGGATCGCCGGCCTGCTGCGCCCCGGCGACCTGGTCCTGCTGACCGGCGAACTCGGCGCGGGCAAGACCACTCTGACCCGCGGGCTGGGCGAGGGCCTGGGCGTGCGGGGTGCCGTGACCTCGCCGACCTTCGTGATCGCCCGGGTGCACCCGTCGCTGGGCGACGGTCCGCCGCTGGTGCACGTGGACGCGTACCGGCTCGGCGGCGGACTCGACGAGATGGAGGACCTGGACCTCGACGTCTCGCTGCCCGAGTCCGTGGTCGTCGTGGAGTGGGGCGACGGCAAGGTCGAGGAGCTCTCCGACGACCGGCTGCACGTGGTGATCGGGCGTGCCGTCGGGCACGAGGAGGTCCTGGACGACGTACGCGAGGTCGCGCTGCGCGGCGTCGGCGAGCGCTGGGCCGGCTCGGAGCTGGCGGGGCTGGGGGCGCGGTAGCCGCTGCGACGCCGTGGTTCCGGCCACCCTTCCGACAACGTACCGACAACTCGTCGGGAAAATATTGCGTTGGCGCAGGCTCGCGTGATGACATGGTACCGAGCGCTGGTTAGGTCTACCTAAGTCCGGCGTCCCGGGTCTCAGGAGGCAGCCATGCCGGCAGCAGGAGCAGAGCGAGCGCCCGTCGTGTCCATGCGGGCCCTGCTCGCGGCGGGCGTGGCCGCCACGGCGGTGTCCACGCCGCCCGCGCGCGCGGAGACGGAACCGGAAGCGGGGGCCGGGCCCGAAGCGGACACGGAACGGGCCGCCCCCGAGCCGGAAGCGGCCTGATACCCACGTTCGGGTGAATCACGCTGCGGGGGCGGATCGCGCCGCGCGGGCGTTCCCGGTCGGGGAACGCAAGAGGGGAACTCCGTCGGGCGACGCCGTCGGGTGACTCCGTCGGGCGATGTCGGGCGACGCCGTCGGGCGACTCCGTCAGGCGACGACTACCACCTTCGCGCCGATCGTTGCGAACGCCCAGATCGCGTCGCCGTCCGCGCGCGCCATGCGGATGCCGCCGGTCTTCTTCGTGGTGTCCGGCTCCGGCATCGAACCGTCCACGCGGGCGCTGAAGCCGATCGCGATCCCGTCCGTGCTGGCGAACCGCACGACGTGCTCGATCGGCACCCCGTCCGTGCCGGTGACCGTGGCCGCGCGCGAGCTGACGGCGTAGCTGCCCGGCACCGGATGCACCGTGCTCGGCATGACCGTGAAGGTCCGGGGCTCCTTGCCGTCCTCCGAGACCAGCCACACCCGCTTCTGGGACACCGAGTACACGACCCGCGCCCCCGTCCCGGAGTCGGCCGGCACCGCAGCGGGCTTCGCCGGGTCCTGCTTCGCGGGGGCCTGCGCCTGGGGCGCGGCCGGGGCCTGCGGGCCCGACTTGGCGGGGACCGCCGGCGCGGTCGCGGAAGCCTGGTAGCCCAGGAAGCCGATCGCGGCGATCGCCGCCGCGGTGAGCCCGGCCACGATTCCCGAGCTGCTGCGTGCCACCTTGCTCCACCTCTCCGCGCCTCGGGCCGTCGAACTCTCCGGCGACCCGCGTGTGTACCCGGTCGAAAGGTAGCAGCCGGGCCCCGTACCGACCGGCCGCAAGGCCCTGGGGCCGGGGAGTCGTAGGCTGTTCGCGTGCTCTTGCTCGCCGTAGATACCGCCACGCCCGCCGTCACCGTCGCCCTGCACGACGGGGAATCCGTCCTCGCAGAGTCGAACCAGGTCGACGCCCGCCGCCACGGGGAGCTCCTGCTGCCCTCCGTGGACCAGGTCCTCGCCGAGGCCGGGGTCAAGCTCGAAGCCGTCACCGGCCTCGTCGTCGGCGTCGGCCCCGGCCCCTACACCGGGCTCCGCGTCGGCCTCGTCACCGCCTCCACCTTCGCCGCCGTCCTCGGCGTCCCGGTGCACGGCCTGTGCACCCTCGACGGCCTCGCGTACGCCGCCGGCGCCGCCGGGATCGAGGGCCCCTTCACCGTCGCCACCGACGCGCGGCGCAAGGAGGTCTACTGGGCGCGCTACGAGGACCCGCGCACCCGCGTCGGCGAGCCCGCGGTCGACCGCCCGGCCGACATCGCCGAGCAGGTCGCCGGCCTCCCGGCCGTCGGCCAGGGCGCCGCCCTGTACCCGGAGGTCTTCCCCGACGCGCGCGGCCCCGTGCACCAGTCGGCCGCGGCGCTCGCCGCCCTGGCCGCCGAACGCCTCGCGGCGGGGGAGGGCTTCCTGCCCCCGACGCCGCTCTACCTGCGCCGCCCCGACGCGCAGGTGCCCAAGAACTACAAGGTGGTCACCCCGCAGTGACGGCCCCGACCGCAGTGCTCCGCGAGATGCGCTGGTGGGACATCGAGCCGGTGCTGGAGCTCGAACACGAGCTGTTCCCCGACGACGCCTGGTCGGCCGGGATGTTCTGGTCCGAACTCGCCCACGCGCGCGGCCCGCAGGCCACCCGCCGCTACGTCGTCGCCGAGCTGCCTCCCGACAGCGGCTCCGCCGCGGGCCGGACCGGCCGCATCGTCGGCTACGCCGGACTGGCAGCCGCCGGCGGCCTGGGCGACGTACAGACCATCGCGGCCGCCAAGGACCAGTGGGGTACGGGCCTCGGCGCCCGGCTCCTCACCGAGCTCCTGCGCGCCGCCACCGCCTTCGAGTGCGCCGAGGTGCTGCTGGAGGTACGGGTGGACAACACCCGCGCCCAGCGGCTCTACGAGCGGTTCGGCTTCGAGCCGATCGGCTTCCGGCGCGGCTACTACCAGCCCGGGAACGTCGACGCGCTCGTGATGCGCCTGACCGACCCGGCACAGACCAGAACCGAAAACCCTGAGAGCAGTGAGAGCAATGGCTGACGAACCGCTCGTCCTCGGCATCGAGACCTCCTGCGACGAGACCGGCGTCGGCGTCGTCCGCGGCACCACCCTGCTGGCCGACGCGATCGCGTCGAGCGTCGACGAGCACGCCCGCTTCGGCGGGGTCGTGCCCGAAGTGGCCTCCCGCGCGCACCTGGAGGCGATGGTCCCCACCATCGAGCGCGCCCTGAAGGAAGCCGGGGTCAGCGCCCGGGACCTCGACGGCATCGCGGTCACGGCCGGCCCCGGCCTCGCGGGGGCGCTGCTGGTGGGCGTCTCGGCGGCGAAGGCGTACGCGTACGCGCTGGGCAAGCCGCTGTACGGGGTGAACCACCTGGCCTCCCACATCTGCGTCGACCAGCTGGAGCACGGGCCGCTGCCCGAGCCCACCATGGCGCTGCTGGTCTCCGGAGGGCACTCCTCGCTGCTGCTCGCCCCGGACATCACCAGTGACGTACGGCCGCTGGGCGCGACCATCGACGACGCGGCGGGCGAGGCCTTCGACAAGATCGCGCGCGTGCTGCAGCTCGGCTTCCCCGGCGGTCCGGTCATCGACCGGCTGGCGAAGGAGGGCGACCCCAAGGCGATCAACTTCCCGCGCGGCCTGACGGGCCCGCGCGACGCGGCGTACGACTTCTCCTTCTCCGGCCTGAAGACGGCGGTCGCCCGCTGGATCGAGGCCAAGCGCAACGCGGGCGAGGAGGTGCCGGTGCGCGACGTGGCGGCGTCCTTCCAGGAGGCCGTGGTGGACGTGCTGACGCGCAAGGCCATCCGCGCCTGCAAGGACGAGGGCGTGGACCACCTGATGATCGGCGGCGGCGTGGCGGCCAACTCCCGGCTGCGCTCGCTCGCGCAGGAGCGCTGCGATGACGCGGGGATCATCCTGCGGGTGCCGCGGCCGAAGCTGTGCACCGACAACGGCGCGATGGTGGCGGCGCTGGGCGCGGAGATGGTCAAGCGCAACCGACCGGCCTCCGACTGGGGCCTGTCGGCCGACTCCTCGCTGCCGGTGACGGACCCGCACGTCCCGGGCACGTCGCACGAGCACGGCCATGACCACGACCACGACCACGACCACGGTCACGCTCACGGGCACTCGCACTCGCACGACCACGTGCACGAGCTCAGCAAGGACAACCTCTACTCGTGAGCACCGTCGCGCTGATGTGGGAGGCCCGGGCCGTCGAGGGCCGGGGCAACGAACTCATGGAGTGGGCCCGGGCGCAGGTACTGGCCCGGGAGCCGGTGCGCCGCGAGGTGCTGCGCGCCCCGCAGGACCGGGTGCTCGTGATCACCTGGTGGGAGGCCCCCGAGGGCGTGGCGACGGAGCTGCCCGAGCTGCCCGAGCCGGCCGCGGACCTGATCACCCGGGCGGTGCACCGCTGGCGGTTCGAGTCGGTGGAGGTAACGGGCGCCGGCTGAGGCCCTGGTCGGGGCGGCGGTCGAGGAGTGCTGCGGCGAAGCTCGAAGGGCCGCGGCTAGGGTCATGCCCATGCCGAGACTCGCCGCCCGTGAGCTACCGCCCCCGCCGCCGCCCGCGCACCTGCGCGAGTGGCTGGACGAGGGCGTCGTACGGGCCGACCGCGCGCGTTTCCTCGCGGACCTGAGCCGGCGCAGCCTGGGCCTGGGGCGGCTGCTGTCGCTCTGGTGCGTCGCGGCGGCCTTCGCGCTGGGCTGGACCCTGGTCGGTCTGGCCGTGACGGCCTTCGCCGCGGGCGGCGGGCTCGGCGGCGTCGCCTGCTCCGCGGCGGGGGTGGCGGTCCTGCTGTACGCCGGGCTCTGCTTCGCGCGGGGCGTCCGGCAGGAGCGGCGGGTACGGCAGCTGCTGTGCGCCTGGTTCCTGGCGGGCCGCGACCCCGAGGCCGACGCCCGCCTGCGCGCCCCGGCCCGCAGCGCGGTGTGGCTGACGGCTTCCCTGACCCTGGGCGGCTTCGGCCTCTGGCTGGCGTTCGCCTCGGCGTCCGGAGCCCGGCCGGGCACGGACACGTACGGGGAGGTCGCGTACTACACGGGATTCGGCATGATCCTCTGGATCACCGCCCTCCTGGGCCTGGCCAAAGCCGCGGCGTACTACCGCTGGACCCACGAAATCCAGCCCCGCCGGCGTTTGGGGCCCTCACCCCGCCGGGCGCTCCGGCGCCGGCTGGCCAACTCCAGCCCCGCCGGCGTTTGAGGCGCGGGGGCCTGGGGGCGGAGCCCCCAGACAGCCCGGGCGAAGCCCGGGGCCGCTCGCGCGGCGGCGCGGCACGCCCCCCGTCAACCCCGGCCGGAGGCAGAGGCGGCGGGATGCCCGATCAGCATCGCCGGCGCCCCCGCCACCCGCGTCAGGAAGACCGTCGCGGAGTTCGGCCCCTGCGGCTTGACCCTCTTGCGGAGCTCCTCCGGCTCGATCGCGGACCCCCGCTTCTTCACCGTCAGGATCCCGACCCCCCGCTCCCGCAGCAGCGCCTTCAGCTTCTTCAGCCCGAACGGCAGCACGTCCGTGATCTCGTACGCCGTCGCGTACGGCGTCTCCCGCAGCTCGTCGGCCGTGATGTACGCGATGGTCGGGTCGATGAGCCGCCCGTCCAGCCGCACGGCCACCTCCGCGACGAGGTGCGCCCGGATCACCGCCCCGTCGGGCTCGTACAGCCAGCGCCCGACCGGTCCCGCCTCCGGGTCCGGCAGCGGTTCGGCGGTCTCCAGCCCGACCGGTCCCGGCAGCAGGGTGGCCCGTACCGTGCCGGGGGCGGTGCCGAACCACAGCACGGCCTCCTTCACGTCCCCGTGGTCGGAGATCCACTCGGCCTCGGACTCCGCCGGCACCGCCTCGTGCGGGATGCCGGGCGCGATCTTGATGGCGGCGAACTTCGCCGCCCGCGCCGCGTCGACCGCCCACGACAGCGGCGGCGAGTACGACTCGGGGTCGAAGATCCGCCCGCGCCCGCCCCGCCGCGCGGGGTCGATGAAGACGGCGTCGTACGCGGACACGTCGACCGCCGTCACGTCCGCCTCCCGGACCTCGATCAGGTCCGCCAGCCCCAGCGCGTCGGCGTTGGCCCGCGCGACGGCCACCGTGAGCGGGTCGAGGTCCACCGCCAGCACCCGGATCCCGCGCCGCGCGAGCGCCAGCGCGTCCCCGCCGATCCCGCAGCACAGGTCCGCGACGCTCCGTACGCCCAGCCCGTCGAGCCGCTCCGCCCGGTACGCGGCCACCGACGCGCGGGTGGCCATCTCCCCGCCGCCGGGCGTGAAGTACATCCGGAAGGCGTCCTCGGCCCCGAACTTCGCCACCGCCCGCTGCCTCAGCCGGGCCTGGCCCAGCGCGGCCGACACCAGCCCGGCGGGGTGCTCGCGGCGCAGCCGGGTGGCCACGGCCAGCTCCTGGGCGGGGTCGTAGTCGCGGAGGGAGTCGAGGAGGGCGCGGCCCTCGGGGGTGAGGAGCGCGGCGAAGTCTTCGGGGGTCACCGGTTCATTGTGGGCCAGCCGGTGGAAGGCGGGCGTCCGGCCGTGGTGTCGCCCGGGGCGTGGAGTCGTACGGTGGAAAGATCCGCTGCTATGCAGCTTGTACGACAAAAGGGAAATAATTCGCAGTTTGGTCACCGACCCGCGGGCCACCCGCGCGGTCGGTACGGGGTGGCCCTGGCCGCGCTGCTGGTCGCCGCCCTGGGCACGGGGTGCGGCGCCACGGAGCCCGAGAAGCCGGCCAAGGGCAAGCCCGGCCAGGGTGCGGAGGCGGGCGGCGCGGCCGGTGCGCTCGCCAACTCCGCCGAGAAGCTCAAGGCCGCCCAGCAGGCCCGGATCGCCGCCGCGAAGAAGTGGCGGCTGACCAAGACTCCGCTCCTGGCCCCGGCCGCGCCGAAGACGAAGCCCGAGATCACCACGCGCGAGGGCTTCGAGGTCGAGGACCAGGACGAACTGCCCCCGGTCTTCACCACCATCCCGACCGAGGACAAGGTCGTCTTCCTGACCGTGGACGACGGGGCCGAGAAGGACCCCGAGTTCATCAGGATGATGAGCGAGCTGAAGATCCCCTACACGGCGTTCCTCAGCGACTACCTCGTGCGCGACAACTACCCCTACTTCAAGGAGATGCAGGCGGCGGGCGTCACCCTGAACAACCACACCCTCAACCACCGCTACATGCCCGGCCTCTCGTACGAGCAGCAGCGCGAGGAGATCTGCGGCCAGCAGGACACCATCCAGAAGCAGTTCGGCAAGCGGCCCTCGCTGTTCCGCCCGCCGTACGGCAACTACAACCAGGACACGCTGAAGGCCGCCAAGTCCTGCGGCATCAAGGCGGTTCCGCTGTGGAACGCCGAGGCGTTCGTGAACCGGATGGACTACCGCGAATGGGACCGCGACCTCCATCCCGGTGACATCATCCTCACGCACTTCCGGGGCCGGGAGGACTGGAAAGGCACGATGCCTGACATGATCCGTCATGTCATGAAGACCGTCACGGACAAGGGATATGCCGTGGCCCGCCTGGAGGACTACTTGTGAGGTACGCGCGCCGGTTGGTAGCCGGGACGCTGACGGCCGGCGCGCTCGCGCTGTCCCTGACGGGATGCGGGAACAGCGTGGATCCCATCGAACGGCTGGGCCGCAACACCGCGCCGGACAGCGCGTCCCCGTCGACCTCCCCGTCCGCGCCGGCCCCCGCGGCGAGCTCCGCGCAGGCCGGTACGGCGGGGGACGAGGCGTACCGGAAGTGGGGCCTGAAGGCCCCCGTCCAGTACGCCCCCAAGCCGGCCCAGAAGCCCCAACTCCCCAAGGGCTCCCCGGGCAAGGCGGCCGTGCTGGACCGAATACCCGTCGCGCCGACGGAGAAGGTCGTCTTCCTGACCTTCGACGACGGTGCGGAGAAGGACCCCGAGTTCCTGAAGATGGCGGCCGACCTCAAGCTGCCGATCAGCATGTTCCTGACGGACAACGTGGCTTCCTCGGACTACGGCCACTTCGAGAAGCTCCGCGACAACGGCTCCGGCAGCACGATAAACAACCACACCCTGACGCACCCGAACCTCCGCACCCTGCCCTTCGCGGCGCAGAAGAAGGAGATATGCGGGCAGCAGGACCACCTGGAGAAGCGCTTCGGCAAGCGCCCCCCGCTCTTCCGCCCGCCGTTCGGGAACTACAACGACGACACCCTCAAGGCCGCCGCCGAGTGCGGGGCCCAGACGGTGGTCCTGTGGCGGGCGTCGATGCAGATCAACGACTTCCAGTACGCGGAGGGCTCCGCCCTCAAGCCGGGTGACATCATCCTGGCCCACTTCCGCGGCCCGTCGGAGCTCAAGGGCGCGACGGAGACCCAGATGACGACCCGGATGCTCCAGCGGATACAGGACCAGGGCTACAAGATCGGCCGCCTGGAGGACTACCTCTAGCCGGCGCCCGGCCCGGTCAGTGGCCCCGGTCAGCGGCCCGGTCAGTGGCCCGGTCAGCGGCCCAGGGGGGTCTCGTGCTCCATGCGCGTCAGCTTCTGCGGGTTGCGGACGGAGTAGAGGCCGGTGACGAGACCGTCGTCGATCCGCATCGCCACGACCATCTCGACCTCGCCGTCGATCCGCATCAGCAGCGCCGGGTGCCCGTTGACCCGGGTCGGCTCCGCCGTCATCAGCGGGCCGAGGGCGGCGACGCCGGCGGCCAGCAGCCGGGCCACCTTCTCCGCGCCCACGACCGGCCGCGGCACGGCCTGCTTGATGCCGCCGCCGTCGCTCAGGGCGACGACGTCCGGCGCGAGGAGGTCGAGCAGACCCCGGAGGTCACCCGTCTCCAGCGCCCGCCGGAAGGCGCCGAGGGCGGCCCGGGTCTCGGTCGCGGAGACGACACCGCGCGGCCGGCGCGCGGCCACGTGCGAGCGCGCCCGGTGGGCGATCTGGCGGACCGCCGCCGGACTCTTCTCCACGGCCTCCGCGATCTCCTCGTACCCCAGGCCGATCACCTCACGCAGGACGAACACCGCCCGCTCGGTCGGCGCCAGCGTCTCCAGGACCAGCATCATCGCCATCGAGACGCTGTCGGCGAGCTCGGCGTCCTCGGCCACGTCCGGCGCGGTGAGCAACGGTTCGGGCAGCCAGGGGCCCACGTATTGCTCCTTGCGCCGGTTCAGTGCGCGCAGCCGTTCGACCGCCTGCCGGGTCGCGATCCGGACCAGGTACGCGCGCGGCTCCCGCACCGTCCCGAGGTCGACCCCCGACCAGCGCAGCCAGGTCTCCTGGAGGACGTCCTCCGCGTCCGCGGCCGAGCCGAGCATCTCGTAGGCACCGGTGAACAGCAGCTTGCGGTGCCTGACGAACGCCTCGGTGGCAGGGTCGGGACGGCCGTCCTCGCTCATGTGCGGGTCTCCTGTTCGTTCATCGTGACCGTGTCGGCCATACGACGCCGTACCCCACTGCTTTGTGACAGCCACCGCACCGCACACCTTGTGGCGCGCGTCACATGAGGGTGGTGCGGGGGAGGGGGAGCGGTAGCCCCTTGAGCGGTCTCAGGGTTGGTTTGGGGGTTTCCCGTCAGTCCCATCGTCCTTCCGTGTCGTGCCGGTCCCTCAAGGGCGCTCCCTTCGGTCGCGTCACTTCGTGATCGCCTTCGGCGACCCTTGACCGACCGACCCGCCCCGGAAAGCCGAAAGACTGACGGGAAGCCCCCAAAGGAACGGTCACGGGGCAGGAGGGGAGGGGCGGGTCCGTCAGCGATGAGGCGAGGGGGCGGGTGCTGGCCCGCCGGGCATCCGGGCCCCTGGATGCCGGATTCCGGGGCGAGGTGCGGCAATGCGCACGAGAGGTTGATCAGAGCGACCTCCGGAGCACCCGAGCGCCCCAGATCGCTACGCGCTCCTGCCGTCTCGGCGTCCGACGACCGTCCGGGGCTGATACCCGCACCAGAGGACGAACAGAGCAGCGCGGGTGACGCATGGGCGCGTCGGATCGCTACGCGCTCCCCTGATCTCGGCGGCCGGCGGCCGTCCGGGGCTGATGGCCCCGTCAGGGGGCGGACGGAAGTGGATGCGTCAGACCGCTACCCGGTCATCGCCGGCCGGCTCGGCCGTCAGGATGGCGAGGAGTCCGGGGAAGCGGGCCTCGATGTCGGCTCGACGCAGGCCCGCCATCCGGCTATTGCCCCGGTCGACCTGGCGGATCAGGCCGGCCTCCCTCAGGGTGCGGAAGTGGTGGGTGACCGTCGCCTTCGAGACCGGCAGCGAGAAGGAGGCGCAGGTGCGCGCCGTGCCCTCGGGGGCGACTGCCAGCTCGCGCACCACGCGGCGGCGCAGGGGGTCGGCGAGTGCGGACAGCACTCTGCCGAGCTCGATCTCCTCGACGGTCGGGTGACCCTCGTCGTCGGGCATGGCGGCGACCTCCTCCCGTAGGTATGGATTGGATCTTACCTCCGCCGACTGCTAGCGTCCGATAGGTACGAAGACAGTCGTACCTATCTGTGGGGGAGAAACCTGATGGACCAGCTCGTCACACTCATTGGCGTCGCCCGCCCCAAGCCCGAACGTGCACAAGAGCTCAGGGAGCTCCTGCTCTCCTTCGTCGAGCCCACCCGGCAGGAACCCGGCTGCCTGGAGTACCACTTCCACGAGGACCGCGAGGAGCCCGGCGTCTTCGTGTTCTACGAGGTGTGGCGCAGCCAGGCCGACCTGGACGCCCACCTGGCGCTTCCGCACCTGCAGGACTTCTGGGAGCGTCGGATGGACTACCTGGCCACCGATTTGGAGATCCGCTTCGTGGACATGCGCAGCCCTCACGGCCACTAGCCGTCTGCTGTGCCCATCAGCCCCGGACGGCCGCCGGCCGCCGAGATCAGGGGAGCGCGTAGCGATCTCAGGCGCCCATCCGATCCCTGGGCTGCTCTGTTCGTCCTCTGGCGCGGGTATCAGCCCCGGACGGTCGACGGACGCCGATAAATGAGAAGCGCGTAGCGATCTGGGGCGCTCGGGGGCGTCGCAGGTCGCTCTGATCAACCTCTCGTGCGCATAGCCGCACCTCGCCCCGGAATCCGGCATCCAGGGGCTCGGATGCCCGGCGGGCCGAGGCCCGGCCCCTCGCCTCATCGCTGACGGACCCGCCCCTCTCCTCCTGCCCCGTGACCGTTCTTTTGGGGGCTTCCCGTCAGTCTTTCGGCTTTCCGGGGCGGGTCGGTCGGTCAAGGGTCGCCGAAGGCGATCACGAAGTGACGCGACCGAAGGGAGCGCCCTTGAGGGACCGGCCCGAACCGGAAGGACGATGGGACTGACGGGAAACCCCCAAGCCAGCTGCGAGACCGCCCCGCCGAAACCCCGCCCCTCAGCGCACCCCCGCCCCCGCCGCCACCACCGGGGTGATCGTCGTTTCCGCCGGGCCCATCGCGTCGGCTTCGCGTTGGCGTTCCGCGCTGTCGCTGATGCGGAGGAGCAGGGCGATCATGATCCAGTTGGCCAGCAGTGACGAGCCGCCCTTCGCCAGGAAGGGGAGGGCCTTGCCGGTCAGGGGGATCAGGCCCGTCACGCCGCCGGCGACCACGAAGACCTGGAGTGCCAGTGCCGCCGCCAGGCCCACGGCCAGCAGCTTGCCGAACGGGTCCCGCGCGGCCAGCGCCATGCGCAGGCCCCGCTGTACGAGCAGGGCGTAGATGATCAGTACGGCCATGACCCCGGCCAGGCCGAGCTCCTCGCCCACCGTCGTCAGGATGAAGTCGCTGCGCCCCGCGAACTTGATCAGCTCCGGGTGCCCCATCCCCAGGCCGGTGCCCGAGACGCCGCCCGTGCCGAAGCTGAACAGGGCCTGGGCGGACTGCTCCGAGTTCAGGCCCTGCGGAGGGTTCGGGGAGTAGATCGCCAGGGGGTTCAGCCAGGCGGCGACGCGTGCCTTGACGTGGGGTTCCGTCGAGCCCACGACGAAGGCGCCCACGGCCGCCATCAGCAGGCCGCACACGATCCAGCTGGTGCGCTCGGTGGCCACGTACAGCATCACGACGAAGACGCCGAAGAAGATCAGCGAGGTGCCGAGGTCGCGCTCGAAGACGAGGACGAGCAGCGACAGGATCCACACGGTGATGATCGGCCCGAGCTGGCGCATCGGCGGCAGTCGCAGACCCAGGAACTTGCGGCCGGTCAGGGCCAGGGAGTCGCGGTGGATGACCAGGTACCCCGCGAAGAAGATCGCGATCATGATCTTCACGAACTCGCCGGGCTGGAGCGAGAAGCCGAAGAGGATGATCCAGCGCTTGGCGCCGTACGTGTCCGCACCGAAGAACGCCGGCGCGATCAGCAGCACCAGCGCGACGGCCATCGTGATGTAGATGAAGCGCTGGAGCAGCCGGTGGTCGCGCAGCAGTGCCACCACCAGGATGCAGGCGGCGACCCCGACCACCGTCCACATCAGCTGGTCGGGCGCGTTGGCCACGGAGTTCCACCGCTCGATGTAGCCCTGGTCGAGCCGGTGGATGAGCACCAGCCCCAGCCCGGTCAGCAGCATCGCGAGCGGGAAGATCAGCGGGTCCGCGTACGCCGCGAACCGGCGGATGCCCAGGTGTCCCACCAGTGACAGCAGCGTCATGCTGATGACGAAGCTGGTGAGGTGCTGCGGCAGCTCGCCGTTCATGGCGAGCCCGGCGCTGACGTGGCCGAAGACGGCGATGCCGATGACCAGGAGCAGCAGGAGCGCTTCGGTGCGGCGGCGGGCGCCCGCCACCGTCCGGGGCCTCAGTCCACGCACGGGATACCGCCGCCGTCGATGGCGCCCGTCTCGGGCTGCGGCGGGGGCGGGGCGGATGACGGGGGCGACACGGGGGAAGCAGGGGAAGGGGAGGAAGAAGAGGTCGGCGCGGCGTCCGGTGCACCCGGGGTCGTCGCAGTGGTCGACCGGGGACCGATCTGCTCGGCAATGAGGCGCTTTATCTTCATATCATCTACGACGTTGATGTCCTCCCCATGGTTCCTTCCGAAGCCCTCAGAAGGGCTTGGTGGGGTAGTCGTCGGCGCCGGCGTCGAGCCCCTCGGCCTCGTCGTGCTCGCCGGCCCGGCCGGTCGGGATGGGCCGGGGGCATCAGGTCGAGCAGGCCCTGGCGGAGGGATTCGGCCAGGTTCTCTTCCTCTTCGACCACGAGGATGCGCGCGTACCAAGCCTCACATACCGGGCAGAGGCTCCTCCGGCCCCGGCGCTCGGCGGGGGGCTCCCCGTCGGGTCGGGGTTCAGCCGAACGGGGGGTTCGGCGGCCGGAATGCGTGGAACCAGCGGACCGTGTTGGCACTCCGCTTGACCGAGTGCTAATCGCCGGAATAGTGTCACACCTGGCACTCGCCCCCGGTGAGTGCCAACACAGCGACAGGCAGGTCCGGCACCCGCGACGACGGATCGACCTGGTCGCCACCTCAGACAGTTAACCCCGGATCTCCGAAGGGGGAGGTCGGATCGTGACGACCGCCAGCTCCAAGGTTGCCATCAAGCCGCTTGAGGACCGCATCGTGGTCCAGCCGCTCGACGCCGAGCAGACCACGGCCTCCGGCCTGGTCATCCCGGACACCGCGAAGGAGAAGCCCCAGGAGGGCGTCGTCCTCGCGGTCGGCCCGGGCCGCTTCGAGGACGGCCAGCGTCTCCCGCTGGACGTCAGCGTCGGCGACGTCGTGCTGTACAGCAAGTACGGCGGCACCGAAGTGAAGTACAGCGGCGAGGAGTACCTCGTCCTCTCGGCCCGCGACGTGCTCGCGATCGTCGAGAAGTAATTCGCTTCAAGAAGTTTGCTTGAGCTGCGCCCCTGGTCACCCCGCTGATTGCCGGGCGGCGAGGGGCGCGGTTCGTTAAACCCGAGTTTTCGAGAGGGCTGAACCGCTCCCATGGCGAAGATCCTGAAGTTCGACGAGGACGCCCGTCGCGCCCTCGAGCGCGGCGTCAACAAGCTTGCCGACACGGTCAAGGTGACGATCGGCCCCAAGGGCCGCAACGTCGTCATCGACAAGAAGTTCGGCGCCCCCACCATCACCAACGACGGCGTCACCATCGCCCGCGAGGTCGAGCTGGACGACCCGTACGAGAACCTGGGCGCGCAGCTCGTGAAGGAGGTGGCGACCAAGACCAACGACATCGCGGGTGACGGCACCACCACCGCCACCGTGCTGGCCCAGGCGCTCGTCCGCGAGGGTCTGCGCAACGTCGCCGCCGGCGCCTCCCCGGCCGCCCTGAAGAAGGGCATCGACGCCGCGGTCAAGGCTGTGTCCGAGGAGCTCCTCGCGACCGCCCGCCCGATCGAGGACAAGTCCGACATCGCCGCCGTGGCCGCGCTCTCCGCGCAGGACTCGCAGGTCGGCGAGCTCATCGCCGAGGCGATGGACAAGGTCGGCAAGGACGGTGTCATCACCGTCGAGGAGTCCAACGCCTTCGGCCTGGAGCTCGAGTTCACCGAGGGCATGGCCTTCGACAAGGGCTACCTGTCCCCCTACATGGTCACCGACCAGGAGCGTATGGAGGCCGTCCTCGACGACCCGTACATCCTGATCAACCAGGGCAAGATCTCCTCCATCCAGGACCTCCTGCCGCTGCTGGAGAAGGTCATCCAGGCGGGTGGCTCCAAGCCGCTGCTGATCATCGCCGAGGACGTCGAGGGCGAGGCCCTCTCCACCCTCGTCGTCAACAAGATCCGCGGCACCTTCAACGCGGTCGCCGTCAAGGCCCCCGGCTTCGGTGACCGTCGCAAGGCGATGCTCCAGGACATGGCCACCCTCACCGGTGCCACCGTCATCGCCGAGGAGGTCGGCCTCAAGCTCGACCAGGCCGGTCTGGACGTCCTCGGTTCCGCGCGCCGCGTGACCATCTCCAAGGACGACACGACCATCGTCGACGGTGGCGGCAGCCACGAGGAAGTCGCCGGTCGCGTCAACCAGATCAAGGCCGAGATCGAGTCCACGGACTCCGACTGGGACCGCGAGAAGCTGCAGGAGCGCCTGGCGAAGCTCGCCGGCGGCGTCTGCGTCATCAAGGTCGGCGCCGCCACCGAGGTGGAGCTCAAGGAGAAGAAGCACCGCCTTGAGGACGCCATCTCCGCCACCCGCGCCGCGGTCGAGGAGGGCATCGTCTCCGGCGGTGGCTCCGCGCTCGTCCACGCCGTCAAGGTCCTGGAGGGCAACCTCGGCCTGACCGGCGACGAGGGCACCGGCGTCTCCGTGGTCCGCCGCGCCGCCGTCGAGCCGCTGCGCTGGATCGCCGAGAACGCCGGCCTCGAGGGCTACGTCATCACCTCGAAGGTCTCCGAGCTCGACAAGGGCCAGGGCTTCAACGCCGCCACCGGCGAGTACGGCGACCTGGTCAAGGCCGGCGTCATCGACCCGGTCAAGGTCACCCGCTCCGCCCTGGAGAACGCCGCCTCCATCGCCTCCCTGCTGCTCACGACCGAGACCCTGGTCGTCGAGAAGCCGGCCGAGGAAGAGGCCGACGCCGGTCACGGCCACGGTCACGGCCACAGCCACTGACGCGTCCGCGCGCTTCGACGAGAAGGCCCCCGCCCCGCCGTTCACACGGTGGGACGGGGGCCTTCCCGTCTGCCGGGGCCGCCTGAGCGGCCGTCACTCCATGACGCCCAGCTGCCGCATCACGGCGATGGCGTCGTAGTGCCACCAGCCTTCCTTGATCAGGCCGTCCTGACATCGGAAGACCGTGGTGCCGGTCATCGTGCAGGACTTGCCGGTGGGGGCGACGCCCATGAACTCGCCCTTGTGCGTGCCGGTCCAGGTCCACAGCGTGGTGACGTAGTCGTCCTGCGCCATCTGGACGTCACGGGTGAAGGTGAAGTCGAAGGCGGCGCGCCACATCTCGGTGTCATCGCGGATCGCGGCGTAGCCGTGCTTGTCCTCGGGGTTGGAGATGTCGTGGTCGTGGTAGTCCGGGGCGAAGATCTCCTCGATGACGGACATGTCGCCCTTCATCGCGATGTCGTCGTACATCCGGTTCACCAGCAGGGTGTTGAGGTGCTCGTCGCGGACCGTGTCGAGGTTGGTGAACGTCGGCATGCCGTCGCACAAGGCCATCATCTCGTGGAACATCCGGTCCGTCTCGGGGAGGTCGGAGTTCTTCATGGCCTCCTCGTACGAAGGGAACTCGACGAAGTTCACGTAGTGGTCCGTCTGTTCGCGGTCCTTGGCCACGATGCTGTGGGTGACCGTGCGCTTGCCCTGGCTCTGGGCGACGTACTTGTCCAGCAGGTCGTTCATCGCCTCGGGCTGGTGGGTCCTGTAATCAACCAGTTGTACGAATGTCATGGTGGGCTCCCGTGCTGGGTGGACATGTCCAGTTTAGGGAGAATTCACCCGTTCGGCCCGGTCTACCGGCGGGTCACTGGGGCCCGTATTTGCGGCCCGTACGGGAGGACACCCCGCCGAGCAGCCCGCGCGGCGTCAGCTTCACCACGCCCATCAGCGCCTTGTAGCGCGGGTCCGGGATCGACACGGTCTTGCCGCGCGCCAGGTCGGCCAGCGCCGCGGCCACCAGCTTGTCCGCGTCGAGCCACAGCCAGCCCGGGATGTTGTCCGTGCCCATGCCGGCCCGCTCGTGGAACTCGGTCCGCACGAAGCCGGGGCACAGGGCCATCAGGCGGACCCCGGACCCGGCGAGGTCCCGCGCCGCGCCCTGGGTGAACTGCACGACCCAGGCCTTGCTGGCGCCGTAGGTGCCGCGCGGCACGAAGGCGGCGACCGAGGCCACGTTGACGACCCCGCCGCGGCCGCGCGAGCGCATCGACTCCGTCGCCGCCGAGGTCAGCCGCAGCACCGCCTCGATGTGCACCTTCAGCATGGTCAGCTCGTCGGCCATGGAGACTTCCAGGTAGCGGCCCTTGTTGCCGAATCCCGCGTTGTTGACGAGCAGGTCCACCGGGTGCGTACGGTCGCCGAGGCGGGTCTCGACCGCCTTGATGCCCTCCTCGGTGGAGAGGTCGGCGGCCAGTACCTCGGCCTCGATGCCGTGCCGGTCGTGCAGCTCGGTCGCCTGTTCGGCGAGCCGCTCGGTGTCGCGGGCCACCAGTACGAGGTTGTGGCCCTGGGAGGCGAGCCGCCGGGCGAAGGCGGCGCCGATGCCCGCCGTGGATCCAGTGATCAGCGCAGTCGTCATGTGCGCAAAATAGCCGCCCGTGGCGACTCGCGTGCCTCCGCGGGTACGTGCGTGCGATCCCGTGTTCGCCGGGCCCCGCGGCGCGCCCTGCGGCGCGCCCGCGCGCGCAGGGTCGCGCGGGCGCGCTTCCCAAAGCGGTGGCTGGGGGATTGGCGTCGCGGTCAAAGCCGGTCTTATGCTCGAA
Organism: Streptomyces sp. NPDC033966; assembly: GCF_055575955.1. NCBI lineage: Bacteria > Bacillati > Actinomycetota > Actinomycetes > Kitasatosporales > Streptomycetaceae > Streptomyces > Streptomyces sp. NPDC033966. The sequence continues at coordinate 1,032,646 of NZ_JBVIRQ010000001.1, read as the reverse complement.
GGGTGATCGAGGCACGCCACCTCCGGATCCTGCGCGCTGTCGCCGGGACCGGTTCCTTCTCCGCCGCCGCCCGCGAGCTCGGCTGCACCCAGCCCGCCGTCTCCCAGCAGATGAAGGCCCTGGAGCAGTCGGCCGGGACCCCGCTGCTGGTGCGCGCCGGCCGCGAGATGAGGCTGACCCAGGCCGGCGAGGCCCTGGTGCGGCACGCCGCCGGGATCCTGGCCGGGCTGACGGCCGCCGAGGAGGAGGTCGCGGCCATCGCCGGGCTGCGGGCGGGCCGGGTCCGGCTGGTCTCCTTCCCGAGCGGCAGCTCCACGCTGGTCCCCACGGCGCTGGCGGCGATGCGTGCCGAGCACCCGGGTACGCGGATCTCCCTGGTCGAGGCGGAGCCGCCGAGGTCGGTGGAGATGCTGCGCGAGGGCGACTGCGACGTCGCGCTCGCCTTCCGCTACGGCGCGGACGGGCCAGCGGCGGGGGCGGCCGGGAGCGCGGCCGAGTGGGAGGACCTGGTGGTCACCCCGCTGCTGACCGACCGGCTCGTCGGGCTGGTCCCCGAGGGCCACCGGCTGGCCGGCGCGGAGCGGGTGGGGATGGCCGAGCTGGCCGACGAGCCGTGGATCGCGGGCTGTCCGCGCTGCCGCCGCCATCTGGTGGAGGTGTGCGAGAGCGCGGGCTTCACTCCGCGGATCGACTTCGCCACCGACGACTACCCCGCCGTGGTCGGGCTGGTCGGGGCGGGGCTGGGGGTGGCGGTGCTGCCGGAGCTGGCGGTGGAGTCCGTACGGGCGAAGGGCGTGAGCACCCTGGCCGTGGAGCCTGCCGTGGAGCGGGAGGTCGTGGCGCTGACGCTGCCGGACCTGGCGCGCGTACCGGCGGTCGCGGCGACCCTGGGTGAGCTGGTGCGGGCCGCCGCCCGCTGACCGTACGGGGGCGTACGGCCGGACGGGTGACGGCCCGGACCCGAGTCGTGGCGCCACGCCCGGGAGCGCGCGCGGATCTGAGGGAACGTTCCTTCGGATGTCTTTTCGGGTGGGCGTGCGCTCCGGGCGGGTCGGCCGTCAGTGCGGCGGGACGGGGCCGATGGTGCTGGAGGCGGGGATCAGCCGGTGCCGTGCGCGGCCCATCAGCTCCTCGCGTTCGTCCTCGGTGAGCCCTCCCCACACCCCGTAGGGCTCTCGGACGGCGAGTGCGTGCGCGGCGCATTCCGAACGCACCGGGCAGCGCATGCAGACCTCTTTAGCCGAGGCCTCGCGCGCACTCCTGGCCGCGCCCCGCTCGCCTTCCGGGTGGAAGAAGAGGGAGCTGTCGACCCCGCGGCAGGCGGCCAGCAGCTGCCAGTCCCAGAGGTCGGCGTTCGGTCCGGGGAGGCGGGAGAAATCTGCCATTGGTAGTCCTCTTGGTGCCGGGTACTACGCGGATACGGTCCATGTCTCCACACCTACTGTCGTAGTAGATGTAAATATGACTCATTGGGACCCTAGCCTCAGACACATGGCAAACGGAAGGAAAGCCGCCAAATAGGGCATAGCTCCAGATGGAGGACAGTTGGCGCGTGGCTCCGGCGCGGTGATCGCTTCCTCACGTAGAGTGCCGAAGGTGTTCGTCCGACCCGTAACTCTTTCGAGTGACCATCGTTGAGAGAGCGAGTGCGGTTGAAACGAGAGGTTCCCGGACAGGTGTCCGAGGGCATCGACCGCACAGGTGACGATACGTACCAGCCTGGAGGCTCAAGGTGACGCGCATCAGCAGCTGCGGAGGGCGGTCATGACTTCCGTCCTCGTCTGCGACGACTCCCCGCTTGCCCGAGAGGCGCTCCGTCGCGCGGTTGCCACCGTGCCCGGCGTCGAGCGTGTGACGACGGCTGCCAACGGCGAGGAAGTCCTCCGCCGCTGGGGTGCCGACCGCTCCGACCTGATTCTGATGGATGTACGGATGCCCGGCCTGGGCGGTGTCGAGACGGTCCGCCGGCTCCTGTCCGCCGACCCGGGCGCCCGCATCATCATGCTGACGGTCGCCGAGGACCTGGACGGGGTGGCCCTCGCGGTCGCCGCCGGCGCCCGCGGCTACCTGCACAAGGACGCCTCGCGCGCCGAGCTGCGGGCCACGGTCACCCAGGCGCTCGCCGACCCCACCTGGAGGCTGGCCCCGCGCCGGCTCCGCTCGGCCGAGATGGGGGCCGCCCCCACCCTGACCGCGCGCGAGATCCAGGTGCTGGAGGGCATGAGCCACGGCCGGTCCAACGCGGAGATCGGGCGGGAGCTCTTCCTCTCCGAGGACACGGTCAAGACGCACGCCCGCAGGCTGTTCAAGAAGCTCGGCGCCTCGGACCGGGCGCACGCCGTGGCGCTCGGCTTCCGCTGGGGTCTCGTCCGCTGACCGCGACACCGGCGGCCGGCGGCGGCCGCGGTCCCGTCCGCCCGCGGCGGACGGGGCGGCAGGTGTCCGCCGGCGCCGCCGGGACGGAAGCCCGCGGAAGTCCCGCCGCACCCGGTGTTGCGCCGGGGGTTGGCGGGGCACAATCCGGGGGACGTGTCGCTTCGGGCGCGATGCCGCATCCTTGATGGTGTGCCGCATTCTTGGAGAGATCGAGTCCCGCGGGGCGACGATTCGGGCCGAGCGGAGGGGAGGGCGCAAATGACGAGTTCCGGCGCACCCGCTCATAACGCTTCGATGCACAACACGGACCACGGTGCCGCGAACGCTCCCGCGCCAAGGCACCATGGATTGATGCGCGACGACGAGGCCCTGGGGTCACCCGCGGCCACAGGCCCCACCGGCGCCGCCAAAGGCGGCAACGCCGGGGCCGTCAGCGCGCTCGTACGCCGTGCCGTCGACGGGGACGAGCAGGCCACGCACGACCTCCTGGCCTTCGTGCACCCCCTCGCCCTGCGCTATTGCCGCACCCGGCTGTCGCGGCTCCCGGGTGATGCCCGTCACTTCGTGGAGGACCTCGCGCAGGAGGTCTGCGTCGCCGTGCTGATGGCGCTGCCCCGCTACCGGGACACCGGCAGACCCTTCGAGGCCTTCGTCTTCGCCATCGCCGCGCACAAGGTCGCCGACCTGCAGCGGGCCGCCATGCGCCACCCCGGCAGCACGGCCGTGCCCTCCGACGAGATGCCGGAGCGGCCGGACGACTCGCTCGGCCCCGAGGAGCGGGCGCTGCTCAGCAGTGACGCCGCCTGGGCCAAGAAGCTCCTCGCGAACCTGCCGGAGAACCAGCGCGAGCTGCTCGTCCTGCGCGTGGCCGTCGGGCTGACCGCGGAGGAGACCGGTCAGATGCTCGGCATGTCCCCGGGAGCGGTGCGCGTCGCCCAGCACCGGGCCCTCAGCAGGTTGCGCGCGCTCGCCGAGCAGTGACCGCTGCCGGAGGCGCGGGTTCCTTTTCGCGGTGTTTTCTGTCGTAGGAAACGACGAAAATTGCGGTTGACCTTGGTCGTGGAATGAGACGCCTCGGGATCCCGTTAGCATGGACATCCGCGCTGAGCAAGACCATTTGGAAGGTGTCATGACCGCCGACGGAGTACCCGACAAATTCGCCACGCTCGGACTGACCTACGACGACGTGCTGCTGCTGCCGGGCGCGTCGGACATGGCTCCGGACGAGATCGACACCTCTTCCCTCATCTCGCGCAACGTCCGCGTGAACGTTCCGCTGCTGTCCGCCGCCATGGACAAGGTCACCGAGGCCCGCATGGCCATCGCGATGGCCCGCCAGGGCGGCGTGGGCGTGCTGCACCGCAACCTCTCCATCGCCGACCAGGCCAACCAGGTCGACCTGGTCAAGCGCTCCGAGTCCGGCATGGTCACCGACCCGATCACGGTGCACCCGGACGCGACGCTGCGCGAGGCCGACGAGCTCTGCGCCAAGTTCCGCATCTCCGGCGTCCCGGTCACCGACCCCGCCGGCAAGCTGCTCGGCATCGTCACCAACCGCGACATGGCCTTCGAGTCGGACCGCAGCCGCCAGGTGCGCGAGGTCATGACCCCGATGCCGCTGGTCACCGGCAAGGTCGGCATCTCCGGCGTGGACGCCATGGAGCTGCTGCGCCGCCACAAGATCGAGAAGCTTCCGCTGGTCGACGACGCGGGCATCCTCAAGGGCCTCATCACGGTCAAGGACTTCGTCAAGGCCGAGAAGTACCCGAACGCCGCCAAGGACAAGGACGGCCGCCTGCTGGTCGGCGCCGCCGTCGGCGTCGCCGGCGACGCGTACGAGCGCGCCCAGGCCCTGATCGAGGCGGGCGCCGACTTCATCGTCGTCGACACCGCCCACGGCCACTCCCGGCTGGTCGGCGACATGGTCGCCAAGATCAAGTCGAACTCCTCCGTCGACGTCATCGGCGGCAACGTCGCCACCCGCGACGGCGCCCAGGCACTGATCGACGCCGGCTGTGACGGCATCAAGGTCGGCGTCGGCCCCGGCTCCATCTGCACCACCCGCGTCGTCGCCGGCATTGGCGTCCCGCAGGTCACCGCGATCTACGAGGCCTCCCTCGCCGCCAAGGCCGCGGGCGTCCCCGTCATCGGCGACGGCGGCCTCCAGTACTCCGGCGACATCGCCAAGGCCCTGGTCGCGGGCGCCGACACGGTGATGCTCGGCTCGCTGCTCGCGGGCTGCGAGGAGTCCCCGGGCGAGCTGCTCTTCATCAACGGCAAGCAGTTCAAGTCGTACCGCGGCATGGGCTCGCTCGGCGCGATGCAGTCCCGCGGCGACCGCAAGTCCTTCTCCAAGGACCGCTACTTCCAGGAGGGCGTGGGCGGCGACGACAAGCTCATCCCCGAGGGCATCGAGGGCCAGGTGCCCTACCGCGGCCCGCTCTCCGCGGTCGTCCACCAGCTGGTCGGCGGCCTGCGCCAGTCGATGTTCTACGTCGGCGGCCGCACCGTCCCCGAGCTCCAGGACCGGGGCCGTTTCGTCCGGATCACCTCGGCGGGCCTCAAGGAGAGCCACCCGCACGACATCCAGATGACGGTGGAAGCACCGAACTACAGCCGCAAGGGCTGAGCACCACGATCGCCCGAGGGGGCGGGCCCGGCCGGGCCCGCCCCCTCGGGCGTGCCCGGGGTCGTCCGTACAGCGGTCACCGGAACGCGGCCCCCCGCCGTTCGGGGATACTGGACGGGCAGACCCAGAGGAAAGGCCACCACACGTGACTGAGATCGAGATCGGGCGCGGCAAGCGCGGCCGCCGGGCGTACGCCTTCGACGACATCGCCATCGTCCCCAGCCGGCGTACGCGGGATCCGAAGGAGGTCTCGATCGCCTGGCAGATCGACGCGTACCGCTTCGAGCTCCCCTTCCTGGCCGCCCCCATGGACTCGGTGGTCTCCCCGCAGACCGCGATCCGCATCGGCGAGCTCGGCGGCCTCGGCGTGCTCAACCTCGAAGGCCTGTGGACCCGCTACGAGGACCCGCAGCCGCTGCTCGACGAGATCGCGGAGCTGGACGAGGACTCGGCGACCCGCCGCCTCCAGGAGATCTACGCCGCGCCGATCCAGGCGGACCTGATCCGTCAGCGGATCAAGGAGGTGCGCGACTCGGGCGTCGTCACCGCCGCCGCGCTCTCCCCGCAGCGCACGGCCGAGTTCTCCAAGGCCGTCGTGGACGCGGGCGTGGACATCTTCGTGATCCGCGGCACCACCGTGTCGGCGGAGCACGTCTCCGGCGCCGCCGAGCCGCTGAACCTCAAGCAGTTCATCTACGAGCTCGACGTCCCGGTCATCGTCGGCGGCTGCGCCACCTACACGGCGGCCCTGCACCTGATGCGCACCGGCGCCGCGGGTGTCCTCGTCGGCTTCGGCGGCGGCGCCGCGCACACCACGCGCAACGTGCTCGGCATCCAGGTCCCGATGGCCACCGCCGTCGCGGACGTGGCCGCGGCGCGCCGCGACTACATGGACGAGTCCGGCGGCCGCTACGTGCACGTCATCGCCGACGGCGGCGTGGGCTGGTCCGGCGACATCCCGAAGGCCGTGGCCTGCGGTGCCGACGCCGTGATGATGGGCTCCCCGCTGGCCCGCGCCATCGACGCCCCGGGCAAGGGCAACCACTGGGGCATGGAGGCCGTCCACGAGGACGTGCCGCGCGGCAAGAAGGTCGACCTCGGCACCGTCGGCACCACCGAGGAGATCCTCACGGGCCCGTCGCACAGCCCGGACGGCTCGATGAACTTCTTCGGCGCGCTCCGCCGCTCGATGGCCACCACCGGCTACAGCGAGCTCAAGGAGTTCCAGCGGGTCGAGGTCACGGTCGCGGACTCGCAGCACAGCCACTGACACCTCTTCGTACGCACGCACGCCGGAGGGCCGGCACCCCGCACGGGGTGCCGGCCCTCCGGCGTGCGCGGTGTCAGTCGTTGGCCTTCTTGGCCGCGCCGACGGCGACGAGCACGCTGATGCCGATGAAGACGTAGGACATGAAGTCCATGCTCTCCTTGACGATGTCGTTCAGGCCGCCGATGCCGATGACGTCGATCACCTCGGTCACACCGGTGTTCTTGATCTCGGCCAGGGCGAGGGCGAAGACGAACATCTTGCCGAGGTAGACGGAGCCGATCGACACCAGGCCCGCGATCGCGGGCAGGACCGGCCCGCGGCCGCCGATCTTCCCGGCGGCGTAGCCGACGAGGAGGCCGATGCCGATCGCGCCGAAGGACCGCTCCCGGTCCATGGCGTACATGATGCCGCCGTACGCCGCCGCGCCGATCAGGCCCGCGACGACCGCGGCGACGATGCCCAGGCCGACATTGCCCTTGCGGGCCGGGGCCGGGACGGGGGCCTCGGCGTAGGGCGTGGGTGCGGGCGTGGGCGGCTGGAAGTTCTGGCTCATGGAAATCCCCCCCAGGGATTCGGCGCACGGGGCCCGGAGGGCGTAAGTGCGGGATAAGTGACGCCGCAGGCTAACAGGGGACGGTGGATTTCCACCGGGAGATTTCGGTCGGGTGATCGGACCGCGATCCGGCCGTGACCGGGGCCGGGGTCCGGATCAGAGGCGGTGCGCCGCGCCGGGCGGGCTGGCGCCGCGGGTATCCAGGAGGAGCTGCGCCTTCACCGCCAGGCCCTGCATGTCGTACGTGCGGTGGTGCTGGAGCAGGATCGTCAGGTCGGCGTTGGCCGCCGCCTCGTAGAGGGAGTCGGCGCGCGGCACGGGCTGGTCGCGGACCCGCCACCCCGCGATGTACGGGTCGTGGTAGCTGATCAGCGCCCCCAGGTCGAGGAGCCGGCTGGCGATCTCCCGGGCCGGCGAGCCCTCCTGGTCGGCGAGGTCGGGCTTGTAGGTGACGCCCAGCAGGAGGACGCGGGCGCCGCGCGCGGACTTGCCGTGCTCGTTCAGCAGGGTGGCGCAGCGCTGGATGACGTACTGCGGCATCCGGTTGTTGATCTCCTGCGCCAGCCCGACCATGCGCAGGGGGTGGCCGGGGGTGCGGGTGGTGTGGGGGAGGTAGTTGGGGTCGAGGGGGACGCCGTGGCCGCCGACGCCGGGGCCGGGGCGGAAGGCCTGGAAGCCGTACGGCTTGGTCTCGGCGCAGCGGATGACGTCCCACAGGTCGACGCCGAGGTCGTGGCAGAGGACGGCCATCTCGTTCATCAGGGCGATGTTGACGTGCCGGTAGTTGGTCTCCAGGAGCTGTACGGTCTCGGCCTCGCGCAGGCCGCGGGCGCGTACGACCTTCTCGGTGAGGCGGGCGTAGAAGGCGTGCGCGGACTCGGTGCAGGCGGGGGTGAGGCCGCCGATCACCTTGGGGGTGTTGGAGATGGTGTGGGTCCGGTTGCCCGGGTCGAGGCGGCTGGGGGAGTAGGCGAGGTGGAAGTCCCGGCCGGCCCGCAGGCCGGAGCCCTCTTCGAGGACGGGCCGCAGGTAGTCCTCGGTGACGCCGGGGTGGGCGGCGGACTCCAGGATCACGGTGGTGTGCGGGCGCAGCCGGGCGGCGAGGGTGCGGCCCGCCTCGCCGACGGCCCCGAGGTCGAGCGCGCGGTCGGCGCCGAGCTGGGTGGGGGCGCAGATCACCGCGGTGCGGACCCGGCCGAGCTCGGCGGGGTTGGTGGTGACCCGGAAGCCGGCCGCCGACATGCGGCGGATCTCGGCGGCGGTGAGGGTGCTGTCCGTGGCGGGGCCGCTGTCGTAGCCGACGGTCTCGATTCCGGCGGCTACGGCCGCCTGGGCGAGGGGGAGGCCGAGGTGGCCGAGTCCGATGACGGCGAGATCTGCGGGCATGGGGGGCCGTCCCTTCCCTTCCCTGGCATGCATGAGGGGGCGGTGCGCGCAAGTCCTGTGGACGACTGGAGCTGGCGCAATGTCAGACTAGGCGTATATATGACAGATATGTCGCATTGCGGGGTGGTGGTCGCCGTTGTGTTGTCCACAGGCGGTGGCTGATGTGGGTGCGGCCGGTCAGAATCGAGAAGCGGGGGATGTGAGCGGGATCACCCGCACCGAGCGGGTACGGCCCGCACCAACGGGAGGCAGCCGTGAGGACAGCGACACTGGGACCGGCACAGCGCGCGGAGGCGCTCGCCCGGATGGCCGAGCGGGAAGTGGACGTTCTGGTCGTCGGCGCGGGCGTGGTCGGCGCGGGCACAGCGCTGGACGCCGTGACCAGAGGCCTGTCCACGGGCCTGGTGGAGGCCCGCGACTGGGCGTCCGGGACGTCGAGCCGGTCGAGCAAGCTGATCCACGGCGGCCTGCGGTACCTGGAGATGCTCGACTTCGCCCTCGTACGGGAGGCGCTCAAGGAGCGCGGGCTGCTGCTGGAGCGCCTCGCCCCGCACCTGGTGAAGCCGGTGCCCTTCCTGTACCCGCTCCAGCACAAGGGCTGGGAGCGCTTCTACGCGGGCTCGGGCGTGGCCCTGTACGACGCCATGTCCGTCTCCAGCGGGCACGGGCGCGGCCTGCCCACGCACCGCCACCTCACGCGCAAGCGGGCCCTGCGCATCGCACCGGCCCTGCGCAAGGACGCCCTGGTGGGTGCCCTCCAGTACTACGACGCCCAGATGGACGACGCGCGCTACGTCGCGACGCTCGTCCGGACGGCCGCCGCGTACGGGGCGCACTGCGCCAATCGGGCGAGGGTGGTCGGCTTCCTGCGCGAGGGCGAGCGGGTGGTCGGGGCGAAGGTGCGCGACGTGGAGGGCGGAGGCGAGTACGAGATCCGCGCGAAGCAGATCGTGAACGCGACCGGAGTGTGGACGGACGACACGCAGGCACTGATCGGGGAGCGCGGGCAGTTCCACGTACGGGCCTCGAAGGGGATCCACCTGGTCGTCCCGAAGGACCGGATCCACTCCAGCACCGGGCTGATCCTGCGGACCGAGAAGTCGGTGCTGTTCGTGATCCCGTGGGGCCGGCACTGGATCGTGGGCACCACCGACACGGACTGGGACCTGGACAAGGCGCACCCGGCGGCGTCGAGCGCGGACATCGACTACCTGTTGGAGCACGTGAACTCGGTGCTGGCCGTGCCGCTCACGCGGGACGACGTCCAGGGCGTGTACGCGGGCCTGCGGCCGCTGCTGGCCGGGGAGTCGGACGCGACGAGCAAGCTCTCCCGCGAGCACACCGTGGCCCATCCGGTGCCGGGCCTGGTGGTGGTGGCGGGCGGCAAGTACACGACGTACCGGGTGATGGCGAAGGACGCGGTCGACGAGGCGGTGCACGGGCTGGACCAGCGGGTCGCGGCGTGCGTGACGGAGGACGTGCCGCTGGTGGGGGCGGAGGGCTACCGGGCCCTGTGGAACGGCCGCGCCCGCATCGCGGCGCGGACGGGACTCCATGTGGTGCGGGTGGAACACCTGTTGAACCGCTACGGGTCCCTGACGGAGGAACTGCTCGGCCTGATCGAGACCGACCCGGGGCTCGGGGAGCCGGTGACCGGGGCGGAGGACTACCTGCGGGCGGAAATCGTCTACGCCGCCTCGCACGAGGGCGCCCGGCACCTCGACGACGTGCTGACCCGGCGGACCCGGATCTCCATCGAGACCTTCGACCGGGGGACGCGATCGGCGCGCGAGTGCGCGGAATTGATGGCTCCGGTGCTGGGCTGGGACAAGCAGCAGATCGAGAAGGAGGTCGAGCACTACGAGAAGCGGGTACAGGCGGAGCGGGAATCACAGCGCCAGCCGGACGACCAGACGGCGGACGCGGCACGTCTGGGGGCGCCCGACATCGTCCCGTTGTAACTCCGAGATACAGGAGGGGGAACCGACGGACCCGGGGCTCCCGTCGGATGCGGAGTGAGCAACAATGAGGTTTCTGCCGGGGTGGATTACCGTGCCCCCCGGCGGCTGCCGAGGCAGCCGGGGCAGGCTGCACGATCGCAGAGGGGACGCATGTCGAAGCCGGAGCACACCGAGTCGTCTGCCGGGGCGCCTATGGCGAAGCTGGATGACGGGGCCGGGGCTGCGCCGGCGGGCGAGCGCCCCGAGGGGCCGGAAGACGCCGGTCCCGCCGCCGCCGAGCCGGCCCCCGTGCCCCGGCCGCGCTCCGGCACGCCCGCCGGTTCCGCCGGTTCCGCCGGTTCCGCTGCCGCTGTGAAGGTGTCGGTGTCGAAGGCCGCGCCGACCGGGGCTGTTGAGGACGCCGAGCCCGCCGGGGCGGCCGAGGACGCCGAGCCGACGGCGGAAGCCGCGGAGGCCGACGCACCTGCCGCGGCCCCCGCGAAGGACGCGCCCGCCGCGGTGGCCCCAGCCGAGGACGTGCCTGCCAAGGGCGTTGCCGCCAAGGGGACCGCGGAGAAGGACGCTCCTGCGAAGGACGCGCCCGCCGCGGTGGGCCCTGTCGAGGACGTGCCTGCCAAGGGCGTTGCTGCCAAGGTGGCCGTGGCGAAGGGTGCTCCCGCGAAGGAGGCAGCCGCCAAGGTGGCCCCCGTGAAGGACGAGCCCGTGAAGGACGCGCCGGGCAAGGCGGCTGCGGAGAAGGGCGAGTCCGCCAAGGGCGCGCCCGTGGACGTCGCGCCCGGGAAGGGCGAGCCCGTCGGGGGAGAGCCCGCGGAGGACGCGCCCGCCAAGGTGGCTCCCGTGAAGGACGCGCCCGCGAAGGCGGCGCCCGCCGCGGCGGGCGAGGGGGCCGGGGCGGTGTCCGACGCCGGGGCGGACGCGGGCGAAGCCGAGGAGGCGGCCGAAGAGGCGCGGCGCGAGGGGCGGTTGCTGGCCGGGCGGTACCGGCTGGGTGCCGTGCTCGGCAAGGGCGGCATGGGCACCGTCTGGCGCGCCGAGGACGAGGTCCTCGGCCGGACGGTCGCCGTCAAGGAACTCCGCTTCGGCAACGGCGTCGACGAGGACGAGAAGCGCCGCCTCATCACCCGGACCCTCCGCGAGGCCAAGGCCATCGCGCGGATCCGCAGCGAAGGCGCCGTCACCGTCTTCGACGTCGTCGACGAGGACGCCCGCCCCTGGATCGTCATGGAGCTCATCGAGGGCCCCTCGCTCGCCGAGTTCGTCCGGGAGAACGGCCCGCTGACCCCGCACCGCGCGGCCGAGGTCGGCCTCGCCGTGCTCGACGTGCTCCGCGCCGCCCACCGCCAGGGGATCCTGCACCGCGACGTGAAGCCGTCCAACGTGCTGATCGCCGCCTCCGGCCGCGTCGTGCTCACCGACTTCGGCATCGCGCAGGTGGAGGGCGACCCCTCCATCACCTCCACCGGCATGCTCGTCGGCGCCCCCTCGTACATCTCCCCGGAGCGCGCCCGCGGCCAGAAGCCCGGCCCGCCCGCCGACATGTGGTCCCTCGGCGGGCTGCTGTACGCGGCCGTCGAGGGCGTGCCCCCGTACGACAAGGGCAATGCCCTCGCCACGCTCACCGCGGTGATGACCGAGCCCGTGGACCCGCCGCAGAACGCCGGCCCGCTGACCGAGGTCATCTACGGGCTGCTGGTCAAGGACCCCGCGATGCGCCTCGGCGACGACCAGGCGCGGACGATGCTCACCGCCGTGGTCAACGCCCCCGAGCCGGTCGCCGCCGAGCCGGAGACCCAGTCGCTCCCGCCGGTCGAGGAGACCCGCCCGATCTCCCTCACCAAGGCCGACGCGGCGGCCGAGAAGGCCGCGAAGAAGGAACGCGAGCGCCGTGAGCGCGAGCAGCGCGACCGGACCCGCGCCGCACTGAAGGCCGCCCGCAAGGCGGCCGCCGCCGAGGCCGCCGCCGCTGCCGCGGCCGAGGCGCCGCCGGCCCGGCCCGCGCAGGCCGGGGCCTCGCTCACCGACGTGGTGTCGCGCCGCACCATCGTGCTGGCCATAGCCGCCGTGGTCGTGGTCCTCGCGGTCGTCGGGTCGCTCATCGCGTACATGATCAAGGGCGACGACAAGGGCACCGGCCGCAAGAACGAGGGCAAGGGCGGCCCGGTCGCCTCCGGCAGTCCCTCGCCCGGCACCTCCGCCGGCAACGGCCCCGCCGCGTCGGCCGGCTCCTCGCCGAGCGCGAACCCGAGCGGCACCCCGGGCGGCTCCGAGGCCGGCGGCGCCCCCGGCGGCGCCGACCAGGGCCAGGGACAGGGCCAGGGCCAGGGGCAGGGGCAGAACCCGGCGCAGGGCCAGGGCCAGGGACAGGGCCAAGGGGCCAGCCCCGGCGGCCCCGGCGGCGGACTCCCGGCGGGCTTCGCCACCGTCACCGACCTGCGGTTCCACTTCTCGATGGCGATGCCCGAGGGCTTCCGCCAGACCGACACCGCGGGCGAGAACTCCGGCGCGATATACAGCCGCGACGGAGGCTTCCCGCGGATCCAGGTCGACCACACCAACACCCCGGGCAACGACGCCCGCCTCGCCTGGTCCAAGCTCGCCCCGGCCGTCGCGGGCAGCAGCAAGAACTACCGCCTGATACGCCTGGACACGGTGAACTACCGCAACTACCCGACCGTCGCGGACTGGGAGTTCGAGCGGGACCAGCAGGGCACGCGGGTCCGCGTCCTCAACCGCGGCTTCAAGGCGGACGCCGGTCACGGTTACGCCATCATGATCAGCTGCGCCGCCGACCAGTGGGACGGCCCCGAGTGCACGCAGCTGCGCGACACCGCCTTCCAGACCTTCCAGCCGTTGGGCTGACGGGCCTCGCAAGCCCGGGACGCGGGCGGCCCCGGCGACGTATCGTGTCCAGCGGGGCCATGGGGGACCGCACTCGGGGGAGGCGATGTGGAGGACTACGCCGGCCGGATCCTGTCCGACCGCTACCGTCTGCCGATTCCGCCGTCCGACGAGTACGAGCTGATAGAGACCCGCGCCTTCGACACGCGCAGCGGTCAGGAAGTCCTCGTGCGGCAGGTGCCGCTGCCCGAGGTGGTGGACGCGGAACTGCTCGACGGAACCGGCGCGCACGCCGGGGCCGCCGGAGAACTCCCCGCCGTCCGGCGGGCGATCGCCGCCGCCCAGGCGGCCGCCTCCGTGCCGGACCATCCCCGCCTCGACCAGGTCTTCGACGTGTTCGCGGAGGACGGCTCGCTGTGGATAGTGAGCGAACTCGTCCCCGCCAGGCCGCTGGCCGCGCTGATCGCCGACGAACCGCTGAGCCCCTACCGGGCGGCGGAGGTCGCCTCCGACGTGCTGACCGCGCTGCGCGTGCTGCACGCGCACGGCTGGACGCACCGCAACATCACGGCCCGGACCGTGTTGATATGCGAGGACGGACGGGTCGTCCTGACGGGTCTGGCGGCCGGCGCCGCCGAGGAGGCCCTGTGCGGGTACGACCCGGTGCCGCCGCCGGACACCGGGGAGCCGGGCGGGGACGCGGGCGCGGACGCCGCCTGGGGCACCCCGCCGCCCCCGGACCCCGCGCCGGACCGTGCCCCGGACCCCCCGCCCGCCGGAGCCCGCGACGACGGGCCCCGGTACGCGCCGCTGGTGGCGCCCGGCTACGACACCGGCCCGCGCTACACGGACCACATCACCCCGGACCGGGACCCGGACCCGCAGCCGGCCCGGCCCGCGCCGCCCGGGCAGGACCGGGCCGCCGCCGAGGCCGCCGCCCGCGCCGGGACCGTCGCCGCGTACCGGGCCGGAACCCGGGCGGCCTCCGCCGAGGTAGCGCGGCAGCGCGGCGGGCGGGGCCCCGTGGTCGTACCGGTGCTGCCGCCGACCGGGGCCAACCTGCCCCAGGAGTACGCCTACCCGTACGGGGGACCGGACACCGCCGCCGCCACGCCCTGGCACGGGGTGGCCCCCCGCCGCCCGGCCGAGCCGGAGCCCGAGCGGCAGGAGCCGCCGCAGCAGGAGCTGCCGCAGCCGGAGCCTGAGCAGCAGGAACCGGAACCCGCCCCGGCCCGGCCCGCGCTCCCCGCCCAGCTCGCCCTCCCGCAGGGCTACCGCCAGGCCGAACCCCCCGCGCCCCCGGAGCCGGTGGTACGCCCGCCGGCCCCGCGCCCCGCCCCCGCCCCCCCGCCCGCCAACCGGGCGGACACCGGCGGAGCCTGGGGCGGCCCCCGCACCGGCCTCGACGCCGAGCGGGCCCGGCAGACCCGGATGGCCGTCGTCGGCCCCCTCACCGAGCGCTGGGCGCCCGAACAGGCCGCCGGCCCCGTCCACGGCAACTGGCAGCTGGCCGCGCCCGTCGGCCCCGCCGCCGACCTCTGGGCCCTCGGAGCCCTGCTGTACCGAGCCGTCCAGGGGCACGCCCCGTACCCCGAGGACAGCGTCGCGGAGCTCGTCGAGATGGTCTGCGCCGAGCCGCCCGCCTTCGCCGAGGACTGCGGCCCGCTGCGCCCGGTCGTGGAGTCCCTGCTGCGCCAGGACCCGGCCGAGCGGCCCGACTTCGAGGAGCTGCGCGGCTGGCTGCGCTCGCTGATCCGCTCCGCCCCCGAGCCCGACGGGGACTTCGCCGGGCTCCCGATGCCCGAGCCCGACCCCGCCCGGCTGCCCGTCGTACGCCGCCGCGGTGATCTGCACGGGCGCCACCGCAACCCCGCCGCTCCCGGCAGGCCGCGCTCCCTCGGCCGGCTCCTGCTGGTCGGCGTACTGGCCCTGCTCGCGGGCGGGGTGGCGTACGCGATGCTCTTCCTGCCCCGCGCGGCGGACTCCGGCCAGCAGCCCACGGCCGCCCAGAGCCCGGCGGCGTCCGCCTCCGGCCCGGGCAGCCCCCAGCAGGGCCCGGCGTCCAAGCCGGCGCAGACGCCCGGGCGCACCCCCAGCGGAGCCCCGGAGTCCAAGCCCGCCCCGCAGGCCGACGCGCCCGCGCCGGAGGGCTACACCGTCCAGCAGGACCCGGCGCACTTCAGCATCGCCGTGCCCAACGGCTGGGAGCGGCAGTCCATCAACGAAGCCGGGCAGGTGCGCTATACGCAGGGCCAGTTCACCCTGATCGTCGTACCGGGCCGGGACCGGGTGGAGGGCGGCGATCCGGATCCGCTGGGCTACCAGAAGGACAAGGAGCCCGAGCTGGCCCCGTACCGCAACTCCACCTGGGCGTCCGGCGGGGACGTCAAATCCACCAAGGTGGGGCAGCAGTTGCGGGTCACGGGCCGCTACACCTGGATCGACGCGGCGGGCCGGTCCCTTTTCGCCCGCAATTTCGTCGTCGCGCTCGGGGGCGCCTACCACGTCGTCATGGTCACGGGCCCGGAGGACAACCAGGACAAGGTCACCGACGTCTTCGAGAAGGCAACGGCGAGTTACAAGGCGGGCGGCTGACGGACGATCAGTACGGCGATTGCGTCACAGTGCTGTCCTATGGGCCCCGCCTTGTTCCGGCAGCGCCCGCAGGCTCCGTAATCTGGCGTGGAGTGCACAGAGCGGCGGGAATTCGTGGAACAGCAGACAGGCGCGGGTGCGGTGCTCGCAGGCCGGTACCGGCTCGTGGAGCCCATCGGCAGCGGGGGCATGGGGAAGGTGTGGCGCGCGCATGACGAGCTGCTGCACAGAACGGTCGCGGTCAAGGAACTGACGGCGGGGCTCTACGTGTCCCAGGCCGACCGGGAGGTCATGCACGCCCGGACGCAGAAGGAGGCGCGGGCGGCGGCCCGGATCCAGCATCCGGCGGTGGTGACCGTCCACGACGTACTGGAGCACGACGACCGGCCGTGGATCGTCATGGAGCACATCGACGGCCCCTCCCTCGCCGAGGCGGCCAAGGCGGCCGGCCGGATCGAGCCCCGCGAGGCGGCCCGGATCGGGCTGCACGTGCTGGGCGCGCTGCGCGCCGCGCACGCGGTTGGTGTGATGCACCGGGACGTCAAGCCGGGCAACGTGCTGCTGGCCAAGGACGGCCGGGTGCTGCTGACCGACTTCGGGATCGCCGCGATCGAGGGTGACTCGTCGATCACGCGAACGGGTGAACTCGTCGGCTCCATCGACTACCTGGCCCCGGAGCGGGTCACGGGCGGCGCCCCCGATCCGTCCTCCGACCTGTGGTCGCTGGGCGCCACCCTGTACACGGCCGTCGAGGCCCGCTCGCCCTTCCGCCGGACCTCGCCGATCTCCAGCCTCCAGGCCGTGGTGAACGACGAGCCGCCCGTGCCCCGCCAGTCCGGAGCCCTGGGGCCGGTCATCACGGCGCTGCTGCGCAAGGACCCGGCCGAGCGGCCCTCGGCCGTGGAGGCCGAGCGGATGCTGCTGGAGGCGATGGAGGGACGCGAGCCGAAGGCCGCCCAGGCGTACGTGCCCACGCGCGCGGTGAGCGACGAGGAGCGGGCCTCCGCACAGGCGGCCCCGGCCCCCGCCCAGGTCCGGGCCCCGGCCCCGGAGCCCGCGCCCGCCCCGGCCGCCGCCACCACCGCCCTGCCCGAGCGGCCCGCGGCCCCCGCCGGGCGCCCGCCGGGCCGGCTGCGGCGGGTCGCCGCGGTGGCCCTGGTGGCGGCGCTGCTCGGCGGCGGCGCGGTGTTCGGGCTGCTGAAGTTCACCGGCGACGGGGACGGTGACGGTGACGCGGACAAGGGCGGCGGCTCCGACAAGAACACGAGCGCCACGGGCGGGCAGGACGGCCAGAGCGGCCGGAAGGCCGCCGCCACCCCGCCGGCCGGCTGGAACAAGGTCACGGACAAGGAGGGCTTCTCGCTCTTCGTCCCGAACGGCTGGACGCGCCAGACGGACGGCAACCAGATCGACTACACCGCGGACAACGGCAAGCACTACATCCGGATCGCCGCCGACCCGACCCCGGACTACCCGAACCCGTTCACGCACCTGCTCGACCTGGAGAAGCAGGTGGCGCAGCGCACGGACTACAAGCGGCAGAAGCTCAATCCGAACACGTTCCGGGACACCACCCAGGCCGTTCTCTGGGACTTCACGTGGACGGAGAAGGGGGTGCACGCCGGGCCGCGCCGGGCCATCGAGCAGATGTACGTCGCCCCGAACGGCACCGAGTACGCCATCTACATGACGGGCCCCGCCGCCGACTGGGCGACGACCCGCCAGCAGTTCGACATCGTGCTCAGCGGCTGGGAGCCGGCCGGCAAGGGGAGCTGAGCCCCGGGCACCCGGCGTCCGCCCCCGGCACCCGGCCATCCTGCCAGCGATTACTGGCAGATTTGGCAAAATCCGGTTACCCACGGGTACCCAAAGGCCCGCCCGCCCAATACGCTCACGGCCATGACGGACTCGCAGGCCCCCGCCGCCACCCTCCGCTCCGCACCGCAGCCCACCAACCCGGTCGCCCCGGCCCCGGCAGGTGCCCGCACCGCCGCCGACGTGGTGACCCCCGCCCTGGTCACCCGGCTCACCCGCGGAGTGATCGGCTCCGGCCGGACCGCCAACCACACCCCCTTCACCGGGGCGAAGCTGGCGGACCTGCCCGAGGCCACCCCGGAGGACGTGGCCACCGCCTTCGCGAAGGCCCGCGCCGCCCAGTCCGCCTGGGCCGCCGTCCCCGTACGCCGTCGGGCCGCCGTACTGCTGCGCTTCCACGACCTGGTCCTCGCCCGCCAGTCCGAGGTCCTCGACCTCATCCAGCTGGAGACCGGCAAGGCCCGCCTGCACGCCCACGAAGAGGTCCAGGCCGTGGCCGTCGCCGCCCGGCACTACGGCCGCAAGGCACCCTCGTACTTGCGGCCCAAGGGCCACACCGGTGCCATGCCGACCCTCACCAAGGTCACCGAGCTGCGCCAGCCGCGCGGGGTCGTCGGCCAGATCGCCCCCTGGAACTACCCCCTCGAACTCTCCGTCGGCGACGCCCTGCCCGCCTTCGTCTCGGGCAACGCCGTCGTCATGAAGCCCGACACCGAGACCGCGCTGACCGCCCTGTGGGCCCGCGACCTGCTCATCGAGGCCGGACTGCCCGCCGAGGTCTTCCAGGTCGTCCTCGGCGAGGGCCCCGTCGTCGGCCCCGAGGTGGTCCGGCACGCCGACTACGTCTCCTTCACCGGCTCCACCCGCACCGGCCGCGAGGTCGCCCAGGGCGCGGCCGCCCGCCTGGTCGGCGTCTCCCTCGAACTCGGCGGCAAGAACGCCATGCTCGTCCTGCACGACGCCGACGTCGAGAAGGCGGCCGCCGGCGCCGTCCGCGCCTGCTTCTCCTCCGCCGGCCAGCTCTGCATCTCCATCGAGCGGCTCTACGTCCACGCCTCCATCGCCGACGCCTTCGTCGAGCGCTTCGCCGCCCGCACCAAGGCGATGCGGCTCGGCGCCTCCCTCGCCTACGGGGCCGACATGGGCTCCCTCGTCGGCGAACGCCAGCTGGAGACCGTGCAGCGGCACGTGGACGAGGCCGTCGCCAAGGGCGCCACCCTCGTCGCCGGCGGCACCGCCCGCCCCGACATCGGCCCGCTCTTCTACGAGCCCACCATCCTCGACGGGGTCGAGGCCCCCATGTCGGTCTGCGCCGAGGAGACCTTCGGCCCGGTCGTCTCCATCTACCGGTTCACCGACGAGGACGAGGCCGTCGCCCAGGCCAACGCCACCCCCTACGGCCTCAACTCCAGCGTCTGGACCAAGGACGCCCGGCGCGGCCACGCCGTCGCCGCCCGGCTGCGCACCGGCACCGTCAACATCAACGACGGCTACGCCCCCGCCTACGGCAGCGCACAGGCCCCCATGGGCGGCATGAAGGAATCCGGCCTCGGCCGCCGGCACGGCTCCGAGGGCATCCTCAAGTACACCGAGGCACAGACCGTCGCCCACCAGCGGCTGCTCCCGATGGCGCCCTCGCTCGGCATGGACGACGAGCAGTACGCCCGCTTCATGACGAGCAGCCTCAAGGTCCTCAAGGCCCTCCGACTGCGCTAAGGGGAACCCGTGCCTCACGACCACGACCACGAGTACGACTACGACGTCATCGTCATCGGATCGGGCTTCGGCGGGTCGGTCTCGGCGCTGCGCCTGACCGAGAAGGGCTACCGGGTCGGCGTCCTGGAGGCAGGACGCCGCTTCACCCGCCAGGACCTGCCCCGCAACAGCTGGGACCTGCGCAACTACCTGTGGGCACCCGCCCTCGGGCTGTACGGGATCCAGCGCATCCACCTGCTCGGCAACGTGATGGTCCTCGCCGGCGCCGGGGTCGGCGGCGGCTCGCTCAACTACGCCAACACCCTGTACGTGCCGCCCGCCGCCTTCTTCGAGGACCGGCAGTGGGCCTCCATCACCGACTGGCGGGCGGAACTCGCCCCGTACTACGACCAGGCCAAACGCATGCTCGGCGTACGGCTCAACCCGACGCTCACCCCCTCCGACGTCCACTTGAAGGCCGTCGCCGAGAAGATGGGCGTCGGGGACACCTTCCACATGGCCCCGGTCGGCGTCTTCTTCGGCGACGGCGAGGACGCCCAGGGGCAGCCGAGGGTCCGCCCCGGCCAGGAGGTCCCCGACCCCTACTTCGGCGGCGCCGGGCCCGCCCGCAAGGCCTGCACCGAGTGCGGCGAGTGCATGACCGGCTGCCGGCACGGCGCGAAGAACACCCTCAACGAGAACTACCTGCACCTCGCGGAGAAGGCCGGGGCGGAGATCCGCCCCATGACGACCGTCACCGCCCTCTCCGAACACCCCGACGGCGGCTACCGGGTCCGCGTCGTCCCCACCGCCGACCGCCGCAAGGGCAAGGCGCAGGTGCTGCGCGCCCGGCACGTGGTCGTCGCGGCGGGCACGTACGGCACCCAGACCCTGCTGCACACCATGAAGGACCTCGGCGAGCTCCCCCGGATCTCCGGCCGGCTCGGCGACCTGACCCGGACCAACTCCGAGGGTCTGGTCGGCGCCCAGACCGACGACCGCCGCTACCGCAGGCGGCACGGCGCCGGGGCCCGGGCGGACTTCACCCGGGGCGTGGCCATCACCTCGTCCGTGCACCCCAACGCCGACACCCACATCGAGCCCGTCCGCTACGGCCGGGGCTCCAACGCCATGGGGTTCATGACGATCCTCCAGGTGCCCCATGCCAGGCACCGGGTACGGGCCTGGTTCGCCCGCACCGCCACCCACCCCGTGCAGCTGCTGCGGTCCCTGTCGAACCGGCGCTGGTCGGAGCGGACCATCATCGGCCTGGTCATGCAGTCCCTGGACAACTCCCTGACCACCTACCGCAAGCCCGGCGGCCTGGGCAAGGGCCTGCTGACGGCCCGCCAGGGCCACGGCGCGCCCAACCCGGTGCAGATCGCCGAGGCCACCGAGGCCGCGACGCTGCTGGCCGAGGAGATCAACGGCTTCCCCGGCAGCAACATCGGCGAGCTGATGGGCACCCCGCTGACCGCGCACTTCCTCGGCGGCTGCCCCATCGGCGCCACCGCGGAGGAGGGCGTGGTGGACCCGTACCACCGGCTGTACGGGCACCCGGGCATCTCGGTGGTCGACGGTTCGGCGGTCTCCGCCAACCTCGGGGTCAACCCGTCGCTGACCATCACGGCGCAGGCCGAGCGGGCGATGTCGTACTGGCCCAACAAGGGGGAGGCGGACCGGCGGCCCGCGCAGGGGGAGGCGTACCGGCGGCTGGAGGCGGTGGAGCCGGTCAGCCCGGCCGTGCCCGAGGAGGCCTTCGGCGCCCTGCGGCTGCCGTTCCTCGCGGTCCCCGAAATCCCGCCCAGGCAACCGGAACCGGAGCACTGACCCCGGGAAGACGACCGCGGTGGGTACCGCGCTCCCCCTCCGAGCGCGGTACCCACCGCAGTACAAGAGTGGACAGGCGGTTGCCGAAAAAGGTTGTACCGGAATCCTTTGCGGCAAGCTGTGGTGTCGGTCACACGGTCGGGCGTGCAACCGCGACGGGGGCCCGGGGGTCAAGGGGGGCATGAGACAGCGCATCTCCCTGCTGGCCGCGTGCGGCCTGGTGGCCGTGGGGCTGACCACCCCCACCGCGATGGCCGCCGAATCCGCGGACCCCGTCTTCCGCCTGGCCGGGCAGCCCTCCCTCGCCCTCCGGCCCTACCCGGCGACGGGCTCCCCGCAGCCGGTGGCCATGTCCTTCCACCTGGAGGGCGCCGGTTCCTTCGCCGGCGAGTTCACCTTCACCGTCGACCGGGCCGCGGTCGCCGGCATCGCCTCCGTCAAGGAGAGCGCCGCCGCACCCCAGAAGTGCGTGGAGAACGGCACCAAGCTGGTCTGCAAGGACAAGGGCCCGAACCCGGGCGTGGAACTGGTGGCCACCGCCGAGAAGGGGGCCGCCGAACGGGCCTCCGGCGCGGTCAAGGTGACCGGCACGGCGGCCGGAGCCACCGTCACCCCCGTCGAGACCACCCTGAGCATCGGCGGCCCCGACCTGATCATGCGGGAGCTGGCCCTCAAGTCGGACCCGAAGCCCGGCGAGAGCCAGACCCTGCCCCTCGCGTTCCGCAACGCGGGCACGCAGTCGGCGAAGGGCGTGGTCCTGGAACTGGAGGCCACCCGCGGCCTGGAGCTCCCGGAGCGCTACGACAACTGCACCTACCGCACCGGCCGCACGTCCAACACCGTCGTCTGCACGGTCGAGGGGGAGTTCGAGGCCAACGCCACCTACGAGCTGGCCGGTGACAGCCCGCTGCACCTGAAGGCCGGCGCGAACGCCTTCGACGAGCGGCTCACGTACGGCATCTACCCGGCGGGGGCCCCGCAGAAGGCCACGGACGCCAAGGCGCCCGACACCAAGGCGCCCGAAGCGGCCGGTGCCGCGACCACTGCGGGCCGCAAGCTGGTCGCCCGCAAGAAGGCGGAGGCCGCCCCCGCCCCGCTGCGCGCCCCCGACCTGAACGAGACCGACAACAAGCGCGCGGCCACCTTCAAGGTGGTGAACACCGCCGACTTCGCGGCCGAGGCCCTCACCGTCAAGGGCGCCGCCGGCTCGACGGTCAAGGCCGTCGTCGCCGCACGCAACAACGGCCCCGCCTGGGTCACCGGCACCGGCCCCGCGGCCCTGGTCGACGTGATGCTCCCGAAGGGCGTGAAGGTCCTCACGGCCCCGGCGGCCTGCCGCGCCGTCCAGCCGACCCTGTACCGCTGCGCCACCGGGACGTCCGTGCTGGAGAAGGAGAAGCTGGAGTTCCCCTTCGAGCTCAAGATCGAGAAGGCCGTGAAGGACGCCAAGGGCGCCGTCACCGTCGGCACCCTCGACGCCAAGGGCGAGCTCACGCGGCACGCCTTCGACGAGGTCCTGGCCAACAACCAGGCCGCCTTCACGGCGAACCCGACGGTCACCCCGACCAAGTCGCCGAGCCCCTCCGGCTCCGGCAGTGCCTCGCCGAGCGCCTCCAAGAGCGCCTCGCCCTCCGCGGGGAGCAGCACCGGTTCCACCACGTCGGGCAACAACGCCTCCGCTGCCGCCGGCGGCCGCAGCGGCCCGCTGGCCTCCACCGGCAGCACGGCCGGCCTGGTCGGCATCGCCGGCGCCGGACTGTTCGCCGTCGGCGCCGCGCTGTACCTGTCCTTCCGCCGCCGGGGCAACGGCGGCGCGCACGCGTGACCGCGTAACCGCGCAGGCGGAGGAAAGACGAACGGCCGGTCCGGGGCGTCCCCCGGGCCGGCCGTCCTCATGGGGTGACCGGGCTGCTGTCCCCTGCCGTCCGGTCACACGAGGGGAGCGAGGTCCCACGACGCGCGCCGTCGGGCGTCGCGTCTCATCGCTCCCGTGGAGCCACGCGTGGTGCTGCGTCCCGCGCCTGGCTGGCACGGACAACCTCACCAACGAAGGGCTCCCGGCCCGGTCACGGCCCGGACGGGTGACGAACGGGTTCCCGCGGTCAGACGCGGCCCCGGCACAGCTCCAGCAGGGTCATCGCGAGGGCGGTCCCGGGCTTGCCGAGGGCGTCGCTCCAATGGGAGAGCACCTCCATCTCGCGCGACAGGTGCACCCGGCGGCCGCCCGCGCCGATCCGGGCCTCCTGGATGACGGCCGACACGGCCATCCGCTCCTGGATCAGCCCGATGATCCGGTCGTCGAGGGCGTCGATGCGCTCGCGGGAGCCGGCGATCAGCTGCTCGGGGGTGGTGGTGATCGTGGTCATGGCGTCTCTCCTGTGGTGGGTGGGTGGCCCGGCAGGAGCGGAAACGCGGAGCGCCCCGGTCCTGTCGGACCGGGGCGCTCTGGGAAGTCAGCGGCTCAAGCGAGCATCACGCGGACCCATGGCGACCGGACCGACCGGTGCCATAGGTAAAGAGGAAGCTCAGCTGCTTGCGCATGGTGTGGATTATGGCCCCCCGCCCGCGCCCCGGCCAACCGGGCCCGGATGCTGAGACGCCCCGGCGGTGACGCGGCCCCTCACGCCCGGGGCGCCCCGGGCGTGACGTGGGCCTCGGATGGTGCGACAAACCGGCGGTCGGCGCCACCGGTAGAATCGACAAAACAGCCACCTCTTTCCGCCGGAAGGCCGTCCCGTGCCAGAAGCACCCTCCGCCGCCCACGACAGCGCCCCGGACACGGTCCTCGTCGTCGACTTCGGCGCGCAGTACGCCCAGCTCATCGCCCGCCGCGTCCGTGAGGCCCGCGTCTACAGCGAGATCGTGCCCAGCACGATGCCCGTGGCCGAGATGCTCGCCAAGGACCCCAAGGCGATCATCCTCTCCGGCGGCCCGTCCTCCGTGTACGAGGAGGGCGCCCCGCGCCTGGACGACGCCCAGGCCCTCTTCGGGGCCGGCGTCCCCGTCTTCGGCATGTGCTACGGCTTCCAGCTGATGGCGACGACCCTCGGCGGCACCGTCGACAACACCGGCGCGCGCGAGTACGGCCGCACCCCGCTGTCCGTCTCCAAGTCGGGCTCCACCCTCTTCGAGGGCACCCCCGAGCACCAGTCGGTGTGGATGTCCCACGGCGACGCCTGCTCCGCCGCCCCCGAGGGCTTCACCGTCACCGCGTCGACGAACGTCGTCCCGGTCGCGGCCTTCGAGAACGACGAGCAGAAGCTGTACGGCGTGCAGTACCACCCCGAGGTCATGCACTCCACGCACGGCCAGCAGGTCCTGGAGCACTTCCTCTACCGGGGCGCGGGCCTGAAGCCCACCTGGACCACCGGCAACATCGTCGAGGAGCAGATCGCGGCGATCAAGGCGCAGGTCGGCGACAAGCGCGCCATCTGCGGCCTGTCCGGCGGCGTGGACTCCGCGGTCGCCGCGGCCCTCGTCCAGAAGGCCATCGGCTCCCAGCTCACCTGCGTGTACGTCGACCACGGCCTGATGCGCAAGGGCGAGACCGAGCAGGTCGAGAAGGACTTCGTCGCGGCCACCGGCGTGCAGCTGAAGGTCGTCGACGCGCAGGAGCGCTTCCTCACCGCGCTGGCCGGCGTCTCCGACCCGGAGACCAAGCGCAAGATCATCGGCCGCGAGTTCATCCGCGTCTTCGAGCAGGCCCAGCTGGAGATCCTGCAGGAGGACGGCCCGGCGGTCGCCTTCCTGGTCCAGGGCACCCTGTACCCGGACGTCGTGGAGTCCGGCGGCGGCACCGGCACCGCCAACATCAAGTCCCACCACAACGTGGGCGGCCTCCCCGACGACATCGAGTTCGAGCTCGTCGAGCCGCTGCGCCAGCTGTTCAAGGACGAGGTCCGGATGGTCGGCCAGGAGCTCGGCCTGCCCGAGGAGATCGTCCAGCGCCAGCCCTTCCCCGGCCCCGGCCTCGGCATCCGCATCGTCGGCGAGGTCACCAAGGAGCGCCTGGACCTGCTGCGCGAGGCCGACGCCATCGCCCGCCACGAGCTCACCGCCGCCGGTCTCGACCGCGAGATCTGGCAGTGCCCGGTCGTCCTCCTCGCGGACGTCCGCAGCGTGGGCGTGCAGGGCGACGGCCGCACCTACGGCCACCCGATCGTGCTGCGCCCCGTCTCCTCCGAGGACGCGATGACCGCGGACTGGACGCGCATGCCGTACGAGGTGCTCGCCCGGATCTCGACCCGCATCACCAACGAGGTGCCGGACGTGAACCGCGTGGTCCTGGACTGCACCAGCAAGCCCCCGGGCACCATCGAGTGGGAGTAGTCCCCACCCGTGCCCGATGAAGCCGCCGCCCCGCTGGGGGCGGCGGCTTCGCCGTTCGGCGGTCCGCGTCGCGGGTCTGGCCTCCTCGCCCCCGCACCGGTACCTTGCGCCGCGACCAGGAGGAGGGGACAGCCATGCCGGACCAGCCCGTACCCGTGCCGGTGGACCGGCTGGCCTTCGAGATGCCGCCGGTGCACGAGGACCCGGCCCGGGAGCGCGCCCACCGCAAGGAGCGGCTCGCCGGGGCGCTGCGGCTGCTGGGGCGCCTCGGGTACGAGGACGGGGTCTCGGGGCACGTCACCGCGCGGGACCCGGAGTTCGAGGACTGCTACTGGGTGAACCCCTTCGGCCGGGCCTTCGCCGGCCTGCGCCCGGGGGACCTGCTGCTCGCCGACGGGAACGGGCGGGTGCTGGAGGGCGGGCGGCGGCTCAACGAGCTGGCCTTCGCCGTGCACGCCGCCGTGCACCGGGCCCGGCCCGACGCGGTCGCGGTGGTCCGCGCGCAGGGCCCGTACGGCAGGGCGCTGGCCTGCCTCGGCGAGCTGCTGGCCCCGGTCACGCAGGAGGCCTGCGCCTTCTACGAGGACCACGCGCTGCTGGACGAGTACCCCGGCGACGGTGTCGCGGACCCGTGGCGGGTCGCCCGCGCCCTCGGCCCGTACAAGGCGCTGATCCTGCGCAACCAGGGGCTGCTGACCGTCGGCGGCTCGGTGGACGCGGCCGTGTGGTGGTTCATCGCGGCGGAGCGGGCCGCGCAGGTGCAGCTGATCGCGCGGGCGGCCGGCAAACCGGTGCCCGTCGACCACCGCGCGGCCGTGGCCACACGGGAGCGGTTCGGCGGCGATCTCGCCGCGTGGGTGAGCTACCAGCCGCTGTGGCAGACCGTCGCGGACGGTGGCGTCAACATCATGAACCGTTAATCACCTGCTCTGACATCGTGCGCAATCCGGAGCACTGCCGCAGTGGTGCACAATTCGCTGGCATTGCACCGTAGTTCAGAGAGGCGGCACGCGCGTGGCTGTCCAAGAGATGTCCCGGAGTACCCATACCGCCGTCTGCGCCTGCGACGACTGCGCACGGGAGGGGCACCGCAGAGCGGTCGCCGCGTTCCTGGAGAAACGGGAGGAGTTCGCCGCCGGGCAAGGAGTGCCGGCCGCCGTGGCCCACTCCCTCGGCGCCTCCCGCCAGTGGGTCTCCGACGAGCTGACCCTGTCCGCCCGCACGGTCGCCGACCGGGGCCGGGAGGCCGGGAACTCCTGGCTGTACCTGTTCTCCCGGCGGGCCGTCCTCGCCCTGTGGATCGCCGCCGGGACGCTGCTGCTGGTCCAGGTCGGCACCGCGCTCGGCACCGGCTGGTCCACCGCCCGCACCGCCGGGCTGCTGGCCGCGCTGGTGCTGGCCGGGCTGCTCACCGCCGCCGCCCGCGCCCAGTCGCTGCGCGGCGGGCTGCTGGCCCCGATCGTCGGGGAGGACAACCGGCTGTCGACCTCGAAGGCGGTGCCGAGCGCCTGGCTGGTGCTGACCGCGTTCGCGGCGCTGCTGCCCGCGCTGCGGCTGGCCGCCTCCTCGCCCGGCCCCGAGCGCGAGGCCCTGTACGAGGGGTTCGCGCTGGAGCGGGCGCTGCCGCTGCTGTCGGTGGTCGCGCTGACCTCGGCGGTGGCGGTGCTGGTGCGCCGCGTGGTCACCGTACGCATCATGGGGCAGCGGCTGCAGAAGCTGCCGGCGGACCGGCCGCGCGGGGTGGACCTGCTCACCGACGACGACGGCCGCGGCAGCTTCCCGGACGCGCAGTACGTACTCGTCTCCACCGTGGTGCTGGCCTACGCGGCGGTGTCGCTGGCCCGGTTCCCCGACCGGCTGCCGCAGCTGCCGTGGGCGCTGGCCATGCTGGTGGCGCTGTCGGCGGCGGTGTACCTCGCGGCGAAGTACGCCGAGGGAAGCCGCCCGCTGGTGCTCTCGGTGGTGCGCAGGCGCGAGCCGGGCGACATCGACGCGGCCGTCCGGCCCGGCGACGACATCGAGATCCGCGGCGTCGGCTTCGTGCCGCCCGGCGCGCAGACCCCGGAGATGCTCGCCCGGCTGGTCGTACGGATCGGGGCGGTCCACGTGCACGTGCCGCTGGTCCCGGTGGCCGGCGGGTTCACCAACCCCTCGGACTCGGTGCTCACCGTCCCGGTGCCCGCGGAGGTCGAGCCGGGCCGGGTCGACGTCCAGGTGGTCACGGCGGCGGGGGTGGAATCCAACCGGTGCATCATCGACGTGGCCGAGTGAACGAGGTAGACATGGGGGCGTGACCCGAACTGACGCCCCATCCGGGCAGCGGACCACCCCGCTCAAGGAGCTGGCCACCCGCTACGCGCTCTTCCCGCTGAGGATCTTCCTCGGAGTGACCTTCGTCTACGCGGGCATCGACAAGCTGACGGCCGCGGGCTTCCTCGCGGAGACCGGCAGCGGCTCGGTCGGCGAGATGATGCGCGGGGTGCGCGACACCTCCGCGATCCCCGCCCTGGTGGACCTGGCCCTGAAGGCCCCCGTCGGCTTCGGCGTCGCCATCGCCATCGGGGAACTCCTCGTGGGCCTCGGCGTGCTCGCCGGGGTGCTGACCCGGCTCGCCGCCGCCGGCGGCCTGCTGATCTCGCTGAGCCTGTGGCTCACCGTCTCCTGGGCCGTGACCCCGTACTACTACGGCAACGACCTGGCGTACCTGATGGCCTGGACCCCGCTGGTCCTCGCGGGGGCGCCCTACTGGTCGTTCGACTCGATGATCCGGTCGCGCTGATCCCGGCGCACGGCGTACGTGACCATCCCGACCAGGGCGGACAGCACCAGCCCGCCCAGGGCGAACGGGACCACCAGGAACCACGGCACGTCCGTCTCGCCGGCCGCGTCGAGCAGGTAGAGCACGCCCGCGGCGGTCAGGACCAGACCCGCCAGCAGCCGTCCCGGCTGGAACTCATGACGCCGCACGGGCCACCTCCACCTGTCCCACGCCCGCCTCCAGGCGCAGCTCGATCGTCCCGCCGGCCTCGGTGCCGGCGGCCGGGGGCAGGGTCGCCCGCCGGTTCTCGCCCTCGCCCCCGATCCGGATGCCGGGGCCGGTGTCCCCGGGCAGCTCGATGTCGCCGAGCCGGATCGACACGTCTGCTTTCGCGGTGACCTCCCGGGGGAGGACCACCTTCAGCCGGCCCGCCTCGATGGAGGCGCGGACGGCCACGGTCGCGCCCTTGGGCACGTCCAGGCGGCTCAGGTCCAAGGTCGCCAGCCCCGTCCCCGCCTCGTACGCGGGGCGGACGTCGGCGACCGCCGCCGGGCGCCAGGCCACGTCCCGCCAGTCGGTGCCGATCTCGCGCGGCATGGCCACCGCACCCGCGAGCAGCACGGCGGTGAGCAGGCCGAGCAGGACCGTGCCGAAGCCGGTGCGGCCCTTGACGGAGCTGACGGCCAGACCCAGTCCGAAGACGGCGAGGGCGGAGGCCAGGCCCACCTGGAGGGCGTGCCCGAGGGTGCCGTCCTCCCACACCGAGGCGGTGCCGATGCCGCCCGCCAGCAGGGCCAGCACGAACACCCGGCCGCCGATGCCCCCGCGCGGCCGTGCGGGTGCCCCGCGCCGGGGCTTCTCCGGGGCGGTGCCCGGCCGCTCCCGGTCGGGTTCGCTGTCGTCGGGGCCCCACAGGTAGCCGGCCGAGCCGACCGGGCCCGTGGTGCCGTCCTTGACCAGCGGGTCCCGCCACCAGGAGGGGCTGCCCGGCACCGGCGGCGCCTGCGTCTCGGGCGGCGCCGGGCGGTGCGCGGCCGGGGCCCGTACCTCGGGGGCGGCGGTGCCGCGGTGGCGCCGGGACCAGTAGGAGGCGCCGCCGAGCGCCAGGATGACCAGGACCGAGAAGGCCCCCATCACCCCGTTGTCCAGCATCGACAGGAACAGCGCGCAGCCCACCAGGGCGCTGAACACGGCGGCGAGGGTGGCGCCCTCGACCCGGCCGGTCAGCAGCCGCTTGCCCTCGCTGTCCTCCTCGCCCTCCAGGGGGAGCAGCAGCCACGCGAAGCCGTAGAAGATCAGGCCGACGCCGCCGGTGACGGCGAGCACTCCGAGCACGATCCGGAACACCACCGGGTCCAGGTCGAAGTACCGGCCGAGGCCGCCGCACACGCCCGCGAGGACCTTGTCGCGCTTGCCGCGGCGCAGGGGCGGCCGCTCGGCGGGGGCCGGTGCCCCGGGATCCCCGGGCGGGGCGTCTTGTACGTCGGTCATGCGTCCATGGTGACGGGCGGTGCGGGCCGGCGGCACCGGGCCCTACCCTGGCGCAACCCTGATATCCCCCCTGGAGAACTGGGGGGATGCCCTGATGCCCGGCCGCGCCCGGGCATGTGACCCTTGGTGACATGCCCGTAGCCGCCGCTCCACGCATACCGCACGCACCCGACCCGGAGGACGTCCCGCAGCGCAAGCTCTACCGCAGCGCCGACGGCCGGATGCTCGGCGGTGTCGCGCGCGGCCTCGCCGGGCACCTCGGGCTGCCCGTGATCTGGGTGCGGCTGGCCTTCCTCGGCATGTTCATGTTCGGGGACGGGCTCGGCGTACTGCTCTACGCGGCGTTCTGGGTCTTCGTACCGCTCGGCCAGGGCGGCAAGACCGGGCACCACTCCTTCTTCGAGACCCTCGCCGACGGCACCCGCCGGGTGCGCAAGCCCGACAAGGGAGCGGTCTCCGGCCTGATCGCGCTGGCCGTCGGCGCCGGCATCTTCGTCTCCCAGCTGAGCTTCGGCGGTGAGAACGGCCGCTACATCTGGCCCACCCTGCTCGTCGGGGCCGGCGTGGTCCTCGTCTGGCGGCAGGCCGACAACGCCCGCCGCGCCCACTGGAGCGCCGCCGGCGACCGCCAGAAGCGGCTGTTCCAGGCGGCCCGGGCGCTCGCCGGCGTGGTCCTCGTCGGCGTGGGCCTGACCGTGTTCATCGTCGTACGGGGCTCCGCGGCCCAGCTCGGCAACCTCCTCACCGCCGTCCTCGCCGTCCTCGTCGGCATAGCCCTGCTCGCCGGGCCCTGGCTGATCCGGATGACCCAGGACCTCTCCGAGGAGCGCCTGATGCGCATCCGCGCCCAGGAGCGCGCCGAGGTCGCCGCCCACGTCCACGACTCGGTGCTGCACACCCTCACCCTGATCCAGCGCAACGCCGAGGACGTCGGCGAAGTCCGCCGCCTCGCCCGCGCCCAGGAGCGGGAGCTGCGCAACTGGCTCTACAAGCCCGAGGGCACCGGCAAGGACGAGGCCGAGGAGCCGGCCACCCTCGCCGAGGCCGTGAAGAAGACCGCCGCCGACGTGGAGGACCACCACGGCGTCCCGATCGAGGTCGTCGTCGTCGGCGACTGCCCGCTCGACGAGGGGCTCGGCGCCCAGATCCAGGCCGCGCGCGAGGCGATGGTCAACGCCGCCAAGTACGGTGGCGAGGGGCCCGTCCAGGTGTACGCGGAGGTCGAGGGACAGACGGTGTTCGTGTCCGTACGCGACCGCGGACCGGGCTTCGACATGGAAGCGGTACCGGACGACCGCATGGGCGTACGAGAATCGATCATCGGCCGGATGCAGCGCAACGGGGGGACCGCGGTGCTGCGGTCCGCCCCCGACGGCGGCACGGTAGTCGAGCTGGAGATGGAGAGGGCGGCGAAGACAGCATGACCGAGGACAACGCGACCACCGGCGGCGCGGGCAGGAGGGTCCGGGTGGTCCTCGTCGACGACCACCGGATGTTCCGTACCGGGGTCCAGGCCGAGATCGGCGAGACCGCCCGGACCGGCGTCGAGGTCGTCGGCGAGGCCGCCGACGTGGACCAGGCCGTCACCGTCATCACCGCCACCCGCCCCGAGGTGGTCCTCCTCGACGTCCACCTCCCCGGCGGCGGCGGCGTCGAGGTGCTGCGCCGCTGCGCCCCGCTGATGGCGGCCGCCGAGAACCCGGTGCGGTTCCTGGCGCTGTCGGTGTCGGACGCCGCCGAGGACGTCATCGGCGTCATCCGCGGCGGCGCGCGCGGCTACGTCACCAAGACCATCACCGGCACCGACCTGGTGGACTCCGTCTTCCGGGTCCAGGACGGGGACGCGGTGTTCTCGCCCCGCCTGGCCGGCTTCGTGCTGGACGCCTTCGCCTCGACCGACGCCCCGCCGGTCGACGAGGACCTCGACCGGCTGACGCAGCGCGAGCGCGAGGTGCTGCGGCTGATCGCGCGCGGGTACGCGTACAAGGAGATCGCCAAGCAGCTGTTCATCTCGGTGAAGACGGTGGAGTCGCACGTCTCGGCGGTGCTCAGGAAGCTCCAGCTCTCCAACCGGCACGAGCTGACCCGCTGGGCGACGGCCCGCCGGCTGGTCTGATCCGGTCCCTTTCGATCGGATGTGATCCACGCCGCAGGCGCGGAGGGCAACCGGAGGGCGGCGCGCCCGACTCTTGGGTGGCGTGATGAGCCTGACCGGGACCCCTCTCTTCGCGACGGCGGTCGCCTTGACCGTGACCGCCGTCGTCCTGCCGCTGGCCGTGTGGGGCAAGGTGCGCGGCCCCGCCGCCGCACGCGTCGCCACCCGCGCCGCGATGCTGCTCTTCGCGCAGGTCACCGCCGTCGCCCTGGTCTTCCTCGCGCTCAACCGGGAGATGAACTTCTACGTCTCCTGGGGCGACCTGATGGGCACCGGCAAGTACGTCCAGGCCGCCCCCGACCTGGGCCCCGACGGGCTCGGCGGGAAGAAGGCCGAACAGGTCCGGCAGGAGCCGAAGGTCCGCCAGGAGTTCGTGCCCGTCGAAGGCCTCGGCGGGCGGGTGAAGAAGACCGAGCTCGACGGGAAGATCTCCGGCGTCAAGGGCGACGTCATGGTGTGGCTGCCGCCGCAGTACGACGACCCCGCCCACAAGGACAAGAAGTTCCCGGTGGTCGAGCTGATCCCGGGCATACCCGGCACGGGGAAGTCCTGGTTCCAGGGGCTCAAGGCGCACGAGGTGCTGGAGCCGCTGATGAGGGAGGGCAAGGTCCAGCCCTTCATCCTGGTCTCCCCGCGCGCCATGCTGCTCGGCAACGGCGACACCGGCTGCGCCAACATCCCCGGCAAGGTCAACGCCGACAGCTGGTTCAGCGTCGACGTCCGCAAGATGGTCACGGACAATTTCCGCGCCTCCGACGAGGCCCGCACCTGGGGCGTCGCCGGCTACTCGGCCGGCGCGTACTGCGCCGCCAAGCTGGCGATCCTGCACCCCGACCGCTACAGCGCAGCCGTCTCCCTGTCCGGCTACAACGACCCCGGCCAGGAGCCCAGCTCGCTGGTGGCCAAGGACCCGGAGCTGCGCCGCACCCACAACCTGAAGGAACTGCTCAAGGCCCTGCCCGCGCCGCCGGCGGTCGCGCTGTGGATGTCGGGCGCCGAGCACGACGGCTACCTGTCCGGCACCGACCTCAAGGGGCTCGCGCAGAACCCGACCACCGTGCACGCCGAGAAGATCACCGGCGGGCACAACCTGGAGGCGTGGTCGAAGCAGCTGCCGCAGACCTTCGGGTGGCTCAGCCAGCAGGTCAAGACGCCGTAGGGGCTCCTCACGCGGGGCGGGAGGCGCCGGCCCAGGGCATGGAGTCGACCGGCGCCAGCCGGACCGTGGAGCCTGGGCGGGGGGCGTGGATCATCTGGCCGTTGCCGACGTACATGCCCACGTGGGTGACCCCGGAGTAGAAGAAGACCAGGTCCCCGGGGGCCAGCTGGTCCCGGGAGACCCGCCGGCCCGCGTTGATCTGGGTGTAGGTGGTGCGGGGCAGGGACACCCCGGCCGCGCGCCACGCGGCCTGGGTCAGGCCGGAGCAGTCGAACGAGCCCGGTCCCGTCGCGCCCCAGACGTACGGCTTGCCGATCGCCCCGTACGCGAAGGCCACCGCGCGGGCGGCGCGCGAGCCCTCGGTCGCCGGGGGCGGGGTGTGGGGGGCGCTCGCGGGGTCGGCCCCGACGGCGGCGGCGGTGCCGGACTGCGCCTCGTACGCCGCCCGCTCCTCGGCGGTGAGCCGGGCCAGCAGCTGCCGGGCGGTGGTGAGCCGGTCCTCGATGACGGTCTTCTGCTCGGCGAGCTCGTGCTGGCGGGCGCGCAGCTCCGAGAGCCGGCCGGCGGCCTGGTCGCGCAGCCGCCCGACCTCGTCGAGGCCGCGCTTGACGGCGGCCACCTCGGAGGCGGTCCGGTCGCCGGCCCGGGTGAGCATGCCGGCCCGGTCCAGGTACTCCTGCGGGTCGGAGGCCATGGCGAGCTGGAGGGCCGGTCCCAGGCCGCCGCTGCGGTACTGGGAGGCCGCGAGCGAGCCGAGCGCGCTGCGGGCGGTGTTCAGCCGGTCCGCCTTGCGGGCGCTCTCGTCGCGCAGGCCGGTCAGCGCCCGCTCGGCCTCGTCGGACTTGGCCTTCGCCCCGTTGTACTTCTCCGTGGCCGCCTCGGCCTCCCCGTAGAGCCGGTCGACCTCCGCCTTGACCTGGGCGGGGCTGAGCCGGGGCTCGGCGTGCGAGGTGCCTTCGAAGGCGGTGGCCGTGGCAGCGCCCGCGAGGGCGAGGGTGGCGGCGGTCCGTACGGTGCCGCCGGAAAACGGGCGCTGCCTGGGCTTTCGATGACTGGCCACGGGGGCTTCACGTCCTTCCGCTCGTCCCGCAGGTCTGGGGGAGGTCTCGGGGGAGGACGCTAAACCTGGAGGTAACGGTCGGATGACGAGATGATCGGAACTGGTCTTGTCCGACCGGGACTGGGCCCGGACTGACCGGACGGCGGCGGAGGAAGGCGGTTCAGTGCCAGAGGACGGCGATGAAGATGTTGGCGACGGTCAGGCCGCCGACCGCCGCGAAGAGCCCCTTCTCCACGTGCTCCTCGTCGCGCTTGACGTAGACGAGGGCCAGGATCACGAACAGGACAGCCAGCTTCACGCCGATCTTGACGTGGTTGAGCGGGGCGCCGTCGCCCATCTCGCGGAAGCCCACCAGCAGCACGCCGGTGACGAGCATGGTCAGCGCGCCGTGCAGCATCGCGGGCACGAAGCGCGCGGTACCGGCGCCCATCGCCTTCATCTGGGTCAGGAACCCGCCGAGGAGCGAGGCGATGCCGATGATGTGCAGGCCGACGAAGATGTGGGTCAGAACGGTCATGCCGCCGAGGGTACGGGGCGCCTTCCACAGCCGATTTTCCGGGGGCGGGACCGGCTGTCGGTCCCGCCCCCTAAACTCGGAAGGCGATGAGCAGCCTCTTTGACGACAGCTTCCTGGCCGACCTCACCCCCTCCGACGAGGTCCCGCCGCCGCCCGAGGAGCACGCCGAGCCCGAGCAGGGCGCGGACGACCTCTTCGGGGGCGCCTTCGACGTGCCCATGAGCGGGGACGCGTACTACCGGGACGGCGCCCCGCGCCCCGTCATCGACCCGGCGGCGCTCCTCGACGGGCTGAACGAGCAGCAGGCCGCCGCCGTGGTGCACGCGGGCTCGCCGCTGCTCATCGTGGCCGGCGCCGGCTCCGGCAAGACCCGGGTGCTCACCCACCGCATCGGCCACCTGCTGTCCGCGCGGAACGTCCACCCCGGCCAGATCCTGGCGATCACCTTCACCAACAAGGCCGCCGGCGAGATGAAGGAACGCGTCGAGGGCCTGGTCGGCCCGCGCGCGAACGCCATGTGGGTGTCCACCTTCCACAGCGCCTGCGTGCGCATCCTGCGCCGCGAGTCGAAGCGGCTCGGCTTCACCTCGTCGTTCTCGATCTACGACGCGGCGGACTCGAAGCGCCTGATGGCGCTCGTCTGCCGGGACCTGGACCTGGACCCGAAGAAGTTCCCGCCCAAGTCGTTCAACGCCAAGATCTCGAACCTGAAGAACGAGCTGATCGACGAGGACGCCTTCGCCGCGCAGGCGGCCGACGGCTTCGAGAAGACGCTCGCCCAGGCGTACGCGATGTACCAGGGGCGGCTGCGCGAGGCCAACGCGCTCGACTTCGACGACATCATCATGACCACGGTCCACCTCCTCCAGGCCTTCCCGGACGTCGCCGAGCACTACCGGCGCCGCTTCCGGCACGTCCTGGTCGACGAGTACCAGGACACCAACCACGCCCAGTACACGCTGGTGCGCGAGCTGGTCGGCCCCGGCTACCCGGACCTGCCGCCCGCCGAGCTGTGCGTGGTGGGTGACGCCGACCAGTCGATCTACGCCTTCCGCGGCGCGACGATCCGCAACATCCTCCAGTTCGAGGAGGACTACAAGGACGCGACGACGATCCTGCTGGAGCAGAACTACCGCTCCACCCAGACGATCCTGTCGGCGGCCAACGCGGTCATCGAGCGCAACGAGAACCGCCGCGCCAAGAACCTGTGGACCCAGGCCGGCACCGGCTCCGTGATCACCGGCTACGTCGCCGACACCGAGCACGACGAGGCCCAGTTCGTCGCCGACGAGATCGACCGGCTCACGGACGCCGGCGACGCCAAGGCCGGCGACGTCGCGATCTTCTACCGGACGAACGCCCAGTCGCGCGTCTTCGAGGAGATCTTCATCCGGGTCGGGCTCCCGTACAAGGTCGTCGGCGGCGTCCGCTTCTACGAGCGCAAGGAGGTCCGGGACGTCCTGGCCTACCTGCGCGTCCTCGCGAACCCCGAGGACAACGTGCCGCTCCGCCGGATCCTGAACGTGCCCAAGCGCGGCATCGGCGAGCGCGCCGAGGCGATGGTCGACGCCCTCGCGATGCGCGAGAAGATCACCTTCCCGCAGGCGCTGCGCCGCGTCGACGAGGCCTTCGGCATGGCCGCCCGCTCCACCAACGCCGTCAAGCGGTTCAACGTGCTGATGGAGGAGCTGCGCACGATCGTGGACTCCGGCGCGGGCCCGGCCGTGGTGCTGGAGGCGGTGCTGGAGCGCACCGGGTACCTCGCCGAGCTCCAGGCGTCGACCGACCCGCAGGACGAGACCCGGATCGAGAACCTCCAGGAGCTCGCGGCCGTGGCCCTGGAGTTCGAGCAGGCCCGCGACGAGTCGACTGAGACACCAGCGGCTGCCGCCGCGGGCGGCACCCTCGCCGAGTTCCTGGAGCAGGTCGCGCTCGTCGCCGACTCCGACCAGATCCCGGACGAGGACACCGACGGCTCGGGCGTCATCACGCTGATGACCCTGCACACCGCGAAGGGTCTGGAGTTCCCGGTCGTCTTCCTGACCGGCATGGAGGACGGCGTCTTCCCGCACATGCGCGCGCTCGGCCAGACCAAGGAGCTGGAGGAGGAGCGCCGCCTCGCCTACGTGGGCATCACCCGGGCCCGCGAGCGGCTGTACCTGACCCGCTCCAGCATGCGCAGCGCGTGGGGGACGCCCTCGTACAACCCGCCCTCGCGGTTCCTGGAGGAGATCCCGGCCGAGTACCTCCAGTGGAAGCGCACGGGCGCCGCGCAGAAGCCGGCGGGGCCGGTGCGCGGTTCCGGCTACGGCGCCTCGTCCGGGAAGGCCTCCTTCGGGACCTCGCCCGAGGCGTTCCTGTCCTCGTCGCGCACCAAGTCCGGCCCGTCCGGCTTCGCCACGCGCCGGGCCGCCGACAAGCCGGTCATCGCGCTGTCCGTCGGGGACCGGGTCACCCACGACCAGTTCGGTCTGGGCACCGTCATGGAGGTCCGGGGCGCCGGCGCGGACGCGCAGGCCACCATCGACTTCGGGGACGCCAAGCCGAAGCGGCTGCTGCTGCGCTACGCGCCGGTGCAGAAGCTGTAGGGACCGGGGAGCCGGGGCCTCCGGGCCCCGGCACTACGGGCTTCGGGGCCCGGCTCAGGGGCTTCGGGCCACGGCCTGAGGGCTTCGGGCCACGACCTGAGGGCTTTGGGCCACGACCTGAGGGCTTCGGGGCCCGGCCGTCGCCGGCGTCGGGTCAGCTCGGGTCCAGGCCGTGGCTGCGCAGCCAGGCCAGGGGATCGACCGCGGAGCCGCCGCCGGGCCGTACCTCGAAGTGGAGGTGCGGGCCGGTGGAGTTGCCGGAGTTGCCGGAGTACGCGATGACGTCGCCGGCCTTGACCTGCCCGGAGCGGATCTTGGTGCTGCTGAGGTGGCAGTACCAGGTCTCGGTGCCGTCGGGGGAGGTCAGGATGGCCATGTTCCCGTAGGCGCTGTTCCACTGGGTGCGCATGGTGCCGTCGGTGGCGGCCATGACCGGGGTGCCGTAGCCGACCGGGAAGTCGATGCCGGTGTGCACGGACATCCACATGCCGCCGGCCTGGCCGAACATGGCGCTCAGGCCGTGCTGGGCGACGGGCACCGAGAACTTGGGGCGGGCCGCTTCCTTGGCCGCGGCCTCCTCGGCCCGCTTCTTCTTGTCTTCTTCCTGGCGCTGCTTGAGGTCGATGCGCTCCTGCGTGCGGCTCGCGCGGTCCGCGAAGTCGCCCGCGTCGGCGCTGAGCGCCGCCAGCTGGGTGTCGAGCTTGTTGTTCGCCTCGGCCGGCTTCACCGACGACGGGTCGGGGGCGGCCATCGTGGTCGTCTCCTCGGCCGGTTTGTCGGCGCCGGTGAGTCCGCCGACGGAGGCGGCGGCCACGCCCGCGACGCCCATCACGCACGCGGAGGGCACGGCCACCGTCAGCAGGGCGGACCGTTTGGCCGGGGTGCGCCGGCGGCTCCCGGCGCCGGCGCTGCCGTTGCCCTTGGCCGCGTTGTTCCGGCCCGAGCCCGCCTTGCCGGTGGCCCGGCGGCCGACGCGGGATCCGGCGGCGGACGGGGTGACGGGCATGGCCTGCGTCGGCATGTCGTGCACGGGGCCGTCCGGGAAGTCCGGCTCCTCGCCGGCCGCGGGGGACACGGGCTCGAAGACGGAGGTCTCGTCGTCGGCGTACGGGTCGGCGTCCGCGAAACCGTCGGTCTCGGCGTGGCCCTCGGTCGCGGCGGTCTCCGTGCACACGGGGACGACGGTCGTGGCCTCGTAGCCGCCGGACGCGGCCGCGTCGGCCGTGCCGCCGTTCCAGGCGGTGGCGTCGTAGGCGCCGGTGTCCTGGCCGTAGCCGGGGAGGGTCCAGTGCCCGGTCTGCTCCGCGCCAGCGGAGTCGTAGCCGAAGGGGGCCGACTGGTACTCGGCGGTCGCGGCGTTCCAGGCGCTCGCGTCGTACTGGCCCGTGGTGTCCTCGGGGACGGCCTGGGCCGGGACGCTCGAAAGGTAACTCTCCGGAGCGGACCACGCGGTGGTGTCGTACGAGCCGGTGTCGCCGGCGGACGGGTACGCCCCGTACGCGTCGTACGTTCCGTAACTGCCGGAAGCGGCGTAGTCCGTGACGAACTGATACCCCTGGCCCTGCGTTTCATAGGACGCATATGCCTGGTCACCAGCGAAAGTGGTGGTGGAAAGGCCGTCGTACCCGGAATCGGGGTACTGGCCCGACGTCGGGCGGTCGTTCACCAACTTCTCTTTCGCCTCGGCAGTGTGGGGCCTGGGTGGCCGGGGAACTCAAGGTTCACCGGAGGAGAGCAGTGGCGTGACTGTACCCGGCGGTTACTCGCCTCGACAATCTTCCGAGTGTTTCGTCCTCAGCGGAACCGGGCATTCGGCCGCCTTTCGGTCGCCGGAAGACCGAGCCTTGGCCTTGAGTTCGAAATTCGTTCGACTGGTGGTCGACCGGTGTTGTACGCGCGGCCCCGCAGGCGGCCGGGCGTACGCGCCGCCTCAGACGACCAGGCTCTGACCCTCGGCTCCCGTGGCGCGGGCGGATTCCGCCGGGCGGGGCGCGCCGTCCGCGGCGCGCAGCGGGCCGTCGAGGGCGCGTCGGACGGCGGTGATGACGGTGGGGTGGACGGGGAGGGCGAGGTGTCCGATACCGGTGACCTGCACGTTCGTCGCGTCCAGGTCCGGATGCTCGATCCGGGCCGTCCCGGTGGGCGCCATCAGCGCGTCGAACTCGCTCCAGAACGCCACGAACCGGGTCCGGCAGCCGGGCGCGGGCGCGCCCAGCTCGGCCATCACCTCGGAGTCCGGGCGCATCTGGCGGACCAGGGGGTGCGCGTCCATGAAGGGCGCGACCCGGGTGCCGCCGTGCGGGGTCCCCAGGGTGACCACCGTCCGCACGCGCGCGTCGCCGCCGAGCCGCTGGACGTAGTACCGCGCGACCAGACCGCCGAGGCTGTGCCCGATGAGGTCCACCCGCTCCTGGCCGCTGCGCTCGCACAGCTCCTCGACGCGCCGGGCGAGGTGGCGGGCCGTCATGCGCAGGTCGCGGGTGAAGAGGGAGTGGTTGTACGTCTCCACGCGCCGCCGGCCGCCCGCGCCGAGGGCACGGCGCAGCAGGACGAAGACCGAGCGGTTGTCGGTGAAGCCGTGCAGGAGCAGCACCGGCGGCGGCTGCCCGGGTGTCCGTGCGGCGGGCAGGTCCGGCGGGCGCTCCTCGCGTATACCGGTGGGGTAGAGGAGGAGGTGCCCGGCGAGCACCGCCGCCTCCAGGACCGCCGCCCGCAGGGCGGCACCCGTGCGCGGCGCGGGCAGCGGTGCGATCGTCAGCCCCATGGACGGCCTCCCCCTGGACCATTCGGGTACGGGGCCGTACTGCCGGCGCGGCCCCGCCACCGTGCCGTGCGGCTGTCGGCGCGGTGGCGGGGCGACGGGGCGGTGGTGAATCAACGGCGTCCCACGTGTGATTTCCCCCTCCCCGTTGACCGTGAAACGGCGCCGTGCGCAATGCTGTACTTAACGTTCGTTCACTCGGGAGGCAGTGCGATGGGTGTGACCGGTCCGATCCGTGTGGTGGTGGCCAAGCCGGGTCTCGACGGCCACGACCGCGGCGCCAAGGTGATCGCGCGGGCGCTGCGCGACGCCGGTATGGAGGTCATCTACACCGGCCTCCACCAGACCCCCGAGCAGATCGTGGACACCGCCATCCAGGAGGACGCGGACGCCATCGGCCTCTCCATCCTCTCCGGGGCGCACAACACGCTCTTCGCCCGGGTCATCGAGCTCCTCAAGGAGCGCGACGCGGAGGACATCAAGGTCTTCGGCGGCGGGATCATCCCGGAGGATGACATCGCCCCGCTCAAGGAGAAGGGCGTCGCCGAGATCTTCACCCCCGGCGCCACCACCACCTCCATCGTGGACTGGGTCAACGCACACGTCCGCCAGGGCTGAGCCCCGGTGCCGGCCGGCCCCGCCGCCTGTTCAGGCGGGCGGGGCCAGCTCCGCGAGCATCGCCGCGCGCAGCCGCAGGGTGGCCACCAGGCGCTGGAAGGCCTCCGCCCAGTAGGCGGCGGCTCCCGGTGAGGTATCCGGCGGATCCTGGACGATGGCCGTCAGGGCCTCCAGGCGGTCCGCCTCCGCGGGGTCGAGGCAGCGCTCCGCCAGCCCCATCACCCCGCTGAAGCTCCACGGGTAACTGCCCGCCTCGCGCGCCGCGTCCAGCGCGTCCACCACCGCCCGGCCCAGCTCACCCGCCCAGGGCACCAGGCAGACGCCGAGCAGCTGGAAGGCCTCCGACAGCCCGTGGGCGCGCACGAACTCCGCGACCCACCCGGCCCGCTCCTCCTCGGTCAGGGTCTCCAGCAGCTTCGCCCGCTCCGCGAGCGACGCCGTGCCCGGGCCCGCCGCGGGCGGCGCGGACGCGGGGCCCAGCAGGGCCTTCGACCAGAGCGGGTCGCGCTGGCGCACCGCCGCCCGGCACCAGGCCGCGTGTATCTCCTCCGCCCAGCCCTCGGCCACCGGAAGCGCCACGATCTCCGCCGGTGCGAGGCC
The DNA here is from genome assembly GCF_055575955.1 of Streptomyces sp. NPDC033966. NCBI lineage: Bacteria > Bacillati > Actinomycetota > Actinomycetes > Kitasatosporales > Streptomycetaceae > Streptomyces > Streptomyces sp. NPDC033966. The sequence goes on along the minus strand of NZ_JBVIRQ010000001.1, from coordinate 991,662 downwards.
GCCGAAGCGGTCCCGCCAGCAGGACAGCGGAGCCGCCTCCACCAGCTGGCCCAGCCACCAGGCCCGTTCCCCGCGCCCGGCCGGCGGCCGCTTGACCACCCCGTCGCGCAGCATGCCCGCGTCGCATTCCGCCGGGGGCACCACGGCCTCCGGGCCGACGCAGGCCAGCGCCCGCTCCGCCATCCGCCCCGCCAGCGCCGAGGCCGGCAGCGCCGACAGCAGCTCGGCGGCCGTCGCCCGGACGTTGCGGCTGCGGTCGCCCAGCGCCGCCTCCAGGAACGGCTCGTCCCCGTCGGACAGCCCGGACCGCAGGGAGTCGAGGAACATCAGCCGGTCCTCGGCCCGCTCCGTGGCCCAGGTCGTGGCCAGCAGCCGGGGCGCCGCCGCCGGCTCGTGGGCCCGGACGGCGCCGAGCAGGGCGACCCGCTCCGCGAACAGCCCCTCCTCCCAGAGCCGGGCCACCGCCTCCCCGTCGGCCGGGTCGGGCAGTTCCCCGCCGCCCCCGGCCGCGCCGCGCAGGGCGAACCGCCACTCCGGATTCAGCCGGGCCAGCCACAGCCCCCGTGCCCCGGCCAGGGCCAGCGCCTGCGGGCGCAGGTCGGTCCGGGCCCGGGCCGCGTCCAGCAGCGCCGGGACCAGGGCCGACGGCGCCCGGTACCCGTGCCGCGCGGCGGCGGCCAGCCACTGCGGGAGCAGCTCCGTCAGATCCGGGGCGGCCCCGCGCCGCCCGCCGCCGCTGCCCGCCGCGGCCCGGCCGGCCAGCAGCTGCGCGAGCCGCCGCCCGGCGGCCTCCGGGGGCGCCGGGCGCGGATCGCGCGCCGCCGGCCGGGGCCGCCGGGCCGCCTCGGCGGGCCGCAGCCCGGCGCGGCGCCGCAGCGTCTGCACGGCCGCCGCGTCGAGCAGCGCCTGCGGTGAGCCGCCCCGCCGCTCGGTGCCCAGCAGCGCGGCGGTGACCAGCTCCTCCCAGTCCCGGTACGCCCCGGCCCCCTCGTCACCCTGGCCCATCCGACCCCTCCCTCGTCCGTCTCGTCAGTCCCCGTCAGTCGTGCGACCGTGTTCAGCTGGCGTGGTTGTCGTTCATGAAAGCCCCCCGGCTTCTCGTCCTCGCGTCGGCGCCCCCGCGCCTCCGCGTCCTTCATGTCGGTCCGCCGGACGGCATAGATCCCCCCAGGCCCCCTGCGTTTTCGGTTGGTTCGCCGCCCCGTCAGACCAGTGGCACCGGCTCGGGCGAGCCGGCCTGCCAGGCCGTCAGCGGGGTGAAGCCGCGGTGGCCGCACTCGCCGAAGACCGTCACGGGCCCGCCGCCCGAGAGGGCGGCCAGCTGCCACAGCCCGGACTTCGGGCGGCCCTGTGGCAGCGCCACCGGCAGTGCGGACGTCCCCTGTGCGTCCGCCAGCTGCCAGGCCGCCTCGCCCCCTTCGCCCGGTACCGGGACCACGGGGCCGAGGACCACCGGCCAGGACTCCAGCCACGGGTCCTCCCGCAGCGCGGCCCCGTAGGCCTCCAGGGCCTCGCCGGTGCTCACCCCGGGCGGAGTGCGGGCGGCCGGCACCGCGGCCGCGGTACGGTCCCCCAACTCCGCCCGCAGCCCCGCCGACCCGGGCCGGAAGCGGGCTTCCGCCTCCAGCACCAGCCCGACGGGCAGGGCCAGCCCCGGCGGCCGTCCGGGCGGACCGAAGTCCAGGACCAGCGCCGGGCGTCCGCTCTCCAGGCCGTGCAGCCATATCCGGCGGGTGGTGAGCCGGCCGTCCGGGGACACCGAGTCGTACTGGGCCAGTACGAGCCAGCGGTCCCGGACGGTCTCTCCCCCCGCCGGAGACGGCAGCCCCACCCGGCTCCGGACGGTCGCGGCCAGCGGCTCCGGCAGCCCGGACACCCCCAGCCAGGCCCTGTCCAGCAGGTGCAGCAGCGCGAACTCCTCAAGCATCCGCGCGGGCCAGCCGGGGCCGCAACCGGGTATTGCCCCCAACTCCCTTGCGCGTGCGGCGAGTCCGGGCGCCTGGGCGTCGACCATGCGGGCCGCGATCTCCTCCCAGGGGGCGTAGCCGGCCTGCTGCTGCCCGGCTATCCCGCCGCGCAGCAGGTCCACCAGCCGCTGCTCCAGCTCGGTGACGCCCGCGCCGATCCGCTCGGCCCGCCGCTCCGCGCGCTTGCGTGCCGCCTCCGCGTCCACCGGACCGGCCGCCGGGCGCGCCGCCTTCGCCGCGCGCCCCGCGAGCCATTGCCCCGCCCAGTCCGGCGCCTCGGCCGGCTCGCCGAACCCCTCCGCCGCCCAGAGCAGCAGCAGCCCCAGCGCGTGCTTGCACGGGAACTTCCGGCTCGGGCAGGAGCACGTGTACGCGGGCCCCGTCAGATCGACGACGGTCCGGTACGGCGTACTGCCGCTGCCCTTGCACGACCCCCACAACGCACCGGAAGCGGAACCTCCGGTCTGGGACCACGGACCCGCCCCGCCCAGCCTGCCCCCCGCCTTGCGCGACGCGTCGTCAGGAGCCAGAGCCAGTACCTGTTCCGCCGTCCAGCGGACCCCCTGCTCAGTCATGGGAACCACCGTAGAGACCCCCACTGACAATCGCTCTGACCTGCAACGACGGCCGGAACAAAGGGCGTTGTCAGTGGCATGGTGCACGGTGGTTCCAGCAGTCGGGAGCGGCTGCCGAGCATTGGAGGGGGACCATGACCACGCCCGAGAGCAGTACCGGCACCGAGGCACTGCGACCGCATGCCGAAGACTCCTTCGCGCACGAACTGAAAGCCCTCGCCGCCCAGGACGACCGGCCCCGCCCGGCCCGCTGGAAGCTCTCCCCGTGGGCCGTGGCCACCTACCTCCAGGGCGGCACGCTCGCCGACGGGACCGTCATCACACCCAAGTACGTCGGGCCGCGCCGGATCGTCGAGGTCGCGGTCACCACGCTCGCCACCGACCGCGCCCTCCTCCTGCTCGGCGTCCCCGGAACCGCCAAGACCTGGGTGTCCGAACACCTCGCCGCCGCCGTCAGCGGGGACTCCACCCTCCTCGTCCAGGGCACCGCCGGCACCCCCGAGGAAGCCATCCGCTACGGCTGGAACTACGCCCGCCTCCTCGCCCACGGCCCGAGCCGCGAAGCCCTCGTCCCCAGCCCCGTCATGCGGGCCATGGCCGAAGGCATGACCGCCCGCGTCGAGGAGCTGACCCGCATCCCGGCCGACGTACAGGACACCCTCATCACCGTCCTGTCCGAGAAGACCCTCCCCGTACCGGAGCTCGGCGAGGAGGTGCAGGCCGTGCGCGGCTTCAACCTCATCGCGACCGCCAACGACCGCGACCGCGGGGTCAACGAGCTCTCCAGCGCGCTGCGCCGCCGCTTCAACACCGTGGTCCTCCCGCTGCCCGCCACCGCCGACGCCGAGGTCGACATCGTCGCCCGCCGCGTCGACCAGATGGGCCGCGCCCTGGACCTGCCGGCCGCGCCCGAGGGACTGGAGGAGATCCGCCGGGTCGTCACCGTCTTCCGGGAGCTCCGCGACGGCGTCACCGACGACGGCCGCACCAAGGTCAAGACGCCCAGCGGCACCCTCTCCACCGCCGAGGCCATCTCCGTGGTCACCGGCGGACTGGCCCTGGCCGCGCACTTCGGGGACGGCGTCCTGCGCCCCTCCGACGTGGCCGCCGGGATCCTCGGGGCCGTCGTCCGCGACCCGGCCGCCGACCGCGTCGTCTGGCAGGAGTACCTGGAAGCGGTCGTCCGCGAGCGGGACGGCTGGAAGGACTTCTACCGCGCCTGCCGGGAGGTGACGGCATGAGCCCGGCGGCCGCGCGACCGCTGCTGCTGGGCATCCGCCACCACGGACCCGGCTCGGCCCGCGCGGTGCGGGCCGCGCTGGACCGGGCACAGCCGCGGGCCGTGCTGATCGAGGGCCCGCCCGAGGGGGACGCGCTGCTCGCACTGGCCGCCGAGCCCGGGATGCGCCCGCCCGTCGCCCTGCTCGCGCACGCGGCGGACGACCCCGCCAAGGCCGCCTTCTGGCCGCTGGCCGCCTTCTCCCCGGAGTGGGTCGCCATCCGATGGGCGCAGGCCCGGGACGTGCCGGTCCGCTTCATCGACCTGCCGGCCGCCCATGCGCTGGCCGCGCCGGGTGAGGAGGAACCGGTCGTGGCCCCGACGGACGCGGACGGGCCGGGCAGCGGCGAGCCGGGTGCGCGGGCGCCGGCTCTCCGTGCCGCCGGCCCGCCGCGGGTCGACCCCCTCGCCGTGCTCGCCGAGACCGCCGGGTACGAGGACCCCGAGCACTGGTGGGAGGACGTGGTCGAGCACCGCGGCACGGGGGAGGCGCGGGACCCGCTGGCCGTCTTCGAGGCCCTGGCGGAGGCCATGGGCGCCCTGCGCGAGACCTACGGCGACGGCGGCCACCCCCGCGACCTGGTCCGCGAGGCGCACATGAGGCAGCGGATGCGGGCGGCCCGCAGGGAGTTCGGGGAGGACTACGCCGTGGTGTGCGGGGCCTGGCACGTCCCGGCGCTGCGGGCCAGGTCCACGGTGGCGGCGGACAGGGCACTGCTCACCGGGCTGCCCAAGGTCAAGGTGGAGACCACCTGGGTGCCGTGGAGCCACCGCAGGCTCGCCCGGGCCGGCGGATACGGCGCGGGCGTCACCTCACCCGGCTGGTACGCGCACCTGTTCGCGGCCCGCGACCGGCCCGTCGAGCGGTGGCTGACCAAGGTGGCCGGGCTGCTGCGGGAGGAGGACCGGCAGGTCTCCTCGGCCCATGTGATCGAGGCGGTCAGGCTGGCGGAGACGCTGGCCGCCGTGCGGGGCCGCCCGCTGCCCGGTCTCACGGAGACCCTGGAAGCGGTCCGGGCCGTGATGTGCGACGGCTCCGGGATACCGCTCGCGCTGGTCGAGGACAGGCTCGTCGTCGGGGACGTGCTCGGCGAGGTCCCGGACGCGGCGCCCGTCGTACCGCTCCAGCGGGACCTGACGCGCCGGCAGCGCAGGCTGCGGCTCAAGGCCGAGGCGCAGCGGCGTGACCTGGAGCTGGACCTGCGCAAGGAGTCCGACGCCGCCAAGTCCCTGCTGCTGCACCGGCTGCGGCTGCTCGGGATCGACTGGGGGACCCCGACGGCCTCCCGGAGCGGCACGGGCACCTTCCGGGAGACCTGGCGGCTGTGCTGGGAGCCGGAGCTGTCGGTGCGGGTCGCCGAGGCCGGTATCTGGGGCACCACCGTGCTGGGGGCCGCCACCGCCAGGGCGGAGGCCGACGCGGCGGCCGCCGAGGAGCTGGGGGAGGTCACCGCGCTGGCCGAGCGGTGCCTGCTGGCCGGGCTGTCGGAGGCCCTGCCCGCGGTGCTGCGGGCGCTCGCCGACCGGGCGGCGCTGGACACGGACGTCGCCCGGCTGGCCAAGGCGCTGCCCGCGCTGGCCCGTTCGCTGCGGTACGGGGACGTGCGGGGGACCGACGCGGCGGCGCTCGGCAGGGTCGCGGCCGGGCTGGCCGAGCGGATCTGCGTGGCCCTGCCGCCGGCCTGCGCGGCCGGGCTCGACGCCGACGGGGCGGCGGAGCTGCGCGGCCACGTCGACGGGGTGCACGGCGCGGTCGGCCTGCTGGCCGACACGGACCCGGGGCTTCGGGAGCGCTGGTCGGCCGTGCTGCGGACGCTGGCCGGGCGGGACACCGTACCGGGACGGATACGCGGGCGGGCCGCGCGGCTGCTGCTGGACGACGGCCGGCTCCCGGCCGGTGAGACGGCGCGGCTGATGGGACTCGCCCTGTCTCCGGCGGCCTCCCCGGCCGACGCCGCGGGCTGGATCGAGGGGTTCGCCGGAGGCGCCGGCGGCGGGACGCTGCTGGTCCACGACGAGCGGCTGCTGGGCCTGATCGACGCCTGGCTGGTGTCGGTGCCGGAGGGCGCCTTCATCGACGTGCTGCCGCTGCTGCGGCGCACGTTCGGGGCGTACGAGCCGGGCGTGAAGCGGACCCTGGGCGAGCTGGCCCGGCGCGTCCCGGGCGCCCGCACGGCGTCCACCACCGCCCCGCCCGGCTTCGCCCCGGACCTGGACCCGGCCCGCGCGGAAGCGGTGGCCGGCCTGGCCCGGCTGCTCCTCGGGGTGGCCTGACGCCGCCCCCGCCCCGGCCGGGCGGGCCCCGCGCGGCGGTACACACGGAACGAGAGGGGATCGGGAGATGACGGAGAACGGCACGGACACCGCCGGAGGCGAGCGGCTGCGGCGGTGGCGGCTGGTGCTCGGCGGGGAGAGCGACGGGACGGGCCGCTCCCTCGGCGGGCGGGACGCGGCGATGGACGGGGCGCTCGGAGCGCTCTACGGGGGCGGAGGCGCGGGCGGGCGGGCGCAGGGGGAGCGGTCCGCCGGCCTCGGGGGATCCGCTCCGCGCGTCGCGCGCTGGCTCGGGGACATCCGCACGTACTTCCCGAGCCCGGTGGTCCAGGTCATGCAGCGGGACGCCATCGAGCGGCTCGGTCTGTCCGCGCTCCTGCTGGAGCCGGAGATGCTGGAGGCGGTCGAGCCGGACGTCCACCTCGTCGGCACCCTGCTGTCGCTGAACAAGGCCATGCCCGACACGACCAGGGAGACGGCGCGGGCCGTGGTCCGCAAGGTGGTGGAGCAACTGGAGCGGCGGCTCGCGGCGCGCACCCGGGCCACCCTGACGGGCGCACTGGACCGTTCCGCGCGGATCAGCCGTCCCCGCCACCACGACATCGACTGGGACCGGACCATCCGGGCCAACCTGAAGAACTACCTGCCGGAGCACCGGACCGTCGTCCCCGAGCGGCTGGTCGGCTACGGCCGGGCCTCGCGGGCGGTGAAGAAGGAGGTGGTCCTCTGCGTCGACCAGTCGGGCTCCATGGCCGCCTCGGTCGTCTACGCCTCCGTCTTCGGGGCGGTCCTCGCCTCCATGCGGTCGATCGCCACCCGGCTGGTCGTCTTCGACACGGCGGTGGTCGACCTGACCGATCAGCTCGACGATCCGGTGGACGTCCTCTTCGGCACCCAGCTGGGCGGCGGCACCGACATCAACCGCGCCCTGGCCTACTGCCAGTCCAAGATCACCCGACCGGCCGACACGGTCGTCGTCCTGATCAGCGATCTCTACGAGGGCGGGATCCGTGACGAGATGCTGGGCCGGGTGGCCGCGATGAAGGCGGCCGGGGTGGAATTCGTGACCCTGCTGGCCCTCTCCGACGAGGGCGCCCCCGCCTACGACCACGAGCACGCCGCGGCCCTGGCCGCACTGGGTGGGCCCGCCTTCGCCTGCACCCCCGACCTGTTCCCGGAGGTGATGGCGGCCGCGCTGGAGAAGCGCCCCCTGCCGGTCCCCTGACGGGTACGCCATCGGCGGATCGCACGAAGACGCAGTTCAACCGTGAGGCGATCTGTGACAGGTATCACCGCTCAGGTGTGATCTGCGATTTAGGGACCCACGTCCCACGGGGATAACCTGCGAGACGGACATGCCGCGTCCACGGTCACCGTGTGCGCCTTCCTAGTGACAGCGCCGTCACGTTGCCCTCCGCGGCACGCCCACGCAGATAGCAGACAAACCGCGAATCACTGCGAATCTTTAAGACAAGGGACGGACGCGCGTGGACCTGTTCGAGTACCAGGCGAGGGACCTCTTCGCCAAGCACGGTGTACCGGTGCTGGCCGGTGAAGTCATCGACACGCCTGAGGCGGCTCGCGAGGCCACCGAGAAGCTGGGCGGCAAGTCGGTCGTCAAGGCCCAGGTGAAGGTCGGAGGCCGTGGCAAGGCCGGTGGCGTGAAGCTCGCCGCCACCCCGGACGAGGCCGTCGCCCGCGCGACGGACATCCTCGGCATGGACATCAAGGGCCACACGGTCCACAAGGTGATGATCGCCGAGACCGCGCCGGAGATCCTGGAGGAGTACTACGTCTCCTACCTCCTCGACCGCACCAACCGCACCTTCCTGGCCATGGCCTCGGTCGCGGGCGGCATGGACATCGAGCAGGTCGCCGAGGAGACCCCGGAGAAGCTCGCCAAGGTCCCGGTGAACGCCAACGAGGGCGTGACCATCGAGAAGGCCCGCGAGATCGTCGCCCTGGCGAAGTTCCCGGCCGAGGTCGCCGAGCAGGTCGCCGAGGTCCTCGTGACCCTGTGGAAGACCTTCATCGCCGAGGACGCGCTCCTCGTCGAGGTCAACCCGCTCGCGAAGGTCGCCTCCGGTGACGTCATCGCGCTCGACGGCAAGGTCTCGCTCGACGAGAACGCCGAGTTCCGCCAGCCGTCCCACGAGGAGTTCGTGGACCACGCCGCCGCGAACCCGCTCGAGGCCGCCGCCAAGGAGAAGGGCCTCAACTACGTCAAGCTCGACGGCGAGGTCGGCATCATCGGCAACGGCGCGGGTCTCGTCATGAGCACCCTGGACGTCGTCGCGTACGCCGGTGAGAACCACGGTGGCGTCAAGCCCGCCAACTTCCTCGACATCGGCGGTGGCGCCTCCGCCGCCGTCATGGCCAACGGCCTCGAGATCATCCTCGGCGACGCGGACGTCAAGTCCGTGTTCGTCAACGTCTTCGGTGGCATCACCGCGTGTGACGAGGTCGCCAACGGCATCGTCCAGGCGCTGCAGCTGCTCGAGGACCGGGGCGAGGCGGTCACCAAGCCGCTGGTCGTCCGCCTCGACGGCAACAACGCCGAGCTGGGTCGCAAGATCCTCTCGGACGCCAACCACCCGCTGGTGCAGCGCGTGGACACCATGGACGGCGCGGCCGACAAGGCCGCCGAGCTCGCGGCTGCGAAGTAAGGGCAGAGGTCACAGACTCACATGGCTATCTTCCTCAACAAGGACAGCAAGGTCATCGTCCAGGGCATGACCGGTGCCACGGGCATGAAGCACACCAAGCTGATGCTGGCTGACGGCACCAACATCGTCGGCGGCGTGAACCCGCGCAAGGCCGGCACGACCGTCGACTTCGACGGCACCGAGGTCCCGGTCTTCGGGTCCGTCGCCGAGGCGATGGAGAAGACGGGCGCCAACGTCTCCGTCCTCTTCGTCCCGCCGGCCTTCGCCAAGGCCGCCGTCGTCGAGGCCATCGACGCCGAGATCCCGCTGGCCGTCGTCATCACCGAGGGCATCGCGGTGCACGACTCCGCCGCCTTCTGGGCGTACGCGACCGCCAAGGGCAACAAGACCCGCATCATCGGCCCGAACTGCCCGGGTCTGATCACCCCCGGCCAGTCCAACGCCGGCATCATCCCGGGCGACATCACCAAGCCCGGCAAGATCGGTCTCGTGTCCAAGTCCGGCACGCTGACCTACCAGATGATGTACGAGCTGCGCGACATCGGCTTCACCTCCGCCGTCGGCATCGGTGGCGACCCGGTCATCGGCACCACGCACATCGACGCCCTGGAGGCCTTCGAGGCCGACCCGGACACCGAGCTCATCGTCATGATCGGCGAGATCGGCGGCGACGCCGAGGAGCGTGCGGCGGACTTCATCGCGAAGAACGTCACCAAGCCGGTCGTCGGCTACGTCGCGGGCTTCACCGCCCCCGAGGGCAAGACCATGGGCCACGCCGGCGCCATCGTCTCCGGCTCCTCCGGCACCGCCCAGGCCAAGAAGGAGGCCCTTGAGGCCGCCGGCGTCAAGGTCGGCAAGACGCCGACCGAGACGGCCAAGCTGGCGCGCGAGATCCTCGAAGGCGCCAAGTAGGCGCCGGCAGGACGGACGTACGGGCGTGGCCCGCACCCTTCGGGGTGCGGGCCACGCCCATTTCTCATTCGAGCCGCGTCGTCCGAGCCCGCCTCATTCGAGCCGCGGGTGGAGCCGGTGGGGGCCGGCGGCCGGGTCGGCGCGGAGCTTGTCCTGGAGGTACCGGCTCGTCTCGGTGAGCCTCGGGGGTCCGCTCAGCGGCGGCACCCCGGAGACGCTCGCGCCCGGGGCGACCGGCGGCTCGTAGTGGTCCGGCGCGGTGACGGTGGTGTACCCCGTCGCGGCGGCGATCACCGCGGTCAGGACGAGCGCGGCCCGCGCCAGCCGCCGGGCCCGGTGCTCGCTGACGGCGCGGACGGTGGCCGCGGGGCGCGGCTCCAGGGTCACGGCGGGCCGCACCGCGCCGAGCCGCTCGCGCAGCATGGCCGACCGCCGCTCGGGCGTCACGCCCGCCAGCAGGGGGATCCGGCGGGTGAGTTCGGCATGCGCGCGCAGCAGCCGGTGCCCGGTGGCCGGGGTGCTGGCCTCGGTCTCGGCGGCGGTGTCGGGCAGGTCGAGGCCGACGCCGTCGTAGAGCAGCACAGTCCGGCGGTGCACGGGCGGCAGTGCGAGGAGGGCGTCCAGCAGGATCCGGTCGGCGGGGTCGGCCGGTGGCTTGTCGGGGTGGCGGTGGGCCCGGCGGAACCGGTGCCAGGGGGAGAGGGCGTACTCGTACGCGGCCGAGCGCACCCAGCCGACGGGGTCCCGGTCGATGGCCACCTCGGGCCAGCGCCCCCAGGCCTGGCGGAACGCCACCTCGACGGAGCGCAGGGCGAGGGCGCGGCGGCCGGTGAGCAGGTAGGCCTGGCGGACGAGCGCGGCCGCGGCGTGGTCGTAGAGGGCGTCGAAGGCCTCGACGGCGTCCCGCGGGGGTCTCGGGCGGGGCCCGTACGGCGGCCCGGGCGGGGCGGCGTGCGTCTCGGCCGCGGGCGTCTCGGGGGCGGGCTCCCCCCGCGCGGGGTCCGGCTCGGCCGGCTCGGCGGGGCTGATCGGCTGAAACGGTTCTTCGGGGGCGGGGACGGGGGTGGGGGCGGGGGTGGGGGCCGGTCCGTCGGCCCCTTCGCCGGAGGCGGGAGCGGCAGGGTGCGGCCGGGCCCGGGCCGGTGCGGCGGGGTCGACGGGCGTGCCGGGGTCGAAGGATGCGCCAGGGGCGGCCGTCGGGGTGGTCGAAGCCGCGGGGGCCGCGCCGGCGGCCGGGGCGGCGGTCCCGCCGGGGGGCACGGTCGTGCCCGGCGCGCTGGGACCGACGGGCACGCCGGGGGCCGGGGCCGGGGCCGCCGCCGCGGCCGGGCCGGGGGTGGCGGCCGGGCCGGGGGAGGGCGGGAGGGGGGTCGGCCCGCCCGGGGCCGGGGCCGGGGCCGGGGCCGGGTGGGGGCGGTGGGCCGGCGGCCTCGGGGCGCGCTCGGCGGCGGTCCGGGGCCGGTGGGCGGGCGGGCCCGCCGCCACGGGCCGTACCGGGGCGGCCCCGGTGGCCGCGAGCCGGTCCAGGAGTGCCGCGTACGCCTCGCGCGTGCGCCCGCGGGGGTCGGTGCGGCCGCACTCCCAGGAGCGGACGGTGGTCGCGGTGACGCCGACCTCCGCCGCGACCTCCTCGTACGTCAGCCCGCCCGACTCGCGCAGCCACCGGCGCTCCTTGGGGGACGGGAGGCCCAGCTCCGAGCCGGAGGACGCTTCGACGTCTTGTGTCATGCCACTCTCCCCGCGACACGGCTGCTCTGGGCAATAAAGTACATAAACGTATCTTGAACGACACCACGGACAATCGGTCGTTACCCGGACATAGCGCGTGTCGAGGGCACCATGGCCACGTGACCCAAGTGACCGAACGCGGGACGCCGTTGCAGGAGGCCCCGCGGGCCGCCGCCGCGCGGCGCCGTTCACCGGCGGCCGCCGCCTGCGTGCTGGGCGGCGCCGTGGCCGCCGGACTGGGGCTCGGCTTCCTCGCCGTGCTCGTGATCGTGCTGTGGATCAGCTCCCCCTACCCCGACAGCGGCCCCGGCGGCGCGCTGCACCTTGCCGCCGGGCTGTGGCTGATGGCCCACGGCACCGAACTCGTCCGCTACGAGACCCTCTCCGGGGTGCCCGCCCCCGTCGGCCTGGTCCCGCTGCTGCTCGTGGCGCTGCCCGTGCTGCTCATGCGGCGCGCGGCCCGGCTGGGCAGCGCCTCGGGGGACGCTGCCGGGGCGGAGGGGGACGAGGTGCTGCCGGCCGGCGCCGTGTTCTCCGCCGTGACCTGCGGCTACCTGACGGTCGGTGCGCTCGCCACCGTGTACGCGGCCGGCGGGCCGATGCCGGCGGACCCGCTCAGCGCGGCCTGGCACGTGCCGCTGGTGGCCGTGCTCGCCGCCGCCGGAGGGGTGTGGGCGGCCAAGGGCAAGCCGTCGGGGCCCCTGCCGGAGTGGGTTCCGGGGAGCGTACGCCGCGCCGTGTCCCGTCCCCGGTACGCGCTGGCGCTGCGCTCCGGAGCGGCCGGGGTGCTCGTCCTGCTGGGCGGCGGGGCGCTGCTCGTCGGCGTCTCGCTGGCCTGGCACGGGGCGGAGGTGCAGAACTCCTTCCTGTCGCTGACCGGGGTGTGGTCGGGACGGTTCGCGGTGCTGCTCCTCGCCCTGGCGCTGATCCCGAACGCCATGGTGTGGGGCGCGGCGTACGGGCTCGGCCCCGGGTTCGCGCTCGGCGCCGGGGCGGTGGCGACCCCGCTCGGGCTGGAGGGGTCGGCGGCGCTGCCGAGGTTCCCGCTGCTGGCGGCGCTGCCGGCGCCGGGGCCGGGGACCCCGCTGACGTGGGCGGCGCTGGGCTTGCCGGTGGCGGCGGGGCTGACGGTGGGGTGGTTCGCGGTGCGGCGGGCGCGGGAGGTCTCGTACGGGGAGACCGCGCTGACGGCGGCGCTGGGCGCGGTGGTGTGCGGGCTCGGGATGGCGGGCCTCGCGGCGGCCTCGACCGGGCCGCTGGGGTCACGGGTGCTGGCGGGCGTCGGGCCGGTGTGGTGGGCGGTGGGTGCCGCGGCGGCGGGGTGGACGCTGGTGCTGGCCGTGCCGTTGGCGGTGGGGGTGCAGGTGTGGCGGACCCGGCCGGTGCGCTCCGCAGGGGGTGGGGCGGAGGGGGACGCGTGGCACGACTCGGGGGTGCGGGAGCTTCGGTGGGAGGCGTTGCGGAGGGCGGCCGAACCGTTGGTTGCTCCCGCGGTGGAGGTTCCGGTGGCTCCGCCGGTGGCTCCGCCGGTTGCCGCGGAGCCGTTGCTGCCCGTGCCGGTGGTGGGGGCGCGGGTGCTCGCGCGGCGGCGGCCGGGGTCCTGACGGGGGCCGCTGCGCGGGGCGAGTTCCCCTACCCGCCCTTCGCCCGTTCCTCCCCCAGCTACCGCTGGGAGGTACCCCCAGGGGCTGCGCCCCGGACCCCCTGGGGGCTGCGCCCCCAGGCCCCCAGCGCCTCAAACGCCGGCGGGGCTGAGGGTTCCGCAGTGGTCGGTCAGCGTTGGACCTTGAGGATCTTGCCCACCATGTTGTCCGGGAGGAGGGTGTTGCACTTCAGTTCCGCCGTGCGGGTCAGGGCGTCGTCGCGGCAGACGTAGAAGTCCTTGTACGTCAGTTGCAGCGCGTACGAGCTGGCCGCCAGCAGCAGGGCCAGTGAGGCCGTGACCAGGCCGCTCACCGCCGCCGCGCGCTGGGGGCGGGCCGCCGGGCCCAGGGCGGACAGGCCGCCGGGTTCCGCGTCGGTCGCCGGGCGGCCGCGCAGGGCGCTGATGCCCCAGTACATGGCCAGTGAGCCCAGCAGCAGACCGACCGACGGGATGCCGAAGATGCCGAAGAAGAAGCCCCACATGCCCGCGAGGAGCGCGTAGCGGGCCCGCCGCTGGACCGGGTCCATGGGGTCCCACCGGGCCGGGCCGCCCTCGCCGGGTCCGGTGGGGCCGCCGCCCGGGCCGCCGCCCGGACCGCCGCCGTCCTGCGGCCGCTGCGGCTGCCGGGGCTGCCACGGCTGGTCGGGCCGGCCCTCCGGCGGTGCCGCGAAGGGGTTGTCGTCGGTCGAGGGGTCGGGCTGGCGGCGGTCCGGCATCGAGTGTGTGACTTCCCCTGTGTCGTGGGCGGTGCGCGCCCCGCGTACGAGGGCGCGTCCCGCGTCGTTCGCGGCTTGTACGCCAGACGCTACCGCCCGCCCGTCCCCCCGTCCCTCGGGGGCGGTCCCGTGTGCCGGTATCGTTGCAGGCGGTCGGTGGCTTCGTATGGTTCCCCGTATATCGGTACCCCGAAGTTTCGTATGACCGCACAAGACGAATGTCGCAAATCCTGTGAGAAAGGGCCTCCCATGGCCGCCTCCCGCCTGGTCGTGCTGGTTTCCGGCTCCGGCACCAACCTCCAGGCCCTGCTCGACGCCATCGAGGCCCACCCCGGCGGAGCCGAGGGATTCGGGGCCGAGGTCGTCGCCGTCGGTGCCGACCGCGACAACATCGCCGGTCTGGAGCGGGCCGAGAAGGCGGGGATCCCCACCTTCGTGTGTCCGGTGAAGGCCTACGGCAGCCGTGAGGAGTGGGACGTCGCGCTCACCGAGGCGACCGACGCCCACGCGCCGGACCTCGTCATCTCCGCAGGCTTCATGAAGATCGTCGGGAAGAGCTTCATCGACCGCTTCGGCGGCCGGTTCGTCAACACCCACCCCGCCCTCCTCCCGGCCTTCCCCGGCGCGCACGGGGTGCGCGACGCCCTCGCGTACGGGGCGAAGGTCACCGGCTGCACGGTCCACTTCGTGGACAGCGGCGTGGACACCGGTCCGATCATCGCCCAGGGTGTCGTGGAGATCCGGGACGGGGAGGACGAAGCCGCGCTCCATGAGCGCATCAAGGAAGTCGAGCGCCAGCTGCTCGTCGACGTCGTGGGGCGCCTGGCCCGGCACGGCTACCGCATTGAGGGACGAAAGGTAACAATCCAGTGACCGCCAACGAAACGACGACGGCTACGACCCAGCGGCCGATCCGCCGCGCGCTCGTGAGTGTCTACGACAAGACGGGACTGGAAGAGCTGGCCCGCGGCCTGCACGAGGCGGGCGTCGCGCTCGTCTCCACGGGCTCCACCGCGTCGAAGATCGCCGCCGCCGGGGTGCCCGTCACCAAGGTCGAGGAGCTCACCGGCTTCCCCGAGTGCCTCGACGGCCGCGTCAAGACCCTCCACCCCCGCGTGCACGCCGGCATCCTCGCCGACCTGCGCCTCGACGACCACCGCAACCAGCTCGCCGAGCTGGGCGTGGAGCCCTTCGACCTGGTGATCGTCAACCTCTACCCGTTCCGGGAGACCGTCGCCTCCGGCGCCACCCCCGACGAGTGCGTCGAGCAGATCGACATCGGCGGCCCCTCGATGGTCCGCGCCGCCGCCAAGAACCACCCCTCGGTCGCGGTCGTCACCAGCCCCGCCCGCTACGCCGACGTCCTCGCGGCCGCCCAGGGCGGCGGCTTCGACCTGACCGCCCGCAAGCGGCTCGCGGCCGAGGCCTTCCAGCACACCGCCGCCTACGACGTGGCCGTCGCGTCCTGGTTCGCCGACGACTACGCCGCCGCGGACGAATCCGGCTTCCCCGACTTCCTGGGTGCCACCTACGCGCGGAACAACGTGCTGCGCTACGGCGAGAACCCGCACCAGGGCGCCGCGCTCTACGTCGACGGCACCGGTGGCCTGGCCGAGGCGGAGCAGCTGCACGGCAAGGAGATGTCGTACAACAACTACACGGACACCGACGCCGCGCGCCGGGCCGCGTACGACCACGCCGACCCCTGCGTCGCGATCATCAAGCACGCCAACCCGTGCGGCATCGCGACCGGCGCCGATGTCGCCGAGGCGCACCGCAAGGCGCACGCCTGCGACCCGCTCTCCGCCTTCGGCGGCGTCATCGCCGTCAACCGCCCGGTGACGGTGGAGCTGGCCGAGCAGGTCTCCGAGATCTTCACCGAGGTCATCGTGGCCCCGGCGTACGAGGACGGCGCCGTCGAGGTGCTGGCCCGCAAGAAGAACATCCGCGTGCTGCGCGCCGAGGGCGCCCCGGCCAACCCGGTCGAGGTCAAGCCGATCGACGGTGGTGCGCTGCTCCAGGTCACCGACCGCCTCCAGGCCGAGGGCGACGACCCGGCGAACTGGACGCTGGCCACCGGCGAGGCGCTGTCCGCCGAGGAGCTGGCCGAGCTGTCCTTCGCGTGGAAGGCCTGCCGCGCCGTCAAGTCCAACGCGATCCTGCTCGCCAAGGACGGCGCCTCGGTCGGCGTCGGCATGGGCCAGGTCAACCGCGTCGACTCGGCGAAGCTCGCCGTCGAGCGGGCGGGCGCCGAGCGCGCGCAGGGCTCGTACGCGGCCTCGGACGCCTTCTTCCCCTTCCCCGACGGGCTGGAGATCCTGACCGCCGCCGGTGTCAAGGCCGTGGTCCAGCCGGGCGGTTCGGTCCGCGACGAGCAGGTGATCGAGGCGGCGAAGAAGGCCGGCGTGACGATGTACTTCACCGGTACGCGACACTTCTTCCACTGAGCGACCCGGTAGAGCAGCAACGGCGAAGGCCGCGTCCCGCACTGCGGGACGCGGCCTTCGCCGTGAGCGGGTGTTGCCTACTTCTTGACGACGATGGTGCCCGCGGCACGGTCGTGCCAGCCCTGGAGCTTGCCCGAGTTGTCGAAGAAGGGGGAGAGGTAGACCAGGAGCTGGCCGATGCCGCAGAGGACGGAGCCGACCATCGGGATGATCCAGCGGATGAAGCCGCCGCCGATGCCGGGGACCTGACCCGTGTTCTCCTTGACGACCTTCAGGCCGAGGGCCATCTTGCCGACGGTGGCGCCGACGAACGCGATCATCAGCCATTCGTAGAGCAGGGTGGCGAGGCCGAGGATGAGCAGACCGCCGAAGAAGGCCGCGAAGATGCCGCCCGCGGCCTCGCCGGCCTGGGCCGACGCCTCGTTGAGGCAGGTCGAGTATTCGGGGGAGAGCGGGTCCATGCCCGAGCAGTCCTTGATGTCGCTGGCCGCGCCGAAGGCGCCCGCGAACACGACGGAGCTCAGGATGAAGTACAGGACACCGATGATCAGGCCGTCGATCACGCGGGCGCCGAAGCGGCGGCCCATCGTGGCGACCTGGACGGTGCCGAGGCCCGCCACGTTGATGTAGCCGTTGTTGGCCTGGAGGGTACCCGGCGCCTGGGGCGGGACGCCGTAGGGCTGCTGGCCCTGCTGCGGGTAGCCGTAGCCGGGCTGGCCCTGCGGCGGGACGCCCTGCGGGGCCTGCTGCGGGTAGCCGTAGCCGGGCTGGCCCTGCGGCGGCTGCTGAGGCTGCTGCCCGTACGGGTTGTTCGGGTCGCCGAAGCTCATCTGGGTCTTTCCTCCGTGAAGTGCGGGGACGCACGGCACACCTGGAGGACTCTTGCTTCTGCGGTACGCCCCCCGGCACTGCCCGCGGCACTCTTTCCGATCGTCTTGCTGCCCGTCATCGTGGTGGGCCCGCACCGGCCTTGTCCAGTTGGTTGCCGGAGCGGGCCAGACTTGTTGTGCAAGTGCAATCAAGAGCGCGATCCGGCCGACGTCCGAGTGGAAGCCGGGCCGCCCCATCCGGGAGGATGCCCCCATGACCGCCCAGATTCTCGATGGCAAGGCCACCGCGGCCGTGATCAAATCCGAACTGAAGGCCCGCGTGGAGCAGCTGAAGGCCCGGGGCGTCACCCCCGGCCTCGGCACCCTGCTGGTCGGCGACGACCCGGGCAGCCGCTGGTACGTCAACGGCAAGCACAAGGACTGCGCCGAGGTCGGCATCGCCTCCATCCAGCGCGAACTGCCCGCGACGGCCTCCCAGGAGGAC
Organism: Streptomyces sp. NPDC033966; assembly: GCF_055575955.1. Taxonomy (NCBI): domain Bacteria; kingdom Bacillati; phylum Actinomycetota; class Actinomycetes; order Kitasatosporales; family Streptomycetaceae; genus Streptomyces; species Streptomyces sp. NPDC033966. Next base: position 974,139 of record NZ_JBVIRQ010000001.1, on the reverse strand, counting down.
ATCGAGGCGGTCGTGCGCGAGCTGAACGACAATCCGGCCTGCACGGGCTACATCGTCCAACTCCCGCTCCCCAAGGGGATCGACACCAACCGCGTCCTGGAGCTGATGGATCCGGCCAAGGACGCCGACGGCCTGCACCCGATGTCGCTGGGCCGGCTGGTCCTGAACGAGCAGGGCCCGCTGCCCTGCACCCCGTACGGGATCGTCGAGCTGCTGCGCCACCACGGGGTCGAGCTCAACGGCGCGCACGTCGTCGTGCTCGGACGGGGCATCACCGTCGGCCGCTCCATCGGACTGCTGCTCACCCGCAAGTCGGAGAACGCCACCGTGACGCTGTGCCACACCGGTACGCGCGACCTCGCCGGGCTGCTGCGTCAGGCGGACGTCGTCGTCGCGGCGGCGGGCGTCCCGCACCTGGTGAAGCCGGAGGACGTGAAGCCGGGCGCGGCGGTGCTCGACGTCGGTGTCAGCCGCGACGAGAACGGCAAGATCGTCGGGGACGTCCACCCGGGCGTCGCCGAGGTGGCGGGCTGGCTCTCCCCGAACCCGGGCGGGGTCGGCCCGATGACGCGGGCGCAGCTGCTGGTGAACGTCGTCGAGGCGGCGGAGCGGACCACCAGTGCGGGCTGAGCACGACGTGAGCGGTACGGGCGGGGCGCCCGGCGGGGCGCCCCGCCCGCAGGACGGCGCGCGGGCGGCGGCCGGACCGGGACCCGGTGAGGCGCCGGAGCCCGAGCGGGCTCCCGGCCCGGGCAAGGCCTCCGGTCCGGGCAAGGCCTCCGGTCCGGGCGAGGCGTCCGGTCCGGGCCAGGCGTCCGGGCCCGGCAAGGCGTCCGGGCCCGGGCAGGCGGCGGAGCGGCCCGCGCCGTCGGCCGCGCGGTCCCGGCGCTTCCCCACCGTCACCCAGGACACGGCCCGCCCCGAGGGCGGCGGCCGTGCCATCCCGGGGTCGGTGTCCACACCGGCCCGGCAGTGGCCGATGCTCAGCGTCCTCGCCGCCACCGCGGTGGGGCTGCTGACCACGGCGGTGGGGTACGCGCGGGTCGGCTGCCTGGTGATCGGCGTCGCGCTGATCGCGGCGGCGGTGATGCGGCGCGTCCTGCCCTCGGTGGGCATGCTCGCGGTGCGCTCCCGCTTCACGGACCTGATCACGTACGGGGTGCTGGGCGTGGCCATCACGCTGCTCGCGCTGGTCATGGAACCCGGGCCGTGGCTGCACCTCCCGTTCCTGGAGAGCGCGGTCCGCTTCACCGTCCGCTGACGACGCTCCCGGGTCAGCGCCCGGCGGTCACCTCCACCAGGGCGCCCAGGGCCGCGGCGACCGCCGGGCGGGTCTCCGTACCGGCCCGGACCAGCGCCTGGAGGATCCGCCCCCGGCCCGGCAGCTCCACCACCGCCGTGCCGGGCGGCGGCGCGTCGCACAACAGCTTCGGCAGGACGGACGCGGCCCGCCCGGCGGCGACCAGCCACAGCCCGGCCCGCAGGTCGGAGCACTCGTGCGCGATGCGCGGGGTGAACCCGGCGTTGCGGCAGGTGTGCACGAGCATCTCCCGGCAGCTGCTCGGGGCGGGCGCCGAGACCCAGTCGGCCCCGCGCAGCGCCGCCGGCCCCTCCCGCTCGTAGGCCGGCAGCAGCGCCTCGGGCAGCGCCAGGCACAACGGGTCGTCGAACAGCGGGACGGCGGTGGTGCCGCCCGCGGGCGCGGGGCCGAGCAGCGGGTACGCGTACGTCACCGCGAGGTCCAGGCGCCGCCGGCGCAGCTGCGGCACGGCCTCCTCGGGGTCGGCCTGGACCACGCGCGGCCGCAGCCCGGGATGGCGCCGCGCCAGCAGGGCGACGAGCGGCGCGGCCACCGTCGCCAGCGCGCTCGGGGCGCAGCCGACGTACAGCTCGCCGGCCGGGCCGGAGTCGAGGGCCCGTACCGCCCCCTCGGCCCGTTCCAGCGCGGCCAGCACCGGTTCGCAGGCGGCCGCCAGGGCCGCGCCGGCCGGGGTGAGCCGCAGCCCGCGCCCCTCCCGCTCGACGAGGACGGCCCCGGCCTCGGCCTCCAGGGCGCGCAGCTGCTGGGAGACCGCGGAGGGGGTCACCCGGTGCAGCTCGGCGACCACGGTCACCTTCCCGTGCTCGGCGAGGTCCCGCAGGATGACCATCCGCTTCACATCAAGCATGAGTTCAGCTTAACGACGGGTGTAGCTGAAGTAGCTGGACTTCACGATGGGCGGGGCAGATGCTCGTCGTATGAACGCTCCCCTGAAGGTGCTCCTGGTCGGAGCCAACGGAACCCTCGGCAGCGCGGTCCGCACGGCCCTGCGCGAACGCGGCCACGAGGTGGTCACCGCCTCCCGCAAGGACGCGGACGTGTACGTCGACATCACCGACCCCGAGTCCGTCCGGGAGATGTACGACGCGGTCGGCCCCGTCGACGCGGTGGCGAGCGCCGCCGGCAGCGTCCCGTGGCGCCCGCTGTCCGAGCTGAGCACCGCCGATGTCCGCGAGGGCCTGGAGGGCAAGGCCGTCAGCCAGGTCGAGCTGGTCCGCCAAGGCGCCCCCCGGCTCCCCGCGCACGCCTCCTTCACCCTGGTCACCGGCATCCTCGCGCGCGAACCGCTGCTCACCGGCTCGGTCGCCTCCCTCGCCAACGGCGCCGTCGAGGCCTTCGTACGGGCCGCCGCCATCGAGCTCCCCGGCCGCCAGCGGATCAACGCCGTCAGCCCGACCGTTTTCACCGAGTCCCTCGACGCGTACGGGGACGCCTTCGCCGGCTTCGACCCGGTACCGGTCGCCCGCGCCGCGAACGCCTACGTCAAGTCCGTCGAAGGGCACCGGACCGGGGAGGTCTTCCGGGTGGAGTAGTGGCCGCACGCCCGTCCGGACCTTCGAAACCTCCGAACCCGGCCGCCCGTGTGCCGTGGACCACAGGGTCCGGGGGATTGGTGGCCCCGCGGGTCGGATAGCCTGACCGCGGATGTCTCTTCACGTCAAGATTCACAGGACAGGGAAGCGGCGTCCTCCCCAGCAATTGGGGTCCAGCACATGGGGCGGGGACGCCCCACCGCCAGCTGTCTAACGGAGAAGGCCATGACCCGCACTCCCGTGAATGTCACTGTCACCGGCGCCGCCGGCCAGATCGGCTACGCGCTGCTCTTCCGCATCGCGTCCGGCCACCTGCTCGGCGCGGACGTGCCGGTCAAGCTCCGCCTCCTGGAGATCCCCCAGGGCATGAAGGCCGCCGAGGGCACCGCCATGGAGCTCGACGACTGCGCCTTCCCGCTGCTCAAGGGCATCGACATCTTCGACGACGCGAACCAGGGCTTCGCCGGCGCCAACGTCGCGCTGCTCGTGGGCGCCCGCCCGCGCACCAAGGGCATGGAGCGCGGCGACCTGCTCGCCGCCAACGGCGGCATCTTCAAGCCGCAGGGCGCCGCGATCAACGCGCACGCCGCGGACGACATCAAGGTCCTCGTCGTGGGCAACCCGGCCAACACCAACGCGCTCATCGCGCAGGCCGCCGCCCCGGACGTACCGGCCGAGCGCTTCACCGCGATGACCCGCCTGGACCACAACCGCGCGATCACGCAGCTGGCCCAGAAGACCGGTTCGGACGTCACCGACATCAAGCGCCTCACCATCTGGGGCAACCACTCGGCGACCCAGTACCCGGACATCTTCCACGCGGAGATCGCCGGCAAGAACGCCGCCGAGCTCGTCAACGACCAGGCGTGGCTCGCCGACACCTTCATCCCGACCGTCGCCAAGCGCGGCGCCGCGATCATCGACGCCCGTGGCGCCTCCTCGGCCGCCTCGGCCGCCAACGCCGCCATCGACCACGTCCACACCTGGGTCAACGGCACCGCCGCGGGCGACTGGACCTCGATGGGCATCCCGTCGGACGGCTCCTACGGCGTCCCGGAGGGCATCATCTCCTCCTTCCCCGTCACCACCAAGGACGGCAAGTACGAGATCGTCCAGGGCCTGGACATCAACGAGTTCTCCCGTGCGCGCATCGACGCGTCCGTGGCGGAGCTCGTCGAGGAGCGCGACGCGGTGCGCGAGCTCGGCCTGATCTGATCCACCCGTCCTGACCAGGCGCTTCACCCGAAGGCCTGACCGGTACGAATCCCGAAGCGCCCCGGCCAAACACGGCCGGGGCGCTTTGGCGTGAAAGCACCTGTCCAACCCTGTAGGCGGAAAATAAGGTCGGCCGGTGACCGACCACCTGATTCCCCCTCAGTCCGGCGGCGGTGACGCCGGAGCGGACCCGTACGGCGGCCGTGCGCCGGTACACCCCTCCGTCAGCGAGGCCGGCCGCCTCCTGTGCGCGGGAACGTACCTGGACGCGGCGTACCGCGATCGGGTGATCGACGAACTGTTCGTCCACGAGGAGCGGATCGCCGCCCCCTCCTACGGCTTCGACGCCACCCGGGTCCTCGCCCACGCGCTGCGCGCCCGCCGCATCGAGCTCGCCTGGGCCGCCGGGGTCATCGGCGCCTGGTTCGCCGGGTCCCTGCTGACCGGCTGGCAGCTCACCCTGCTGCTCATCCCCTTCCTCCAGCTGAGCCTCGCCAACTGGCTGCGCGCCCGCCGCAACCGCCTGGTGCGCTTCCTGGGCCTGGTGCTGCGCATCTACACCTGGGTGTGGCTGGTCTTCGTCGTCCTGACGATCTGGTCCGCCACGACCGGCAGTTTCACGGCGCTCGGCACGCTCCTCGACGTCTTCTCCTTCTTCTCCCGCGACGCCGCCTACGCCGCCGCCGGCATGGCGCGTCCCGGAACGACCGGCTCCCTGAGCGCGGGGCTGACGCCCCTCGTCTTCGCGGCCCTCGTCGCCGTCGTCGGGCTCCAGCGCGGCCACGCCGCCCGCATCGTCCTCAGGGAACTCTCCCCGTCCCGGTACGCCGACCGGGCGAACGACCCCGCCGAGGCTTCGCAGAGCCCCCGCTTCGCCCGGGTCCGCGCCCGGATCCGCGGCGAACAGCACGCCCCGCTGGTCATGTACAACATCAACGCCCCGTTCACCGGCGCGGGGGAGGCGTTCCGGCCCTGGCAGCTGTCCGTGGAACTGCGCCCCCGCGAGGACCTCGCCCCCGGCCGGAAGCCGCAGCCCGTCACCAACGCGCACATCGTGGGCCGCATCACCCCGCTGCTGCACGCCCTGCGCGAGCCCTCCCCGCACGGCTCGCGGGAGGCCCAGGAGGCCGTACTGGACCGGCTGCGCGAGCTGTCCGTCGACGAATGCGTGTTCCTGCCGGCCGTCGGCCTCCCGCACCGGGACGCGGCCCCGCTGTCCCCCGCGCAGTTCGCCGAGCACCGCCTTGGAGCCATGGAGGAGGGCGGGGAGCGGCGCCGGCACTTCCTGCGCATCCGGGTCGGCGGCTGGGACGAGAACCTCGTCGTCACCGTCTTCGTACGGGTCCACACCCAGGGCGGCATGCTGATGCTGGAAGTCGCCCCGCACGTACTGCTCCCCGTACGGGCCGGTTTCCAGAACGCCGACGCGGCCGCCCAGCGGCTGCTGAACAACAACTGGTTCGGCAAGGCCGTCGACGCGCTCGCCGCGACCCCCGGCTCGTTCGCCGCCTCCGTCGCCACCCTGGGCCGCGGATACCTCAGCTGGAGCCGGATCGCCACCGGCGGCCACGGCGGCGCCCGCCCCGAGGGGCCCGAGATGTCGGTGCGGGAACTCGCCGCGATGGACGACGGCTCCCTCTTCCACCTCATGGACCTCGACCGGTACCTGAAAACGATTCAGGACCGGGTGGTCGGCGGGGTTACCGTCGCCCTGCACGAAGCCGGCTGGCACACCGAGGAGTTCGCGCGGCGCGCGGTCACCGTCGCCGAGGGCGGGGTCTACATCCAGTCGATGAACCACAGCGCGGCCAGCTTCGGCGGCAGCAACAACACCAACACCATCGGTACGAGCGGCAAGGGGAGCAGCGGTGGGAATTGACGACGACGCGCGTGGGATCCGGATCGGCGACGTCCACGGCAGCGCCTTCAGCTTCGGCGGCAGCGACAACACCAACACCGTCCACCACCACGACGGCGGTACGCAGGACCGGGTGCCCGGCGCCGAGGAGCTGCTGGAGGCCGTACGCGACCTGCGTGCCGCCCTCGTGCGGCTGCCCCGCAGCCCCGAGCGCTCGGAGCTCGACGCCGAACTCGACGAGGCGGCCGGGGCGCTGGAAGGGGCCGAGGAGATCCGGCCCGGCCTGCCCGCGCGGCTGCGCGGGGCACTGGAGCGGTGGGCCCCGCTGGTGGAGACGCTGAGCGCGGCCACCGCGCTCGGCGGGCTGCTCGCCTCGCTGGGAGGCTGACCGGTGTCCTCGTCCGACGGCGCCCGCTGGGACCCGCAGTCGCAGCGGTGGGAGTGGGGGCCGGCTCCGGCGCGGGGGGCGGGGCCTCCGGCCACGCCGCCTCCGGCGCCTCCGGTCTCCCCGCAGCCGCCGACCGCGCCGACCGTGCCGTCCCTGCTGCCCACGACGCCCCCGCAGACCGCCCCCGGGTACCACGAACCGTGGCCCCCGATGCCGTCCGCGCCCGTGCCCCCGCCGCCCCCGCCGGGCGGCCCGGGCGGCGGGCAGCAGTGGCGCACCCCGGTGCTGGTGGGCCTGGCGGCGGCGGTCGTGGGCGGTGCCGCGGTGGCGGCGTGGATGCTGCTGGGCGCCGGGGACGGCGCGGGAAAGGCCGCGCGGCCGCCGGCGTCCCCGTCGGGGCAGCAGACGGCCCCGGAGCCCGGCCCCTCCTCGCCCGCGTCCACGAGCCCGTCGCCGACGGCGCCGAGCCCGTCGCCGAGCACCGGCGCCGGCCACACCGTGGTGCACAACGAGAACGGCTTCTCCGTCGCCGTCCCCAACGGCTGGGAGCCCAGCACCGACGAGACGGGCAGCGGCTACTTCTACCGCCGGCCCGGGGACCGCAGCGCCCTGCTCCAGATCTTCCGGGTCACGGAGAGCAGCGCCATGGGCTCGTGCACCCTGCTCCAGATCTCCTCGGACCAGCTGAAGGCGAACCCCGGCTACCGGCAGATCTCCATCGAGCCGACCGCCGGGACCGGCTGCGAGCTGGTCTACGAGTACGACAGCTCGGAGTCGAACGGCCGCCGCCGGGGCATGGAGCGGATCGTCACCACCCCGGACGGCCGGCGGTGGGCGCTGCTGGCGGCCGGACCGGCCGCCGACAGCACGGCGACGCGCACGCACCTGACGGCGGCCCTGGAGTCCTTCCGCCCCGACTGATCAGGCCTTCTTCACCGCCGGGGTGTAGTGCCCCGGGGTCTTGCGGGTGGTGACGCCGATCCGGTTCCAGACGTTGATCGTCGCGATGACGGCGATCAGCTGGGCCAGCTCGGCCTCCTCGAAGTGCTTCGCGGCCCTCGCGTACACCTCGTCGGGCACGAAGCCGTCCGTCAGCACGGTGACGGCCTCGGTCAGCTCGATCGCGGCCAGCTCCTTCTCGGTGTAGAAGTGCCGCGACTCCTCCCAGGCGCCGAGCAGCAGGACGCGCTCGACGCTCTCGCCGGCGGCGAGCGCGTCCTTGCTGTGCATGTCCATGCAGAAGGCGCAGTGGTTGATCTGGGAGGCGCGGAGCTTGACGAGTTCGACGAGGCTCGGGTCCAGGCCCTTCTTGGCCGCGATCTCCAGTCCGATGACGGCCTTGTAGACCTCGGGGGCGAGCTTGGCGAACTGCATGCGGGGAGCGTGCTCGGCGGCGAGTTCGGCGGTGTCGGCGGTGTCGGTGCGGGTTCCGTTCTGGTTGCTCATGTCCCAACCGTAGGGGCGGGGCGGCCCGCCGGTATGGTCCATGTTCATGACTGGATCGTGGGCCACTTTCGGAGCCGACCTGCACCTCGACCTCGCCGCGGCGGCGGGGGTCCGGGGCCTGCGGGCGGCGCTGACGGAGGCGCTGCGGGAGGCCGCGCGCAGCGGGCGGCTCGCGCCCGGGACCCGGCTGCCGTCCTCGCGTTCCTTCGCCGCCGACCTGGGGATCGCCCGCAACACCGTCGCGGAGGCGTACGCGGAACTCGTCGCCGAGGGCTGGCTGACGGCCCGCCGGGGTTCGGGCACCCGGGTCGCGGAGCGGGCCAGGGTGCGCAGGGCCGCCGGCGGCCGGCAGGCCGTACGCCGCCCCGCACCGCGGGGGCCCGCGTACAGCCTGGTCCCCGGCTCCCCGGACCTGGGCGGCTTCCCGCGCGGGGCGTGGCTGGCGGCGGCCCGGCGGGCCCTGACCGACGCCCCGAACGAGGCCTTCGGGTACGCCGCCGACGCGCGCGGCCGGCCGGAGCTGCGGGAGGCCCTCGCCGGGTACCTGGCGAGGGCCCGCGGGGTGTACGCGGACCCGGACCGGATCGTGCTGTGCGCCGGCTTCGCGAACGCGCTCCAGCTCCTCGGCCGGGTGCTGCGGGGGCGCCGGGTGCGGGAGGTGGCGGTGGAGGGGTACAGCCTCGACGTGCACCGGGACCTGCTGACCGGCGCCGGGCTGGCGACCCGCCCGCTGTGGGTGGACGAGGCCGGGGCCCGCACCCCGGACCTGGCCGGGTTCGGCCCCCGCACGGGCGCGGTGCTGCTGACCCCGGCGCACCAGTTCCCGACCGGCGCGGCCCTCACCCCCGCGCGGCGGGCGGCGGCCGTGGACTGGGCGCGGAGCACGGGCGGGGTGATCCTGGAGGACGACTACGACGGGGAGTTCCGCTACGACCGCCAGCCCGTCGGCGCGCTCCAGGGACTGGACCCGGACCGGGTGGTGTACCTGGGCACCGCCAGCAAGTCCCTGGCCCCGGCGCTGCGGATGGGCTGGATGGTGGTCCCGCCGGACCTCCTGGAGGAGGTGCTGGCGGCGAAGGGCGTGGTCGACTGGACGTCGAGCGCGCTGGACCAGCTGACCCTGGCGGAGTTCATCACCTCCGGGGCGTACGACCGCCACGTGCGCGGCATGCGCCTGCGGTACCGGCGCCGCCGGGACGAGCTGGTGGCCGCGGTGGAGGGGCGGGTCCCGGTGTCCGGCATCGCGGCCGGGCTGCACGCGGTGCTGGACCTCCCGCCGGGCACGGAGCGGTCCATCGTCCAGGCCGCGGCCTGGCAGGACCTCGCGCTGGAGGGCCTCGCGCGGTTCCGCCACCCGGACTCGGGGATGCCGGCGCGCGAGGCCCTGATCGTCGGCTACGGCACCCCGTCCACGAGCGCCTGGACCCCGACGCTGTCCGCGCTGACCGCCGCGCTCCCCTCCTGACGCGCCGCCGCCTTCTTCACGCGCCGCTCGCGCGGCTCGGCGCCGGGGCGCCTCCCCGGCTTCGCGCCGCTGCGATGGCCTCCGGCCATCGGACCCGGGGCGGGTCCGGTTCGGGCGGCCGGCGCCGGTCCGGGGCGGGGCCGGTTCGGGCGGCCGGCGCCGGTGGTCGTGTGCGGGTGGTGCGCACCGGGCTTCCTGGAGACTGGCGACCGCCCTCCCCCTCAGCCCGCTGCGGGGCCGTCCGGCACGGCTGAAAGCGGTCTCAAAGCCACGACCTGGAAGCCGGCGGGGCTGAGGTGGCCGCTGTACCGCTTCCAGCGAATCCCGACCTCCGTACCCCCGTATTTCTCGTCGAGCGGACGCATGCCGGATTCATGCCAGCCGTCGTGTCGGTACCTGCGTCCGCAGGTGGCGGAGTCATTCACCCACCCCTCATACCGGGGCTCTTCCATCGGATAACGGCGAATGGCCGCTACGTGGTGAGGCCGCAATTTCACCCATGCTCCACACTGTGCGGGGCGCTCCGTGTTGACGCTGTTGAGCACGACTGGCACCGATGGACTCCGACTCTCGCTAACACGACTTCAAGCATTTGCTTGAGAACTCTCGGACTGACTCCGAGCTGTGCGGCTATCTGTAGGTAGGTCTCGCCGTCCCGCAGGCGCTTCCTCAGCTTGTCTTCATGGGCGGCGATGTAGTTGCGCTGTTCCCGCGCCTCTCCGGCGCTCATCCTGGGCACTGGCCGTGCTCACCCTGGCCCGGAAGGGTGCCGCTCAGACTGCCGACTGCGGACAGGAGAGAAGGGAACACAACCAAAATCGCGTCACTCGTCCGCTGGTATGGGTCGTCGTACTCGTCGGCGTCCAGACGCTTTTTCGCCTGCATGGTCATCCACCCGATGCGAAGCAATTCAAGGAATTCCGGGGTGGACTCGAATTCCTCTTCTGCGCCTACGCTCGCTCCCTCTTCGCCCATGCGTCGCTCACCTCCCCGTCCGGGTTCCGCCTGAGTCCGGCTTCAACCGCCCGCAGTACGTCCTGCGTGGGCCGCGTGCAGCCCCTGCGGGGCACCCGATCCGGCACGTCGGCCCAGGCGGGGAACGGGTCTTCAGGGCACGGCCTCAGCCGGTAGAAGCCGCCTGCCGCTATCGCGTGGTCCAGCTCCGCCACACTGTGCGCCGCCATCAACCCTCGCCGTCCCCTCAGGTGTCACTGCTCGTGTCATCGATGGTTGATGTGACGAACGGTCACGCGGGAGTTGACCGGCGTTGACTACTCTGGAAATCCACCGGTCAACCCCTGCGTGATGAGGCGCGATGCGTGACGACTTCGCCGATCTTGCCCGCCGTGCTCTGCACGACAACGGCTACTCCATGAAGGCCGCCGCGCATGCCATCAACTACGACCCCGCCTACTTGTCCCGAGTCCTCAACGGGAAGCAGCAACCGTCACGCAAGCTGGCCAGCGCCCTGGACGATCTTTTGGGTACCGGCGGGGCTCTGGCCGGTACCGTGCTGGACTCTGACGACCACTCTCGGGTGTCCCACAGTGTGGAGAACCCCTCACGACTGGATGCCGGCACCGTTGACGCGTTGGCCGGTGTGCTTGGCGCCTACCGCAGGCTGGACGACTCGGTGCAACCCAAGTCGATCATTCCCACAACTCTCCTTCAAATGAAGGAAGTTACCAGGATGCTGAAGGGTGCCCGAGGTCCGCATCGCAATCGACTGGCGGCCGTGGCGTCAGAGTTCGTCCAGTTCGGCGGCTGGATGCTCGCCCAAGATCGGCAGGACGTGCGAGCGGTAGAACTCCTCAACGATGCAGTCGAGTTGGCCGATGAGATCCGGAACGGCACGCTCGCCGCACAAGCACTCAACTTCAAGGGCTACCTTGCCCGCCAGCAAGGCAGGCCCGAAGGCATCGCCCGCTGGTACACGGCAGCGGCATTCACGCCCGGTGCCCACCCCGCGCAGAGGCTCGGGGACATGTTGCAGGCTGCCGCTGGACTGGCAGAGCTGGGGGAACATGACGACGCACTGCACATGGTCGACAAGGCGGAACGACTGACGGATACCGCTGCTGCCCTTCCCCCACCGGAGACGGCTTACTGGCTCACGCCGGAGTTCAACCGCCTGAACATGGGCCTTGCGAATATGGGGCTCGGCCGGTACGCGGATGCAGTGGACCACATCACGGCGGGACTTGAGGGACTGCCGCCGGAGCTGAGAAACGCCCCTTGGACGCAGGAACACCGGGACGCCCTGAAACGGGCACTGGCCGCTCGCTGAATGATCGCTACGCCTGAGAATCGCGGGCGCCCAAATTCCCAGCGGCTCTTGGCCCGACCCCTCGGCCGGCAGTGATAGAGCTTCGGCGAGGTGTGGAAGACCGCCCGCCCCGTGGAAGGGTGAGCCCATGGCGCGGACCGAGTACTACGACGACCCGAACGCCCCGAGGCCCAACAGCATGGTCGTGGCGGCCTCGGCCGTCGTGACCGATGACCAGGGCCGCATCCTGCTTCAGCGCCGCCGGGACAGCGACCTGTGGGCACTGCCGGGCGGCGGAATGGACATGGGCGACTCGCTGCCCGGCGCGGCCGTCCGCGAGGTCAAGGAGGAGACCGGGCTCGACGTGGAGATCACGGGCCTCGTCGGCACGTACACGGACCCCAGGCACGTCATCGCGTACAGCGACGGCGAGGTACGGCGACAGTTCAATGTGTGCTTCCGGGCGCGCCTCATCGGAGGCTCGCTGGCCATCTCGGACGAGAGCACGGAACTCCGGTTCGTCGAACCTGGCGAGCTGGACGCGCTACCCATGCACCACACCCAGCAGCTACGGCTCCAGCACTTCCTGGAGGGCCGGCCGACGCCCTACCTCGGCTAGCGGGCAGCACCCGTGTGCCTGGCGCGCCGGCTGCCGAGCTGGTCAGCCCCCCGGCCCCTGGACGGGGAGCGGCCCGGCCGGGGTTACGGTTCGCCGAAGCGGGACAGGGCCAGGGAGCCGGCCACGGCCACCGCGAAGCCGGCCACCGCCAGCCACGTCAGGCCCTCGCGGGTGCGGTCGCCGAGCCAGGCCACGCCCACCACCGCCGGGCCGATCGTCTCGCCCAGCACCAGGCCCGCCGTCGCCGCCGTGACCGAGCCGCGCTGCAGGGCGGAGGTGAGCAGCAGGAACGCCGCCGCCCCGCCCAGCAGCAGCGCGTACAGCGCCGGGTTGCGCAGCTCCCGCAGTGAGACGGAGTCGATGAGGCGGACCGCCACCTCCACCACTCCGAAGCCCGTCCCCGACGCCAGCCCGAGCACCAGCGCGCGCGAGCCGTCCGGCAGCCGCCCCGCCACCGCGCCGGCCACCAGCACGAGCCCCGTGACCAGCAGCAGGCCGAGTTTCAGCGCGAGCGTGCCCGTCCCCGACCCCTCCTCACCGGAGGCCAGCCCGAGCATCAGCAGCCCCGCGCACACCACCCCCACCGCGCCCCACTCCAGCCGCGACAGCCGCACCCGCAGCAGCCGGGCCGCGACCACCGCCGTCACCGCCAGGCTGGCGGCCAGCGCGGCCCCCACCGCGTAGATCGGGACGTTCCGCAGGGCGATGATCTGGAGCACGAAGCCGACCGCGTCCAGCCCCAGCCCGGCCAGGTACCGCCACTGCCGCACCGCCCTCAGGAACAGCGCGGCGTCCACCCCCGAGCCGGCCCCCGGCCCCGCCGCCGCCCGGGCCGCCACCGCCTGGAATACGGACGCCGTACCGAAACAGACCGCCGCACCCAGCGCACAAACCATCCCAACCAGCACGAACCGACTCTAGGTCACCATCGTGACAAGGGTGTGACGGCGGCCGGATTCCATCCCCCCGCGCCCCCGCTCTAGGGTGCAGGCCATGGATACCGGCAACACGACCAGACGACGCATGCGCTCCGGCGCGGTCGCCCTCGGCGGCATGGGCCTGCTCGCCGCCACCCTCGTGGCCTGCGGGAGCAGCGACGAGCCCGACAAGCGCTGCGCCTCCCGCAAGACGCTGGACCACCTGAACTCCAAGGAGTGCAAGAGCGGCGGCACCGGCTCGTACTACTACGGCGGCTCCGTCCGCAACGGCAAGGTGACCGGCGGCAGCTTCGACAAGTCCGCCGTCACCCGCGGCGGCATCGGCGGCCACAGCAGCTCCGGCTCCTCCGGCGGCTGAGCGCACATGCAGCGGCACACCATCGAACCGCGCCCCGACTGGCAGAAGACCGTCGAGGAGCAGGGGCTGATCTACCCCCTCACCCGCTACCCCGACGACTCCCTGCGCCCCTACTGGGACGAGAGCGCCTACTACTCCTTCTCACTCCCCGAGGTCGAGGCGCTGGAGGAGGTGGTCGAGGAACTGCACGCCATGTGCCTGGCCGCCGCCGCGCACATCGTCGACAACGACCGCTTCGCGGACCTCGGCATCACGGACCCGAAGCTGGCCGCGCTGATCACCGAGTCCTGGCGCCGGCGCGCCGAACAGCCCTCCCTCTACGGCCGGTTCGACCTGCGCTACGACGGCACCGGCGAGCCCGCCAAGCTGCTGGAGTACAACGCGGACACGCCCACCTCCCTGGTGGAGGCCGCGAGCCCGCAGTGGTTCTGGATGGAGGAGCGCTTCCCCGGCGCCGACCAGTGGAACTCCCTCCACGAGCGGCTCGTCGAGGCCTGGCGCCGCCAGGCCGAGCTGCTGCCGCCGGGCCCGGTGCACTTCGCGCACTCCGAGACCGACGAGCTCGGCGAGGACCTGATGACGGTGGCCTACCTCCAGGAGACCGCCGAGCAGGCCGGGCTGGAGACGCACGCGCTGTCGGTCGAGACGATCGGCTGGGACAGCCTCTCGGGCAGGTTCGTGGACGAGAAGCTCCGCTTCATCCGCGGCTGCTTCAAGCTCTACCCGTGGGAGTGGCTGGTCACCGACGAGTTCGGCCCGCAGGTGCTGGGCACCTACGACCACGGCGGCGGCTCGGGCACCACCGCCTGGATCGAGCCGCTGTGGAAGATGCTGCTCGCCAACAAGGCACTGCTGGCGATCCTGTGGGAGCTCTTCCCCGAGCACCCCAACCTGCTGCCCGCCTACCTCGACGGCCCCCGCGAGCTGGCCGGAACCTGCGGGTACGCCGCCAAGCCGCTGCTGGGCCGGGAGGGCGCCGGGGTCACGCTGCACGAGGCGGGCGGGGAGGGCGAGCCCTTCGTCCCGGCCGAGGGGGAGACGTACGTCTTCCAGGCGCTGGCCCCCCTGCCCGACTTCGACGGCAACCGCGTGGTGCTCGGCGCGTGGGTCGTCGAGGAGGAGGCGGCGGGGCTGGGCATCCGGGAATCGGCGGGGCTCGTCACGGACGAGTACGCCCGCTTCCTGCCCCACGTCATCCTGTAGGGCCGTCAGGGCCGTCAGGGCCGTCAGGATCCGTCAGTTGTCGCCGCAGTAGCTGTCGAAGGACGTCTCGGCCCCCGACTTCCAGCCGAGCCAGTAGGACTTGGAGTGGTCCTGGCTCGTGTCGGGCTGGGCCGGGACGTCGCAGTTCGACCGTGACGCCGCCTTCATGCCGGCCAGGTGCCCGTCCGCGTAGCCCTTCTGGAACTCGCTGGAGTCCCCGGTCGAGGGCGTGGACCCCGCGACCTTGCAGTTCACGAAGACGGGGGACTGGTCCTCGTTGACCGCGAGGACGGTGTACTCGACGTTCTTCTGGAACCGCTGGACCCGGAAGTTGCCGTCGGCGTCGATGTCCAGCGGTTCGGTGGACTCGCCGTCGTTGAGGGTGCGCGGGGGAGTGAACCCCTCGCCGGTGATGACGACGAACCGCCCTTGCGGGTCGGGTGTGACCGTGCAGCTGGCGGCGGGAACCGCCGCCGGGGCGGCGGCGGCCGGTGCGGCGAGGGCGGCGGCGCCGCCGAGGGCGACGGAGGACGCCAGGAAGCCGCAGAGCACGGGGTGTCGGTTGCGTCGGTGCATGGGGATGCTCCCATCGGAGGGTCGGGCCCGGGATCGGCGGGGCGCGCACCCGTACGGGGTCCTCCCATCGTCCGGCGGGCCGCTGCCGGTGTCCACCGCAGCGGCGGGCACGGCCGGCGGACCGGCCGCACCCGCCCTTCCGGCCGCTACGCGGAGAGCACCGACCGCAGCTGGTCCAGCCCCCAGTCCAGGTCCTCCTTGGAGATCACCAGCGGTGGCGCGATCCGGATCGTCGAGCCGTGGGTGTCCTTCACCAGGACGCCGAGCTCCATCAGCTTCTCCGAGACCTCGCGTCCCGTCCCGAGCGCCGGGTGCACGTCCACGCCCGCCCACAGCCCGCGACCGCGTACGGCGGTCACCGAGCCGCCGCCGACCAGCAGGTTCAGCTCCCGGTGCAGGTGGTCGCCGAGCTCCGCGGCGCGCTGCTGGTACTCGCCGGTGCGCAGCATCGCGATCACCTCCAGCGCGACGGCGCAGGCGAGCGGGTTCCCGCCGAAGGTGGACCCGTGCTCGCCGGGCCGGAACACCCCGAGCACGTCCCGGTCGGCGACCACGGCCGACACGGGCACGACCCCGCCGCCGAGCGCCTTGCCGAGGACGTACACGTCGGGCACGACGCCCTCGTGCTCGCACGCGAAGGTCCGGCCCGTGCGGCCCAGGCCCGACTGGATCTCGTCCGCCATGAACAGGACGTTCCGCCGGCGCGTCAGTTCCCGTACGCCCGCCAGGTATCCGGCGGGCGGGACGAGCACCCCCGCCTCGCCCTGGACCGGCTCCAGCAGCACGGCCACGGTGTTGGCCGTGACGGCGGCGTCGAGCGCGGTCAGGTCCCCGTACGGGACGATCTCGAAACCGGGCGTGTAGGGGCCGTAGTGGTCGCGGGCCTCGTGGTCGGTGGAGAAGGACACGATGGTCGTCGTACGGCCGTGGAAGTTGTTCGCGGCGACGACGATCTTGGCCTGGCCGTCGGGGACGCCCTTGACCTCGTACCCCCACTTGCGGGCCGTCTTGACCGCCGTCTCCACGGCCTCCGCGCCCGTGTTCATGGGCAGCACCATCTCCTTGCCGCACAGCGCGGCGAGTTCGGCGCAGAAGTCGGCGAAGCGGTCGTGGTGGAAGGCGCGGGAGGTGAGGGTGACCCGCTCCAGCTGTGCGCGGGCGGCGTCGAGCAGCCTGCGGTTGCCGTGGCCGAAGTTGAGTGCCGAGTACCCGGCGAGCATGTCGAGGTACCGGCGGCCCTCCACGTCGGTCATCCACGCCCCGTCCGCCGAAGCGACGACGATCGGCAGGGGGTGGTAGTTGTGCGCGCTGTGTTCGTCGGCGGAGCGGATGGCATCAGCAGTTCTCGACACGGGGTCTCCGATCGTCCGTCTGGCTGGTGGCGCGGGTGACGTGGGTGACGTCATTTGTATCGTCGCTCGGATCGTGGAACCGGAAACCTCCCCGGTGCCGCGCCCGCTATGGTGTTCGGTACGCACGGCGACTGGCGTACGGAGAACCAACTCCGGGGGAGTCGTGCGCGCACGACCGCACACAGGGCCGCTCGCCTGGGCCTCGCGGGGACGAGAATCGACATCGACCCCGGAGGAGCCGCGATGACCGCGCACCGCCAGCCCGCCCTGTACGCCACCGACCCCGAGCTCGCCTCGCTCGTGTCCGCCGAGGAGACCCTCCAGGCGGAGACCCTGCGGCTGATCCCCAGCGAGAACTACGTCTCCGCCGCGGTGCTGGAGGCCTCCGGCACCGTCCTGCAGAACAAGTACAGCGAGGGCTACCCGGGCCGCCGCTACTACGAGGGCCAGCAGAACATCGACCGCGTCGAGGCCCTCGCGATCGAGCGGGCCAAGGGCCTGTTCGGGGTGGACCACGCCAACGTCCAGCCGTACTCCGGCTCGCCGGCCAACCTGGCCGTCTACCTGGCCTTCGCCGAGCCCGGCGACACGGTGATGGGCATGGCCCTGCCGATGGGCGGCCACCTGACGCACGGCTGGGGCGTCTCGGCCACGGGCTCCTGGTTCCGCGGCGTCCAGTACGGCGTCCGGCCCGACACCGGCCTCGTCGACTACGACGCGGTGCGGGCGCTGGCCCTGGCCGAACGCCCGAAGATCATCTTCTGTGGCGGTACGGCCCTGCCCCGCACGATCGACTTCGAGGCCTTCGCCTCCATCGCGGAGGAAGCCGGCTCGATCCTCGTCGCGGACGTGGCCCACATCGCCGGCCTGATCGCGGGCGGCGCCCACCCCTCCCCGGCGGGCCACGTGGACGTGATCTCCACGACCACCCACAAGACCCTGCGCGGCCCGCGCGGCGCGATGCTGATGTGCCGGGAGGAGCACGCCAAGGCCATCGACAAGGCGGTCTTCCCGGGCCTCCAGGGCGGCCCGCACAACCAGACGACGGCGGGCATCGCGGTGGCACTGCACGAGGCCGCGCAGCCGTCCTTCGTCTCGTACGCGCACGCGGTCGTGGCCAACGCGAAGGCACTGGCCGCGGCGCTGCTGGAGCAGGGCTTCGACCTGGTCTCGGGCGGCACGGACAACCACCTGATCCTGATGGACCTCACGGGCAAGGACGTCCCGGGCAAGGTCGCGGCGAAGGCGCTGGACCGGGCGGGGATCGTGGTGAACTACAACACGGTGCCTTTCGACCCGCGCAAGCCGTTCGACCCCTCGGGGATCCGGATCGGCACGCCGTCGCTGACGTCGCGGGGCCTGACCGCCGGCCACATGCCGGTGGTGGCGGACTGGATCTCCCGCGCGGTGGACGCCGCCGCCAAGGCCGACGAGCGGGCCCTCGCCGTGATCCGCTCCGAGGTCGCGGACCTCATGGCGGCCTTCCCCGCCCCGGGGCTGCCCCTTTCCTGACGCGGGGCAGGTCCCCCACCCGCCCTTCCACCGTTCCTCCCCCAGCTACCGCTGGGAGGTACCCGCAGGGGCTCCGCCCCGGACCCCGTTGCGCTCAAACGCCGGCGGGCTGGATCCGCGCAGCGAATCCAGCCCGCCGGCGTTTGAGGCGCTGGGGGTCCGGGGGCGACCGGTTCCGCCGACGGAGTCCGCCGCACGGGACACGGCCCGCCGGGCGGAGGGGCATCGGGCAGGTGGAAGAATGGGGGCATGGCTTCTGACCGTCCTCGCGCGCTCTCCGGCATCCAGCCCACCTCCGGCTCGTTCCACCTCGGGAACTACCTCGGAGCGATCCGCCAGTACGTCGCCCTCCAGGAGACGCACGACGCCTTCTACATGGTCGTCGACCTCCACGCGATCACCATGCCGCAGGATCCGAAGGACCTCCGCGCGAACACCCGCCTGTCGGCCGCGCAGCTCCTCGCGGCCGGTCTGGACCCCGAGCGGTGCACGCTCTTCATCCAGAGCCACGTCCCGGAGCACGCGCAGCTCGGCTGGGTCATGAACTGCATCACCGGCTTCGGCGAGGCCAGCCGGATGACCCAGTTCAAGGACAAGTCCGCCAAGGGCGGGGTCAACAGCGCCAGCGTCGGCCTGTTCACGTACCCGATCCTCCAGGTCGCCGACATCCTCCTCTACCAGGCGAACGCCGTCCCGGTCGGCGAGGACCAGCGCCAGCACATCGAGCTGACCCGCGACCTGGCCGAGCGCTTCAACCAGCGCTTCGGCCAGACCTTCACCCTCCCCGCCGCGCACATCGTCAAGGAGGTCGCGAAGATCTACGACCTCCAGGACCCGGCGGTCAAGATGTCGAAGTCCGCCTCCTCCCCCAAGGGGCTGATCAACCTCCTCGACGAGCCCAAGGTCACCGAGAAGAAGATCAAGAGCGCGGTCACCGACACGGACACCGTGATCCGCTTCGACGCCGAGAACAAGCCCGGCGTCAGCAACCTGCTCACGATCCTCTCCACCCTCACGGGCGAGTCGATCCCCGCGCTGGAGGCCTCGTACGAGGGCAAGGGTTACGGTGCGCTCAAGACCGACCTCGCCGGCGTGATGGTCGATTTCGTCACACCCTTCCGGCAGCGCACCCAGGAGTTCCTGGACGACCCGGAGACCCTGGACTCCCTGCTGGCCAAGGGCGCGGAGAAGGCCCGGGCGGTCGCCGCCGAGACCCTGGCGCAGGCCTACGACCACCTCGGTTTCCTGCCCGCCAAGCACTGACGGACTTGGGCCCCTGGCGGCCGAGGGGGTGCTGCCGCCACACTGAGCGGCAGCACCTCGTACACACACCAAGGAGACACACGTGGGGACCGTAACGCTCGGCGTTTCGATCGCGGTCCCGGAGCCGTACGGCAGCCAGCTCCAGGAGCTGCGCGCCGGCTTCGGGGACGCCGCCGCGCACGGCATCCCCACGCACGTCACCCTCGTACCGCCCACCGAGGTGGAGGCGGACCGGCTGCCCGCGATCCGCGCCCACCTGGCGGACGTCGCGCGGGCCTTCCCGGCCTTCCCGATGCGGCTGGAGGGGACGGGGACCTTCCGCCCCCTGTCGCCGGTCGTCTTCGTCCGGCTCGCCGAGGGCACCCCGGGCTGCACCCGCCTCCAGGGGGAGGTGCGCGACCCCGAGGGGCCGCTCGCCCGCGAGCTGGCGTTCCCGTACCACCCGCACGTCACGGTCGCCCACGGGATCTCCGAGGAGGCGATGGACCGGGCCTTCACCGAGCTCGCCGACTACGCCGCCGGCTGGCTGTGCGAGGGCTTCGCGCTCTACGAGCAGGGCTCGGACGGGGTCTGGCGCAAGCTGCGCGAGTACCCCTTCGGCACCGGCGCCGCCGGCGTCCCCGCACAGCCCGCTCCGGTGGGCGACGCGGCCGTGCCGCGCCCCTGACGCAGGGGCCGCAGGGCCCGGTGCGCGCGGAAACGGAGACTCCGCAGCAGCAGGGCATGGAACGGGCGGGACTGGGGACGATCCGTAGGGCGAAAAGTCACAATCGACGACCGTAGCGCCCGAAAGCGGCAATCCCCGCTATTTCCCGCAGCTCATTTACGGTGGCCCCCATGGACTGGCTGAAGAAACTCCCGGTGGTCGGACCCGCGGTCTCCGCCGCCATGCGGACCCACGCCTGGCATTCGTACGAGCGCCTCGACCGCGTGCACTGGACCCGGCTCGCCGCCGCGATCACCTTCATCAGCTTCCTCGCGCTCTTCCCGCTGATCACCGTCGCCGCCGCGGTCGGCGCCGCGCTGCTCAGCCAGGAACAGCTGGACAAGCTCCAGAAGAGCCTCGCCGAACAGGTACCCGGCATCTCCGACCAGCTCGACCTGGAGGGGCTCGTCGCCAATGCCGGCACCGTCGGCCTCGTCGCCGGCGCCCTCCTCCTCTTCACCGGCATCGGCTGGATCGGATCGATGCGCGACTGCCTGCGCGCCGTCTGGGAGAAGGACGACGAGGACGCGGGCAACCCCGTCCTGCGCAAGGGCAAGGACGCCCTGGTCCTCCTCGGCCTCGGCGGCGCGGCCCTCGCCTCGGCCGCCGCTTCGATCGTCGGGGCCAGCGCGGTCGGCAAGTCCGCCGAGCTCCTGGGCATCCCGCGCGAGGGCGCGGGCGGGGCGCTGCTGCGCGCCGCGGCCTTCCTCGTCGGCGTGGTGGCGGCCTTCCTGCTCCTGCTCTACCTGCTGACCCTGCTGCCCGGGGTCGAGCCGTCGCGCGGCCGCCTGGTCCAGGCGGCGCTCATCGGCGCGGCGGGCTTCGAACTGCTGAAGCTGCTGCTCAGCGGCTACATGCGGGAGGTCGCGGCCAAGAGCATGTACGGGGCCTTCGGCGTGCCGATCGCCCTGCTGCTGTGGATCAGCTTCACGGCGCGGCTGCTCCTGTTCTGCGCGGCCTGGACGGTGACCCGCGACGAGGAGGAGGAAGAGAGCCCGCCGGACACCCCCTAACTCCCGGTGCCGCCTCCGGGGCCGCGGCGGCCGCGCGGCCAGCGGCGGTTGACCACGAAGGCCCCGCCGGCCAGGACGGCCAGCGACCCGCCCGTGATGCCGAGCGCCGTGCCGAGTCCGCCGCCGCCGGAGGCTCGGCCGCCCGCCGCGGGCTTCCCCTTCTCGTGCGATGTGGCGGGGGAGCCGAGCGGGGAGGTGTCCGCGCTCTTCGGCGGCACCAGCTCGCCCACCGGCTTGACCTTCCCGGCCGCGGCGAACCCCCAGTCGAAGAGCGCGGCCGTCTCCTCGTAGACCGAGTTGACCCCACCGTTGTCCGGGTTCATCACGGTCACCAGCAGCTTCTTGTCGCCGCGCTGGGCGGCGCCGGTGAAGGTCGACCCGGCCATGGTGGTGTTGCCGTTCTTCACGCCGGCGATGCCCTTGTACGGGGTGATGCCGCCGGCGCCGGTCATCAGCCGGTTGGTGTTCTGGATCTCGAAGTACTCGCGCGGCCTGCCCGCCTCCTGCCTGCCGGGGAACTTCGCCTCCGCCGTGCCGCAGTACTCGCGGAAGTCCTGCTTCTGCAGCCCGGAGCGGGCGACGAGGGTGAGGTCGTACGCGCTCGACACCTGCTCGGGGGCGTCGTAGCCGTCCGGGGACACCACGTGGGTGTCCAGCGCCTGGAGCTCCTCGGCGTGGGCCTGCATGTCCTTGACGGTCTTGTCGATGCCGCCGTTCATGGCCGAAAGCACGTGGACCGCGTCGTTCCCGGAGCGCAGGAACACGCCGAGCCACAGGTCGTGGACGCTGTAGTCGTGGTCCTCCTTGACCCCCACCAGGCTGCTGCCGGGGCCGACGCCGTCCATGTCCTCGTCGGTGACGTGGTGCACCCGGTCCTTGGGGAGGGTGGGCAGCACGGTGTCGGCGAAGAGCATCTTCATGGTGGAGGCCGGGGGCAGCCGCCAGTGGGCGTTGTGCGCGGCGAGCACCTCGCCGGTCTCGGCGTCCGCCACGATCCAGGACCGGCCGCTGAGGTCGGCGGGCAGGGCGGGCGCGCCGGGCAGCGGGTTGACCTGGGTCCCGGGCTGCCCGAGGCGGGCGCCGCCGACGGTGGACATCGAGGGGGGCGGGGCGGGGGCGTTCGGTGCCTTCGGGGGCTGCCCCTTTCCGTCGGCCGCCGGGGGCGGCGTGGGCGCGGCGTGTACAGGCGCGCTCGCGGATGCCATGAGCACGACTGGAATCAGCAGCGTGGCGGAAAGGACCGTCAGCGCGGTCTTCTTGGCAGACACGCAGGTGAACGTACATCCCGATGGACTGCCCGGCGTCCGGGACCGGCCAACCGGGCCCAACCACCCCCGGTACGGCCCACCCCGGCGCGTCCGTCCTGGGGACGAATCCGATACTGGGGACATGAAACTCAGCCGCACCGCGTCCTGGTTCCTCGCAGCGTTCGGAGCTTGGTCCTGGGTGATCTGGTCCACGTTCGTAAAGAACCTCTTCAATGACGCCAGCGGTCTGGCATTCGATGACGGTCAGCCCACGGCCTACTTCTGGGTCCACCTCCTGCTGGCGATCACGTCCTTTCTCCTGGGGACCGCCGTTGGTGTGATCGGGTTGCGCAGTGTCCTGACTCTGCGACGGGAATCACGATGACCGTGTTTGTGGTGATTGTGGCGGTGGTCGCGGTACTCGCGCTGCTTGCGTTGGTCCACCGGTGGCTGTGGGTGCGGCTGGTCCGGGACACGACCCGTGCGGGCGGGGCGGCGCGGAGGGCGGGCACGGTCCTGGCCTTCGCGCTTCCGCTGCTGGCGCTGGCCGCGCTGACGGCGGGGCGGGCGGGCGCGCCGTTCTGGCTGGAGCGGCTGGTGGCGTGGCCGGGCTACATGTGGCTGGCGGTGCTGCTGTACCTCACGATGGCGATGGCGGTGGCGGAACCGATCCGCCGCCTGTGGCTCCGCCGGCTGCCGGCGCCGCCCGTGCCCGCCGGGGGCCGTGCGGTGCCGGCCGAGCCGGACGGTGAGGCCGCGGGCCCCGCTCCCCAGTCGCCGGAGGGGCTTGACCTGGCGCCGGCCGTGCCCGGCGGGGCCCCCGGGGCGGAGTCCCGGGCGGAGCCCCAGGTGCGGGAAGGAGCGGGTGGGGGAACGGCCCCGCAGGGCCCCACCCCCGCCGGCCGGCCGGCCGACGCCCCCGCCCAGGGCGAGAGCGCCGACACGTCCCCGGCAGGGGTCGGACGGCGGGTGTTCGTGGCGCGGGTGCTCGGTGGGGCGGCCGCGGCCGCCGCCGCGGGGGTCGTCGGCAACGGGACCTACGGAGTGCTCCGCGGGCCCCGCGTGAAGCGCGTGCAGGTGCCCCTCGCCCGGCTGCCCCGCGCCGCGCACGGGTTCCGGATCGCCGTCGTCAGCGACGTCCACCTCGGCCCGGTGCTCGGCCGCGCCCACACCCGCCGCATCGTCGACACCGTCAACCGCACCCAGCCCGACCTCGTCGCCATCGTCGGCGACCTCGTGGACGGCGACGTCCACGACCTGGGCCCCGCCGCCGAGCCGCTGCGCGAACTCCGCGCCCGCCTCGGCAGCTTCTTCGTCACCGGCAACCACGAGTACTTCTCCGGCGCCCAGCAGTGGGTGGACCACGTCCGCGAACTCGGCCTCACCCCACTGGAGAACGCCCGCCGCGAGCTGCCCCACTTCGACCTCGCCGGGGTGAACGACGTCCAGGGGGAGAAAGAGGGCAAGGGCCCCGACTTCCAGGCGGCCCTCGGGGACCGCGACCGCGCCCGCGCCTCCGTACTCCTCGCGCACCAGCCGATCGTGATCGACGAAGCCGTCCGCCACGGAGTGGACCTCCAGCTCTCCGGGCACACCCACGGCGGTCAGCTGTGGCCCGGCAAGTACCTTGCCGAGCTGGCGAACCCGACCGTCGCGGGCCTGGAGCGCTACGGCGACACCCAGCTGTACGTGTCCCGGGGCGCGGGCGCCTGGGGGCCTCCGGTGCGGGTCGGGGCGCCCTCCGACATCACCGTCGTCGAACTCGCCTCATACCAGGCCTGACCTGGTCCGACCGGGCATCGCGGGCCTTCCCGTGGCTGATTTTCCGTGATTCAGTGACCGATAGTCGGAGGGTCGGTTCGGATATCGGATAGCGATGGACGGGGTTCGGGGATGCGGTCTGTCCGCTCGAAGGTGGTCGCGGCCGGGCTGGTCCTCGGCGCGGCCGGCGTCGGCGCCTGGCAGCTGCTGCCCTCCGACGAGGAGGGCCGCGGCGCGATCCGCGTCGGCACGACCGACGTGGTCTCCGCCCTCGACCCGGCCGGGGCCTACGACGCCGGCTCCTGGGCCCTGTTCGGCAACATCTACCAGTCGCTGCTGACCATCAAGCCCGGCTCGGCCACCCCCGTCCCGGACGCCGCGTCCTCCTGCAAGTTCATCGGGCAGAAGCTGACCACCTACCAGTGCGAGCTGCGCCCCGACCTGACCTTCTCCAACGGCCGTGCCGTCACCGCCGAGGACGTGAAGTTCTCCTTCGACCGCATCAAGCAGATCAACTCCGACCAGGGGCCGGCCCCGCTCTTCACCGGCCTCCAGTCGGTCAAGGCCGAGGGCCGCACGGTCACCTTCAACCTCTCCTCCCGCGACGCCACCTTCCCGTTCAAGATCGCCACCGGCGCCGCCTCGATCGTCGACAAGGACCGCTACCCGGCCAAGGCGCTGCGCGAGGACGGCAAGGCCGACGGATCGGGCCCGTACACCCTGGCCGAGTACCGCCAGCGGGCCAGTGCCGAACTGCGGCCCAACCCGGCGTACAAGGGGCAGGGCGGTCCCGCCCGGGCGCTGGTCACCGTCCGGTACTTCAAGGACTCCGCGCAGCTCGACAAGGCCTGGCGGGACCACGAGGTCGAGGTCGCGCACCGGGACATGCCCCCGGCGGTGCTCGCGGGCCTCAACCCGGGCCTGAAGGACACCCGCTACCAGGCCTCCGGCGGCACGGAGACCCGTAACCTCGTCTTCAACGTGCGCCCGGGGTCCGCGGCGGAGAAGCCTGCCGTGCGCCAGGCGGTGGCGGCCGTACTGGACCGCTCCAAGATCGCCGGGGAGATCCACAAGGGGACGGTCACCCCGCTGTACTCCCTGGTCCCGGCGGGCGTCCCGGCGCACAGCACGCCCTTCTTCGACGCCTTCCCCGCGCCCAACGGGGCGGCCGCCCGCAAGCTCCTGCGCGACGCCGGGATCACCGCGCCGGTCTCCGTGACGCTCGGGGTCAACACGCGCGGCGCGAACCTCGCCGAGGCCGAGGAGATCAAGCGGCAGCTCGAGACGACGAACCTGTTCCAGGTGAAGATCAAGCCGGTCGAGGCGTGGGAGGACTTCCAGAAGGCCTACGCGGCAGGCGAGTTCGACGCCTACACGATCGGCTGGATCGCCGACTTCCCGGACGCGGACAACTTCCTCGCGCCGCTGGTCGGCCGGGACTCCAGCATGAACAACGGCTTCTCCGACAAGTACGTCGACGAGCTGATCACCCGTACGCAGGCCCACTCCGAGCGCGCCGAGGCCGCCGCCGACCTGCGCGAGCTCCAGCGGGTGGTGTCCCAGCAGGTCCCGATGCTGCCGATCTGGCAGAAGAAGGACTACGTGCTCTCGCGCGAGGCCGTCACCGGCTCCCAGTTCCTCTCCGACGGCACGGGCGTCTGGCGGCTGTGGGAGCTCGACTGGCTGTAGGCGGCGCGTGGGTGTCCCCGTGCGCCGCTCGTGCCGGGCCGGGCCGGCCCCGGCGCGAGGACCCTCACTCCTCCCCGGGGTGAGGGTCCGAGGCGCGCTTGCCGCCGCGCGCGGCCGCCGTCTGGGCCATGCCCGGCAGGAAGTCCGCGAAGAGCTCGTGCAGCTCGCGCACCAGCGGGCGCAGCACCCTGAACCGGGCCAGCACGATGCCCCGCGTGGTCAGCTGCGCACCGCGCTCGGCGAGCCGCCGCGTCTTCTCGCTGCCGGGCGAGCGGTCGAAGACCCAGTACAGGACGAGGCCCATCTGCGAGAGCCACATCAGCTCCGGCAGTACGTCGGCCAGTTCGGCCGGCACCTTGGTCTTCGCCCCGGCCAGCACCTCGCGGTGGATGTCGATGGCCGCCTTGCGCGCCGGCTCCGACTCCGCCGAGAAGGGGCTGAGCGGGCTCTCCGGATCCGCCGCGTTCTTGAAGAACTGCGAGGCGAACTCGTGGTAGGGCTCCGCGATGTCCAACCAGCTCGTCAGCACGCCGGCGAGCCGCTTCTGGAGATCGGTCTCCCGGTCCAGGATGGGCCGCACCGCCGCCTGGTGGGCCGCGCCGATCCGGTCGTAGAAGCCCTGGACGAGGTGCTCCTTCGACTCGAAGTAGTAGTACGCGTTGCCGACCGAGACCCCTGCCTCCTTGGCGATGCCCCGCATGGTCGTCTTGTCGAACCCGCGTTCCTGGAAGAGCCGGAGCGCGGTTTCGAGGATGAGCGTCCGGGTCTGCTCGCTCTTGGGCGCCTTCTGATCTGTCACGGTGTCCGACCTTATCGGGGCGCGGAGCAGTGATCGTCACAGGCCGGTTCACCGGCCTCCGCTTCGGAATTGGTACGTACCGCGTGCCGGACGGCGGCGGCGGTGTTCATGGCCGCCCTGGCGAAGGGGCGGCCCGCCGGGGTGGCGAGCCATTCGGCCTTCGCGCGGTGCTCGGCGAGCGCCCAGAGGCAGACGACGAAGGCGTCCGTCCCCCGCCACACCTGGCCCGCGTCCCCGACGACGGTGATCTCGCGCAGCGTCTCGGCGTGCGCCAGCCTCGGGAACTGCCGCCAGGCCTCGGCGGAGGCGGCCGGCACCAGCCGCAGCGGGACCAGCTGCCGTTGCCCGGCCAGCCAGTTGCGGATGCGGGTGCACACGGGGCAGTCGGCGTCGTACAGGACGGTCAGGTACCGGACGCCGGGCTGCGCGGCCCGCGCCACGGGTCAGGCCCCGGCCGGCGCGGTCCACCCCTGGGGGGCGACCGGCGGTACGGGGGGAAGCTGCGCGGCCTGCCGCTCCATGATCCCGCGGCGGCGCATCCGGCTCAGCACCCACACGTTGCCGAGGTGCATGACGCCGAGGACCAGCAGGACGACGCCGAGCTTGACCGACAGCGCCTCGAAGAGGCCGCGGGCTTCGAGGACCGTCTCGCCCGAGCGCAGGTACAGGGTCACGAAGCCGACGTTGACGAGGTAGAAGCCGACCACCAGGAGGTGGTTGACGGCGTCCGCGAGCTTCTCGTTGCCCTGGAGGACGTCGGCGATGAAGACGCGGCCGTTGCGGCTGAGCGTACGGGCGACCCAGACGGTCAGCCCGATGCTGATGAACAGGTAGATGACGTACGCGACCACGGTGAGGTCCATTGCCCCAGCCCCCTTGAACGTGTTCAACTCCTTGGCGTGACTGACTGTAGACCTGTTTTTGAACAGGTTCAAGGTGCGCGGGCAGCACCGTGCGCCGGACGAGTCGGTGAAGGGGGCGTCACGGCCCTCGACGGGGAACGGCACGCCCTGCTCCATGTGCCGTCGCAGCATGGCGGGGGACTTGTCGAACTCGTGGTTCCCGGCGGTCGCGAAATCGAGCCCCATCCGGTTGAGGGCCTCGATGGTGGGCCCGTCGGCGAAGGCGGCGGCGTCGAACTCCCAGCCGGCGAAGGCGTCCCCGGGGGTGAAGAAGAACGAGTTGGCCCGCCCGTCCCGGAGCCGGGCGAGGTGGGCGGACATGTACGCGACCCCGCCGACGGTGTAGGTCCGGCCGCCGTCGCCGCTGATCACGGCGTTGCCGCCGGGGGGCGGTCGCCCTTCAGGCCTCCGGCCGGGGCTCGGGTGGGCGGCCCGCCGCGAGGAGTTCCCCGACGTCGAGGGTGACCTTGGCGCCGAGGGAGTCGGGGAGGGTGGCGAGCTCGCCCGACGCGTAGACGCGGTGGCTGGCGTAATCGCCTTCCTGGGGGTCGGTCAGCACGTGCAGCCGCTGGTGCTGCCGGTTGACGATGACGCAGACCGGGACCTGCGCCTGGGCGTAGGCGACGGCTTTGGCGCGCAGGTCGTTGTTGTAGTTCGACGAGGTCACTTCCAGGACCAGGCGGAAGGCCACCGGGTCGTAGCAGTTCTGCTCGACCAGGTGCTCCTTGACGTCACCGTCGACCACTGCGAGGTCCGGGATCGCATAGTCCTCGGGCCCGCCGGGCAGCCACAGGCCGATGCCCTGGACGACCTTCGACTCGGGACCGTGCAGACCGGCGCTCAGGAACGGGATCATGAGTTCCGTCAGGGCCAGCGCGTGCGGGGCGTCCGGTGGCGGGGTCACGGTGAGCTGGCCTCCGACGATCTCGACGCGGTAGCCGGGGAGCCGTTCCGTGAGCTTGGCGGCCTCTTCGAGGAGGGTCGGGGGCCGCCCCGCGCCGCCGTGCTCGACGGGTGCTGTGGACATTCCGGGCCTCCCGTGGGCTGGGTCGAGGAAGTCATCGTAGGGCCGGGGCCCGCTCCGACGCCGGATGCGGGCGCTTCACCGGATCGGGTGGCCGCTCAGACGGTCGCGCCGAGGATCTTGAGGACGCGGCCGATGGCGGCGTCCTGCGGCACGCCCGGCTTCGGGAGGAAGGCGTACGTGACGGCCCTGCCGCCGTCGGCGGTGGCGAAGGTCCCGCCCGTGTACGCGGCCATGCTGCCCGTCTTGCCCCAGACCTCGACGCCGTTGACCGTGGCGTAGGCCAGGCCGCCCATGCTGTACGGCAGCGCCTGCCGCGGCGGCAGCGGCGACTTCACGAACAGCTGCGCCTGTTGGGCCGGCGGCAGCAGGCGGCCGCCCAGCAGGGCCTTCGTGAACCGCTCCAGGTCGGGGGCGTTGGAGATCATGCCGCCCTCCGCCCAGGTCCAGGGGTCCTTCGGGGCGGGCGCGGCCAGCGACGGGGTCGGCATGGAGCGGTCCCCGGTGCGGGGGACGTAGGTGTGGTGCAGGCCGAGCGGGCGGGTGATGCGCCTCTGGATCTCGTCCGTGTAGGAGTGACCCGTCACCTTCTCGATCGCAAGTCCGAGGAGGAAGTAGTTGCCGCCGTTGTACTGCTGGCCGGTGACCGGGGACTCGGGCTTCGCGGCGCAGCTCGTCCAGGCGTGCACGACGCGCTGCGGAGTCAGGCCGGTGTCGTCCAGCAGGGGCTCGCAGGGCTTGCCCAGGCCGCTGGTGTGGCTCAGCAGCTGGCCGACGGTGATCGGCGCCCAGTCGGCCGGGACCGTGTCGGGGAGGATCTCGCGGATCGGGGTGTCCATGGTGAACCGGCCCTCGGCGATCAGCTGGAGGACCACCGTGGAGGTGAACATCTTCGTCATGCTGCCGATCCGGAAGGAGGCGGCCGGGTCCTGGGAGACGGCCCCGGCCGCCGCCCTGAGGCGGACGCCCGCCCCGGTCACCCGCACCATCGTGCCGTCCGCGACCGCGTCCGGGGTCATCGCCTCCGCGAGCTTGACCTCGTCGACGGGGCGGACGTCGTGGAGGATGCCGACGCGGGGCCGCGGGGCGGGCTGCCGCTCGGCGGCCGAGGCGGGCAGCGCGGCCGCGGTGAGGGAGGCGACGGCCGCGCCGGCGACGGCGAGGGAGATCCAACGGGCGCTGCGCCGGGCGGCGTTCACGGGGTTCGTCATGACCGCAAGCCTGCCGTGAGGAAGATCCCCGAACCATGGGGACCACCCCTGACCCGACCCTGACCCGCCCCCGAGCACGCATAAGGCCCCGCACCCGGAGGATGTCCGGGTGCGGGGCCTTCGGCGGCCCGCCGGCCTCGGCGGAGACCGACGGACGGAGTCCGTCGCAGCGTCGCGGAGCGCGGGAGGCCCGCCAGGGCCGAGCGCTGCGAGCGGCGCGTCGAAAGGATCAGAAGCGGCGCGTGATGAGCGCGCGCTTGACTTCCTGGATCGCCTTCGTGACCTCGATGCCGCGCGGGCACGCGTCGGTGCAGTTGAAGGTCGTGCGGCAGCGCCACACGCCGTCCTTGTCGTTCAGGATCTCCAGCCGCTGCTCGCCGGCCTCGTCGCGCGAGTCGAAGATGAAGCGGTGGGCGTTGACGATCGCCGCCGGGCCGAAGTACTGGCCGTCGTTCCAGAACACCGGGCACGAGGACGTGCACGCGGCGCACAGGATGCACTTGGTGGTGTCGTCGAAGCGCTCGCGGTCCTCGGCGGACTGCAGGCGCTCACGCGTCGGCTCGTTGCCCTTGGTGACCAGGAACGGCATGACGTCGCGGTACGCCTGGAAGAAGGGCTCCATGTCGACCACGAGGTCCTTCATCACCGTGAGGCCCTTGATGGCCTCGACGGTGATCGGCTTCTCCGGGTTGATGTCCTTGATCAGCGTCTTGCAGGCGAGCCTGTTCTTGCCGTTGATCCGCATCGCGTCGGAGCCGCAGATGCCGTGCGCGCACGAGCGGCGGAAGGTCAGCGTGCCGTCCAGGTCCCACTTGATCTTGTGGAGACCGTCGAGCACGCGCTCCTTCGGGTCGATCTCGATCTGGAAGTCCTGCCACTCCGCCTCGGCCGAGACCTCGGGGTTGTAGCGGCGGATCCGGAAGGTGACCGTGATGTACGGCGAGGCGGCGGCCGCCGCCTCCATCTTGTCCAGGGTCGGGGTGGCCATCAGTACTTACGCTCCATCGGCTGGTAGCGGGTGACGACGACGGGCTTGTAGTCCAGGCGGACGGAGTCCTGGCCGTTGTCGTCGACCTCGCGGTACGCCATGGTGTGGCGCATGAAGTTGACGTCGTCGCGGTTCGGGTAGTCCTCGCGGTAGTGACCGCCGCGGGACTCCTTGCGCGCCAGCGCGGACACGGCCATGACCTCGGCCAGGTCGAGCAGGTTGCCCAGCTCGATGGCCTCCAGCAGGTCCGTGTTGAAGCGCTTGCCCTTGTCCTGGACGGACACGTTCTTGTAGCGCTCGCGCAGCTCGGCGATCTTCTCGACCGCGGTCTTGATGGTCTGCTCCGTACGGAAGACCATCACGCACGCGTCCATCGTCTCCTGGAGCTCCAGGCGCAGGTCGGCGACCCGCTCCTTGCCCGTGGAGTTGCGGAGGTGCTCGACCAGGTCGGCGACCTGCTGCGCCGGGTTCTCCGGCAGCTCGACGTAGTCGTTCTCGGCGGCGTACTTGGCCGCGGCGATGCCGGAGCGCTTGCCGAAGACGTTGATGTCCAGCAGCGAGTTGGTGCCCAGGCGGTTGGCGCCGTGCACCGACACGCACGCGACCTCGCCGGCCGCGTACAGGCCGGGGACGACGGTGGTGTTGTCCGCCAGGACCTCACCCTCGACGTTGGTCGGGATGCCGCCCATGGCGTAGTGCGCGGTGGGCTGGATCGGGATCGGGTCCGTGTAGGGCTCGATGCCGAGGTAGGTGCGCGCGAACTCGGTGATGTCCGGGAGCTTCGCGTCGAGCTGCTCCGGCGGGAGGTGCGTCAGGTCCAGGTACACGTGGTCGCCGGCGGGGCCGCAGCCGCGGCCCTCGCGGATCTCCGTGTAGATGGAGCGCGAGACGACGTCACGGGACGCGAGGTCCTTCATGACCGGCGCGTACTTCTCCATGAAGCGCTCGCCGTCCTTGTTGCGGAGGATGCCGCCCTCACCGCGGGCGCCCTCCGTCAGCAGGATGCCCATGCGCCAGATGCCCGTGGGGTGGAACTGGAAGAACTCCATGTCCTCCAGCGGCAGGCCGCGGCGGTAGCAGGCCGCCTGGCCGTCACCCGTCAGGGTGTGCGCGTTGGAGGTCACCTTGAAGAACTTGCCGGTGCCGCCGGAGGCGTAGATGACGGCCTTGGCCTGGAACACGTGGATCTCGCCGGTGGCGAGCTCGTACGCGACCACACCGGCCGACTTCTTGACGCCGTCCTCCTCCACCAGGAGCTGGTCCAGGACGTAGAACTCGTTGAAGAACTCCACGCCCTCCTTGACGCAGTTCTGGTAGAGCGTCTGGAGGATCATGTGGCCCGTGCGGTCCGCGGCGTAGCAGGACCGGCGGACCGGCGCCTCGCCGTGGTTGCGCGAGTGGCCGCCGAAGCGGCGCTGGTCGATGGTGCCGTCCGGGGTGCGGTTGAACGGCAGGCCCATCTTCTCGAGGTCGAGGACCGCGTCGATGGCCTCCTTCGCCAGGATCTCGGCGGCGTCCTGGTCGACCAGGTAGTCACCGCCCTTGACCGTGTCGAAGGTGTGCCACTCCCAGTTGTCGTCCTCCACGTTGGCCAGCGCGGCGGCCATGCCGCCCTGCGCGGCGCCCGTGTGGGAGCGGGTGGGGTAGAGCTTCGTCAGCACCGCGGTGCGGCTGCGCTTCGTCGATTCGATGGCGGCGCGCATGCCGGCACCACCTGCACCGACGATGACGGTGTCGTACTTGTGGATCTTCATTGGTTTCGCCTCAGCCCCGTTGCCTAGCGGATGTTCGGGTCGAAGGTGAAGATCACCAGCGTGCCCAGAAGGATGGTGAACACCGTGGCGGTGTAGAGCAGGCCCTTCAGCCACAGCCGCGTGTTGGCGCGCTCCGCGTAGTCGTTGATGACGGTACGCAGGCCGTTGGAGCCGTGCAGCATGGCCAGCCACAGCATCAGCAGGTCCCAGACCTGCCAGAACGGGGACGCCCAGCGGCCGGCCACGAAGGCGAAGCCGATCTTGGAGACGCCGCCGTCCAGCACCAGCTGGATGACGAGGTGGCCGATGACGAGGACGACGAGCACGATGCCCGAGAGGCGCAT
Source organism: Streptomyces sp. NPDC033966 (assembly GCF_055575955.1). NCBI lineage: Bacteria > Bacillati > Actinomycetota > Actinomycetes > Kitasatosporales > Streptomycetaceae > Streptomyces > Streptomyces sp. NPDC033966. Next base: position 941,389 of record NZ_JBVIRQ010000001.1, on the reverse strand, counting down.
GAAGAGCCACGCGGCCATCTCGAAGTTGCCGCGGGTCGAGCGCGGGGTCTTCCCCGTGCGCTTGCGCGGGGCCTCGATGTACGGCGCCGGGTTGTCGGTGTCGTAGAGGGAAACGCCCTCCACGTCGCCGATCGCCTTGGCGGAAGAAGTGTCAGAAGACATGCGTGTCACTTCCCGAACAGTTCGAGGTAGGCGTGGCCCAGTACGGGGTACAGGGCCCCGATCATCAGGACGACCCAGATGCCCACGACCCACCAGAGCATCGACTTCTGGTGACGGGGGCCCTTGGACCAGAAGTCCACGGCGATGACACGGAGACCGTTGAGCGCGTGGAACAGGATTGCGGCGACGAGGCCGTACTCCAGCAGCGCGACGATCGGAGTCTTGTAGGTAGCCACGACATCGTCGTACGCCTCGGGGGAGACGCGGACGAGAGCGGTGTCGAGGACGTGTACGAACAGGAAGAAGAAAATGAGGACGCCGGTGACTCGATGAGCCACCCAGGACCACATTCCTTCCCGGCCGCGGTACAACGTTCCAGCCGGCACGGAAAACCCTCCGGAAGCGGGGCGGGGGCCAGCCGGCTTCTTTGTCGGTCGGGCCCGGCCGGGTACGGTCCACCGGCCCCGGACATCGTAGCGACGCTTTGTCGGTTCCCTCGCCCGGGGTCCGCCGGTGTGATCAAACAGGCACGGACGGGCTATCCCACAGGGGCAAATAGCCCGAAATCGGCAGCAGGCAGACCGTCGTCCGGGTCCCAGGGCTGCGCACCGGCGAGTCGGTCCAGCAGCCGCAGGGTCCGCGAGCGGGCGACCAGGCGCAGCTCCTCGGCGGAGATCGAGCGCTCCTCGTCGATCTCGTGAGCCATCCTGCGGCGGATCGCCGCCAGCAGCTGGTCCACCTGCTCCTCCGGCGGGTGCCCGTCCAGGCAGATCACGAAGGCGTGCCCGAAGGTCCGCTCGTATTGCGCCCGTGCCGCGCCGAGGGCGAGGAGCGCGGCGTACGGGGCGCCCTGGCCCAGCTCCGCCGAGGACTCCCGGGCCAGCGCCTCGGAGAGGTCGCCCTGGGAGAGGTCGTACGAGGCCTCCTCGCAGGCCGCGAGCAGGGCGGCGGTGTCCGGGTAGGGGCGGTGGGCGGCCACCCGGTGGGCCCAGCGGCCGCTGCCGCAGCAGCGCAGCAGGACCGCGCGGGCGGTCTCGGGCGGCAGGGAGTTGAATCGCGCCAGTCCGGCGCCGGGGGCGGAGGCCGGACCGCGGACCTGTGCCGGAAGGTGGCTGGACAGCGGAGTACTCCTCGGGGCGTGGCGCGGGTGTACCGCCACGCTAGCGATCTCGGAGGAGCCGTGCCCTGCCCATTCGGGGATTTCACCCGGAAGTGAGCCGAAAGGATGAGGCCGGGGGGTTTGCCCGGCTGGAGAGGGGATGACGACCGAGGCCGCCACCCCCCACAGGAGAGGCCCCGGTCGCCATCCGTCACGGACTCGTGCGACAAGCCCGTATTCATGTCAGCGTATGGAGTGCGTTTTCTGTCACACCCCGCTCCGCGCAGGGTTGGTTGCTGGTTGTACAACTCGTGGACGAGAGGTACATGAACGCCGTAACGTGCGGATTTGCGCCACACGTACAGGACGTTGAACGGGTTGGGGACTTTGCTGGGGGACGACGCGGAGCTGACCGCCGCGGTGCTCGCGGCACAGGACGGCGACGAGAGCGCGTTCCGGACTGTGTACCGCGCCGTGCACCCGCGCCTGCTCGGATACGTACGCACGCTCGTCGGGGACGCCGACGCCGAGGACGTGACCTCCGAGGCCTGGCTGCAGATCGCCCGCGACCTCGGCTCCTTCACGGGCGACGCCGACCGCTTCCGCGGCTGGGCCGCCCGCATCGCCCGCAACCGGGCCCTCGACCACATCCGCATGCGCGGCCGCCGTCCCGCCGTCGGCGGCGACGAGACCGAGCTGACGGGCCGGGCCGCGGACTCCGACACGTACGGCGAGGCCATGGAGGCCCTGTCCACCGGACGGACCATGAAGCTGATAGCCCAGCTGCCGCAGGACCAGGCCGAGGCCGTCGTCCTGCGCGTGGTCGTCGGCCTGGACGCCAAGAGCGCGGCCGAGACCCTCGGCAAGCGCCCCGGCGCGGTCCGCACGGCCGCGCACCGGGGGCTGAAGAAGCTCGCGGAACTGCTGAGCGCGGAGCTCGGCCCCGCCGCTGCGGCGGGCGGGACGGAAAACGAAGCGGAACCCCGCGCCCGGGTCGGCCATAATGCCGGGGACCCGGCACGGGAGCGTGATCTCGACGCGGTGCCCGCGCAGCGCGCGCGGGCGGGGGACCTGGTGGAGCAAACCGGTGTGACGCATTCACGTTGGCGGACGCAGAAGGACATGTGATGGCCGACGAGCACAACGCGTGGCTGGACAGGGCCACGGCGGACGAGCTGCTGCGCGGAGGAGCCCCCGGCCCGGTCGGATCCGGCGCCGACCCGCGCGCCCGGGCGGAGGCGGCCCGCATGCGCGCCGCCCTCGACGCCCTGACCCCCCGCCCGGCGGGGGGAGAACTGCCCGGTGAGGAAGCCGCCCTGGCCGCCTTCCGCGCGGCCCGCGCCGAGGCGCCCGCGACGGCGCCGCCGGTGACGTCCGCGGCGACGTCCGCCGCGGCCGGACCCGCCGTGCCCCGGGGAGGCGACCGCGAACCCCTGGTCGACCTGGCGCCGATACCCCCCGTACGGATACCCGCGCAGCGGCGTCCCGTCACGGCCGCGCGGTTCGGGCTGGCGGCCGCGCTGGCCGGCGTCGCCGTCGGCGGGATCGCCGCCGTCGCCGGCACCGGCCTGCTGGACCGCGCCGCGCACCTGACGGCGGGGCCCGCCCCGGCGGTCTCGGTCAGCGCCGACTCGGACCCGGTGCCCGCCGGGGACACCGCCGGCGCCACCCTCGTACCGCAGCTGAGACCGACCCCGTCCCTGGGCGTCGACGGCTTCTCGCGCGGCCCGGACGCCCCGCGCATCCCGGGCACGGGGATGCGTACGCTCCCCGACGTCGCGCCCAGCCTCTCGGTACCGCCCGGCACGGCCGCCGCGGGCGGTGGCGGCGGGGGCGCGGCGGGTACCGGCGGCACCCGCGACACCTTCGCCGACAGCGGCGGCGCCACCGCCGACAGCGGGAAGGACCAGGGCGGCGGGGCGGAGAAGCCGCGCCCCGAGGACCTGTGCCGGGACAACAAGGCGGAGAAGCTCGCCGCGGACGGGCGCGAGTACCTCTCCAAGCTCGCCGGCGGGGCCGCGAAGGTCCAGCGCTTCTGCGCGACCCTGCTGGACGGGGCCACGAAGGGCACGGTCCCGCGGAGCGGCGCCGACCAGGGCAGCGCCCCGCTGCCGCTGCCGTCCGCGACCCCTCTGACGGGCGGCGGACTGGGCTTCCGCACCCGCTGAAACGCTTCAGCAAGCGTCCCGAGCGGGGGGCAGTAACACTTTTCGAACCGCTGACGCAGTACGTATCGAGCCGACTGGTCATCGGCCGCGCACGAGCCGGGGTTCCCCCCGTACCCCTGGGCTCGGCGCACCCGGCGCGGGCGGGGCACGTTCCCCCGGCCCTGCCCGCGCCCCCTCTCTTCTCCCTCCCGGGACCGGACCGCCGGCCGGGATCACCGGACCGGACCGCCGGCCGGGATCACCAGTAGACGACGACCTTGTCGCCCACCTTCACCTGGTCGAACAGCGCCGACAGCTTCTTCTTGTCCCGGACGTTCACACAGCCGTGCGAGGCGCCGTCATAGCCGCGGGCCGCGAAGTCGGACGAGTAGTGCACCGCCTGGCCCTGGCTGAAGAACATCGAGTAGGGCATCGACGTGTGGTAGATCGTCGACGTCCAGTCCTTCGCCTTCCACTCCACCTGGAACAGGCCCTCGCGGGTCGGCGTGTTCTCCGAGCCGAAGCGGACGTCCATCGTGGAGACGACCTTGCCGTCGATCATCCAGGCCAGGGTGCGGCTCTCCTTGCTGATGCACATCACCCGGCCCTGCATGCAGCGCGGGTCCGGGGCGTCCACCTCGTTGGTGGTCGGCGGGCGCAGCTCGTCATCGGTGGGCTTCTTGGTGAGGCCCTGCACCTTCTGCCAGGTGGCCTCGTCCACCGACCCGGTCGCGGGCAGTCCGTGCTGCGACTGGAAGGTCTTGACCGCGGCGGTCGTCTTCGAGCCGTAGAAGGCGGTGGGCGCCGTCGACACCAGCTTGAGCTGGCGCAGCCGTGCCTGGAGTTCGCGGACCTGCTCGCTCTCGTCACCGTTGGCCATGAGCGGCCTGGCACCGGGGGCGCCCGACGCCGACGCCGACGCCGACGGGGCGGAGGGGGACGGCTGCGCGGCCGGAGCGGACGGCGAGGGCGAGCCGGGCTTGTCGTCCTGCTTGGACGGGGACGCCGAGGGGGAGCCGCCGGCGGGCGAGGAGGGGGCGGCCGGGCCGGCACCGGGATCCTGCGGACCGCACGCGGTAGCGGCGAGCGCGACGGCGGCGGCCAGGCCGAGCGTACGGATGAAGGCTCTCTGTCGGTGCATGGCGGTTCCCCCGAGTTCAACGTCGTGTATCTAGGTGATGCCTCAAGGGCGTGGACAGTTGCGGACGAACGCGCGATGTTGCCCCATTGTGACCAGGCTGTCGCGGGCTCGGTCGGTTGTACCAGCCCCGGGCCCGTCGGCTCCACGGACACGGAGGCTCCACCCCATGGCCCGTCCCACGGCTCGTACCGAAAGCGGAATCCCCCTCGAACCGGTCTACGGCCCCGACGACCTGACGGGATGGGACCCGCGGGCCAGTCTCGGCAGTCCGGGCGAGTACCCCTTCACCCGGGGGATCCACCCCACGATGTACACCGGACGGCCCTGGACCATGCGCCAGTACGCCGGCTTCGGCACGGCCGCCGAGTCCAACGCCCGCTACCGGGCGCTCATCGCGGGCGGCGGGACCGGCCTGTCCGTGGCCTTCGACCTGCCCACGCAGATGGGGTACGACTCCGACGCCCCGCTCGCGCACGGGGAGGTCGGCAAGGTCGGCGTCGCTGTCGACTCCGTCGAGGACGTGCGGGTGCTCCTCGCCGGGATCCCCCTCGACCGGGTGTCCACCTCGATGACCATCAACGCCCCGGCCGCCCTGCTGCTCCTGATGTACCAGCTCGTCGCCGAGGAACAGGGCATCGCGGGCGGGCAGCTGACCGGCACCGTGCAGAACGACGTTCTGAAGGAGTACATCGCGCGCGGCACGTACATCTTCCCGCCCGGCCCCTCGCTGCGGCTGACCGCCGACACCTTCCGCTACTGCCGCGAGCAGATCCCCAGGTGGAACACCATCTCCGTGTCCGGCTACCACATGGCCGAAGCAGGGGCCTCGCCCGTGCAGGAGATCGCCTTCACCGTCGCCGACGCGATCGCGTACGTCCGTACCGCGCTCGCCGCCGGGATGGCGGTCGACGAGTTCGCGCCCCGGCTCTCCTTCTTCTTCGTCGCCCGGACCACGCTGCTGGAGGAGGTGGCCAAGTTCCGGGCCGCCCGGCGGATCTGGGCCCGGGTCATGCGCGAGGAGTTCGGGGCCCGGAACCCCAAGTCGCTGATGCTGCGCTTCCACACCCAGACGGCCGGGGTGCAGCTGACGGCGCAGCAGCCCGAGCTGAACCTCGTGCGCGTGGGCGTGCAGGCGCTGGCCGCCGTACTGGGCGGCACCCAGTCGCTGCACACCAACTCCTTCGACGAGGCCATCGCGCTGCCGACGGAGAAGGCCGCCCGCCTCGCGCTGCGCACCCAGCAGGTGCTGGCGTACGAGACGGACGTGCCGCTGACGGTCGACCCCTTCGCCGGGTCGTACGCGGTGGAGCGGATGACGGACGAGGTGGAGGCGGCCGCGCTCGCGCTGATGCGGCGGATCGAGGACATGGGCGGGGCGGTCGCCGCGATCGAGGCCGGGTTCCAGAAGGCGGAGATCGAGGCCAGCGCCTACCGGATCGCCCGCGAGCAGGAGAGCGGCGAGCGGATCGTGGTCGGGGTCAACCGCTTCGCGCTGGAGCGGGAGGAGCCCTACGAGCCGCTGCGCGTCGACCCGGCGATCGAGGCCCGCCAGTGCGCCGCCCTGGCACGGCTCAGGGCGGAGCGGAACGCCGGCGCCGTCTCGGCGGCGCTGGCCGCGCTGCGGACGGCGGCGGCCGGGACGCGGGAGAACGTACTGCCCCCGATGAAGGAGGCCCTGCGGGCGCGGGCCACGGTGGGGGAGGTCTGCGGGGTGCTGCGGGAGGTCTGGGGCAGCTACGAACCGTCGGGTTCCGGTCACTGAAAAGGGCTGGCGCGACAGGTGTGTCCTCATGCGACACTCCTGCCCATGCTGGGTGTGACAGATCTTCCTACTTATCTCGCCGCCGTCGTGCTGATCGTGCTGCTGCCGGGGCCCAACTCGCTGTACGTGCTCTCCGTCGCCTCACGGCGCGGGGTCAAGGAGGGCTACAAGGCCGCCTGCGGGGTGTTCACCGGGGACACCGTGCTCATGGTCCTCGCGGCGGTCGGCGCGGGCGCGCTGCTCCAGGCCAGCCCGGTGCTGTTCACCGTGGTCAAGGTGCTCGGCGCCGGCTACCTCGGCTGGCTGGCCGTCGGCATGATGCGGGCCGCGTGGGGCATGTGGCGCACCCGCAGGGCCCGGCACGAGGAGCTCGTCACCGGGGAGGAGCCGGCCGGCGCGGCCGAGCACCCCTACCGGCGGGCGCTGCTGGTCAGCCTGCTCAACCCGAAGGCCATCCTGTTCCTGCTGTCGTTCTTCGTGCAGTTCGTCGACCCCGGGTACGCCTACCCGGCGCTGTCGTTCCTGCTGCTCGGCACGGTCTCGCAGCTGATCAGCTTCCTGTACCTGTCCACGCTGATATTCGCGGGCACCCGCCTGTCCGCCGCCTTCCGCCGCCGCAAGCGGCTGTCGGCCGGGGCGACCTCGGCGGCCGGAGTGATCTTCCTCGGCTTCGCCGCGAAGCTCGCCGTCAGCTGACCCGGCCTGCTCCCCGGCCCGGCCGTCAGCCCAGCCGTCCGCGCAGCCGTCCGCCCAGCCTCCTGCGCAGGCGGTGCACCGTACGCCGGACGGCCGGGCTCCGCGGCAGGAACGACAGCTGCGCCGGGATCCCGCCCGGCAGCCCCAGCGCGGTCAGCCGGCGGCGGCCGAAGTAGCGCCGGGTGTGCGGGGTCAGGTGCCGGGCGAGGTGGGCCTCCGCCTCCGCCCGGCGCCCGGCCAGCACCTTGGGCTGCATCGTGAACCCCACCGCCGCGACCAGCCCGGCCAGGTCCGCCGGCGGGTCCTGCGCCGGCCCGAGCAGGTCCGGGACCAGCGCGTCCACCAGCGTCAGCGGGATCCGGTTGCTGTTCTGGTACGGGGCCAGGCGCGCCAGCAGCGCCCCCGTCCCGGTGCGCGCCACCGGGATCCCGTACAGCGCCCGCGCCGTCAGCAGCCCGGTCGAGAAGCAGCCCGCCACCAGCGCCGGACGCAGCCGCTGGTACAGGATCTCGGCCGGCAGCGGCGCGTCCAGCACCGTCAGCCGCGCCCCGAGCCGCTCGGCCTCGGCCCGCGCCCGCCGCCAGTACGCCGCCGGGGCGCTCGGGTGCGGTTTGAACACCAGCTCCCGGTGGCCCCACTCGAAGGCCCCGCGCACCATGTCGGCGTGCAGCTCCTCCTCCTCGTCGGGGGACATCAGGTCCAGCGCCGACAGGTACTGGCCCAGCAGCAGCGCGGGCGGCTCCTCCTCGCGGGGCTCGTAGCCGACGGCCGTCGCCTCGGGCAGGTCCGCGAGCTCCGCCAGGACCTTCAGCAGCGCGGGCGCCGGGACCACCTCCCCCCGCACCCCGAACTCCGTCAGCAGCAGCGGCTCCAGCCCCGGGACCAGGTCCGGGTGCAGCACCCGGCGCACCCGCATGCCGATCTGCGGGTCGAGCCGGAAGCGGGTGGGCCCGTACGACATCAGCCCGTCGGCGTAGACGTCGACCGCCGCCCCCGGGAACAGCCGGCACAGGCTCTGCGCGGGCGGCACCTGGAGGGACTCCACGACCAGTTCGACCCGGTCCTGGCCCAGCCCCCACAGGGCGCGCAGCTGCCGCTCCCACATCGGCACGTCCTCCGGACGCGGGGCCCAGCCGCTGGGGTGCTGCGGGGCGATCACCGCGTTCCAGTCGAGCACCTCGTCGAAGCGGGTGCGCAGCGCGCCGAACCCGGGCACGGCGTCGAGCCCGGGGGTGATCTCGGGGGTGAGGGAGTGGTTGCTGGTCAGCAGGATCCGCCGGCCGGCCGGCGGGAGTGCGCCCGAGTCGATGGCGGCGGCGAGGGTGGCCGTCCCGTAGAGGGTGGAGGCGAGGAAGATCTGGGTGACGTTCACGAGGCCGCCCCCGCCACGTGTGCTCCCGCGGCCCGCCGGCGGCGGCGCAGCCCCCGCAGCAGGGCGGAGCGCTCGGCGTCCATCGAGCCGATGACCCGGTCCAGTACCGGCGCGGGCATGCGGCCGAGCGCGGCCGCGCTCATGGAGCGGAGTTTTTTCGCCACGGCCGGTTCGAACCTCTCGATGGAGCCGATGTGGTGCGCGATGATTGCGCAATACGTCCGGACGGCCTTGGGGATCAACAGTTCGTATTCCCGGTCGGTCGCCACGTCCGCGAGGACCTGGTCGAATGCGCGAATGAAATCGAGCTGGCGTTCGTCGCCGATCTGCGTCAACGAGGTGGAAATTCCCCGCCGGTAGAACACCCCCGGCAGGCCCACCGCGGCGAAGGAGGCGGCCTCCCGGTGCAGCCGCCAGATCCACGGCCGGTCCTCCGCCGTCCGCAGCCCGTCGGTGAAGTGCAGCAGCCCCCGGTCCAGCAGCCGCCGGTGGTACATCCCCGCCCAGGCGTACGGATAGTCCACCGCCGTGGCCCGCGAGGCCGGCAGGATCCCGCCGCGCGGATCGCCCACCACCGTCTCCGGCCCGTACGGCACCCGCTGCACGGAGCGGGTCCGGCCCGTCACCTGGACGTGGTCGGTCCGTACGAAATCGCAGCCCAGCGCCTCGATGGCGGCCAGGGTGCGGGCGAGGTGGCCCGGTGCCAGCCAGTCGTCACCGTCCAGGAAGGCGATGTACTCCCCGCGCGCCGCGTCCAGCCCCGTGTTGCGGGCCGTGGCCAGCCCGCCGTTGCGGTCCCGTCTGAGGTGCACCGCCCCCGGCAGCCCGCCAGCCGCGGCACGCTCCAGCAGCTCGGGCGTCCCGTCCGTGGAGCGGTCGTCGACCAGCAGGAACTCGAAATCCCCGCGGGCGTTCAGTTCGAGACTCTTCAGGGCATCCGGTGCGTACGTCTGCACGTTGAAGAACGGCACGACAACAGAGAGCTTGAGCACCCGCGAGACAATAGGACGCACCCCGGCATTCATCGTGGCCCGGACGAGGATTCCATGTGAACGAAACGGGGCGGGCGCGTTAACCCGGCCGCTTTCGCATTTCGTCGACGGGTTGTTAACCCGCCGTTGCGTGCCCGTTGGGCCGAACAGCGGAAATGCGGAATAGCTTCTGCCGGGTGCCAGTGCCATTGAGAAGCAGCCGGGCCGATCAACGTATCGCCGTACTCGCCGATTCCGACACACGCTGGAAATGGGGCGCCCTCACCGCCCGCCGCCTCGCCCCCGGGGACCACCGGGTCACCGGCTACCTGCTGCGCGGCCGGGCCACCCCCACCGCCCGCCAGCTCGGCGAGGCGGGCGCCGCAGCGGACGCCGCGCCGGTGGAGGTGACCTGCGCCGAGTTCCTCGCGGAGCTCGCGGGCGGGCGCGAACGGTACGACGTGGTCGTGCTGGCCCTCGTCGGCGGCGCCGTCCAGGCCGTACTGCACGGGGCCCGCGCCCTGTGGCCGGAGCCCGCCGCCCGGCCGGTGTTCGTCACCGGGTACGTCGGCGTCGTGTACGAGAAGCTCGCCGACGGGCTGCTGCTGCGGCACGGGGCCGACCTGGTCCTCGCCAACTCCCGCCACGACGCCGCCCGCTTCCGCGCCGTGTACGCGGGGGTGGGCGCCGACCCGGACGCCGTCACCGAGACGGCCCTCCCCTTCCTCGACGGGGCGCCGTACGCACCCGCCGGGAACCGCACCCACCGGGTGGTCTTCGCGGTGCAGCCCTCCGTACCCGAGAGCCGCGCCGACCGCGCGTACCTGCTGGGCCGCGCCGCCGGCCACGCACGGCTGCACCCCGACCGCGAGGTGCTGGTCAAGCTGCGCAGCCGGCCGGGGGAGCACACCACCCACCTGGAGGAGCACCCCTACCAGCGCCTCGCCGAGCGCCTCCCGGGCGGGCTCCCGCCGAACTGCCGCCTGGTCTACGGCAACATGGGCGAGGTACTGGACACCGCCGACCTGCTGGTCACGGTCTCCTCCACGGCGGCCCTGGAGTCCCTGCACCGGGGCATCCCGACGGCCGTCCTGACCGACCTCGGCATCCGCGAGGCCCTGGGCAACCAGCACTTCCTCGGCTCGGGCTGCCTGACCTCGTGGGACCACCTCGACCGCGGCCTCCTCCCCGGGGCCGACCCGGCCTGGCCGGCGGCCCACGGCGTCCCGGGCCCGGCCGCGGCCGGCGCCGACCCCCACGCCGCCGCGCGGCAGCGCCTCGACGGGCTGCTCGCGGCCGAGCGGCTGCCGCCCGTGGACCCGTACTACACGCTCCGCACCGCCCCCGGGTACCTGCCCGGGATCCTGGCCCGCCAGCACCTCGCCCCCGACGGCACCCCGCTGCCGGGCGCCGTCCGGCAGGGCGGGTCGGCCGCCCGGCGGTGGCTGCGGGCGCACCTGCGCGAAGCCGCCCGGGGGGCCTACCGGCACGGGGTCCAGCGCGTGGCCCCGGTCATCCGCCGGCTGGGCGAGCTGTGAGGGTCCTCGCCGTGATCCCGGCGCGCGGCGGGTCCAAGGGGGTGCCGGGGAAGAACACCGCGGCCGTCGGCGGGGTGCCGCTCGTCGCCCGCGCCGTGCGGGCCTGCCGGGCCGCGCCCACCGTCACCGACGTGGTGGTCTCCACCGACTCCGGGTCCGTGGCGGCCGCCGCCCGTGCCGCCGGGGCCCAGGTGGTCTCCCGGCCCGCCGCCCTCTCCGGGGACACCGCGAGCAGCGAAGCCGCCGTACTGCACGCCCTGGACGCCTTCGAGGGCGGCGACACGGAGGGAGGGCACTCCCCCACCGTGGACGTGGTCCTCCTGGTCCAGTGCACCAGCCCCTTCCTCACGGGCCGGGACATCGAGTCCGTCGCCGCCGCCGTGGCCTCCGGCGCCGCCGACTCCGCCCTGACCGCCGCCCCCTTCCACGGTTTCCTCTGGCGCCGCGCGGCCGACGGCTCCGGGCGCGGGGTCAACCACGAGGCCGCGTACCGCCCCCGCCGCCAGGACCGCCCCGAGGAACTGCTGGAGACCGGCGCGGCCTACGCCATGACCGCCGCCGGCTTCCGCGCCGCCCGGCACCGCTTCTTCGGACGCACCCTCCCCGTACCCGCCGACCCGGCACGGGTGCTGGAGATCGACGACCCGCACGACCTCGCCCGGGCGCGCCTCCTCGCGCCCCTGTTCGACACCCCGCAAGACACACCCCAAGGCACCCCGCAAGACACCCCACGCACCGAGCGAAGGACACCACCCGCCATGACGGTCGCCACCACCGAACCCCGCCTCCGCACCTTCGGCCCGCGCGTCGCCGGCCCCGGCCGGCCCGTCTACGTCGTCGGCGAGATCGGCATCAACCACAACGGCGACCTCGGCACCGCCTTCGCCCTGATCGACGCCGCGGCCGAAGCCGGATGCGACGCCGTCAAGTTCCAGAAGCGCACCCCCGAGATCTGCACCCCCCGTGACCAGTGGGACGTGGAACGCGACACCCCCTGGGGCCGGATGACGTACATCGACTACCGCCACCGCGTCGAGTTCGGCGAGGCCGACTACCTCGCCATCGACGAGCACTGCGCCCGGCGCGGCATCGCCTGGTTCGCCTCCCCCTGGGACACCGAGGCCGTCGCCTTCCTGGAGAAGTTCGACCCGCCCGCCCACAAGGTGGCCTCCGCCTGCCTCACCGACGACGAACTGCTGCGCACCCTGCGCGCCACCGGCCGCACCGTCGTCCTCTCCACCGGGATGTCCACGCCCAAGCAGATCCGGCACGCCGTCGAGGTGCTCGGCAGCGACGGCATCCTGCTCTGCCACGCGACCTCGACCTACCCGGCCAAGGCCGAGGAGCTCAACCTGCGGGTGATCAACACGCTCCAGGAGGAGTACCCCAACGTCCCGATCGGCTACTCCGGCCACGAGACCGGCCTCCAGACCACCCTGGCGGCCGTCGCCCTCGGCGCCACCTTCGTCGAGCGGCACATCACCCTCGACCGGGCCATGTGGGGCTCCGACCAGGCCGCCTCCGTCGAGCCCGGCGGCCTCGCCCGCCTGGTCCGCGACATCCGCACCATCGAGACCGCCCTCGGCGACGGCGTCAAGCGCGTCTACCCCTCCGAACTCGGCCCCATGAAGAAGCTCCGCCGCGTCCAGGGCCCCTTGGCCGCCCTCCCCGCCCCGGCCGCCATCTGACCCGTCCGGCCCCTCCACCTCCCCCGAGCGGAGTACGTGGTGCACCCTTCCGTCCCCACCCTGGCCCTCGTGGAGAGCCCGGTCCAGCTGCTCAACGTGCTGGAGTGGGCACACGCCCGGCGCGGGCGCGATCCCCTGCTGACCGCCGTCCCGGCCCAGCCCGGGCCCCTCGCCGAGCGCCGCCGGCCCGACCCGCGCACGGCCGCCGACCGGCTGCGGATCGTCGTCCTGCCCCCCATCGACCCCATGTCCCGGGGACAGCTGCGCCGGGTCGCCGGGATCGCCCGCGACGAGGGGTACGCCGTCCACTGGCAGGAGGCCCGCGGCGGCTCCGGCGCCGCCCTGCGGGCCCTGGCCGCCCTCGGCCCGGCCGTGCGCCGCGCCGGGCGGATCGTGGTCGGCGACCCCTTCTCCCGCTTCGTCCAGCTGCTGCTGACCCCGGCCGGGGCCGCCGAACTGGTCGTCGTCGACGACGGCACCGCCACCATGGAGTTCGTCGCGCAGCTCGCCCGCGGCGAGCGGCTGCGCCGCTGGCACCGCACCGGCGGCGGCCCCGTGTCCCGGGCGCGGGAACTCGCGTACGCACCGGTCTCCGGCGCGGCCCGGCGCCGGCTGCGGCCGGGGGAGGGGCGCCGCGTCGAGCTGTTCACCTCGATGCCGGTCACCCCGCTGCCCGGGACCGAGCTGCGGGTCAACGACTTCGCCTGGACCCGCGCCCGCTTCGGCCCGCCCCGCCTGACCAAGGGCACCGACCTCGTCGGCACTTCCCTGGTGGAGACCGGCGTCGTCGACCCGGCCCGCTACCTGGAGGCCGTGTGCGCCCTGACCAGGGAGCACGGCGTGACCCGGTACTTCGCGCACCGCCGCGAGACGCCGGAGAAGCTGCGCGCGCTGAGCGGGGCGACCGGGCTGGAGATCGTACGGCCGGACCTGCCGCTGGAACTGATCGCCCGTCGGGGACCGGTGGGACGTACGATCGTCAGCTTTCCGTCCACGGTCGTCCACACGCTGCCGTACGCGCTCACCGGCACTGGCGTGACGGTGGCCGTTTGCGGTATCGACCCCGCCTGGCTCGCCCCGGGTGCCTCCCCCCGGGCCCGGGGCTTCCTCGCGGGCGTCACCGACACCGCTCGTGATGTGCGCAGACTCCCCGCCCGGAGCGCCCCAGCGGCCGGATGAGCGCGCGAGTTTACCCCCGGCCGCAACCGGTCATGCGTCCAGAGGCCGCTTTTCTTTCCCCTAAGGGCATGAACTTTTGGTGATCTCCGGACAGTTGACCCATCCGTGCGCCTACCCTTCAACGGGTGAACCAGTTGATGTCCCGCGAGCCCCAGACCGCCCTGCCCGGCAAGCCTGTCCGGCCCGAGCTGCCCGGCAAGCTGCCGGACCGGCTCCGTGCCGAACTGATCGCCTTCCGCCGGGACTTGCACATGCACCCCGAGCTAGGACACCAGGAGTTCCGTACCACCGCGGCGATCAAGGCCCGGCTGGAGAAGGCCGGCCTGCGACCACGCGTCCTGAAGTCCGGCACCGGGCTCATCTGTGACGTCGGTACCTGGGACGGGGGACGGCCGATGCTGGCCCTGCGCGCGGACATCGACGCCCTGCCCATCCCGGACGCCAAGACGCACGTCTCGTACCGCTCCACCTACCCGGACCGCGCCCACGCCTGCGGGCACGACGTCCACACCACCGTCGTCCTCGGCGCCGGCCTGGTCCTCGCCGAGCTCGACCGGCAGGGTCTGCTGCCCCGGCCGGTGCGGCTGCTGTTCCAGCCGGCCGAGGAGGTGCTGCCGGGCGGGGCGACCGAGGCCATCGAGTCCGGGGTGCTGGACGGCGTCGGCAAGATCATCGCGGTGCACTGCGACCCCCGGGTCGACGCGGGCATGATCGGCCTGAGGCCCGGCCCCATCACCTCGGCCTGTGACCGCCTGGAGGTCACCCTCGACGGCCCGGGCGGCCACACCGCCCGCCCGCACCTGACCACCGACATGGTGACGGCCGCCGCGCGGGTCGCCATCGACGTGCCGGCCCTGCTGGCCCGCCGGATGGACGCCCGCTCGGGCATGTCCGTCACCTGGGGCCGGATCGAGTCCGGGCACGCCTGCAACGTCGTCCCGATGCACGCCGAGCTCTCCGGCACGGTCCGCTGCCTCGACCTCAACGCCTGGTACGAGGCCCCCGACATGATCCACGCGGCGATCGACGAGGTCGCCACGATGCACGGGGCCAAGTTCGAGATCAACCACGTGCGCGGCGTGCCGCCGGTGGTCAACGACCCGGTGGTCACCGAACTGCTCCGGGAGGCCATGGGCGCCCGGTGCGGCTCCGGGTCGGTGGAGGACACCGAGCAGAGCCTCGGCGGCGAGGACTTCTCCTGGTACCTGGAGCACGTCCCCGGCGCCATGGCCCGCCTCGGCGTCCGCCGCCCGGGCGACACCGCCAAGCGGGACCTGCACCGTGGCGATTTCGACGTCGACGAGTCCTCGATCGGTTACGGCGTCGAGTTCTTCACGGCCGCCGCCCTGCTCGACGGACGCCGCAACGGGGCCGTCACATCAAAGATCGGGTAAAGCTCCATACAACACCGGCGGGTCTCCTGTCGGCGCCGTCCAGCCCTTGGTACACAAGGGCTGGACGCCTGTCCCGTTACCGATCGGTCACTGTCCGGTTCACGACGATCCGATAACGACTCATGAACGGGCCTTTAACTGACATCTACGCGCGTTACGATCGCCGCGAAACCAGCGCCGGTCGTGGCGCTTCGGTCAGGTTTTGAAGGAGCCTCCCCTTGCGCCGGATCACCAGGATCGCCACCGTGGGCATCGCGTCCGCGGCGCTGGCCCTCTCGGCCACCGCCTGTGGCGGAAAGAAGTCCTCGGACAGCCCCTCCTCCGACGGCAGCGCGTCGTCCTCGGCCGCGGGCGCGGCCATCGCGTACGACATCGGCGGCCGTGGCGACCAGTCGTTCAACGACGCCGCCTTCGCGGGCCTGGAGAGGGCCGAGAAGGACCTGAAGATCAAGACCGCCGAGGCGGAGCCCACCGAGGGCGAGAGCGAGGCCGACAAGGTCCAGCGCCTCACCGAGCTGGCGCGCAAGGGCAACAACCCGGTCATCGGCGTCGGCTTCGCCTACGCGCCGGCCATCAAGAAGGTCGCGGCGAAGTTCCCGAACACCACGTTCGGCATCATCGACGACACCTCGGTGACCGAGAAGAACATCGCCAACCTGGTCTTCAACGAGGAGCAGGGCTCCTACCTGGCCGGCGTCGCCGCCGCCAAGGCGTCGAAGAGCGGCACGGTCGGCTTCATCGGCGGTGTCGAGGTTCCGCTGATCAAGAAGTTCGAGGCGGGCTTCACCCAGGGCGTCAAGGACACCAACCCCAACGCCAAGGTACTGAGCAAGTACCTCTCCCAGCCGCCGGACTTCGGTGGCTTCGCCAAGCCCGACCTGGGCAAGGCCGCCGCCAAGGGCCAGATCGACGCCGGTGCCGACGTGGTCTACGCCGCCGCCGGTCTCGCCGGCTCGGGCGCCATCGAGGCCGCCGCGACCTCCGGCAAGTGGGCCATCGGTGTCGACTCCGACCAGTACAACCAGGCCGGCCTGTCGAAGTACAAGGACAAGATCCTGACCTCGGTCACCAAGGACGTGTCCGACGCGGTCTACAACCTGATCAAGTCGGTCAAGGACGGCAAGCCGGAGTCCGGTGAGGTCCGCTACGGCCTGGACAAGGACGGCGTCGGCCTGGCCGACTCCAACCCCGAGTACAAGAACATGGCCGACCTGATCGCCGCGGTGGACAAGGCGAAGGCCGACATCATCGCGAAGAAGATCACCGTCAAGACCACGCCGTAACGGCCTGTCTGACGCTCGACGCGGTCTCCGGGGTCCGGGTAGCGGTCTCAACCGCTCCGGACCCCGAACCGCGTCTTCGCCCCTAGTCCGTGCTGACTTGTGGCCACTTGGCCGCAAGTTTTCACTTCCGACAGTGCTACGCGCGTAGAGGCATCGTGGACGCGATACCTTCTCTCCCCGCCCTGTCCTCCTGCCGAGCCAACTGGCTTTTCCAGCTCCTTCCGCGCCAAGGAGAGTGCGTCATCAACGCGTCCAGCCCCCCTCTCGCCGTAGAACTGCACGGCATCACCAAGCGTTTCCCCGGCGTCGTCGCCAACAAGGACATCGCCATCTCCGTCCGCAAGGGCACGGTCCACGCCCTCATCGGCGAGAACGGTGCCGGCAAGTCGACCCTGATGAAGATCCTCTACGGCATGCAGAAGCCGGACGAGGGCACCATCGCCATCGACGGGGAGCAGGTCTCCTTCAACAACCCTGGTGAGGCCATCGCCCGCGGCATCGGCATGGTGCACCAGCACTTCATGCTCGCCGACAACCTCACCGTCCTGGAGAACGTCGTCCTCGGCGGCGAGAAGCTCTACGGCATCGGCTCCAAGGCCCGCAAGAAGATCAAGGAGATCTCGGACGCGTACGGCCTCGGCGTGCGCCCCGACGCCCTGATCGAGGACCTCGGTGTCGCCGACCGCCAGCGCGTGGAGATCCTCAAGGTCCTCTACCGCGGTGCCAAGACCCTCATCCTCGACGAGCCGACCGCCGTGCTCGTGCCGCAGGAAGTGGACGCGCTCTTCGACAACCTGCGCGAGCTCAAGGCCGAGGGCCTCACGGTCATCTTCATCTCGCACAAGCTGGGCGAGATCCTGAAGGTCGCCGACGACATCACCGTCATCCGCCGCGGCACCACGGTCGGCACCGCCGACCCGAAGACCGCGACGACCAAGCAGCTCGCCGAGCTGATGGTCGGCAGCGAGCTGCCCTCGCCGGAGACCCGCGAGTCCACGGTCACCACGACCCCCATGCTGAAGGTCGACGGCCTGACCGTCGCCGACGCGGGTGCCGTCGTGACCCCCGAGACCTCCACGAGCGCCCTCGGCGACTCCGACACCGACCTCCGCGAGCCCGCCGTGGCCGGCCGCCTGCTGCTCGACGGGATCACCTTCACGATCCACAAGGGCGAGGTCCTCGGCATCGCCGGTGTCGAGGGCAACGGCCAGACGGAGCTGATCGAGGCCCTCATGGGCATGATCAGCCCCGACGCGGGCGTCATCACCCTCGACGGCGCCGACATCACCAAGACCCCGGTGCGCAAGCGCCGCGAGGGCGGCATCGGCTACATCCCCGAGGACCGCCACCGCCACGGCCTGCTGCTGGAGTCCCCGCTCTGGGAGAACCGCATCCTCGGCCACGTCACCGAGGCGCCCAACTCCAAGCGCGGCATCCTCGACCCGAAGGCCGCCCGCAAGGACACCGAGCGGATCGTGCGCGAGTACGACGTCCGCACGCCCGGCATCGACGTCACCGCGGCCTCGCTCTCCGGCGGCAACCAGCAGAAGCTGATCGTCGGCCGCGAGATGAGCCACAACCCGAAGTTCCTCATCGCCGCCCACCCCACGCGCGGTGTGGACGTCGGCGCGCAGGCGCAGATCTGGGACGCGATCCGCGAGGCCCGCCGCGAGGGCCTCGCCGTGCTGCTGATCTCCGCCGACCTGGACGAGCTGATCGGCCTGTCCGACACGCTCCGCGTCATCTACCGCGGCCGCCTGGTCGCGGACGCCGACCCGGCGACGATCACCCCCGAGGAGCTCGGCACCGCCATGACCGGCGCCGCCACCGGGCACCTGGAAGCCACTGACGACCACTCCGCCGAGGTCGACGGCGACACGACGGAGGACGAGGCCCGATGAAGAAATTCGACAAGGACCGGCTGCTTCTCGGCTTCGCCGGACCCGCGCTGGCACTGGTCAGCGCCTTCGTACTCAGCATGATCGTGCTGGCCGCGTCGGGCGTCGACCCGATCGAGCCGCTGCGCATCATGATCGAACAGTCCGGCTACGAGGACGTGCAGGTCCTCATCGTGAACCAGGCCGGCACGTACTACCTGGCAGCCCTGGCCGTCGCCATCGGCTTCCGGATGAACCTCTTCAACATCGGTGTGGACGGCCAGTACCGCCTCGCCGCGATGGTCAGCGCCCTGGTCGGCGCGGCGGTCACGCTGCCCGGCCCGCTGCACATCCTGGTGATCGTGCTCGTCGCCATGCTCGTCGGCGCCTTCTGGTCCGGCATCGCGGGCATCCTGAAGGCCAAGCGCGGCGTCAGCGAGGTCGTCTCGACGATCATGCTCAACGCCATCGCGACCTCCCTGATCGCCTGGCTGATCCTGCCCAAGAACCTCGGTGTGCAGCCCGTCGGCTCCAACGACCTGACCACCGGTGACATCCCGGAGTCGGGCTGGTTCCCCGGCGTCGACCTCGGCGACGGCATGGAGATCTACGGCTTCACGTTCATCGCCTTCGCGCTGGGCATCGTCTACTGGTTCGTGCTCAACCGCACCCGCTTCGGCTTCGACCTGCGCGCCACCGGCGCCAGCGAGTCCGCCGCCCAGGCCTCCGGTGTGGACGCCAAGAAGATGATCATGACCTCGATGCTGCTCTCGGGCGCCGTCGCCGGTCTGGTCAGCATGCCGCTGCTGCTGGGCGAGTCCCACACGTACAACCTCTCCTTCCCGGCGGGCATCGGCTTCACCGGCATCACCATCGCGCTGCTCGGCCGCAACAACCCGGTCGGCATCTTCTTCGCCGCGCTGCTGATCGCCTTCATCGACAAGGCGTCCGCCGGCCTCGACACGGCCGGCTACGCCAAGGAAATCGGCACGATCATGAAGGGCCTCATCGTGGTCGCCGTGGTCGTCAGCTACGAGCTCGTCCGCCGCTACGGCATCCGCCGCCAGCAGCAGAAGGTCGGCGAGGAGCTGGCCGCCGGCCACGCCATCAAGACCGAGAAGGAGGTCGCGGCGTGAGCGCCAGCACCGTTTCCACGACGAAAGCCGCGCCCAAGCCGGGCGGCCGCCGCAAGCTCACCCTGCCCTGGATCCTGCTGATCATCGCGGGCGGCCTCGCGCTGGTCTCGCTGGTCCGGGTCATCTCCGGCGCGAACGACCTGACCTCCGTCGGCCAGGTCTCCGGCGCCCTCCAGCTCGCCGTGCCGATCGGCCTCGCGGGCCTCGGCGGCCTCTGGGCCGAGCGGGCCGGCGTGGTCAACATCGGCCTCGAAGGCATGATGATCCTCGGCACCTGGTTCGGTGCCTGGGCCGGCTACCAGTGGGGTCCCTGGACCGGCGTCCTGATGGGCATCGTCGGCGGCGCCATCGGCGGCCTGCTGCACGCGATCATCACGGTCACCTTCAACGTCAACCACATCGTCTCCGGTGTGGCGGTCACCATCCTGGCGACGGGCTTCACCCAGTACCTGTCGAACTTCACCTTCGACAAGGCCGAGGGCGGCTCCTCCAAGCAGTCCCCGCGCATCGAGCCCATCACCGAGATCACCATCCCGGGGCTCTCCAGCGGACTGGAAAGCCTCCAGGCCAAGCACTGGTTCCTGGTCTCGGACATCGGCGGCGTCCTCGGCGGCCTGGTCACGCACCTGTCGCTGCTGACCATCGTCGCCGTGCTGCTGATCCCCGCCACCTGGTGGGTGCTCTGGCGCACCGCCTTCGGCCTGCGCCTGCGCTCCTGCGGTGAGAACCCGGTCGCGGCGGAGTCCCTCGGCGTCAACGTCTACAAGTACAAGTACATCGCCGTGATCGTCTCCGGCGGCCTGGCCGGCCTCGGCGGCGCGTTCCTCGCGATCGTCTCCACCGGCATCTACCAGGAGGGCCAGACCGGCGGCCGCGGCTACATCGGTCTCGCCGCGATGATCTTCGGCAACTGGATGCCGGGCGGCATGGCGCTGGGCGCGGGCCTCTTCGGCTTCACCGACAGCCTCAAGCTGCGCGGCGGCGCCGAGAACGTCCACGCGATGCTGCTGCTGATCGCCATCCTGCTGGTGATCTCCGTCGGCTGGCAGCTGTACAAGAAGAAGTACGTCCAGGCCGGTGTCGCCGCCGTCTGCGCCGCCGGGCTCTTCGCCTGGTACGTGGCCACCGACCAGGTGCCCAGCCAGTTCGTGGACGCCGCCCCGTACGTCACCACCCTGCTGGTGCTCGCACTGTCGGCGCAGCGCCTGCGGATGCCGAAGGCGGACGGCATGCCGTACCGCAAGGGCCAGGGCAAGTGACCCCGGCCCCGGCGGTGGACTGGGAAGCCCTGCGGACGGCCGCCCGGGACGCGATGACCCGGGCGTACGCCCCCTACTCGGGCTTCCCGGTCGGGGTCGCGGCCCTGGTCGACGACGGCCGGACCATCACCGGCTGCAACGTCGAGAACGCGAGCTACGGACTCGGCCTGTGCGCCGAGTGCGGCCTGGTCTCCTCCCTCCAGGCCACCGGCGGCGGCCGCCTCACGCACTTCACGTGCGTGGACGGCAAGGGCGAGATCCTCGTACCGTGCGGGCGCTGCCGCCAGCTGCTCTACGAGTTCGGCGGCCCGGAGCTCCTGGTGGAGACACCGGACGGGATCCTGCCGCTGAGCGAGATGCTGCCGCAGGCCTTCGGGCCCGACCACCTGAGATAGCCGTACGACGGCCCTCCGCCCTGCCGGGCGGAGGGCCGTCGCCGCTCTCGCCGCCTCCTCGAAAACTCCTTGAACCTCTCTCCCCCCTCATCTCTATGCGCGTAGAAGGAAGTCACCTCATGGACGTCATCTCCGTCATCCGGACCAAGCGGGACCGCGGTGAGCTGAGCCCCGAGCAGATCGACTGGGTCATCGACGCCTACACCCGCGGCATCGTGGCCGACGAGCAGATGTCGGCGCTCGCCATGGCCATCCTGCTGAACGGCATGAACCGTGCCGAGATCGCCCGCTGGACCGCCGCGATGATCGCCTCCGGCGAGCGGATGAACTTCGACTCCCTCTCCCGCCCCACCGCCGACAAGCACTCCACCGGCGGCGTCGGCGACAAGATCACCCTCCCGCTCGCCCCGCTCGTCGCCGCCTGCGGCGCGGCCGTGCCCCAGCTGTCCGGCCGCGGCCTCGGCCACACCGGCGGCACCCTCGACAAGCTGGAGTCCATCCCCGGCTGGCGGGCCCTGCTCTCCAACGAGGAGATGCTGAACGTCCTCGACACCACCGGCGCCGTCATCTGCGCGGCCGGCGACGGCCTGGCCCCGGCGGACAAGAAGCTCTACGCCCTGCGCGACGTCACGGGCACCGTCGAGGCCATCCCGCTGATCGCCTCCTCGATCATGTCGAAGAAGATCGCCGAGGGCACCGGCTCCCTCGTCCTCGACGTGAAGGTCGGCTCCGGCGCCTTCATGAAGAACATCGAGGACGCCCGCGAGCTGGCCTCCACCATGGTGGCCCTGGGCACCGACAGCGGCGTCAAGACGATCGCCCTGCTCACCGACATGTCCACCCCGCTCGGCCTGACCGCGGGCAACGCGCTGGAGGTCCGCGAGTCCGTCGAGGTCCTCGCCGGCGGCGGCCCGGCCGATGTGGTCGAGCTGACCATCGCGCTGGCGCAGGAGATGCTGACGGCCGCCGGCATCAAGGACGCCGACCCGGCGAAGGCCCTCGCCGACGGCTCCGCCATGGACGTGTGGCGCCGGATGATCTCCGCCCAGGGCGGCGACCCGGACGCGGCCCTGCCGGTGGCCCGCGAGCAGCACGTGGTCACCGCCTCCGCCTCGGGCGTCCTGACCCGCCTCGACGCGTACGCGGTCGGCGTCGGCGCCTGGCGCCTGGGCGCGGGCCGCGCCCGCAAGGAGGACCCGGTCCAGGCGGGCGCGGGCATCGAGCTGCACGCGAAGCCGGGCGACACGGTCACGGCCGGCCAGCCGCTGATGACCCTGCACACGGACACCCCGGAGAAGTTCGAGTACGCCCTGGCCTCCCTGGAGGGCTGCCACGACATCGCCCCGGCGGGCACGGAGTTCTCGGCGAAGCCGATCGTCCTGGACCGCATCGCCTGACCTGCCCCTCCCCACCCTTCACCCTCCCCCAGCGCTAGCTGGGGGAGGGTCTGGGGGCGGAGCCCCCAGGGGGTCCGGGGCGCAGCCCCGGGGAACGGGCGAAGGGCGGGTAGGGGGCTCGCCCCGCGCAGCGGCTCCGCACCGCCCCACCGCAGCGGCAGGGCCCCACCACCGATGAGTTACGCGGCAGCGGACGGTCATCCCCCCGTGGAGACCAGAACCCTGGCCCTGGAAGGGCCCCGACCGGACGTCCCCGCCCTCTGCGCCCGCGTCAGCGAGGCCTGCCGCGACGGACCGGTGACCTGTGACGTCCGCCGCGTCGGGACGCCCACCCTCGCCACCGTCGACGCCCTCGCCCGCATGGCGCTCACCGCCCGCCGCCACGGCACCCCCTTCAGGGTCACCGGCGCCGACGCCCGGCTACGCGCCCTGCTCCACCTCGTCGGCCTCGCCCAACTCCTCGGGCAGCCCGAACAGCGGGAACCACCGGGCGGTGTCCAGGAAGGCGTTCAGCCCGACGATCCGCCCCTCTGACACCTCCAGCACCTGCAGCGCCCACGGCACGTGCCCGGGCAGGCCGTCCTCCCGCGGACGGTACTGCCCGAAGGCCGGCAGCCCGTTCGCCGTGGTCGGGACCAGCCGCGAGCCCTTGCAGCCGATGCCCTGGTTCAGGTGCCACGCGGCGATGTCCGCGTGACCCCGCAGCCACAGGTCGAACGGCGGCATCGACAGCACCGCGTCCTCGTGCAGCAGCTCGGTGAGCCGCGAGATGTCGTACGCCTCGAAGGCCGACAGGTACTGCTCCAGCAGCTTCGCCTGCTCCGCGTCCAGCGGGTCCTTCGGCTCGCTCGGCCGCAGCTCCTGCCCCGACAGCGTCGCCCGCGCCCGCTGGAGCGCGCTGTTCACCGACGCCACCGAGGTCTCCAGGAGCTGCGCGACCTCGTCCGCCTTCCAGGCCAGCACCTCCCGCAGGATCAGTACGGCCCGCTGCTTCGCCGGCAGGTGCTGGAGGGCCGCCACGAAGGCCAGCCGGACGGACTCCTTCGCCAGCGCCAGCTCCGCGGGGTCGGCGGTCTGCGGCAGCACCCGCCCGTCCGGCACCGGCTCCAGCCAGGTCACCTCGGGCCGCTCGTTGAGCACGGCGGAGGCCTGGTGCTGCGGCGCGGACAGGTCCATCGGACGGGCCCGCTTGTTCCCCGCCTTCAGCAGGTCCAGGCAGACGTTGGTGGCGATCCGGTACAGCCACGACCGCAGCGACGAACGCCCCTCGAACTTCTCGTGGGCCCGCCAGGCACGGACGTACGTGTCCTGCACCGCGTCCTCGGCGTCGAAGGACGAGCCGAGCATCCGGTAGCAGTAGCCGGTCAGCTCGACGCGGTAGCGGTCCATCGCCGCGTCGAGTTCCGGTGAAGAGGTAGCAAGGTCGCTCATGGCCGCCGTCCCCCAGGTGGTTTCCGTCCCTTCGGAAACTACCCGAGGGGTCCGACAACGGCAGCCGGAGCGGGCGCCGACGGTCAGGTCCCGGGCTTGCGCCCGTACACGTAGACGTCCTCGCCGTTGCCCAGCATGCTCCAGTACGCCTTCGCGTCGGTCGTCGTCATGTTCACGCAGCCGCCCGAACCCGGCGGGTTCCACATGCTCTTGGTGACCGAGTGGAAGGCGATGCCCCCGTCGAAGAACTGCGAGTAGGGCATGTAGACGTTGTAGATCGTCGACCAGTGGTTGATGGACCGGTAGTAGATCTTCTTCAGGCCCGTCCGCGTCGGCGTCTCCGCCTTGCCGGTGCGCACCGGCACCGGACCGTACTTCAGCGCCGTCCCGTCCTGGATCCAGCTGAGCTGGCGGGTCAGGTCGACGCACGCGATCCGCCCCAGGTTGGTGGGGCACTTCCCCTCGGCGTTCGGGTTCTTGCCCGCCGCCCGCTGGGCCAGCATCGTGCTCATCGTCTGCCAGGTCAGCGGTCCGGCGTACCCCATGGTCGGGGTGATCCCGTGGGTGGCCTGGAAGGACTGGATCGCCGTGCAGTCGGCCGCCGACTGCACCCCGTCCACCGGCCGCCCGAGGAACTGCTCGACCTGCCGCTGATAGGGCCCGGTGGTCACGTTGCAGGCGGCGGCCTGAGCCGTACCGCCCCCCACGACCACCAGGGGCGCCGCCAGCGCCAGAGCCCCGCCGAACACCACCGCAGCCCGCCGCCGCGCGCGTACGCGTATCGCCGCCATCCGGTCCTCCCCTGCCGCGCCCGCACCGTGGGGGCGCCAATGCCTCCCAAGCTAGAGCGAGTTGCGCACGCCGCACAGACCTTGAACGGAGTTGGCCGGTGCGGGTCCGCCGAGGTACGCCGGCGGACCGTTCCGGGACGGTCGGCAGGGGTCAGCGGGCCGCCGCGGCGCGGGTGGCCGGGGCGAGCAGCCGGCGCCGTTCGGCGCGGGCGGCGTGGGACCCGTACAGGGTGATCGAGACGACGCCCAGCACCGCCAGCAGCGCGATGCCGACCGTGGCCGCCCACCCCGAGGCGTGGTACGCCAGCGCGCCCAGGGTGCCGCCCGCGCTGGAGCCGAGGTAGTACGCGGACTGGTACAGCGCCGAGGCCTGCGCCCGGCCCGTCTTCGCCGTCCGGCTCACCGCCGCCGACGCCACCGCGTGCCCCGCGAAGAACCCGGCCGTGATCAGGACCAGCCCCGGCAGGACCAGCCACAGCGAGTCGCCGAGCGACAGCAGCAGCCCCAGCGCGGTCGTGGTCACCGCCAGGTACAGCGCCCCGCGCCGGCCCGCCCGGGCCACCAGCTGCCCGGCCGCCGCCGAGGAGACCGTACCCACCAGGTAGACCAGGAAGACCGACCCGACCACGCCCTGTCCCAGCGAGAACGGGGCGTCCACCAGCCGGTACCCGATGACCGTGTACACGGCCCCGAACACGGTCATGAACAGCGCGCCGATCCCGTACAGCCGCAGCAGCAGCGGATCCCGCAGGTGGCCGGCGACCGTACGTCCCACCGCGCGCGGGTTCAGCGAGGCGGGCCGGAAGAACCGCGCCCGGGGCAGCAGCACCAGGAAGGCCACCGCGCAGACCAGCGCCATCACGCCGACGGCCAGCAGCCCGCCGCGCCAGCCCCACAGCTGCGCACCCCAGCCGGTGACGATGCGGCCGCTCATGCCGCCGATGGAATTGCCGGCCACGAACAGGCCGATCGCCCCGACCAGCGCCTTGGGCCGGACCTCCTCCGCCAGGTACGCCATCGCGGAGGCGGGGATCCCGGCGATCGCCGCGCCCTGCACCGCGCGCAGCGCCACCAGCCACTCCAGGCTCGGCGCGAACGGCACCAGCAGGCCGACGCCGACGGCGACCACCATCGAGCAGGTCATCATCCGGGTCCGCCCGAACCGCTCGGACAGCGCGCTGAGCGGCAGCACGAACAGGGCGAGCGCCCCGGTGGCCGCGGACACCGTCCAGCTGGCCTGACCGGCCGTCACGCCGAAACCGGCGGAGACCGCGGGCAGCAGGGCCTGGGTGGAGTAGAGGAGGGCGAAGGTCGCCAGTCCGGCGGCGAAGAGCGCGAGGCTCATCCGGCGGTGGCCGGGGCGGCCGGGGGAGAGGGGCTCGGGGGACGACGGGGTGGAGGCACCCGTGATGACAGGTGCCCCGGTATGAGCGGGAGGCATACATCGACCGTAGGCCCCCCTTTTTCATGCGTCCAATGCACAAAACACGGATAATCAATCCACCCACGCATCACCCGAGCTCACGCGGTCGGATATCAATGAACCGTTACGAAGAAGACATGGCTGTGACACAAGGCCTGGCCCCCCGCCTCGCCCAGTTCGTCGCGGTCGCCCGGCACGAGCACGTCACCCGCGCCGCCCACGAGCTGGGCGTGCCGCAGTCCACCCTGTCCCGGGCGATGGTCCGCCTCGAACAGGACCTGGGGGTCGCGCTGTTCGCCCGCAAGGGCCGCACCGTCGCCCTCACCACCGCAGGCCGCACCTTCCTCGCCTCCGCCGAGCAGGCCCTCGAAGGGATCGCCCGCGCCGCCGGATCCGTCCAGCAGGACGCCGACCCGTCCTTCGGCAAGGTCGCGTTCGGCTTCCTGCACACCCTGGGCCCCGAGACCGTGCCCGCACTGATCCGCGCCTTCCGCGCCGACCATCCCCGGGTCCGCTTCGCCCTGGTCCAGAACTACGGCGAGGCCATGCTGGAGAAGCTCCGCGCCGGAGAACTCGACCTCTGCCTGACCTCGCCCGTACCCGACGCCCCCGACCTGGTCGCCCGCCGCCTCGACGAGCAGCGGCTGCGCCTGGTCGTTCCGGACGACCACCGCCTCGCCGGCCGCAAGCGCATCCGCCTCGCCGAGGCCGCGGAGGAAACCTTCGTCACCCTGGAGGCCGGCTACGGGCTGCGCCGGATCACCGACGACCTCTGCGCGGAGGCGGGCTTCACTCCCCGGGTCGCCTTCGAGGGCGAGGAGGCCGAGACCCTGCGCGGCCTGGTCGCGGCGGGCCTGGGCGTGGCCCTCCTCCCACCGCCCCCCGTCCCCCGCCCGGGCGTGGTCGAACTGACGGTGACGGCGCCGCGGGCGGTCCGCGAGATCGGCGTGGCCTGGCTGGACGGCCACCCCGACACCCCACCGGTGGCGGCGTTCAAACGCTTCCTCCTGTCCCGCCGGGGCCGCCTGATCCCGGAGCTGGAGCCGCCGGCCTAGCCCGGCGGGCCGCTCGGCCCGTCGGCTCCAAGGCCCTCGTCCGGGCGGTGGGATCTGGCCGCCGCGGACAGCAAGTACCCGGCCTGGAAACGGGACTTGGCGCCGACCGCGCGCATGATCTCCGCGATGTGGCGTTGGCAGGTGCGTTCCGACATGCCGAGGCGGCGGGCGATCACCTTGTCCTCCAGGCCGTCCGACAGCAGTCGGACGATGGTCTGGCGGAGCTCGTCCGAGACCGCGCGGGCCGCCTCCGGGCCGACGCTCGTGGGGAAGGGCTGCGCGCCGAGCCAGGAGCGTTCGAAGGCCGCCGTCATGAAGTGCACGACGCTCGGCTCCCGCACCACCAGTGCCGCCCCCTGCCGGTCCGGTACCGCCATCAGGCCGGTGTGCGCGTCGAAGATCAGCATCCGCATCAGCCCGTCGCCGAGGGTGCGCACCTGGGCCCCCAGTGCGGTGACCCGTTCGACGTACGCCGCCGTCGGGCGGGAGTAGCGTGCCGTGTGCTGGTAGATCGTGCGCATCCGGACCCCGCGCGTCAGCAGCGACTCGTCCCGCCCGACCGCCTCCTCCAGGGTCTCCTGCGGCCGGCCGCCGCCCGGCTGCGAGGTCAGCAGTTCCCGTTCGCACCCCGCCACCAGCTCGGTGATCAGCCCGCGCACCGCGCCGAGGTCGGTCACCAGCTCCAGCCGCCCCGACCCGCTCAGGTCCCGGTGCGCGGCCCCCGCCTCGTACGCGGGCACCAGCGCCTCCAGCCGCCCGCGCAGCCGGTCCATCTCGTCGTGGGTCTCCCGTACGAGCAGCGCCAGCGGGGCCAGCGCGCGGGCCGCCGCCGCTCGGGGCGCGACCGCGCACCACCGCTCGGGGCCGTCGCCGTCGGGGACCCGCTGGAGCAGGTGCGCGGCGGCCAGCTCGGTGACGGCCGCCCCCGCGCGGGCCCCGAGGGCGGTGGTGGCCTCGGCGGCGGTGAAGGCGTGCCGGTCGACGGCGTACGCGTACAGGCGCCGGGCCGCGGGGCTCAGGTCTTCGGGGTTTCCGGAAGGTGCGTCGGCAGCGGCGTCGGCAGCGTCGTCGGCGTCGGCATCGGCTGGAGCTGGCATATGCACATTCGTCCCTGCCTGTCCCCGTTCGTAAACCCCTCAGGTTCCCGCAAGGCGACAAGCCGACACCCGGACGACGGCTTCCGGCATATGCCGAACCGGCACAGTGGACCCACGACGCGCGGCCGCGCCGCCCGGGGCCATCCGACCGAGAGGGGACGGAACGGCCGGCCCCGGAGTTCCGGCGCGGCCCGTGGCGCGTTCCGCTCAGGCCTGCTGCGCGTAGTTTCCGAAGCCCGTCCAGTCCACCGCCACGCACGGCTCGTCGCCGAGCACCCACGCGTCGTGCCCCGGGGCGATCTGCATGAGGTCCCCGGGGCCGTACTCGGCGGTCTCGCCGTCGTCCATCACGACGTGCATCCGGCCGCTGACCACGTACCCCGTGTGCGCCGACTGGCAGCTGTCCGTGCCCGCCAGCGGCTTGATGTGCTCGGACCACTTCCAGCCCGGCTCGAAGACCGCGCGCCCGACCGGCCCGCCGTCCGTCTGGATCAGGTCCAGCCTGCCCTTGCCGTCGGCGAACGGCCTCGTCTCGTCCGCGCTGTCGAAGCTCCTGCGCACTATTCCGGCCATGGTTGACCGCCTCCCGGAGAGCACCCCGAGCGGGCCCCGAGTCCAGTCCTCACTCTACGCCCGACCCCGCTCCCGTTCAGCCCCGCAGCGACCGCCCGAAACCCGAGGCCAGCGGCATCCGCAGACCCAGCGGCGGCGGCGCCGCCAGCGCGTCCACGACCGGCCGCGAGTACCGGCCCGAGAACATCGCGCCGAGTACGAAGTCCACCGCCAGCGCCACCACTTCCGAGCGGTGCTCCCGCAGCCCGTGGCCGTCCGAGTGCACCTCGAACCGGCAGGTAGAACGATTCGCCTTCTTCGCCCGCGCCGCCAGCCGGAAGGAGGACTCCGGGTCGCTGCGCGCGTCGTTCGTGCCGTGCACGATGAGCACCTGGCGCCCCGCGAGCTGTTTCACCGGTTCAGGGGAGCCCGCGTCCGCGCCCTCCGCTAAGCAAGGGGCCATCACCACCACCGAGTTGACGGCCTCGTGCCCCGCCGCCCGCAGCGCAGCCCCGCCGCCCGCGCCGAAGCCGGCCAGGCACACCGGGACGTCCCCGTACAGCCGCACCGCCTCGTCCGCCGCCCACGCGGCGGCCTCCTCCCGGGGCCCGGCCCCGTGCACCACCGTGTGCGCCACCAGCCCCTGCGCCCCGCCCGCCCGGGCCAGCGCCCGCGCGAGCGGGCGTACCGGACCGGGGGCGAATCGGGACGCTCCGGGAAGCAGGAGCACCACACCACTGACCGTCGAGACCGAGCCGTTCGCGCCGGCCGCCCGCCCCAGGCGGGCCCCGCGCGCCGGCGGCGCATGCTGTGCCATGGCGGAACAGTCTCAGACTGACAGGTGTACGCCACCCGTCCGTACGGTCTCTGTTACATATCGACCCCTGCGGCCGACGCGCTGCTCTACGCGCGTAGGAGTAGAGTGCCGGGATGACGAGCGAGACCCCCAACCTGCCCACTCCGGACCAGATCCGCCGCTCCCCGAAGGTGCTGCTGCACGACCACCTCGACGGTGGACTGCGCCCCGGGACCATCATCGAGCTGGCGGCCCAGGTCGGCTACGACAAGCTGCCCGAGACCGACGCCGACAAGCTGGGCGTCTGGTTCCGTGACGCCGCGGACTCCGGCTCCCTCCCGCGCTACCTGGAGACGTTCGCGCACACCTGCGCCGTCATGCAGACGAAGGAGGCCCTCTTCCGGGTCGCCGCGGAGTGCGCCGAGGACCTGGCCGAGGACGGCGTCGTGTACGCCGAGATCCGCTACGCCCCCGAGCAGCACCTCGAAGCCGGCCTGACCCTCGAAGAGGTCGTCGAGGCCGTGAACGACGGCTTCCGCGAGGGCGAGCGCCGCGCCAAGGCCAACGGCCACCGGATCCGCATCGGCGCCCTGCTGACCGCCATGCGCCACGCGGCCCGCGCGCTGGAGATCGCCGAGCTGGCCAACCGCTACCGCGACAACGGCGTGGTCGGCTTCGACATCGCCGGCGCCGAGGCCGGGTTCCCCCCCACCCGCCACCTCGACGCCTTCGAGTACCTCAAGCGCGAGAACAACCACTTCACCATCCACGCGGGCGAGGCCTTCGGCCTCCCGTCGATCTGGCAGGCCCTGCAGTGGTGCGGCGCCGACCGCCTCGGCCACGGCGTGAAGATCATCGACGACATCGAGGTCGCCGAGGACGGTTCCGTGAAGCTGGGCCGCCTGGCCTCCTACGTCCGGGACAAGCGCATCCCCCTGGAGATGTGCCCCACCTCCAACCTGCAGACCGCCGCGGCCGCCTCGTACGCCGAGCACCCCATCGGCCTGCTGCGCAAGCTGCACTTCCGGCTGACGGTCAACACCGACAACCGCCTGATGAGCGGCACCAGCATGAGCCGCGAGTTCGAGCACCTGGTCGACACCTTCGGCTACTCGCTCGACGACATGCAGTGGTTCACCGTCAATGCCATGAAGTCCGCGTTCATTCCTTTCGATGAACGACTCGCGATGATCAACGACGTGATCAAGCCGGGCTATGCGGAGCTGAAGTCCGAATGGCTGTTCCGGCAGACCGCTTCCACCAGCGGAACTGTCTCGGCCTAGGCCACGGGCTGACCCACGGAAAGCGTCCGGGAGAATCAACTCCCGGACGCTTTCTCGTATTTAAGGATGTTTGCGGGAGGGGGTTTGAAGTGGCTAGTTTGCGGAGCCGCTCAGTTCCCCGTCGCAAGGACGATTTTTCATGAAGCAGTCTGCTGCCAAGTCCCTCGGTGTCGCTGTGATTGGTGCCGCCCTCGCCGCGGGCGCCGCGGGCACCGCCTCCGCATCGGCGCTCCCCGCCGCCAGCCTGACGGACACCCTCGGCTCCCTGACCAGCGCCACCAGCTCCCTCACCGACCAGACGCAGCAGTCGGCGCAGGGGGGCGAGGCCACCGACGCCGCCGCCCCCGTCGGCCAGCTGCTCGGCGGCCTGGCCCCGGTGGCCGGCCCGCTCGGCGCCCTCGGCTGACCCGAGACCGGCGAAATCGCACGCACGTGCACGTGGCGCACGCCCCTTCGAGGAGGTGTGCGCCGCGTCGCGCGGTGTGCCACGATCTCCACCAACTGCCCGCCGACTCCCGGGGTATGAGGTTCGGTCATGCGCATCACGGCTCGATTCACGGCGCCTGCGACGAGGTTCGCGCTGCTCCCCGCCCTGCTCCTCGGAGCGGTCGCCTGCGGCAGCGGTACGGAGACCTCCGCGCCCGGGAAGACCCCCGACCCCAAGGGCTCCGCGGCCGCGCGCCCCTCGGGCGCGCCCGGCGCCCCGGCGTCCCCCGCCGCGCCCAAGGCCAAGGACGCGAGCCTGGAGCGGGCCGCCCTCGTCCAGGGTGACCTCGCCGGCTACCAGGTCTCCGCGCAGGGGAAGAACCCGAACGCCCCCGACGGGCAGCCGCAGTCCGACAAGAAGGCCTGCCAGCCGCTCGCCGACGTCATGGGCGACAAGCCCGACCCGGCCGCCCACGAGACGGTCAACCGCGGCATCGGCTCCCAGAAGCAGGTGGGACTCGCGGTCTCCGCCTCCGTCAGCTCCTACGGGGAGGCCGAGGCCAAGCGGGTCCTCGCCCGGCTGCGCGAGGCGGTCGCGGCCTGCGCCACGGGCTTCACCGCCACCGTCGAGAAGCAGACCGGCCGCTACCGGGACGTGAAGGCCGTCCCCTACAAGACGGCCGGCGACGAGACGGTCAGCTGGACCACGACCGCCACCGCCCAGGGCGTCTCGGCGCCGGTCCACCTGGTCGTCGTACGCCAGGGCGACCGGATCGTGCGGCTGATGGCCCTGAACGTGGCCGCCGCGGACCAGAAGGCGCTGGTCCCGCAGGAAGTCGCCGACAAGCAGCTCGAAAAGGTCAGGAAGGCCGGCTGAGTCCCGCCGGAGCGCCGCTCGGGTACTCCGGCGGTCTACCAGGCGGTCTGCGCCGAGCCCGCGCCGGACTTCTCGTTCGGGAGCAGCAGCCACAGCGCCAGGTAGATGAGGAACTGCGGTCCGGGCAGCAGGCACGAGGCCACGAAGATGATCCGCATCGTGCGGGGCTTGATACCGAAACGCC
This sequence comes from Streptomyces sp. NPDC033966, assembly GCF_055575955.1. NCBI lineage: Bacteria > Bacillati > Actinomycetota > Actinomycetes > Kitasatosporales > Streptomycetaceae > Streptomyces > Streptomyces sp. NPDC033966. The sequence continues at coordinate 908,978 of NZ_JBVIRQ010000001.1, read as the reverse complement.
GTGCGAGCCCGGCGCAGACGCCGCCGATCATCCGTCCGTCACGGGGGCGGGTAATCGCGCTCATTTTCTTCTCCTTCGTATGGGATCGCGCTCCGGGATTTTCCCTTCCGCGATGCCTCAATACTCGCGCGGTACCGCCGAGAGGACCTCGGTCCAGGGTCCGATGCCGACCCTGGTAATTCTCGGGGTGGGCCCCTGAGACGCGTGGGTGCGGCGCAGCCGGGCGCGCAGCACCGGGACGACGGCCAGGTGGACGAGCACCACTCCGGCGGTGTTCAGCAGCAGCGCGTCCACGTCCAGCACCCGCCCCGGGACGGCGGTCTGGAGCATCTCGATGCCGAGCGAGATCAGTACGGCCGCGGCCGCCGTCCGGGCCAGCGAGGACCAGGCCGCCAGCGGCCCGGCCGTCAGCCGCCCCCCGGCCAGCGGCAGCAGCACCCCCAGCGGGGCCAGCAGCGCCAGCGCCTCGCCGATCCGCCGTGCGGCCTCCAGCGGGCCGTAGGCGAGGTCCGCCCTGATCCCCTCCAGCGGGGTCAGGTTCGCGGCCGCCGCCCAGGGGACGTCCAGGGGACTCAGCGTCAGCCATCCGACGAGCAGCAGATGCGCGGCCAGCAGGGCCCCGCTCAGGAGCCGGGACCGGACCGGGAGCTTTGTGGCGGTGGCGGCGCTGCCGCTGCCCTCATGACGGTGCACACCTGCGAGGACGCACCCCCCGGTGGCACCGGTTCCGGCACCCGCGTCCGTTACGCAGCGGTTACGGCAGCTCGGCCGAAGTACCGATCGGCAGGTGTGACGCGACGCGCGGGGAAGGTCAGCCCGTCGCCAGCAGCACGGCCAGCAGTACCGCGCCCACCACCGCCGGCGCGATGATCTCGTACGCCCACCGCACGCGGACCGTGCCCTGCGCGCCGGGCCGGCCGGCCCCGCGCTCGGCGAGCTCGCGCAGCTCGTCCACGGCCCGGTCGGCGGTGGCCCGCGGCGCCGCGGCCGGCCCCGTCCCGTTGTCCTTGGCCGCCGTGCCCGTGCCGCGCAGCGCTTCCCGGCGGCTCAGCTGCGTGCCCGCCTTCTTGCGCTCGCGCAGCGACACCGGCACCGACCACAGCTGGTACTTCGACCCCTCCGCCAGCACCTCCGCCGAGTACCCGGCGCGCACCGCGTCGACGGCGGCCCAGGGCAGCTCGACGATCCGGAAGGGGTTGCGGATCCGCAAGCGGTCGTCGTTGGCGAAGACGGCCGGGCGGAGGGTGAACGCCACGATCAGCGGGACGGCGAAGAGCGCGACCGCGACGCCGATCCACCGCGCGCTCCCGTCGCCCCGTACGACGGCGTCCCCGCACAGCCAGGCGACGAGCGCGAGCAGCAGCACCCCGGAGACGACGGCCATGTGGGAGCGGTAGACGCGGTCGGCGTAGACCGGCTCGTGGGGGGAGGGCGTAGTCATGCCGCCGATTGTGCCGCATGGGCCGCCGGGAGATAGGGGCCCGCGGCCCCGGAAGCTCCGATGACGGATCTCACGCCCATATGTGCACCGAGGGGGGTGACAGGCGCTACGCGCGTAGATATGCTCATCTGGTGACCATGCCCACCACCCTCACCGCATTCGCTGACGTGACGACGTCCGACAGTGCGCTGCGCCGCTTCCTGCACGGGCTGCCCGGCGTAGACGCAGTCGGCCTGGAGGCCCGCGCGGCCTCGCTCGGCACCCGCTCGATCAAGACGACGGCCAAGGCGTACGCCATCGACCTGGCCATCTCGATGATCGACCTGACCACGCTTGAGGGTGCGGACACCCCGGGCAAGGTACGGGCGCTCTCCACCAAGGCCGTCAACCCCGACCCGACCGACCGCAGCACGCCCATGACCGCCGCGGTCTGCGTCTACCCCGACATGGTGGCCACCGCCAAGGCCGCGCTGAACGGGGCCGACGTCAAGGTCGCCTCCGTCGCCACCGCCTTCCCGGCCGGGCGCGCCGCCCTGCCGGTCAAGCTGGCCGACACCCGGGACGCCGTCGCCGCCGGCGCCGACGAGATCGACATGGTCATCGACCGTGGCGCCTTCCTCGCCGGCCGCTACCTGGAGACGTACGAGCTGATCAAGGCCGTCAAGGAGGAGTGCGTCCGCCCCGACGGCAGCGCCGCCCGCCTCAAGGTCATCTTCGAGACCGGCGAACTGTCGACGTACGACAACATCCGCCGCGCCTCCTGGATCGGCATGCTCGCGGGCGCCGACTTCATCAAGACCTCCACCGGCAAGGTCGGCGTCAACGCCACCCCCGCCAACACCCTGCTCATGCTCGAAGCCGTCCGCGACTTCAAGGCGCAGACTGGAATCCAGATCGGCGTGAAGCCGGCCGGCGGCATCCGCACCACCAAGGACGCCATCAAGTTCCTGGTCCTGGTCAACGAGACCGCGGGCGAGGACTGGCTGACCAACGAGTGGTTCCGCTTCGGCGCCTCCAGCCTGCTGAACGACCTGCTCATGCAGCGCCAGAAGCTGAGCACCGGGCGTTACTCCGGTCCCGACTACGTGACGGTGGACTGATCACCATGGCATCCCTCTTCGAGTACGCACCGGCCCCCGAGTCCCGCTCGGTCGTCGACATCGCCCCCTCCTACGGGCTCTTCATCGACGGCGAGTTCACCGACGCCGCCGACGGCAAGGTCTTCAAGACCGTCAGCCCCTCCAGCGAGGAGGTGCTGGCCGAGGTCGCCCAGGCCGGTGCCGCCGACGTCGACCGCGCCGTCAAGGCCGCCCGCCGCGCCTTCGAGAAGTGGTCCGCGCTGCCCGGCTCCGAGCGCGCCAAGTACCTCTTCCGCATCGCCCGGATCATCCAGGAGCGCAGCCGCGAGCTGGCCGTCCTGGAGACCCTGGACAACGGCAAGCCGATCAAGGAGACCCGCGACGCGGACCTCCCCCTGGTCGCCGCGCACTTCTTCTACTACGCGGGCTGGGCCGACAAGCTCGACCACGCCGGCTACGGCGCGAACCCCCGCCCCCTCGGCGTGGCCGGCCAGGTCATCCCGTGGAACTTCCCGCTGCTGATGCTCGCGTGGAAGATCGCCCCGGCGCTCGCCACCGGCAACACCGTCGTCCTGAAGCCGGCGGAGACGACCCCCCTCTCGGCGCTGTTCTTCGCGGACATCTGCCGCCAGGCCGGCCTGCCCAAGGGCGTCGTCAACATCATTCCCGGCTACGGGGACGCGGGCGCCGAGCTCGTCGCCCACCCGGACGTCAACAAGGTCGCCTTCACCGGCTCCACCGCCGTCGGCAAGGCCATCGCCCGCCAGATCGCGGGCACCGACAAGAAGGTCACCCTGGAGCTGGGCGGCAAGGGCGCCAACATCGTCTTCGACGACGCCCCCATCGACCAGGCCGTCGAGGGCATCGTCAACGGCATCTTCTTCAACCAGGGCCAGGTCTGCTGCGCGGGCTCCCGCCTCCTGGTCCAGGAGTCGATCCACGACGAGCTGCTCGACTCCCTCAAGCGCCGCCTCTCCACGCTGCGCCTGGGCGACCCGCTCGACAAGAACACCGACATCGGCGCGATCAACTCCGCCGAGCAACTCGCCCGGATCACGGCCCTGGCCGAGACCGGCGAGGCCGAGGGCGCCGAGCGCTGGTCCCCGGCCTGCGAGCTGCCTACCGCCGGCTACTGGTTCGCCCCGACGCTCTTCACGAACGTCACCCAGGCGCACACCGTCGCCCGCGACGAGATCTTCGGCCCGGTCCTGTCCGTGCTGACCTTCCGCACCCCCGACGAGGCCGTCGCCAAGGCCAACAACAGCCAGTACGGCCTGTCCGCCGGCATCTGGACGGAGAAGGGCTCCCGCATCCTCGCGGTCGCCAACAAGCTCCGCGCGGGTGTGGTGTGGGCCAACACGTTCAACAAGTTCGACCCGACCTCGCCCTTCGGCGGCTACAAGGAGTCGGGCTTCGGCCGCGAGGGCGGCCGCCACGGCCTGGAGGGCTACCTCGCCCCGTCGAACCCGAAGGGTGAGCGCTGATGAGTGCTGTTGAGTCTTCTGCGACCCGTCTGAACGTCTTCAAGACCTACAAGCTGTACGTCGGGGGCAAGTTCCCCCGCTCCGAGAGCGGCCGGGTGTACGAGGTGAGCGACTCCAAGGGAAACTGGCTGGCCAACGCCCCGCTGTCCTCCCGCAAGGACGCCCGTGACGCGGTCGTCGCGGCCCGCAAGGCCTTCGGCGGCTGGGCCGGCGCGACCGCCTACAACCGCGGCCAGATCCTCTACCGCATCGCCGAGATGCTGGAGGGCCGCCGCGACCAGTTCGTCCGCGAGGTCGGCGAGGCCGAGGGGCTGTCGAAGTCGAAGGCCGCCGCCGTCGTCGACGCGGCCATCGACCGCTGGGTCTGGTACGCGGGCTGGACCGACAAGATCGGCCAGGTCGTGGGCGGGGCCAACCCGGTCGCGGGCCCGTTCTTCAACCTCTCCACCCCGGAGCCGACCGGTGTCGTCACCGTCGTCGCCCCGCAGCAGTCGTCCTTCCTGGGCCTCGTCTCGGTGATCGCCCCGGTCATCGCGACCGGCAACACGGCGGTCGTCATCGCCAGCGAGAAGTCCCCGCTCCCCGCCCTCTCCCTGGGCGAGGTGCTGGCCACCTCCGACCTGCCCGGCGGCGTGGTCAACATCCTCTCCGGCAAGGCCTCCGAGATGGGCCCCCACCTGGCGGCCCACCAGGACGTCAACGCCATCGACCTGGCGGGCGCCGACGCGGCCCTCGCCAAGGAGCTGGAGATCGCGGCGGCGGACAACCTCAAGCGCGTCCTGCGTCCACAGCCTGTGGACGACTGGACCGCCGACCCCGGCACCCACCGGATGACCGCCTTCCTGGAGACCAAGACGGTCTGGCACCCGACGGGCTCGCTGGGCTCGGGCGGATCCTCGTACTAGCCCTCATCGGCGCCTCATCGGCGGTACGAGCACACGAAAACCGGCCCTGGCAGCGAAACCCCCGTGCTGCCAGGGCCTTTCGTGCGTCCACCAGACACCCGCTAGCCCTTGGGCAGCACCGGCCCCAGCAGCGAGCCGACCGCCGCCGTCGGCAGCTCCTTCACCGACGGCCCCTGCGTCAGGATCCCCGTCACCATCGTGGTGCCCACGGCCGGGAAGTCCGCGACCTTCGTCGCCACCCCGTTGTCCAGCGGGTCCACCCCGGTCTTGGCGAGCGGGTTCACCTTCAGGTCCCCGAGCGGGTTGGCGACCCCGGCCACCGCCGCCTGGAGATCGGTCTCCGCCGCCTGGAGGTGGGTCTGCGAGGCCTGGGCCCCGCCGGCCGCCATCGCCAGGGCCGCCCCGGCCATGGACAGGCTCAGGCCGGCGGCGCGGAGCCGGTGCGGAGAGGGTTCGGGGGCTGCGTGACGGGCCATGGGTTCCTGCCTGTGGTCGTAGTCGCGTGCGCACACAGAGTAGTGGAGGCGGTATCCCGGATTCCAACCCGGCGTGTGAGACCGGTCGCAGGGCCTGTCGGCAGTGTGTTGATACGCCGGGTTATGCCTCACACTGGTCTCCCGTGAGCTGTTCATCTCCCCTTCCCACGCGCGTCGTACTGCTGACCGGCCCCTCGGGTTCCGGCAAGTCCTCGCTCGCGGCCCGGTCGGGCCTCCCCGTACTGCGCCTGGACGACTTCTACAAAGAGGCGACGGACCCCACCCTCCCGCTGGTCGAAGGCAGCTCCGACATCGACTGGGACTCCCCGCTCTCCTGGGACGCGGACACCGCCGTCGCCGCCATCGCGGAACTCTGCGCCGCCGGCCGCACCGAAGTCCCCGTCTACTCCATCGCCTCGTCCTCCCGGACCGGCACGGAGACCCTCGACATCGACCGCACCCCGCTGTTCATCGCGGAGGGCATCTTCGCCGCCGACATCGCGACCCGCTGCCAGGAACTGGGCCTGCTCGCCGACGCCATCTGCCTGCGCGGCCGCCCCTCGACCACCTTCCGCCGCCGCTTCCTGCGCGACCTGCGCGAAGGCCGCAAGTCCGTGCCCTTCCTGCTGCGCCGCGGCTACCGCCTGATGCGCGCCGAGCGCGGCATCGTCGCCCGCCACGTCCGCCTCGGCGCCCACGCCTGCGGCCGCGACGAGGCCCTCGGCCGGCTGGCCGCCGCGGCCGCCGGCCGCCACCGCACCCCCACCGCCCTCTGACACCGCCTTCTGACACCGCCCTCCGACGGGCCCGCGCAGACCCCGGACACAGCGAAAAGGCGGGATCACGCGGACCCCCGGCCGCTTGATCCCGCCTCTTCTCCCCCTGCGGCCCCCGTCCCACCCCCGTAGGACGGGCCCCCCGGCCCCATGGTCTTTGGTTACGCGACGAGCTCCCCGAAGGACTCCGCCTCGTCACGCCCGAAGCTCAGCACCTCGTCCTCCCGCAGCCGGCGCAGCGAGCGCCAGATGCTCGACTTCACGGTGCCGACGCTGATGCCCAGGATCTCCGCGATCTCCGGGTCCGTACGGCCCTCGTAGTAGCGCAGCACCAGCATCGTGCGCTGCGGCTCCGGGATCCGGGCCAGCGCCTGCCACAGCACCGCGCGCAGCTCCGTACCGCGCATCGCGTCCGTGTCCGACGCCGTCTCCGGCAGCTCCTCGGTCGGGTACTCGTTCAGCTTCCGCCGACGCCAGGCACTGATGTGCAGGTTCGTCATCGTGCGGCGCAGGTACCCGCCCACCGCCGCCTTGTCGCTGATCCGGTCCCAGGCGCGGTACGTGGAGAACAGCGCGCTCTGCAGCAGGTCCTCGGCCTCGTGGCGGTCGCCGGTCAGGTGGAAGGCCGTCGCGTACAGCGCCGCCCGCCGCTCCTGCACGTAGGCCGTGAACTCCGCCTCCGAGGAGGAGGACGGGGCCGGCGCGGTGCGCTGCGCGGGAACCGCCTGGTACTGCTTCGCGTCAATGGCTGTGACGTGTGCCGGCCGCTGACGGGCGACCGTCACCGTACGGACACCCGCCCGGCGGTTCACATCGTGCAGCCGCGTGACAACCGCGCTGGTCGTGGTGCTGTGCAGCGTGTTCATCTCGCGCCCCCCGTCGTGGAGTCTGCTTCGGTCCGTCGTGTCGATGAGAAAAGACTGCCCGGCCGGTATAACCAGGGTGTCCGCCGACTGTCACAGGCCTGTCACAGCCATCCGTGCGCCAGACAGTGGCGCGATTGCGTCCCTCGCGATTGCCACCGTCCGGACGGTCGAACTGCGGACGGCCGATGGGACAGAATGAGCCCGTGCCTTTCCTGTTGCTGATCGAGGACGACGACGCCATCCGCACGGCCCTCGAACTCTCCCTGACCCGCCAGGGCCACCGAGTGGCCACCGCGGCGACGGGCGAGGACGGCCTGAAACTGCTGCGCGAGCAGCGGCCGGACCTGATCGTGCTCGACGTCATGCTGCCCGGGATCGACGGCTTCGAGGTGTGCCGGCGGATCCGCCGCACCGACCAGCTGCCGATCATCCTGCTCACCGCGCGCAGCGACGACATCGATGTCGTCGTCGGCCTGGAATCCGGAGCCGACGACTACGTCGTCAAACCCGTCCAGGGCCGCGTGCTCGACGCGCGCATCCGCGCCGTGCTGCGCCGCGGCGAGCGCGAGGCGAGCGACTCCGCCACGTTCGGGTCCCTGGTCATCGACCGGGCCGCCATGACCGTGACGAAGAACGGCGAAGACCTCCAGCTCACCCCGACCGAGCTGCGGCTCCTCCTGGAACTCAGCCGCCGGCCCGGCCAGGCGCTCTCCCGCCAGCAGCTGCTGCGGCTGGTGTGGGAGCACGACTACCTCGGTGACTCGCGGCTCGTCGACGCCTGCGTGCAGCGGCTGCGCGCCAAGGTCGAGGAGATCCCCTCCTCGCCCACGCTGATCCGTACCGTCCGGGGTGTCGGCTACCGGCTGGACTCCCCGCAGTGACCAAGGCCGTGTTCGCGGGCCGGCGCTGGACCAGCCTGCGGCTGCGCCTGCTCGTGGTGTTCGCGCTGGTCGCGCTGGTGGCCGCGGTCTCCGCGTCCGGCATCGCGTACTGGCTCAACCGCGAGGCCGTGCTCACCCGTACCCAGGACGCGGCCCTCGGCGACTTCCGCCAGGAGATGCAGAACCGGGCCGCGGCACTGCCCGCCGACCCGAAACCCGAGGAGATACAGCGCACCGCCGAGCTGATGGCGGGCAGCAGCCCCGGGTACAGCGTGCTCCTCGTCCACGAACGCAAGGACGGCCGCAAGGTCATCGGCGCCGCCGGCGCGGTCCCGTTCGGGCTGAACGACGTACCGAAGTCCCTCCAGTACGCCGTCAACGACCGGCAGAAGACCACCGCCGCCAACGACGCCGAGTACCACATGTACTGGCAGCGGACGAAGCCCCAGGGCAACCCCTACCTGGTCGGCGGCACCCGCATCGTCGGCGGCGGCCCCACCGGCTACATGTACAAGTCGCTCGCCACCGAACGGGACGACCTCAACGCCCTGGGCTGGTCGCTGACCATCGCCACCGGACTCGCGCTGCTCGGCTCGGCACTGCTCGCGCAGGGCGCGGCACGGACCGTCCTGAAGCCCGTACAGCGCCTCGGGGACGCGGCACGACGCCTCGGCGAGGGCGAGCTGGACCACCGGCTCGACGTGTCGGGGACCGACGAACTGGCCGACCTGTCCCGGACCTTCAACCGGACGGCGGAGGCACTGGAGAAGAAGGTCGCCGACATGAGCGCCCGCGAAGAGGCCAGCCGGCGCTTCGTGGCGGACATGTCGCACGAACTGCGCACGCCGCTGACGGCACTGACGGCGGTCGCCGAGGTGCTGGAGGAGGAGGTCGAGGACCTCGACCCGATGATCGCCCCGGCGGTGGCTCTGGTGGTGAGCGAGACGCGGCGGCTGAACGACCTGGTGGAGAACCTGATGGAGGTCACCCGCTTCGACGCGGGAACCGCCCGGCTGGTCCTGGACGACGTCAACGTCGCCGACCAGGTCACCGCCTGCATCGACGCCCGCGCCTGGCTCGACGCCGTCGAACTCGACGCCGGACGCGGGATCGTGGCGCGCCTCGACCCGCGCAGGCTCGACGTCATCCTCGCCAACCTCATCGGCAACGCCCTCAAGCACGGCGGCTCGCCGGTGCGGGTGTCGGTGCGCGTGGAGGGGGAGTGGCTGGTCATCGCGGTCAGGGACAACGGCCCGGGCATCCCCGAGGAAGTGCTGCCGCACGTCTTCGACCGCTTCTACAAGGCGAGCGCGTCCCGGCCCAAGTCGGACGGCAGCGGGCTCGGCCTGTCGATCGCGATGGAGAACGCCCATATTCACGGCGGAGACATCACGGCCGCGAACGGGCCGGAAGGCGGGGCCGTGTTCACGCTGCGGCTTCCGATGGACGTGGGGGCGGTGATCGCCGGTGACGGCGTGGAAGCGTAGGACTGCGACGCTGGCCGTGGGCGCGGCCCTCCTGTCCGGCCTGTCCGGATGCGGCATCCGTGCCACGACCGTCCCGGTCGACGTGGGCGCGGCCCCGTCCCGGGTGTCCTGCGAGACCGCCGGTCAGCCGGCGGGCCAGAGCGGGGTCCAGGGCTTCCGGGCCACGGTGGAGCTGGTGTGCGGATCGCAGCTGGTGGGCGTGGAACGGACCGTCCCGGTCCCCGAGAAGCGCGCCTCGCGGGAGCCCGTCGTACTGGTCGCGCAGGCGCTCCTGGAGGAACTGGAACGGAGCCCGTCGGCGGAGGAACGCGACGGCGGCTTCACCACCAGCGTCCCCGACCAGCTGTCGGCGTCCCCGGCCCGCCCCGGCGACCCGGCGGGAACGCTGCGGCTCAGCCGCAAGCCGGAGGACCTGCCGCCGGTGGCACTGGCGCAGATCGTCTGCACCCTGTCGGCGAGCGACGCCGTCTCGGCCGGCCCGGGCCCGGTGGTCCTCGGTGGCCCGAACGCCGACCCGCCCCGCGCATGGGAGTGCACGGACGAGGTCCGGTCGCGGCCGGAGTCGGTCCCCACCCTGGGCGACCTGGCCAGCCCGACGCCGTCGCCTTCGGCGTCGTAGGGGCGGCGTACGCGGATTGCGGCGCGGGCCGGCTATCTCCCCCTCGAGGGGTGGGGGGCCGGGCGGTGGCTGCCCACCCGCCCCCTTGTCTGCGGGCCGGTGGGGTGGGGGCGGGATCCCCTTGGGCGGTCTCAGGGTTGGGTTGGGGGTTTCCCGTCAGTCCCATCGTCCTTCCGTGTCGGGCCGGTCCCTCAAGAGCGCTCCTTCGTCGCGTCGCTACGCGATGTCGCTTCGCTCCACTCTTGACCGACCGACCCGCCCCGGAAAGCCGAAAGACTGCCGGGAAGCCCCCAAAAGAACGGCACGGTCCAGAGGAGCAGGAACGGCCGTGTCAGCGATGAGGCGACGGGGCCGGGCGTCGGCCGGCCGGGCATCCGGCCCCGTGGATGCCGGATCCCGGGCCGGGGCGCGGCTATGCGCACGAGAGGTTGATCAGAGCGACCTGCGGAGCACCCAGGCGCGCCAGATCGCTACGCGCTCCCGTCGTCTCAGCGTCCGACGACCGTCCGGGGCTGATACCCGCACCAGAGGTTGATCAGAGCAGCTCAGGGAGCGGACAGGCGCGTGAGATCGCTACGCGCTTCTCTGGTCTCGGCGTCTGACAGTCGGATTCGCCTTCCGCTCCCTACCATCGGGGCATGGCCTCTGAGCGGGAAGTTCGGTTCCGGGGAGCTGACACGTGACGCGCCGACAGCCGCTGATAATTCAAGACGTCTGCGAGAAGGCGTGGAGGGTGGAGGCGGCGGACACGCCTGAAGATCGCCGCTGTTGAGGCGTGCTGTCAGCGGCGGAGGATACGGCTTTCCGAATCGGAACACATGACCGAAACACAGGCTGTGATCTGAGTCGTGCCGGTAATTCTTTGGGCGGGATCAGATGGCTGCGTTAGGTTCATGAAACACGCACCGGCTGTCGCCAACCGGCTCAACTGGGCGGGTGGACAAGACCATTCGCACCCCTTTGTGCATGACGCAAAGGAAGAATACGTGAAGCGCAACATCGCGCGCATCAGTGGCGTCGCAGTTCTTGCGGCACTGGCCATCGGCCTCGGCGGTACTGCGGCGCAGGCGAGTACCGCCCCTGCCCCCCTGTCCATCACCGCGACGACGCAGGAGCAGAAGCAGGCGGTCCGATCGCTGGCCACCGCCCTGCTGAACTCCCCGATCGAGCACAGCGCAGCCGACCGCGCCGAGCTCCAGGCGATCGCCAACGGCGAGGCGGCCGCCGCCGGCAAGCTCGACCCTCTCATCAACCTGCTCAAGAAGGTGCCGGGCTTCGCGAAGGCCGTCGCCGGAAAGTACAGCGACTTCAAGGCGTGGTACGACGGCCTGGCCTGGTACTGGAAGGCTCCTCTGACTGCCGCGAACGTCGGCGGCAATCTCTACATGATCTGGGAGCTGTTCCAGTAGCGGCTAAGGTGAGATCGGATTGAACGGTGGGGTCGTGCGGCAACCGCAGATGCGGCACGACCCCTCTTGTCCTTGTCTCCAGTGAACCCGGGAGGGCATTCCATGGACGCCTCGCCAGCTTTATCGCGCGACGCCAAGGAAGAGAAGCCTGGATGGTTTCTGACAGCGGCACTTCTTGGCGTGCTGTGCCTTGTAATCCGCTTCGCCGATGTTTGGTCCTGGTGGGCCCTGCTGTGGGCGCCGCTGTTGCTCCTCGCCGTAGGCTCCATGGCCTACGAGTGGCGGCTGCTGGCCCGTAGCCGATGGCGCATGGGCTTCATGGATTGGGTGTTCTGCGTCATCTCCCACGCCGGCTTGGTCGCCTCACTTGCGGCCATCTGGCTGGCTGTCCGCTGACTTCTTCGCCTCACCAGCGTCGGCGCCCTCGTCATGCCCGGGCTCGTGGTGGAGCAGTCAGAAGGTGTCGCCACTCATGGGCGGTGGAGTGGACGACGTAGCGCAGGGCGTCACAGCTGTGGTCGGCGACCACTTCGTTCGAGGCGCGGGCGACGCCCTCGTAGGAGTCGGCCCACAACTGCGTGATGAACGACGCCGCGCTCGGGTCGTCGAACGTCCACTCGGGCCGAACGCCCAGCTCGGCGACCACTTGCGCAGGGCCGCGGAGTACTGGACGTCGGTCGTCTGCCGGTGCGCAGCGCGGGAGTCGTGGCGCCACTCGGCGCACACGTACGGCCGCCCGTCGACGCCTTCGCCGAGCTACAGTGCGGACGTGGCGTCGACGACGTGCTCATCTTCCTCCCACATGTCGTAGATGGCGCCTCGGCGACCTGTCGGGTTCGGAGAGGCTTCTGATGAGCATCTGGTGCGGGTATCAGCCCAGGACGGTCGCCGGACGCCGAGATGACAGGAGCGCGTAGCGATTTGCTGCGCCTGGGGGCTCCGGAGGTCGCTCTGATCAGCCTCTCGTGCGCATAGTCGCGCCCCCGGCCCCGAATCCGGCATTCACGGGCCCGGATGCCGGCCGGCCGACGCCCGGCCTGGTCGCCTCATCGCTGACACGGCCGCCCCTCTCCTCCTGCCCCGTGCCGTTCTTTTGGGGGTTTCCCGGCAGTCTTTCGGCTTTCCGGGGCGGGTCGGTCGGTCAAGAGTGGAGCGAAGCGACATCGCGTAGCGACGCGACGAAGGAGCGCTCTTGAGGGACCGGCCCGAACCGGAAGGACGATGGGACTGACGGGAAACCCCCAAAGCTTCTCTGATCCCGACCCGGGGGATACCGCCCCCCGGCCCACCGGCCCGCAGACGAGGGGGCGGGTGGGCAACCACCGGCCGGCCCCGGGGGGTCGAGGGGGAGGTAGCGGGCCCGCGCGGCAAACCACGTACAGCGCGCCCCGTACGCGCAGCCCCCCGACGCCGACGGCCCCCCGCAGCCTGGGCTGCGGGGGGCCGTCGACAGGGCCGGCCTGGGTCAGAGGCCCATCGCCGCCGAGAGGTCCTTCTTGATCGCGTCCAGGATCTCCTGGCCGCGGGTGCGGGCGCTCGCGAGGTCGGAGGCTTCGGCGACCGGGACGACCACCTCCAGGTAGCACTTGAGCTTGGGCTCCGTGCCGGACGGGCGGCAGATCACGCGGGCCTTGTAGTCGCCGTCCAGGTAGTAGCGCAGGCCGTCCGTGGGCGGGAGGGCGGCCGAGCCGACCGAGAGGTCCTCCGCCGAGTCCACGCGCAGGCCCGCCAGGGAGGCCGGGGGCTCGGCGCGCAGCTGGGCCATGGCGTTGGCGATGACCGACAGGTCGGAGACGCGGACCGACAGCTGGTCGGTGTGGTGCAGGCCGTGGGCCATCGCCAGGTCGTCCAGCAGGTCGGTCAGGGTGCGGCCCTGCTCCTTGAGCACCGAGGCCAGCTCGGCGACCAGCAGGGCGGCGGTGATGCCGTCCTTGTCGCGGACGCCCTCGGGGTCCACGCAGTAGCCGAGGGCTTCCTCGTAGCCGTAGCGCAGGCCCTCGACGCGGGCGATCCACTTGAAGCCGGTGAGGGTCTCCTCGTAGCCGACGCCGGCGGCCTCCGCGATCCGCCCGAGCAGGGAGGAGGAGACGATCGACTCGGCGAAGACGCCGCGGGCGCCCTTGTGGACCAGGTGGGCCGCCAGGAGCGCGCCGACCTCGTCGCCGCGCAGCATGCGCCAGCCGCCGTTGTCCGGGACGGCGACCGCGCAGCGGTCGGCGTCCGGGTCGTTGGCGATGACGATGTCCGGCTGGACCTCGGCGGCCTTCGCGAAGGCCAGGTCCATGGCGCCCGGCTCCTCCGGGTTGGGGAAGGCGACCGTCGGGAACGCCGGGTCCGGTTCGGCCTGCTCGGCGACGAGCACCGGGTCGGGGAAGCCGTGCCGGGCGAAGGCGGCCAGGACGACGTCCTTGCCGACGCCGTGCATGGCCGTGTAGACGGTCCGCGCGCCCCGGGGGGAGCCGGGGGTCAGGACGGCGTCCGTGCGGGTCAGGTAGGCCTCCAGGACCTCCTCGTCGAGCTGCAGCCAGCCGTCGGAGGGCTGCGGTACCTCGGCCAGCGCGCCGACGGCCGCGATCTGCGCCGCGATCTCGGTGTCCGCGGGGGACACGATCTGCGAGCCGTCGCCGAGGTAGACCTTGTAGCCGTTGTCCCGGGGAGGGTTGTGGCTCGCGGTCACCTCGACGCCGGCGACGGCGCCGAGGTGCCTTATGGCGTACGCGAGGACGGGCGTCGGCAGCGGGCGGGGCAGGACGGCCGCGCGCAGTCCGGCGCCGGTCATCACGGCGGCGGTGTCGCGGGCGAAGTCCGCCGACTTGTAGCGCGCGTCGTAGCCGACGACGACGAGGCCGCCGTCGTGGCCCTGGGCCTTCAGGTAGGCCGCGAGGCCCGCCGCGGCGCGGATGACCACGGAACGGTTCATCCGCATCGGACCGGCGCCGATCTCGCCGCGCAGTCCGGCGGTGCCGAACTGGAGCGTGCCGGAGAAGCGGTCCGCGAGCTCGGCCGTGTCGTTCGCGTCGATCAGGGCCGCGAGCTCCGCCGCCGTCTCCGGGTCGGGGTCCTCGGCCAGCCAGGCCCGGGCCCGGGTGAGGAGGTCGTCCTGTTCCTGCACTGCTTCCGCCTTACCTCTCGTACGTCGTCGATGTAGATCGTCGCGTGTCGATCGTGTCGATCAGATGCGGTCGAGGACCTGCGTCAGCAGCGTTCCCATGCGGGCGGCGGAGTCGCGGCCGGCCTGGAGGACCTCTTCGTGGTTCAGCGGCTCGCCGGACAGGCCCGCGGCCAGGTTGGTGACCAGGGAGATGCCGAGCACCTCGGCGCCGGCCTCGCGGGCGGCGATGGCCTCCAGCACGGTGGACATGCCGACCAGGTCGGCGCCCATGACGCGGATCATGTTGATCTCGGCCGGGGTCTCGTAGTGCGGGCCGGGGAACTGGACGTAGACGCCCTCTTCGAGGGTCTCGTCGATCTCCTTGCACATCGCGCGCAGGCGCGGGGAGTACAGGTCGGTGAGGTCGACGAAGTTCGCGCCGACGATCGGCGAGGTGGCCGTCAGGTTGAGGTGGTCGCTGATCAGGACCGGCTGGCCGGGCGTCATGCCCTGGCGGAGGCCGCCGCAGCCGTTGGTCAGGACGACGGTCTTGCAGCCGGCGGCGACGGCGGTGCGCACGCCGTGGGCGACGGCGGCGACTCCGCGGCCCTCGTAGAAGTGGGTCCGGCCGAGGAAGACCAGGGCGCGCTTGTCGCCGATCTTGTACGAGCGGATCTTGCCGCCGTGGCCCTGGACGGCGGCGGGGGGGAAGCCGGGCAGCTCGGTGACGAGGAACTCGGACTCGGGGGCGCCGAGCGCCTCTGCGGCGGGGGCCCAGCCGGAGCCCATGACGAGGGCGACATCGTGGGATTCGACGCCGGTGAGCTCGCGGAGGCGGGCGGCGGCGGCGGCGGCGTCGGCGAAGGGGTCGGTAACAGATGCGTTCACGCAGACGAGCGTAACCGCTTATCGCCTACGCGCGTAGATGGCGCAGCTCACGGTGTTCGGATCGTTGCCTTGTCGTTTCCGCCGAATCGTCCCCCTCCGCCCGCGCGGGCGGGACCGGGGCCTCAGCAGGGGCGCTTGCGGAGTTCCATGACGTAGTCGTGCGGAGCGCCCGCCGACTCGGCGGCGTCCGCGATCTCGCCCAGGTAGCGCGCCGACGGCAGGCCGCCCTCGTAGCCGTTGAGGACGTAGCACCACGCCGCCTCCTCGCCGTCCAGGGTGTGGACGCGGATCCGCATGCGGCGGTAGATGTCGAGGCCGACACCCTCCCAGCGGTCCATGGAGTCCTCGTCCAGCGGGGCGATGTCGTACAGCGCGACGAAGACCTGCTGGCGCGGGGCCTCCACGACGGTGGCGAGGGCGCCCTCCCAGCCCATCTGCTCGCCGCCGAAGGTCAGCCGCCAGTCGTTGATCCAGCCCGTTCCGCGCAGCGGCGAATGGGGAGCGCGGCGCGTCATCAGCCGCGGGTCGAGGTTGCCGGCGTACGCGGCGTAGAGCGACATGAGGTCGAGGGTACGGGAGGGTCGCCCCGGCACGCGTGTCCGGATGGTGCGAGCACCTTGAAGCGTGCGGGACAATGGGGCACGGAATGCATCCCCCGGGGAGAACCCCCGGAACACCGGCCGGGGCGGCAGCCGGCCGGGTAGACGTGAGGCGGACTTTTCGTGACCCGGATCGTGATCATCGGCGGCGGACCCGGCGGGTATGAGGCAGCCCTGGTGGGGGCCCAGCTCGGCGCGGAGGTGACCGTCGTCGACTGCGACGGCCTGGGCGGGGCGTCGGTGCTGACCGACTGCGTGCCCTCGAAGACCCTCATCGCGACCGCAGAGGTCATGACGACCTTCGACTCGTCGTACGAGGAGCTGGGCATCGTCGTCGCGGACGACACCCCGCACATCGAGCAGGCCGCGCGCGTCGTCGGCGTGGACCTCGGCAAGGTGAACCGGCGCGTGAAGCGCCTCGCGCTGGCCCAGTCCCACGACATCACCGCGTCCGTGACCCGGGCCGGCGCCCGCGTCATGCGCGGCCGCGGCAAGCTCGGCGGTCCGCAGGGCATCGACGGCACGCGGGACGTCATCGTCACCGCCGCCGACGGCACGGAGACGATCCTCACCGCCGACGCCGTGCTGATCGCCACGGGCGGCACCCCCCGCGAGATCCCGGACGCGATGCCCGACGGGGAGCGCATCCTGAACTGGACCCAGGTCTACGACCTGGAGGAGCTCCCCGAGGAGCTGATCGTGGTCGGCTCCGGTGTGACCGGTGCCGAGTTCGCCGGCGCGTACCAGGCGCTGGGCTCCCGGGTGACGCTGGTGTCCTCGCGCGACCGCGTGCTCCCGGGTGAGGACCCGGACGCGGCCGCCGTGCTGGAGGACGTCTTCCGCCGCCGCGGCATGAACGTGATCGGCCGTTCGCGCGCCGAGTCCGCCAAGCGGGTCGGCGACCGGGTCGAGGTCACCCTCTCCGACGGCCGCGTGATCACGGGCACCCACTGCCTGATGGCGGTCGGCGCGATCCCGAACACCAAGGACATGAACCTGGAGGAGTCCGGGGTCCGGCTCAAGGAGTCCGGGCACATCTGGACCGACAGGGTGTCGCGTACGTCCTCGCCGGGCGTGTACGCGGCCGGTGACGTGACCGGGATCTTCGCGCTCGCCTCCGTCGCCGCCATGCAGGGCCGCATCGCGATGTACCACTTCCTCGGCGACGCGGTGGCCCCGCTGAACCTGAAGACGGTCTCCTCGAACGTCTTCACCGACCCCGAGATCGCCACCGTCGGCTACACCCAGGCCGACGTGGACGCCGGCAAGATCGACGCCCGTGTGGTGAAGCTGCCGCTGCTGCGCAACCCGCGCGCCAAGATGCAGGGCATCCGGGACGGGTTCGTGAAGATGTTCTGCCGCCCGGGCACCGGGATCGTGGTGGGCGGCGTCGTCGTCTCGCCGCGCGCGAGCGAGCTGATCCACCCCATCTCGATCGCGGTCGACAACAACCTGACCGTCGAGCAGATCGCAAACGCGTTCACCGTGTACCCCTCGCTGTCCGGTTCGATCGCCGAAGTGGCCCGCCAGTTGCACACCCGCAAGGCGGGCGGCGAGGCGTAGGGCGCCCCGTCCCGTGGCTCAACCGCCCCTTCCCGTACGCGGGTTGGGGCGGAAGCCGAGGTGGGGCGAGGGTGCGTGGTGACGGGGGGCCGGCAGCGGGCCCGCCGCGTATACCACTTGCCGGGCGACCGTATGGACAACTTCGGTATTCCGGTGCAAAGAGCTGAAAGCAGACGGTCGTTGGGGTTACTGTCAGTTTCGTGTTCGCTGCTGAACGTCGCCAATTGATCCTCGAAATGGTGCGGGCCAACGGTGCGGTATCGCTCCGTGAGCTCGCCCGTGTCGTCCAGACCTCCGAAGTGACCGTACGGCGGGACGTGCGGGCACTGGAGGCAGAAGGACTCCTCGACCGCCGACACGGCGGTGCGGTCTTGCCGGGCGGTTTCACGCGGGAGTCCGGCTTTCCGCAAAAGTCCCATCTCGCCGCGGCGGAGAAGACCGCCATCGCCGATGTCGCGGCCGGCCTCGTCGAAGAAGGCGAGGCCGTCGTCGTCGGTGCGGGTACCACGACGCAGGAGCTGGCCCGCCGGCTCGCGCGGGTGCCCGGTCTGACCGTCGTCACCAACTCGCTGCTCGTCGCCCAGGCGCTGGCGCACGCCAACCGGGTGGAGGTGGTGATGACCGGCGGCACGCTGCGCGGTTCCAACTACGCCCTCGTGGGCAGCGGCGCCGAACAGTCCCTCCAGGGGCTGCGGGTCTCCCGGGCCTTCCTGTCCGGGAGCGGCCTGACCGCCGAGCGCGGGCTCTCCACCTCCAACATGCTCTCCGCGAGCGTGGACCGGGCGCTGGTGCAGGCGGCGGCGGAGGTCGTCGTACTGGCCGACCACACGAAGCTCGGCACGGACACGATGTTCCAGACCGTGCCGACCGATGTGATGACGCGGCTGGTGACGGACGAGCCCCCGCAGCACGACGAACGGGCCGCGACGGAGCTCCAGGCGCTGGCCGACCAGGGCGTGCAGATCACCGTGGCGGGTTCGGCGCCGGTGGCCGGGGGGCACGGGGGCGCCGGGGAGGGCATGCCGGGGCGCAGGCCGCGGCGGGAGTCCCCGCTGCCGGTCCAGCGGCGCGGCGGGCCCCCCGCGCCGCTGCGCAGCGCCCCCGCGTCGCTGCTGGAGCAGCAGGCCGGGGAGCGGGCGCGGGTCGCGGACATGCGGCGTCGCTAGGGGGTGCCAGGCGGCCCGGGCCCGGCCCTGATCCACCAGACACCCCCTGCCGCTCGGTCCCCCCGAGGTCCTGCCGGGCGGTCCCGCCAGGGCGGCCCGTCGGACACCGGCCGGAGGCTGCGGCAGTGCGCCGGGATGCGCGAAGGCCCCCGCCCGGGGTTCCGGGCGGGGGCCTTCGCGTTGAGCCGGGGCGTCAGTCCTTGATCTCGCAGATCGTGGCGCCCGAGGTGAGGGAGGCGCCGACTTCGGCGGTGAGGCCGACGATGGTGCCGGAGCGGTGCGCGTTCAGCGGCTGCTCCATCTTCATCGCCTCCAGGACGACGACCAGGTCGCCCTCGTTGACCTGCTGGCCCTCCTCGACCGCGACCTTGACGATCGTGCCCTGCATCGGCGACGCGAGGGTGTCGCCGGAGGCGGCCGGGCCGGACTTCTTGGCGGCGCGGCGCTTCGGCTTGGCACCGCCGGCGGCGGCCGTGCGGGCCAGGGTCATGCCCAGCGAGGACGGGAGGGAGACCTCCAGGCGCTTGCCGCCGACCTCGACGACGACCGTCTCGCGGCCCGGCTCGTCCTCGGTCTCCTCGGCCGCCGGAGCGGCGAAGGCCTTGATCTCGTTGACGAATTCCGTCTCGATCCAGCGGGTGTGGACCTTGAACGGGGTGCCGTCGGCCGGGGCGAAGGCCGGGTCGGCGACGACCGCGCGGTGGAAGGGGATGGCGGTGGCCATGCCCTCCACGTTGAACTCCGCCAGGGCGCGCGCGGCACGCTGGAGGGCCTGCTCGCGGGTGGCGCCGGTGACGATCAGCTTCGCGAGCAGCGAGTCCCAGGCGGGGCCGATGACCGAGCCGGTCTCCACGCCCGCGTCCAGGCGGACGCCGGGGCCGGTCGGCGGGGCGAAGAGGGTGACGGTGCCGGGGGCGGGCAGGAAGTTCCGGCCCGGGTCCTCGCCGTTGATGCGGAACTCGAAGGAGTGGCCGCGCAGCTCCGGGTCCCCGTAGCCGAGCTCCTCGCCGTCGGCGATGCGGAACATCTCGCGGACCAGGTCGATGCCGGCGACCTCCTCGGTCACCGGGTGCTCGACCTGGAGGCGGGTGTTGACCTCGAGGAAGGAGATGGTGCCGTCGGTGCCGACGAGGAACTCGACGGTGCCCGCGCCGACGTAGCCGGCCTCCTTGAGGATGGCCTTGGACGCGGCGTAGAGCTCGGCGTTCTGGGCTTCCGTCAGGAAGGGGGCCGGGGCCTCCTCCACGAGCTTCTGGTGACGGCGCTGGAGCGAGCAGTCGCGGGTGGAGACGACGACCACGTTGCCGTGCGAGTCCGCGAGGCACTGGGTCTCGACGTGGCGCGGCCTGTCGAGGTAGCGCTCGACGAAGCACTCGCCGCGGCCGAAGGCGGCCACGGCCTCGCGCACGGCGGACTCGTAGAGCTCCGGAACCTCTTCGAGGTTGCGGGCGACCTTGAGGCCGCGGCCGCCACCGCCGAAGGCGGCCTTGATGGCGATGGGCAGGCCGTGCTCCTTGGCGAAGGCGACGACCTCGTCGGCCCCGGAGACGGGGTCGGGGGTGCCCGCGACGAGGGGGGCCCCGGCGCGCTGGGCGATGTGGCGGGCGGCCACCTTGTCGCCGAGGTCGCGGATGGCCTGCGGCGGCGGGCCGATCCAGGTCAGTCCGGCGTCGAGCACGGCCTGGGCGAAGTCGGCGTTCTCGGAGAGGAAGCCGTATCCGGGGTGGATGGCGTCCGCACCGGAGTCCGCGGCGGCCTGCAGGACCTTCGCGATGTCGAGGTAGCTGGCTGCCGGGGTGTCACCGCCCAACGCGAAAGCTTCGTCTGCCGCGCGGACGTGCAGGGCATCCCGGTCCGGATCGGCGTAGACGGCTACGCTAGCGATTCCGGCATCCCGGCAGGCCCGAGCAACGCGGACAGCGATTTCGCCACGGTTGGCGATGAGCACCTTGCGCACGATGGCTCCCTCCTTGAAACAAGCTGAGTTTAGGGACAGTCGACACGGCCTTACGACCCTTCCCCAATGGTGACCTTGCCCACACAGAGTGTTATTCGAGTGCCCCTTGAGTCTGAAAGCCCGTGTGTCGCCCCAGGTCAGGGAGATCCCCGACTGCACAGTAACCCTGTTGGGAGGGGAAGGTCTCTGTCCGGCGGGTCATCGGCCCCCGCCGATTCTTTGTGGAGTCCCTACGAACAGCCTAGGCATTCTTTGAGTGAGGGCCGTCACGGCGGCCCGCGCACCCTTTCCCGTAACGATGGGGGCCCGGACTCTTGTCCGAAGGTTTACTCGTTAGTAGCCTCCCAGGCGTCGAACACGCTTGTGGCGTGGGAGGGATGGGGGCGTCGTGCTGCGCAGACTCGTGGCGGGGGTGGCCGCGATCGCACTCGTCGTGGAGGCCGCCGTGCTCGTGCTCGTCCACGTCGTGCTGGGCCGGGCGACGGAAGCCCAGTCGATGTCCGTCGCGGGCATGGATCCGTCTGTCATGTCCATGGCGACATACGGGATGGGTGCCGGCCTGGGCGCCTTCCTCCTGCTGTGTGCCGTCCTGGCCGCCGTCGCCGCCCTGCGCGACCGCCCGCCGGGCCGCCCCGCCCGCATCGTGCTCGTCGCCGCCGCCGTCACCCACGGGGTGCTCGGTGCCCTCGCCGTGGGACTCGTCGGCTGGGCCGCCTTCGCGGCGACGTCGGCGATCCTGTGCCTGCTCGTGCTGACCCTGATGCTCTACGCCGGGCCGGCGGCCGGGCCCGCCGGACAGCCCGGTGGGAGCCTCAGGCCCACAAGTCCGTGATGGACACGTCCAGTTCGCCCAGCAGCGAGCGCAGCAGCGGCAGCGACAGCCCGATGACGTTGCCCGGGTCCCCGTCGATGCCGTCGATGAACGGCGCCGACAGGCCGTCCAGGGTGAACGCCCCGGCCACGTGCAGCGGCTCGCCGCTGGCCACGTACGCCGCCACCTCCGCGTCCGTCGGCTCGCCGAAGCGGACCGTCGTGGAGGCCGTCGCCGAGACCTGACGGCCGGTGGCCGTGTCGATCACGCAGTGGCCCGTGCGCAGCACCCCGGCCCGGCCGCGCATCGACTTCCAGCGGGCCGTGGCGTCGGCCGCGTCGGCCGGCTTGCCGAGCGCCTCGCCGTCCAGCTCCAGCACGGAGTCGCAGCCGATCACCAGGGCGCCCGCGGCCTCCTCCAGGCCCGCCACCACGCCCGCCTTGGCCTCGGCCAGGGCCAGCGCCAGGCCGGCCGGGTCGTCGTGGTTCAGGGTGTCCTCGTCGAAGCCGCTGACGATCACGTGCGGGGCGAGCCCGGCCTGCCGCAGCAGGTTCAGCCGGGCGGGCGAGGCGGAGGCGAGGACGAGCGTGCGTACGGTCATGGGGGCCATCGTAGGGCGGCCGCCGGGACCGGCTCCCGGCCTGCCCCACAAGACGGCCTAGAACGGGGGCACGCCGAGGACGTACACCGCGATCACCATCGCCAGTACGAGGACCACGAGCATCCGCCGGAGCATCGCCTGGGCGTCGCGCATGTCCTTCGGGGGCTCGTTCTTCGGGTCTGACCAGAGCATGCTCCGATCCTGGCCCCGGTACGCCGGTGGCGCCTGAGTACGGGTACTCAGGCGCCACCGTCCGTTCGCGCCATCTTCCGGAACGCGGGGCTCAGCCCCGTCCGGGCCAGTACGTACGGCCCCACGCGCGCGGCCCGGGCAGCATCTGGCGCCGCCGGGCCACCCGGCTCGGCGAGGCCCACTCGTCCGGGATCCGGGGCGCGCCCGACGGGGCCGAGGCCAGCGCCGCCGCGCGCGCTTGGACCACCGCCAGTGCGGCGGCCAGCTCCTCGGGGGTCGGGTTGCCCTTGACGACCTTGATCACCACAGAGTCCTCCTGGAGGGCCTAGAGGGGGATGTTGCCGTGCTTCTTCGGGGGAAGCGACTCCCGCTTCGTACGCAGCTGCCGCAGCCCCTTCACCACGTGGGCGCGGGTCTCGGACGGCATGGTCACCGCGTCGATGTAACCGCGCTCGGCGGCGGTGTAGGGGTTGAGCAGGGTGTCCTCGTACTCGGTGATGAGCCGTGCCCTGGTCTCCTCCACCTCCTCCGGAGCGGCCTCGGCGATGGTGCGCCGGTGCAGGATGTTCACCGCGCCCTGCGCGCCCATGACGGCGATCTGGGCGGTCGGCCAGGCCAGGTTCAGGTCCGCGCCGAGGTGCTTGGAGCCCATGACGTCGTAGGCGCCGCCGAAGGCCTTGCGCGTGATGACGGTGATGAGGGGGACGGTGGCCTCGGCGTACGCGTAGATCAGCTTCGCGCCGCGCCGGATGATTCCGTTGTACTCCTGGTCGGTGCCGGGCAGAAAGCCCGGGACGTCGACGAACGTCAGCACCGGGATGTTGAAGGCGTCGCACGTCCGGACGAACCGCGCGGCCTTCTCGGAGGCGTCGATGTCCAGGCAGCCGGCGAACTGCATCGGCTGGTTGGCGACGACGCCCACCGGGTGCCCCTCGACCCGGCCGAAGCCGGTGAGGATGTTCGGCGCGAACAGGGACTGGGTCTCCAGGAACTCCGCGTCGTCCAGCACGTGCTCAATGACAGTGTGCATGTCGTACGGCTGGTTCGCACTGTCCGGGATCAGGACGTCGAGTTCCAGGTCCGTGCCGGAGACCTCGGTGTCCGCCTCCTCGGGGAAGGCGGGCGGCTCGGACAGGTTGTTCGACGGCAGGTACGCGAGCAGTGACTTCACGTACTCGATGGCGTCCTTCTCGTCGCCCGCCATGTGGTGCGCCACGCCCGAGGTGGAGTTGTGGGTGCGCGCACCGCCCAGCTCCTCGAAGCCGACGTCCTCGCCGGTGACCGTCTTGATGACGTCCGGGCCGGTGATGAACATGTGCGAGGTCTGGTCGACCATGACCGTGAAGTCGGTGATGGCCGGGGAGTACACGGCGCCGCCGGCGCAGGGCCCCACGACCAGGCTGATCTGCGGGATCACGCCCGAGGCGTGCACGTTGCGGCGGAAGATCTCGCCGTACATGCCCAGCGCGCTGACGCCCTCCTGGATGCGGGCGCCGCCGGAGTCGTTGATCCCGACGACCGGGCAGCCGGTCTTCAGGGCGAAGTCCATCACCTTGATGATCTTCTGGCCGTAGACCTCGCCGAGGGCACCGCCGAAGACGGTGAAGTCCTGCGAGAACACGGCCACCGGGCGGCCGTCCACCGTGCCGTAGCCGGTGACGACGCCGTCGCCGTACGGGCGGGTCTTCTCCAGACCGAAGTTGGTCGACCGGTGCCGGGCGAACTCGTCCAGCTCTACGAAGGACCCCTCGTCCAGCAGCAGGGCCACCCGCTCACGTGCCGTCAGCTTGCCCTTGGCGTGCTGCTTCTCGACGGCTCGTTCGGAACCTGCATGGGTGGCTTCCTCGACGCGGCGCCGCAGGTCCGCGAGCTTGCCCGCGGTCGTGTGCATGTCGATCGGCTCTGAGGGTTGGGACATCGGGGTCGCGGCTCCCTGTGTGGTGTCAACTGCCTGGTCAATTGATTGACTGCTGCTGGCTACTGGTGCGTAGCGTATCGGCGGGCATGGCGCTCGGCAGTGCGGCGTTTGACACACCTACATTGGGTTGCATGACTCCACAAGATGCTTCAGCCGGAGCGGGCGCGGGCCGCTGGTCGAGCCTGGACCGCCCGCCCCTGAACGCCTCCGCGCTCTCCAAGGCGCTCGTCACGCCGGACGGTCTGTGGACCTCCCTGGAGGTCGTGGCCGCCACCGGGTCCACCAACACCGATCTCGCGGCCCGGGCCGCGGAACTGCCCGAGGGCGCCGTGCTGGTCGCCGAGGAGCAGACGGCCGGGCGCGGGCGGCTGGACCGCAGCTGGGTCGCGCCGCCCCGGTCGGGGCTCTTCTTCTCCGTGCTGTTCAAGCCGGGCGCCGGCGTGCCGCAGGAACGGTGGGGGTGGCTGCCGCTGCTGGCCGGCGTGGCCACCGCGGCCGGGCTGTCGCGGGGCGCGGGAGTGGACACCGCGCTCAAGTGGCCGAACGACCTCCTGGTGAACGTGGAGGGGGAGGAGCGCAAGGCCGGCGGCATCCTCGCGGAACGGGTCGAGGACGGGGTGGTCCTCGGGATCGGCCTCAACGTCACCCTCACGGAGGATGAGCTCCCCGTACCGGCGGCCGGGTCGCTGGCCCTGGCCAAGGCGGCGGTCACCGACCGGGAACCGCTGCTGAAGGCCGTGCTGCGGTCCTTGGAGGAGTGGTACGGCCGCTGGCGCGAC
The DNA here is from genome assembly GCF_055575955.1 of Streptomyces sp. NPDC033966. NCBI lineage: Bacteria > Bacillati > Actinomycetota > Actinomycetes > Kitasatosporales > Streptomycetaceae > Streptomyces > Streptomyces sp. NPDC033966. The sequence goes on along the minus strand of NZ_JBVIRQ010000001.1, from coordinate 883,990 downwards.
GCGGCCGGCGACCCCGCCGACAGCGGCCTGCAGGAGGCGTACGCGGCCGGCTGCGCGACGCTGGGCCGCCACGTCCGCGCGGACCTGCCGGGCGGGCGCGAGCTCACCGGAACGGCCGAAGCGCTGGACGCGGACGGCCGGCTGGTCATCCGTACGGCCGACGACGCCCGTGAGGCGGTGGGCGCGGGGGACGTGGTGCACCTGAGGTCGGTGAGGTAGGACCGGAGGTCCGGGGCCCGCCCCCGGACCGCCGCGGCGCTTTCGCACTTCGGGGCCGGATCTGGGGGAGTGAGCTACGGCACACCTGCCGTATGGTTTAGGCGATCCCGGTCCTCCCGGTGATCACCCGGTTCGGCAGCGCGCACGGAATGGACAGGAGGCGGCCCTTGACCGTCGACGACTCTACGTCCAGCGCGTCCCCGTCCGGTTCCTCGTCCGGTTCCTCGTCCGGTTCCGGGAATCCGGGCACCCCGATCGGGCGGGACCAGCACACGCCCTTCCACGAGGTCGACCACGCGGCGCAGCCGACGGCCGACCCGCTCGCCATCCGGCTGGAGCAGCTGATCCTGGGCGCCGAGCGGCGGTACACGCCGTTCCAGGCGGCCCGGAGCGCGGGTGTGTCGATGGAGCTGGCCTCCCGGTTCTGGCGGGCCATGGGCTTCGCGGACATCGGCCAGGCCAAGGCCCTGACGGAGGCCGACGTACTGGCGCTGCGGCGCCTGGCCGGCCTGGTGGAGGCGGGCCTGCTGAGCGAGCCCATGGCGGTGCAGGTGGCCCGGTCCACCGGGCAGACCACCGCCCGGCTGGCCGAATGGCAGATCGATTCCTTCCTCGAGGGGCTGACGGAGCCGCCCGAGCCGGGCATGACCCGCACGGAGGTCACGTACCCGCTGGTCGAGCTGCTGCTGCCGGAGCTGGAGGAGTTCCTCGTCTACGTCTGGCGCCGCCAGCTGGCGGCGGCGACCGGACGGGTGGTGCAGGTCGCGGACGACGAGGAGATGGTCGACCGGCGCCTCGCCGTGGGCTTCGCGGACCTGGTGGGCTTCACCCGGCTGACGCGGCGGCTGGAGGAGGAGGAGCTCGGCGAGCTGGTCGAGGCCTTCGAGACGACGGCGGCGGACCTGGTGGCCGCGCACGGCGGCCGGCTGATCAAGACGCTGGGCGACGAGGTGCTGTACTGCGCCGACGACGCGGCGACCGCGGCCGAGATCGCGCTGCGGCTGATCGAGACCATGGAGGCGGACCCGCAGATGCCGGAACTGCGGGTCGGGATCGCCTTCGGGACGGTGACGACCCGGATGGGCGACGTCTTCGGCACGACGGTGAACCTGGCGAGCCGGCTGACCTCCATAGCCCCGAAGGACGCGGTGCTGGTCGACGGGGCGATGGCCGAGGAGCTGAGCCGGACGGGCGCCGCGCCGAAGTCCGAGAAGGACGCCGAGAACGAGGAGGGCGGCGGCGCGTACCGCTTCGCGCTCCAGCCGATGTGGCAGCGGCCGGTCCGCGGCCTGGGAGTCGTCGAGCCCTGGTCGCTGACGCGGAGGACACCTAAGATCCCCGGGTAACGATCGTTAACCGGGAGGGTGGCAGCATGTCTGAGCAGCGCTTCGGAGAGTTCGTGGCGGTGCGGCGGCACGGCGACGGCGATGTGGTCGCCGAGCTCGTGCTGGACCGGCCGAAGGCGATGAACGCGGTCTCCACGGAGATGGCGCGCTCGATTTCCGCCGCGTGCGACGCGCTCGCCGCGGACCCCGGCGTACGGGTCGTCGTACTGACCTCCACCCATGAGCGCGCGTTCTGCGTCGGCGCGGACCTCAAGGAGCGCAACTCCTTCTCGGACGCCGAGCTGGTCCGGCAGCGGCCCACCACCCGGGGCGCGTACGGGGGCGTGCTGGAGCTGCCGATGCCGACGGTCGCGGCGGTGCACGGCTACGCGCTGGGCGGCGGCTTCGAGCTGGCCCTGGCCTGCGACGTGATCGTGGCCGACGGGACGGCCGTGGTCGGGCTGCCCGAGGTGTCGGTGGGCGTGATCCCCGGCGGCGGCGGTACGCAGCTCCTGCCGCGCCGCGTCGGTGCGGCGCGGGCGGCGGAGCTCATCTTCACGGCCCGCCGGGTGGAGGCGGCCGAGGCCCTGTCCCTGGGCCTGGTCGACGAGGTCGCCCCGGCGGGCGGGGACCGTGCGCGGGCCCTGGAGCTGGCGCTGACGATGGCGGCGAACTCCCCGGTGGGGCTGCGCGCCGCCAAGCGGGCGCTGCGGCTGGGGCACGGGATGGACCTGGCGGCGGGGCTGGAGATCGAGGACGCGGCCTGGCGGACGGTGGCCTTCTCCGGGGACCGCGCGGAGGGCGTGGCGGCCTTCAACGAGAAGCGCAAGCCGAACTGGCCGGGGGAGTAGCCGGCGCCTGCGCTTGGCAGCTGCGCTTGGTGGCTGCTCGGGTGCCTGCTTGGGGTGACCTGCGGTCACCCCAAGCAGGTCTAACTGTCACTAAATCGGATAAAACTCCCTAGTCTGGGGTGATGGGAGTTGACGGGCGGCTGCGGGCCGTCGTGGCACTCGCGCAGGCGATGGCGGCGGCCTGCGCGCCGCGGGACAGCGTCCGGGCGGCCGCGCGGGGCGCCCGGCTGGCGATGGACGGCTCGTTCGCCGCGATCTCGGCCTGGGAGCGCGAGCGGGGGCGGCTGCGGGTCCTGGTGAACGAGGGGGAGCGGCGGGCCGGGGAGGAGGAGTTCCCCGAGGACGAGTCCTACCCCGTGCACGACTTCCCCGAGATCACCGAGTTCCTGCACGAGCGCTGGGCGGGCGGCGGCGGCCCGCACGCCTGGGTCGAGAGCGCCGTCGGCGACCGCCCCGGGCGGCGCGGGGACTCCCTGCGCCGGCGCGGGCGCGGTACGTGCGTGGTCGCGCCGATCGTGCTCAGCGGGCGGGCCTGGGGCGAGCTGTACGTGGCGCGGGACGAGGGGCTGCCGGACTTCGACGAGGACGACGCGGAGTTCGCGGCGGTGCTGGCCTCGGTGGTGGCGGCCGGGCTCGCGCAGAACGAGCGCCTGGAGGAGGCCCGCCGCCTCGCCTTCACGGATCCGCTGACCGGCCTGGCCAACCGGCGGGCCGTGGACATGCGGCTGGACGAGGCTCTGGAGGAGCACCGGCGCAGCGGGACGGTGGTGAGCCTGGTGGTGTGCGACCTGAACGGCCTCAAGCGGGTCAACGACACCCTGGGGCACGCGACGGGTGACCGGCTGCTGGAGCGGTTCGGCTCCGTGCTGAGCCTGTGCGGGGCGATGCTGCCGGGGGCGCTGGTCGCACGGCTGGGCGGGGACGAGTTCTGCCTGGTCAGCGCGGGCCCGTCGGCGGACGAGGTGGTCCGGGTGACCGGGGAGGTGTGCGTGCGGGCCGCCGAGCTGGAGCTGGGCGAGGGGGTGGCGTGCGGGGTCGCCTCCACGGGCGACCCGATCGGTCCGGTGAAGTCCTCCCGGCGGCTGTTCCGCCTGGCGGACGCGGCACAGTACAAGGCGAAGGCGGCCCGATCGGCGGAGCCGGTGGTCGCGGGCCGCGACACGGCGGTGGTCCGCCTGGCCGACGCCGCGGCCGCCCGCGAGGGCCGCGGGGAGCGACGCCGCTTCCGGGGGCGGCAGTAGGGGGCGGCGGGGTGGGGCACCGGGGGCGGTGTCGTGGCGGGGCGGTCTCGCAGCTGGTTTGGGGGTTTCCCGTCAGTCCCATCGTCCTTCCGTGTCGTGCCGGCCTGTCAAGGGCGCTCCCTTCGGTCGCGTCACTTCGTGATCGCCTTCGGCGACCCTTGACAGCCCGTCCCGCCCCGGAAAGCCGAAAGACTGCCGGGAAGCCCCCAAAAGAACGGTCACGGGGCAGGAGGGGAGGGGCGGCTCCCTCAGCGATGAGGCGACCGGGTCGGGCCTTGGCCGGCCGGGCATCCGGGCCCGTGGATGCCGGATTCCGGGCCGGGGGCGCGACTACCCGCACGAGAGGCTGATCAGAGCGACCTCCGGAGCCCCCGGGCGCAGCGAATCGCTACGCGCTCCTGTCGTCTCGGCGTCCGACGACCGTCCGGGGCTGATACCCGCACCAGAGGTTGATCAGAGCAGCCCAGGGAGCCGATGGGCGCAGCAAATCGCTACGCGCTTCTCCCGTCTCGGCGTCGGACGGCCGTCTGGGGCCGGGATGGGTGAGAAAGGGGTCATCGGGTGCTTTCGAGGGGCGAATGGTGCCTCTCACAGGGCCTTTGACGGCTTGTCGGAGTCTGAGAGTGTCCTTTTCGACCGCAGACTCCGAGAGGGGGCCTTCCACGCTCGCCACGGCCTCCCAGATGGGCATAAAAGGGGCTAATTGACTGCCTGTGGCCTATGGCCAGCCCAAGACGGCTGCCGGCCGCCGAGACGGGAGAAGCGCGTAGCGATCTGACGCGCCCATGCGCTTCCCGCGCTGCTCTGGTCGTCATTTGGTGCGGGTATCAGCCCAGGACGGTCGTCGGACGCTGACAAATGAGAAGCGCGTAGCGATCTTGCGCGCCTGGGGGCTCCGCAGGTCGCTCTGATCAGCCTCTCGTGCGCCTAGTCGCGCCCCCGGCGCGGAAACGTGACTTTTGAGGGCCCGGATGCCCGGCCGGCCAAGGCCTGACCCCTCGCCTCATCGCTGACGAGGCCGCCCCTCCTCTCCTGCCCCGTGCCGTTCTTTTGGGGGTTTCCCGGCAGTCTTTCGGCTTTCCGGGGCGGGTCGGTCGGTCAAGGGTCGCCGAAGGCGATCGCGTAGCGACGCGACCGAAGGGAGCGCCCTTGAGGGACCGGCCCGAACCGGAAGGACGATGGGACTGACGGGAAGCCCCCAAGCCTCCCTGAGACCGCCCCGCCCGGGCCCCGCCCCCCACCCCACCCACCCCGCACCCGGGGGTGGGTGGGCAGCCGCCGACCCGCCCCCGCGGGGTGGAGGGGGAGATGGCCGGCCCGCGCCGGAGGTGACCCCGCAGCCCCGTCGGAAATGGAGGGGTGACATGAAGGGATTCAGTCCGTAGGGTGCTGAATATGGATATGCACACTGTCGTGGTGGGGACGTCCGGGACCACCGCCGAGGACGTCATCGCCGTCGCCCGCGGCAACGCGCGGGTCGAGCTGTCCGCCGAGGCGCTGGAAGCGCTCGGCCGCGCTCGCGAGATCGTCGACGCGCTCGCCGCCAAGCCCGAGCCCGTCTACGGGGTCTCCACCGGCTTCGGGGCGCTCGCCTCCCGGCACATCAGCCCCGAGCTGCGCGCGCAGCTCCAGCGCAACATCGTCCGTTCGCACGCCGCCGGCATGGGCCCGCGCGTCGAGCGGGAGGTCGTCCGCGCCCTGATGTTCCTGCGTCTGAAGACGGTGGCCTCCGGGCACACCGGCGTGCGGCCCTCGGTCGCGCAGACCATGGCCGACCTGCTCAACGCCGGGATCACCCCCGTCGTCCACGAGTACGGCTCCCTCGGCTGCTCCGGCGACCTCGCGCCGCTCTCCCACTGCGCACTCGCGCTCATGGGCGAGGGCGACGCCGAGGGCCCCGACGGCACCGTCCGCCCCGCCGGCGAGCTGCTCGCCGAGCACGGCATCGAGCCCGTCGAGCTCCGGGAGAAGGAGGGCCTCGCCCTCCTCAACGGCACCGACGGCATGCTCGGCATGCTGGTGATGGCCCTCGCGGACCTCGACACGCTGTACAAGTCCGCCGACATCACCGCCGCGCTGACCCTGGAGGCGCTGCTCGGCACCGAGAAGGTGCTCGCGCCCGAGCTGCACGCCATCCGTCCGCACCCCGGCCAGGGCGCCTCCGCCGCCAACATGGCCGCCGTGCTGAAGGGTTCCGGGCTCACCGGGCACTTCCAGGAGGAGTCCGCGCCGCGCGTGCAGGACGCCTACTCCGTGCGCTGCGCCCCGCAGGTCGCCGGTGCGGGCCGTGACACCATGGCGCACGCCTCCCTCGTCGCCTCCCGCGAGCTGGCCTCGGCCGTCGACAACCCGGTCGTGCTGCCGGACGGGCGCGTGGAGTCCAACGGCAACTTCCACGGCGCGCCCGTGGCGTACGTACTGGACTTCCTGGCCATCGCCGCCGCGGACCTCGGCTCCATCGCCGAGCGGCGGACCGACCGTCTGCTCGACAAGAACCGCTCGCACGGCCTGCCGCCGTTCCTCGCGGACGACGCCGGTGTCGACTCCGGTCTGATGATCGCCCAGTACACGCAGGCCGCCCTGGTCAGCGAGATGAAGCGGCTCGCCGTGCCGGCGTCCGCCGACTCCATCCCCTCCTCCGCCATGCAGGAGGACCACGTCTCCATGGGCTGGTCGGCGGCGCGCAAGCTGCGTACCGCGGTCGACAACCTGACGCGGATCATCGCCATCGAGCTGTACGCGTCCACCCGCGCCATCGAGCTGCGTCACGGACTCACCCCGGCGCCGGCCAGTCAGGCCGCGATCGCGGCGGTGCGGGCGGCGGGCGTCGAGGGCCCCGGCCCGGACCGCTTCCTCGCGCCGGACCTGGCCGCCGCCGACGCCTTCGTCCGCGCGGGCGGGCTCGTCGCGGCCGTGGAGCCGGTGACCGGCCCCCTCGCCTGACCCGGAGCGGGAGCGAGAACGGGCGAAGGGCCGCACCCCGTTGGGGGTGCGGCCCTTCCGCCGTGTCTAGAGGATGCGGGAGCGGCGTACGGAGAAGGCGACGAAGCCCGCGCCGAGGCCCAGGCAGAGGGTGCCGCCCAGCACGTAGGGGGTGGTGTCGATGCTGCCGGTGTCGGCGAGCGAGAGGACGGTGATGCCGGCGGGGCGCTCGTCGGAGGCGCCGGCGATGGTCCCCGTACCGGTATCAGTGCCGGTATCCGTGCCGGTGCCGGTGCCGGTGCCGTCGTCGTCCGTGCCGGCGTCCGAGACGGTTCCGGTGTTGGCCGCGGCGGGCGCGCCCGGGGTGCCCGCGGACAGCCCGGGCGCGGTGGCGTTCGCCGACGGGACGAACCAGAGGGCGGCGAGGAGGGTGGTCGCCCCGAGGGCGGTGAGCAGAGGTCGACGTGCGGACACGGTGCGATCCCCCTTGCGGAAGCAGCGAATTGGCCGTGTGCGCAGATGCTAGTTAAAGGGGCGGGTCGCGGGAAAGTCGAGGCTGTCGCGGGCTTACTCTCCGTCGTATGAACCCTTCTGATGCATCACGGTACGTACGACTTCGAGTGGATTTGGTGCTGGAGGTGTCGGACTCCGACGCACTCATCGGCGCGGCCCTCGCGCACATCAAGGCCGACGAGTTCATGCCGGACGAGGAGCGCGCGCACGCGGAGTCGGCCGTCATGGAGGACGAATCGGAGGCCCTGGCCTACCTCGTCGACCCCACCGACCTGGTCGCGGAGCTGACCGGAGTCGAGCTGGCGCAGGCCTCATGGAGCAGCGAACCGGTCGAATACGACCCCGAGTCCCTGGAGTGGGACCTGGACGAGGAAGATGGTGGTTTCGAAGAAGGGGCCGACAACGCCTGACCGTGGGGTTGCACACATTCGAACGGAATGTGGAACCGAACCGCGTCGTTAACGCGTTGTCAGGACGAGCAGGGGGCGTCGCCCCCTGCCCGGCCCGGTCCCGGGATCGCAGCCCGGGGTTTCACGGCAACGATGGAGTGACGTGTGAGGACGTACAGCATGCGGCGGAGAAGGTCCCTGGTGGCCGTGTCCGCCGTGCTCGGTGGGGTACTGATGCTTTCGGCCTGCAATGACGGGGGCGGCGAAAAGTCTCAGGGCAGCTCGGAAGCGGGCAAGTCGCAGGCGGATGTCGATGCGGCGGCGGCCAAGGACGCCTCCAAGGCCCGAATAGCCATCACGCCCAAGGACGGCTCCACCAACGTCCCGCTGAACGACGGCACGAACGTCGCCGTCAGTGACGGCACGCTCACCAAGGTCGAGCTGAAGAGCTCCGACGGCACGGCGGTCGCGGGCAAGATCGCCGCCGACGGCAAGAGCTGGAAGCCGGACGCCGCGCTGAAGCGCTCCACCAAGTACGCCCTGGCTGCGACGGCGAAGGACGAGGCCGGGCGCGAGGCGCACGAGAACGCCTCCTTCACCACCCTCTCCCCGGAGAACAGCTTCGTCGGCTCCTTCGTCCCGGACGAGGGCGAGACGGTCGGCGTGGGCATGCCGGTCTCGATCACCTTCAACAAGCCGATCAAGGACCAGAAGGCCGTCCAGGCGGCCATCAGCGTCACCTCCAGCAGCGGCCAGGAGGTCGTCGGCCACTGGTTCGGCAGCCAGCGCCTGGACTTCCGCCCCGAGCAGTACTGGCAGGCGAACTCCACCATCACCCTGAAGCTCGCCCTCCAGGGCGTGCAGGGCGCGCCCGGCATCGTCGGCGCGCAGAACAAGACCGTCACCTTCAAGGTCGGCCGGAGCCAGGTCTCCACCGTCGACGTGAAGGCCAAGACGATGACGGTCACCCGTGACGGTCAGGTCCTCAAGACCATCCCGATCTCCGCCGGTTCGCCCGAGAACCCCACGTACAACGGTCAGATGGTGATCTCCGAGAAGTTCAAGGAGACCCGGATGGACGGTTCCACCGTGGGCTTCAAGAACAGCGAGGGCAAGGGCGAGTACGACATCAAGGACGTCCCGCACGCGATGCGGCTGTCCGAGTCCGGCACCTTCATCCACGGCAACTACTGGGGCGCCGACTCCATCTTCGGCAAGGTGAACACCAGCCACGGCTGTGTCGGTCTGAACGACGCCAAGGGCGCCAACGACCCGAACCAGCCCGGCGCCTGGTTCTTCGACAACTCGCTCATCGGCGACGTCGTCACCGTGGTGAACTCCCCGGACAAGACCATCAAGCCGGAGAACGGCCTCAACGGCTGGAACATGCCGTGGGCCGAGTGGAAGGCCGGCTCGTCGGTCTGACGCCGCGACAGCGGTAGGTGCCGGTAGGGAACATGACGGACGGCGGGGAGCCGGAGGCTCCCCGCCGTCCGTCGTTTCCGCGGCCCGGCCCGGCCCGACGGTCCCCGTCCCCCGGCGGTCCGCGCCCCGCCCGGCGGCGTGCCCCGAACGCCCGTGCGGGGGAAGGTGGTCAGCGCTTAAGGTCCGGCGTATGACGAAGATCAACGCGCTCTCCGTGCCCCCGACCGACGCCGAGGTGGACGCCTGGTGGGCCGTGCAGGCCGCCGCCCACGCCGTCGACGCCGCCGGCCTGCCCGCGGTCGCAGCCCCCTCCCGGACGGAGGCCGCCGGACGGCTCCGGGTGCCGCCGGCCCGCGGCCGGCTCGAACACTGGGCGGCCGACGGCGGCGCAGGGCACGCCGCCCTGCTGCTCTTCACCGAGCAGGGCAACACGCACACCGCCTTCCTCGACGAGCTGACCGTACGGCCCGACGCCCGCCGGCGCGGCGTCGGCACGGCCCTGTGGCAGAGGGTCCGCCGTGAACTCCTCGACCAGGGGCGCACCTCGGTCGCCACCGTCACCGACCTCGGCGGCCCCGGGCAGGCCTTCGCGGAGTCCCTCGGCTTCGAGAACGTGCTCTCCATGGCCTGGTACGTACGGGAACTCGGCGAGGACGGCCCGGCGGCGCTCCCCGACACCCCCGGCTACGCGTTCCACAGCTGGCCCGGCCTGGTACCCGACGCCTGGGCCCCGGCCCTCGCCGTCGCCCACGGGGCGATGGAGGACGCCCCGAGCGGGGACAGCGACGAGGCCTTCCTGCCCTGGACCGCCGAGCGCGTGCACGCCGCGCAGCAGCTGGTCCTGGACCGGGGCGGCGAGATGACCGTGGTCGCGGCCGTCACCCCCGCCGGCGAGGTGGCCGCGTACACGGCGCTGGTGCTGCCCGACCCGGCGGGCCCGCGCGGCCTCCAGTACGACACCGTCGTCGTCCCCGCCCACCGGGGCCACGGCCTGGGCCGCGCGGTCAAGCTGCGGATGGAGGCGTACGCCGCCGAACGCCACCCCGCCCTGCGCCGGATCGGCACCACGGTGGCCGACGAGAACACCGCGATGCGGGCCGTGAACGAGTCCCTCGGCTACCGCCGCGAACGCGGCGCGGCCGTGTTCCAGCTGGGGCTCTGAGCCGGGTCAGGCACGCTCCCCGGCGGGCCTCACCGAAGGAGGCGCAACGGGGGGCGAAACCGCGGACGGCACCGCGGACGGCACCGGCGGCGCCGTCCAGGAGGACAGCAGCCGCAGGGCGTCCGCCGAGGGCGAGCCCGGCTCGGCGTGGTAGGTCACCAGGAACTGGGCCGGGTCGTCGGGCAGCGTCAGCGTCTCGAAGGCCAGCTCCAGCTCGCCCACCAGCGGGTGCCGCAGCCGCTTCACCCCGTGGGTCTTGTCCGCCACCGTGTGCGCCGCCCACAGCCGGCGGAACTCCTCGTTCTTCACCGACAGCTCCCCGACCAGCGCCGACAGCCGCTCGTCGTCGGGGTGCTGGCCCGCGTACAGGCGCAGGTTGCTGACCACCTCGCAGGCCCGGCACTCCCAGTCCGCGTACAGCTCGGCCGTCGCCGGGTCCAGGAACACCAGCCGCACCAGGTTCCGCTCCGCCGCCGGCAGTGCCCCGAAGTCCCCGAAGACGGCCGCCGCGAGCGGGTTCCAGCCGATCACGTCCTGCCGCCGCCCCACCAGGTACGCCGGTACGCCCTCCATCGCCTCCAGCAGCGTGCGCAGCTCCGGCCGGACCTGCTGGGGGCGGGCGGGGCGGCTGCGCCGGCGGGTGCGGGGGCTCGCCAGGTGGCTCAGGTGCGCCGACTCGGTGCCGCTCAGGCGCAGCGCCCGCGCGATGGCGTCCAGCACCTCCGCCGACACGTTCTGGCCGTGTCCCTGCTCCAGCCGCGTGTAGTACGCCACCGACACCCCGGCCAGCTGCGCCAGCTCCTCCCGTCGCAGGCCCGGCACCCGGCGGCGCCGGCCGTGGTCGGGCAGACCCACGTCCGCGGGACGCAGCCGGGCGCGGCAGCTGCGCAGGAAGTCCCCGAGTTCGGTTCGCTGATCAAGCTGGTCCATACCGCAAGTATCTCCGGCGCAGGTCCGCGGCGGGGCGCTCATCCTGACCCCGCCAGGGGTAGGTCTGGCAGTCGTAGGCTCAGCAGGGGGCTGGGTGGGCCGCGCGGACCGGGGCATCGTGGGGGTCGTCGCAGAACGGACGCCACGGCCCGCCCCCCGCACAGCGCGGATCGGCCCCGCCGGCGTCCTCGTCCGAGGAGAGCACCCCCATGTCCGTCACCCAGGTAGCCGCCTACGCCGCCCCCGCCCCCAAGGCCCCGCTGGAGCGCACCACGATCCCGCGCCGCCCGGTCGGCGAGCACGACGTACTCATCGAGATCAAGTACGCCGGCATCTGCCACTCCGACATCCACCAGGCCCGCGACGGCTGGGGCGAGGGCGTCTTCCCGATGGTCCCGGGCCACGAGATCGCCGGCGTCGTCACCGAAGTCGGCGGCGGCGTCTCGAAGTTCGCCGTCGGCGACCAGATCGGCGTCGGCTGCATGGTCGACTCCTGCCGGGAGTGCGAGTACTGCCTGGCCGGGCAGGAGCAGCACTGCGCCAAGGGCGCGACCGGAACGTACAACGCCCTCGACAGGAACGGCGAGCCCACGTACGGCGGTTACTCCACGCACCTCGTCGTCGACGAGAAGTACGCCGTCCGCATACCCGAGGGCCTCGCCCTCGACGCCGCCGCGCCGCTGCTGTGCGCCGGCATCACCCTGTACTCCCCGCTCAGGCACTGGCAGGCGGGCCCCGGCAAGAAGGTCGCGATCGTCGGCCTCGGCGGGCTCGGCCACATGGGCGTGAAGATCGCCGCCGCGCTCGGCGCCGAGGTGACCGTCCTGTCCCAGTCGCTGCGCAAGAAGGAGGACGGCCTGAGGCTGGGCGCCTCCCACTACTACGCGACGAGCGACGAGGCCACCTTCGAGGAGCTGAAGGGCCGCTTCGACCTGATCCTGTCCACGGTCTCCGCGCCGCTCGGCCTGGACCGGTACCTGTCCCTGCTGCGCGTCGGCGGCGCACTCGTGAACGTGGGCGCCCCCGAGGAGCCGGTGGAGCTGAACCTGTTCTCCGTCATCGGCGGCAACAAGACCCTCGCCGGGTCGATGATCGGCGGGATCGCCGAGACCCAGGAGATGCTGGACTTCTGCGCGGAGCACGGCCTGGGCTCGGAGGTCGAGGTGATCCGCGGGGAGCAGATCAACGAGGCGTACGAGCGCGTCCTGAACAGCGACGTCCGCTACCGCTTCGTCATCGACGCCTCGACCATCTGATCCGCCCCCGCCCCCACCCGCCCCAGCGCCTCCCGCAGCCGGTCCCGGGCCGCCGTCTGCGCGGCGACCCGGGCCTCCAGGACGGCGAGCCGCTCCCGGGCCACCGCCAGCCCCTTGGGCGACGGCGGCCCGGCGGCCACGTCCCCGTCCAGGCACGGCAGGAACACCCGTACGTCGTCCAGGGTGAGTCCCGCCTCCAGCAGCACCCGGATGTTGCGGACCCGCACGACGGCCCGCTCCTCGTAGACCCGGTAGCCGTTCGGCGCCCGCTCGGAGGAGACCAGCCCCGCCTGCTCGTAGTGGCGTACGGCGCGGGCGGTGGTCCCCGTCGCCTCCGCCAGTTCCCCGATCAGCATGCGGCCATGCTCTCAGGCCACCGACGCGCCCCCGTCCACCGGGACCACGGCCCCGGTCAGGAACGAAGCGGCCGGGTCCGCCAGCCGGCACACCGCCCAGGCGATCTCCTCCGGCCGCCCGACCCGCCCCAGCGGGGTCCGCGCCACCTGCCACGCCCGTACCCCGGCGGCCCGCTCGGGGCTGAGCCCCTGGTGGTCGCCGATCGGCGTGTCCACCGCGCCGGGCGCGACTCCCACGACCCGGACACCGCGCGGGGCCAGCTCCACGGCCCAGCTGCGGGTGAGGGTGTCCAGGGCGGCCTTGGTGGCCGCGTACACGGAGGCGCCGGGCCAGCCCCGCTGCCCGACGGCGGTGCTGACGTTGACGACGACCCCCGCCCCGGCGGCCTCCAGCGCGGGCAGCGCGGCCTGCGTGAGCAGAACCGGCGCGACCAGGTTGGTGGCCACCTGGGCGGCGATGTCGGCGCCGCTCACTGTGCCGAGGCCGCCGGTGCGCACGATCCCGGCGTTGTTCACGAGCACGTCGAGCCGCCCGTGCTCCTCCAGCACCCGCTCCACGATCCGCTCCGGCCCACGGGGCGCGCTCACGTCCCCGGCGAGCGGATGGATCCCGGGGAACCCGTCGGCCGTCTCCCCGAGCACCCCGCCCCGCCGCCCGACGACCACCACCCGCGCCCCGGCCCCGGCGAAGGCCCGGGCGGTGGCCCGCCCGATCCCGGTCCCGCCGCCGGTGACGAGGACGACCCGCTGCTTGCTCGCGCTGTTCTCCATGCCCCCAGCTAACAACCCTGCCGCCGGTGACAAGGTCAAGCCGCCACCGGAACCGGGCGGGCCCGCTACTCCGCCGCGGCCACGCCGATCGGGCAGGAGACGCCCGTGCCGCCGATGCCGCAGTAGCCGTTGATGTTGCGGTCGAGGTACTGCTGGTGGTACGGCTCCGCCGGCCAGAAGGGGCGGTCCGCGGCCGGGAGGACGGCGGTGGTGATCTCGCCGTAGCCCGAGGACGTGAGGACCTTCTGGTACGCCGCGCGGGAGGCTTCGGCGGCCGCCTGGTGGGCGGGGGAGTGGGTGTAGACGGCCGAGCGGTACTGGGTGCCGACGTCGTTGCCCTGGCGGAAGCCCTGGGTGGGGTCGTGGGACTCCCAGAAGAGCTTGAGGAGGGTCGTGTAGGCCACCTGTGCCGGGTCGAAGACCACGCGGACGACCTCGGTGTGGCCGGTCTGGCCGGAGCACACCTCCTCGTACAGCGGGTTTTCGGTGTAGCCGCCCTGGTAGCCGGCCAGGGTGGTCCACACCCCGGGGGTCTGCCAGAACTTGCGCTCGGCGCCCCAGAAGCAGCCCAGGCCGAAATCGGCGACCTCCAGGCCCTCCGGGTAGGGGCCGGACAGCGGGTTGCCGAGGACGGTGTGGCGCTCGGGCAGCGAGAACGGCGCCTCGGCTCGGCCCTTCAGGGCCTCCTCGCGGGTGGGGAGCTCGGGCGTGCGGCGGTACGAGAACATGGATTCCCTCCTTGTGGGAGGGACAACGGCCGGGGGCGGGCGGGGATTCCCTCCCCGCCCGCCTCCGCCGGCGCCTACTCGTCCGGCGTGGTCACGTTCACCGCCCAGTTCCGGGCGTACAGGTAGCGCCGCTTCGGCTCCCCGGCGTACGTCCACGGCACGGCGCCGATGTGCCCGTCCACGTGGCGGAACTGCTCGACCGCCTCCGCGTCCCGGTCCTGCCAGAACAGCAGGTAGGCCAGCATGTGCCGCATCCGCGGGGTGCCGGGGTGCTCGTTGCCGGCGGCGGCCAGGTCCGCGAGTGCCGCGTCGGCCGCGGCGACGATCTCCGGCTCCTTGTAGTACGTCTCCGGCAGGAGGTCGTCCTCGTACGTCTCCTGCTCGAAGTACGCCATCAGGGGGAGCAGCGTCAGCAGGTCGCCCGGCTCGCCGGCGGCCGCCGACTCGCGGGCGAAGGCCATGGCCAGCTCGTGCGAGCCCTGCCACTTCGCGCACCAGTACTGCAGGCCCGCGACGTGCGACCACAGCACCCGCGGGGCGCGTTCGGTGATCCGCGCCCACAGCTCCCGGTAGCGCTCGTGCGAGTAGCCCAGGCCCATGCCGATGGCCTGTTCGACGACGTACGGGCTGGGGTCGGCGGGGTCGGCCAGCTTCTGCGCCTCGTGCGCGTCGGCCTGGGCCTTGGTCAGCAGCTGGTGGAAGATCCGGAACTGCTCCTGGGTGGTGCGGCGGCCGGACTGGCTGCCGCGTACGTTCCAGGCGACCATCACGCTGGTGTCGGCGTTGACGAGGGCCGCGGTGGCGTCCCCGGGCCGGGCCGCGCGCCAGGCCAGCAGCCACGCGTCGTCCTCGGCTGCCGCCTCGGCCAGCGGGCGCACCCGCTCCAGCCGCTCCTGCCAGTCCTGCCCGGCGGCCTCGACGTACGCGGCGGCCGCCTCCCAGTCGCCCGAACGGACGGCCTCCAGGACGGCGAGCCGTCCGGCCGGGACCGGCGCCGGGTTCTCGGTGTCGAGGTCGGCCTCCGCGACGAAGCCCAGCGCGACGACCTCCGCCGCCTTGCGGGCCTCCGCGTCGGCCTCGACGGCCTCGGTCCGCGCGTTCAGGGTGCCGATCTCGGCTTCCAGGCGCTTGGCCTTGCGGATGAGGTACACCCCGCGCAGGACCCAGCAGGCGACGGCCAGCAGCAGGACGCCGATGACGATGAGTACGACGGTCACGGGGCGAGCACCAGCTTCCGCAGGAGGTCGGTGTCGGGCAGGTCGGCGACGGCCGCGTCCAGGGCGGGGCCGAGCTCGTCCTCGAAACCGGGAACGGGGTAGGACAGGGTGGCCGAGTCCGACCAGGACAACTCCCAGCGGGCGGCGCCGCGGGCCAGCAGCTCGACGGTGACCAGCTGGCCGAGGGCCCGCCGGAGGACCGGACGGGCGAACTCGCGGGCGGTGCGGCCGGTCGCGGCCTGCGCCTCGTCGGACTTCGGGAAGCGGTCGGCTATCCGCCAGCGCACCGCCTGGTCGGCGTCGATCGCGTCCAGCACGTCGCCCAGGCCGGGGCCCGCGCCCTCGGCGGTGAGGGCCTCGCGGACCTCCTCCGCGCCCCGGCCGACGTAGGTGGTCATCGACCGGTGGACGAGCTCGTCCCAGTCCACACGGGTGAGCGCGAGCGCCTCGGGGGTGAGGACGACCTGCTCCAGCGCGGCCAGCGCCGCCTGCGGGGACGCGAGCAGCTCCAGGGCCGGGCGGGCCGCCTGGCCGGCGCGGCCGTCGTCGGGCAGGGCCTCGATGCGGGCCACGCGCTCGGCGAGCGCGGGGTGGGAGTCGTACGGGGAGGCGGGCTCGGTGGACAGGTCGTGGCGCAGCTTCTCCAGCTCGCCGGAGCGGGCGTCGAGCAGCTGCCGGAGTCCGCCGAAGACCTGGCCGGGGCGCGGCAGCAGGCCGGCGCCGACGCCGAGGGTGGCGTACGAGCTCATGTAGAAGCCGTGCGCCGAGTCGAGGGCGTTGAGCTCGCGCAGTGCGGAGGCGGCCGAGTCGCGGCCGGCGACGCGGACGGAGGCGAGGTCGGCGGCGAGCTCCTGCCGGCGCGAGGAGGAGAGGGTGGCGCGCATGTAGAAGTGGGCGTACCCGGTGTAGATCTTCGCCATGGCGCGGTACGAGAAGCCGGCGCCGTCGGTGTCGATCTCCTTGGCCTTCTTGCCCTTGGCGATCCGCTTCTCGGCGCGCTTCTCCTGCTTGGCGCGCTCCTTGGCCTCGGTGTTGTCGGCGCGGTCGTGGAAGTGGTTGATGGTGCGCACGAGCTGGGCCCGGCCGCGGGCGATCAGCGGGGTGAGGCGGGTGTCGAGGTTGGCGTAGTGGCCCATCTCGTGGGCGAGGACGGCGCGCAGCTGCATCTCGTCCAGGCCCGTCATCAGGGGCAGGCCCAGGTAGAGGCGGCGGGTGCCGGGCAGCAGGCCGAGCAGCCGGGAGTCCTCGGAGACGGCGGCGTTGACCTCGTCGATCAGCAGGATCTCGTCGGGTGCGCGGGTGCCGACCTCGGCGGCGGTCTCGCGTACGGCCTGCCACAGGGCGGGCTCCTGCGCCTCGGTGGCGGGGACGCCGGGCATGGGGTCGGCCTTGGGGGTGCGGAGCATGAACATGCCGCGCACGATCGGGACGGCGAGTACCACCGTACCGATGACGATCTTTCCGCCGACGGTGCCGGGGAGCCAGGCGATGGCGGCCCAGTCGGCGAGCCCGAGGAGGGCGAGCAGGACGACGCTCAGCAGGTAGAAGCCTGCGAGCAGGACGAGGGCGCGCAGAGCGCGCAGCGAAGCGCCCATATGGTTGGGGTCCCCCCACGGGATGGTGCGGTTTTTGACGCGCACATGGTGCAATGTTTACGCGCACCTTATGTCCCGGCGCCGACAGGCCGGGAGCGGGGGGTGCCGATGGCCCGCGGCAGGGGGCGGACACACCCGCCCGCCCCCTCGTCTGCGCAGGTCAGTGCGGCAGCGTCGCCGGGGAGCCGCCGTTGGCCTCGTAGCCGGCCACCGCCATCGCCCGGGCCACCGCGTACGCGGCCGCCGGCTCGTCGGAGGCCGACCAGGGCAGGGCGCCCACATAACCGTCGACGTGCCGTACCTGCTCCATGGCCTCCGCCCAGCGGCCCGCACCCACCAGGAACCACAGCAGCAGGTGCCGTACGTGCGCCAGCATCGGATCGTCCGCCCGCGCCTGGTGCACCGCGTACAGGGCGCCCTCCAGTGCCCGCGAGACGACCGCGGTCTTCCCGAAGTCGCTCACCAGGACGGTGTCGGGCATGTTCTCGTACACCGAGAACAGCGGCAGCGCCGCCAGCAGCGAACCCTGCGGGGCGCGGGCCGCGGCCGTCTGCGCGAAGGCGTCCGCCTTCTCCCGGGAGCCGTGCCACTTCTCGCACCAGTAGTGCAGGGCGGCCAGGTGGGCGCCCATGTGCGCCGGCGCCACGTCGATCACCCGGGCCCACAGCGCGTCGAACTCCGCCTCCGAGTACCCCAGCCCCCGCGCGATCGCGAGCTCCGTGATGACGGGGACCGGGTCGCCGGGCGCCAGCAGCGACGCCTTGCGGCAGGCTTCGCGGGCCTCCTCCAGGATGATCCGGTGGTCCTGCGAGCCCACCCCGCCCGAGGACCGCCACGCCTGCTGCACCAGCAGCTCCGCGTGCACCTGCGCGCCGCCCGCGTCCTTCTCCGCCTCCAGCCGCCAGGCCTTCAGCCACTGCGCGCCCTGCCCGGGCCGCTGCGCCAGGTCCAGGGCCGCCGCGCCGCCGAAGGCCTGCACGCGCTGCCAGCGCCGCTCGCCGTCCTTCGGGGTGCCGGCGAGCAGCGCGGACGCGGCCCGCCAGTGGCCGGTGCGCTGGACGTTCTCCAGTGCGTCCATCAGGTCGTGGTCGGGCCCGGGCACCCGGATGTCCAGCTCTTCCTCGCGCGCGAACCCGTAGTCGGCGGGGTCGGCGGCGTCGGGGCTGCCCGGCGCGACCAGGGTCAGACCGCCCCGCCCGGCCCGTCGGAACGAGAAGAACAAGGCGACGGCCAGGGCCAGCCCCATCAGGACCCAGATAATCTGCATACCGCCAAGCGAACCAGACCCGGCCGCCGAATGGCGAACGGCCCGCTCCGCCCTCCGGGCCCGGGCGCAGGTCAGCGCGAGGTCAGGCCAGGAGAGGACCGCGGGGCTGACGGGGCATAGCATCTGCCTCATGAGCGACGACAGCCACGAGCACCAGAGCTTCGAGACCCGCGCGATCCACGCGGGCAACACGGCGGACCCGCAGACCGGCGCGGTCGTACCGCCCATCTACCAGGTGTCCACCTACAAGCAGGACGGCGTGGGCGGACTGCGCGGCGGCTACGAGTACAGCCGCAGCGCCAACCCGACCCGTACCGCGCTGGAGGAGAACCTCGCGGCGCTGGAGGGCGGCCGGCGCGGCCTCGCCTTCGCGTCCGGGCTCGCCGCCGAGGACTGCCTGCTGCGTACGCTGCTCTCCCCGGGCGACCACGTGGTCATCCCCAACGACGCCTACGGCGGCACGTTCCGCCTCTTCGCGAAGGTCGTCTCGCGCTGGGGCGTGGAGTGGTCGGTGGCCGACACCTCCGACGCGGACTCGGTGCGGGCCGCCCTCACCCCGAAGACCAAGGTCATCTGGGTCGAGACCCCCTCGAACCCGCTGCTGGGCATCACCGACATCGCGATGGTCGCCCAGATCGCGCGCGACGCCGGCGCGAAGCTGGTCGTCGACAACACCTTCGCCTCCCCCTACCTCCAGCAGCCGCTGGCGCTCGGCGCCGACGTGGTCGTGCACTCGCTGACGAAGTACATGGGCGGCCACTCCGACGTCGTCGGCGGCGCGCTGGTCACGGCCGACGAGGCCCTCGGCGAGGAACTGGCCTACCACCAGAACGCGATGGGCGCGGTCGCCGGACCCTTCGACTCCTGGGTCGTGCTGCGCGGCATCAAGACGCTGGCCGTGCGCATGGACCGGCACGCCGAGAACGCGGCGAAGGTCGTGGAGGCGCTCAAGCGCCACCCGAAGGTCACCAAGGTCCTCTACCCGGGCCTGCCCGAGCACCCGGGCCACGAGATCGCCGCCAAGCAGATGCGCAACTTCGGCGGCATGGTCTCCTTCCAGGTCGCCGGCGGCGAGGAGGAGGCCGTCGCGGTCTGCGGCCGCACCAGGATCTTCACCCTGGCCGAGTCCCTCGGCGGCGTCGAGTCCCTCATCGAGCACCCGGGCCGGATGACCCACGCCTCGGTGGCCGGCTCGGCCCTGGAGGTCCCCGCTGACCTGATCCGCGTCTCCGTCGGCATCGAGAACGCCGACGACCTCGTCGCGGACCTCGTCCAGGCCCTCGGCTAGGTCCCCGTCCAGGTCCCCGTCCAGGTACTCGTCCAGGCCCTCGGCTAGGTCCGCGTCCAGGTCCTCGTCCAGGTACTCGGCGAAGACGTACCCCGCCGCCCCCGGAGCGCTACCAGCCCTCCAGGGGCGGCGACACGTCACTCGGCGGGACCACCCAGGGGCGGGTCAGCGCCGCCCACACCGTGAAGGCCACCGCCGCCGCCCACAGCAGCGCCCAGCCGAACCGCCGCAGGGCGCGCCGGCGGCGCAGCAGCCGTCTGCCGTGCGTCCGGGCCGCCGCCGCGAGCCCGGCCGGGACCGCCGGGTGCGGACCGTCGAGCAGCTGCCTGACCTGTGTCTCCTTGCGGTCGAGGGGGCTCATGCCGCCTCCGTGGCGGCCTGCGCGGCTCCGGAGCGCAAGGCGGCCACCGCCCGGTTGCAGACGGCCTCGACCCGCTCCGGAGGCAGCCCCAGCTGCGCGGCCGTGACCTCTTCCGCGACGCCCTCGTAGATCCGCATCACCAGCACCAGCCGTTCCAGCGGCCCCAGCGGCGCGAGGACCCCGCCGCCCGCGGGGAGCCGGCGGGCGGTGCGGGCGTACGCGGCGCACAGCTCGGCGCGGGTGTGGTCGTACGGGTCGTCGTCGCGCAGCCGCGCCCAGTGGGCGTACGTACGGGCCAGGGCGCCCGCGAGGATCCGCCGGGCGGCGTGCGCCGCGTCCGGGGGCTCGGCCGTCAGCAGGGCGGCGACGTGCAGCAGCCGCCCCGCCGCGCCCGCGACGAAGGCCTCGAACTCCGCATCCCGCCCCGAACGCCGGTCCACAGCACACATGGTGGGGCCGGTGCCACCACCCCGGTCAAGGGGTCGGACACGGCCGGATCCGACGCGTCGGCGCCCGCCGGGTCAGGAGGCCGGGCCGCCCTCGGCGGCGGTGGACATCAGCTCCGACAGCGAGCCGTTGAAACGGGTCAGCAGCGCGGTGAACACCTCGCGCTCCTCCTCCGCCCAGCCCTCCGTCACCCGGGCCATCAGCTCGCGCCGCGAGGAGCGGACCTCCTCCAGGCGGGCCAGCCCGCGCGGGGACAGCGCGAGCACCACGGCCCGGCCGTCCTCGGGGTGCGAGGTCCGCTTGACGAGGCCGCTGTCGACGAGCGGGGCGACCTGGCGGGTGACGGTGGACGAGTCGATGCCCATCCCGCCCGCGAGTGCCTTCACGCCCATCGGGCCTTCGAGGTCGAGCCGGTTCAGCAGCAGGTACGCGGCCCGGTCCATCGAGTTGCGGGCCTGGCCGACGCCACCCAGGCGGGTCTGCTCGGCCCGGCGGGCGAAGACGGCCACCTGGTGCTGGAGCGCGTCGAGGAGTCCGGCTCCGGCGGGCGCTTCGGCCGCCGTGGGCAGGTCGGAACTGGCCGGGATCGAGGGCATGGCCGTGGGCTCTCTTCGCATGGGGCCGACAGGGATGGGGGACAGAGTACGCGGCCCTGTGGCGCCTCGTACGCCGCGTTTGATAACTGATACGGCCCGTGGCGGCGACCGTCGGAGGAGTGTCCCGCATGGCGAGATTTCGCCCCTTGTGTGCCCCTTATGCGCCCCATGTGTGGCTCTTGGGCGGCGCGTGGGCGACCCTCGCGCGGCGCGTGGACGACCCTCGCGCGGCGCCCCGCCCGGGCTCCGTCCGTCCCTGAGCCGGACCCCCCGCGGGCTGCGAGACTGGCCGCATGAACTACCGCGTGCCCGTGCCCGTCCCGCAGGTCATCCTCGACGACGTCCGGGGGGCCCAGAAGATGCTGTCGGGCGTGTCCCGGGTGACGCCGATGGAGGGCAGCCGGTACCTGTCGGCGCTCACGGGCTCGCCCGTCCACTTCAAGTGCGAGAACCTCCAGCGCACCGGCTCCTTCAAGCTGCGCGGAGCGTACGTGCGCATCGCCGGCCTGCGTCCCGAGCAGCGCGCCGCCGGGGTCGTCGCCGCCAGCGCGGGCAACCACGCCCAGGGCGTGGCGCTGGCCTCCTCCCTGCTCGGGGTCCGCTCCACCGTGTTCATGCCGGTCGGGGCCCCGCTGCCGAAGGTGGCCGCCACCCAGGAGTACGGCGCCGAGGTGCGCTTGCACGGCCAGGTCGTCGACGAGACCCTCGCCGCCGCCCAGGAGTACGCCGACCGCACCGGGGCGGTGTTCATCCACCCCTTCGACCACCGCGACATCATCGCCGGCCAGGGCACGGTGGGCCTGGAGGTCCTGGAGCAGTGCCCCGAGGTGCGCACGATCCTCGTCGGCATCGGCGGCGGCGGGCTCGCCGCCGGCGTCGCGGTCGCGGTCAAGGCGCTGCGCCCGGACGTGAAGGTGATCGGCGTGCAGGCGGCGGGCGCCGCCGCGTACCCGCCCTCGCTGCGGGTCGGCCACCCGGTGTCGATCGACAACCCGAACACGATGGCGGACGGCATCAAGGTCGGCCGTCCCGGCGACGTCCCCTTCGCGATCATCGGGGAGCTGCTGGACGACGTACGGACCGTGTCCGAGGACGCCCTGTCCAGCGCACTGCTGCTCTGCCTGGAGCGGGCCAAGCTGGTCGTGGAGCCGGCCGGGTGCAGCACGGTGGCGGCCCTGCTGAGCGAGCCGGAGCTGTACGGGAGCGGCCCGGTCGTGGCCGTACTGTCGGGCGGCAACGTCGATCCGCTGCTGCTCCAGCGGATCCTGCGGCACGGCATGGCGGCGGCGGGCCGCTACCTGTCGCTGCGGCTGCGGGTCGCGGACCGGCCGGGGGCGCTGGCGGGGCTGCTGGCGGTGCTGTCGACGGTGGACGCCAACGTGCTGGACGTCAGCCACGTACGGACCGACCCGAGGCTCGGGCTGACCGAGGTCGAGGTGGAGCTGCGACTGGAGACGAAGGGGCCCGAGCACTGCGCGGAGGTCGCCCGCTCCCTGCACGCGGCGGGCTACCGGGTCATGGACTGACGCGGGGGGCCGCGACGGCGCGCCCCGCGGCCGCCGCGCTCTCCGTGCTCTCCGCGGTCGACCGCGCTCTCCGCGGAAACCGTGGCGCAACGCGATAACGAGTTCCACCCCGAACGCGGGCCGAGGCGCCTGGAAGCGCGCGAGCCCCCGCCGGACCCGGTCCGGCGGGGGCTCGCGCACGGGTGTGCGTAAGGGGGTGATCAGCCGTTGAAGGGCTTGACGGCCAGGATCCTGACGGTGGCCTTCTTGCCGTTCGGCAGCTCGTACTGGGCGTCCTCGCCGACCTTCTTGCCGTTCACGCCCGAGCCCAGCGGGGACTGCGGCGAGTAGGTCTCGAAGTCGGAGGACGCGTACTCGCGGGAGGCCAGCAGGAACTCCAGGGTGTCGTCCTCGTCGCCGTCGAAGGCGATCGTGACGAGGGTGCCCGGCGCGACCTCGCCGCTGGCAGCGGGGGCCGTGCCGACCTTGGCGTTCTCCAGGAGCTGCGTGAGCTGGCGCACGCGCAGCTCCTGCTTGCCCTGCTCCTCCTTGGCCGCGTGGTAACCGCCGTTCTCGCGGAGGTCGCCCTCCTCGCGGGCAGCCGCGATCTTCATGGCGATCTCCGTGCGGGCGGGACCAGAGAGGTAGTCCAGCTCGGCCTTCAGCTGGTCGTACGCCGCCTGGGTCAGCCAGGTGACGCTCTCGCTCGTCTGGGTCACGGGTGCTCCTCGTCGGTACAGGGGACTACAAAGCCGCCAGCGGCGGGCGAAACCACGAGCCTAACAATTCGGGAAGAAAAGGGGGAGGACACCATGTGTATGAAGTGTGTCATCGGGGCCGGCCGGTGCGCGCGGTCTCCCAGACGGTGCTGGTCCCGAAGTACGTGTCGTACAGGTCCTGGACCTCCAGCAGGCTCTCCGGCGGCACCTTCCCGTACCTGATGCGCTCCAGGTGGCGGAAGTACTCGAACCGCTCCACCCCCGGGGTGATGACCACCAGCATCTCGGCGCTCTCCCCGGGCGCGGCGGCGAAGGCGTGCTGCTGTCCCGGCGGCACGATGACCAGGTCTCCGGCCTCGGCGGTGACCACCTTGTCGCCGGCCAGCAGCTGGGCCGTCCCGTCGATCATGTAGAACATCTCGGCCGACCGGCCGTGGTGGTGCGGGCGGGCGCCGTCGGAGCCCGCGTGCAGGCTCACGCGCATGGTGGAGAGGTACCCGCCGCCCGTGGAGCTGTCGGCCAGCAGCCGCAGGGAGGAGTCCGGGCCGTAGTGGATCTCCTCCGCGTCGGCGGCGCGGACCACCGTGGCGTCGTCGAAATCCGTGATGAACAGTGACATGTCGGCTCCTGGGGCTGCTGTGGCGCGGATGACGTGACACCCCAGTCGATACCCCGTCCGGGGCGCGCCGTGCACGCCCCGGACGGCCGTCTGTCAGCTGTCAGCTCTCCGGGCGCTCGAAGTCGGTCAGGACGCAGCCGTCGGCCTGGGCCTTCTGGATCCGGGAGCCGGCCGGCGCGGTGAAGCCGGGCTCGCAGTCCAGGCGCAGGAAGCCCAGCTTGTAGAGCCCCTGGCGGACGGTCTTGTTGTTGGTCTCCACGGCGACGTTCGTGCCGACCAGCAGCTTGCTCTGGGTGAGCTTCCGCTGCTGCCCCACCTCGGCGAGCTGCGCCGCCTTGGACCTGGTCTGGAGGGTCTTCATGTCGGAGACGGTGTCCAGCCAGTTCAGGTTGTGCGCGCGCTGCGCCCCGCCGAGCTTCCCGCAGATCGCCCGCTGCTTGACGCCCCAGGCGCTGCGGCCGTCGCGGTCGACGACCGGCAGGTAGTCGATCGACTGGACGTGCTCGTCGGTGACCAGCATCTCCGTGCAGTCGACCGTCTTCGGGCTGACGAGCCTGCGGAGCTCCTCGATGCTGCCCGCGCTCGCCAGGGCCGCGTCCTTGACGGGGCTGCCCTTGCCGTCCCGGCTGTTGACGAAGTCGGTCAGGACGCAGCCGTCGACCAGGGCCTTCTCCTTCTTGTAGCCCTCCGGCACGGAGAAGTCCGGGTTGCAGACCAGGACGCGCAGGTCCGACTTGACGAGGGCGAGGTCGGTCCCGATCTTCGTCGCCGTGACCGAGAAGTTCTTGCCGACGATGATCCGGTCGTAGAGGCCGGCGTCCCAGTAGCCCTCGGCGAGCCGCTGCGTGATGCGGTCCTTGTAGGCCTGCTGGTGGGCCTTCATGTCCGAGACCATGTCGAAGACGATCTCGCCCTGTTCCTTCTTGTCCGAGCAGACGCCGCGTTCGGTGATGGCCCAGGTGCCGACGGGGATGTACGCGGCGAGGTTCACCCGGCTGTCGTTCGGGTCCGTGCTCAGGTTCTCGCAGGAGGCGTACTTCTGTACGTACGCCTGCGCCTCGGCGAGCGTGGCCGGCGCGGCGCCGGCGGCGGGGGAGGCCTGGGCGGAGGCCGTTGCGGCCGCGGCAGGGCTCGCGGCAGGGCTCGCGGCGGCGGAGCCCGCCTTCTTGGGGTCCTCGCAGGCGGTCGCGAGGGTGGTGAGCGCGGCGAGGCTGGCGGTCGCGGCGAATATCCGCTGGAGGCGCATGGGTGTCTTCCGTCGGCTGGACACGGCACGGGGGATGGCGTGTTCATGCTAGGCGGCGGTCATGGCCATGATCAAAGAAGCGGGGCCGGTGCCCGACGGGTCCGGCGGGGTCCGGCGGGATCCGGCGGGGTCCGGCGGGGATCCGGCGGGGTCCGGCGGGGATCCGGGGCGGGGATTCAGCCCGTCGTGCCGGACGGCTGGCAGCCGACCAGTTCCACCATCGTGGCGCGGCCCGTGGTCTTCAGGGTGACCATCTCGTCCACCCGCTTCGCGTCCTGCCCGAACGTGAAGTCCGCGCGGCCCACCTCGCCGTGCTGCTCGTCCTGGGAGCTGAGGGTGCACACGCCGGTGACCGAGGCCTCCTTGCGGACCTCCAGGTGCACCTTGACCTCGCTGTCGGAGACGATCTGGAACTTGATCACTTCGGCGCTGACGCTCTGCCCGCCGACGTAGTCCCAGCCGATCCAGCCGACCACCGCCAGCAGCCCGACCCCGAGGACCGATCCGACGATCTTCAGCTTCCGGTCCGCGCGCTCGTCCGCCGACCGGCCGTACCGGCCCTCGGGGAGTCCTTCGCGTACCGCGCTCATGATCGAATCCTCTCGTCGGGGAGGGGTGGGACACCCAGGAATTTTCCAACCCCCGATTCGGTCAATATAGAGGTTGACCGTCGCGCCGAATCACAGAGGATCCTGTCTTGACCGAGCAGCTTCGACTGATGGCCGTTCACGCCCACCCCGACGACGAGTCGAGCAAGGGCGCGGCCACGATGGCCAAGTACGTGTCCGAGGGGGTGCCGGTGCTCGTGGTCACCTGCACCGGCGGCGAGCGCGGCTCCGTGCTGAACCCCAAGCTCCAGGGCGACAAGTACATCGAGGAGAACATCCACGAGGTGCGCGCCAAGGAGATGGACGAGGCCCGCGAGATCCTCGGCATCGACCAGGAATGGCTCGGTTACGTCGACTCCGGCCTGCCCGAGGGCGACCCGCTGCCCCCGCTCCCCGAGGGCTGCTTCGCCCTCGCGGACGTCGAGGAGGCCGCCGGCGAGCTGGTGAAGAAGATCCGCGCCTTCAAGCCGCAGGTCATCACCACCTACGACGAGAACGGCGGCTACCCGCACCCCGACCACATCATGACCCACAAGATCACGATGGTGGCCTTCGACGGCGCGGCCGACACCGACAAGTTCCCCGAGGCCGAGTACGGCGCCCCGTACCAGCCGCAGAAGCTCTACTACAACCAGGGCTTCAACAAGCCGCGCACCGTCGCCCTCCACGAGGCCCTCCTCGCCCGCGGACTGGAATCCCCCTACGGCGAGTGGCTGGAGCGCTGGAAGGAGTTCGAGCGCAAGGAGCGGACCCTGACCACCCACGTACCCTGCTCCGACTTCTTCGAGATCCGCGACAAGGCCCTCATCGCGCACGCCACGCAGATCGACCCGGACGGCGGCTGGTTCCGCGTCCCCATGGAGATCCAGAAGGAGGTCTGGCCCACCGAGGAGTACGAGCTCGCCAAGTCGTTCGTCGACACCTCCCTCCCCGAGTCCGACCTCTTCGCGGGCATCCGGGAGAATGCTTAGCCATGAGCGCTACGCAGGCAGCAGTCACCCAGCTCCTTCCGCTGGCCGCCGACACCTTCGACAAGAACAAGGTGACCCCGGGCCTCCTCGGGTTCGTCGTGTTCGCCGCCCTCGCCCTCGGCGTGTGGGGCCTGATGAAGTCGATGAGCAAGCACATGGGGCGCGTGAACTTCGAGGAAGCCCCCGAGCGGGGCGCCGCCGCCCCGGCCGCCGACACCCCCTAGGGACCGGACACGGCGCGGCCGCGCCGTCCCGCCCCGGCACGACCGGGCGGGGCGGTCCTCACGCGTACGCGCACTACGGCGCGTACGCGCGGCGCCGCACGCGCGGCGCCGCACGCTCACCGCCCCGGCAGCGGCACGCCCATGACCTCCCGCGCCCGCAGGTTCGGGACCAGGCCCAGCCGCCACGCCTGCCAGCCCTCCGCCGGATCGACCCCGCGCGCCAGCACCACCCCGTACGTCTCCAGGCAGTCCTCCAGCCGGCCGTCCCGCAGCGGATGCGGAGCCGCCGCCAGCCGGGCCAGCTCCGCCCGCGCCTCCTCCACAGCCGAATCGCCCGCGCCCGCGTACGGCAGCATCGTGCAGCGCAGGAACCGCGCCCAGTCCTCCCCGCGCCGGTCCCCGTACGACACGAACAGCCGCACCGCGTCCTCGCACAGCCCGACCGCCTGCGGCACCCGCCCGTTCCCCGCGTCGATCACCGCCAGCTCCACACAGGTCCACCCCTCCCCGTGCGCCAGCCCGATCCGCCGGAAGTCCGCCCGCGCGTCCACCAGCAGCTGCCGCGCGAAGCCGGAGTTGCGCAGGTTCCCCGTCTGCGCCGCCCGCTGGTCCCGCGTCACCCGCCCCGAGTGGTAGCGGGCGTGCGCCAGCCCGTACACGTCCCGCATCCGCGAGAACATCGTCCGGGCCCGCTCCAGCTCCCGCACCGCCCGGTCCCGCTCGCCGTCCTCCTCCAGCGCCTGCCCCAGGTAGTACAGCGTCCACGCCTCACCCCGCGCGTCCTCCGCCAGCCGGTGCCGCGCCAGCGCGTCCCGCAGCCGCTCCAGCGCCGCCTCCGGATCACCGTCCACCACCCGGGCCCGCCCCAGCTGCGTCAGCGCCCACGCCTCACCCCGGTCGTCCCGCGTCCGCCCGTACAGGCCCAGCGCCAGCCGCAGCTCCTCCTCCGCCCGCGCCACCTCACCCGTCCGCAGGTACACCTGCCCCAGCTGGAAGTGCGCCCACGCCTCCCCGTGCACGCTCTCGCTCTCCCGGTGCAGCTCCAACGACCGCTCCAGCAGCGCCAGCGCCTCCCCCAGCCGCGCCCGGTCCCGCTCCACCGCCCCCAGCGCGTGCAGCGCCCACGCCCGGTCGCCCGCCAGCTCCTCCGGCTCCTGCAGCACCAGCGCCTCCCGGATCCGCGCCGCCGCCTCCGGCAGATTGCCCTGGTGGTGCAGCGTGATCCCCAGCGACACCAGCGCCATCCCCGCGCCCGCCTCCTGCTGGGCCTCCCGGTACTGGTCCACCAGCGACGTCAGCGTCGTACGCGCCTTGTCCAGCTCGCCCAGCTGCCGCGCCGCGATACCCGTACGCCACTGCACCGAACGGTTCAGCCGCCCCTGGTCCACCGCCCGCGTCAGCTCGTTGATCTCACCCAGCCGGTACAGGTCCCCGCGCAGCAGACAGAAATCGCACAGCGCCCCCAGCAGGTCCAGCACCGCCTGCTGGTCCACCCCCTCCGAGTGCCGCAGCGCCGCCGTGATGAAGCTCGACTCCTCGTCCAGCCAGCGCAGCGCCGCGTCCAGCGACGCGAAACCGTGCCCGCCGAAGTGGTTCGCCCGCGTCGACATCTTCCCGTCGACCATCCGGATCACCGAGTCCGCCAGCTGCGCGTAGTCCCGGACCAGCCGCTCGTGCGCGGCCGCCGCCTCCGCCCGCTCCTCGTCCGCCGCCAGCCGCGCCGCCGCGTACGAGCGCACCGCGTCGTGCATCCGGTACCGCTCCCCGCGGACGAGGTCCAGCAGGCCCGACCGTGCCAGCTCGCCCAGCAGCCGCCCGGCCTCCACCCGGTCCGCGCCCGCCAGCGCCGCCGCCGCGGCCGCCCCCAGCGAGGCCCGCCCCGCCAGCGTCAGCCGCCGCAACAGCCGCCGGCGCTCCTCCGGCAGCCGTACGTAGGCCAGCCCCAGGGCGTGCTCCAGATCCCCGCCCCCGCCGCCGTCCGAGGCCCGCGCCGACCCCAGCGGAGCCAGCACCCGCAGCGCCAGCGGCAGCCCCGCCCCCAGCTCCAGCAGCCCCTCCAGCGCCGCCCCCTCCGGCGCCGCCTCACCCGCCGCCCGCGCCCCGGCGCGCAGCACCTCGGCCGCCTCCTCCTGCGCGAGGCGCACCACCGGCAGCTGGTACACCCACGCCCCGAGGTCCGCGGGCAGCTCCAGCGGCTCCCGCGCCGTGACCAGCACCAGGCTCTCCGACCGCTCCGGCACCAGCGCCCGCACCTGCCGCGCGTCCACCGTGTCGTCCAGCACCACCGTCACCGGGAACCCCTGGAGGTGCTGGTGGTACAGCTCGGTCAGCCGGCGCACCTGCGACTCGGCCGACGCCCCCTCCCGGAACAGCAGCTGCTCGCGCGGGGCCCCCAGCCGGTTCAGCAGGTGCAGCAGTGCCTCCCGCGTGGACAGCGGCGCCTCGCCCGCACCCGTGGCCCCGCCACGCAGGTCCACCACGCACGCCCCGCGGAACTGGTCCCGCAGCGCGTGCGCCGCCCGCAGCGCCAGCGCCGTACGCCCCACCCCCGGCTCGCCGTGCAGTACGACCACCACCGGCCGGGTCTCCGTACTGGCCCGCGCCGCCTGCACCCACTGCGCGATCCGGGTCAGCTCCGCGCGCCGGCCCGTGAACAGCGCGTCCGCGTCCGGGAGCTGCCCGAACGACTGCTCCAGCATGCTGCGCCGCCGCGCCTCCGCGCTGCGGTCGGCGCCGCGCACCTTCGGCACCACGCCGTTGCCGTTGCCGTTGACCGGCGCCCCGTTCGCGACGCGCCCGCGCACCGGCCCCCGTACCGAGGCCGCCGCCACCGCCCGCTCCTGCTCCAGGAACGGCCGGATCCCGCGCACCTCCAGCGCCGTCAGCCACTGCAGCCGCAGCTGTTCCGCCCCGCCCGGCCGGCCCGCCGCCCCGGCCCGCCGGTTCGCCGCGGGCAGGTGCAGGGCCGTCACCTTGGCCACCGTCGCCGCCGCCCCCGCGACGCCCACGACGATCCCCGCGCTGAACGCCGTCCCCGCGTCCACCCCGAAGGCCAGGTCCGCCCCGACGGCGGCGGCCGCGGCGACGCCCGTCACGAACAACGACGCCCCGGTGTTCCCCCGCCGGAAGGCCTCCCCGAGGGACTGCTCCCCGGCGGCCGCCTCGTCCAGCGCCGCCACGTACGCCGCGTACTCCTCGCCGGCCGCCGCCGCGATCCCGTCCAGCGCCTCCCGGCCGCGCGCGAGCAACGCCCCGGGATCCCCCGCGCCCGCCCGCCGGACCTCCTCCTCGACGGCCCGGGCCAGCACCCGTTCGGCCTCGACACGATGGCTGTCCCGCATCGGCATCCTCCTCGGAGAGCTCCGGAACGTGCGCCAAGTGTCCTGCGGGACAGTCCGGAGCGCGAGGAATCTGAGCTATTTCAGAGGGAGTTGGGGGCTGCACGGACATCCGCGTGCATATATGTAAGCCCCGGCACGGCCTAGGCTGGACCCATGACCCCACGGTGGACGGTCCCGGTCCTGTGCGCGGCCCTCCTCGCGGCCTCCGCCGCCTGCCAACAGCAGCCGCCGGCCCACGGGTTCACCCTCCGCTACGAGACCCCCGACCCCGCCGACGAGGACCGAGCCGCCCTGCTGCACGCCCACGAGCCCGCCGAACGCGCCGTCGCGGCACTCAACGCCTACCTCGACCTCCCGGCACCCGTCATCGTCCTCGCCCGCTCCTGCTCCGGCGAGGGCACCGGCTACGACCCGGCCACCCGCCGCATAGAACTCTGCTACGACGACCTCGCCGACGAACGGGACCTCCTCCACGACGACGAATCCGCCGCCGACGTCACCGCCGAAACCGTCTACCACGAAGCCGGCCACGCCCTCGTCGACACCCTCGGCCTGCCCGTCGCCTCCGACCGCGCCGAGGAGGACACCGCCGACGCCTTCGCCGCGTTCATGCTCATCCGCGAAGGCCCCCGGGGCGAACGCGCCCTCCTCACCGCCGCCGAGGCCTACCGCCTCGCGCCGCCGCCCGGACCCGGACCGGACGAGCACGCCCCGCCCGCCGAACGCGCCGCCGCCCACCTCTGCCTGCTGCACGGCGCCGCCCCCGAACGCCACCCCGACCTCGCCGCCCGCACCCAGGGCTGCACCCCCGCCTGGCCCACCGTCCGCGACACCTGGACCCGCGCCCTCGCACCCCTGCTCAGGACCCCGGAACCCGGCCCCGCCGGCGGATAGCCCGCCCCCCGCTCCACCTCGGTCTCCGGCCATTTCGCGATCGAGCCGGGAAGGAAGGGGGGCACCGGCTGGGAGCACTCCCGCGTGGTTCCGGTATGGAAGTGGGCTGATCGCATCAAGGCGGCCGAACCGGCGTCCTGATGGCCTCGCCGTGAGCCGTGTATCGGGTCGTGCGGCAGGATGGGAGCATGCCTAACCGCCTCGCGAACGAGACCTCGCCGTACCTGCTCCAGCACGCCGACAACCCCGTCGAGTGGTGGCCCTGGTCGCCCGAGGCGTTCGCGGAGGCGCGGGAGCGCGAGGTGCCGGTGCTGCTCAGCGTCGGCTATTCCAGCTGCCATTGGTGCCATGTCATGGCCCATGAATCGTTCGAGGACGAGCTGGCCGCGGCCTACATGAACGAACACTTCGTCAACATCAAGGTCGACCGCGAAGAGCGCCCCGACATCGACGCCGTCTACATGGAGGCCGTGCAGGCGGCGACCGGGCAGGGCGGGTGGCCCATGACCGTGTTCCTCACGCCCGAGGCCGAGCCCTTCTACTTCGGGACCTACTTCCCGCCCGAGCCCCGGCACGGCATGCCCTCCTTCATGCAGGTCCTCGAAGGCGTGCGGACCGCGTGGGCCGGGCGGCGGGAGGAGGTCGCCGAGGTCGCGCAGCGGATCGTGCGGGATCTGGCCGGGCGGCAGCTGGACTACGGGAAGGCCGGGCTGCCGGGGCCCGAGGAGCTGGGGCAGGCGCTGCTCGGGCTGACGCGGGAGTACGACTCCGTGCGGGGCGGGTTCGGCGGGGCGCCGAAGTTCCCGCCGTCCATGGTGCTGGAGTTCCTGCTGCGCCACCACGCCCGGACGGGGTCCGAGGGGGCCCTGCAGATGGCCGCCGACACCTGTGAGGCGATGGCCCGGGGCGGGATCTACGACCAGCTCGGCGGCGGGTTCGCGCGCTACTCCGTGGACCGGGAGTGGGTCGTGCCGCACTTCGAGAAGATGCTCTACGACAACGCGCTGCTCTGCCGTGTCTACGCGCACCTGTGGCGGGCCACCGGTTCGGACCTCGCGCGGCGCGTGGCGCTGGAGACCGCCGACTTCATGGTGCGGGAGCTGCGGACGGAGCAAGGGGGGTTCGCCTCCGCGCTCGACGCCGACAGTGAGGAGCCCCTGAGCGGCCGGCACGTCGAGGGGGCGTTCTACGCCTGGACGCCCGCGCAGTTGGCCGAGGTGCTGGGGGAGGAGGACGGGGCGCTCGCCGCCGCGTACTTCGGGGTCACCGAGGAGGGGACCTTCGAGCACGGCAAGTCGGTGCTGCAACTGCCGCAGGACGGGCCGGTGGTGGAGGGCGGGCGGATCGCCTCGATCAAGGAGCGGCTGCTCGAGGCGCGTGGCCGGCGGCCCGCGCCCGGGCGGGACGACAAGGTCGTCGCCGCCTGGAACGGCCTGGCCGTCGCGGCGCTCGCCGAGTGCGGGGCCTTCTTCGATCGGCCCGATCTGGTCGAGCGGGCCATCGAGGCCGCCGACCTGCTCGTACGGGTGCACATGGACGGCATGGCCCGGCTGGCGCGGACCAGCAAGGACGGGCGGGTCGGGGCCAACGCCGGGGTGCTGGAGGACTACGGCGACGTCGCCGAGGGGTTCCTGGCGCTGGCCTCCGTCACCGGGGAGGGGGTGTGGCTGGAATTCGCCGGGTTCCTCGTCGACCTGGTCATGGCCCGGTTCACCGCCGAGGACGGCTCGCTCTACGACACCGCGCACGACGCCGAGCAGCTGATCCGCCGGCCGCAGGACCCCACCGACACCGCCGCCCCCTCGGGCTGGACGGCGGCCGCCGGCGCGCTGCTCTCGTACGCCGCGCACACCGGTTCGGCGGCCCACCGGGAGGCGGCGGAGCGGGCGCTCGGGGTGGTGCACGCCCTCGGGCCGCGCGCTCCGCGCTTCATCGGGCACGGTCTGGCCGTCGCGGAGGCGCTGGTCGACGGGCCGCGGGAGGTGGCCGTGGTGGGCCATCCGGACGACCCGGCGACGGCCGCCATGCACCGGACGGCGTTGCTGGCGACGGCTCCCGGGGCGGTGGTGGCGGTCGGTCTGCCGCGCGAGAGCGACGGCAGCGGTGGGGAGTTCCCACTTCTGGCCGAGCGCACACTCGTGCGCGACCTTCCGACGGCGTATGTGTGCCGCCATTTCGTCTGCGCGCGCCCTACGACGGAACTCGTCTCACTGGCTGAGCAGTTGGGTGTGGTTCATCACTGATTGTGGCAGAGTGGCGTCAATTCCGGTTGCCCCAAAGCCACTTGGAAAAGTGGTTTTTACTCGAGTGGCGCCTGGGTTTCATTTTCACTGTCTAGTCTCGGGTCTTCGGGAGTAACGAGACGGCGCACTGGGGGGTGCGTGCGCGTGGGGGACGCGGGGGCGGCGGGCCGGGGGGCCGGGCCGTCTCCGGGGGGTTTTCGATCGCCGCCTGGGGTTGCGGCTCGGCTGTGGGGGACAGTTTGCTTACCTCTGTCTTTATTGCCGCCATTTCTCTGGCGCTCTTCTGGATGGCCGCGTTCACGCTGTGGTGGCAGATGCACGCCTGGCGGACGCCCGAGACGCTCGCCGCGACCCGTTTCGACAGTCCCGACGGCGGGGGACGGCTGGCCTTCTCGCTGCTGCTGCCCGCCCGCCACGAGCAGGCCGTGCTGGAGCACACCATCGAGCGGCTGCTCGAATCGAGCCACACCGACTACGAGATCATCGTCATCGTCGGCCACGACGACCCCGAGACGGCCGCCGTCGCCGAGCGGGCCGCCGCCCGCGCGCCCGAGCGCGTACGCGTCGTCGTCGACCACAACGAGACCAAGAACAAGCCGAAGGCCCTCAACACCGCCCTGCCGCACTGCCGGGGCGACATCGTCGGGGTCTTCGACGCCGAGGACCAGGTCCACCCGGAGCTCCTCACCCACGTCGACCACGCCTTCCGCTCCACCGGCGCGGACGTGGTCCAGGGCGGGGTGCAGCTGATCAACTTCCACTCCAGCTGGTACAGCCTGCGCAACTGCCTGGAGTACTTCTTCTGGTTCCGCTCCCGCCTCCACCTGCACGCCGAGAAGGGCTTCATCCCGCTGGGCGGCAACACCGTCTTCGTGCGCACCACGGTGCTGCGCGAGGCCGGCGGCTGGGACCAGGACTGCCTCGCCGAGGACTGCGACCTGGGCGTGCGGCTGTCGTCGGTGGGCAAGAAGGTGGTCGTCGCGTACGACTCCGACATGGTCACCCGTGAGGAGACCCCCGGCTCGCTGATGAGCCTGCTCAAGCAGCGCACCCGCTGGAACCAGGGCTTCCTGCAGGTCTACCGGAAGAAGGACTGGCAGCAGCTGCCCGGGCGGGGGCAGCGCTGGCTGGCCCGCTACACCCTCATGACCCCGTTCATGCAGGCGGCCACCGGGGTGATCATCCCGGTGAACTTCGCGGTGGCGGTCTTCCTCGACGTGCCCGTGGGCATCGCGATCACCACCTTCCTCCCCATGATCACGGCGATGGTGACGTTCGTCTTCGAGATCGTCGGCCTGCACGACTTCGGCCGCCAGTACGGTCTGCGCGTGCGGTTCACGCACTACCTCAAGCTCATCGTGGGCGGTCCCTTCTACCAGGTGCTGCTGGCGGGCGCCGCGATCCGCGCGGTCTGGCGCGAGCAGCGCGGCCGCAACGAGTGGGAGCTGACCAGCCACACCGGGGCACACCTGACCTCCGCCACCGCCGCCACGTCCAGCGCCTCCGCCGACGCCTCCGCCACTCCGATCCGAGAGGACAGCCTCCGGTGACCGCCACCCTGCCCACGGCCACTGATCCCCAGCCGGCTGACCCCGCCGCCGCCACCACCGCCCAGTTGCTGCCCGTACGCCGTCCGCCCGGCTCCGGCGGCGCCGGTTCCGCGGGCCCCGGGGGCCGGGGCGCGGGCTCCGGGGTGCGCCCGGCGGCGTTCGCGCGCCCGATGGTGCGCTTCCGCTCCTCCCGGCCGGACCTGCTGCTCTGCGGCGCGATCCTGCTGGCGATCGTCCTCGTACAGGGCTGGAACATCACCAACTTCCCGACCCTGAGCGACGACGAGGGCACGTACCTCGCCCAGGCGTGGGCCGTCCAGCAGGGCGACGGGCTGGCCCACTACACGTACTGGTACGACCATCCTCCGCTGGGCTGGATACAGGTCGCGGGCCTGACGTACCTGCCCGCCCTCTTCGTGCCCGACTGGATGACGGTCGCGCCGATGCGCTTCTCGATGCTGGCCGTCTCCGCCGCGAGTTCGGTGCTGATGTACGTGCTGGCGCGCCGACTGTGGCTGCCGCGCTGGGCGGCGGGGCTGGCGATGGGACTGTTCGGCCTGTCGCCGCTGTCGGTGGTCCTCCAGCGGGAGATCTTCCTCGACAACCTCGCCGTGATGTGGATGCTGCTGGCCTTCTGCCTGGCCGCGTCCCCCAGCCGCCACCTGTGGCACCACTTCGGTTCGGGCCTGGCGGCCGCCACCGCCGTCCTGACCAAGGAGACGATGCTGGTGGTGCTCCCGGCGCTGCTGGTGACGATGTGGCGCCACAGCCACCGCGACACCCGCAAGTTCGCCGTGACCGGGGCGATAACGGCCTGCGTGCTGATAGGGCTGTCGTACCCGTTGTACGCCCTGCTCAACGACGAGCTGCTGCCGGGCGCCGGACACGTCTCCCTGATCGACGGCATCACCTACCAGATGAGCCGTCCCGGCTCCGGCTTCATCCTCGACCCCGGCTCCGGCTCGAACGGGGTCTTCCGGTCGTGGCTGTACTACGACGCCGTCCTGCCGCTCGGCGGGCTGGCGGGCGCCGTGCTGCTGCTGGCCACCCACCGCTGGTCGGTGACCGCCCGCGCGCTCGCCGGGCCGGCCCTGGCCGTGGTGATCCTGGCCGTGGTCGCGATGCGGCCCTCCGGCTACCTCCCGGCGATGTACGTGATCCAGGCGCTGCCGTTCCTGGCCCTGGTCCTCGCCGGGGGCGCGGCCAGCGTCACGCACGCCGTGCTGCGCCGCCGCCGTGCGGCGGGGGAGCGCCGGGGCGTGGTGTACGCGCGCTGGGCGCTGGTCGGCGTACTCGCCGTGGCGGCCGCCGCGTTCGTGCTGCCGCGCTGGTACGAGGGCAACCGGACCGCCCTCACCGTCGACGCGAACGCCCCCTACCGGCAGGCGGCGGCCTGGCTCGGCCGTGAGGTGGCCGACCCGGCGAACACCCGCGTCCTCGTCGACGACGCGCTCTGGCTCGACGCCGTTCACCAGGGCTTCGCACCCGGGGACGGGGCGATCTGGTTCTACAAGGCGGACCTCGACCCGGCCGTCACCAAGACCCTGCCGCGGGGGTGGCGGGACATCGACTACGTGGTCTCCTCGCCCACCGTGCGTCGCGACGCGGCGGACCTGCCCAACGTGAAGGCTGCTCTGGAGCATTCGACCGCGGTCGCCGTCTTCGGTACGGGCGAGGACCGTATCGAGATCCGCCGGACCGACCGCGAGAGTGGGAGCTGAACCACGATGAGCGAGGACCCGGGGCCCCCGCATGCCCTGGATGATCCGGAAGTTGACGCTCCGCCGCCCCGTGGCCACGGTCACGGGGCCGGCGGCAGCGTCACCCTGATCGTCCCGACCTTCAACGAGTCCGCGAACGTGACGGAGCTGCTCGGCCGGCTCCGCGAGGCCGCTCCCGACCGGGGGCCCTTCGAGGTGCTGTTCGTGGACGACTCCACCGACGACACCCCCGCCGTGATCGAGAAGGCGGCCGCCGACTGCCCCTTCCCGGTCTCCGTACTGCACCGCGACAGCCCGGACGGGGGCCTCGGCGGGGCCGTCGCCGCCGGGGTCGAACGGGTCGGCTCCGACTGGATCGTCGTCATGGACGCCGACCTCCAGCACCCGCCCCACCTGGTCCCCGAGCTCGTGGGCGAGGGCGAGCGCACCGGGGCCGACCTCGTCGTGGCCTCCCGCTACCTGCCCGGCGGCAGCCGCGCGGGACTCGCCGGCGGCTACCGCGTCGCCGTCTCGCGCGGCGCGACCTGGCTGGCCAAGGGGCTCTTCCCGCGCGCCCTGCGCGGCATCAGCGACCCGATGAGCGGCTTCTTCGCGATCCGCCGCACGGCGGTGGCGGGTGCGGTGCTCCAGCCGCTCGGCTACAAGATCCTGCTGGAGCTCGCCGTCCGCTGCCGCCCCGAGCGGCGCGCCGAGGTCCCCTTCGTCTTCCAGGACCGCTTCGCCGGGGAGTCCAAGTCCAGCGCCCGGGAGGGGCTGCGTTTCCTGACGCACCTGGCGGCCCTGCGCTCGGCGAGTCCCCTCGCGCGGATGATCGGCTTCGGGCTGATCGGGCTCTCCGGCTTCGTGCCCAACCTGCTGGCGCTCTGG
The DNA here is from genome assembly GCF_055575955.1 of Streptomyces sp. NPDC033966. Taxonomy (NCBI): domain Bacteria; kingdom Bacillati; phylum Actinomycetota; class Actinomycetes; order Kitasatosporales; family Streptomycetaceae; genus Streptomyces; species Streptomyces sp. NPDC033966. The sequence goes on along the minus strand of NZ_JBVIRQ010000001.1, from coordinate 846,623 downwards.
CTGCTGACCCACGCGGGGATGCAGTACCTCGCCGCCGGGGTGCTCGCCAACCAGGCCGGGGTGCTGTGGAACTTCCTCTTCATCGAGACCCTGCTCTTCCGCGACCGGCGCCGCCACCGGCACTGGGCGGACCGCCTCGGCCGCTTCGCCCTCCTCGCCAACGCCGACCTGCTGCTGCGCATCCCGGTCATCGCGCTGTTCGTGGGCCGCTTCGGCATGGGGGTGCTGCCCGCGACCGCGCTCGCGCTGGTCACCACTTTCGTCCTGCGCTTCGCCGCCACCGAAGCGCTCGTCTACCTGCCGCGCGGGCCACGTGCGGAGCGCACCACCAGGGGTTGAGCCGTACCGAAAGGACCCACGTATGCGTAGGAAGATCCGACGGGGGGCGGGGCGCCGGGCCGCTCTGGCCGCCGTCGGCGCGATGACCGCCTGCCTGCTCCTGACCGCACCCCAGCAGGCCACGGCCGGAGCGCCGAACCTGCTGACCAACCCCGGCTTCGAGACCGCCGGTCCGGCCGGCTCCGACATGCCCTCCTGCTGGTCGAAATCGGGCTGGGGCGACAACGACTTCACCTTCGCCGCCGTCGCCGACGCCCACAGCGGCACCAAGGCCATGAAGGTCTCGGTGACCCGCCGGGTCAGCGGCGACCGCAAGGCCCTGGTCACCGAGAACGCGGCCTGTGCCCCGACCGTGGTGCCGGGCAAGCAGTACGACCTGTCCGCCTGGTACAAGTCGGACACCCCCGACGTGTCGGTGACGGTGTTCCGCCACGACACGAGCGCGGGCTGGCAGTACTGGACCGACCTGCAGAACCCGCCGGTCAGCGCCGCGTGGGCGCGTACGGAGGTCCGTACGCCGGCGGTGCCGCCGAACACCGACAAGATCGCGTGGGGTCTGTCCGTCTACGGCGTGGGCACCCTCACCACCGACGACTACGCGTTGGAGGAGGTGGGCGCGGTTCCGCCGCAGCCCACCTGCACGGGCACGGCCGAGCAGTGCGCCAAGGGCAAGTGGGAGGTGATGGCGGCCCAGAACCCGGTGCGCTCGATGCACGCGGTGGTCCTCAAGAACGGCAAGGTGCTGCTGATTGCCGGTTCCGGCAACGACATCTCCCAGTTCAACGCGGGGACGTTCACCTCCGCCGTGTACGACCCGGTGGCGGGCAGCGTCAAGACGATCCCCACGCCGGTGGACATGTTCTGCTCGGGGCACGTGCAGCTGGCCGACGGCCGGGTGCTGGTGATGAGCGGCAACAAGGGCTATCCGTCCGCCGACGGAAAGATCGGCTACCAGGGTCTGAAGGACAGCTACGTCTTCGACCCGGCGACCGAGACGTACACGAGGACCAACGACATGAACGGCGGCCACTGGTACCCGTCGGCCACCATCCTCGGCAACGGTGACGTGATCTCCTTCGGCGGGCTGAAGGAGGACTCCACGGGCAACGTGACCGCGGAGAAGTTCTCGGCGGCGCAGAACAAGTGGCTGCCGATGAACGAGGTCAACCAGACCTGGTCGTACTGGGGCCTGTACCCGTCGATGATCCTCATGCAGGACGGCCGGCTCTTCTACTCCGGCAGCCACACCTTCGGCAACGGCACGCCCGGCTCGGGCGCCTCGGTCTACGACTACGACGCCAACACCATCACCGACGTGCCCGGACTGCGGAAGAAGGACGAGCGGGACGAGTCGGCGAGCGTGCTGCTGCCCCCGGCCCAGGACCAGCGGGTGCTGACCGTCGGCGGCGGCAACAACGAGAGCAACCCGGCGGCCAACCGGCTCACCGACATCATCGACCTGAAGCAGCCGAGCCCCGCCTACACGGCGGGCCCCGACCTCCCGCAGGGCCTCGTCGACACCGGCACGGGCAAGCGTCCGCAGGCCGGTGCCGAGGGCAAGATGTACGTCTCCGCGGTGCTGCTGCCCGACGGCAAGGTGCTGGAGACCGGCGGCGGCCTCCACGACCGCGCCGACCCGGTCTTCGAGGCCTCGTTCTTCGACCCGTCGAACAACACCTACCAGGCGGGCCTCGCCACCGACCCGATCCCGCGCACCTACCACTCGGGGGCGTTCCTGCTGCCCGACGGGCGGGTCATGTCGGTCGGCGACAACCCGGGCAACGGCACGTACAACCACGCGGTGTCCATCTACACCCCGCCCTACCTGTTCAAGGGCCCGCGCCCGAAGCTCACCTCGGTGATCGACACGGATTGGGTGTACGGGGACACGCAGCGGATCACGGTCGACCGGCCGATCGCCAAGGCGGAACTGATCCGTCCGGCGGCGGTCACCCACTCCTCGGACCCCAACCAGCGGTTCGTGGACCTGCCGATGACGGTGGTCGACGACAAGACCATCGACCTCAACGTCACGAGCAACCCCAACCTGGCGCCGCCCGGCTGGTACATGCTGTTCGGGGTCGACGCCAACGGCGTCCCGTCGGTCGCGACCTGGGTCCACCTGGGCGGGGCCCCCGCACTGGCGGCGGCGGCGAATACGGACGGGAAGCAGCTGCCCGCCCCGCACGAGCACTCCTTCGCCGACAAGCTCGCCGCGCCCAAGGGCAACCCCGCGCAGCGGGACGCGGCCCCGGTCGCGCCCACCGTGGCCGGCTGTGACCGGCACTACGGAACGGCGAGCGTCTGCGTACCGGGCACCTTCCCGGCGGAGGTGAAGAAGACGACCAAGGACCGCTGCGAGTGGCTGGCCACCCACCAGTTCCCGAAGCGGATGAAGGTCAACGGCAGCGACCCGCTGCGGCTGGACCCGGACGGGGACGGCTACACCTGCTGAAGGGCCCCAGCGCCCCAAGTGCACCCGTTTGACGGCCCGTCGCCCCCCGTGGGCGACGGGCCGTCCTCCTACGCTGGGCGTCGGCTTCTCCGGTCCGTCCCGTTCCGGCCGAAAGGTTCCGCGCCCATGCCCGTGACCGCCCCCTCCGTTCCCTCCGCCGTGCGGCGCCGGTGTTCCGCCGTGCTGCTGGCCTGCGCCCTGCTCGGTCCGCCGGTGCTCGCGGGGCAGGCCGGGGCCGCGGACGGCGTCGGGAGGATCACGGAGTACGAGCCGCCCACGGCGGGCAGCGGTCCGGTCGGGGTCTCCGCGGGGCCCGACGGGAACGTGTGGTTCACCGAGAACGCCACCGACCGGATCGGGCGGATCACCCCGAAGGGGGCGATCAAGGAGTTCGTCCTGCCCAAGGGCAGCTTCCCGGACGACATCGCCGCCGGGGCCGACGACCGGCTGTGGTTCAGCGAGCCCGGGCGCAACCGGATCGGCCGGATCGACACGAGCGGCAAGATCAAGGAGTTCCCGCTGCCGCGGCCCGACGCCTTCCCGACCGGGATCACCGGCGGGCCGGACGGCAACGTGTGGTTCGCCGAGAACGGCGCCGGGCGGATCGGCCGGATCACCCCGTCCGGCAAGGTCGCCGAGTTCCCGCTGCCGGCCACCGAGAGCGCCCCGTACCGGATCGCCAACGGCCCGGACGGGAACCTGTGGTTCACCGAGCCCGCAACCAACCGGGTCGGGAAGATCACCCCGCACGGCAAGGTCACCGGGTACGCGCTGCCGAACGCGGAGGGCGCCCCCTTCAACATCGCGGCCGGGCCGGACGGGAACCTCTGGTTCACCGACCCGAATTCCAACGCCGTCGGGCGGATCACCCCGGGCGGCAAGGTCAGGATGTTCCCGCTGGGCACGGCCAACAGCGGTCCGGTCGGCATCGCGGCGGGCCCCGACGGGAACCTCTGGTTCGGCGAGTCCAACGTCAGCCGGATCGGGCGGATCACCACGGGCGGCAAGATCAGCGAGTTCCCCGTGCCCCACCCGAACCCGGACGGCACGCCCTTCCACATCGCCGCCGGCCCTGACGGGAACATGTGGTTCACGGAACTGACCGGCAACCGGATCGGGCGGGCCGAGCTCGGGGGCCGGGCCGCGGACCTGGCCGTCCGGCTGGCGGCTCCGGGCAAGGCCCGCGCGAGCGACGCGTACACCTACACGGTGACGGTGACCAACCACGGCCGCTCCGCCGCGGCCCGCACGGTCGTACGGCTGGCCAAGCCGCGCGGCGCGTACACGGTGTCGGCCACGCCGCAGGCCAAGCGGCCCACCGCCGACGAGCTGACCTGGGACGTGGGCACGCTCGGGGCCGGGAAGCAGCGGACCTTCCGCGTCACGGTGCGGCCGGGGAAGAAGAGCAAGGGCGTGTTCGACGCCGCGGTCCGGGTGGCCTCGGCCACCTTCGACCCGGTCACCGCGAACAACAGGGCGGCCGCCCGGACCGACGTGGCCGGCCGCCGCTGACGGGCTGTCCGGCCGGGTGGGGCCTACGCGTGCCGGTACGCGGCCAGCGAGATGCCGACGTAGTGGGCCACGAAGGCCGCGAGCGTCAGGGAGTGGAAGACCTCGTGGAAGCCGAAGACCCGGGGGGAGGGGTCGGGACGCTTCATCCCGTAGATGACCCCGCCCACGCTGTAGAGCAGACCTCCGACGATCACCAGGACGAGGACGGCGATACCGCCGGTCCGCATGAAGTCGGGCAGGAAGAACACGGCCGCCCACCCCATCGCGATGTAGCACGGGGTGTACAGCCAGCGCGGGGCGCCGACCCAGAAGACGCGGAAGGCGATGCCGGCCGCGGCCGCGATCCACACCGCCCACAGCAGGGGCTTGCCGGTGGAGTCGGGCAGCAGCAGGACCGCGAGCGGGGTGTAGGTGCCCGCGATGATCAGGAAGATGTTCGCGTGGTCGAGCCGCCGCAGGACGGCCTCGCCGCGCGGCCCCCACGTACCGCGGTGGTAGACGGCGCTCACGCCGAAGAGCAGGCAGGCGGTGAGGACGTACACCCCGCAGGCGACGCGGGCCTTCGTCGAGTCGGTGAAGGCCATCAGCACCAGGCCGGCGATCACCACGGCGGGGAACATCCCGGTGTGCAGCCAGCCGCGCATCAGCGGCTTGGCCTCCGGACCTGCCGGAACGACCGGTGCGGCCGGGACGGCGGCGGCGTCTGAAGTCATGCTCCACATGCTACCTACGGGTCCGTAGGTTTCTGGCAGTCCTCTTTACGGAAGATTGACGGACGTGGCGATGCTCACGTGAGAGGCCCCCTGGACATATGCGCACATCCACCGGATGATCAGATGAGTGCGGTCGGCACCGGATGAGCGGAGCGCGAAGCGTCCGGGTCGCAGCCCCCACGGGGCATACACCAAACAAACCCCTCAACAAGGAGCAATCGTGGCGCGCGACAACGCGGCTCCCACTTCCGTCCCGACGACCCACCGGGAGCTCGTCTCCTGGGTGGAGGAGATCGCAGCCCTGACCCAGCCGGACCGCATCGTCTGGTGCGACGGCTCCGAGGCCGAGTACGAGCGCCTGTGCGAGGAGCTCGTCGCCAAGGGCACGTTCAAGAAGCTCGACGAGACCAAGCGCCCGAACTCGTACTACGCCGCCTCCGACCCCTCCGACGTCGCGCGCGTCGAGGACCGCACCTTCATCTGCTCCGAGAAGGAGGAGGACGCGGGCCCGACCAACCACTGGAAGGCCCCGGCGGAGATGAAGGAGATCTTCGCGGGAGAGCAGGGCATCTTCCGCGGCTCCATGAAGGGCCGGACGATGTACGTCGTCCCGTTCTGCATGGGCCCCCTCGGCTCCGACCTCTCCGCGATCGGCGTCGAGATCACCGACTCCGCCTACGTCGCGGTCGCCATGCGCACCATGACCCGCATGGGCAAGGCCGTCCTCGACGAGCTCGGCACCGACGGCTTCTTCGTCAAGGCCGTCCACACCCTCGGCGCTCCGCTCGCCGAGGGCCAGGACGACGTGCCGTGGCCCTGCAACACCACCAAGTACATCTCGCACTTCCCCGAGACCCGCGAGATCTGGTCCTTCGGCTCCGGCTACGGCGGCAACGCCCTGCTCGGCAAGAAGTGCTACGCGCTGCGGATCGCCTCCGTCATGGCCCGCGACGAGGGCTGGCTCGCCGAGCACATGCTGATCCTCAAGCTCACCCCGCCGGCCGGCGAGGGCGAGGCCAAGTACGTCGCGGCCGCCTTCCCGTCCGCCTGCGGCAAGACCAACCTGGCCATGCTGGAGCCCACGATCCCCGGCTGGACGGTCGAGACGATCGGCGACGACATCGCCTGGATGCGCTTCGGCGAGGACGGCCGCCTCTACGCGATCAACCCCGAGGCCGGCTTCTTCGGCGTCGCCCCCGGCACCGGCGAGCACACCAACGCCAACGCCATGAAGACGATGTACGCCAACACCGTCTTCACCAACGTCGCGCTCACCCCCGACGGCGGCGACGTGTGGTGGGAGGGCATGACCGAAGAGGCGCCCGCGCACCTCATCGACTGGAAGGGCAACGCCTGGACCCCGGAGTCCGGGACCCCGGCCGCCCACCCCAACGCCCGCTTCGCCGTCCCGGCCGCCCAGTGCCCGACGATCGCGCCCGAGTGGGAGGACCCCAAGGGCGTCCCGGTCTCCGCGATCCTCTTCGGCGGCCGCCGCGCCTCCGCCGTGCCGCTGGTCACCGAGTCCTTCGACTGGAACCACGGCGTCTTCATCGGCTCGAACATCGCGTCCGAGAAGACCGCCGCCGCCGAGGGCAAGGTCGGCGAGCTGCGCCGCGACCCGTTCGCGATGCTGCCGTTCTGCGGCTACAACATGGGCGACTACATGGCCCACTGGGTCAAGGTCGCCGCCGACAAGGACCAGGCCAAGCTCCCGAAGATCTACTACGTGAACTGGTTCCGCAAGAACGACGCGGGCAAGTTCGTGTGGCCGGGCTTCGGTGAGAACAGCCGCGTCCTGAAGTGGATCGTCGGCCGCCTCGACGGCACCGCCGAGGGCGTCGAGACCCCGATCGGCGTCCTGCCGACCAAGGCCGCGCTCGACCTCGACGGCCTCGACATCGCCGACGAGGACCTCGACTTCCTCCTCACGGTCGACAAGGAGGTCTGGCGCGAGGAGGCCGCCCTGGTCCCCGAGCACCTGAACACCTACGGCGACCACACCCCCAAGGAGCTGTGGGACCAGTACCACGCGCTCGTCGAGCGCCTGGGCTAGTCCCCGGCACCACCCCGAGAACCGAGGCCGGCTGTCCCCCGGCCGAGGGCTGACGCGGGAATCCCCGACCAAGGGCTCCTTGCGACCTTCCGAACAGGTCGTGTGCGTCTGCTGATGGCGGGCCTCCACCCAGTGGAGGCCCGCCGTCATGTGTTCGGCGTGCCGAGGCTCCGGCCCGGGGCGGGCAGCGCCACGGCGGTCATCACCAGCCCGTCCTCGACCAGCCAGCGCCCGTGGAAGGCGGTGAGGCGGACGCCGTCGACCACCGGTCCCCGGCCCAGCACCCGGGCCTTGAAGGTGCCCGACCACGGATTCACGGCGACCGCGGCCTCGTCGAAGTCCAGGATGACCCCGGTGAGCGGGTACCAGGCCTTGTACACGCTCTCCTTGGCGGCGAAGAGCAGCCGGTCCCAGTGGATGCCCGACTCGCAGGTACCCAGCCGGGCGAGCTGGCCGCGCTCCTCCGGGATCGTCACCCGCTCGCGCACCATGGCGTGGCGCAGCGGTTCATTGGGTTCGACGTCGATCCCGATGCCCGCCACGTCCGCCGACCGCGCCACGGCGGCGGCCCGGTACCCCTTGCAGTGCGCCATGCTCCCGACGACCCCGGCCGGCCACAGCGGGGCGCCGTGGGCGTCGCGCAGCACCGGTACGGGTGCCACCCCCAAGTCCGCCATGGCCTCCCGGGCGCAGGCCCGGGAGGTGCTGAACTCCCGGCGGCGGCCGTCCGAGGCGCCGGCTATCAGATCCTCCTCGCAGGCGAACAGCGGTGTGGGCAGGACGGGATCGGTGAACGCCTCGGAGGTGGCGACCACCGGGGGCAGTAACGAGCCGACCAACGTGCCCTGACGGGACCCGTCCCCCGTGACCGGCCTCGGTATCTCTCCCTTCCGATGTCGTACGCGGGTACTCACAGGTTCGCGCGCCAGGCCGGCAGGCTCCGGCCCGACCAGGAGCCGGCCCCCGTCCCGCCGCGGGGCCACGGCGCGGGCGCCGTCGCCGCCGTCTCGGCGTCCGCGTCGCCGCGGGCCGCGCCCAGGGCCAGCAGGACCGCGGTCAGTGCCGCGACCTCGACGGGATCCGGAGCCCCCCGCGTGATCCGGATCTGCGGTTCGGCCGCGCTCACTGGGGCTGGTTCCCGTGCTTGCGGCTGGGGAGGGTGACCTGCTTGCCCCGCAGCATCGCGAGGGCGCCGATCAGCCGGGACCGGGTCTCGGCCGGGTCGATGACGTCGTCGACCAGGCCGCGCTCGGCGGCGTAGTAGGGGTGCATCAGCTCGGTCTTGTACTCCTTGACCAGGCGGGTGCGCGCCTCGTCGGGGTCGTCGGCCTCGGCGATCTGCCGCCGGAACACCACGTTGGCGGCGCCCTCGGCGCCCATCACGGCGATCTCGTTGCTCGGCCAGGCCAGGGACACGTCGGTGCCGATGGAACGCGAGTCCATGACGATGTAGGCGCCGCCGTACGCCTTGCGCAGGATCAGCTGGATGCGGGGCACCGTGGCGTTGCAGTACGCGTACAGCAGCTTCGCGCCGTGCCGGATGATGCCGTTGTGCTCCTGGTCCACGCCGGGCAGGAAGCCGGGGACGTCGACCAGCGTCACGAGCGGGATGTTGAAGGCGTCGCAGGTCTGGACGAAGCGCGCCGCCTTCTCCGAGGCGTGGATGTCCAGGACGCCCGCCGTGACGGACGGCTGGTTGGCGACGATGCCGACGACGTGGCCGTCCAGCCGGGCCAGGGCGCAGATGATGTTGGCGCCCCACAGCTCGTGGACCTCGAAGAAATCGCCGTTGTCGACGACTTCCTCGATGACCTTGCGCATGTCGTAGGAGCGGTTGGGGTCGCCCGGCACCAGGTCCAGCAGTGCTTCGGTGCGGCGGTCCGCGGGGTCGTCGGTCTCCGCCGTGGGCGGCAGCTCGCGGTTGTTCGCGGGCAGCAGGGAGAGCAGGAAGCGGACGTCGTCGAGGCAGCTCTCCTCGTCGTCGTAGGCGAAGCCGGCCACGCCCGAGGTGGCGGCGTGCGCGTCCGCGCCGCCCAGCGCGTCCTGTGTGATGACCTCTCCGGTGACCGCCTGGACGACGTCGGGGCCGGTGATGAACATCTGGGAGATGCCGCGGACCATGAACACGAAGTCGGTCAGCGCCGGGGAATAGGCGGCGCCGCCCGCGCAGGGGCCCAGGATCACGCTGATCTGGGGGATGACACCGGAGTTGCGGACGTTGCGCTGGAAGATCCCGCCGTAGCCGGCCAGCGCGGTCACGCCTTCCTGGATGCGCGCACCCGCGCCGTCGCACAGGCCCACCACGGGAGCCCCGGCGGCTTCCGCCAGGTCCATGACCTTGTGGATCTTCTCGGCGTGCGCCTCGCCGAGCGCGCCGCCGAAGATGCGGAAGTCGTGGGCGTAGGCGAAGACGGTGCGGCCGTGGACCAGGCCCCAGCCGATCACCACGCCGTCGGTGTGCGGTCTGCGGTTCTCCAGGCCGAAGCCGGTGGCCCGGTGCCGGCGCAGACCCTCCAGCTCGGTGAAGGTCCCTTCGTCGAAGAGGTGCTCGATCCGCTCACGGGCGGTCAGCTTGCCCTTCGCGTGCTGTGCTTCGGTCGCCGCCTCGCTGGGACCCCGGACCACGGAGTCGCGCAGCTCGGAGAGTTCGGCGGTGTACGACCGCAGGTGCGACGGCGTCCACGTCGGACGCTCCTCGGTGATGCTCACGTGGTGTGCCCTTTCCTCGGATCGGATGGCAAGAGGGGGATTCCACGCTGCCCGGCGGCGTTCAAGGCGGCATCAAAGCTCTGTTGAAGTACGGACCTCATGCGTTCGACAAACAACTTTTAAGTCGATCTCTACGGGCGGTCACGACGATGTGAACACATCCGGAACCACCCAAGGAGACGACAGTGAGAACGAGTTGGAAGAAGCGGCTGATGTTCGGCGCGGTGGCGGTGGCCATGGCCGTAGCGGTCACGCCGGCCACCGGCGCGGTGGCGGCGGAGCAGGTCGAAGAGGCCCCGATGCTCCGCAAGACCGTCTTCAGCGACACCTTCCAGAACGGCTTCGACACCTCGACGGCGGGCTCCTGGCAGCTGTTCGAGAACGGCGGGCTGACGGCCAACGACGGCATCGCGACCACTTCGTACCAGGGTCTGAACGTGGTGCCGTCCGGTAAGGACCCGGTCACGGGCCAGCCGGCGTTCTCCTGGACCACGGGGCAGCAGGCGGCCGGCGGTGGCGGCGACAAGGACCACATGAAGTGGCTCGCCTACCCGCGCCACAACGGCACCACCGGCTACCCGGGTTACGACGTCCCGCCGAACGGGCAGCTGACCTGCGAGTCCTCGCTGTCCGTCCAGACGCGCAACATGGAGCGGCACCCGTTCGGCACCGCGGTCAGCGACCCGCAGGGCGACGTCCGGCTCGGTTCGGCGGGCCTGGTCACGGCGGACCTCCAGACCGGCATGGTCATGGACTTCCACGTCACCAACAACACCGTCTACGCCTTCTACGAGCGCCTGCGGTACCCGGGCTCCACCTACGCGGCGTTCACCTACGCGGTGCCGGTCGCCCGCATCACCCCGGGCACCCAGGTCAACACCCAGGTCGTCCTGGAGAACGGCGGCACCCGGGCCCGCTGGAAGCTCAACGGCTACACCGTGCTCACGGTGAACAAGCTGGGCACCCTCGAACTCGACCGGAAGTACCTCCAGACGGACCACGGCGGCACGGAGGAGGTCGTCGCTCCCAAGCAGGCGACCTGCGGGCTGGGCGTGTTCACGATGCTCGACGGCGCCGGCGCGGACGGCCGCGGCCTGGTGCGCCTGGACTCGACGGACGGTTTCTACTACAACACCCGGCTGGGCGCGCCCACCGGTCAGACCTTCCTCGACGAGACCAGCCGGACCGGCAGCCGGATCTGGGGCCAGGGCGTCGACCTGCGCGCCGCCAACCTCAAGGTCACCACGGGCGAGCGCCTGTAATACCTCTAAGGAGGTATGACCACTGACCATTGGACAGTCTGGGCAGGGCCCTGAGGCTGCCTTAGGTTCAAAGGGCAGTGCCGAACACGACCAGCCCGCCCGATCGCATCCGTGTCGTCGAAGCCCGCATCGGGCGGGTGGTCCGTCGGCCATGAGGCGCCGGCCCGGCACCCCGGAACGGTCGATGGAGACCGTGCCCCTGAGCCGGGCCACAAGGTACCGAAGGAATTCCACTGATGAACTCGAACAGCTCCGCCGACCTGGTGATGTTCCCCGGACAGGGGTCTCAGCGGGCCGGCATGGCCACTCACCTGCTGGAGCGGCACCCCGCCGCCCGGCGGGTGTTCGACGAGGCGGATGCCGTACTCGGTATGCCCCTCTCCGAAATCTGCACCACCGGAACGGCGGAGGAACTCGCCGCCACCGACATCACCCAGCCCGCGATCCTCGCGACGAGCCTGGCCACCTGGCAGGTCCTGCGCGAGGCGGGCTGCACGCCCGGCGCCGTGGCCGGCCACAGTCTCGGCGAGTACGCGGCGCTGGTGGCGGCCGAGGTGCTGTCGCCGGAGTCGGCGCTCCGTCTCGTCCAGGTACGGGGCCGGCTCATGGCGGAGGTGGGCCGGAAGCAGCCGGGCGCGATGGCAGCGGTTCTGGGACTGCCGGCCGAGCAGGTGGTCCGGATCTGCGAGCAGGCCCGCGCGACGGGGCTGGTCGAGGTGGCCAACTTCAACGAGCCGACGCAGACCGTACTGTCCGGCGAGGCCGCCGCCGTCGAGGCGGCGGGCCGGGCGGCGCTCCTGGAGGGGGCGGAGAAGGTGGTGGCGCTGAAGGTCGGCGCGCCCTTCCACTGCTCCCTGATGGGCGCGATCGAAGAGGAGTTCGCGCGCGAACTGGCGGCCCACTCCTTCGCGGACCCGGTGCTGCCCGTCATCAGCTCGGTGACGGGTGACCACGTACGCGGCGGCGAGCAGGCGCGGGAGCTGCTCCGCCGTCAGCTCAGCGGACCCGTCCGCTGGGTGGACGTGGTCAGGCGGGCCGGACAGCTGCCCACCGAGACCTACATCGAAGTGGGTCCGGGCCGGGTGCTGAACGGGCTGGTCCGCCGCACGGACCCGGACGCGCGGGTTGCGAGCACCGGCGACGAGCGGCGCCTCGGCGCGCTCGTCGACGCGCTCTCGGCCACCGCGCCGGTCCCCGTCTGACCCAACGACCCACGCACATACATCTGATCAGGAAAAGGTGATCCACGCATGACGAACAACGCCAGCCTCGACGCGATCGTCCAGAACTCCATCGCCGAAGCGCTCGGTCTCGACACCGACGAGGTCGTGCCCGACGCGACCCTCCTCGGCGACCTGGACGCCGAGTCGATCGACCTCCTGGACATCCTGTTCCGCATCGAGCGCGCATCCGGCGTGAAGGTGAAGATGGCCGACCTCACCGAGGTCATCCAGGGCGGCATCCCGGACGAGGAGTTCGCCGACGACGACGACGTCATCACCTCGGTCGGTCTCGCGCAGCTGAAGAAGGTGCTCCCGCAGATCGACACGGACGCCCTCGCCGGCAAGCTCGTCGCGGACGAGGTGCTCACCCTGTTCACCGTCCAGAACCTTACGGACATGGTCGCGGAACGTGCCGACAGCACCCTGGCCGCTGCCTGACGACGCGGTGGCGCGGTCGTCGGACGACCGCCCCGTCCCACCTCGGATGCGGATCGGCACGGACGTGATCGCGATCGAGCGGATCGACGAACTGGTGTCCTCGGAGCCCGGCTTCGAGGAACAGGTCTTCACCGATCGCGAACGGTCCTACTGCCGGCGTAGACGCCGACCCGCCGACCATCTGGCCGCCCGTTTCGCCGCCAAGGAAGCCGTGCTCAAAGCACTGGGTACCGGCATGGCGGCGGGCATGGAGTGGACCGACATAGAGGTCGTCAACGACCGCGCCGGCCGCCCCACGGTCAGGTTGTACGGCGAGGTGGCCGCAGAGGCCGAGCGGCTGGGGATGCAGCAGCTCGACATTTCGATGACACACAGCGCGGGGCTGGCGATAGCCCAGGCGCTCCTGGTGTGGAACCAATAGGGAGGAAAAGACTCATGACGCTCGAAGGCCGCGTCGCTCTGGTCACCGGCAGCTCGCGCGGCATCGGGCGGGCCATCGCGCTCCGCCTCGCCGCCGATGGTGCTGCCATCGCCGTCAACTACCGCTCGCGCAAGGACGAGGCGGAGCGTGTCGTCGAGGAGATCACCTCGGCGGGAGGCCGGGCGATAGCCCTGCAGGCCGACGTGTCGGACCCCGAGGCGGCCAAGCGGCTGGTGCGGGAGACCATCGACGGCCTGGGCGGCCTGCACATCCTGGTGAACAACGCCGGGGTGGCGCAGGACGGCCTCATCTACGACCAGGACCCCGCCGACTGGTGGGAGGTGCTCAAGGTCAACGTCGGCGGCGTGTACAACTGCACGCACGCCGTGGCCGGGCACTTCATGTCCCAGCGCGAGGGCAACGTCATCAACATCTCCTCCGTCATGGGCGAGGGCGGATGGGTGGGGCAGTCCAACTACTCCGCTTCCAAGGGTGCCGTCAACTCCTTCACCCGGGCCGCCGCCATCGAGCTGGCCCGCTTCGAGATCCGCGTCAACGCGGTCCTCGCCGGATACACGGCCACCGACCTGATCGGCGGACTGCTGGAGAAGGACGGCGGCAAGAACATCAAGCGCCAGCTGCCCTTCCGCGAGTTCGCCACCCCCGAGCAGGTGGCCGGCGTCGCCTCCTTCCTGGCCGGCGAGGACTCCTCGTACGTCACCGGTGAGCTCCTGCGGGTCGACGGCGGCTGGGCGGGCCAGCTCGGCCTGGGCCGCGCCAAGTAGGGGGCGGTCCGTGCGATTCCACCTGATCGACCGTATTGACGAATGGGAGTCCGGGGCACGTCTGCGGGGGCGCAAGGTCACCTCCGCCGACGAGCCCTACTGGAGCCCCACGCCGAACGGGCCCGTGATGCCCGCCGCGCTGGTCCTCGAAGCGCTGGCCCAGGCGGGCACCTGGCTCCTGCTGTTGAGCACCGGCTACAAGAGGCGTGCCGCTCTGGCGAGCGCCGCCAGCGTGCGCTGGCACGCCGAGGTGCTCCCCGGCGACGTACTCGACCTTGATGTCCGATTCGTCTCGTTCGACGAGACGGCCGTGACCCTGGACGGCACCGTCCGCGTCGGCGACCGGACGGTGCTGGAGGTCAGCGGCCTGATGTGTGCCGCCCTCGGCAGCGACCAGCTCGAAGACCCGGAGGACACCGAGCGAATGGGCCGGCATCTGCTGCGCACGGAGGTGCTGCGATGAAGCGTGTAGTGATCACGGGGATCGGGGCGGTGACCCCCCTGGGGAACGACGCCCCCACCACCTGGGAAGGACTGGCCACCGGCCGCAGCGGCGTCGGTGAACTGACCACCATCGAGACGGACGGGTTCCCCGTACGGATCGCCGGTCAGGTCAAGGACTTCCGGCTGAAGGACCTGGTGCCGCGCGAGGTGGGCCTGCGGCACCTGTCCCGGCCCGGGCAGTTCGGTCTCGCGGCCGCCCAGGAGGCGCTGCGTGACGCGGGCGTGGACCGCGACACCTACGAGAGCGGCGAGATGGGCGTCTCCGTCGGTGCCAGCGTCGGCCGGCCCGGCCTGCAGTGGCTGCTCGACGTCGGCGAGCTGCGGGAGACCACGGGCGAGGAGACGGCGTTCCTGCCGTACACGCCCTCCGAGTCCCTGGAGTTCAGCCAGAACGTGCCCGCCGCGGCCATCGCGCGACTGTTCGACGCGACGGGTCCGCTCATGGGCGTCAGCACGGCGTGCTCCGGCTCCGGCCACGCCATCGGCGAAGCCTTCCGGGCCATCCAGGAGGGCGACGCCACCCTGATGGTGGCCGGCGGCTTCGACTCGCTGACCTCGTGGATGGACGTCCTCGGCTTCACCCTGCTCGGCGCGCTCACCGACCGGTACAACGACGACCCGCAGTCCGCCAGCCGCCCCTTCGACGGTGAGCGGTCGGGCTTCGTCCTCGGCGAGGGCGGCGTGCTGTTCGTCCTGGAGGAGCTGGACTCCGCGCTGGCGCGCGGCGCCCGCATCCACGCCGAGGTCCTCGGCTACGGCTCCAGCCTCAACGCCTGGCGCATCACCGACTCGCCGCCGGACGGCTCCGGCGCGGTCGAGTCGATGGCCGGCGCCATCGCCGACTCCGGAGTCGGCACCGAGGGCATCGACTACGTCGTCGCCCACGGCACCAGCACCCACGGCAACGACCAGTCCGAGACCGTCGCGATCAAGAAGGTGTTCGGCGACGACGCCGACCGCCTCGTGATCAGCTCGCCGAAGTCCATGGCCGGGCACCTGACCTCGGCCGGTGCCGCGCTCAACGTGCTCGCCGCGATCGGGGCGATCCAGAACTCGCTGGTGCCGCCGACCATCAACCTCACCACGCCCGACCGGAAGCTCGACCTCGACTACGTGCCGAACACGGCGCGCGAGCAGTCCGTCTCGCACGCCCTGATCAACGCCTTCGCGTTCGGCGGCACCAACATCAGCCTCGTCGTCGGCGGTTACGAGCGATGAGCGTGACAGCCGACCACCGGGCCACCGGGCACCCCGTGCACGGCGCGCTGCTCGCCCCGGAGGTCCGGCCGGGCGAGCAGGCCCGGGCCGTGCGCAACGTCCCCAACACCCTCGACCTCTTCGCCACCCACTTCCCGCGCTTCCCCATCCTGCCCGGCGTGCTGCTCATCGCCAGCGCCGTCGACGTGGCCGCACTGGCCGCGCCGGAGGCCGAGCACGGCTGGCGCCTCGGCGAGGCCACCCGGGTGCGCTGGCGGCGGCCGGTCCGGCCGGGCGACCAGGTGGCCGTCCTCGCGGAGCTCAGCGGCCGCGACGGCGACGACACGACCCACTTCAAGATCACCGCGACGGTGGACGGCCAGCCCGTGGCCACCGTCCGGCAGTTGACCCTCGTACGCCGGCTCCCCGCCCCGGCCACAGTCGGCGAATCCCCCAAGGAGCAGCGATGAGCGGCATCGGACGCCAGGTAGTGATCAGCGGCATCGGCCTGCTGACCGCGCTCGGCGAAGGCGGCGAGACCAACTGGAAGGCCATCGTCGACGGCCGGAGCGGCGTCAGGCACATCCAGGCCTACGACACCTCACGGCTCCAGACCACGCTGGGCGCGGAGATCGACGGGTTCGACCCCAGCCGCTTCGCCACCCGGCGCCAGCTGAACACCATGAACCGGGGCGACCAGCTCGGTCTCGCGGCGGCCACCCTGGCCCTGGAAGATGCCGGTATCGACACCGGCACCGAACTGGGCCTGCGTACCGGCCTGTTCCTCGGCGGCAACAAGTCGATGGGCCGGATGGACCAGCTGATCAAGGGCCTGCGGACCGTCCGCCGCCCGGACGGCACCCCCGACATGAAGGCGCTCGGCGAGAAGGCCGACACCATCATGCCGCCGCTCTTCTTCGTCGAGGGCCTCCAGCCGGGCGCGGTCTTCCACATCTCGCAGACCTACGGCATCCGCGGCGCCAACGCCTTCTTCGCGGGGACCGCCGACGCCGGCGCCACCGCGATCGCGAGGGCCGTGCGGGCCATCCAGCGCGGCGACGCGGACCGGATCATCGCGGGCGGGTACGAGGACGCCACCAGCTGGTGGTCGATGACGCACATGGACCGCATGGGCGTACTCACCACCCGCAACGACCTGGGTGACACCGCCTTCCGGCCGTACGACCAGAACCGCAGCGGTGCGGTGCTCGGCGAGGGCGGGGCGCTGCTGGTCCTGGAGGAGAAGGAGGCCGCGCTCGCCCGCGGCGCCCGGATCTACGCCGAGCTGCGCGGCGTGGGCAACGGCCACGACGGGCGCACACCGCCCGCCACGGACCCCGAGGGCCGCGGTCTCGTCCGCGCCGTGCGGCGTGCCCTGGAGGACGCCCGGCTGAACCCGGCCGACCTCGGCTACATCGCCTCGCACGGAGCCGCGACCAAGATCGGCGACCGCAGCGAGACCGCCGCCCTGCGCACCGCGCTCGGCGAGGCCTCCCGGTCGGTCCCGATCAGCAGCATCAAGCCGCAGA
Organism: Streptomyces sp. NPDC033966; assembly: GCF_055575955.1. Taxonomy (NCBI): domain Bacteria; kingdom Bacillati; phylum Actinomycetota; class Actinomycetes; order Kitasatosporales; family Streptomycetaceae; genus Streptomyces; species Streptomyces sp. NPDC033966. The sequence goes on along the minus strand of NZ_JBVIRQ010000001.1, from coordinate 829,483 downwards.
CCGGCCACCTCGTGGGCGGCGCCGGCGCGCTGAACGTCGCGGTGTCGGCGCTCGCCCTGCACTACGGCGCGGTACCGGCCACCGCCAACCTCGAAACCCCGGACGCGGCCTGCGACATGGACCTCGTGCGCGGTGAGGCCCGCGACACGCGGCCGGCCACGGCCCTCGCCCTGGCCCGCGGCCTCGAAGGCCAGGCCGTCGCGCTGGCCCTGGGACGGGCGGCCTAGCCCGTGCCGAGTCCCATCCCCTCCGGAACACCGGAGGGCCAGTCCGTCCGAGGAGACGGGAAACCCAGGTCAGGAGGAGTCAGACACATGGAGAACATGCCTTCCGGCGTTGCGCGGGTGGTGGTATCCGGCGTGGGCGCGATCACCTCCCAAGGGGGCACCGCCGAAGAGTTCTGGGAAGGTGTCCGCACGGGACGGGTGGCGATCCGACCGGTGCGCGGCCTGCCGATGGACGGCTACCAGACCCGCATCGGAGGCGAGGTCACCGAGACCCGGCGGCCCGCCTACGCGTACACCTCGGACGACGCGGTCCGTGAGCCCTCGGTGGACTTCGCGCTGGTGGCGGCCGAGGAGGCGCTGGGCGCCTCGGGCCTCACGCCGGGCGTCGAGATCCCGGCCGAGCGCTGGGGGATCGCGTACGGCACCTGCAACGGCGGCTGGCGCAGTGCCGAGCACGCGCTGCGCTCCCGCGCCGCCGACGAGGAGCCCGACTGGCAGCGGTACGCCCTCGTACCGCCGCAGGCGGGGGCCGAGGTGCTCGGCGCCGCGTTCGGGATCAAGGGCCCGGTGCTCTCGGTGAACACCGCCTGCGCGTCCGGTGCCCACGCCATGGCCCATGCCCTCGAGGTGATCCGGGCGGGCCGGGCCGACGCCATGCTCGTCGGCGGCAGCGATGCCTTCACCGAGACCGCGTTCGCGGGTTTCAGCGGCCTGGAGTCGCTGTCCGACAAGCCCGCGGCGCCCTACTCCAAGGACCGTTCCGGGCTGTCGCTCGGCGAGGGCAGCGGCATGTTCGTCCTGCTCTCGGCGGACGCCGCGGCGCGGCTGGGCGCCCCCGTGATCGCCGAGGTGCTCGGCTACGGCCTGTCGGCCGACGGGTACCACCCCACCGCCCCCCACCCAGAGGGCGAGGGCGCGGCCCGTGCGATCCGCGCGGCGCTCGCCTCCGCCGGCCTGGCGCCCGAAGACGTGCGCTATGTCAACGGGCACGGCACCGGCACCCCCAAGAACGACTCCGCCGAGAGCGGCGCGGTGCGTCTGGCCCTCGGCGAGGCAGCGGAGAAGACCGCGCTGAGCAGCACGAAGTCCATGGTCGGCCACCTGCTGGGCGCGGCGGGAGCGGTCGAGGGCATAGCGACGGTGCTCGCCCTGCGCGACCAGATCGCCCCGCCCACCGCGGGGTTCAACGAGACCGACCCGCAGTGCGGCCTCGACCCGATCCCCGGCACGGGGCGCCCGATGGACCTGGACGTGGCCCTCTCCAACAACTTCGCCTTCGGCGGAGCCAACGCCACGGTCGCCTACGCCCGCCCCGGAGCCCTCTTCGAGGGTCCCGCGGACGCCGACTACGACGAGGTGGTCGTCACCGGGTTCAGCGCGCTGACCGCGGCGGGCGACGGGGCCGACGCCCTGTGGCAGGCCTTCGAGGCCGGTACGCGCCCCGGCGCGGACGAGGACGGACTGCGGGTCGCCCGCGCCGTGTTCGACCCGGAGGCGGCCGGCACCCGCAAGGACCGCCGCCGCATGGACCGCATCTCGCAGCTCGCCATCGCCGCCTGCCGGGCGGCCCTGGAGCACGCGGGGGTGACCGGCGACGACGAACGCGCGGCGACCGGCGTGGTCCTCGGCACCGGCATCGGCCCCGTGGAGAGCAACGAGCGGTTCTTCCTCCCGCTGCTCACCGACGGGCCGGCCGCGGGCAACCCGGGGGTCTTCCCCAACACCGTGTACAACGCCGCCGCCGGGCAGGTGGCGATGGCCCTCGGAGTCAAGGGCCCGACGTCCACCCTGACCTCGGGGCACGCCGCGGGGGCCGCCGCCATCGGCGTCGCCCACGACCTGCTGCGCAGCGGGCGGGCCGACCGGATCCTCGTTCCGGCGGTCGACGCCTTCTCGCCCGGCGCGCTGGACGGGTACCGCACCCTCCCGCTGTTCGGCTCGCGCTCCGCCGCCGACTACACGCTGACCGAGGGCGGCATCGCCCTGGTGCTGGAGCGCGCCGGGGCGGCCCGGGAGCGCGGAGCGACCGTCCACGCCGTGGTCCGCGCCCATGCCACGGCTTCCGACGCGGTGGGCGTGGGCCGCTGGGACCCGTCGGGCGACGGGCTGGAGCGGGCCATGCGCGCCGCCCTGGCGGCCGCCGGGGTCGCACCGGGCGAGCTGGCCGACGTGTGGGCCAACGCCGCGGGGCTGACCGCGGTGGACCAGCCCGAGGCTGCCGCTCTGGACCGGCTGCTGGACGGCGCCGAGGTGCCCGTCCGCACCCCCAAGCGCTCGCTGGGCGAACCGGTCGGCGCGGGCGCGCAGCTGGCGGCGGTGCTCGCCATCGGCTCCTGGCAGCACGGCCTTTCCCAGGGCGACGCCCTGATCAACAGCTCTTCGCTGGGCGGGACGCACACCTCGATCGTGCTCTCGCCCGCCCCGACCTCCCGAACGGAGTCCGCTCGATGACCGGCACCACCGAGAACCTCAGTGTGAAGATCCTCTCCACCGGCGGGTACGTCCCCGGCGATCCGATCGACAACACCGCCATCGAGAAGATCGTCGGCCCCCTCCCGGACGACGTCCTCGCCGGGATCCAGGTCGAGACCCGGCACTGGATGATCGACACGGTCACCGGTGAGCACCTCACCTCCAACAGCCGTATGGCGGAGGCCGCGGGACGCCAGGCCCTCGAGCGGGCGGGCGTCGGCGCGGACGAGATCGACCTGCTGGTGGTGTGCACCGCGAGCCCCGAGTACCTCCTGCCGAACGTCGCCACGACCGTGCAGCACTACCTCGGCCTGGAGCGGTGTGCCGCCATCGAGGTGCGCGGCGCCTGCGCCGGCTGGGTCCAGGCCCTGGACATCGCCCGCCGCCAGCTCGCCGACGGCACGGCGCGTACCGCGCTGGTGATCGGCAGCGAGGCGATCTCGCCGCTGATGGCCCCGATGTTCATCGGCAAGGACCCCTTCAAGGTCCGGATGCGCGAGCGGCTGACCCTGTACACCTTCGGCGACGGCGCCGGCGCGGTCCTGCTGCGGGCCGAGCCCGCCGAGGCCGGCCACAAGGACGACTTCGCCTTCGTCAACGCCTGCATGGGCGGCCTCCGCAAGCCCGGCATGGAGATCATCGGCGGCGGCACGGACGTGTCGCAGGCGGAGCAGCTGCGGCGCAAGCGGCTGATCGACATGAAGGTGGACGTGCCCGGCACCACGACCTTCGGCCCCCGGGTCTTCGTCGAGGCCATCAAGGACATGTCCCAGCGCTCCGGCTGGTCGCTCAGCGACCTCGACGCGCTGGTGCTGCCCGAGGGCAACGCGGACTACTTCGCCCGCGAGTACGAGGACGCCGGCCTGTCCGCCGCCGACGACGAGGCGCTGAAGACCGGAAAGATCGTCGAGAACCTCGCCGAGGTGGGGGCCACCGGGTCCGCCGCGGTCCCGCTGGCCCTGGACGCCGCCTGGACGTCGGGCCGGATCCAGCCCGGCCACAAGGTCGTGCTCCTCGGCATCGAGGCCAGCCGCTACGTCTACACGGGCCTGTCGCTCACCTGGCACGCCCCCGCGCCGGCCCCGGCCGCCGCCTGATCCCGCCCTGCCCGGCGCCCCCCCCACACGCACACGACAAGAGGATGCGAGACAGATGACACTGACCACCCACCCGGCCGTCGAGGACTTCCTCGCCATGGTCAACACGCGTGACGCGGACCGCGTCGACACCCACTGCACGTTCGAGCACATCGACCACAACCCCGTGGTCCCCAACGGCCGCGAGGCCAACCGGCTCTTCTGGAAGAACGTCTTCGCCGCCTTCCCCGACATCACCGCCACCGTCAAGGACCTGCTGGTCTCCGGGGACCGCGTCGCCGGCCGCTTCGAGTACGAGGGCACCCACCAGGGCGAGTTCCTCGGCATCCCGGCCACCTACCGCAAGGTCCAGATCCGCTCCATCGACATCTGGCGCCTCGAGGACGGCCTGTTCGCCGAGCACTGGGACCAGACCAACCTCACCGAGGTCCTCCAGGAGCTCAGGGCCGCCGCCCACGCCTGACCGGGCCGGGACGCGGAAGCACGGGGACGATCACAGCGCACGATGGAGGAACACATGGAACACCGCACGCTGGGCCGGGACGGAGTCACGGTCTCCGTCGAGGGCCTCGGCTGCATGGGGATGACCTTCGGGTACGGGGACTCGGACGAGACCGAGGCCATAGCCACGGTCAACCGGGCCCTGGACCTCGGGGTCACCCTGCTCGACACCGCCGACATGTACGGGCCGCACACCAACGAGGCCCTCGTCGGCAAGGCCATCCGCGGCCGCCGCGACCAGCTGGTCCTGGCGTCCAAGGTCGGCAACGAGATCGGCGCCGACGGCAAGCTCACCGGCGCCCTCAACGGCCGCCCCGAGTACATCAAGCAGGCCGTCGAGGGCAGCCTGAGCCGGCTGGGCACCGACCACCTCGACCTGTACTACCTGCACCGGATCGACCCCGACGTACCGGTCGAGGAGAGCATCGGCGCCATGGCCGAGCTCGTCGCGGCGGGCAAGGTCCGCCACCTCGGCGTGTCGGAGGCCTCGGCGCAGACGATCCGCCAGGCGCACGCCGTGCACCCGCTGGCGGCCGTCCAGACCGAGTACTCGCTCTTCACCCGGGACGTCGAGGTCAACGGGGTGCTGGACACGGTCCGCGAGCTGGGCATCGGCTTCGTCGCCTACAGCCCGCTGGGCCGCGGCTTCCTCACCGGCGGCATCCGCAGCACGCAGGACATCCCGCAGGGGCTGGACTTCCGCCGCTTCGCCCCGCGCTTCGCCGAGGACAACATGCGGCGCAACCTGCCGGTCGTGGACGCGCTCGTCGCGCTCGCGGAGCGCCTGGAGATCTCCGCCCCCCAGCTCGCGCTGGCCTGGCTGCTCTCCCGCGGCGACGACGTGGTCGCCATTCCGGGCACCAAGCGCCGCAAGTACCTGGAGGAGAACCTCGGCGCCGTCGCCGTCTCCCTCTCCGCCGAGACCCTCGCCGAGATCGAGCGCATCGCTCCCTACGGCATCACCGCGGGCGACCGCTACCCCGCCGAGGCCATGGCCCAGCTCAACGGCTGAGCCAACGCCCCCCACCAGTCAAGGAGAACACCGTGTCCGCACCGCGCATACGCCGAGTGCTGATCGCCGGCGGCGGCATCGGCGGCATCGCCACCGCGCTGGCCCTCCAGCAGCAGGGTATCGACTCCATCGTCTTCGAAAGCGCGCCCGAGTTGCGCGACGGAGGCGCCGGCCTGCACATCTGGACCAACGGCATGCTGGCCCTGGAGTACCTGGGTCTCGCCGACGCGGTCCGCGAGACCGCCCCGGCGCAGGAGGTCTGCTCGTTCGCCGACTGGCGGGGCAACTCCATAGGCGATTGGCCCGTCGGCCAGTTCACCTCCCGCTACGGGCAGCCGACGGTCGCCATCGGCCGCTCGGCGCTCCACGGCATCATGCGTGACGCCCTGACCGTGCCCGTGCGCACCGGCGCCCGGGTGACCGGCTACGCCCAGGACCGCGAGGGCGTGACCGTCCGGTTCGACGACGGCACCGAGGAGCGCGGTGACGTGCTGATCGGCGCGGACGGCGTCCGCTCGGCGGTGCGCGCCCAGCTCCTCGGCCCCCAGCCGCCGCACTACACCGGCTACATCGCCTGGCGCGGCCACGCGAAGATGAGCCCCGAGGAGATCCCGCCGGGCAGCTTCCTCGGCCTCTTCGGCCGCGGCACCCGTTTCACGTACTACGACATCGCGCCCGGTGTCGTGCACTGGATGAGCGTGGCGAACGGACCGGCCGGCGGCCGCGACCAGGGCACCCCCCAGGACACCCTGCGGATGCTCCAGGCCAGGCACCGCGGCTGGGTCGACCCGGTCGCACGGGTCCTGGCGGCGACCGACCCGGACAGCATCATCCGCAACGACGTCACCGAACGGAAGCCGGACCCCGTCTGGGGCAGCGGCCGGGTGACGCTGCTGGGCGACGCCGCGCACGCGGTGAGCTTCAACATCGGGCAGGGCGCCTGCCTGGCCATCGAGGACGCGCTGGTGCTCGCCGAGCACCTGACCCGGCCCGGTGACGTCACCACCGCGCTGCGCGCCTACGAGGCCGAGCGCCGCACCCGTACCGCCCCCATGCAGCTGCTGGCGGCGCGGATCGGCAAGGCAGGCGCGCTGGAGAACCCGCTGGCCGTCTGGGTCCGCGACAAGCTCATGAAGGCCGCCTGGACGCGCGTCGCGTTCGCCGCCGCCGAGAAGGAGCACGTCGCCTACGGGACCCGCTGGCGCGAGCGCGCCCTGCAGGACCACCACTGATCCATCGCCCGAGAGGGCACGAGAGGAGGGACGGTCATGGTGACCGGCTCCACGGAACACAACAAGGCGACCATCCGCCGCGTCTTCGACGAGTTCGTCAACCAGGGTGACTTCTCCATCGTGGACGACATCTACCGGCCGGACATCATCGACCACGAAGGCCTGCCGGGCGCGCCCGAGGGTGTCGAGGGCGTCAAGTACACCATCGCCGGCCTGCGCACCGCGTTCCCGGACCTCAAGGTCGTCATCGAGGACATGAGCGCCCACGGCGACCACGTGGTCATCCACAACACCTGGCACGGCACCCACCTCGGTGAGCTGCTGGGCATGGAGCCGACCGGCCGCACCATCGAGTCCACCGGGATCGTCGTCTGGCGCTTCGAGGACGGACTGATCGCGGAGCGCTGGGCGATCGGCGTGGCGTCCAACATGTTCGCGCAGCTCGGGATGCGGATGTTCGCGCCGGGCAAGGGCCGGCGCACGGTCCGCAAGACGGACCTGCCCGTGGTGCGCGTCGTCCCCCTGCCGGCGGACAAGGCCGAGGCCTGGCAGCGGCTCAACACGGAACTGGCGGGCCCCCGGCTGCGCGAGTACGAGGCCTCCCGCCGCCGGCTGGGCATCAGCCACGAGGTCTTCCGCCTCACCCCGGGTGCGGCCGGGGACCAGGTCGCCGTCTACTTCGAGGCGAAGGACCCCGCCCGGGTCGCCCGTCTCTGGGACGCTTCCGAGGACCCCTTCGACCTGTGGCTGCGCGAGCAGGTCCGCGACATCCACGGCACCGATCCGTGGCTGGTGGACGACGCGGCCCCGGACGCGGCGGCCGGGCACACCTGGAACGCCCCGCCGAAGCTCACGCCCGAGGTGGCGGCCTGATGGACGTCCTGCACGCGGTCCTGACGGGCATCGCCCTGCTGGCCAACGCGGTGGTGTACGGCACGGACTTCTTCTCCGCGCTGGTCCAGCGGCCCGCCATGGCCCACGCCAACGACGAGGTGCTCACCAGCGCCATGGGGCTCACCCATCACTACGGGGACCAGCGGATGCCCGTACCGGGCGTGACCGGCGTCGTCGCCACCGCGCTCACCACGGTCGCGGCCGTGTTCACGGGCGGTGCCCTCGCCATCGTGTCGGCGGCGGTCGCCCTCGTCTCGCTGATCGTCTGGCTGCTCATCTACAGCCGCATCAGCGGCCCCGTGAACAAGAAGCTCAGCGCGGCGGCCGTCGCGGGCACGACGCTCCCCGACGCCCGGGAGCTGCAGAAGACCTGGGACAGCGTGATCAACGTGCGCGTCGTCCTCCAGGGGCTCACGCTCGCCGCGCTGTTCACGGGCGTGGCCTTCGGCTGACGGCCGGCGGCCGCGCCGCCCCGGCCGCGGGCGGCCAGGGCACCCATATTTTTCGTATTCGAGAGGAAATATCATGAAGGTATTCGTCACCGGCGGGTCGGGTTACATCGGCCGCTCCCTGCTGCGCGTGCTGGCCGCACAGGGTGACTCCGTGACCGCGCTCGTGCGGTCGGAGGCGTCGGCGAAGGTGGTCGCCGAGCTCGGGGCGACCCCGCTGGTGGGCGAGCTGACCGACGCGCTGCTGCTGCGCGAGGCGGCGGCCGCGTCCGACGGCGTGGTGCACCTGGCCCTGACCGGGGACGAGCGCTCCGGAGAGGTGGACCGGATCGCGGCGAACGCGCTGCTGGAGGGCGTCGGCGGCAACCCGTACGTCCACACCGGCGGCAGCTGGGCCTACGGCGACACCGACGGCGCTGTCGCCGAGGACGCACCGTTCGCCGCGCCCATGGTCGTCGCCTGGCGCGTGCCCCTGGAGCAGCAGCTGCTGGCCACGACGGCGCAGGGCAAGCACCCGGTCATCGTGCGCCCCGGTCTCGTCTACGGGCGGTCGGGCGGCCTGCCCGGCTTCTTCCTCGGCGAGGGCCTGCAGGCCGGTGCCATCGGTTACCTGGGCGACGGCAACTCCTCCTGGTCGCTGGTGCACGTCGACGACATCGCCGAGCTCTACGCCCGCGCGCTCAAGGCGCCGGCCGGCACCCAGTACCTGGGCGTGACCGGCGTGAACGTGCGGACCCGGGACGTGGCCGAAGCCCTGAGCCACGCGGCGGGCATTTCCGGCCAGACCCGTTCGGTGTCGGTCGAGGAGCTCTCCCAGAAGCTCGGCCTCCTGGCCGACGCCCTCTTCCTGGACCAGCAGTTCGCCACCACGCGGGCCCAGGACGAGCTGGGCTGGATTCCGCAGCACCGCGACCCGCTGGACGACCTCGCCAAGGGTCTCTGATCCCTTCAGGGGAAAGGCCGCCGCTTCCCGGAAGCAGGCGGCCTTTCGTCATGCCCGGAGAACGACGCCGCCGAGGAGGCGATGAATCACCCAAAGGGGCATGAACCAACCTCCGAGCGGCCTTGTGGCCCTCCTCATGCGGCGCTCAAGGGATCTTCTAACAGGAGGGGGGCACTATGTTTGAGATCGCGAATGCGGCAACGGGGGGAATGGCGAAAAATGGCCTCGACAAATGAGAAAGACAGGACGGCCTGGGTCGGGATCGCATTCGACCCGACACCCGACTTCATCGCACGACAGTCCGACATGATCGAGACATACCGGCAGCGGCTCGTCATGGAACGCAGCCCTTTCGGTACCGATCCCGAGCACTGGTGGCACACCAGCAGGTACGCCCTGGAAGTCTTTGCGGAATGCCTGTTCTCCCTGCAGCTCGGACGGCTGCCGGCCACCGGAGGCGCCGGACTCGACCTCCGGCGGAAATACAGCACTCCACGAGAGCGCGACCAGGCCGCCCTCCACTGCATCCACGCGGCCCGCACGCTCTTCGGCGTCATCTCCGAGGTCCTGTGCGAGGTCTTCCCGGCCCCCCGGGACAGCCGGCGCCTGGCCCAGGTCCTGACCGACCTGCACACCGTCCTCCACCGGAGCCTCGAAAAGCCGGCCATAGAGCTCCTGAGCACCCTGCACAACCAGCGCGAACTGTCGCGTGAGGTCCACGACCGCATCGGCAACCACACGAGCCTCGCACTGCGCCAGCTGGAACTGCTGGAGATCATGCTGAGGCGCGGCGCCGGCGAACGGGGACTGGAGCACGAGCAGCGCATCGCGGACCTCAAGCGCACCCTCATCGAGACGATGACCAGCACCCGGGACCTCGTCGACGGTCTGCGCGACGACTCCGACGCCCCCCACGAACTGAAGTCCGCGCTGCTCGGGTACCTCGCCGCGGCGGACATCTCCCACCCGGTCGTGCACATCCACGTCGACGACGACGTGGACTGCGTGACAGCGGCCATGGGCATGGGAGACGCCCTCTTCCTCATGGTGCGCGAATGCCTGCGCAACACCCTGGCCCACGCCGACGCCTCCATGGCCACGGTCGACGTCGGCATCGAGGGACGCAACGTGGTCGCGCGGGTCCAGGACAACGGAGTCGGGTTCGAACCCCACCTGCGCAGCGGCAACGGACTGAGGTCGCTCTACGAGCGCGCGGGACTGCTGGACGGGAGCGTGAGGCTCATCAGCTCGCCCGGCAGCGGCACCCAGATCACCATCACCGTTCCGTTCATCGGAGGCAGTCATGGCGAACCCGGCGTCTGAGGCGGACCCCATCCGGATCATCGCCGTCGATGACCACTCCCTGCTGCGCAACGCCCTGTGCGAGCTGCTGGACCTCCAGGGGGACCTGCGCGTGGTCGCCCAGACCGACACGTCGGCCGCACTCGTCGAGCTGGCCGTCGAGCACCGGGCGGAGGTCGTGCTGCTGGACGTGGAAATGCCGAATCACCATGCCCCCACCGTGGTGGGAGAGCTGAGCAGGGCCCTGCCCGATCTGCAGGTCCTGATCCTCAGCATGCATGGTGATCCTCAGCTCATCCAGGAGCTGCTGCGCCAGGGCGCCAGAAGCTACCTGCACAAGAGCACGCACCACGAGACCCTGCTCGCGGCCATCCGCAACATCCGCAACGTGGATCCGCACACCATCATCGCGGTGCCGCAGCAGGGTCGTCCCAGTGCCTTCGCGCCGGCGCCCTCGGGCCTCTCGCCGAGGGAGCGCGAGGTCCTGACGCTGGTGGCGCACGCCATGAGCAACCGGCAGATCGCCAGTGAGCTCGGCGTCGCGGAGGGCACCGTCAAACGGCACCTCCGCAACATCTTCGAGAAGCTCGAAGCGGTGTCCAGGGTGGACGCGGTCAACAAGGCGATCGACGCCCAGCTGATCGTCCGCAGACCCAACCTGGGTGACGGCGGCTGATCTCAGCCGATCCCGGCCAGGCCGCGCGCGTTGCGCCGGCCGGCCCCGCGGGACACGGCGAGCGGATCCCAGTCCGCCGCCCGCGCCGGGAGCAGGGCGGGGTCGCCCAGCACCGCGCCCCCGTGGACCTCGGCGAGCAGCCGGCGCCCCGTGATCTGCCCGGCGCAGGCCATGCCGCCGACGGCGGCACCGGTGATACCGCTGCCGTACCGGGTGCTGGCGCCCACCACGTACAGCCCCTCGACGGTGGTGGCCGTGTCGGGCCGGCCGCCGACGCCGCCCCAGTGGGCCAGGCCGTACGGCGTACCCCCCGTCGCGAGCGTGTACCGCTCGTGCGAGATCGGCGTCGCCGCCTCGAGGTGCACGATGTGGTCCCGGAAGGGGCCGATCGCTTCCTCCGCGGCACTCAGCATCGCCTCGGTCAGCCGGGCCTTGCGGTCCTGGTAGGCCGCGTTCCGCCGGTACCGCTCGCCGGCCGCCGGCCCCTCGTTCACGCCCCAGAACCCGTACCCGGGCGGGCACAGCGTCATCACCTGGAAGTTGCTGTGCCCCGGCGGGCAGACGTTGCGCGCGCCCGGGTCCTTCAGCGACGCGAAGGAGAAGAAGAGGAGGGGCACCTCGTCGACGCGCTCATCGGCCAGATCCTGGTAGGCGGCCTCGATGTCGTCGTTCCGGTACCACCAGAGGTTCGCGTTCGGACGGGCGGGAAGCTCCCGGTCGAGCGCGATGTAGAGGGTGGCGAAGGGCAGTGCCATCTCCGCCTCCCGGGTCTTGGCCACCAGCCGGCGGCCGAAGTGCTCCTCGCCCACGAGGTCCAGCACGGTCCGGCGGTAGTCCGCGTTCGACACCACGAGGGGGGCCCTGAGCACCTCGCCGTCCGTCATCTCCACCCCGGCGGCCCTGCCGTCCTCGACGAGGATGCGACGGACCCGGCTCCGGGTGCGGAGCTCGCCGCCGTGCGCCTCCAGCGCCTCGACCAGCGAGGCCGGCAGCACCTGGCCACCGCCCTCCGGGTAGTAGGCGCCCCGGAGGTAGTGGTCGGTGACGGCCGCGTGCATGGACACGACGGCCTGCCGCGCGCCCATCCCGTAGTTGGGCGACTGGGCGGCCAGGACCGTCCGGGCCCGCGGGGACAGACCGCAGTGGTCGAACAGCTCGGAGACCGTACGGCGTCCCCAGCGGGCGGTCACCGGCGTGCGGGCCATCAGGTCGGCCACGGACAGGTCACCGTCCGACAGCATCAGCGAACGGGTCTCGTCCGCGATGGCGGCGCACACGTCGGTGAACAGCAGGATGCCCTCGGCATCCTCCGGAAGCGCCTCCGAGAGCCGCTTCGCATACCTGTCCCAGCCCGTCGGGACGTCCACGGTGAGGTCCGGCAGCGCGATCCGGTCGAAGCCGTCCTGATCCATCTCCCGGAAGGTGACCCGCCCGCCCAGACCGAGGCCGGAGAAGATCGCGGGCAGCACCCCGTCCGGACCGCAGTCGCCGAGATAGTGGACGCCCACGTCGAACTCGTAGGCCCGGCGGCGGCGGAAGACATGGCTGTTGCCACCGGCCACGTCATGCTGTTCCAGCACGAGCACCCGCCGGCCGTCGGCCGCGAGGTACGCCGCGCACACCAGACCGCCGATGCCACTGCCGACGACAATGGCGTCCCACTCATCCCGATTCACGGGTCACCGCTCCCTTCTCGCGCTGTGCACTCAGGCCCGGCTGCGCACGATCAGCGCACCGGCGTTCCCGTCATGGCCGACCGAGGTGACCAGGCCGATACGGGGGCGCCCGGCCGGCTCGTTCTGCCAGTGGGCGAGGAGGCCCGCGAGCTGCATGGCGCCGCTGGCGCTGTACGTCTCGCCCAGTACCTCGCCGACGCGCACCTGCTCCGGCAGGTGCCCGAGCGCGAGACGGACCGCGCGCTCCTCCAGCCGCTCCAGCCCCACGTGGTGGGTGGCGCCCAGGGACACGACGTCCACGTCCTCGGCCCGGACCCCACTGCGGTCCAGCACCCGGGTGATGGCCGCGGCCAGCCCGTTCGTCAGCCCGCGGTGGCCCTCCTGGCGCTGGTTGACGCCGGTCCAGCTGTTGTACCCGACCTCACAGGCCAGGAGCTCCGCGAGGGCGGACTCCTGCTCCTCGGCGGTCGGATCGGACGTGACGACGAAGATGGCGGAGCCCTCGCCGACCGGCGCCTGCTCGTTCAGCGTCCCGGCGTGGTGCCACGCCCACGCCGTCGGAGCGCTGAGCTCCTCGGAACCGCCCACCAGGAGCCGGTCCGCGTGCCCGACCGACATGGCCATCCGGGCGTGGCGGAAGGCGTAGAGACTGGCGCTGCGCCCGCCGGCGACCGTGGCGTTCAGGCCCTTGAACCCGTGCCGGATGGCCATCTGCCCGGCGCTGACGTTCATCACGCTGTTGGAGAACTTGCCGGGGTTGATGAGCTGCGGCTTGTCCAGCGTGAGCGTGTCGTACAGCAGGTCGGTGTACCCGGCGATGCTGCCGGTGTTGGTGGCCAGCACCACACCGGTCCGGGCCGGCTCCTCGCCGGCCCCGTCCGGGCCGGCCGATTCCAGCGCCTGCTTGCAGGCGACCAGGCTCAGGCCGGTGAGGCGGTCCAGGTACTTGATGCCCTTGCGCCCCAGGTGGTCGGCGAGCTTGAAGTCGGGAACCGGCCGGACCGGACGCGGGGGGTACTCCCCGGCGTCGGGTCCGGCGCTGCCGCCCGCCACGGCCTCCCCGTTCAGCAGGGCGGCCAGGGGGGCCAGGCCGTAGCCCGCGCTGGAGACCACCCCGGCGCTGACTACGGTCAACGGCCGCACGGGCGCCGCTGTGGTCACGAGTACCTCCCGAGAATGGTGATGACGTTGTTGCCGCCGAAGGCGAAACCGTGGTTCTGGACGATCTCCACATGGGCGTCGCGTCCCCGGCCCGGAACGACGTCCACGCCGGGACCCAGTTCCGGATCGATCTCCACCAGGTTCGCGGTGGGCGGCAGGAAGCCCTGCTCGAGTGCCTTGCAGGAGGCGATCGCACCGAAGCCGCTGGCCGCGCCCATGGTGTGGCCGAGCATGGACTTGATCGAGCTGATGGGCGGCAGCCGGTCACCGAAGACCTGGCGGACCGCGTTCACCTCGGTGGAGTCGTTGGTGGGCGTACCCGTGCCGTGCGCGCAGATGTAGTCGATCTGCTCCGGGGTGACCCCGGCGTTGCGGTGGGCGGCCCGGATGCACGCGGCGATGCTCGTGGCGTCCGGGTGCACCATGTGCTCGGCGTCGCAGTTCGCGGCGTAGCCGAGCACCTCCGCGTAGATGCGGGCACCGCGGGCCAGCGCGTGCTCGAGCGGTTCGAGCAGCAGCGCCGCTCCGCCCTCGCCGGTGACGATGCCGGCGCGGTTGGCGTCGAACGGCTGGGGCAGGTCCTTCGCCATGGCGCCCAGGGCGTAGAAACCGGAGTGGGTCAGCCGGTTCACCACGTCCGCGCCGCCGGCGAGCATGAAGTCGGCCTCGCCGCTGCGCACCATGTCGAAGGCGTAGCCGAGCGCGTAGTTGCTGGCCGAGCAGGCGGTCGGGATGGTCTGGGCGTCGCCGGACAGTCCGAGTTCGGCGTTCACCGCGTTGGCGATCTGGCTGGCCGGCATCTGCCCGACCAGTCGGGGCTCCAGGCCCTTGAGGCCCTGGGTGAGCCACTGGCCGCCCAGGCTCTGGCCCACCGCGGACTCGCCGCTGGTGGTGCCCATGATCGAGCCGGACCGGCTCGCGGAGAGCAGCTCGGGCTCGAGGCCGGAGTCCTCCACGGCCAGGCGGGCGGCCGCGGCCGCCAGGAGCCCGCTGCGCCCCCACCTGTCGGGGTCGAGGTTGCGCAGGATCTCGGCCGGCTCGAAGTCGTTGACCTCGGCGGCCTTTCGGCTGGGGAACGGGCTGGCGTCGAAGCTGCGGATCGGCTCGATGCCGACCCGGCCCGCCCGGACGGCACCGGCGAAGACTTCCGCACCGATACCGACCGGGCTGACCGCTCCGAGTCCCGTGATGACGACTCGTCGCAAGGGCGTGTCAGGCATCAGTTGCCCGCGCATCCTTCGACCGCCACCAGGAGGGCGCGCAGGGTCTCCAGGGACTCCAGCTCCTCCTTCGGGATGACGTAGCCGAGTTCCTTCTCGATGCGGGAGACGACCGTGATGAGGGTGAGGGAGTCGCTCTCGTAGTCGTCGATGAAGTGGCCGTCGTAGGTCAGCTCACCGTCCTCCAGCTCCAGCTCCTCGTTGACGATCTCGCGGACCTGGGCCTCGAGGTCAGTTCTCAGCTCGACAGTCTGTGCGCTCATGACGTTTCCTCTTCCTGGATGGGGTGTGGCTGGAGGGGGTGTGACGGGAGGGGCCGGGTCAGGCGGCCGGGGTCGGCGGCTGGAGGGTGATGGCACCCATCTGCGCCAGCATCAGCAGGTCCTGGCGGTAGCCCCAGTGCTCGACGACCAGACCGTTCTCGATCCGGTAGATGTGGGTCTGCTCGACGTCCACGTCGCGCTGGGTGGCCTCGAAGCCGAGGAAGTTGCCGACGTGCTTGCCGGTGAAGCGCAGCCGCAGGATGGCGCGGTCACCCTCGGAGAAGCTGTCCAGGTGCTCCCACGTGGCGCCGGCGAAGGCGCTGTGGACCCAGCGGGCGGTGCCGAGGTAGCCGAGCGGGCCGCCCGGGGTGCCGGGAGGGGCCTCGTGGTCGACGAACTCGGCGCCGATGTACTTGTGGGCGGCCTCCTCGTTGAGGTCGTTGAAGACCTTGCCCATCTCCATGGCGAGTTCGAGTGCTTCGTTGCTCATCGCATTGCTCCTGTTGGTATGTGTGGACGGATCGGAAGACGGATCCGAGGGGTGGATCCGGGGTGGGTCAGTGGGTCAGTGGGTACGGGGGCCGGCTCAGTGGCCGGCGCCCAGGCCGCCGGTGACCGGGATGACGCCCGCGGTCACGTACGAGGCGTCGTCGCCGGCGAGGAAGCGCACGGCGGCGGCGACCTCCTGGGCGGTCCCGGGGCGGGCCAGGGCGGTCCTGGCCAGGGCCTGCTCCCGGCGGACGTCGGTGATGTCCTGGACCATGTCGGTCTCGATCAGGCCGGGGGACACCACGTTGACCGTGATGTTGCGCCGGCCCACCTCGATGGCGAGCGACCGGGCGAAGCCGATCAGCGCCGCCTTGGACGAGGCGTAGTTGGTCTGGCCGGGGGCACCGGCCATGCCGCTCATCGACGACATGTAGATCAGCCGGCCCCAGCGGGCCTTGATCATCGCCGGGATGACCTCCCGGGTGACGGTGACGGCGGCCTGGAAGTTGGTCTCCATCACCGCCCGGAAGTCCTCGTCCGGCATGCCGATCAGCAGCTGGTCGCGGGTGATGCCGGCGTTGGAGACCAGGACCTCGACGGGACCCTGCTGGATGGCCACGTCCTCGACCGCGGCCCTGACGTCGTCGGGGTTGGTCACATCGCACCGCACGGCGAAGAATCCGGGCGGCGGTTCCCCGTTGCGGTAGGTGATCGCGACCTTGTTCCCCTCGGCGGCCAAGGCCTCGGCGGTGGCCAGTCCGATGCCCCGGTTTCCGCCGGTGACGAGTACGGAGCGACTCATGTGCACCTCCTCTTGTCGTGTGGCCACGGGCCTTGTGGTGGTGGCGGTGTCTGGGACGGGCGTCTCATGCGACGTCGTCCCACAGGGATTCGAGCTGGGCGCCGGCGCTCTCGGCGTCGGTGAAGAGCACCGCCCGCCATCCGGCCGCCTCGGCGCCGGCGCAGTTGTGCGGCAGGTCGTCCACGAGCACGCAGTGCTCCGGGGCCACTCCCGCCCGCCGCGCGGCGAGTTCGAACATGCCGGGCGAGGGCTTGCGGTGACCCGTCTCGAAGGAGAGCAGGACGTCGTCGAAGAGCTGGGAGGGCTCGATCATGCGCCGCCAGTGCTGGTCCCAGGCGGGCACCATGTTCGAGAGCATCCCGACGAACGCTCCCCGGTCCCGCGCCTTGCGCAGCTGGGACACCCAGTCGTGGTTGGTCTCCCGCCCGTCGAACCAGGCGTCCGCCATCGTGGTGAGGCGGAGGGTGACGCCGTGCTCGGACTCCAGCACGTCACCGATCTCGCGGAGCCATTCCTCCTCGGTCACGATCGGCGTGTCGATCGGCTCCATGATGTCGCTGGTGCCGTACCGGGCGGTGACGGTGGCCAGAGCGCGTCCGAGGACCGTCTGGTCGACGCCCATGGAGGCGCAGAACTTCTCCATGGTGTGGCTGAGCGGAGGGGTGAGGACGCCTCCGAAGTCCGACCAGATCGCCAGTCGGGGCGCGGTGCTGTCAGGCATGGTGGTTCCTCGGCTGGAGTTGCGGGATGCGGGATGCGTCGTCGACGGTGACGGTGAGCGCCGCGATCTCCTCCGAGTCCTGGAGGAACCGCACGCGGATCACGTGGCGCTCGGGACCGGCCGGCGCCCGGTCCGCCACCACCGTCAGGGGTACGTCCAGCTCCGCGAAGCGGTAGAACTCCGCGTCGAAGCCGGAGGCGTACACCGGCAGGGGAGCCTCCCCCGGAGCCCGGCCGGCGGCGCCGGCCGAGTAGACCGCCACCTGGCGGGCCGCCTCGACCAGGGTCATCGCCGGCAGGTGGTCGTAGGCGTGGTCGAACAGCGCGGGGTTGTCGAAGCGCGGTACGACCTGGGCCACGACCGAATCGCCGGTGACCTCCGGTTCGGTGAGGACGACGTTCAGCGGGTTGTCGCGGCCCACCAGCTCCGGGGCGACGCGCTTGGCGGTGCGGGCCACGATGTCCTCGGTGAACTCCGAGCTCATCGGTGCCGGTGTGCCGCGCTGCGCCTGGCGGAGGATCTCGTTCTCGTGCTTCTTCAGGAAGAGCACGTCCATGGAGTGGTCGCCGACGTGCACGTCACCCATGAAGATCCGCTGGACGAGCCGGCCCTTGCGGAACCGGCCGTTGCGGGCCGGGGTACCGAAGAAGTCGGTGTCGATCCGCGGTGTTCCGGGTTCCCGGCCTACTTCCAGAGCATACAGATTCTTCATCGAGAACTGGAAGGTATTCACGATGGCGATGGTGTCGATCGGAATTCCCACGTGAACGTGGGAACCCGCGATCGAAACCTGCCGCCCGGCCTCCAGGAAAATCAGGGAATCGTGCAGCTTGGGCCGCGACCGGTGGTCACTGTAATAGAGATGGGTCAGCGGAAGGTGAATTCCAGCCGTCACCGCCATGGGCCGCAGCGTTTGAACATCCGTGACGAAGACTTCGGTAATCGCGGAACGGTGCACGAGTGCCCGTTCGATGGTGCGGCCGTAGTCGATGTCCTGGATCACAGAAGAGGTGGCGTCCTCAATCACCTGCGTGGTCATACGTCTTCCCTCCAGACCACTTCTCCGAAGTGAACGGTTGGCTTGCGGGCGGGAGTGGTCGCGGTCAGCCGACCGCGACCGACGCCCGCTCCTGCTCGACGGCCCCGGGGCTGTCCTGCGTCGCACGGCGCCTGATGAACAGGGCGCTCACCGCACCGAGCAGGACCACCGCCGTGCCGATCCACAGCGCCGACTGGAGGCTGTCCGTGAAGGCCGCCTGCGCGTCGCCGCCGCCGGCACCGGCGAACTGCCGGCTGAAGACCGCCGTCAGGGCGGCGACACCCAGCGCACCACCGAACTCGCGGCTGGTGTTGTTCGCGCCGGAGGCCTTGTTGTGCTCGCTCTCCCGCACCGCGGAGATGACCGTGGCGGGGTTGCCCGCGAAGACGAGTCCCATGCCGATACCGGCCAGGGCGAGGGCGGGCACCATGGAGCCGTAGCCGACGTCGGGGGTGACGATCAGGGCGATCCAGCCCAGGCCGAGGGCCTGGAGGGCACAGCCCACCGCTTGCAGGACGCCGCCGCCGATGCGGTCCACGAAGCCCATCGCGGCGGGCACCACGATCATCGGCGCCACGGTCCACGGGAGGGTGCGCAGTCCCGCCTCGAAGGGCGAGTAGCCCATCGGGCCCTGCAGGAACTGGCTCAGGAAGAAGATCGACCCGAAGACACCGAAGTACATCGTGATCGACACCACGTTGCTGAGCACGAAGGCCGGGACCCGGTACATGTGCAGCGGGATGAGCGGGCTCGCGCTCCTGCGCTCGTTGAGGATGAACGCGACCGCCAGCACCACCGCGACGCCGAGACCGATCAGAGTGGTGCCCTGGGTCCAGCCGTGGTCCGCGGCGTGGACGATGCCCCAGACCGCGGCCACGACCGAGCCGGTGACCAGCACCATGCTGGGGACGTTCAGGTTCCGCTCGGCACCCTTGCTCTCCTTGACCGCCCAGAAGGCGAGGGGCAGGGCGATGATGCCGACCGGCACGTTGATCCAGAAGATCCAGCTCCAGTCGATCTGCTCGGTCACCAGGCCGCCGGCGAGCGGACCGACCGCGATGCCGAGGCCGTTGACGCCGCCCCACACACCGACGGCTGCGTTCCGCTTCTCCCGGGAGACGGCGGCGACGGCCAGGGTGAGCGAGACCGGCAGGATGGCCGCCGCACCGGCGCCCTGGAGCACGCGGGCGATCACCAGCGTGGCGACCGAGTTGGCCACCGCACAGCCGATGGAGGAGGCCGTGAAGAGCCCGACGCCCCACAGGAACACCCGGCGGCGGCCGAAGCGGTCACCCAGTGCCGCACCCGCCAGCAGCAGCCCGGCGAAGGCCAGCACGTAGCCGTTCATCACCCACTGCAGCTCGGACTGCTTGACACTGAACTGCTCGGCGATCTTGGGCAGGGCGTTGGTGACGACCAGGTTGTCCAGCGACACCATGAACATCGGCAGGGAAGTCGCTATCAGCGCCCATACGGGAGCCGGTCCCTTGTTCGCCATCATCGGCCGTACCCCCCGAACTCCGAGCCCGGAATGCGGCGCAGGGTGACCAGGTCCGAGGTCCGGCCGGCCATGAGCTCACCGACGTCCCCGCTGAGGACGTAGTCGCCGTGCGGGGTCACGGCCACGGTCGTGGGGCCCTGGGTGGGCCACGGGTCCACCCGCTGGCTGAAGCCGGCGGTGCGCCAGCCGTCCTCGGACTCCAGGACGGTCACGGCGTCCACCCCGCCGGGCACGCCCACGGCGGCGCCGATGGAGTTGGTGACGACGACCAGGGAGCCGTCGGGACGCAGCCCGAGACCGTCCGTGCCGACCAGCGGCCGGGGGAGCTTGACCTCGGTCACCCGGCGGTGCGCCGGCGCGTTCGGGTTGATCCGGAACATGACGCCGGTGTCGTAGCGCACGGCGAGCAGGTAGCCGTCCGGGTGCCAGACGATCCCGTTCAGACCGACGATGTCGGCGGCGAAGCGGGGGTCGGTGACCACCGGGGTGACCTTGCCGTCGAGGCCGATCCGCTGGATCGTGTCCGACACGGAGTCCGTGACGTAGATGTTCCCGCGGCGGTCGAAGGTGAGGTCGTTGGCGAAGGTGCGTCCGCGTCCGCCCGCCACGTCCACCTTGCGCTGCAGCTTGCCGGTGTCCAGGGCGAAGATGGCCACGCCCGAGGTCGGCGGCTGATCGCCGACGTCCAGGCGCTGACGGACCCAGAAGTCGCTGTAGGCGACCAGGATGCGGTTGCGGGCGGTGTCCACGCGGATGCCGAGGGTCGACACCTTGCCGATGCTCGGCGCCAGCTCCTTGATGCCGCCGTCCTGGCCGATCACGGAGAGGTTGCCCTGGGAGGCGGAGCCGACCAGGAACGCGCGCCGGGTCGGGTCCCAGGCGATGCCCTCCGGGTAGAGCTCGGTGGCCCGGCCGGTGATGACGTCGGCGCCCTGGTGGAGGCTCACGGAACCGGCGGCCGCGGGGACCGGGTCCGCCACGGCGACGGCCGGTAGCGCGAGCGGCGCGATGGACGCGAGCACGGCCACGCCGGCCGCAGCGGCCGCTAAGGGCAGTGAACGAAACACTGTTTTTCCTTCTGTCGTACGTACTGGGCAAGGACAAGGGGAGTGGGGGAGGGGGCGGGCCGGCGGCCGGTCAGGAAGCCCGGCTGCCGACCAGTACGCACCGCTGCACCCGCCTCAGGTCCTCCGAGGGCTCCAGACCGAGTTCGTGGGCCAGGACGGTGCGTACGTCCTGGAACGCGCGCAGGGCATCGCCCCGCCGGCCCGATTGGTGCAGTGCGTCGATCAACCGCGCGTGCAGCCATTCGTTGTAGGGGTGGCTGGCCACCAGATTCCGCAACTGGGGCAGGACTTCGCGGTAATAGCCCAGCCGCATGGCCACTTCGATCCATTTCTCCTGGGCGTGGAGCTGGAGCTCCTCGATCTCCCGGGCGTGTGCCGCGAGAACGTGTCCCTGGCGTACGTCGGCCAGGGCGGGCCCGCGCCACATGCCGAGCGCGGCGCCGAAGCTCTCGTATGCCGCCTCCAGGTGCCCGGACCGCACCTCCTGACGTCCCTGGGCGCAGGTCTTGCGGAAGACGGCCAGGTCGGTCTGCCGTTCGTCCGTGTTGAGCGAGTACCCGGTCGCCTCCGTGGTCAGCAGGTCCTGCACCGCGTCGTGCCCGAGCCACTGAACGAGCTCCTGGCGCAGGTGGTAGACGTGCGTGCGGACCGTGTTGACCGCCGTGGCCGGCGGGTCGCCTTCCCACAGCTCGTCGATCAGGTGGTCCACCGGCACGGTTTCGTTGGCCCGCACGATGAGGAGAGCCAGCAGCTTGCGCACCTTGGGACCGCGGGGGCGGTACACGGCGGCGCCGTGGCGCATTTCGAGCGGACCGAGAATGCGGAATTCAGG
This sequence comes from Streptomyces sp. NPDC033966, assembly GCF_055575955.1. Classification (NCBI taxonomy): domain Bacteria; kingdom Bacillati; phylum Actinomycetota; class Actinomycetes; order Kitasatosporales; family Streptomycetaceae; genus Streptomyces; species Streptomyces sp. NPDC033966. The sequence goes on along the minus strand of NZ_JBVIRQ010000001.1, from coordinate 807,907 downwards.
ATTTCGGTCGGGACGGGTGGAGTGGGCGGCGAGCCAATCGTCGAGGAGATCGGGACTGGACCCATTGGCGGAGGTGATCGGTTGCGGCATCAACAGCGGCATGGCAACGAATCTAGGAGAACCGCAGGGATCTAGACAGACGTCCTATGGTGCACCCCTCATGCCTCCTTGGAGGCAATCCGATCGCACGGAACACGCCGACGTTGGCCGGAAGAAGACCAAAGCTATGCTGCCGAGAACCAATTGCCGCTTCTGACGGTCCTCGATGATGCGGGCGTCCGGGCCCCTGGAAAGGAGAGTGCACGATGCGTCTGAGACTCCTCGGACCCTTCCTCATCGTCACGGCCGACGGCACGTCCCACACCCCGGGACCGCCCAAGGTCGCCCAGGCCCTGGCCCTGCTCGCCACCCAGCCGGGCGAAGTCGTCGGCTCGGACACCCTGGTCCGCGAGCTCTGGCGGGAACGCCCCCCGCGCACCGCCCTCGCCACGGCCCAGACCCACATCCACCACGCCCGCAGGCGGCTCGACGAGCTGTCGGCCGGAGAGACCTCCCGGCCCGTCCTGATCACGTGCCCCTCCGGCTACATGCTGCACCTCGAAGACCAGGCCACCGACGTATGGGAACTCGAAGACCTCGTCCTGCGCGCGGACACCGAACTGAACCGGGGCGACGCGGAAACCGCCGCCGCCCACATGAAGCGGGCCCTCGCCATCAGGCGCGGCCCGCTGGTCTCCAACATCCCGGTCGGACACGTACTGGCCGGCCGCCGGGCACGCCTGGAGGAGCTGTACGTCCAGGCACTGGAACTGCACATCGAGATCACCGTCCGGCTCGGCCGCTACCGCGAGGTGATCCCGGAACTGCGCCTCCTCGTCCACGACCACCCGCTCCACGAGTGGTTCCACGGCCACCTCATCGCCGCGCTCCACCGGTGCGGACGCCGGACCGAGGCGCTCCAGGCCTACCGGGCACTGGAGCGGATCCTGCGCGAAGAGCTCGGCCTGAGCCCGCTGCCCGGCACCCGGCGGCTCATGGACCTGATCCTCGACCCGGACCCCGACGCCTCCACTGCGGAGCCGCCGTGGTCCGTCCTCCCGCGCGCGGGCAGGGCGGCGGCCACGCCTTAGGACTTCCTCGGCACTCCCTCGGCACTCCCTCAGGACTCCCTGCGGCCTTCCAGATAGGTCGTGTGCGTCTGCTGCCGGCGGGCCTCGCGGTCCTGGAGGTCCGCCGCCAGGCGTTCCGCTTCCTCCGACAGCAGCGACAGCTGCCGCTCCAGGTGCCGCTCAGGGGACTCCCCGCCCGGCGTCAGCCGGGTCCACCAGCGGGTCCGGTTGTACGTGTCCACGCACTCCGGCACGTCCAGCCGGACCGCCCGCGCCAGCGAGTGCACCGCTTCCGGATCGGCCCCCAGGACCTGCGCCGGCCAGCCCGGGTCCAGCAGGGCCGCGTACAGGTCCAGCAGCTCGCTCAGCTTCCCCTCGGCGGCCGGCGGCAGCTCCACCTCCGCCACGTACCCGCGCAGCCGGCCCAGGTCCTCCCGTACGAGGTCCAGTTGCTCGGCGGGGCCCGGGAACGGCGGCGGCGGGGTCCGGTCGGGCGGGGCGATCAGCGCGCCCGCCCCGTACAGCCCCGCGATCACCGCCGCCCAGTACGTGCCCGCCACCCCGGCCAGGGTGAGGCCCAGCCCGACGAGCCCGCAGGCGCTGCCCCACAGGTTCTTCTTCGACTCCAGGTACGCGAGCGCTCTACTGGTAGCCACGGATCTCCTCGAACGCCCCGTCCAGCGAACCTCCCCCAGCTACCGATGGGGGGACCCCCACGCCGGTCGCGTCGAAGAGCCGGCCACCGGTCAGCTCCGTGATGTGCGTCAGCTCCTTGCGGTCCGAGTCCCCGAACAGCACCGCGAACACCGGCGTGCGCTTCTGCGCCTCCGGCAGCCCGGCGTAGAAGGAGTCGAAGTCCTTCACCTTGTCGCCGCTCTGCCCGTCCGTCATCAGCACGATCGAGGTGAAAGCGTCGGCGTTGCCCTGCCCCAGGTGCTGGTACGCGGCCTTCAGACTGGCGTAGACGGCCGTGCCGCCCTCCGGGCGCAGCGACTTCACATCACCCCGGATCGCGTCCAGGGCGGGCCCCGGATTGCCCGGCTCGACGACGTGCGTCAGCACCTGCTTCACCTTGTCGCCGAACGGCAGCAGCGTCACCTCCTCGCGGTCCCGGAAACGCCGCCCCGTCCCCGAACTCCCCGTCCCCGTCAGGTCGGTGAGGGCCGAGCGCAGCCGCCCGATCCGGTCCCCCTCCGCCATCGAGCCCGACGTGTCCAGCACGTACACCGTCCGCGAGGGCCGGCGCAGCTCGTTCTCGTACGAGGCCAGCAGCCCGTCCGCCACCGACCGGGCGCCCGGGAAGGGCAGTTCGCGGCGCACCGACGGGTCCAGCCCGGCCGCCGGGGCCACCCCGGCGGCCACCGGCCGCCGGAACGTCTTCTCCGTGATCGCCTTCTGCGCCGCGTCGCCCCGCAGGTACTCCGTGAGCAGCCGGCCCGACTCCCGCGCCCCCGCCGGGGACGAGGTCAGCAGCGTCAGCGGGTAGTGCGCGGTGACCACCCCGTCCTTCGGGCGGATCACCTTCAGCGGGGACTTCGCCCGGTCGTTCATCGACAGCAGCACCGACTCGTAGTTGACCAGCGCGTCCACGTCGTCCCGCTTGGCGTACGCCGTCACGAGCCAGCCCGACGAGCCGGAGGTCAGCTTCTGCCCCTTGAAGAACTCCTTCAGCCGCGGCCGGGCCCTCTGCACGTCCGCGTCGGTCAGCGCCGACTGCGCGCCGGACAGGCCCGAGGCCACCGAGACGAGGGTGGAGAAACCCGAGTTCGAGCGCACCGGGTCCGTCATCCCGTACGTCAGCTTCCCGGCCGCCACGGCCTCCTCGACCGCCGACCAGGTCACCTCCTCCGGCTTCCAGCCCAGGCGGGCCAGCGCCTCCGGCTTGACACCGACGGCGACCGGAGACGACATCACCGGCGTCTCGTTGGCGAGCTTGGCGGCGGCCTCGGGGCGCAGCCGCAGGTAGTCGTTGGAGGACAGCCAGATCGCGTCGTACTTGCCGTCCGCCTTGCCCGAGGCGACCTGCTCGGCCGCGTCCAGGGTCCCCGACCAGGTGAAGTCGACGGAGACCCCGGTGGCCGCCCTGGCGTCCTTCAGGATCTGGGCCATGTCGGTGAGCTCGCTGGAGGCCAGCACCCGCAGCCGGCCCTCCTTGTACTCCTGGGGCTTGGCCCCGCCGGCGGAACCGCCCGTGCCGCCCTGGGCGGGGTCCTCCGAGGTGCAGGCCGTGGCGCCCAGCAGGGTCGCGGCCAGCACCACCGTCGCGGCCAGGCGTCTGCGCAGCCGGGCAGTACTCAGCATCATCGGTCCCCGCCTTCCAGGGCGTTCGCGGTGCGGGTGCGGGCCAGGTGCGCCGAGGCCGCCTGGAGCTCGCCCGTCAGGGACTCCACCGTCGCCGCCATGTTCTCGGTGGCCTGGACCTTGAAGGTGTCGATCGCGTCCAAGGTCTTGTAGATCTGCGCGAAGGCCGTACGGAGGGTCTCCGCGCCCACGGCCGGGTCGGCGGCGATCCGCTGGATCTCGCCGCTCTGGGTGGCCAGCATCTCCGCGTTCCCCCGGATCAGCTCCTCGGTGGTGCCGCGCAGGGCGTCGACCTGCTCGACCACCTTGCGCTGGTTGTCGAGGGCCGACGCCAGCATCACCGCGATGCGCAGCGCCGAGACGGTGGTCGTCGCCGCCCGGTCGACACCCCTGATGAGCTCCTCGTTGTTGCGCCGGACCACGTCCATCGCCAGGTAGCCCTGCGCGCACACCGCCAGCTGCGTCAGCAGGTCCTGGTGCTTCTGGCGGACGGGGAACAGGACGTCGGCGCGGAGCGCGTCCGCCTGGGCGGGATCGGTGTGCCCGGCCTCGGTGATCCGCTGCTCGACGGCCGCGTCCAGGGCCTCGGTGAGCACCGCGTACTCCTGGAGCTTGCCCATCGTCTCCCACAGCCGGGCCCGCTCGGTGTGCAGGGCGGCGTTGTCGCGGCGCAGCTCGTCCTGGCCGCCGCGAAGCGCGCCGACGATCCGGTCCAGGGTGGCCTGGGAGGAGGCGTACTTGGCCACGTGGTCGCGGAACCTGTTGCCGCCCGGCAGCTTCGCCAGCAGCTTGCGGGCCCCTTTGGCGGGCGCGTCCCGCGGGTCGAGGTCCTCGACGGTGCGGCGCAGCTCGACCAGCGACCCCGCCACCCGGGCCTGGGCGTCCCCGCCGCCGTCCGGGCCGAGGGAGCGTACGGCCCGCTCCAGCATCCGGTTCGACTGGTTGGCCGCGGTGCGCATGTCGGCGGAGCCGAGCGCGGTGATGTCGTTGATGCGGCTCGCGAACTCCGGGGAGCGGGCGTCGACGCCGGCGAGCCGGCCGACGTACTCCCCGGCCCGGCGGGCCATCTCCTCCTGGACACCGTCCTGGAGCGGTACGAGACCGGAGGCCTGCTCGCGGCGGACGGCGGGGACCGGCTCGGGTGCGGTCAGCACGAGCGGGCCGTCCTCGGGCGGTGTCAGTGTCACGGCGTGCCCCCCTGCCCCTTGGCGCGGCCTGCCAGCGCCGTCAGGACCTTCACGGTCGGAGCGCTGACCTGGCGGATCCCGGTCAGCTCCGGGTTCAGGTACCCGGCGTACTGGGTGGTGGCGGCGGAGAACTCGGCGGTGCCCTCCTGGGGGCGGAAGCCGTGCCGCACGGCCAGCTCGCGCAGCTTCTTGTCGGTGGCGAGGAGCGTGCCGAGGTCCTTGGCCTTCTCGCCGAGCGGCACGAAGGTGTGCGGGGAGTTCACGGTGGTGTCCGGGTACAGCACGACCATGCCCGCCGCCTCCCCGGTGGTGGCCTGCTTCTGCAGCAGCAGCGCGGCGACCTGCGCCTCGTAGGCGAGGACCAGCGGCTCGCCGCTGCCGCTGATGAAGGAGCGGAAGGGGCCGTCGGTGCTGGGTTCCAGGGAGCCCTGGACGGAGATCAGCTTCCGGAGGAGCGGGGCCGTGCGCTCGATGCCGGCGTCGTCGGAGACGACCGTCTTGTTGTTGGCCACGTTGGAGGTGGCGCCGATGAACAGGGCGCCGGAGTTGGAGGTGGAGGGGTCGGAGGTCTTGATGAAGACCGTGCCGTTCAGTTCCGTGTGGGCCGCCGAGCCGGGGAGCTGCTGCCAGGTGCGGTCCTCGCCGGCCGCCTTGAGGAAGGGCTCCATCAGGAGGGTGCCGGTGTTCTTGCCGTTCATCTTGGCGAGGCCGTTGTCGGCGAGGACGCGGGCCGCGTTGGCGCGGGCGATGACCACGAGGGGGGAGAAGAAGGGCTTCGCGCTCTGCGCGCCCTTCACCCCGGCCTTCGCGGCGATCTCGTCGGCGGGCTCGCTGCTGCTGGGGAAGGCGAAGTCGTACTCCTTGAGGGCCAGCTGGTCCATCGCCCAGGAGCCCGAGGTCTCGGTCTTCACGGTGTAGCCCTTGGTTGCAAGGGCCTTGACGACGTCGGGGTCACGGAAGAACTCGGACTTCTCCGACCCGATGACGCCACGCACGGTCTTCGTTGCCGTGCCCTCTGATGTTCCGGTTCCCCCGAGGACGATGACGGCGATCACGCCGCCCATCAGGAGGACCGCCAGAGCGATTCCAAGGATGCGTCTCACGGGGGCAGCCTGCTCACGGAAACCCACATTCCGCGCGGGGTTGGGTGAACGCCGGGTGTCCAGACGGTCCCGCTTCGAAATGGTGTCCGGGTTGGCGGGTGCTGGTGGGCGGGGGCGGGCGGCGGGAGGATCGGGGCATGGCACTGAAATGGCAGGGGTGGGCGGTCGGCATGGTGGGCCTGTCCTGCCTGCTGGTCTTCGCCCCGCTGGGGCTGTACGTGTGGGCCAGCGGAGGCCCTTCCGGCCCGGAGGGCCGTGCGGCCGCCCCGCCGGAGGTACGGGTCAGCGGGTGCCGGATCGACCCGCCGAGCCGGCGCGCGGTGGCGGTCCTGGAGGCCCGGGGCGAGGGCTCGTACGTCGCCACGGTCGAGTTCCGCGACCGCCCGCCCGCACAGCCGGACGCCCGGGAAACCCGCACCCTGGTCCGCCTCCCGGGCCTCACCCCGGACACCCCGCCGGCCCGCACGGAGGCCATCGGCCCGGTGTGGGCCCCGGGGGCGGGGGTGTGGTGCGGGGTGGCGGGTGTGGTGGGGGAGGCGGGTGTGGCGGGGGAGGGGTGAGGGGAGCGGTAGCCCCTTGGGCGGTCTCGCAGCTGGTTTGGGGGTTTCCCGTCAGTCCCATCGTCCTTCCGTGTCGGGCCGGCCTGTCAAGGGCGCTCCTTCGTCGCGTCACTTCGTGATCGCCTTCGGCGACCCTTGACAGCCCGTCCCGCCCCGGAAAGCCGAAAGACTGACGGGAAGCCCCCAAAAGAACGGCACGGTCCATGGTGGGAGGGGCGGCCGTGTCAGCGATGAGCGACGGGGCCGGGCGTCGGCCGGCCGGGCATCCGGGCCCGTGGATGCCGGATTCGGGGCCGGGGGCGCGACTGCGCGCACGAGAGGTTGATCAGAGCGACCTCCGGAGCACCCACGCAGCAAATCGCTACGCGCTCCTGTCATCTCGGCGTCCGACGGCCGTCTTTGGCTGATACCCGCACCAGAGGTTGATCAGGGCAGCGGGGGAAGCGCATGGGCGCGTCGGATCGCTACGCGCTTCTCCCGTCTCGGCGGCCGACGGCCGTCCGGGGCTGCTCCGGGGTGGTCAGGACGACCGTGCGGCCGTCGGGGTCGGTCAGGGTGTGGCGGGCGGGGGAGTCGGTGGGTGGTGCCGTCAGGTCGAGGCGCAGGTAGCCCGTCTCGGGGCGGCGGGTGGCGGGGTAGAGCTCCAGGACGCTGCCGTCGGCGAGGGTCGCGGCGTAGTGGTCCGGGCCGTTGCCGTGGCGCTCCGGTACGAGGGCGAGCCCGAGGCCGGCGTAGAAGTCGCGGCACTCTTCGAGCCGGTTCGTGTAGATGACGAGCAGGTCGATGGTCATGCGGGTCGTCCGAGCATCTGTCTTCCCTCCGTCGGGCGGGTTACCGGCCAACTCGGTTTGCACGCAGGGGTGATGCGGCACCTCTGGTATCCCGCTCAAGGTATACATACCATTGGGGGTATGCCAAGGAAGAATGAGCTCGACGAGCGGGACCTCGCCTACCGGATCGCCCAGGCGGTGTACGACCGGCGGATGGAGCTCGGCTGGTCGCAGCGCCGGCTGGCGGAGGCGGCCGGCATGAGGCAGCCGCACGTCTCGCGGCTGGAGGCTGCCAGGAGCCTGCCGAGCCTCGACGTCCTGCACCGGGTCGCGGAAGCGATGGGTACCGACCTGACCGTGTGCCTGGTGCCCCGCGAGGCCGAGGAGCCGGCCGTCGACCCCACCGGCGGCCGGGGCCGTCCCGCGCCCGCCTGCTAGCTGCCTTACTTCAGAGGTAATCGTCTTGGTGTGCCCGCGCTGGCAGCATCGGTGATCTCCCCGCGTCGGACGACGCGGACCAGGACGGAGGGGCAGTCATGGACACGCGCACGGTGGTCGAGGAGTTGCTGCGCAGGATCGGCGAGGGCGATGCCGAGCGCATCGCCGAGTTGTACGCCGACGGGGGCGACTGGAAGCTCGACTGGCCGGAGGCCGAGCACGGCCGTCCCGCCACGCCGTGGATCCGCCACCGGTCCACCCGGGCCGACGCGGCCGCGCACTACCGCGCGCTTGCCGAGCACCACGTGCCGGAGTGTGCGGCGACCGAGGTCGAGCGGATCCTCGTCGACGGAAGCGACGCGGTCGTGCTCGGTGAGATCCGTCAGACCGCCCGGAGCACGGGGCGTGCGTACCGTGCGAGGTTCGCCCTGCACCTCACCGTCGAAGGCGGCCTCGTCACCCGGCACCACGTCTACGAGGACAGCCTGGCCGTCGCCCAGGCCTTCGGATCCTGAGCGGCCCCTCAGCAGGTGGAGTGGAACAGCCCGCCGACGGCCTCCCCGGCCCCGGCCAGCCTGTTGTACAGGCCGACGGCGGCCCTGGTCTCGTCGACGTGCACGGTGACCCCCGCCTCCCGCAGCACCCGCAGCGCCTCCGGAGCCGTCTTCAGCCGCCGCTCCATCCCCTGGCTGAGGACGACGACCGCACATCCGCGCTCCAGCAGTTCCCGTACCTCCCCCGCCTGGATCCCGGGTTCGTGCCGCGTCCCGTGCACGCCCCAGTCCCAGGCGCTCCCGCCGCCGGGATAGAGCACGAAGTCCTTGGCCGCCGGGAGCCCTTCGACCTCCATCTCGCCCCAGGAGACGTGCGTGATCAGCGGAGACCGGTCCATCGGGCACCCTTCGTCGTCGTTGCCGACCATGTTCCCAACCACGCCGGGCAGTCGCCATCGCCTTCTCGATCGCCTCGAAGTACCGGCACAGCTGAGCAGCCGGCGCTCCGCCGCGGCCAGGGCTATCCTCCGCCCGGTTGGATCGGCGGTGCTCTGGGACCGGCGAGGCGTAGTTTGGCCGTATGGCTTCTGAGCACCTGGGTGACCGGCTGAGCCGTCTTCGCCGCTTCGCCGACCTGACTCAAGAGGGTTTGGCGGAGCGATCCGGTGTGTCCGTCGACGTGGTGCGCAAGTTGGAGCAGAGGCGCAAGCACAGCGCCAGACTGCCCACGCTGCACGCCCTGTCCAAGGGGCTGGGCGTCGAGCTGACGAGCCTGCTGGGCGATCCGCCCGGGGTGCCCTCGAACGGTGAGGCGGATTCCCCGGCGCTCGTGGCCGTGCGGCGCGCAATAATGCCGCCGTTGTTCGCCCCGCCCGTCGAGCCGACCGGTGTGGAGCGGTTGTCGCTCCCGCTCCTGCGGGCCGAGTTGGCGGCCGGATGGACCCTGTACCACTCGGCGGACTTCGGTCGCCTCATGGAGGTGCTGCCGGGCATCATCGCCGATGCCAGACTCCTCGCCGCCGTCGGGAACGTGGATCAGAGAGCGGCCGGTCAAGCGGCCCTCGGCAAGGCACTGCAGCTTGGCGGACACCTGGCCATTCGTCTGGGGAAGACGGACCTCGCCCTCTCGGCGCTGGAGCGGGCGTACGCCGCAGCGGGAGACTCGTCGGACCCCCTGCTTGCTCCGATGCTGTCGAACTCCGTCGCTTGGGCCTACCAGAGGCAGGCCAGGTTGGACGACGCGCGGAATCTGGCCGTGCACGCGGCGGACGCGGTGGAGCGTGAACACACCAGCACCTCGGAGGGTGTTCGCGTCTGGGGCGGACTGTTGATGTCCGCCGCGACGTCGTACGCGCGGAGCGACGACTACGTGACGGCCAACGACATGATGGTGACTGCCGAGAAGGCGGCGGGCCGACTGGCCACGCTGCCGCCGCCGGCCGACAGCAAACTCGTGTCGGTGTTCAGCCGGTCGTCGGTGCGCATCGAGCGGGTCCGCCTCGCGGTCCAGCACGAGCGCCCGGAGGAGGCCCTGGCGCTAGCCAAAGGGATAAGGCTCAGCAAGGACACGCCGCCTTCGTGGCGGACGTGGCTGCTCCTGGATCTGGCGCGCGCCCATGCGGACTTGGGGGATGCTGCTGGGGCGCTGAAGGCCCTGGAGAGGCTGCGGAAGGTTGCCCCGGGGTGGATGCGGCACCACACCTTGGCCGTGGCGATCGTCACGGACCTGTGGGCAGGGCCGCACCATCCCCCGGGCCTGCGGCAGCTGAAGGACTTCCTCGGCATCGCCAACTAAGCGCCCGAAAGTGGGATGTTGCATCCCTGTAGTCCGTCGCCGGCCAGCGAGAGCATCAGTCCGTCCGGCAGACGAAGCGAGGGACGCAACATGGCCACAGCCGCGCACGAACAGGCGACCACCCATCCGCTCGACCCAGACAGCCCGTGGTCGCGGACACAAACAACCAGCAGCCCCGGCACCGACCTGCTCGACCGTGCGCTCGTCGGCTGGGAGCGCTTCCTCGAAACCTTCGAGGGAGCGCCCGATGAGTGAGTGCTACGAGTACGTCCCCCACCGCCTCCTCCACCGCCGTGTCCGCGACATCGCCTCCGGCACCGAAGGCGTCCTCATGGCCGTGATCAACGAGAACATCTCCGACACCGGCATCGAGCACTGGACGGAGCTCGCCTACATCCGCAACGCCTCGGGCCGCGAGTTCACCACCGCCGCCACCAACGTCGAACCCGCCTACGACCAGCCCCGGACGGCCGTCGGACGCTGAGATCCGAGAAGCGCGTAGCGATCTGACGCGCCCATGCGCCTCCTCGGCTGCTCTGCTCGTCCTCTGGTGCAGGTATCAGCCGCAGACGGTCGCCGGCCGCCGAGATCGGAGAAGCGCGTAGCGATCTGGTGCGCCTGGTGCTCCGCAGGTCGCTCTGATCAACCTCTCGTGCGCATAGTCGCGCCCCCGGCCCGGAACCAGGGATCAAGGCCCCGGATGCCCGGCCGGCCAACGCCCGGCCCCTCGCCCATCCCTGACGGACCGTCCCCCCAACCATCGACCGTGCCGTTCCTTTGGGGGTTTCCCGTCAGTCTTTCGGCTTTCCGGGGCGGGTCGGTCGGTCAAGGGTCGCCGAAGGCGATCACGAAGTGACGCGACCGAAGGGAGCGCCCTTGAGGGACCGGCCCGAACCGGAAGGACGATGGGACTGACGGGAAACCCCCAAACCAGCCGCGAGACCGCCCCGCCGAAACCCCGCCCCCCGACCCCACCGCCCCGCACCCAGAGGCGGAGGCGGGTGGGCAGCCACCGCCCGGCCCCTGCCCCTCGAGGGGGAGATAGCGGGCCCGGGGCGTGGCGGAACCCGCAAAAGCCGTGGCACCCGGTCCGGAGCCTGCGCGGTCCCGGACCGGGGCCGGTCAGTGGGCGCCGGCCCGGTCGGGGGCTTCGAGGGCGGCGGTGTGGGCGTCCATGCGCTGGGCCGCGAGGATCGCCGCGGCGGTGTCGGCGCGGGACGCGGCGACGAGCAGGGCGCGGGCGGCGAGGTCGTGGGCGCGGCGGTGGAGGGTGCGGGCGTCGGCGCCGTCGGCCAGGGCGGGGTGGGCGACGCGGACGGGGTGCGACCCGCGCAGGCGGGTCACCTGGGCTGCGATGCGTACGGCACTGTCGTCGAGGCCGAGTTCGTCGGTGACGGCGAGCAGCGCGGCGAGGTGTCCGGCGAGCTGGATGTCGAGGGCTTCGCCCCGGCTGCTCTGCGGGTACCCGGCGGTTTCGGTGCGGCCGGCGTCCACTCGGTGGACGACCGACTTCGAGCGGCTCGGTTCGTACATGAGGAGGCCTCCTGCTTGGTCAGGAGGCCATCCTACATTGGAACCGGTCTAAGGTTGAGTCGAATCTTGGTAGAGCGGGGCCGGAGCGGACCCGCGTCGGCCCGCCCCCCGCCTATCGCCCCCGCCTACCGCCCCGCCTACGGCTGCCCGTACCCGTCCAGGAAGCGGCCGATCCGGGTGACCGCGTCCGCGAGGTCCTTCGGGTTGGGCAGGGTCACGATGCGGAAGTGGTCGGGCTCGGGCCAGTTGAAGCCCGTGCCGTGGACGACCATGATCTTCTCGGCCCGCAGCAGGTCGAGGACCATCTGCCGGTCGTCCTTGACCTTGTAGACCGCTGGGTCCAGCCTCGGGAACAGGTACAGCGCGCCCTTCGGCTTCACGCACGTGATGCCCGGGATCTGGGTCAGCAGGTCGTACGCCGTGTCGCGCTGCTCCAGCAGCCGCCCGCCCGGCAGCACCAGGTCGGCGATCGACTGCCGCCCGCCCAGCGCCGTGGCCACGGCGTGCTGCGAGGGCATGTTCGCGCACAGGCGCATGTTGGCCAGGATCGTCAGGCCCTCGATGTACGACGAGGCGTGCTTCTTCGGTCCGCAGACCGCCATCCAGCCCGCCCGGTAGCCGGCCACGCGGTAGTTCTTGGACAGCCCGTTGAAGGTCAGGGTCAGCAGGTCCGGGGCGATCGCCGCGGTGTTCGTGTGCGTGGCACCGTCGTACAGGATCCGGTCGTAGATCTCGTCGGAGCAGACCACCAGGTTGTGCCGGCGGGCGATGTCCGTCAGGCCCCGCAGCATCTCGTCGTCGTAGACGGCGCCGGTCGGGTTGTTCGGGTTGATGATCACGATCGCGCGCGTGCGGTCGGTGACCTTGCGCTCGATGTCCGCGAGGTCGGGCATCCAGTCGGACTGCTCGTCGCAGCGGTAGTGCACGGCGGTGCCGCCGGCCAGCGCGACCGACGCGGTCCACAGCGGGTAGTCCGGGGCGGGGACCAGTACCTCGTCACCGTCGTCCAGCAGCGCCTGCATCGACATCTGGATCAGCTCGGAGACGCCGTTGCCGAGGTAGATGTCCTCGACGTCCAGGTGGATGCCCTTGGTCTGGTAGTGCTGCATGACCGCGCGCCGCGCCGACAGCAGGCCCTTCGCGTCCCCGTAGCCGTGGGCGTTGCCCAGGTTGCGGAGCATGTCCTCGAGGATCTCCGGCGGGCACTCGAAGCCGAAGGCCGCGGGGTTGCCGGTGTTCAGCTTGAGGATGCGATGACCTGCTGCTTCGAGCCGCATCGCCTCTTCGAGGACGGGTCCGCGGATCTCGTAGCAGACATTGGCGAGTTTCGTTGACTGGATCACCTGCATGACGGGAGCTTACGGGCCCGCCCGCCGGCCCGCTCGGCCGTTCCGGGGGAATTCCACCGAGCGATATGCCCTATTTCGCGCGATGTAGTGGTGGTGCCGCCGTCCACCCTTTGAAACGGCGGCCGGGCCGCCGTCCGGCCTGCGGAATGGGGTGAGGGAGGGGAAAGCGGCGGCCGCCGGTGTTGCGCTCGTCACCCCGCATCGCCACCCACCCGATCTACCCCTGAGTAGGGTCCGGGGCCCGGCCGGGCTGTGTCCGGGCCTGTGTCCGGGCCTGTGTCGGGGCTCACGGTTCCGGCTCGCGGACCCGGATTGACGGAAAGGGCTCTTTAGGTGAGCCTTACCTTGCTTTGACGCGGCTGACGGAGCCGCGCCCCACGTTCCGGAGCCCGCCGCCATGTCGTCCCCACCCGCCAGACTCGCCCCCCGCCCCGTCCGCCTCTACGACTCGTGGTGGACCGTCGCGGCGGGGGCCCTGTGTGCGCTGGTCGTCCTGGCGGCGGGCCTGTGGTGCTCGCTCCACATGCAGGCCGACGAGGCCATGCACTCCGCCGCGCTGTTCGCGCACCTCGCCTCGCTGGTGCTGGGCTTCGGCGCGGTGCTGTCCGCCGACTACTACGGCCTGCTGTGGGCCACCGGCCGCTGCGGCCTGGCGGAGGTCGTCGCCACGACCTCCCGGCTCCACGTCCCGATCTGGGCCGGCCTCGGGGGCCTCGTGGTGAGCGGCCTGATGCTCCACCCGGACCTGACCTCCCCGCTGACCCTCACGAAGATCGGCCTCGTCGCCCTGCTGACCGTCAACGGCCTCCAGGCGGGCCTGCTGGGCCGCCGCCTCGAAGCCGCCACCGGCGAAGTCGGCCGCGGCCTCCTGCTCTGGGGCGGCGCCACCGCCCTGGTCTCCCAGGCGTGCTGGTGGGGCGCGGTCGCCATCGGCTTCCTCAACACCAACCGCTGAGGCGGGCCGGGGCCGTTGTCAGTGCCGCCGCCTACCGTGGGTGCATGAAGCCGCTCACGATCATTTCCGGGGACGCGACGAGTCCGCAGGCCAAGGGCCCCAAGCTGATCGCACACGTCTGCAACGACATGGGCGGCTGGGGGAAGGGCTTCGTGGTCGCGCTCTCGCGGCGCTGGCCCGAGCCGGAGGCCGAGTTCAGGGCCTGGCACCGCGGGCGCAGCGGCAACGACTTCGGGCTCGGGGCCGTGCAGGTGGTGCGGGTGAAGCCCGACGTGTGGGTGGCCAACATGGTCGGCCAGCGCGGGATACGCACCGGCAGCGGCGGCCCGCCCATCCGCTACGACGCCGTCGAGCGCTGCCTCGGCGCGCTCGCGGACCACGCCCTGGAGCTGGGGGCGAGCGTCCACATGCCCCGCATAGGGTGCGGGCTCGCCGGCGGCAAGTGGCCCCGTGTCGAACCGCTGATAACCGAGGCGCTCTGCGCGCGGGACGTGGCCGTGACGGTGTACGACCACGCGTGAGGTGACATGCGGGGCCTGTCGGCGGCGGCCGGGGCGTGGCGGCGTGGCAGCATCGCGGCATGCGCTTCCGATACGCCACCGAGGCCGACGCGCCCGCCATGGCCCGGCTGTTCGCCGCCAACCACCACGACGCCCTCACCGAGGAGCAGCGGGCCGCGCAGGGCTTCGTGCAGGGGGCCTTCGGCATCGACACCCTGCGCGGCATGGCCCGGGACGGGGAGCTGCTCGTGGCCGACGCCGGGCACGGGCGGGTCGCCGGGCTGCTCGCGCTGTCGGTCGCCGAGGACATGGGCGACCCGCCGGCGGCGGTGCTGGGGCTGCTGCGTGCCCAGTCCGAGCTCAGCTGGCAGGGGCGCCCGCTGGGCGAAGTGCCGTGGCTGCTGTACGGGCCCGTCGTGGTCGACGCCGCCTTCCGCGGGCACGGCGTGGCCCGGGGCCTGTTCGGGATGGCGGTCGAGGCCTCGGCCGGGCGCGCCGAGGCGCTGGTCGCCTTCATCGAGGCGGGCAACGCCGCCTCCTGGCGGGTGCACGTCGACGCCTTCGGCATGACCCCGCTCGGCGAGTACACGGTCGACGGCCGCACCTACACCGCCGTCGCCACCCCGGCCGAGCAGCCGGCCGCGTAGCCACGGCTCACCGGGCTGAGGTCCAGCCCCGTTCGCGGAGCCGCTCGAAGCCGTCCAGCAGCAGGTCCCGGGCGAACGCGAACCTCGCCGGATGGCTCCTGGTCAAGGGGTTCCGGCCGGACGGGACTGGGGGCACACGTACCAGTGGCTGATCCGGCACGTGTCCGTCGGCGAGGCCGCGCCCAGGTTGGCGGCCGTGCCGTCGGGGGCGATCCGCCAGCGCTGCCCCGCCGGGACGGCGTGCGTGGGGAAGGAGCCGGGCTCCATCAGGACCCACTTCCCGCGCCCGGTCCGGTGCCAGTGCGCCGGGCCGCCGCACCGCCGGCAGCAGGCCGCCGGCCGGGTCCCGGGGTCGGTGTCGGGGGCGGGGCCGGGTTCCGTCCGGCGGGGCCGGCCCATGGTGGTGACGAGGGCGTCCGCCAGGACCTTGGCGAGGAGGAAGGGCCCGCCGTCCCGACCGCCGTCCCGGCCGCCGCCCTGCTCCCGCGCGTTCGTGCTCAACCGTCCCCCTCCTGGCCCCGTTGGTAGCCGATCGGGGGGAGGGTCGTCCACGGTTACGCCGGGTACTGACCCGAAGGGGTGAAGGCGTGGCGGTGCCCGCCGCCGGGATGCCGGCGGCGGATCGATTCGCCTCCGCGGGGACCCCGGGGGCGGCCCGTCACCCCTCCACGATCACCAGCGGCAGCTCCCGGGGCCACGCCAGCGCCTGGTAGTCCTCGTAGGCCGGCCAGAGCGCCGTCAGCGCCTCCCAGTACGTCTCCCGCTCGACCGCGTCCGCCGTGTGCGCCCACGCCGCGAAGGTCCGGGTGCCCACCTGGAGGCGGACCTCCGGGTGCGCGGCCAGGTTCCCGTACCAGGCGGGGTGGCGGGGCCCGCCCGAGCCCGCGGCGACGACCAGGTACCGGCCCTCGTCCTCGGCGTAGATCAGCGGCGTGCGCACCGGCCGGCCCGTGGCCCGGTCGAGGGTGGTCAGGAGCAGGGTCGGGACCCCGTGCCACAGGTGTCCGTCGGTGCCGCCGCTCGCCACGTAGGTCCGTACGTGATCGAGCCGCGGCCCGGGGTGCGGGTCCGTCGGGTGGTCCCAGTCGACCGGGGCGGCCGGGGCGGCCGGGGCGAGCGGCGCGGCAACACTGTTCATCTGACCTCCGTAGGGCGTCCCCCGGAGCGCTAACGACTCTTCACCGATTCTGGATGCGCCGGACCCGTAGCGCATGCCGGCAGGTCTGGACCAAGCTCGGACCATGGATCTGGAGCTGAGGCACCTCAAGATCGTCAGAGCAGTCGCGGACGCCGGCAGCCTGACCCGCGCCGCCACCGCCCTCGGGCTCGCGCAACCCGCCCTGAGCGGCCAGCTCAAACGCATCGAGCGGGCCCTGGGCGGCGAACTCTTCGAGCGCGGACGGGACGGCGTACGGACCACCGCGCTCGGCGAGCTCGTGCTGGAGCGCGCCCGGGTACTGCTGCCCGCCCTGTCCGAGCTCCAGGAGGAGGCGGTGCGCTTCGCCCGCGGCGGTGCCGCCGGCTACCGGCTCGGCGGCACCCACGGGCCGCTGCTCGGCGGGCTCGTCGACCGGATCGCCCACCAGGAACCGGGGGTGCCGGTGACCACGTACACGTCCTGGTCGGAACGGGAGATCGCCCAGGGCGTGGCCGCGGGCCGGCTGGACTTCGCGCTGGTCGGGGCCTGCGGCGAGAGCGCCCCGCCGGAGCCCGGCCGGCTCGCCTGGCTGGAGGTGGCCCGGGACCCGGTCCACGTGATGCTGGCCGAGGACCACCCGCTGGCCCACCGCCCCGAGATCGAGCTGGCCGAGCTGGCCGCCGAGGCCTGGACCGACGTACCCGGCGACGGCTGCTTCGGGGACTGCTTCGCCGCGGCCTGCGTCCGCGCCGGGTTCACGCCCGCCTGCGTCTACGAGACCGACACCGCGTCCTGCGTGCACCTGGTCCAGGTCGGCCGGGCCGTCGGCCTCTGCCGGGCCACCTTCCCCGTCACCCCCGGGGTGGTGGCCCGGCCGCTCGCCGGGAGCCCGCTCGTCTGGCGGCACCTGCTGGGCTGGCACCCCGCGGCGCCGGCCGCGGCCCGGGCGCCGGGCGTACTGGCGCACGCCCGGTCCGCACACGCGGAGGCGCTGGCCCGCTCCTCGGGCGCCGCGGCCGGTCGGCCCTCCGCCGGTCAGCCCTCCGCCGGCCGGCCCGCCGTCGCCTTCTCGATCACCACCGGGACCAGCGGGACGTCCCCGTGCCCGCCGGCCCGGCCCGTGCGGACGGCGGCGATGGAGTCCACCACGTCCTGACCCCCGCTGACCGTGCCGAAGACGGCGTAGCCCCACCCGGCCGGGGTCGGGGCGGTGTGGTCCAGCGCCGGGTTGTCGGCGGTGTTGATGAAGAACTGGGAGGTCGCCGAGTGCGGGACGCTCGTACGGGCCATCGCCACCGAGTACCGGGTGTTCTTCAGCCCGTTGTCCGCCTCGTTGCGCACCGGTTCGCGTACGGGTTTCTGCCGCATGTCGGCGGTGAAGCCGCCGCCCTGGTTCATGAAACCGGGGATCACCCGGTGGAAGACCGTGCCGTCGTAGTGGCCGCTCTCCACGTACGCGAGGAAGTTGGCGACCGTGGCCGGCGCCGCCTCCTCGTGGAGGTCGATGACGATGGTGCCGAGGCTGGTGGTCAGCTTCACCTGAGGCATGAGGGGTCCGGTCCCTTCGGGTGCGAAACGTGCCCATCAGCTTCGCAGAGGGTGATGGCGGGGACACGGGCCGGGGCCGGGTGGCGGGGGCGGGGCAGGCCTCGGCCCCGGGGGTGGCCCCGGGGTCGTGGGTCCGGCAGCCTTCGGTCGGCGGGCGTTACGGGAGGTAGCGCTCGATGACCTGCGGGCCCTCCTTCTCGATCAGCTTCCGCGCCGCTTCGACCCGCTCCGGAGTCGGGTCGTGGCCGGTCGCCATCACCAGGTCCTCGGGGTCGTACGCGCGCTCTCCACCGGTGAAGAGCCGGTCCGACCGGGTGGGCTGCTCGTTGGTTTCGCTGTCCATCGGATACCTCCTACCGTGCCCCCCAGGCCCCCATCCTGCGGCCCCCGCCCCATGAACGCACCCCGGGGGCCGGGGCCGCCCGGCCATAACACCGGGGGAGGGGCCAACCGGCAGCTCCCGTACGCCGGTTCGGATTCCTACGGTTTCGGTGACCCCCACTGATCCGAGGAGATCCACCATGCTCGAACGACACGCCCGCGCGGCGTGTACCGCCCTGGCCGCCGCCGGGCTGCTGCTGGCCGGCACCACCGCCGCCGGGGCCGCCACCCCCACCGCGGACCCGGCCGCCCCGCAGAAGTCCGCGACGGCCACCCTGCGGCCCGGCGACGCGCCCGCCGAACTGCTCACCGCCCTCCAGCGCGACCTCGGCCTGACCCCCACGCAGGCCAAGGACCGGCTCGCCCACGAGGCCGAGGCGGGCGCCACCGCCGCCCGGCTGCGCGCCCGGCTCGGCGCCGCCTTCGCGGGCGCCTGGGTCGACGGGGCCGACTCCGCCACCCTGACGGTGGCCACCACCCGCGCCGCCGACGCCGCCGCGATACGCGCGGCCGGGGCGAAGGCGAAGCTGGTCACCCGCTCCCTGGCCGACCTGGACGCCGCGAGGGCCGGCCTGGACCGCGCCGCCACCACCGAGACGCCCGTCCGGTACGTCGACCCGCGCACTAACACCCTCGTCGTGGAGGAGACCCGGCCGGGCGCGGCCGCCGGGCTGCTGGCCGCCACCGGCACCGACCCCGCCCTCGCCACGGTCGTGCGCACCGCCGCGGAGAAGTCCCCGCGCCCGCTGTACGACCTGCGCGGCGGGGACGCGTACTACATGAACGGCCAGGGCCGCTGCTCCGTCGGCTTCCCGGTCACCAGGGGGACCACCCAGGGCTTCGCCACCGCCGGCCACTGCGGCCGCGCCGGGACCGGCACCAGCGGCTTCAACCAGGTCGCGCAGGGCTCGTTCCAGGCGTCGGTGTTCCCGGGCAACGACATGGCCTGGGTCGCCGCCAACACCAACTGGACCGCCACCCCGTACGTCAAGGGCAGCGGCGGCGCGAACGTCCAGGTCACTGGCTCCGTCCTGCAGCCCGTCGGCTCATCCGTCTGCCGCTCCGGATCCACCACCGGCTGGCACTGCGGAACCGTCCAGCAGCACGGCACCAGCGTCACCTACCCCGAGGGCACCATCTCCGGCGTCACCCGCACCACGGTCTGCGCCGAGCCCGGGGACTCGGGCGGCTCCTACATCTCCGGCAGCCAGGCCCAGGGCGTGACCTCGGGCGGCTCCGGCGACTGCACCAGCGGCGGCACCACCTTCTTCCAGCCGCTGAACCCGATCCTGTCCGCGTACGGCCTGACCCTCAAGGTCACCGGCTCCGACCCGGGCCCCGGCCCCGGCCCCGAGGACCCGCAGCCCGGCGGCACCTGGAAGGCCGGCACCGTCTACGCGGCCGGGGACACGGTCACGTACGGCGGCGCGGGCTACCGCTGCCTCCAGGGCCACCAGGCCCAGACGGGCTGGGAGCCGTCGGTGGTCCCGGCGCTCTGGCAGAAGCTGTAGGCCCGGCCGCGGGGACCCGCGCGCAGGGGGTGCCGTGACGGCCGAGGGGGGGGGCGTCACGGCACCCCCGCACGGCGTTGCCCAGGGCCTGTCCGGCCGTGATCCGCCGGACAGGCCCTATACCAGGGCTGTCAGGGTGGCCAGGGCGCCGATCGCGACCAGCGCGCCGCAGATCGACAGGTTGACCGTCCGGTGCTCCCAGAACACCGCGACGAACTCGCGCAGCGTGGCGCTCGGCAGGAAGTAGCGGGCCGTCGGCGAACCGACCACCTGCCCGTTGACCCCCGTCTTGCGGGCCAGCATCGCGGCCCGGAAGGCGTGGAAGTTGTTGGTGACGACCACGCACCGGTAGCCCGGCTTGTCCGCCAGCATGATCCCCTTCGAGAAGAGCATGTTCTCCTCGGTCGTGGCCGAGTTCTCCTCCAGCCTCACGTGCTCCGCCGGGACGCCCTCCGCGATCAGCCAGTCGGCCATGGCCCGCGCCTCCGAGACCCTCTCGTCGGAGCCCTTGCCGCCCGAGGTGAGCAGCACCGGCGGGCGCGAGCCGCGGGCCAGCTGGGCCTCGTAGATCTGCTGCCCCTTGCGCAGCCGCGAGGCCAGCAGCGGCGGCACCCGGTCCCCGCCGATCAGGCCGGAGCCCAGCATCACCACGTGGTCGACGTCCCCGCGCACCTTGATCCGGCCGTAGAGGAAGGCGTACCCGAGGAAGCACAGGAAGATGAAGGCGACGTAGGCGACGACCAGGGTCAGGGTCGCGGCCATGCCGGTCAGGGCGGTGGAGTGGAACATCGGGACGGCGATCAGCAGCGCGATCATCCCGAAGATGCCGAGCCCCGCGAGCATCGACAGCAGGTTGGCCGGGCGGCGGCCCTCCTTGCGGATCATCGTGACGCCGTTGGCGATCAGGAAGCCGCCGATCGCCATCGTGCCGAGCACGGGCGCGGTGAAGGCCAGCGCGATGATCGTCAGAGCCGCCCACGAGGGCAGGGCCGTCACCTTGAAGAGCAGGGCCGCCGACAGCGTGATGAAGGTCAGGCCGAGCAGCACGGCGTTGCTGAAGCGGCGGCGGTCCTTGAAGGCACTCACGCAGAAGGCGAGGAAGAGGAGGGCGGGGAGGAGGAAGACGGCCATGCAGTTCATCGTATGTGCAGGCCGTGAACGTCCGGGGGGACCAAAGTCCTACCGAGAGGCCGGTGTTCTGCGCACCGTCCGGCCGGCCAGGACGTCCGTCCGCCTTCCGTCCCGCATGACGAAGCGTCCGTCGATCAGGACGTACGGGATCCCCGTCGGCAGCGCGCGCGGCCGCTCGTACGTGGACCCGGCCGCGACGGTCTCCGGGTCGAAGAGGACCAGGTCGGCGCGGAAGCCCTCGCGGACGAGCCCCCGGTCGGGCAGCCGCAGCCGCGCGGCCGGGCGGCCCGAGAGGTGCGCCACGCACTCCTCCAGGGACAGCACGCCCAACTCGCGCACGTAGCGGCCGAGGTAGTGCGGGAAGGTGCCGTACGCGCGGGGGTGCGGCTTCGCGCCGTGCAGGATGCCGTCGGAGCCGCCGGTGTGGACGAGGTGGCGCATGATCGCCCGGACGTTCTCCTCGTGGCCGACGTGCTGGAGGACCGTCGGCCCGAGCCGGTCGCCGATCAGCAGCCGCCGCGCGGTCTCCCAGCCGTCGAGGCGGGTGCCGACGTGGCCGCCGTACGCGGGGTCGTTCGTCCCGGAGACCTCCACGGACGCCCAGTCCACCGGCACCCCGTGGCAGCCGTCGGAGCCCTCCACCTCCAGGGCGTACCGGATCCGCCGGGCGGTGTCCTCGTCGCGCAGCCGCGCCAGCAGGGCCTCGGGGCCGCCCTCGTGCGCCCAGCCGGGGAGCAGCGCGGCGAGGGTGGTGCAGCCGGGGGCGTAGGGGTAGCTGTCGAGGGTGACGTCGGCGCCGCCGGCGAGGGCCGAGTCGAGCAGGGCCAGCAGTTCGGGGGCCCGGCCCTCGTTCTCCCCGAAGTTCATGGTGGCGTGCGCCAGGTGCAGGGCGCAGCCGGCCTCGCGGGTCAGGGTGAGCATCTCGGCGTAGGCGGCGAGCGCGCCGCGCCCGTACGAGCGGTGGTGCGGGCAGTAGTAGCCGCCGTACCGGGCCACGACCAGGCACAGTTCGGTGAGTTCGGCGCCGGAGGCGTACATGCCGGGGGTGTAGGTGAGCCCGGAGGACAGGCCGACGGCGCCCTGTTCCAGTCCCTCGGCGACGAGCTGCCGCATCCGGTCGAGTTCGGCCGGGGTGGCGGGGCGGTCGTCCCAGCCGAGGGCGTACGCGCGGACGGTGCCCTGGGGCACGAGGTAGGCGGCGTTGACGGCGGTGCCGCGTCCGCCGTGGGCGCGGTCCAGCCGGTCGAGGTACTCGCCGACGGTGCGCCAGTCGAAGTCGACGTCGTCCCCGGGGCCGTTCCAGCCGGCGATGGCGGTCCGTACGCCGGCCAGGGTGCGTGCGTCGGCGGGCGCGTAGGACAGGCCGTCCTGGCCGATGACTTCGAGGGTGACGCCCTGGGCGGCCTTCGCGCCGTGGTCCGGGTCGCGGAGCAGCGCGAGGTCGCTGTGGGCGTGCATGTCCACGAACCCGGGGGCCAGGGCCAGCCCGTGGGCGTCGAGGGTCTGCCGTCCGCCGGCCGGGATCCGGCCGATGGCGGTGATCCGGCCCTGGTGCACGGCGACGTCCGCGGTGTACGAGGGCCCGCCCGTGCCGTCGACGACACGGGCGCCCCGGATGACGAGGTCCACGGCTAGAAGAAGGTCCGGACGTAGTCGCTGACCGTGCCGTCGGCCTCCACGACCGGGATCAGCGGCCACTTCTCGAAGATGGTGCAGGGGTGCGACATGCCGAGCGCCACCCAGTCGCCGACCTGCACGTCCTCGGCGGAGCCGGTCTCCAGCCAGGCGTGCTGGTCGGAGAGCTTGACGACGCGGATGCCGGTGGCGGGGCGTTCGCTGCCGTCGAGGGCGTCGCGGACCAGCTCGGCCTCGGGCAGGCCGAGGTCGTAGGCGATGTCGCGCTTGCCGGCGTTGACGAAGGCCTGGGTGGGGGAGGGACGGGAGACGACCTGCGTCCAGAGCCGGAAGGCGGGGCGCAGTCCGCCCTCCTCCGGGATCCGGTTGAAGGGGGTCAGGCGGCCGTACCAGCCGTGGTCGTGGGACACGTACGCCCCGGAGCGCAGCAGTTTCAGTACGGGCCGGGACAGTTCGGGCAGCTCCTCGAACACGTCGGCGACGGCGTCGAACCAGGCGGAGCCGCCGGCGCTGACGACGATCTCCTCGACGTCGGGGCCGAACCGTCCGGCCTTGTCGAACTCGACGGCGAGCCCGGTGAGCCGGCGCAGCCAGGCGTGCACCTTCTCCGGGTCGGCGTCGGGCACCTCGGCCTCGTAGCCGGCGATGCCGACGAGGCGCAGGGTGTCGGTGGCGGCGACCGCGTCGGCGACGGCCCGGCAGTCCTCGTCGGTACGGGCCCCCGTACGCGCCCCCTCGCCGGCCCCGAGCTCGACGACCACGTCCAGCACGGCGCCGTGGCCCTGGAGGGCCCGGTCCATGAGCCGGACCCCGCGCACGGAGTCGACGTAGCAGACGAAACGGAAGCCGGGATCGGCGACGAGCTCGGCGGCGACCCAGCGCAGGGCGGCGGGGTCGACGAGCTCGTTGGCGAGGAAGATGCGCGGGATCCCGAAGGCGCGGTAGACGCGGGCCTGGTGGGGGACGGCGGCGGTGATGCCCCAGGCGCCGTGCGCGAGCTGGCGCTCGAAGAGCTGCGGGGCCATGCAGGTCTTGCCGTGGGGCGCGAAGGCGAGGCCGTGGCGGGCGGAGTACTCGCCGAGCACGGCGAGGTTGTGCGCGAGCGCGTCGGCGTCGAGGGTGAGGACGGGGGTGGTGAACCCGCCGGTGTGCAGGTCCCGCCCCTGCGCGGCGAGCTCCCCGACGGTGAGGCCCGCCGTCTGGGCGTCCGGGGGCAGGCCCTTGAACCGGTGGTCGACCGGTTCGTCGGCGAGCCGTCGGACTGCGTCGCTGCCCATGGGGTCCTCCTGGGGTGGTGCGGATGCGCTGTGCGTGGTGCCTGTGGTCTAACACCCGGGGGGACGAGGGTCAACGCCGCCCCGGTTCCCCTTCTCGACGCGGTCCTCGCACCGCTCAGCGCTGGCGCGCTTCCCGGGCTTCGGGCCCGCTGCGCCGGACTCCGTCCGGCGGACCCGGGGCGGGGCCGGTTTCCCTGGCTGGGGCCGGTGGCTCGTCTGCGGGTGGGCGGCCGCTACGCGGGGCCGTCCCCTGCCCGCCCTTCCACCGTTCCTCCCCCAACTACCGCTGGGAGGTACCCCCAGGGCTCCGCCCGGACCCGCGCCTCACACGCCGGCGGGGCTGGATCTCGCGGGGGGCTGGGGGCGGAGCCCCTGGAGCGGGCGGTGTCGCTCGTCCTCGCGAACCGGTCGAACGGGCGCCACGCGCGGGTCCCCCCGCTGACACCATCAGCGGGGGAAACACACCCCGCACCGATACGAACGCAGAGGACCCCTCCGTGAGCGAGAAGACCGCCGTCACCCCCGAGTCCCACCCCGCCCCGCCCGCGAAGTTCTCGCACGGCGTCCGGAAGGGCAACATCCTCCAGGTCGCCGGCCAGGTCGGCTACCTGCCGCACGTCGAGGGGCAGCCGCCCACCACCGCCGGGCCGGCGCTGCGCGAGCAGACCCTCCAGACGCTGGAGAACGTCCGCTCCGTGCTGGAGGCCGGCGGCGCGGGGTGGGACGACGTGGTGATGATCCGCGTCTACCTGACCGACACCGGCCACTTCGCCGAGATGAACGAGATCTACGACACCTACTTCGAGGAGCAGGGCGTCAAGGTCCCCGCCGCGCGCACCACGGTGTACGTGGGCCTCCCGGCCGGGCTGCTGATCGAGATCGACGCCCTGGCCGTGCTGGGCTGACGCGGACCCGCGAAGGGGGCGCCCCCCTGGCGGTGGGGCGCCCCGGCTCGGCGGTGCGCGCTAGGCGCAGTACTGGGCTTCCTTGCCGATCGAGCGGTACATGCAGTCCGCGTTCTCCAGCAGCTGGAGCACCGCTTCCTTGTTGCGCGCCGTCTCGCGGTCGATGACCTCGTCGGGCGGGTAGAAGCCGCCGCCGCCGTTCGACGGGTACATCTCGAAGGTGTAGGCGAAGATCTTCTGGTTGCCCCACAGCCAGTCGTCGATCGTGCCGTCGGTGATGTACAGGTCGCTCGACTGCTCGGGCGTGTAGCCGTTGCTGGCGGCCATGCTCGTGCCGATCTTCTTGTACACGGCGAGGTCGTCGGCCGTCAGGCCCGGCGCGGTGTCGTTGTACGTGTAGCCGAACGGCCACAGCACCAGTTCGCTGTACGTGTGGAAGTCGATCGCGGCCGTGATCTGCTGCTTGCCGCCGACCACGCGGGTGCGGACGAAGTCGGAGACGGCCTTCACCTCGGGCGCGGAGGCCGCGGCCGGCCCGCGGTAGGTCTCGGAGCTCTTGCTGCTGCTGGAGCCGCCGCAGCAGCCCCACTTGTAGTCCCAGTTGCGGTTCTCGTCGGTGCCGACGTACGAGGAGCCGCTGTTGGGCTGGCGGTTCTTGCGCCAGGAGCGGTAGGAGCCGGTGGCGATGTCGTACTCGCCGCCGTCCGGGTTGAGGTCCGGGATGATCCAGATCTCGCGCTGGTTGACCATGTTCGTGATCCGGCTCTCGGTGCCGTACTTGGAGCCGAACTCCTTGAGCAGGTACAGGGCCATTTCCACGGTCAGGTGCTCGCGGGCGTGCTGGTGGGCCGTGAAGAGGACCTCGGGTTCGGCCTCGTCCGTGCCGGCGTTGTCGCTGATCTTGATGGCGATGAGGTCGCGGCCCTGGTACGACTTCCCGATGACCTGCTTGCTCATGATCCCGGGGTACTGGGCGATGCGCTGGTCGATCTCCGCGTTCGCCTCGGCGTAGTTGTGGTACCTGGAGTCCGCCGACGGGAAGTCCATCGGGGCCGCCGCGACGCCCCGCTCGCCGCGGTCGGGCGGGCCCGGCAGCGGGGTCAGGGTGTACCCCAGCGCGCGCAGGCTCTTGGCCTGCATGGGGTCGGCGCTGACGACGACCGAGCGGGCGTCCACCTCGTCGATCGAGGCCCCGGTGCGCAGCAGGGCCGTGCGTTCGGCGGCCGTGGAGGGGCCCTGGATCTCGTACTGGGCGATCGCCTCGTCCTGCGTCGCCGTGGACGGGGTGGGCGGGGGTGCTGCCGTCGCGCTCATGCCGTAGGCGGGTGCGCCGAGCGCGAGCGCCAGCAGGGCCGCGGTGACGGCGGCCCTTCGGCGGGTGTGGAGCCGCATGCGTTCTCCTGGGTGGGAGTGTGGGGGTAGCCGTGCGGACGCGCACAGCGTGCTCTTGTGGCATGTCCCGGTCAATAGCCCCGGGGGTGTCCGGCGGGCTCACCGGACCGAATCAGCCACCCCCACACCTCTACCGCCTACGGCAGCCCGTGGACCTTGGGACCCACCGCGTTGGACCAGGTGCTACCCGCCTTGGCGTCCCAGTTGGTCGACCAGGTCATCGCGCCGCGCAGCGAGGGGTAGGTCTTCGACGGCTTGAAGGACCCGCAGCCCGTGCCCCTGGCCAGGCAGTCCAGGGCGTTGTTCACGACGGTCGGGGAGACGTAGCCGCTGCCCGCGCCGCTCGGCGAGGCCGGGACCCCGATGCCCACCTGCGAGGGGTCGAGACCGCCCTCCAGCTGGATGCAGGCGAGCGCCGTCAGGAAGTCCACCGAGCCCTGGGAGTAGACCTTGCCGTCGCAGCCGTTCATCGCGCCGCTGTTGTAGTACTGCATGTTCACGACCGTCAGGATGTCCTTCACGGCCAGCGCGGTCTTGAAGTAGCCGCCCTGCGTGGACTGCATGTCGATGGTCTGCGGGGCCATGGTCAGGACCAGGGAGGGGCCCGCCTTCGCCGACAGGGCGCGCAGCGCCTGCGTCATGTAGGTCGGGTTGAGGCCGTTCTCCAGGTCGATGTCGATCCCGCTGAAGCCGTACTCCTGCATCAGCGCCCAGGCGGAGTTGGCCAGATTCGCCGCGGAGGCGGAGTCGTTGACCGAGATCGTGCCCTTCTCGCCGCCGATGGAGAGGATGACCGACTTGCCGGCCGCCTTCTTCGCGGCGACGTCGGCCTTGAACTGCGCCACGGTGTAGCCGCCGAGGCCGGCCGAGTCGAGGTTGAAGGTGATGGCGCCGGGCGTGGCCGTGGCGTCGGCGAAGGAGACGGCGATGATGTCGTACTGCGCGGAGACGTCGGAGAGCTTCTGCACGGTCGCGCCGTTGTTGAAGTTCTGCCAGTAGCCGGTCAGCGCGTGCTTTGGCACCGACGGGTTCGGGTTCGGGCCGCCGCCCCCGGTGGTGGTGCCGGTGACCGGCGCCGACCTGGGGCCCTCGCCGGCCGCGTTGTACGCGCTCACCTGGAAGGAGTACGAGGTGCTCGGCGCGAGCCCGGTGACGGGCGTGGAGGTGTTCGCCACCGTCTGGACGCGCACGCCGTCCTGATAGACGTAATAGCCGCTCGCCCCGCTGACCGCGTTCCACGAAAGGGTGAGCCCGTTCTGGCTCTGGCCGGAAACGGCGGCCCCCGCGGGCGCGCCCGGAAGGCCCGGTCCCGGGTCGGTGGGGCCGCCGCCGTCCGGGCCGAAGACGCTGAACTCGTCGACGGTGTAGGCCGGCTGGCCGTACCAGCCGTGGGTGTAGACGGTGACCTGGGTGGTGTCGGGGCCGGTGGTGAAGGTGGTCGACAGCTTCTGCCAGCCGCCGCCCGAGCCCGGCGTCCAGGTGGAGACGTCCTGGGTGCCGGTGCCGGTCGCGCCCAGGTAGACGTACGAGCCCTGCACCTGCGCGCTGAGCGTGTACGTCGAATTCGGCTTGACCGTGACGGTCTGGCCGCAGCGGGCGTTGTCCGAGCCCGCCGGGGCGGCCTTCAGGGCGCCCGCCCCGGCGTAGACGGGTGAGGAGACGGAAGCGCCGCTCCCGTTCGAGCAGGACCAGTTGGCGAGGCCGGACTCGAAGCCGCCGTTGCGGACGACGTTGACGTCGGCGGCCCGGGCGGGGCCCGCCGCGAGGGCGGTGAGGCCGCCGGCGGCGAGGGTGGCGGCGAGTGGCAGGGCGAGGGAGCGTATGCGGTTCACGTGGGCTCCGTGGGGGGAGTAAGGGGAGAAGCGGAAGGCGGGATCTGTGAGGGGGGAGTGGGGTCCCCCGGACCGAAAGCCGGCGCCAGCCAAGTTGGTCCAGACCAATCCCCGTGTCAAGAGTGTTTGCAATGTGGCTTGAAATGGACCCGGTCCCGATCCTTGTTGTCCGGGTTTCCCGCCTCCTGTGACATGTGCTTCCGGCACAGGAATCTTCAAGGCCCTGCCCTGCCAGGGGCGTCGCGGATATGGTGCTCGGGCAAGGGGGAAGGGCGCCGATCGTTTGCGGTCGCGCAGCATGCGCGCGTGCGGAAGTCCAGCCGACGGCCGGGCCAACCGGCGCCGCGCGGAGGGTGAACGGGGGGATTCGCGTGCCGACCGCCATCGCTGTCACCAGTGCCGATCTGGTGCTGCCGGCCCCCGACCGGCACACCCCCGGCGCCGCCGTACTGCACCCGCCCGCCCAAGCCGGCCTGGAGGCCGCGC
The DNA here is from genome assembly GCF_055575955.1 of Streptomyces sp. NPDC033966. NCBI lineage: Bacteria > Bacillati > Actinomycetota > Actinomycetes > Kitasatosporales > Streptomycetaceae > Streptomyces > Streptomyces sp. NPDC033966. The sequence goes on along the minus strand of NZ_JBVIRQ010000001.1, from coordinate 779,930 downwards.
TCGCCGGGACCACCGCCCTGCTGGAACGGCACGGCCACCTCGTGGCCGTCGTACCGTCCTGGCTCCCCCCGGCCACCGTGCACCGGGTGCGCACCGTACGGGCCATCCTGGAGACCGACCGGATCGCGCTCGTCGACGTCGACCTCCCGCCGCTGGGCACCGCCGTGCTGGTGCGTCAGCTGCGCCAGCTCACCGTCTGCGACTTCAGCCCCGGGGTGATCGCCTCCGCCGCCCGGCTGCTGTCCCACTACATCTACGCCGGCGCCCTGCTGGGCTCCGTCGCCAAGCTCGACCGGATCCCGGTCGGCCTCAAGGCGCACGCCCGCTCCTGGTCGCCCAGCGCCCAGTTCGCCGTACTCGCCCACCCGACGCCGCACCTGGCCCGGCTCGGCCCCGCCGCCACCGGGGTGATCCCGCCCGGCCCCGCCTTCGCCACCCACCTCACCTTCGCGCGCGGCCAGCTGTCCTCCGACTGGGTGGCGGCCGAACTGGCGCCCGCCTGGCAGGTGCAGGGCGTCATGGAGAACCCGCTGCCCGCCGACTCCGCCCGCTGGTGGGCCACCCCAAAGCTCATCGAGTTCGCCGCCGCCATCCCCGACGTCTCCGTGCTCTACCAGCTGGTCTCCTCGGTGCGCCGCGAGGAGTGCGGCTGGTGCGGCTTCGAGCTCATCGGCGACCGCTGCGGCTTCTGCGCCGCCCCCCTGGCCGCACCCCCGCCCGAGGTGCCCGCCGCCCGCTCCGGATCCGGATCCTGACCGCCCGAACGAACGTAGAACGGCGAGGTAGTACGGCTCATGAACTCACGCCAGCGCCGCGGCGTCATCCTGCTGCTCCTGTCGGTCCTGTGCGCCCTCGCCGCCTTCGCCGGGGTCCTCGTCGTCATCGGCGACGTCAACTCCAAGGTCGGGGCCGAGGTCGTCGCGTACCGCGTCAAGGGCGACATCGCACCGTACAGCGCCCTGACGGCCGGTCAGTTCGAAGAGGTGAAGGTCCCCAAGCGGTGGCTCTCCGACACCGCCGTCGACGACCTCGGCGCGCTCCGGGGCAAGATCGCGCTCACCACGCTGAAGAAGGGCTCCCTGCTCCAGAGCGACATGTTCGTCGACAAGCCGCAGCTCCAGGCCGGTGAGCAGGAGATCGCCATCATGATCGACGCGGCCACCGGAGTGGCCGGCAAGATCACCTCGGGCGCGAAGGTCAACATCATCGCCACCTTCAAGGGCGCCAAGGAGACCGACCCCTCCCGCTCGGTGATCATCGTCGCCAACGCCCGCGTCCTCGGCGTCGGCAAACTCACCGCCCTCGACAAGGACAGCGACCGCAAGGGCCCCGCCGAGGCGGTCCCCATCACCTTCGCCCTGAACACGAAGGACACCCAGCGCGTCGCCTATGCCGAGTCCTTCGCGGAGCACGTCCGGCTGGCCCTGGTGGCCCCCGGCACCGACTCGGCCCCCAGCCCGGCCGACCGCACGTACACCCTCGACGGGGACAAGTGAGGCGCGGATGACCACTCGAATCCTGCCCGCGGCCGGCGACCCGGACGCCGCCCGCTCCATCACGGCCCTGCTCAGCCAGCTGCCGGACGCCGAGCCCGCCCCTCCCGTCCCCGACTCCACCTCCCTCCTCGACATGCTCGGCCGCATGGCCGCCGAGTCCGTCGACGAACTCCCCGAGGTCGTCCTCGTCCACGAGCGGATCGGCCCCGTCCCCGCCCTGGAACTCATCCGCGAAGTCGCCCTGCGCTTCCCGGCCGTGGGCGTGGTCCTGCTCTCCTCCGACGCCGGACCCGGCCTCTTCTCCGCCGCCATGGACTCCGGCGCGCGGGGCCTGATCGCCCTGCCCCTCTCGTACGAGGAGCTGAGCGCCCGCGTCCAGGCCGCCGCCCTGTGGGCCGTCGGCGTACGCCGCCACCTGGGCGGCGGCGCCGAGGCGTTCACCGGCCCGGGCGGCCGGGTCGTCACCGTCACCGGGGCCAAGGGCGGCGTCGGCACCACCCTCACCGCCGTCCAGTTCGCCCTCGCCGCGGCCGCCTCGGGCCGGCGTACGGCCCTGGTCGACCTCGACCTCCAGGCCGGAGACGTCGGCTCCTACCTCGACGTGCAGTTCCGCCGCTCCATCGCCGACCTCGCCGGCATCCAGGACATTTCCCCCCGGGTCCTCCAGGACGCCGTGTACGAGGACCGCACCGGGCTGGCGCTGCTGCTGGCCCCGGCGGAGGGCGAGCGGGGCGAGGAGGTCGACGAACGCGCCACCCGCCAGGTCATCGGCGCCCTGCGCGCCCGCTACGAGCTGGTCGTCGTCGACTGCGGCACCCAGGTGACCGGCGCCAACGCCGCCGCCGTGGAACAGGCCGACGTGGCCGTACTGGTCACCACCCCCGACGTGGTCTCCGTACGCGCGGCCAAGCGGATGGTCCGGATGTGGGAGCGGCTCCAGGTGCGCAAGGCGGAGGACACCGCGGTGGTCGTCAACCGCTGGAGCAAGCACACCGAGATCCAGCCCTCGCTGATCGAGAAGATCACCAAGACCCGGCCGGTCCGCACCCCGGTCCCCGCCGCCTTCAAGGAACTCCAGGCCGTGGTGGACGCGGGCCGCGTGCAGGACCTCGACAACCGCTCGACGGTGAAACAGGCCCTGTGGGCGGTGGCGGGCGAGCTGGGCCTCCTCTCGTCGCCCGACAGGGCGCCGGTCCCGGCACAGCCGGGCACCGGCTCGGCCCTGGCCGTCCGGCCGTCCGGCCCGGTCGCCCGGCTGCGGCGCGGCCGGGAGGGCTGACGCGTGCGCCGGGGGCGGTACCGGGGCGGGGACCGGGGGCAGGTGGCCCTGGAGTTCGTGGGAATGGTGCCGCTGATCCTGCTGCTCGTCGCGGCGGTGTGGGAGTGCGTACTGATCGGCTACGCGTTCTCCCTGGCCGGGAACGCGGCCGACGAGGCGGCGCGGGCGGGGGCGGTCAAGGGCGACGGGGCGTGCCGGGCGGCCGCCGTCGAGCACATCGGGGGCGCGTGGGGGCCCGAGGTCGAGTGCGGCCCGGCCGGGGACGTCTACCAGGCCCGGGTGAAACTCGGCATTCCGGTGCTCTTCCCCGGGCTCGACTTCGGCGAGATCGACGGCAAGGGCGGCGCGGCCATGGAGCGGGAGGAGTGAACGTGAGACGACGGGACATCCGCTCCGACCGGGGGCAGGTCGCCCTGGAGTACATCGGCTTCGTGCCGATCCTGCTGTTCGTCGCGCTGTGCGGGATCCAGCTGGGCTGGATCGCGTACGTCCACGAACAGGCGGACACCGCCGCCCGTACGGCGGCCCGGGTGGAGGCCCGCAAGGGCTCGGGCGGAGCTGCCGCCGGTCAGGCGGCTGTCCGGGACGGTCTCACGGCGGACGTGGCCATCAGCAAGAGCTCAGACGCCGTCACCGCCACCGTGACCATCTCCATCAACTCGATTGTGCCCGGCCTGTCCGTAGAACCGGCCAGGGCAACGGCAGTGATGCCCAACGACGACCCGAAGGGACCGTGACCATGAGCCTGCGTTCCCGGGTCAACACCCCCGACGACCGCCACAGCCCCCGCGAGGACGGCCGGCTCGTCTCCTCCTACCGCACGAAGCTGCTGGAGGAGATCGACCTCGCCGAGATGTCCGCGCTCGCGCCCGCCGAGCGCCGGGCGCGCCTGGAGCGCGTCCTCGGGCACATCATCAGCCGCGAGGGCCCCGTCCTCTCCACCGCCGAGCGCGCCCAGCTGATCCGCCGCGTCGTCGACGAGGCACTCGGCCTCGGCGTACTCGAACCGCTCCTCGAAGACGCCTCCATCTCCGAGATCATGGTCAACGGCCCCGACCAGATCTTCGTGGAGCGTTCCGGCCGGGTCGAGCAGCTCCCCATCCGCTTCGCCTCGCACGAGCAGCTGATGCAGACCATCGAGCGCATCGTCTCCACCGTCAACCGGCGCGTGGACGAGGCCAATCCGATGGTCGACGCGCGCCTGCCCAGCGGCGAGCGCGTCAACGTCATCATCCCGCCGCTCTCCCTCACCGGCGCGACCCTCACCATCCGCCGCTTCCCGCGCGCCTTCACCCTGCACGAGATGATCGCCCTCGGCTCCCTCGACGAGCAGATGCTGCTCCTGCTCTCCGGGCTGGTCCAGGCGAAGATGAACCTGATCGTCTCCGGCGCCACCGGCACCGGCAAGACCACCCTCCTCAACGCCCTCTCCGGACTGATCCCCGAGGGCGAGCGCGTCATCACCATCGAGGACTCCGCCGAGCTCCAGCTCCAGCAGGCGCACGTCATCCGCCTCGAATCCCGGCCCGCGAACGTGGAGGGCAAGGGCCAGATCACCATCCGCGACCTCGTACGCAACTCCCTGCGCATGCGCCCCGACCGCATCATCGTCGGCGAGGTCCGAGGCGGCGAGACCCTCGACATGCTCCAGGCGATGTCCACCGGCCACGACGGCTCCCTCGCCACCGTCCACGCCAACAGCTCGCAGGACGCCCTGATGCGCCTCCAGACCCTCGCCTCCATGTCGGAGGTCGAGATCCCCTTCGAAGCGCTCCAGGACCAGATCAACAGCGCCGTCAACGTCATCGTCCAGCTCACCCGCTTCGGCGACGGCTCGCGCCGCATCACGGAGATCTCCATCCTCGACTCCCACGGCCGCGAGCCGTTCCGGATCACCACCGTGTGCCGTTACATCGCCCAGCCCATGGGGGCCGACGGGTGCGTGCACGGCTACTTCGCCTACGCCCCGCTGCCCCGCCGGATCGCGGAGCGCCTCTACATGAGCAACCAGCCCATCCCCCAGGCCTTCGGGGTCGCCCCGCCGGAGGACTACCTCGACCCGCTGACCTCCCGGACCGTGCTGTGACCAACCTCGTCCTCCTCACCCTCGGCGCCACGCTGCTGGCGGGCCTGTTCGTGTCCCTCGGGGTGCACGCGTACTCGGCCGGGCTCGCCCAGCGCGCCGCCCTCATCGACCGGCTCTCCGCGGAGGGCGCCCCCGAGGCCACCGGCCGCAGGCGCCGCTTCCAGGGCCTCGACCGGCGCCTGCGCAGGACGAAGCTGGGCCGGCGCATCGAACTGAAGCTGGCCACCACCGGCCTGGACCTCACGCCGGGCGAGTTCTTCGCGTACATGCTGATGGCGGTCGCCGGGATCTGGCTGGTCTCCTCCTCCCTCCTCGCGCCGTTCTTCGGCCCGGTGGCCGGCCTGATCGGGCTCTGGGCCGCCAACGCCTTCCTCAACTGGCAGCGGGCCCGGCGTACGGAGCGGTTCATCAACCAGCTGCCCGAGCTGGCCCGGATCCTCGCCAACGCCACCCAGGCCGGACTCGCCCTGCGCACCGCCATCGGGATCGCGGCGGAGGAGCTCGAGGCACCGGCCGGGGAGGAGCTGTCCCGGGTCGCGGACCGGCTCGCGGTCGGCCACTCCATCGAGGAGGCGCTCGGGGAGATCGTGGAACGGCTCCCGTCCCGCGAGCTGGTCGTCCTCGTCTCCACCCTCGTCCTGTCGGCGCGGGCGGGCGGCGCCATCGTCGGCAGCCTGCGGAACCTGACGGTGACCCTGGAGCAGCGCAAGGAGACGCGCAGGGAGATCCGTACGCAGCTCTCCCAGGTCACGGTGACCGCGTACCTGGTCCCGGCGATCGGGCTCGGCTCGCTCCTGCTGGTCGACGTGATGATGCCGGGTGCGCTGGACCGGATGACCGGAGCCCTGATCGGGCAGACGGCGGTGCTGATAGCGCTCGGCCTCTTCACTCTCGGGTTCGTCCTCATCCGCCGCCTGTCGAAGATCGACGTCTGAGGGGCCGGCCGCCGCGATGAACACCTACCTCCCCTTCCTCCTGGCCCTGGCCGCCGCCCTGTCCGTCTTCGGGATCCTCTACGGCGTCCGGCTCTACCGCGCCGACGTCAAACTCCCGACCGACCTCGCCCTCGCCCTGGAGGTCGGCGCCACCCGCACGACCGCCGTCGGCTCCGTCGTCGACCGAATCGGCATCCGCTGGGCGCCTCTGGTGCTGCGGCTGATGGGCCCCAAGCAGGTGGCCCGCAAGCGCCGCCAGATCGACATGGCGGGCAACCCGGCCGGCCTCACCATCGACCGCTACGCCGCCCGGCGCGCGGTGTACGGCCTCCTGGGCGGCCTCGGCGCCCTCGCCATGCTGATGAACGGCAAGCTGGTGCCGGCCCTGCTCATGGTCGCGTTCGGGCTGTTCTGGATCGAGGCCGGCCTGTGGTCGGCGATCCGGATCCGCCGGGACAACATCGAGCGGACCCTGCCGGACTTCCTGGACGTCCTCGCGGTCGTCGTCAGCGCCGGCCTGGGCTTCCGGCAGGCCCTCGACCGGGTCGCGGGCAAGTACGAGGGCCCGTGGGCGGACGAGGTCCGCATCACGCTCCAGCAGATGGACATGGGCGTCAGCCGCCGCCAGGCCTTCGACGAGCTGCGCCGCCGCAACGACTCCGAGCAGGTCGCGCAGTTCGTCACCGCCCTCCAGCAGGGCGAGGAGCTGGGCTCCCCGATCGTGGAGACCCTGATCGCGATCGCCGAGGACATGCGGCGCACCGACGCCCAGAACGCCCGCCGGCGCGCCGCGAGGGCCGTCCCGAAGGCCACCTTCGCGGTGACGATGTTCATGCTGCCCGGCACCCTGATCCTGCTCGTCTGCGGCTTCGTCTACGGCGCGAACGTCGACTTCGGCGCCCTGCTGGGAGGCGGCTGAGCCATGCGCCTGGAAGCCAACGCCCTCCAGGCCCTGTGCAGGCAGGTCTTCGCGGTACGGCTGGTCATGATCCCCCTCGGCGCCCCGCTCGCCCTGGGCCGGACGGCGCCGGGACTGCCGACGTACCTGGTGGCGGGTGCGGTGGTGGGGACCTTCACCCTCTCCTACGCCCTGTTCCGCGACTGGGAGCGCTTCGGGCCGCTGCTGCTGCGCCACCGGTGGCTGCTGGGAGCGGACATGGCGGTGGGCGCGCTGCTCCTGGTCACGGCCACCCCCTCGTCCCCGCTGGGCCTGGTCGCCCTGGGCACCCCGCTCCTGTCCGGCCTGGTGTACGGCTGGCGGGGATCCGCCGTCTTCGCAGCGGCCCAGACGGTGGTGGTGGCCGCCCTGGGCGGCGGCCTGGTCCTCTCCTTCCTCTGCGTCCTGTCGGGCGCGGCCGGCTCCTCGGTCCGTGACTTCCTCTTCCGCCTGTCGGAGACCCGGGCGCGGCTGGCGGCGGCCGAGGCGGTACGGGAGGAGCGGGAACGGCTGGCGCGGGAGATGCACGACTCGGTCTCCAAGACCCTGCACGGCCTGGCCCTGGCCGCCGACGCCCTGTCGCGCACGTCGGACCCGGCCGCCCTTCGCCATCAGGCCGAACTGGTGTCCTCGGCGGCCCGCCGCGCGGCCTCCGAGTCCCGTGCCCTGCTGACGGACCTGCGGGGCGAGGCGGTCCCCCTCCTGCCGGCGCTGCGCGCGCTGGACGCGGAGGTCTGTGTGTCGGGCGCGGTCCCGGCCCTCCCCCCGTCCGTGGCACGCCATGTGGTCGCCGTGGCCGCGGAGGCGGTGGAGAACGTACGCCGCCACGCGGAGGCGTCCGAGACCCTGCTGACGGTGTCGGTGACCGGCACGCACCTGACCGTCTCGGTGGAGGACGACGGCCGGGGCCTGCCGGCGCGGCTCCCGTCCGCGGGCCACTTCGGCGTACGCGGCATGCGGGAACGCGCGGCGGCGATCGGAGCCGCCCTCTCCCTCGGCCCCCGCCCGGCCGGCCGCCCGGGCACCCGTGTCCGTCTCTCGCTCCCGCTGGAGGGGATCCGATGACCCCGATCGACATCCTGATCGCCGACGACAACCCGGTGGTACGGGCCGGGCTGAGCGCGCTGCTGGCCACCGCGGGGGACCTCCGGGTGGTGGCGCAGGCCCGCGACGGCCGGGAGGCCCTGCACCTGACGCGGCTCCACGCCCCGGACGTGATCCTGCTGGACGTCCGGATGCCGGGGGTGGACGGCATCTCGGCGCTGCCGCACCTGGTGTGCCTGGCCCCGGTCCTGATGCTGACGTACAGCCAGGAGGCCGACCAGATCCGCGAGGCCCTGCTCCTGGGCGCGGGCGGCTACCTGATCCACGGCGAATTCACCGCCGACGAGCTGGTACGTGCGGTCCGGGACGTCCGCGAGGGCCGCGCGCACTTCACCCCGACGGCGGCGACGGCGGTGCTCGCGGAGCTGCGGTCCTCTTCGCAGACGCAACCTTCTGTGGCACAGTCGACGGAGCGCGTGCACAACTCCGTTGTCTTCGGGCTGAGTTCGCGGGAGGTGGAGATCATGGACCTGATCGCGTCCGGCATGAACAACCAGCAGATCGCCGGCGCCTGCTTCATCAGCGAGAAGACGGTGAAGAACCACATCAACCGCATCTTCGCGAAGCTCCAGAGCACGACCCGCAGCGAGGCGATAGCCCGCTGGCTGGGAACCGCCCGTCCGGGGGTGGCTGGTCATGGGTAGACGCCGTGCGCAATGGGACCGTATTTGGGCCCCGGGACCCTTGGTTATCTCTCGTCACTCCCCGTACCGTCCGCAGATCGACAGCGGAACCGGACCGGGAGGGACCCCCTATGTCGAACAACACGCTGCTGAAGGTCTCCGTCGAGGCGAAGGTGCGGGTGGCGGGCTGGACGGACACGGCGGTGTCCCGCATCCGCAGGCGTTACGCGAACCTGGACCGGGGGCAGACGGCCTTCGAGTACCTGGGCATCATCCTGGTGGTCGTGGTGATCATCGGCGCGATCGTCGGTTCCGGCATCGGCTCGGAGATCACCACGAGGATCAAAGACGCGGTGAAGAGCATCAAGGCTGGATAGCGGCGTTGCCTGCATGGCGCAGTGGTGACCGAGGGCAAGCCTTCCCCGTCTACGTGGTCGTGGTGGCAGGCTTGCTCTTCGCTGCGCTCGCCTTCTTCGTCATCGGGCAGGCGTCAGTCACCCGTAGTGACGCGCAAGGCGCAGCGGATGCGGCGGCGCTGGCTGCAGCCCAAGACGCACGCGACCACCTGGTTCCGGGGTTGATCCTTGCCGAACTGCAGCCGAAGGACTGGATCGAGGTGCTCAAGGGGAACCGGTTCGACTCGGGAGGCTGCGACAAGGCTGACAGCTTCGCTGAGAAGAACGGCGCGAAGGCATCGTGCACCTCCGCTCGGCTCAGCTTCACCGTCACTGTCGAGACTGACAGGACCGTTGGGAGTTCGGTGATTCCCGGAACCGATTCAATGCGCGGAACAGCGCATGCCACTGCGGTGATTGAACCACGCTGCCACCTCGGGGACCTGCCGGCACCGACTCCAACACCTACGCCGACTTCGACGGAAAGCCCGCAGCCGCCCACCGATGACGGCAAACCAAAGCCCGTATCCGTGAAGATCCAGTGCAAAGGGGGGAAGGAAATCACCTTCGACCCCTCGAAGCCCGATCTGTGGCGCACATTGGGGCGAGTCCTCTTCGATGTGCGACTGACCGATTAACAGCCAGCGACGGACAAGGAAGCAGCGCACATGAGCATGCGGCAAACGGCGAAGGTTCGCGGGGGAGCGGCTGTTGCGGTTGCAGCAGTGCTGGCCGTCACGTTGGCCGGGTGTGGTGGGAGCGGTGACGACAAGGGCAAGGCTCCTGACAAGTCAGCCCCGCAGCAGTCCCAGGGAGCGGGAAACCAGGGGTCCGCGCCGACTAAGGGGCCGAGTCCCGAGCCTACGGAGGTGATCGCGACGCTGAACGGAGAGGCCGGGATGGCCTTGGTGATCAATTCGGTGCGGCGAGACTCCGGCGGATTCCTCACTGTAAGCGGCCAGATCAAGAACGGCGGTAGTCAGTCCTTCACTCGCACTTCGGACTGGCGTGGGATCGAATTGAAGGGAAGCGGAGAATCGGTGGCGGGGGCGACCCTGGTGGACAAGGCGGGCAAGAAGCGCTACTACGTGCTTCGGGACACCGAGTCCAGGTGCCTGTGCACGACTGGTATCTCCAGTGTCGATCCCGGCAAGACCGTGCCCTTCTTCGCGCAGTTCCCGGCGCCTCCCGCATCCACCAGCGAGGTGGAATTCAGTCTCCCCACCTTCACCTCGGCCACCGTCAAAATCTCCGGGTGACCCCATGACACAACGCCACCGCGTAGCCGCAGCCACAGCCGTCGCCGGGCTCGTCATCGCCGGCACCCACCTGATCGGTGCCACCGCGGCCTACGCCGACGACCCCAAGCCCTCCGTACCCCCCGGCACAGAGCCATCGGCAGCCGCACCCGTGCCGATCGACTCCAACGCACCCGGCCTCAAGATCCCCCAGGGCGGCACCCTCGCCCCCATCAAGGTCCTCGACATCGCCGAAGTCGTCGAAGACCTCGGCGGCGAGCAGCGCCGTCAGGAGACCAACCAGAACGTCATGATGGCCCTGCAGTCCGAGGTCCTCTTCCCGGAGAACAGCGCCGTCTTCAACGCCCAGGCCGCATCCCGCATCCAGGCCATCGCGCAGGAGATCAACACCCAGAAAGCCACCCGCATCCGCGTCTTCGGCTTCACCGACGACCAGGGCAGCTACGAGCACGGCAAGGAACTCTCCAAGCAGCGCGCCGACGCCGTCCAGGCCGAGCTGGCCAAGACCGTCACCAGCCCCGGCGTCACCTACGACGTCCGCGGTTACAGCGAGGACTACCCGATCGCCGACAACAGCACCGAGGAGGGCCGCAAGAAGAACCGCCGGGTCGAGATCACCTTCCCCCGTGGCGCCGCCGGCTAGCCGGGGCCGTCGCGGTCACCCGCCGGGCGGTCGGCCCGCGTGACAGGGCGCTCAGCGCCTCGTCTCGTACCTGGTCAAGACCACGCCGCAGGGAAGCGTCCGCGTCTCCACCAGCCGCAGGTTCACCCAGCTGTCGAGCGCGGTGAAGAACGGCGTGCCGCCGCCCACCAGGACCGGCGCGGTGGCCAGCACGTACTCGTCGATCAGCCCCGCCCGCATGGCCGCCCCGGCGAGCGTCGCACCGCCGATGGCCATCGGGCCGCCGTCCTCGGCCTTGAGCCGGGTGATCTCGGCGACCGCGTCGCCGGCGGCCAGGCGGGTGTTCCAGTCGACCGTGTCGATCGTCGAGGAGAACACCACCTTCGACATGTCCCGCCAGCGGCGTGCGAACTCGATCTCCGCCGCCGTGGCGTTGGGCTGCTGGTCGGCCGTCGGCCAGTAGGAGCTCATCGTCTGCCACAGCTTGCGCCCGTACAGCGACAGGTCGGTCGCCGGCAACTGGTCGGACCAGAACCGGAACAGCTCGTCGCTCGGCACGCTCCAGCCGATGTCGTCGCCGGGCGCGGCGATGTAGCCGTCCAGGGACAGGTTCATGCCGTAGATCAGTTTCCGCATGCCGCCAGCCTTCCGTAGGCCGGTCTCACGCGTACGGACCGGCACCGGCGCGGCGCGGGAAACCAGCCGGCGGTCACGCACCCGCCGCCCTCGCCGCGGTCCCGCTTCTCACCCCGTTCGCGCGACAGCGCGCTCAGCCGTCCAGCAGGTGGTCCGCCTTGCCGGCCTTGATGTCCCGGATCAGCGCGGTGAGCGCGGCGCGGCTGTCCGTGAGGGGACGGTCTTCCTGCCCCGCGACGGCTATGTAGCTGTTGCCGTCCCCGTCCACGCCGATGCGGTAGCAGTTGTTCCCCGCGCCGCAGTACGGCTCTTCCCAGCTGATGTCGACCATGGCTCTCACAGCTCCTTGTGGACGTGGTGGATGAAGTCCCGGGATGCGGAGGCGTCCAGTGCGTGGGCGTCCATCCACTCCAGGTGGCTGCGGTACTGGGACAGCTGGCCCTCGGCGTGCATGAAGTCCGGCCCGTGCGCGGAGTCGAGTTGTGCGGTGTCGAGCTGAGGAACGACGCCTTCGGCGTACAGCAGGGCGTGTCCGGCACCGGGGAAGATGCCGTGGGAGATGGGCAGTACCCGAATGGTGATGTGGTCGGCGGTGCTCCGCTCGCCGAGGTACTCCAACTGCGCGCGTGCTGCCTGCCGCCCACCGAACTGCATGCGCAGGGCCGTCTCGTGCACGAAGCCGGTGTAGCGCACCGGTTCGGGGCGGTCGAGTACGCACCGCCGCTCTTGGCGGTGGGCGACCCGGAGCTCGACCTCCAGGCGGGGCAGCGCCGGCAGGAACGCGCCGAAGACGGCGCGTGCGTAGTCCTCGGTCTGGAGGAGTCCGGGGATGTGTACGGTCTGGATCGTGTGCAACCGCGTTGCGTGCCACTCCAGTTCGGCGATGTCGAGCATGCCCGCCGACAGCTTGTCCCGGTACTGGGCCCACCAGCCGCGTGTTCTCGTCTGCGCGATCGCAGTCAGGCCGTCGAGATAGGCCTCGTCCGTGCAGCCGTAGTTGGCGGCAAGGATGCGCAGGCGCTCGACGCTCAGGGCTCGAACGCCCGACTCGATGTTGGGGATCTTGCCCCGGTCGACGCCGATCAGCCCGGCCGCGAACTCGGCACTGACGCCCGCGCGCAGGCGCATCTTGCGCAGCTCGGCTCCGAGCCTTGCTTGTCGGTACGTCGGCGACGTCCTGGGTGGCATGAGGGCAGTCTGCATGGAACCGCCCGCCCGGTCCAGCAGGGGTGTTGGCATCACCAAGCAGGTGGCGCAGGCATCACTAGTTGCCCTACATTCAGTAGCGCACCGCTCACGCAGGGGAGTTGAAGTGCATCGCCGCAGCATGCCTCGGGCCTCGGCGACGAGCCACGCTCCCCGGCTGCGCGAGCCCCTGTGCGCGTCGAGCTTCCGATGCCAATCCGCCGTCACAGCCGACGACTTGGGAGCCGAAGATGCTCAGCCCCTTCACCGCGAACCTGTACACCGCCCCCGCCCCGTGCCCCATCGCACCGGAGCAGCCGCCGGAGGCGGAGGCCGGGGCCGGGCTGTCGTGCAGCGTGACGCTGCCCGCCTCCGCCCGCTCCGCGGGCATCGCCCGGCAGGTCGTGCGGGCCGCGCTGCGGGCCTACGCGCTCGACCCGCTCGAACCCGCCGCCGTCCAGGCGGCCTCCGAACTCATGGGCTCCGCCTGGCGGATGGACCCGTACGGGGAGATCTACCTCTCCCTGCGCCACCGTGACGACGCCCTCCGCCTGATCGTCTACGACGGCCACTCCGCGCACGCCCACCCCCGCCTCGCCGCCCTCTGCGAAGCCCGCCGCCGGGCCACCCTGCGGGTCTTCGCCGCGCTCGTCCGCGACCACGGCGGGGAGTGGGGCGTCGGCCCCTCCCGGGAGCCCGGCGGCGGGACGCGGACCTGGGCCACGCTGCCGGTGTGAAACCCCGTCGCGGCGCGGGCGGGCCGGAGCCGATACTCCGGTGCATGACACCCCAGTTCCAGGTCCGCGCCGACTACGACGCCCGCACCATCGTGGTCTACCAGGCGTACACCCCCGCCATCGCGGACGCGGCCCTGCGTGCGGGGCGGTTCGTCGAGCCGTCGTTCTCGTTCCGGCGGATGACGTGGATCAAGCCGTCGTTCCTGTGGCTGATGCACCGCAGCAACTGGGGTCACAAGGCCGGGCAGGAGCGGATCCTCGGCGTGCGGATGACCCGGGAGGGGTGGGAGGAGGTCCTGTCCAGGGCCGTGCTCACCACCTCGAACCCGGATGCCGTCGCCCGGGCGGCCGTACACGTCCAGTGGGATCCCGAGCGATCCCCCCGCGGGGCGGCGCTGAACCACTACAGCATCCAGGTCGGCATCGGGCGCGGGCTCATCCGCACCTTCACGGACGAGTGGATCACCGGCATCACCGATCTCACCCCGCAGGTCCGCAAGGCCGAGGCGCTGATCCGGACCGGGCAGGCCGGCAGGGCCCGGCGGCTGCTGCCGCCGGAACGGCCGTACCCGCTGCCGCCGGCGCTGGAGGCGCGGCTCGGGGCCGTCATGCCCCAACGCTGACGTTTGTCACTTTCGTCCGGGCCCAACTCCATTCAGGGTGGAGGGAGATGGGACAGGGAAGGGGGGCGGGCGCGTGACCGCGGCGGAGTGGGTGGCGGGGACGGTGACGGCCGGGCCGGGCAAGGCCGGTGTCGCGCGGGTGTGGGTCCGGTCGCTGGTGGAGGTGGTCCTGCGGCGGGCGGCGGTGCCGGGGGTGCGGCACTCGGCCGGGGTGCGGCAGCTGGTGCTGCCGCTGGTCGCCATCGAGATCGTGACCTCGTTCCTGGTGTCCTCGATGGTCCCGCCCCCGCTCCGGCCCGCCCATGCGGCGCTGGAGGTGCTGCTGATTGCGGGCGGGCTCGCCTTTGTGGCCTCGCTGCACCGGCATCCGCACCAGGTGGACGCGGAGCGGGTGGTGCTGCGTACCGGGTTCCTCGGGGACGTGACGCTGCCGCGCTCGGCGGTCCGGTCCGTGTCGCCGGTGATCCGTACCGTGGACGGCCGGGGTCTGCGGCGCGTGCCGGACGAGCCGGACGCGGTGGCCTGCTCGGTGAGCGGCGCGCTGGAGGTGGCCGTGCACCTGGACCCGCCCGTCCGCCTCGACCTGGGCGCCGCCGGGGTCGTCGACGCCGTGACCGTGTACGCCTCGGCCGACTCCCTCGCCGCCTTTTCCGCGGCCCTCCGGGCGGCCTAGGAATTACCGCCGGATTCACCCGCCGTTTGTATTCGGCGTGAAAAGGCGGGTGCGGAACGTTTCGGCGCGTTGGGCGCCGCGTCCGGAATGTGGATCCGCCCTGCGCAGGGGTGTGGCGCAGGGCGGATCCGGTGTGTCGAGCCGTGAGTTTTCGGCCATTCTCGCAGGTAGAGTGGTGGGTTGTGTTGCGCCCGGAGGGGGTTGATTCGCCATTCGGCGGTCATCGGATCATCTGTCGACTGCTCGTTCCGGGTGAAGGGATTGGGCAATCCAATTACTCGGCCGGTGATCGCTGGTATCAATTGCCATGCGCTCGGATTCGAGCCGAATAACCCCCTCTTTTTGGCTTGAGTGAATCACTCCTGCCTGCGTCGAGAATGGAATCCGCATCATGGCAATCGCCCTCCGCAAGACGCTCGCCGTCGCCGCGCTCGCCCTGACCGCCTCCCTCCTGCCGTCCGGTGCGGCCGGGGCGGCGGGCGCCGTCCAGCAGGCGGCCGTGCCCGGCCGGTACTGCCTCGCCAATGCCTGGGGGACCCCGGACGTCTCCTCGAAGCCGTGCGACACCGCGGACCGGGGACAGCAGTGGACCCTCTCGGGCCATCAGATCTCCCTCAGCAACGCGCGCGGCTACTGTCTGGCCAACAACTGGGGTACCCCGGACGTCTCGACGAAGCCGTGCGACCCCAACGACCAGGGGCAGTACTGGAACGTCTCGGGCCAGAAGATCTCCCTCGCCTTCGCCCCGGGGTACTGCCTCGCCAATGCCTGGGGGACCCCGAACCTCTCCTCGAAGCCGTGCGACGCCGCCGACCGCGGGCAGAACTGGGTGGTCTTCAACGACCAGATCAGCCTGGCCCTCGTCTGACCCCCGCTCCCGCGCCCGGGGCGGCCGCAGCCGGCCGCCCCGGGCGCGGGGCAGACCCGGCCTAGTCCTCCACGCGCACCGGCATGAGCATCGAGTACGTCTCCTCGTCGTCGCCGCGGCTGATGGTCAGCGGCCTGGGGCCGGTCCCGGCCTCCAGGACCAGCCGGTCCCGGTTCGCCGCGGCCAGGGCCTCCAGCAGGAAGGCGCGGTTGACGCCGACCCGGTACCCGGGAGAGCCGTGCTCGCGGACGGCCACGGTCCCCCCGTCCGTCACCTCCAGGACGCTCACGTCGTACGCCTCGCCGTCCTGCTCCCGCACCTGGCTGCGTACGGGCCCGGCCACCAGCGCCTCCCGGAACGCGGCCACGTCCACCGTGGCCCGGCGCCCGGCCGGCAGGCGTGACAGGCGGCGGTAGTCGGGGAAGCCGGTCCCGCCGCACCGCCCGCCCGCCTGCCGTTCCCCGGCCTCCAGGACCACCCTGTCCCCCTCGACCAGCAGCTCCGCGGAGCCCTCGGTACCGAGCAGCGCCCGCATCGCGTCGACCAGCGGGGACGGGACGACGGCCTGGACGCGGGACGACCCGTCGTAGCCCTCGGAACCGGTGACGGCGGCCGCCGAGACGGCCAGCCGGTACCGGTCGGTGGCGACGACCCGCAGCGTCAGGCCCTCGACGTCGAACAGGACACCGCCGAGCATCGGCAGCTCCGGATCGGTGCTCGCGGCGAACCGGACCGCGTCCAGTGCGGCGGCCAGTCCGGGCGCGGACACGGTCAGGCGGACGGTGGTGGTGCCGGCGGTGGTCGGACTCATCGGGATCTCCCTGGCATCGAGAAGGGCACGGACCGTGGAGAACTCGCGGCGCGCGTCGGCGAGCCCCCGCTCCAGCCGGAGCAGGTGCTCCGAGAGCAGCTTCAGCACGAGGGCGGTGTCCCGCCCGGACCAGCCGGCCGTCACCAGCCGGATGTCCGCCAGCGGCATGCCGGCCCGCCGCAGGTGCGCCAGCAGGCGCGCCTCGTCGAGCTGCCCGGGCCCGTACCAGCGGTACCCGCTCACCGGGTCCACCCAGTCCGGGACCAGTACCCCGGCCCCGTCGTAGAACCGCAGCGCGCTCACGCCCAGTCCGCTGTCCCGGGCCATCTCGCCGATACTGCGCATCTCGTTCTCCACGCCCGGCACTCTGATCCCTCCACCAAGTCGAGGGTCAAGCCCGCATGCTGCCCGCCCCCTGCTCCCACGACCAGCAGAACGCCCCCGGCTTCCACAGGCGGACCCGCGTCGCGGGGTCCGCCGCCCGGACGTTGAGGTGGTGGCCCGTGCTGAACACCATCCTCAGGGACCCGTTCTTGAACGCGACCGCCGACCGGACGGTGGTACCGACGAGCCGGCCCGCTTCCCCGACGGGAAGCGCGACCGCACCCGGCGCGGACGCCGGGCCGTCGGTCAGGAGCACCGGTCCGGAGACCGTGAGCACCACGCCGTCGGCGAGCGCCACGGTGAGGCCGTTCCGCGGCAGGTCGACGGCCTCGACGGCCACCACGGGGGTGCCCCGCAGCCCGACGAGCCAGCGGTCGTCCTGCTCCTCGATCTCGGTCACGGCAGTTCCGGCAGGTGGTCGAAGATGTTCCCGATGCTGTCACCCGGGCTGCCGTCGGGCATCTGCGGATGGACTTCGCCCGTCTTGGGGTCGATGAGCATGTCCGGGTTCTTGTTGCCGCCGATGCCGCGCCACGCGCCCTGGGCCTTCACCTTGTGGATCGCGTCCTTGATCTGCTTGACGGAGTAGCCCGTCGCCTTCGCGATGGCGGCCGGCCGGCTGCACAGCCCGTTGGAATTGTGCACCAGGACCGGAGTGGCGCCCGCGAGCACGTAGTAGGTGTGGAGGTCGTTGACCGTGAGGTTGTAGGCGCCCCGGAGTTCCTTCCAGTGGACGACCCTGTCGATGCCGACGGTGGCGCCGTCCGGCGTGCGGAGGGTGTCGCCGGAGTCGAGATCGGCGGCGTCCGTCCACTGCTTGCGGTTCTCCGACCAGAACGGGTGGTGGTCGGTGGAGGTGAGGGAGCCCCGGCCGGCGTCGGCGCTGAGGGTGATGCCGGTGAAGTCGACGTCGTCGGGGGTGTGGATCGTCCCCTCGACCGGGCGCGGGCCGGTGACGCCCGACTCGGGGTCGGTGGCGAGGACCGTGTCACCGGGCTTGACCTGCTCGATGGGACGGGTCGCCCCGTCGGCCATCAGGACCGGCGTACCGGCCGGGAAGCTGTTGAAGCAGCCGGCGACCTTCTCGCCCTTGCGGGCGGCGCGGATGGCGTCGGCGGTGAGCGTCCCGCCGGTGCGTACCCAGCGCAGCACGACGAGCGCGCCCAGGGCGCGGTCGGTGACGCTCAGCTCCTCGCCGGTGGCCAGGTCCTTGCCGCGGAGGGCTTCGATGACGCCCTTGCCGTCGCCGATGCCGGGGAGCAGGCTGAGCAGCGAGCCCATCTTGCGGTCCTGGGCGGCGAGCACTTCGGCCGGGGTCTGGTTCGCGCCGACCTTCTCGTTGACGTGCGAGAAGTCGAACTTGATGTCCGGCACCGAGACGATCTTCTCCGCGGTCTTGTTGAACCCGCGCACGGCGGTGTTCATCTGACCCAGGCCCTCGTTCATCTCACGGACGCCCTCGTTGAGCTTGTCCATGCCGCGATTGGCCTGCTCCAGGCCCTTGTTCATCCCGTCGATGCTCTCGTTGACCTGGACCATCGTGGCGTTCATCTCATCGAGCGCCTCGTTCATCTGGTCGAGGCCCTTGATGATCTGGTCGACGTCCTTGCCGATGCCCTTGAGCTCGTCGAGCGCGTCGAAGATGCTCGGGCCGTCGGGTGCGGGCTCGACCGGCTTCCGCTCGGGGAAGTAGTCCCCCAGGTAGACGGAGAGGAGGGTGGTGAGCTCGGCGGAAGGCTCGCCGACCGCGTCCAGCAGCTCCGAAGCCTGGAACAGCTGGTTGCGGAACTTGTCCAGGTGCGGCCTGGCCGCCTTGTACGTCTTGGCGAGCTGCTTGAGTATCTCCCTCCGCCGCTCGGGGTCCGCCTCCTGGTTCGCCTGGGTCAGGAGCGGCCGGAGCTGACCGGCGAGCTTCTCCATCTCCTTGTTGACCTCGGTGAAGGCAGCGCCCTTGTCCTTCATCGCCGGCTGGGAGACGTAGAGGTACGTGCCGACGGCGAGGCTGAGCTTGAGGGACTTGAGCGCGAACTCCCTGGCGCACTGCGGCCGCTGGTGCAGCGGCAGCGACCTGCAGTTCGCGTACTTCGAGACCTTGGCGGCCATCTCCAGGAGCGTGGGCTCACGCTCGGGCTGTTCGGCGGCCGCGGCCGAGCCGATGCCCGCACCCGCGGTCAGGCACAGGACGGTGAGGACGGCGACGATCTTCTGTTTGACGTGCTGAAACATGCGTTCCTTACGACGCGGCCCGCGAGGGCCGCGCTTCCCCGTGGCGGCGACTGCCGCCGTTGTTGCTCACGCGTCATGCGGCATGCGCGCGTGTGGTCGCGACCGACCGTACGGCGTTACCGAAGGTCATGATCATTTGCCCTCAACCGGCCCCGTAGGGTGGGGGGATGGGGACGGAAGCGGAATCGGAAGCGGAATCGGAGCGGCGGCGGGCGGTGGCCGTGGACCGGCCGTTCCTCCTCGCCGTCCTGTGCGCGGTGGTCGCCGCCGTCGTGAGCTGGACCGAGCTGATCCTGGTCGTGCCCGGGCGGGTGCTGCCGCACTGGGCGGTCGCGGGGACCGTGCTGCTCGCCGCCGTGGCGCTGCGGATCCGCCGCCGCTTCCGGCGGCGCCCGGCGCCCGTCGTCACGGGGTGGTGGTGGGCGGCGTTCGCCCTGCCCGCGCTGGTGGCCGTGGCCGGCATCGGGCTCGGCGGGGCGGGGGACCTGGGGGCCGAGTACCGGGTACTGGAACCGGCGGGGCCGGACGGCTGCCGGGCCGTGGTGCGGGAGAACTCGTTCTTCGTGATCGGCGACGGAAGCGTGTACGCGGTGAAGGGCTTCGGGTTCGCCTTCCCCGGCAGCTCCTGGATCGCCGACGACAACGCCCGCCCCATCGCCGCCGGCCAGTACGAGCTGAGCTGGGGCGAGCGGGCGGGGGTCCTGGAGCTGCACGGCCGCGAGGGCGACCCCGTGATGCCGGGCCTGCACGGGGTCGACTGCCGCTGACGGGCCGAGGGGGCAGAGCCTGAACCGGGTCCTGAGTTGGGCTCAGCCCACGCCGAGTGCTTCAGCCAGTTCCGCAGTGTCTCGCGGGAGCCGATGCAGAGCTTGTCGGTGACCGCGTGCAGAGCGGCCGTCTCGTTCGGGTAGTCGTCGCGCACCTCGGCGACCATGTGCACCGCACGACGGCGGAGCTCAAGCGGGTAACGGGAAGGTCGTGCCCTGACTCGATCCTTTCATGAAATCGAGTCTCCATTCGACACGGGGCGGTTCAACCTCAGGTCTGCCCCTGGCCTGGCGGCGAGGGCCCTTCTCGAGCACTTCAATGCATGGCTTGGTCGAAATTCAGGCGCAAGAGCTTGCTTTCAGGCAAATCTCTTGTGAAGTGCGCCACCGGAATTCTGCATTCCGGGAATTTTGGACCAATTGGCGACACGTCGCCCTCGGTACGCGCCGGATACGGTGCCCCGTCATGCAGGGACCGCTTGGTGCGCGCAGGGAGAGACCGAAGAAAAATGACGAATCGATTGTTCGGTAGACGAAACGGACGGTGGGGCCCCGGCAGGGCCTCGCGCTGGCTAGCCAGCGGATCTGCTCTGGTGGTATCCACCGCCCTCTTGTACGCCATACCTGCTGGAGAAACAGCAGCGGCTGCGCAGCACACGGGCACGGTTGAATCTGGGGTTACTGCGGTGGCCCCGGCGGTCGACATCTCTCGGGCACGCGTAGCCGCACGTCAGGAGGGCCGCCGCATTGAGGCTGCCACTGAGCGTACGGAGACCACGACCACGTGGGCGAACCCCGACGGCACCCTCACGACTGACGTGTCTGCCGGACCGATTCGCTTCTATGATCCAAAGACTCGTGGCTGGCGCGACGTGGATGTCACTCTCGGCCGTGGTGCTGATGGTTCCCTAGCCTCCACGGCCCATCCCCACGGTTTGAAGCTCGGCAGCGGAGCCGTTCGGTCAGCTAAGTCCAGCTCGAGGGCATCTGACCCCACTTCCAGTACGGATCTGGTCACCTTGGGCGAGGGGGATCAGAAGATCACGCTCGGCTGGAAGGGGGCCCTTCCCGTCCCCGCGGTGAACGGCACCCGCGCGGAGTACACCAACGCCGTCGTCGGCGGCGACGTTGTAGTAGAAGCAACCCGCACCGGCTTCGAACAGTTCGTGGAGCTCAAGCGGCGGCCGGCGGGGGGCGACTACTCGTACGTCCTGCCCCTGACCACCAAGGGTCTTGAGGTTGAGCAGCAGGTCGATGGCAGTGTGCTGTTCACCAGCCGAAAGAGCCGCAGGACGGCCGTCATGCCCGCGCCGGTGATGTGGGATTCGACCGTCGACCCGGTATCCGGGGAGCACACCCGTGTAGTGCCCGTGGGGATGAAGGTCGTGCAGAAGAAGGGCGCCGTTGACCTGGTGGTCACCCCGGACAAAAAGTTCCTTGCCGACCCCGGAACGAAGTACCCGGTCGTCGTGGACCCATCCACGTCGGCCCTGGGGAATCTCTTCGACACATACGTTCAGGAGGGCGAGACCGTCGACCAGTCGAACGACACAGAGCTGGACTTCGGGAATCCCGGTACGGTCAATGCGAACGGAACGCCGCGCATCGCTCGTTCTTTCATCACCTGGAACACGGCTCCCCTCGCGGACCTGCCCATCACGTCCGCCCAGCTTAGCTTGTGGAACTTCCACTCGGGCAATTCTGATTGCGCGATGCAGCCATGGGAAGTGTGGAGTTCTGATGGCGCCACCACCACTTCGCGCTGGACGAGCCAGCCGCGGATGGCGGCGAAGTACGCAACTTCGATGGAAACACGCGGAAACCCCGGCTGCTCTTCGGCTCAGGACGGGTGGATCAACGCCGACGTCACTGGCCTGGTGCAGTACTGGGCAAGCCAGAAGTGGGCCCGCTCAAGCATGGGGCTCAGAGCTTCTTCAGAACTGCCCACCGGGCAGTGGAAGCGGGTAAATTCTGCGAATGCCTCCACGAATCCGCCAAGGCTGACAGTGACCTACAATTATCAGCCGATTCACGCCAATGGGAGTAAGACCCGACAGGCTGGACCGCCTTTTTCGGGCGATATGACCGGTACGTGGTTCTCTCCAAGCCTCACGCCGACTCTGCGTGATACGTTCCTTGATCAGGACGGCGACCCGGTGAGTGGGAGCTTCCAGATTTTCGACTCGGAGACAAATACGCAGGTCGGCGATATCCTTATTTCGCCAATCGTGCCGTCAGGCACCCCTGCATCGGTTACCGTCCCCGCAGGTTGGCTACAGCGTGGACGTACGTACCGGTTCCGAACTCTACCGAACGACGGAGTCTCCGCCGGGTTTGAGTGGTCACCATGGAGCACGCTTAAGACCGCACCACTGCCCGACACCCCGCAGGAACTCCGAGCCGGAGCCACTAATTCAACCGCACCTATTCTATCCGCCATGGTCACTGACCCCGCACGCCGCCGAGTCAGCGCTGAATTCCGGGTCATGAACACCTCCGGAGCCGAGGTGCCTGGCCTGAAACTGGCACCCGTATGGAAGGAGAGTGGCCAGCGGGCTGCCTTGCAGCTTGCGGATAATTCGCTCAACGATGGCTCGGCGTACCGATGGCAAGCACGAGCCTGTTCTGCAGTTGGGTGCTCTCCGTGGTCGGTTGAGCAGCAACTAACTATCCGGGTCCAGCCGCAGCCCCCGCTGCCCGCCATTCCACAGAGTCTCACCCTCCGTGGCGCGGCACTCGAAACCGCCTCCGCAGATATCGGCTGCCTGCCTGCGGACTGCCCGCTCAAGCCTACAGACCTTCGGGTCGGCAAGTACGGAACACAGACGTACGCCACCTGGATCAAGCCTGATCTCTCGGGGCTCCCAAAGGGAGCCCGCATCACTTCAGCGAAGCTGTCGTTGACACGCTCTGACTGCGCTCCGGCTACGACTTGCATTGAGCAGGCCCCGACGGTCTACCAGCTGTCCTCTGGCTGGTCCAGATCGCAAAGCGGCCGAGAGTTGCTTACGGCAGCCGGCACGGAAGAGTACGTATCCGGGACATTGCTTTCCGAAGTCGATCTCGGGCTTCTTCTCCAGTCTTGGACTGAACGTGCGGATAACGAAGGTCTTGCCCTCACTGCCCCCGATGGGGCGGCAGGTGCGCAGTACTGGGCGAGCGCACACACGGTTGATGCGGAGCGGCCGCAGCTGAAGGTGGAGTATCTTCCGCCTACAGTGCCGGGTGCCGTCACAGACCTCGCCATCAACGGGGGCGACGCGGGCCTGGTGGCTACCTGGTCAAACCCCATCGACGTCGGTGTAAGCGCCGAGCCTTCCTACGTCGTGGCGCTCGAGAGGGCGGATGGCAGCCTGGTCGCCGAAAAGGAGAGCCGCGTTTCCCGCATGGTATTTGTGGGGCTGGATAAATCGCAAACGTATAGAGTGAGGGTGGCGGCCAAGAACTTCATCGGTAGCGGTCCTTCGACTCTTTCGCCTCCGACTCAGGGGAAGGACGCAGGGATCGGTGTGACTCCCTACCGTGACTATGTTGAGGAATACTTGAAGGCCCGAAACAAGGTCATTACCGGAGAGAGTCCAGTGGTTTCAGACGCCGTCGCTGAATCGCGGCACGGTGCGGTGTTCGGCGAACTGCTTAGCGCTCAAGGTCCGGGCCTTGTCAACACCCGGGAAGTGGCCAAGAACGAGGGTCGGACCTTTACTGCCGCCGAAGCCGCTACGAGCGATGTACTTGTCGGCCAGGGCGCCGAAGAGGCTCAGATCCTAGTGCGGGCCGCAGTGAAACAGGCAGAGGCATCCCGCGTGGATGGAGCCGGCGAAGCCAAGACTGAAGAGCATGAAGAGAAGCGCTTTGCGTTTACGGTTTCAGGTGACTCTGTAAAACTGGTGGCAGAATCCGATGATATTTACGCAGGAATGACACTCTCGCAGACGGTTGTGGCGGAGAGTCAACTTGATGTGGCTTCTGTCGAGACTCTCCTCAATCCGGACCCCATGCCGGGGATGCCGAAGTCGGGCTCTGCCCCCTCAAGCGCGGCTGCATCGATGAGCGCTACGCAATCAGCGGGCCGCGTTCCAGGTGTAGACAACAAGAGGACAGCTGAATGGGCGTGGGCCAACGCAGATATCCCGGCAGAATATAGCCAAGATTGCACAAACTTCATTTCTAAAGCCCTATATCACGGCGGGGGGATGAAGATGCGTTTCGGTTGGTATACCTCCAAGACCTCATGGTGGCGAAACACGGCACATCCGGTCGTTAAGAACAGTCGCACCTGGTCGGCTTCGCAGAACCTGCTAGAGCACCTCATGTCCGCCCGGCCGAAGGATGTTATTATGCGAGGTGAGGACCTTAAGGCGGGCGACCTGATTTTCTTCAAATGGGAAAGCGAGAAGGTCTACAATCACGTGGCGGTCTTCACTGCGGTCCCACAGGCCTACTGGCGTGATGGCCGATACGTTGTCGACTCACGTGCGACCTGGGTTGCGCAGCATGGGCGCAAGTCCCGAACGACGATGTACGACATCTTCCACACCTATAATGAAGAGCTCAAGGATCCCATTGGTGAAGTCGTGATCATTCGCCCCAAGGAGAATATCAGGTGACTCTTCGCCGCACCGCAGGTACGGGATTCGTTTTCCTGATTCTGTGGGGTGTCATGGCGTGCTCCAGCACAGGCGATCGCGCAAGCGGCGTACGGTATGCAGAAGATTATGCTCGCCATAAACCCTTGTCGGTACAGGGTCAGCCGTCTGCTGGGTCTCTGCAACTAGTGCAGGAGATGGTTTGGCGTGTTGCCGACAGTGATGCTGAAGCGCTCGAGTCGCTGGCCACTGGCGACAGCACCGAGAGTGATCGGCAGCGGACCGCCAGGAATTGGATCGCGGAGTTTCGTGCGGGAGCTGCCGGAGACGTCACAGCCGATTTCTACGGCTCTGGTGTCGACCGGCAGGCGGTGGTGCTTTATTTTCACGAGACCGGCCAGATCAAAGCAATCAATGTGCGTCTCGATGGAAATGGTGGAGGGGAAGGATGGCGTCTGAGAATGCTTGAGCCTGACCCGAAACAGGTGAAGGTCAATCCTGCCTGGGTTCCTGTGGCGCCCAGAGGGAATGCCCAGGTCCGGGAATCGAACTGACTGGCAGTAAGTCGCAGTGGCGCTATCTGTGGGGTGACCGTGGATAGCGTCACTGCGTTTTATGGGAGTCTTATCCCTGCGGGAGCCCCGCAGCTGGACCGGCCTGGGTTGGCCGGCAATTGGCCTTTACGCTGGGCGGATGTGACCCACATGGATCAGTGCGGAGCCGACCTCACGGCGGTGGGCCCGCTCCACCGAGTCGGCGGTGTCGCGCAGTCGCTCCACCGTCGCGTCGGCGAGCCCGGCCAGGATCTGGTCCCGCGCCGGGAAGCCGGCGTCGACTCCGTTTGGCCTTGCCGGGAGTCAGCCCTCCGGCAGGGAGAATGCGATCGGCACGGACAGCGTCGCGGGCATTCATAGGCCTGCTTCCACGGATCGCACGGGAACGTACATCAGTCGAACCAGCCGCCGACCGCGTGGGCCGCGTCGCCCAGCGCGTCTGCGGCGTGCGGGGCGCTGCTCAGCCCGCCGGCTGGAACGCCGTCGTGTCGATCTCGCAGACGAAGGGGGCGGGCACCGGCAGGGGGTACCGAAGGAGACCGTCTTGTGGGCCCGGTAGCCGTGGGGGGAGGGGTCCGAGAAGCAGGTGATCTCTTCCGCCTGCATGTCGACCACGTGTGCGCAGCATGTCCCCGAAGGCTGGATCCCCCTGGGGAGCGGCCACCACGGGCCGGTTCCGCTCACTCATGGCTGTCACCGTGGTCCTCCGGGCGGCGTCGGTGCCTTGCCTCAGGCTAGCGCTGCTGCCGGGGTCTCAGCCCGCCGCCCCCAGCAGCCGCAGCGCCGCCTCGCGGGCGCGGAGGGCCGGTTCCGGGCCCGGGGTCAGGGCGGCGACCACCGTGGCGCCCTCGGCCAGGATCAGGAGCTGGTCCGCGAGGGCGGGGGAGTCGGTCAGGGTCCCCAGCAGGGCGCGCAGCTCCGCCTTGTGGCGGCGTACGACGTCCAGGACGGCCGCCGGGCCCGCGCCGAGTTCCCCGTACGCGTTGAGGAAGGCGCAGCCGCGGAAGTCCGGCTCCGAGAACCACCGCGCCAGCCAGTCGAACACCGCCGCCACCGGCTCCCCGGCCCCCGCCACCGCCTCCCGCAGACCGCCGATCCAGCGGGCGTCGCGCCGCTCCAGGTAGGCGGCGACCAGGGCTTCCTTCGCCGGGAAGACCCGGTAGAGCCGCTTCAGCGGTACGCCCGACTCCGTGCGGATGCGGTCCATTCCGACGGCCTGGATGCCCTCGGCGTAGAACAGCGCCTCCGCCGCGTCGAGCAGCCGGGTGCGGGCCTCTTCGTCGTCCATGGGGTGAAGGGTAGTTCAGAACCGCTTGCGCCGAGAACGTTCGTTCTCTACTTTGAGAACGAACGTTCTCCGAGCTGCGATCCGAAAGGAACTCCCCATGCTCAAGCCCCCGTTCACCGAGGAGACCGCCCGCGCCAAGGTGCAGGCCGCCGAGGACGCCTGGAACACCCGCGACCCCGGACGCATCGCCCTCGCCTACTCCGAGGACTCCGTCTGGCGCAACCGCGACCGCTTCCTCACCGGCCGCGCCGAGATCCGCGCCTTCCTCGCCGAGAAGTGGGAGCGCGAGCTGGACTACCGCCTGCGCAAGGAGCTGTGGGCGTACACCGGCAACCGCATCTCCGTCCGCTTCGAGTACGAGTGGCACGACGCGGACGGCCGGTGGTGGCGCAGCCACGGCAACGAGCAGTGGGAGTTCGACGACGACGGCCTGATGCGCCGCCGCGAGGCCAGCATCAACGACGTCCCCATCGAGGAGTCCGAACGGCGGCTCCACGCCTGAGCGGCCGTGTCTGTTCCGTGCCCTCCTGTCCCGTTTCGGTAGCGTGGCGTGGCGTACGCGTCGGGCGGCGCGGTCAGGAGGTGCAGGCCGGTGCCGGGGTCCAAACGCAGAGCACGGGCGGTACGGGGAGCCGAGTCCCTCGACGAGCGGCTGCCGCTGGCGGAGCTCACGCGCGGGGTGCTGCGCAAGGTGTTCCCCGACCACTGGTCCTTCCTGCTGGGGGAGCTGGCCCTCTACAGCTTCGTCGTCCTGCTGCTGACCGGCGTGTACCTGGCGCTCTTCTTCGATCCCTCGATGCGCGAGACCCCCTACCAGGGCTCGTACGAGCCGCTGCGCGGCGTCCTCATGTCGCAGGCCTACCTCTCCACCCTGCGCATCAGCTTCGACGTCCGCGGCGGACTGCTGATCCGGCAGATCCACCACTGGGCGGCGATCGTCTTCCTCGCCTCCATCGGCGCGCACATGTTCCGCGTGTTCCTCACCGGCGCCTTCCGCCGGCCCCGCGAGCTGAACTGGCTGATCGGCGTGACCCTGTTCATGCTGGCGATGCTGGAGGGCTTCGCCGGCTACTCGCTCCCCGACGACCTGCTGTCCGGCACCGGACTGCGGATCGCCCAGGGCGTCATGCTCTCCGTCCCGGTGGCCGGCACCTACCTGAGCTCCTTCGCCTTCGGCGGCGAGTTCCCCGGCGAGGACATCGTCGCGCGCCTCTACCCCGTGCACATCCTGCTGGTCCCCGGGCTGCTGCTGGGGCTGGTCACCGTGCACCTGCTGCTCGTGTTCCACCTCAAGCACACCCACTGGGCGGGCCCGGGCCGCACCGCCCGCAACGCCGTCGGCCTGCCCTTCTTCCCCCAGTACCTGGCCAAGTCCGGCGGCCTCTTCCTCGCCGTGTTCGGGGTCCTCGCCGCACTCGCCGCCGTCGCGCAGGTCAACCCGATCTGGGTGTACGGCCCCTACCGCACCGACCTGG
This sequence comes from Streptomyces sp. NPDC033966, assembly GCF_055575955.1. NCBI lineage: Bacteria > Bacillati > Actinomycetota > Actinomycetes > Kitasatosporales > Streptomycetaceae > Streptomyces > Streptomyces sp. NPDC033966. Next base: position 752,381 of record NZ_JBVIRQ010000001.1, on the reverse strand, counting down.
TCTCCGACGGCTCCCAGCCCGACTGGTACATCGGCTTCCTGGAGGGCGCCCTGCGGCTGATGCCCGGGGTCGAGACCCGGGCGTGGGGGCACACCATCTCCTGGAACCCCCTGGTGACGGCCGTCCTCATGCCCGGCCTGCTCTTCGGCGTGCTCTACGCCTACCCCTTCTTCGAACGCTGGATCACCGGCGACACCGGCGAGCGGCACCTGTGCGACCGCCCCCGCGACCGGCCGGTCCGCACGGCCCTCGGCGCGGCGGCCCTCTCCTGGTACGCGGTGCTGCTGCTCGCCGGGGCGCAGGACATCCTCGCGTTCCTCTTCGCGCTGCCCCTGCCCCCGCTGACCTGGGCGCTGCGCATCGCCGTCTTCGCCGTGCCGGCGGCGGTCTTCTGGCTCACCAGGAGGCTCTGCCTGGCCCTCCAGTCGCACGAGCGGGAGCTGCTGACGGACGGTGCGGAGACCGGCCTGGCGGTGCAGGGCGCGGAGGGCGCCTTCCACCCGCGCTACGAGGAGCTCCCGTCCGGCGAGCGCTACACCATGCTGGCCAGGGACCTGCCCGCGCCGGTGGAGTACGACGGCGACCCCACCCGCCCCCTCCCGCTCCGCGCCCTGAACCGCGCCCGGGCGGCCGTCAGCGCCTGGTTCCACCGCGACCGCGTCCCGTACCCGCTCACCCCGGAGCAGCGCCGGAAGGTCGCCGCCACCCTCGCCGGACCGGACCGGCCGCCGCCCCCCGGGGACGGGGAAGGCGCCTGAGCTACTCCGGGTGGTCCAGGTTCTGGAACGCGAAGCCGAGGACCCCCGGCAGCAGCACCCCGAAGCCGATCAGGCACAGCCACAGCCCCTGCACCACGCCCAGCCCGACCAGCGCGCTCCCGGCCGCCGTCAGCACGGGGTGGAAGCTGCGGGCCGGGAAGAAGACCCGCCGCCCGCCGGCCTCCCGCACCTCGGCGTCCGCACGGTCCTCCGGGCGCTCCCCGCCGCGCCGGTGCTGCCGCCACAGGAACGCCGCGACCAGGGCCGACATCACGAAGGACACGCAGAGCGCGGCGATGCCCGCCGGCTCGTCGGACAGCCACCCGTAGACGGCGGTGACGGCCCCGAAGAACAGGGCGGTACCGGTGAAGAGCCAGGCCTCACCTTTCAACGGGCACCTCCGGGTGGTGAAGGTCGAAGGCCGGGGACTCCGAACGGATCCGGGGCAGGGCGTGGAAGTTGTGCCGCGGCGGCGGGCAGGAGGTCGCCCACTCCAGCGAACGGCCCCAGCCCCACGGGTCGTCGACGGTGACCCGTTCGCCGTACCGCTGCGTGCGCCACACGTTGTAGAGGAACGGCAGCGTGGACAGGCCGAGCAGGAAGGCGCCGATCGTGGAGACGGTGTTGAGCAGGGTGAACCCGTCGGCCGCGAGGTAGTCGGCGTACCGGCGGGGCATGCCCGCCTCGCCCAGCCAGTGCTGCACCAGGAAGGTGGTCTGGAAGCCGGTGAACAGGGTCCAGAAGTGGATCCTGCCGAGCCGTTCGTCCAGCATCCGCCCGGTCAGCTTGGGCCACCAGAAGTAGAGGCCGCCGAAGGTGGCGAAGACGATCGTGCCGAAGAGGACGTAGTGGAGGTGGGCGACGACGAAGTAGCTGTCGGTCAGGTGGAAGTCCAGCGGCGGCGAGGCGATCAGTACTCCGGTCAGCCCGCCCAGCAGGAAGGTGACGAGGAACCCGATGGACCACAGCATCGGGGTCTCGAAGGAGAGCGAGCCCTTCCACATCGTCCCGATCCAGTTGAAGAACTTCACCCCCGTCGGCACGGCGATCAGGAACGACAGCAGGGAGAAGAAGGGGAGCAGCACGGCTCCGGTGGCGAACATGTGGTGGGCCCACACGGTCGCGGACAGGCCGGTGATCGCGATGGTGGCCCCGATCAGGGACACGTACCCGAACATGGGCTTGCGGCTGAAGACCGGCAGGATCTCGCTGACCACGCCGAAGAACGGCAGGGCCACGATGTAGACCTCCGGATGCCCGAAGAACCAGAAGAGGTGCTGCCACAGCAGCGCGCCGCCGTTCGCCGGGTCGAAGACGTGGGCGCCGAACTTCCGGTCCGCCTCCAGGGCCAGCAGGGCGGCGGTGAACACGGGGAAGGCCAGCAGCGCCAGGATCGAGGTGAACAGCACGTTCCAGGTGAAGACCGGCATCCGGAAGAGCGTCATGCCGGGGGCGCGCAGGCAGATGACCGTGGTGATGAAGTTGACCGCGCCCAGGATCGTGCTGAGCCCCGCCACCGCCAGCCCCATCACCCACAGGTCCGGGCCCGTGCCCGGGGAGAACACCGCCCCGTTGAGCGGGGCGTACGCGAACCACCCGAAGGCGGCCGCCCCGTCGGCGGTCAGGAACCCGGAGACCACCATCAGTCCGCCGAAGAGGTAGACCCAGTAGGTGAAGGCGTTCAGCCGCGGGAAGGCCACGTCGGGCGCGCCGATCTGGAGCGGCATCACCGCGTTGGCGAAGCCCGTGAAGGTCGGCGTCGCGAAGAGCAGCATCATGATCGTGGCGTGGATGGTGAACGCCTCGTTGTACTGCTGGTTGGACAGGATCTGGAGCCCCGGGCGGGCGAGTTCGGCCCGCATGACCAGGGCGAGGGCGCCGGCGAAGAGGAAGAAGCCGAAGGCCGTCACCAGGTAGAGGTTGCCGATGGTCTTGTGGTCGGTGGTCGTCAGCAGGCGCAGCACCGCGGAGCCCTGCCGCACCCGCCGCTCGGTCCGGGCCGCGTGGTCCACCGCTGTCATCGGGCCTCCAGGGAGCCTCGCCGCCGAGCGTGCACCCCATGCCCTACCGCCTCACCGGCCCGCCGCCGGTGCGCCGCGCCGCGCGCGGGGAGCCGGTCCCGCCGACCGGACGATGCCGCCCGCCCGCCCGGACGGGCCGGTACGGGCTTCGCGGCCTAACCTGGGGGAGGGGGCCGACTCCCGAGGTGGTGGGCGATGTCCGACACGACGAGCAGGTACTGGGCCTCAGGGAACTGGCAGGTGCGCGCGGGCCAGGAGGACGAGTTCATCCTGCGCTGGACGGAGTTCCTGACCTGGACCCAGGGTTCCGTCGACGGTTTCCTGCACGCCCGGCTGATCCGCGACCTGAACGAACCGGCCCACTTCGTGTCCGTGTCCCGCTGGACCGGCGTGCAGGCCATGAGGGACTGGCAGTCCATGCCCGAGTTCGCCGAGCTCTTCGGCGCCTGCCGGGCCCTGTGCGACGACATGAACAGCGGCGTGTTCGAACTCGCCATGGCCGTGGACAAGTGATCCACTGACACAATGCGTGCATGGCGCATGAAGACACGGCCAAGGCAGACGAGGCCGAGGCAGACGAGACCAAGGCAGGCGAGGCGATTTACAGCAAGGAAGCGGCCGTCGGCCTCTCGACGGGCCTGTCCGCCGGCATCCTGCTCGGGCTCCTGGTGTTCGACAACATAGGCGCCGGCCTGGCCGTCGGCACCTCCCTCGGGCTCGCCGTCCCCGCCCTGCGCCGCTCCCTCGCCGCGAAGCGCTCCGCCACCCCGCCGGGCGGCGACCGCGCCTGAGCCCCCCGCCGGCGGCTACGCGTCGCCGCGGTGGGCGCGGGTGATCAGGTCCGTGGCGACCTCCAGGGCCGCCAGCCGGGTCTCCTCCGGGTCCCCCTCCACGTGCTGGAGGAACATCATCCCCGCGTGCAGCGTGAACAGGGCGCTCACGCAGCGCACCTGGTCCGTCAGCGGGCCGTCGTCGTTGCGCAGCAGTTCCACCAGGGTGAACAGTCGGCGCTTGACCGTCTCCCCGATGCTCAGCTCCCGCATCGTGGCCTGGTTCTCCTGCATGAAGCGGTACAGCGACGCGCCCGCCGCCATGGCCTCGCTGTAGCGGCGCAGGATCTCCCGCTTGGTCTCCAGCGTCTTCGGCTGCTCCTGCGCCCACTCGATCAGCTCGTCGATCGGCCGGGTCAGGTCTTCGAAGACGCTGATGATGATGTCTTCCTTGGTCTTGAAGTGGTAGTACAGCGCCGCCTTCGTGACCTCCAGCCGCTCCGCGATCTCCCGCAGCGAGGTCTTCTCGTACCCCTGCTCGGCGAAGAGCTCCAGTGCGACGTCCTGGATGCGCTGGCGCGTGTTGCCACGGCGCGGCTGCTGCGGACCGGTGCTGGACATGGCTCTCCCCGATTACTTACTTGACGCCCGGCTAGTGACGGGTCTACGGTCCCCATTGTAGTGAACTAGCCGGGCGGCAAGTAAGTACCCGGCGCGGTTGAGTGTGAACGGGGAGTGGACATGGCGGAGAACACCAAGGAAGCGGCGGGCGCCGAGGGGGTGAAGCCGCGCAGCGTGCGTGTCGTCCTCATGGCGCTCATGATCGCAATGCTTCTCGCCATGCTCGACAACATGATCATCGGTACCGCGATGCCGACCATCGTCGGCGAGCTCGGCGGCCTCGAACACCTCTCCTGGGTGGTCACCGCCTACACGCTGGCCACCGCCGCCTCCACGCCCATCTGGGGCAAGATCGGCGACATGTACGGGCGGAAGGGCTCCTTCCTCACCTCGATCATCATCTTCCTCGTCGGCTCCGCGCTCAGCGGCATGGCCCAGGACATGGGCCAGCTCATCGGCTTCCGTGCGGTCCAGGGCCTGGGCGCCGGCGGTCTGATGGTCGGCGTCATGGCGATCATCGGCGACCTGATCCCGCCCCGCGAGCGCGGCAAGTACCAGGGCATGATGGCCGGCGTGATGGCCCTCGCCATGATCGGCGGCCCGCTGGTCGGCGGCACCATCACCGACCACATGGGCTGGCGCTGGTCCTTCTACATCAACCTCCCGCTCGGCGCCGTCGCCCTCGCGATGGTGACCGCCGTGCTCCACCTGCCCAAGAAGACCGGACAGGGGCAGCGGCCGAAGATCGACTACATCGGCGCGGCCCTGCTGACCATCGCCATCACCTCGACCGTCCTCGTGACGACCTGGGGCGGCACCGAGTACGCCTGGGGCTCCGCCGAGATCATCGGCCTGATCGTCGTCGGCGTTCTGTCCATCGCCGCGTTCCTCTTCGCCGAGACCAAGGCCGCCGAGCCGGTCATGCCGCTGCACATCTTCCGCAGCCGCAACTTCACCCTCATGTCGGTGATCGGCTTCCTCGTCGGCTTCGCCATGTTCGGCGGCGTGCTCTACCTCCCGCTCTTCCAGCAGTCGGTCCAGGGCGCCTCCGCCACCAACTCCGGCCTGCTGCTCCTGCCGATGCTGCTCTCGATGATGGCCGTCTCGCTCGTCGCGGGCCGGATCACCACCAGCAGCGGCAAGTACAAGGTCTTCCCGATCGCCGGCGGCGCCCTCATGGTCGTCGGCCTGTTCCTGCTCGCCACCATGGACACCGGCACCACCCGCCTGGTCTCCGGCCTCTACATGGCCGTCCTCGGCGCCGGTCTCGGCTTCCTGATGCAGATCACCATGCTGGTCGCGCAGAACAGCGTCGACATGAAGGACATGGGCGTCGCCTCCTCCTCGGCCACCCTCTTCCGCACCCTCGGCGGTTCCTTCGGCGTGGCCCTGATGGGCTCCCTGTTCACCTCCCGGGTCACCGACACCATGTCCGAGCGGCTCGGCCCGCAGGCCGCGCAGGCCGCCGGCTCCGCCCAGCTGGACGCGGCGAGCCTGGCCAAGCTGCCCGAGGCCGTGCGCGACGCCTACCAGCACGCCGTGGCCGCCGGTACCCACTCGGCGTTCCTGCTGGGCGCGGCGATCGCCGTACTGGGCTTCGCGCTCGCCTGGTTCGTCAAGGAGGTCCCGCTGCGGGGCGCGGGTCCGGCCCCGGCCGGCGGCGAGCCCGCCAAGGCCGCGCAGGCCCCGCAGGACTCCTTCGCGCACTGAGCCGCCGCTCACCACCCTGCCTTCGGGCGAGGCGGGTGCGGCCCGGGTTCCCCCGGGCCGCACCCGCCTTTTGCGCGCCCCCAACAGCTGTGACAACTGAGGTTATTGAGGACCAAAGTCCTTATTACCTGGAATTTATTGGGCAATTCGGTGGAACCCCGCCAGTTGTCAAGGCGTCATGACCCACAGGACCCTTGCAAGGCCGGACGGGGAGTGGACACATGACGAGCACGCAGAAGCACGACCTCCGGAACCGGATAGCCGTCGGCGCCTCGGCCGCCGCCGTGGCCGCCACCATCTGGGGCGTGACGGCCCTCGTCGCCCCCGGCGACGGCCCCGCCGCCCGCCAGACCGGTACGCAGACCCCCGGGGGCGGCAACGGGCCGGGCGCCCAGCCGCCCCAGGCGCAGCCGGCCGGGCTGCCCGACAGCATCGCCCACGCCTCCGAGGCCGGCGGCAACGCCGTCAACATCACCATCGACGACGGCCCCGACCCCCGCTGGACCCCGCAGGTCCTGGAGGTACTGGCCGAGCACGACGTCAAAGCCGTCTTCTGCATGATTGGCCCGCAGGCCAAGGCCCACCCCGACCTGGTCAGGAAGGTCGTCGCGGCCGGCCACCGGCTCTGCGACCACTCCATGGACCACGACACGTCCATGGACAAGAAGCCCGTCGCCTACCAGCAGGCGCAGATCCTCGACGCCAAGAAGCTGATCGAGGAAGCCGCCGGCGGCGGCGCGAAGGTCGAGTACTACCGGGCCCCGGGCGGGGCCTTCACCCCCGACAGCCGGAAGATCGCCGCCGCCAACGGGATGCGCCCGCTCGGCTGGAACGTCGACACCAAGGACTTCGGCAAGCCCGGCACCGCCGCCATCGTCGACGCCGTCAAGCGCGAGATCGGCAACGGCCCCACGGTCCTCTTCCACGACGGCGGCGGCGACCGCAAGCAGACCGTCGCCGCCCTCGACCAGGTCCTGACCTGGCTGAAGGAGCAGGGCCGGCCCACCGGCTTCCCGGTGCGCACCGCCGCCGACCCCTCCTGACACGCCGCCGGGCGGCGAACGGGTGAGGGTCGGCCGCCCGGCCCCGCCGGGGGTGTTCCCTGGTCGCGCGCGCAGCGCAGGACGCACGACCACGAACACGACCGGGAGACCCCATGATCAAGCCGGACCAGCTCGCCGACCCCGCCGTCCGGGCCTTCGTCACCGCCGTCAACGCGGGCGACCAGGAGGCCTTCCGGGCCGTCCTGACCCCCACCGCGACCATGTCCGACGACGGCTCGGACCGCGACCTGACCGACTGGGCCGACCGCGAGATCTTCTCCTCCCGCGGTCACATGTCGGTCGAGAAGCAGACCGACGACGGCCGGTCCCTCATCGTCTCCTACCGCAACGACACCTGGGGCGAGATGCGCACCGCCTGGCGGTTCACCGTCTCCGACGGCCACATCAGCCGCTTCGAGACCGGCCAGGCCTGACCGGGGGAGGGCCTACAGCCCCCGCGCCACCGCGAGCACCGCCGCCGTCAGGCGCCCGTTCTCCGGGGCCAGCCCGCCCGGGAAGCCGAAGCGGCGGCGCGTGTACCCGTACGCGATCCCCGTGACCGGGTCGGCGAAGCCGTTGCCGCCCGCCGCGCCGCAGTGCCCGAAGGCCTCCGGGCCCACCGCCGGCTGGGTCTCGAAGCCCAGCCCGAAGTGGTCCGCCTCCGAGGTCACCCGGTCCTGGCCCGGCGTGTGCAGCCGCGCCACGTCGGCCACCGTCGCCGGCTCCAGCAGCGCGGGCCGGCCGTCCAGCCCGCTGATGGCCGCCGCGTACAGGGCGGCCACCCCGCGCGCCGTGCCGCTGCCGCCCGCCGAGGCCGGGCCGAGGGCCTTCACCTTCGGGTGGTTGGCGTACTCGACGACGTCCATCGGCTGCTCGTGGTGCGCGTTGAAGGCGGTCCTCATCATCTCGGGCAGCGGCCCGCCCGCCGCGAGCAGCTCCTGCTGCGCGGGCGTCGGCAGCATCTCCAGGACCGGCTTCCAACGGCCCTCCAGCTCCGCCGGCAGCCCCATGTACAGGTCCAGCCCGTACGGCGCCCGCACCCGCTCCTCGTAGACCTCCTGGAGCGAGCGGCCCGTGGCCCGCCGCACCACCTCGCCCGTCAGCGCGCCGATCACGAACGCGTGGTAGCCGTACGCGGTGCCGGGCTCCCAGAACGGCTCCTGCACCGCCAGCCGGGCCGCGATGAACGCGTCGTCCGCGACCTCCTCGTACGAGAAGCCCTCGTCGGAACCGATCAGCCCGGCGCGGTGCGCGACGAGCTGCCGCACCGTCAGCCGCTCCTTGCCGTGCCCGGTGAACTCCGGCCAGTACGCCGACACCGGGCGCTCCAGATCCAGTACGCCCTCCTGCGCCAGCAGCGCCACGACCAGGTGCGCGGCGCCCTTGGTGAGGGAGAAGACCCCGCTCAGGGTGGCCCCGTCGGTGTCCTCGCCGCCCCACAGGTCCACCACGGTCCGCCCGTGGTGGCGCACGGCCAGCTGGGCCTCCGGCGGGTTCGGCTCCGAGGCCACGAACGCCTCGAACTCCTCCCGTACCGTCTCCCAGCCCGGTGCGACCGTCCCGTCAACCGTCATGCCCATGGCGTCCCCCGTGGTCGTGCGGGGACCGTTCCCCGTCCGGCACAGAGAACCAGAGGCACCCGGAGCGCGTTCCGGGCCGGAACGGAATCTGTCACCTGTGCGTCCGCCGGCCGCTCCGTACGGGTGAACGCGCGCACGGCGTCGTTCCGGCCCGCCGCGGGGGCCCGTTGGGCCGGGCATGAAGCGCACTCGCACCGCCGCCCTCGCCCTCGCCGCGGCAGCCGCGGCCGTCGCCCCCGCCCTCGGCCAGGCGTCCGCCACCGCCGCCCCGGGCACCGACTACGTCCAGGACCCGGCCGGGGGTGAGCACGCGATGAAGACCCTGTGGACCAAGGACAAGAAGCACAAGCTGGAGGGCCAGGTCCGCTTCCACCCGGGGATCCAGTACGGGACGGTCTCCCGCCCGTCGCACCCCCACGACCCGAGGAGCGAGCGCCAGGTCCCCGACCCGGACACGCTCTCCTGGACGCCTTCGTACGAGTTCGCGTGGGCGGTGTCCGACGCCCTGGTGAACCCGGGCCTGACCACGAAGAACGACACGCACCCGATCGTCGTGCACGCGGTGCTGCGCGATGCGAAGGGGGTCGCGCGGGCCGAGGTGGAACGGAAGCTGACGGGGCAGCCGGCGACGGGGCGTCAGAAGGTCGCGGGCGGCAGGAAGATCGCGTGTGACACCGGCGAGTACACGGTGGAGTGGTCGGTCACGCGCACCCACTACGGGACGCTGACGGGCACCCTGCGCTGGGACTCCGGATGCGAGCGGTACCGCAAGGCGTTCTCCGCGGAGAACGGCCGGGCCTAGGGGGTGGCTGGCGGGAGGCAGCGGGACCGGCAGGGGGGAGGGGAGGAGGCCTGTCGCCCCGCGCACCTTGTGGGTGCTCGGCGGGCGACGGGGCCGCGGCCTTGGATCAAGTGCCGACAGCCATTCTGCCGTACGGGATGGGGTGCGGCAGGGAGGCGAAGGTCCCTGATTGCGGGGGACCTTCAGTGCTTCTTCCGCGAGGCGGCGTTCGCCTTCGCGGCGATGTCCTCCAGGACGGCCTTCGGGCTGGCGCCCGGTTCCACGGCCCGCCCGATGTTGCGCTTGATGGTGTCGCTGACCGACATCCAGGCCGGGTTGTTGACGGGGTAGAGCTGGGCGCCGCGCAGGGCGGTCAGGAACTGCTCGTCGTTCTTGTCGAGGCCGCCGCCCGAGGGGGTGCGGGAGGCGGTGACGGTCGAGGGCAGCAGGTGGTAGCGGCCCGCGAAGTCCGACAGGTTCTTGTCCTGGTAGACGAAGTCCAGGAACTTGCCGATCTCCTCGCGCTTGCCGTTCTGCTTGAAGGCCATCATCCAGTCGGCCACGCCCACGGTCGGCGGGTTCTCGCCGGTGCCGAGGTAGTCCGAGACCGGCATGGACACGGCGCCGACGGTGATGCCCTTGGCGCGCGCCTCGTGGGAGAGGGACGGGTAGCCGTTGAGCATGCCGACCTCGCCGCGCAGGAACGCCGCGAAGGCGTCGGCGCGGTTGAGCTGAGAGGGCGGGGTCGGGCCGGTCAGCCCGGGGTTCACCATCCTCTCCCGGAGCCAGTTGAAGGTCACGACGTTCTGGTCCGAGGCCAGGCTGTAGTTGCCGCTGCTGTCGGCGTAGCCGCCGCCGTTGGACAGCTCCCAGATCATCGCCTCCGCGTGCGCCTCCTCGGGCCCCAGCGGCAGGGCGAACGGGCACTTCACGCCCTTGGCCTTGAGGGCCTTGGCCGCGGTCTCCAGATCCGCCCAGGTCTTCGGCTGCCAGCTGGTCGAGCCGTCCCTGGCGACGAGGCCGGCGTCCGCGAACAGCTTGGTGTTGTAGAAGAGCAGGCGGCTGCTCGCCACGAAGGGCAGGCCGTAGAGGGTGTTGCCGACCGATCCGGCCTCGGCGAGGGGCTGGAGGAAGTTGGCCTCGGCGCTGATCGAGAGCAGTTCTTCCGCGGAATACAGCTTGCCCTCGGCGGCGAAGTCCGAGTAGGAGCCCATGAGGGCCATGTCCGGCGCCTTGCCGGCCTCGACCATACGGGAGACCTCGCGGTCGATGTCGGCCCACGGGAGGAGCTCGACCTTGACCTTGATGCCGGGGTTGGCCTTGGTGAAATCGGCCGTCACCTTGTCCCAGAAAGCCTTCGAACTGGTGGCGGGGGTGTTGCCGTATTCGGCCGCGATCAGGCGCAGCGTGTCGCCGCCGCCGTCACCGGAGGAGCTTCCGCAGCCGGACAGCGGTATGAGTAGACCGAACACGGCTGCCGTGGCGGCCGAGCCGAACATTCTTCGTCGCACGGGTGGATACCCCTGATTTTCTTTTGATTCCCGTTATTACTTATGAGTTGCTCCGGGCTGGGGTGTCCCGCCGTGGCCCGTCTGGCCGGAATTCTCTCCCGAGGACGGTCGGCTTGAATGCATTGGGTCCGTACTTGTGTTCAATGCTCCAATCAAGGGTTTTCCGAATTGTGTTTTCCGATATGGGTGCCGGATATGCGACGCGCGTAGACATGCCGAAAAGCCCGTTTCCGGCGGAGAAACGGGCTGGGTGTGATTTCGGGCGGGCCGGCCGGGGGCCCGGCCGGTCGGCTAGTCGGCGAACTCGCCGGCGTAGGGGTCGGGCTCGCCGGTCTCGGGGTTGCGGCCCTCCTGCCAGCGCCGCTGGGCCTTGCGCCAGTGGACGAAGCTGAGGTGCCCGGCGTCCCAGAAGGTGATGCTCACGGGGCTCACGTCGAACTCGTCGGAGCAGAGCCGGAGCAGGAATTCGGCCATGCCGTACGGGTGGACGGCGAAGGCGTCGGCGGTGTGCCGGCCGACGACCAGCACCGGCCAGCGGTCCGGGTCCGGGTCGGTGGTGAGCCAGCACAGGATGTCGGACCCGCCGGTGACGCCCCAGGCGATGATCGACTCCGGGTCCACGCCGAACGCGGCCCGGCCGCCCCCGGCCTCCCAGAGCTGCCGCGCGTTGGCGGTCTCCTCGGCCATCTCGGCCGGGTCCCACTGGAGTCCGGGCTTGGGCAGCGGCAGCAGGATGCCGGCCTCGCCGTTGATGGAGCCGGCGCCGTAACGCCCCATGAACGCGACGAAGTCGGAGGGGAAACGGGTTCCCCAGACGGCCTCGGCCGCCTGCCAGTCGACGTCCTCGTCGGCGCCGTGCGTCGCCGGCATGATCTGCTCAAGCGCCTTGATCCGCGCGTTCTCCGTCATGCCGCTCCCCTGAGACCCCAGCTCAACCGCCCCAACCTACCGCCCCGTGCCGGGACGTCCAGACGTCGAGACGGCGACGGGGCTCCCCACGGCCAGGCCCCACGCGGCCATGGCCCCCGCCTCGGCCTCCAGCACGTGCCGGGAGCGGAGCCGGGGCAGGCCCAGGCGGCCCGGGACCATGGTGGTCAGTGCGATCACGCGCATCCGGCGGTCGAGGTAGGCCACGTCGATCGGGAACCGCATCCGGAAGGTGTGCACGCTCCCCGCCGGCGTCAGCAGCAGCGCCCCCTCGACGCCGTCCCGGCCGAGCAGGCCGCGGGTGCGGGCCCGGTAGGAGGCGGCGACCTCCAGGGGGACCGCCGTGGTGCCGATGAGGAGGGTGCCGGGGCCGTCCTGCCAGTACGCCATGCGGCTCACCCTAGGGGGTGCCAGGCGGCCCGGGCCCGGCCCTGATCCACCAGACCCCCCCTAGGGGGCCGGCTGTCCAGCCCCGCCGGCGTTCGAGGCGCGGGCGCGGTAGAGCCGTGTCCGTGGCCCCGCCTGCGGGGGCGGCGGCGTTGGGCCCCCGGGCCCATCCCGCGGAGCGGCCCGGCGGCCTACCGTCGCCGGATGGGCGCACTCGTGATCACCCTCGCCGCCGCCGCGTACGGCGCCACCGCCGGCCTGGCGCTGCCCCGCGCCGCGTACCGGCTCTCGGTGGCCCCGGGCGAGCCCTGGCGCGGGCACTGCCCCGACGGGCACCCGCTGCGGGGGTGGCTCGGGCCCGCCCGGTGCGACCCCGGCGGGGCCGGTGGGCCGGCGGCGCGGCGCTACGGCCGCCGCGCCGGGTGGGCCGCCCTCCTCACCGCCGCCCCCTGCGCGGCCCTCGCGGCGGGCGTCGGCCCGCGCCCCGAGGCGGCGGTGTTCGTCGCGCTCGCGCCCGTGCTGGTGCTGCTGGCCCTCGTCGACCTCGCCGTGCACCGGCTGCCGGACGTGCTCACCCTCCCCCTGGCCGCAGCCTCCACCGCACTGCTCGGCGCGGCCGCGCTGCTCCCGGGCGCCGCCGGGTCCTGGCGGCTCGCGCTGCTGGGCGGGCTCGCGCTCGGGGCCTCGTACCTCGTGCTGTTCCTGATCAACCCGGCCGGGATGGGGCTGGGCGACGTCAAGCTGGCGCTCGCGCTGGGGGTCGCTCTTGGGTGGTACGGGTGGGGGGTATGGGCGGCCGGGGCGTTCCTGGGGCTGCTCTACGGCGCCGTATACGGCCTCGGCCTGGTGCTGGGCGGCCGCGCGGGCCGTGACCAGGGCTTCGCCTTCGGCCCCTTCATGGCCGCCGGAGCCCTCACCGGAGTGCTGCTGGGCGGATTCGGAGCGTAATCGTTTTGCGGCAATGCACGCAGGACGCTTTACGAAGGGTTATGGTGGAACCCCCCCCTCGGGCCGGTCCGTATCCCCCCCACGGACCGGCCCGTTTTTCGTTCCACGCACCCTCAGGGCAAAAGCGCAGGTCAGCCGCGCTGGGCCCAGATGTTGGTGCCGGGGGTGGACACCGCGAAGGAGTCGATCTCCTTCAGCTCCTGCTCCGTGAGCGGCGCACCGGCCAGCGCGGCGATGTTCTCCTCCAGCTGCTTCACGCTCGACGCGCCGATCAGCGCGGAGGTCATCCGCTCGTCGCGCAGCACCCAGGTGAGCGCCAGCTGGGCCAGCGACTGGCCGCGGCGGGCCGCGATGTCGTTCAGGCCGCGCAGGCGGCGCACCACGTCCTCCGAGAGCAGCTCGGGGTTCAGGGACTTGCCCGCGGCCGCCCGGGAGTCCTCCGGGATGCCCTGGAGGTACTTGCCGGTCAGCATGCCCTGCGCGAGCGGCGCGAAGGAGATGCAGCCCATGCCGGCCTCCTCCAGGGTGTCCAGCAGCGCGTCCTCCTCCGTCCAGCGGTTGATCATGGAGTACGAGGGCTGGTGGATCAGCGGGCGCACGCCCATGTCCGTCAGGATCCGCGCGGCCTCCGCCGTCTGCTCCGCCGTGTAGGAGGACACGCCGACGTACAGCGCCTTGCCCTGCTGGACCGCGGACGCGAGCGCGCCCATGGTCTCCTCCAGCGGGGTCGCCGGGTCGAAGCGGTGCGAGTAGAAGACGTCGACGTAGTCCACGCCCATCCGCTTCAGCGAGGCGTCGAGCGAGCCGAGGAGGTACTTGCGGCTGCCCCATTCGCCGTACGGGCCGGGGTGCATGAAGTAGCCGGCCTTGGTGGAGAGCACCAGCTCCTCGCGGTAGCGCGCGAAGTCCTGGGCGAAGATCTTGCCGAAGTTCAGCTCGGCGGAGCCGGGCGGCGGGCCGTAGTTGTTGGCCAGGTCGAAGTGGGTCACGCCGAGGTCGAAGGCGCGGCGCAGGATGGCGCGCTGGGACTCGAGGGACCGGTCGTCCCCGAAGTTGTGCCAGAGGCCCAGGGAGATCGCCGGGAGCTTGAGGCCGCTGCGACCCGTGCGCCGGTAGTGCATGGAGTCGTAGCGCGAGGGCTCTGCCCGATAGGGATTGTTATCAGTCACGATGTCCTTGCTATCACGGACTTGTGACGGGCCGAGTTGGGTACCCGATCCCGGCGCGCAGTAATGTGGCGGACTCGGGGGAGACCGCAATTCGCACGGGGGCATTGCACGGAGGGGCTCGAAGATCGTGAAGCTGCGCGACCTGGTGTACAGGCTCTATGCACGCCGGGTGGAAGGCCGCCTCGACCATGACGCGTCGCCCAAGCACATCGGCGTCATCCTGGACGGGAACAGGCGCTGGGCCAAGGCGTCCGGAGGTACGACGGAGCAGGGCCACCAGGCCGGCGCCGACAAGATCTCCGAGATGCTCGGCTGGTGCACCGAGACGGACGTCGAGGTCGTCACCCTGTGGATGCTCTCCACGGACAACCTGGACCGGCCGGAGGTCGAGCTCCGGCCGCTGCTCAACATCATCGAGAACACGGTCCGGGGCCTCGCCGAGGACGGCCGCTGGCGCGTCCACCACGTGGGCAACCTGGACATCCTGCCCGCGCGGACCCAGACGGTGCTGAAGGAGGCCGAGCAGGCCACCCACGACATCGACGGGATACTCGTCAACGTCGCCGTGGGCTACGGCGGCCGGCAGGAGATCGCCGACGCGGTCCGCTCGCTCCTGCTGGAGCACGCCGAGAAGGGCACCTCCTTCGAGGAGCTCGCCGAGGTCCTGGACATCGACCACATCGCGGAGCACCTCTACACCCGCGGCCAGCCCGATCCCGACCTGGTGATCCGCACCAGCGGCGAGCAGCGGCTGTCCGGGTTCATGCTGTGGCAGAGCGCCCACTCCGAGTACTACTTCTGCGAGGTCTTCTGGCCGGCCTTCCGCAAGGTCGACTTCCTGCGCGCCCTGCGCGACTACGCCGCCCGCCACCGGCGCTACGGCACCTGACCCACCCCCAGGACACCCCCTCGGCCCCACGCGAACCCTTCACCAGGGATTCACCGAGCGTCCGTCATATGCCATGGCATGGCACCGCACGTTCGAGGGCATAACCCAGGCAGGTCGACGCCCGATCCACGGGTGTCGAGTCTCAGCGGACGGCACAGGGCCGTCCGCCCGGGAGGCCCTTTGCACCAGGACGCGCGTGCGGTTCGCACGGACGGATTGGAGGGCCGGGATTCGGCCCTGGCACTGGCGCCGATGACCGGTCCGGTCTTCATGGCCCGACCTCTTCCGAGGGGGTACGTCCTTCCGTGGTGACCAGCACAAAGCGCCGCCTGCCCGACAGGCGGACCTACGTCCTCGACACCAGCGTCCTGCTGGCAGACCCCAACGCGTTCTCCCGCTTCGACGAGCACGAGGTCGTGCTCCCGATCGTGGTGATCACCGAGTTGGAGGCCAAGAGGCACCATCCCGAACTCGGCTACTTCGCCCGTCAGGCCCTGCGCCTGCTCGACGACTTCCGGGTCCGCTACGGTCGCCTCGACGCCCCCATCCCGCTGGGAGATCTGGGCGGCACCCTGCGCGTCGAGCTCAACCACTCCGACCCCGGCGTCCTGCCGGCGGGCTTCCGGCTCGGGGACAACGACTCGCGGATCCTCGCGGTCGCCCGCAACCTCCAGGCCGAGGGCTACGACGTCACGGTCGTCTCGAAGGATCTCCCGCTGCGCATCAAGGCCTCCTCCGTGGGGCTGCTCGCCGAGGAGTACCGCGCGGAGCTCGCCATCACCGACGCCGGCTGGACCGGCATGAGCGAGCTCGCCCTGTCGGGGGAGCAGGTGGACCTCCTCTACTCCGAGGAGCGGCTCTACGTACCGGAGGCCGCGGAACTGCCCGTGCACACCGGGCTGGTCCTCCAGTCCGAGCGCGGCAAGGCCCTGGGCCGGGTCACGGCCGACGGCAACGTGAAGCTCGTACGGGGCGACCGCGAGGCCTTCGGGCTGCACGGGCGCAGCGCCGAGCAGCGCATCGCCCTGGACCTGCTCCTCGACCCGGAGATCGGGATCATCTCGATGGGCGGCCGGGCCGGCACCGGCAAGTCGGCGCTGGCGCTGTGCGCGGGGCTGGAAGCGGTGCTGGAGCGGAGGCAGCACCAGAAGGTCATGGTCTTCCGTCCGCTGTACGCGGTCGGCGGCCAGGACCTCGGGTACCTGCCCGGAGACGCGGCCGAGAAGATGAGCCCCTGGGCGCAGGCGGTCTTCGACACCCTCTCGGCGGTCGCCGGGCGCGAGGTCATCGAGGAGGTGCTCGGGCGCGGGATGCTGGAGGTCCTGCCGCTCACGCACATCCGCGGCCGCTCGCTGCACGACGCGTTCGTCATCGTGGACGAGGCCCAGTCCCTGGAGCGCAACGTCCTGCTGACCGTTCTGTCCCGAATCGGGGCCAATTCGCGGGTTGTTCTCACCCACGACGTGGCCCAGCGCGACAATCTGCGCGTCGGCCGGTACGACGGAGTGGTCGCCGTCGTTGAGAAGCTGAAGGGGCATCCGCTCTTCGCCCACGTGACGCTGACCCGCTCCGAGCGCTCCCCGATCGCCGCCCTGGTGACGGAGATGCTGGAGACCCTCTAGGAGGGAACGGGGTAAAACCCCCATAGCGGGACGGTCAGTTGGCGCCGCCCGGCAAAGGCGCAGGAGCCTAGCCGGGCGGCGCCCTGCTGCACAGGTGTTTTCCCGAATCACCGGCATCACAGCAGGTGTGACCTTTCACACGCAACGCGGAATTGCCTTGCGGCGTCGAGGTCCGGCAGAGTCTGGTTTCCGTCAGGCCCCGCATACGGCACCCTTGTATCTCCGGTTGAGATGCGCGCAGTACGAACAACTCCACAGCCGATGTCCGTATGCCGCCCGGTACAGCAGGCAGCCCCCGCGAGGGAGTTGCCCACGGGCCAGCGTCTCCAGTGACCTCAACACCACGGAGACCAGTGTCGAGGGGGCACTCTTGCGACCGCGCGGTCACTGCGGACGCTGCTGGAAGGACACCGTGTGAGCCGGATCTCGGTCCGGGGGTTCGCAGTGGCTTCGGCCACCGCGGTCACCACCGTCGGCGCAGTCGTGGGCGTCGCCACTGGCGATGCCGCATCCAACGACATCGAGACGACCGCTTCCGGCGCGACTCTCCTCACCGACCTCCCGGTCGGCGAGCAGGCCCAGGTTCAGAGCGCCACGTTGGCGCAGCAGGCCGACAGCATCGCCCACGCCGCCGACGCCGACGCCAAGCGCTCGGTGGAGGAGGCCGCCCGCATCCAGGCCGCCGAGGACGCCAAGTCCAAGAAGGCGGAGGCCGAGAAGGCCGAGCAGGCGAAGAAGGCCGAGGCCGACGCCAAGCTCAAGGAGCAGCGCGACGAGGAGGGCGAGGTCGCCAGCCGGTCCGCGGCCCGCGACGCCGGCGACTTCCCGGTCCAGGGCTCCTACACGGTCGCCCAGGTCAAGGACATCGCGCGCCAGCTGGTCCCGGCGGGCCAGTTCCAGTGCTTCTCGAACATCATCAACCAGGAGTCCACCTGGAACTACAAGGCCGTCAACTCCTCCTCGGGAGCCTACGGTCTGGTCCAGGCGCTCCCCGGTTCGAAGATGGCCTCGGCCGGCTCCGACTGGCGCACCAACCCGGCCACCCAGATCAAGTGGGGCCTGGGCTACATGAACGAGCGCTACGGCAGCCCGTGCAGCGCCTGGAGCTTCCACCAGGCCAACGGCTGGTACTAGAGCCCTGGCATAGGGCCCGCGTACAACCTCGGGGAACCCCGCACCGTCCAACGGTGTGGGGTTCCTCGCGTGTACGGTCGTGCGAGGTGTCACCGCTGGGCGGGGGGAAAGGAACGACATGGCGAAGAGGGCAGGCTGGCTCGGCCGGCTCGGCAGCAGGCTGAGCCGGATGGAGGCGGCCCTGGACGAACGGCGTGCCGAGGTCGAGGCCGAGGCCGCTGGCGAACCGCCGCTGCCCGCCCCCGCCCCCGCCCCCGCCCCCGCCCCGTCGGCGGCGGCGGAGGACGCCGTGGCGCCGGGCGGGCACGGGGCGCCCGCGCGGCCCGACCCGGTGACCGTCATCCCGTGGGGGGTTCGGGTCGCCGCCGAGGCGAGCTGGCGGCTGCTGCTGCTCGCCGGGATGGTCTGGGTCCTGATGAAGGTGATCAGCGAAGTCCGCCTGGTCGTCCTCGCCTTCGCCGCCGCCCTGCTCGTCACCGCGCTGCTCCAGCCGTTCGTGGTGCGGCTGCGCCGGCTCGGCCTGCCGCGCGGGCTCGCCACGGCCGTCACGGCGATCCTCGGCTTCGTCGTCATCGGGCTGGTCGGCTGGTTCGTGGTCTGGCAGGTCATGGAGAACCTCGACGACCTCTCCAACCGGCTCCGCGAGGGCATCAACGAGCTCAAGAGCTGGGCACTGGACAGTCCGTTCCACGTGACCGAGAAGCAGATCAACGACATCGCGAAGAACCTCAGCGAGACCATCGGCACCAACACCGAGGAGATCACCTCCGCCGGCCTGCAGGGCGTGACGGTGCTCGTCGAGGTGATGACGGGCATGCTGCTCGCGATGTTCTCGACGCTCTTCCTGCTCTACGACGGCAAGAAGATCTGGACCTGGGTGCTGGGCCTCGTCCCGGCCGCCGCCCGCCCCGGTGCCGCGGGCGCGGGCCCGCGCGCCTGGCGCACGCTGACCGCGTACGTGCGCGGCACGGTGCTCGTCGCGCTGATCGACGCCGTGTTCATCGGCCTCGGGCTGTACTTCCTCGACGTGACGATGGCCGTTCCGCTGGCCGTGTTCATCTTCCTGTTCGCCTTCATCCCGCTCGTCGGCGCCGTGATCTCCGGCGCGCTCGCCGTGGTCGTGGCGCTGGTGACGCAGGGGCCCGTCATCGCGCTCGCGGTGCTGGGCGTGGTGCTGGCGGTCCAGCAGATCGAGGGGCACGTGCTCCAGCCCTTCATCCTCGGCCGGGCCGTACGGGTCCACCCGCTCGCGGTGGTGCTCGCGGTGGCGGCCGGCGGGATGATCGCGGGCATCGGCGGAGCCGTCGTCGCGGTGCCGCTGGTGGCCGTCACCAACACCGTGGTGGTCTACCTGAGGGCCTATTCGCGCGAGCGGAACCACGGGGTCGCCGCCGCCACGGGTCCGGGCCCGCACGGGGCCACGGCGGTACGGGCCGCCGCGCTGGAGGCCGGGGATGATCAGCGAGCCTGAGCTCGAAGGGGAGTGGACCGACGGCTCCCCGGCCGAGCTCGCCGGCCCGCCGGCGCGGCCCGGGGGCCGGGAGGGGCGCCGGCGCGCTCCCTGGCTCTGGGCCCTGGGCGGGGCCGTGCTGGCCTCCGCCGTGTGGGCGGGGGCGCTGGTGGTGCAGGAACGTCACGCCGCCGCCGGGCCGCCCGTCGCGTACCGGCACAGCGAGCAGCTGTGCGGGGAGGTCCCGCTGAAGGCGGTGGGGGCGGTGCTCGGGGGCCTCGGTGTGGGCATGCCGAGCCACGGGGAGGACGCGGCACTGGACTGGTCGCACTGCTACTCGATCGGGGGGCGGCAGGACCGGCCCTTCACGCACGACGCCCAGGTGCTGGTCGAGCTGCACAAGAAGACCGACCCCGAGGCCGAGTTCGGCTCCGGACCCGTCCTCAACGAGAACCTGCGCTCGCCGTCCGTCGTGCCGGAACAGGTTCCCGGCCTCGGCGAGCGGGCGGTGTTCTCAGGGCAGGAGGCCGGGCCCCGGCTCCAGGTGCTGGACGGCGGGGCCGTGTTCACCATCCGGGTCACGTGGTGGGTGGACCAGGACGGCGAGGACGGCGACCTCGACGAGACCGCCCTCAAGGCGGCGATGGTCGAGGACATGCGCGCGCTGATGGACCGGCTGCGTCGCAAGAAGTGACCCGCGACGCGACGTGCCCCCGCGGCCCGGAAGGGCAGCGGGGGCACGGTGGCGCGCAGGAGCACTCCTGCGGGTGACTACTCGGCGGCCAGGGCCGCTTCCGCGTCGAGGGTGACGGCGACGGCCTGGATCACCGAGGCGATCTTGAAGGCCTCCTGGACCGTCTCGCGGTCGACGCCCGCCTTGCGCAGGACCTGCTCGTGCGAGTCCAGGCACTGGCCGCAGCCGTTGATCGCGGAGACCGCGAGCGACCACAGCTCGAAGTCGACCTTCTCCACGCCCGGGTTGCCGATGACGTTCATCCGCAGGCCCGCGCGCAGCGTGCCGTACTCCGGGTCGGAGAGCAGGTGGCGCGTCCGGTAGAAGACGTTGTTCATCGCCATGACCGCGGCGGCGGACTTGGCGGCGTTGTACGCCTCCGGGGACAGCGCGGCCTTGGCCTCCGGCTCCAGCTCACGCAGGACGCGCGGGGAGCGGGCGGCGATCGCGCAGGACAGGACGGTGCCCCACAGCTGCTGCTGGGTCAGGGTGTCCTGGTTGCCGATGACCGAACCGAGGTTCAGCTTCAGGTCCTTGGCGAAGTCAGGTATGGCCGACTTCAGGGTGTCGAGGGACATCCGTCACTCACCGGCCAGCAGGGCGCCGGCGTTCAGGGTGTCGTCGCCCTTGGTCCAGTTGCAGGGGCACAGCTCGTCGGTCTGCAGGGCGTCGAGGACCCGCAGGACCTCCTTGGGGTTACGGCCCACGGAACCGGCGGTCACCATGGCGAACTGGATCTCGTTGTTCGGGTCGACGATGAAGACCGCGCGCTTGGCGAAGCCGTCCTCGCCCTCGACGCCGCAGGCCTGCATCAGGTCGTGCTTGACGTCGGCCAGCATCGGGAAGGGCAGGTCACGCAGGTCGGCGTGGTCCTTGCGCCAGGCGTGGTGGACGTACTCGGAGTCGCCGGAGACGCCGAGGATCTGCGCGTCGCGGTCCGCGAACTCGTCGTTCAGCTTGCCGAACGCGGCGATCTCGGTCGGGCACACGAAGGTGAAGTCGGCAGGCCAGAAGAACACCACGCGCCACTTGCCCTCGTAGGACTTGTGGTCGATCTGCGCGAACTGCTTGTCGGCGTCGAGGGAGACGCAGGCGGTCAGATCGTACGTGGGGAACTTGTCACCGACAGTGAGCACGTGCTCTCCTTGCGAAATGGGAAAGTAGTCCCTTTTGGGGGCTTTCCCTGAGGGGTTGGACGGTCTCACATGCTGGCACAGGCAGCATTGATCGCAGAAATTGCAAACGGTGACTGGGGTGATCAGGCTTCCCTATCAATGTCCATGTACGGGCAGAAAATGGCGGAGGGTGATCGGTTCTCGGCAGCCTTGTCCTACTCGGAGGTCCCCGTCTGCCCGTCCTGCTTGCCTCCGCAGAACGTATTGGCGGCCAGCTTCGCGCCGGCGTCGTAGCCCGCCTGCCAGTCGGGGTCGACCTCGCCCAGGGTCTGCGGCGGCTTGGCGTCGCAGTGTGCCCTGATCGTCCGGAAGCCCTTCTGGAAGCCCTTGTCGTACTGGGCCTTCGCGTCCCCGCCCCTGTCCGTGCCGTCCTTCGCGGGGTCCGTCCCGCCCGCGCAGGTCACGCCCGCGACCGTGTAGTGGCCCGGGGGCAGGGGGTGGAGCGATACGGAGCCGCCCGTGACCTTGGCGGTGGGATTGCTGTAGCCGTTGTCGCCCGTGACCGCGACGGTGGGCCCGGTGAACCCGCTGCCGTTGAGCGTCCAGTTGTCCGGCGGCTTGTAGTAACCACTCTCCGCGACGTTGCACGTGCCGGCCGCGGGTGCCGCCGGCGCGGCGTGGGCCGGCAGCGCCGGGCCCAGGACCAGCGGTGAGGCCGCCAGCGGGGCGAGGGCGACGATCTGCAGGAGCCTGTTCCTCATGGCTGCCTCCCGGGCGAAGGCCGCGGCCGGCCCTTCCTGCCCTACCTCCACTCTCATGCGCCGCGGGGAGGCCCGCAGCGCGGGGCCCGGGGGAGCGGCCGGAGCGGCCTGGTCCGGAGGACACGGCCTACTCTTGTGGCAGGTGATCGGAGGTACCTGTCAGTGGCCGTCAGCAGCAGAGGACAGAAGCAGCCGACGCTGGCGCAGCTGCGCGCTTTCGCGGCCGTCGCCGAACACCTGCACTTCCGGGACGCGGCCGCGGCCATCGGCATGAGCCAGCCCGCGCTCTCCGGAGCCGTCTCCGCGCTGGAGGAGGCCCTCGGCGTCCAGCTGCTGGAGCGCACCACCCGCAAGGTGCTGCTCTCCCCGGCGGGCGAGCGGATCGCGGCCCGGGCCCGGACGGTGCTCGACGCCATGGGCGGCCTGCTGGAGGAGGCCGAGGCCGTACGGGCCCCCTTCACCGGGATCATGCGGCTCGGGGTGATCCCCACGGTCGCCCCGTACCTGCTGCCGACCGTGCTCGGACTGTTCCACCGGCGCTACCCCCGGATGGACCTCCAGGTGCACGAGGAGCAGACCTCCTCGCTGCTGGAGGGACTGGCCGGCGGGCGGCTCGACCTGCTGCTGCTCGCCGTGCCGCTCGGTGTCCCCGGGGTCACCGAACTGCCCGTCTTCGACGAGGACTTCGTCCTCCTGGCACCCCGCGAGCACCCGCTCGCCGGGCGGCGCGACATCCCGCGCGAGGAACTGCGCGACCTGCGGCTGCTGCTGCTCGACGAGGGGCACTGCCTGCGCGACCAGGCCCTCGACATCTGCCGCGAGGCGGGCCGGGCCGAGGGGGCCGCCGTCACCACGACCGCCGCCGGGCTGTCCACCCTCGTACAACTGGTCGCCGGAGGGCTGGGCGTGACCCTGTTGCCGCGCACCGCGCTGCGGCTGGAGACCGCGCGCAACGAGTACCTGGCCACCGGCTACTTCGCCGAACCCGCGCCCTCGCGGCGGATCGCGCTGGCCATGCGGACGGGGACGGCCCGGCAGGAGGAGTTCCGGGCCATCGCGGCGGCCCTGCGCGAAGCCGTACGCCCGCTCCCGGTGTGGCCCGCCGAGTAGGCCGGGAGCGGGCGTACGGCTCCGCGCGCTACTCCGTACGCAGCCCGTCCGGGCGCATCAGCCGCAGCAGCGGCGGCAGGCTCAGCAGGGTGACCGCCGCGACCAGCCCCGCGCCGGTGCCGGTCAGCAGGAGCACCTGGGTCCACTCGACCCGCACCGGGACGTGCGCCATCCCCATCAGCACCGAGCCCAGCCCGATGCCGGCCCCCGCCGCCAGGACCAGCCCGACGGCCACCGGCAGGGCCGTCTGCCAGAGCACCGACAGGCACAGCGTCGAGCGCCTGGTCCCGAAGGCGACCAGGGCGGCGAGCAGCCTCCTGCGCTCGCGCAGCTGCTCCAGCTGGCCGACCAGCAGGCTGGTGCCGATCAGGACCAGGACGCCGGCCGCGCCGAAGAACAGCCCGGCCCGGATCCCGGTGAACGCGCGGTACTGCTGCGTGGACCGCAGGGTCATGGCCGTGGCGAAGGGGTCCGCCTTGAAGGCCGCGGTGCGCACCCGCTCCAGCGCGCCCGGCACGGAGTCGTCGAGCTGGACGTAGACCTGCGCGAACTGGGCGCGCCCCATGTCCTTCGGCGCGGCGGACGGGGTGGCCAGCAGGCCGGTGCGGAGCCTGCCCGTCGGGTCCTCGCGGGGGCGGACGGTGCGGGCGCCGGCCGGGACGGTCCACTCGACGGTCTTCCCGCCCAGGGCGGCCGAGGCCTGCGGGGTGATCCTGACGTCGCCGGCGAAGACCCGGTCCCCGGGAGCGACGGCCCCCTCCAGCGGGCCGCCGCCGAGGACGAACACGTCACCGTCCCGGCAGGGGCCGAGCTCCGCGACCTCGGTGAGCGCCTCGCAGGTGCCGATGGTCAGGTCGGGCGAGCCGGGGCTCGGGACCTGCCGGGCGATGCCCACGGTGTTCAGCGGGACGGCCCGGGCGACGCCCGGGGTCCCGGCGATCCGCCGGCCGAGGGCTTCGAGACCGGCCTCGGTGCCGCCGTGCATCATGACCGCGACCGAGGCGCGGGACGGGTCCTGCCCGGTCTCCTCGGTGAGTTCGCCCTCGACGCCCGAGAAGAGCATCTGGAGGGCGATGGCCCCGGCGACCGCCACCGCGATGCCGTTGACCAGGCGCGCGGAGGGGCCGCTGGAGACCTGGAGGCGGCGCACGGCCAGCTGCCACGAGACGGGCCCGCCGCGCATCCGGCCGACGCAGCGTTCCAGCAGCCAGGGGAGCAGGGCGGTGACCCCGACCAGCAGCAGCACCACGCCACCGCTGACCTGCCACTGGTTGAACCGGCCGCCGTCGATGCCGCGCTTCGCCAGCGGCAGGAGCAGCCCGAGCCCGCCGAGCGGCAGCAGCAGCCGCCACCACACGCGGCGCCGGCGCGGCACAGCCGTCCGCAGGACGCCCAGCGGCTCGATGACCACCCCGCGCAGCGTGAACAGGGTCACGGCCACGGCCGCGGCCGGCACCGCGAGGGCCACCAGGGCGACCAGCCCCGGCGCGGGGGTCAGGTCGGCCGGGAAGACGCTGCGCTGACCGAAGGAGAGGGAGCCGACCAGCCGTCGGCCGGCCACGAAGAACGCGGAGCCCAGCAGCAGCCCGGCCACCGCTCCGGCCAGCGCCTCGCCGGCCGCGATCCGGCGGACCGTCCGCCCGTCGGCGCCGACCAGGCGCAGCGCGGCGAGCCGCTGGTCGCGCCGTTCCCCGCCGGAGCGGACGGCGGCGGCGATGAACACGGTGACCGGCAGCAGCAGGGCGACGAAGGTCAGCAGGACCGTGAGCATCAGCACCGGGCTGAGCTCCGTGCGCCGCGGATCGGGGGCGAAGCCGGTGACGCGCTGGACGCGGAACTCGCCCGGCTCGGTCGCCGGGAGGCTGTCGGCGCCCCGGTAGAAGACGAGCTCGGCCGGGCCGGTCAGGCCGGCGTCGCCGATGACCCCGGCGATCCCGCCGTCGAGGCGTTCGCGCAGCAGGGCGCCGTCCGCGGACCGCAGCAGCTCGCGCAGGGCGGGGGAGACGGCCAGCTCGCCGGGGGCGGGGAAGGCCCTCAGCCCCGGCGGCAGCGGGGCGTCGGGGCCCTCCGGCTTCAGCAGCCGGCCCTCGATGTCCTGGCCGCGGTACGTCATGTCGGCCCGGGCTATCAGCAGGGTGTCGCGGCCCGGCGCCGCCGCCGTGGGGGCGCCGAGGAGGGAGCGGGCGTCGCCGCGCTGCTGGCGGGCGGTGAGCGCGCCCGGCACGGCCGTGCTGATCAGCAGCAGCGCGACGCCGAGGCCGACGCCGACACCGGTGAACAGGGTCCGCAGCCACCCCTCGCGGCCGCCGCCGAGGGCGAACCGGGCGCCCATGGCGAGGTCCCGGGACCACACGAGGGCCTTGCCGGGCGCGCTCATATGACCGGCTCCATGTCGCGGGAGCGGCCGTCGCGTATGACGATCTCGCGGTCGGAGTACGCGGCGACGCGGGTCTCGTGCGTGACGAGGACGACGGCGGCGTTCGCGGACCGGGCGGCCTCGGTGAGGAGCTGCATCACCAGCTCGCCGTTGAGGGAGTCCAGGGCGCCCGTGGGCTCGTCCGCGAAGATCACCCGGGGTCCGGTGACCAGGGCCCGTGCCACGGCCACCCGCTGGCCCTGGCCGCCGCTGATCTCGCCGGGGCGCTTGGCGGCGAGGTCCTCGACCTGGAGCCGCTCCATCCAGCGCAGCGCGGTCCCCTCGGCCTCCTTGCGCCGGGTCCCGGCGAGGCGCAGCGGCAGGGCCACGTTCTCCACGCAGGTCAGCTCGGGGACGAGCTGGCCGAACTGGAAGACGAAGCCGAACTCGCTGCGGCGCAGCGCGCTGCGTCCGGCGTCGTTCATCACGGACAGCTCCCGTCCGGCGTAGGTGACGCTGCCGGAATCCGGGGTGACGATCCCGGCGAGGCAGTGCAGCAGCGTCGACTTGCCGGAACCGGAGGGCCCCATGACGGCGACGACCTCGCCGGGGTGGATGGAGAACCCGGCGCCGTCCAGGGCCTTGGTGGGCCCGTAGGACTTGCGCAGGTCCGCGGCGGCGAGCAGCGTGCCGGCCGGGGTCATCGGCGTACCTCCCGGGCGAGCTGGTCGAGGCGGGCGGCGGTGAGCTCCAGCCAGCGCAGGTCGGCCTCCAGGTGGAACAGGGCGTGGTCGCAGACCAGCTGGTCGGCGATGTCGCCCTTGCGCTTGCGCTGGGTCAGGATGCGCATCAGCCGCAGGTGCTCGGCGCGCTGGGTGTCGAGGAGCTCGTTGGCGCTGCGGTGGGTGAGCAGCGCCAGGACCACCTTGGTGTACAGGGTCGACTGGAGGTACGGCTCGGGCTTCTCGGGCTGGGAGAGCCAGTGCTCGACGTCGGTGACGCCGGCGTCGGTGATCGCGTACCGCTTCCGCTCGGGGCCGCCGCCGCTCTCGACCCCGTCGACCTCGACGAGGCCGTTCTTCAGGAGCCGGGACATGGTCGAGTAGACCTGCCCGTAGGCGAGGGGACGGTCGTGGCCGAAGGTCTCGTCAAAGGCGCGCTTGAGGTCGTAACCGTGGCGCGGGCCGGCCTCCAGGAGGCCGAGCAGGGTGTGGCCGATGGACATGGCGGCGACTATACACGCCGTGTATACGCATGGTGAATAGTCATCTGACGTGCGGATACGCCCAGCGGGCACGCCAGAGGCCCGCCGACGGCGGGTCGGCGGGCCTGGATGGGCTTACGGGCTTACGGGCGTACCGGCTCAGGAATCCGGCGCGTTGCGGGGGCGGCCGCGCGGGGGGATCGGGGCGGCGCCGCCGGGGAGCCGCCCCGACTCGGACAGGGCCCTGCGCAGCAGGAACTCGATCTGCGCGTTCGCGCTGCGCAGCTCCTCGCCGGCCCAGCGCGCGAGGGCGTCGTAGACCTGCGGGTCGAGCCGCAGGAGCACCTGCTTGCGCGCCTGCCGTGCCGCCCGGGCGGGCTTGCCCTCGGCCGGGCCCGGGGCGGAACCGGAACCGGAGTCGGAACCGGCCCCCTGGCCCTGGGGGCCGCCGGGGCGGGGGGCGGCGGAGGGGGTCACTGGTAGAGGGTGCCCGTGTTGATGACCGGCGTGGCCGCGCGGTCGCCGCAGAGCACCACCATCAGGTTCGAGACCATGGAGGCCTTGCGCTCCGGGTCCAGGTCCACGATGTCCTCCTCGGCCAGCCGGGTGAGGGCGAGCTCCACCATGCCCACCGCGCCCTCGACGATCTGCTTGCGGGCCGCCACGACCGCGCCCGCCTGCTGGCGCTGGAGCATCGCGGAGGCGATCTCCGGAGCGTACGCGAGATGCGTGAAGCGGGACTCGATGATCTCCACGCCCGCCGCCTCGACCCGGGTCGCCAGCTCGGCCGCGAGCTTCTCGGTGATCTCCTCGGCGTTGCCGCGCAGCGACAGGCCGCCCTCGTCGTGGGAGTCGTAGGGGTACTCGATCGCGATGTGCCGGACCGCCGCCTCGGTCTGGGTCTCGACGAACTCCGTGAAGTCCTCGACCTCGAAGACGGCGCGCGCGGTGTCGGAGACCTTCCACACCACGACCGCCGCGAGCTCGATCGGGTTGCCGTAGGCGTCGTTGACCTTGAGGACGGCCGTCTCGTGGTTGCGCACCCGGGTGGAGATCTTCTGGCGCGAGGTCAGCGGGTTGACCCAGCGCAGTCCGTCCGCGCGGACCGTGCCCCGGTAGCGGCCGAACAGCTGGACGACCCGGGCCTCGCCCGGGGCCACGGTGTTGAGGCCGGTCATCGCGAACAAGGCGGCGACGATCAGCAGGGCGCCCAGCGGGATCAGCGTCGCCTTGACCGCCGTCGCACCCGACACGGCGGCGACCGCCAGCAGGCCGGCGCCGCCCGCCACGCCCGCCAGCCCGAGCAGCAGGGCGGGTCCGCCGCCGACGCTGCGCGCCGTGAACTCCCGTACCTCGCTCGGTCGCGAGTCCGTAGTGATTGCCATGGAATGCCCCCGTTTGGTCTGTCGTGTCCGGTCGTCGTCGACCGTGCTGCTCTATCAAAGTGATATCACTTTTTGCGGACACCGCAACCCTTCCGGCATCGTGGGCGTCGGTTCCATCGGAGTGGGTGCTGATTCTCACGTCCGAATTGACCGGTATTGATCTGGGTTGATCAACCTTTGTCACAGCCTGCGGTGTTAGTTTTCTGAGCTGACGTCGGGGGGGTAATCGAGCGGAGCGGGAGCGATGGGCCGAGCAGATGCGCGACGGGCGCAGCAGCAACGCGGTGCGCGGAAAGCGCCGAGCGGGCGCGCCGGCGGGCGCACGGGCAAGGCGACCGGGAAGCGCAGCGGCATACGCCGCTTCCTCAACTGGAAGACGCTGCTGGGGACTTTCCTCGGCGGCATCCTCCTCCTGGTGGTCGCGGCCGTAGCCCTCTACTTCTCCGTGGACGAGCCGAGCGACCCGAACAAGACCGCCACGCTCCAGAGCAACACGTACAAGTACGCCGACGGTTCGATCATGGCCCGCACCGGCGACATGAACCGCGAGATCGTCACGATCGACAAGATCCCCGAGGACGTCCGCACCGCGTTCATCGCGATCGAGAACAAGACCTTCTACACGGACCGCGGCGTCGACGTCATGGGCGTGGCCCGCGGCCTCGTCAACACGGTCCGCGGCAAGGGCACGGCCGGCGGTTCGACGATCACCCAGCAGTACGTCAAGAACTACTACCTGACCCAGGACCAGTCGCCGACGCGCAAGCTGCGCGAGCTGATCATCTCGCTCAAGGTCGACCAGCGGATGGAGAAGCCCGACATCCTCGCCGGTTACCTGAACACCAACTTCTACGGCCGCAACGCGTACGGCATCCAGGCCGCCGCCCAGGCCTACTACGGCGTCGACTCCGACAAGCTGACCCTGGAGCAGGGCGCGTACCTCGCCGCCGTCATCCAGGCCCCCAGCCAGTACGACTGGGCGACCGCCGGCCCCAACGGCAAGCGGCTGGTCATGATCCGCTTCAACGCCGTCCTCGACAACATGGTCGAGATGGGCAAGCTGGACGCGGCCAAGCGCAAGGCCATGCAGTTCCAGGAGCCGATCAAGCCCAAGCCGCGTCCGGGCATGGACGGGCAGAAGGGCTACCTGATCCAGGCCGCCGAGGTCGAGATGAACCGGCAGGGGATCAAGGACGCCGAGATCAACGCCGGCGGCTGGACGATCACCCTCGCCATCGACAAGAAGAAGCAGGCCGCGCTGGAGAAGGCCGTCCAGGACGAGCTGGAGTCCAAGCTCGACCGCAAGGACACCAAGAACCGGCCCCAGGACCAGAGCGTCCAGGCCGGCGCCACCTCCGTCGACGCCAAGACCGGCCACATCGTCGCGATGTACGGCGGCGTGGGCCTGACGGAGAAGGCGGCGAGCAACGCCCTGCGCACCGACTTCCAGCCGGGTTCGACCTTCAAGCCGATCGTGCTGGCCTCCGCCCTGGAGAACGGGTCGAAGACCCAGGACGGGCGCCCGATCAACCCGAGCACCCTCTACGACGGCACCAGCAAGCGCCCGGTGGTCGGCAGCGACACCCAGTTCGCCCCGCAGAACCAGGACAACGAGAACTACGGCGACCCGATGATCTCGGTCCAGGACGCCACCAACTCCTCCGTCAACTCGGTGTACGCCCAGATGATCGTGGACGCCAAGCCGACGAACGTGAAGAAGACCGCGATCGCCATGGGCATGGTCGACCGCCCGGGCTGGCCGGCCGACAAGCCCGCCATGTCGCTCGGCACGATGAGCGCCAACACCGTCGAGATGGCCGCCGTCTACGCCACCCTCGACAACCACGGCAAGAAGGTCACCCCGACCATCATCAAGAAGGCCGAGCACAAGGACGGCGAGTTCAAGCCCGTCACCCCCATCGGCTCCCAGGCGCTCACCAGCACCACCGCCGACACCGTGACCAAGGTCCTCACCGGCGTCGTCGAGAACGGCTCCGGCAAGGCCGTCCGCAGCTCCGCCTACGAGGCCGCGGGCAAGACCGGTACCACCGAGTCCAACGTGGCCGCCTGGTTCACCGGCTACACCCCGGAACTGGTCACCGTCGTCGCGATGTTCGGCGAGGACCCCAACACCCACGGCCAGGTCACCCTGACCGGTACCGCCGGCAAGGGCCGCGCGGGCGGCTCCAGCTTCCCCGCGCAGATCTGGCAGGCGTACACGACGGCCGCGCTCAAGGGCCAGACCGCGGGCCAGTTCGACCTGGACGACGCCAGGATGGGCACCCCGGCGCCCTCCCGCGCCGCCACCCCGTCGAGCACCCCCAGCGGCTCCGTCTCCCCGTCGCCGACCGGCTCCGGCAGCACCCGCCCCACCGGCACCCCGGACCCGTCGGGCAGCTCCGGCGGCTCGACCCCGCCGACCGGCAAGCCCTCGCCGCCGACCGGCAAGCCGACCGCGCCGACGGGCAAGCCGACCGGGCCGACGAAGGAGCCGACCCCGCCCCAGCCGCCCCAGCCGAACCTGCTGGAGCGCTAGCGAGCCCCCCTGCCCGGCCCACACGGCCGCGGCCCCGCAGCGAACACGCTGCGGGGCCGCGGCCGTTCCCGCTTCAGAACCGCGCCGCGATCCGGTCGCCGAGGTCCTGGTCGATCGCCCGCCAGTACTGGAAGGCCCGCTCGCGCACCGCCGCGCTCACCCCGTCCGCCAGGTGCCCGGCGGCGTTCGACACCAGCCGCTCGCGCGCCGCGTCGTCCAGCACCCGCCGCACCAGCGTCCCCGCCTGGCCCCAGTCGCCGTCCTCGGCGTGGCGGGAGCGGGCCTCCCGCACCAGCTCCCCCGCCGCCGCCCACCCGTACGGCCCGCCGGACCGCCCGCCGTCCGCGGCCGGTCCGCCGTAGGAGTTGGGCGCGTACGGGCGCGCCGCCGCCGAGGGCTCGAAGCGCATCGGCCCGTCCTTCGCGTACGAGTTCACCGCCGAGCGGGGCCGGTTCGGCGGCAGCTGGGCGTAGTTCGGGCCGATCCGGTACCGGTGCGCGTCCGGGTACGAGAACAGCCGGCCCAGCAGCATCCGGTCCGGCGACGGGCCGATCCCCGGCACCAGACTGGACGGCTCGAACGCCGCCTGCTCCACGTGCACGAAGAAGTCCTCCGGGTTGCGGTCCAGGGTGAGCCGGCCCACCTCGATCAGCGGGTGGTCGCCGTGCGGCCACACCTTCGTCACGTCGAAGGGGTCGAACCGGTAGTCCGCCGCGTCCTCGAAGGGCATCACCTGGACGTACATCGTCCAGCTCGGCGGCTCCCCGCCGCGGACCGCCTCGAAGAGGTCGCGGCGGTGGAAGTCGGGGTCCTCGCCCGCGATCCGGTCGGCGTCGGCCTGCGTCAGGAACTCCACGCCCTGGTCGGTCCTCAGGTGGTACTTCACCCAGAACCGCGCACCGCCCCCGCCCACCCACTGGTAGGTGTGCGAGCCGTACCCGTTCATGTGGCGGTACGTACGCGGGATCCCCCGGTCGCCCATCAGCCAGGTCACCATGTGCGCCGACTCGGGGGAGAGGGTCCAGAAGTCCCACTGCATGTCGTGGTCGCGCAGCCCGCTGTCCGGGCGGCGCTTCTGGGAGCGGATGAAGTCCTGGAACTTCTGCGGGTCCCGGACGAAGAACACCGGCGTGTTGTTGCCGACCAGGTCGTAGTTGCCGCACGCGGTGTAGAACTTCAGGGCGAAACCGCGAGGGTCGCGCCAGGTGTCGGGCGAGCCCTGCTCACCGGCCACCGTCGAGAACCGGGCCAGCACCTCCGTACGGCGGCCCGGCTGGAAGAGGTCCGCGAAGGTGAACTCGCTGACGTCGTTCGTCACCTGGAAGACCCCGTACGCGCCCGCCCCCTTGGCGTGCACCACCCGCTCCGGGACCCGCTCCCGGTTGAACTGGGCCATCTTCTCGATCAGGTAGTGGTCCTGGAGCAGGACCGGCCCGTCGGGCCCCACGGTCAGCGAGTGGGCGTCGCTCGCCACCGGGATCCCGGCACCGTCCGTGGTGCACGGGATCCGCTGCGCGTCGTCCTGGCTCACGGGCGTCCTCCGCGGGAGTAGCCGGCTCGTGCCGCGTACTCCTGACAGTCAACGCCGCTCGTGCGCCCCCGGCAACGGGAGCTCGAACCAGACCACCTTTCCGCTGCTCAAACGGGTCGCCCCCCACCGCCGGGCCAGGCGGTTGACCAGGAACAGGCCGCGCCCGCCCTCGTCGGTGTCCCGGGCCCGCCGCTGGCGCGGCAGCTGCGGGGAGTCGTCACCGACCTCGCAGCGCAGCACGTCCGTGCGCAGCAGGCGCAGCGTCACCGGCCGCTCCGCGTACCGGACGGCATTGGTGACCACCTCGCTGACCAGCAGCTCCAGCGAATCGCCCAGCTCCTCCAGGCCCCAGCGGGCCAGCGCGCGGCGGGCGAACCGGCGGGCCCGGCCCGGAGCGGTCTCCTCCGGGTCCAGGAACCAGTACGCCACGTCGCTGGGTGCGATGCCCTCGAAGCGGGCCGCGAGCAGCGCGATGTCGTCGTCCCGGTCGCCCGGGCCCAGCATGTCCAGCACGTCGTCGCAGAGGGCCTCCAGCGGCGGCGAGTGGTCCAGCCCGGTCAGCTGCGCGGTGGCCGCGAGGCGTTCGCGCAGCTGCTCGATGCCCGTCCACACGTCCCGCAGCCGGGACTCCACCAGCCCGTCCGTGTACAGCAGCAGGGTGGCCCCGGCCGGGGCGTCCAGCTCCACCGCCTCGAAGTCCACGCCGCCGACCCCGATGGGGGCGCCCGGCGGGACGCGCAGCACCTCGGCGCGGCCGCCCAGGTGCAGCAGCACCGGCGGCGGGTGGCCGGCGTTGGCGATGGTGATCCGGTGCGAGACGGGGTCGTAGACCGCGTACAGGCAGGTGGCCATGCGGTCGGAGCCCAGCCGCTGGGCCTGCTCGTCCAGGTGGTGCAGCACCTCGGCCGGCGGCAGGTCCAGCTGCGCCAGGGTCTGCGCGGTGGTGCGCAGCTGGCCCATGATCGCCGCCGAGGTCATGGAGTGGCCCATGACGTCGCCGACGACCAGCGCGACCCGGCTGCCCGGCAGCGGTATGGCGTCGTACCAGTCGCCGCCCACCCGGGCCGTCTCGGCGGCGGGCAGGTAGCGGGAGGCGAGGCGGACCCCGGTGGGCTGGGGGAGGCCGTCGGGCAGCATGGTGCGCTGGAGCTCGTCGGCGATGTACGCCTCGCGCCCGTAGAGCACGGCCTTGTCGATGCCGAGCGCGGTGTGCGTGGCCAACTGCGCGGCGACGAGCAGGTCGTTCTGCTCGAACGCGTCCCGGTCGGGGGTACGCAGGAACACGGCCGCGCCGATCACGCGCCGGCGGCCCCGCAGCGGGGCCAGGATGGCCCGCTGGCCGCGCGGCACGGGATGGTCGGTGCCCAGCAGCTCCGGGAGCGCGCCCTTGGCCCCGGCGGCCGACCCGAAGACCGGCCGTACGCCGCGCAGCACCTCGGCGAGGGCCCCGCCGGGGCGGATCTCGCACAGCTCGGCCGCGGGCAGGTCACCCTGCGGGCCGACCAGCGGCAGCTGGCTGAAGTCGAGCTCGCCGGCGGCCCCCGCGGCCCCGGCGCCCTCGGCGCCCTCGGTCAGCTCGTCGATCGGCCGGAGCCGGTCGGTGCGGCGCAGCCTTAAAACGACCGGGCCGACGGGCCGCTCGTCGCCGACGGGCAGCGGGTCGCGCAGGTAGACGAGGATGGCGTCGGAGAACGTCGGCACGGTCGCCCGGCACAGGCCGAGCACGATCTCGTCGAGGTCGATGCCGCGCGCGATCCGGCGCGTGGCGGCGCCGACGAAGCGCAGCCGGTCGCCCTCGCGGCGGGCCACGCCGACCTCGCCGGGGCCGGCACCCGCGCCGGAGCCCGCGAGCGGGACCGCCCGTACGGCCGCCGCGGCGGCCCCGTCGCCGGCCGGCTCGCCGCCCGGAGCCCCGTCGGCCTGCCCGCCGGCCGGGGTGCGCCGGCCCGCGTTGCGCGCGGCCTCGCCGTCCCGGCCGCGCGCCGCGGCCGCGCGGGTGTCCGCCGGGCCGTGCCCGGAGCCCTCGCCGGTGGTGCCGCGCGGGCGCGGGAAGTCGGCATGCGTGCGTACGGCCTCGGCGGCCGCGATGGGGGCCTTGCCGTGGCCGAGCTCATCCGTACCTCCGCCGGAGGCGACGGTGGGCTGCGGGCCCTCCTGGGAGGTGGGGTACTCCGTCACGCGTGGAATTCCGTCCGTTTGCGCTCGATGTGCGCTGCACTCAACTCGGTCAGTCGCGGTATACCCGCTCAGCGGCGGGGGCACCATCACCCCCGGGTACCGCGTCCCGCTCGTTACCTTTCGCTCGCGTCGACCTCCGGTCAAGTCCCGGTCGCCCCAGGTCATTTACGGATGCGGGACCGGTGGGGCCCCTCGTGCACGACCTGCGGAGGACGATCCTACGTTTGACCCCCGGGGGCGCATCAAGGGTCTCATGAGGTCATATGCGCCGGGGTGCGGTCCCAGTCCTCGGGCAGAACCGGAACACCCCAGGCCGGATCGGGCCTCCAGTCCTGCCATCCGTCGCAGAACGGAGCCCCCCAGGCCTTGACGACCTCCACCGCCGCGCGCCCCGCGCCGACCACCCGGAGCGCCTGGTCCTGGTCCATCAGCCCGATCCGCTGCGCCTGCGCGAACTCGTCCTCGTCCAGCCACTTCCAGCTGCGGTCCGGGTAGACCGCGATGTCGAGGAAGTGGTCCACGGAGTCCACCCCGCCGGCCCACCGGGTACGCGGCTCCTCCAGGTTGACGTACCAGTTCCGCAGGTGCCAGCCGTCGTCCCAGAACAGCCAGACCGACCACGGCTCCCCGGGCCGGGCCAGCTTCAGCACGCCCCCGCCGAACCAGCGCGAGCGCGCGGTGGTGCGCGGCGCGGTGTACCGGGTGGCGAGCGGCTCCCGGTGCACCGGACTGCCGTCGGCCAGAACCGGCTTGACGCATTCGGTGCCGGGCGCCATCCACACCGCGAGCAGCTCGTCGGTGTCGCGCACCACCGTCACCGGGCGGGCGATGTGGAACTGGCCGTCCGGACCCGGGGCGTGGTCGCGGTAGCGCCAGAGGATCTGCGCCCCGGGCGCCCAGCGCTGCTCCGGCACCGCGCCCACCGCGGCGGGCCGCGCCGCGCCGCCCCCGGACCCCCCGTACGTACCTGTCATGCGCAGATCTTAGGGCTGCGGCCCCGCGGGATGCTGCGGTGCAGGTCACGGTGGGGGTCCCCCCAGCGGAGCCGGGGGAGGGTCCGGGGGCGGTAAACGACCGGATTCGGCCCCAGTCCGGAACCGATTTCAGGGTCGGGTCATCCGCAGTACGTCGAGCGCCTCGTCCAGCTGCGCGAGGGTGAGCGCGCCCCGGTCGACGTAGCCGGACTCCAGCACGACCTCCCTGATCGTCTTCCGCTCGGCGAGCGCCCGCTTGGCCACCTTGGCCGCCTCCTCGTAGCCGATGTACCGGTTGAGCGGGGTCACCACGGAGGGCGAGGACTCGGCGTACTCCCTGGCCCGCTCGGAGTTGGCGGTGATCCCGTCCACGGTTCGGTCGGCCAGCAGCCGGCTCCCGTTGCCGAGCAGGCGGATCGATTCGAGGAGGTTCCGGGCCATCACCGGGAGCATCACATTGAGCTCGAAGTTGCCGGCGGCGCCCGCCACGGCGACCGTCGCGTCGTTCCCCATCACCTGGGCGGCGATCATCAGCAGGGCCTCGGGGACGACCGGATTGACCTTCCCCGGCATGATCGAGGACCCCGGCTGGAGATCCGGCAGATTGATTTCGGCCAATCCGGTGCGCGGGCCCGAAGACATCCAGCGCAGGTCGTTGCAGATCTTGGTGAGCGAGACGGCGATCGTACGGAGCGCTCCCGAGGTCTCCACCAGCGCGTCCCGCGCGCCCTGGGCCTCGAAGTGGTCGCGCGCCTCGGTCAGCGGCAGCCCCGTCGCGTCGGCCACCTCGGCGATCACGGCCGCCGAGAAGCCGGGCGGGGTGTTGATGCCGGTGCCCACCGCCGTACCGCCCAGCGGCAGTTCGGCCAGCCTCGGCAGGGCGGCCCGCAGCCGGTCGACGCCGTAGCGGACCTGGGCGGCGTACCCGCCGAACTCCTGGCCCAGGGTGACCGGGGTGGCGTCCATCAGGTGAGTGCGCCCGGCCTTGACCACCTCGGCGAACTCGGCCGCCTTGCGCTCCAGGGCGGCGGCGAGGTGCTCCAGGGCCGGGATCAGCTCGCGGGAGACCGCGGCGGTGGCGGCGATGTGGATCGACGAGGGGAAGACGTCGTTGGAGCTCTGCGAGGCGTTGACGTGGTCGTTGGGGTGGACCTCGCGCCCGAGCCGCTCGGTGGCCAGGGTCGCGATCACCTCGTTGGTGTTCATGTTGGACGAGGTCCCCGACCCGG
This sequence comes from Streptomyces sp. NPDC033966, assembly GCF_055575955.1. Classification (NCBI taxonomy): domain Bacteria; kingdom Bacillati; phylum Actinomycetota; class Actinomycetes; order Kitasatosporales; family Streptomycetaceae; genus Streptomyces; species Streptomyces sp. NPDC033966. The sequence goes on along the minus strand of NZ_JBVIRQ010000001.1, from coordinate 715,948 downwards.
TCTGGAACACGTCGACGGGGAAGTGCTCGTCCCAGCGCCCCTCGGCGACCTCGGCGGCGGCGGACCGGATCGCCCGCGCGACGTCCTCGTCCACCACCCCGAGCTTGGCGTTGACCAGGGCGGCGGCGGCCTTGATCCGGGCGAGGGCCTCGATGTGGGCGCGCTCGATGCGCTGCCCGGAGAGCGGGAAGTTCTCCACCGCGCGCTGGGTCTGGGCACGCCACTTGGCGTGTGCCGGGACCCGTACCTCGCCCATGGAGTCGTGCTCGGTCCGGAACGCCTGCGGCTGCTGATCGTCAGTCATCTTTGTAGCCTCCTCAAAAACTTGAGCAATTGTCTTGTTCGAACTGTTCCCATCTCCCCTACCGGCCAGTAAATACCGGTGGTAACACCGATATCGGGGAGGCGTTCATGGCACGTGCCCGCACGAAACCCACGCTCAGATCTACCTTCGTCGCCATCGCGGCGTTCGCGGCCGCCCTCGGGGGCGTCACCGCCGTCACCCCCATGGCCCAGGCCGCACCCGTCACGTCCGGCTCGATCGTCCCCCTCCCGCCGGAGCTGGAGGCCGTACGCGCCGCCGAGGCCACCAAGATCTACGGGGACCCGGCGATCCGGCCGCTCGCCGAGCGCAGGACCGGCCTCATCTCACTCGGCGACAGCGAGATCTCCGGCGAGGGCACCGGCAACTACGACCCTGCCACCAACACCTCGTCCAACCAGTGCCACCGCTCGCCCGACGCGGCCATCCACCGCACCGGCATCCCCGCCGACCTCACCTTCAACGTCGCCTGCTCCGGCGGCTACACGGGCAACATCCGCATCGGCGGCAGCAAGCAGTACGCCGACGAGCTCGTCCAGAGCGACAGCCTCGCCGTCAAGGCCCGCAACACGAAGATCAAGATGGTGCTGCTGGTCGCCGGGGCCAACGACGACCTCCAGTTCGGCCCCGTCATGACCGACTGCGTCACCCGCTGGGTGCTCAGCCAGGGCACCTGCGAACCCAAGTACGGCCCCGGCTGGCAGGCCCGCGTCGACGGACTCAAGCCCAAGGTCGAGGCCACCGTCGCCGACCTCAAGACCGTCATGCGCGACGCCGGCTACGCCGACTCCGACTACAAGCTCGTCGTCATGGGCTACCCCAGCCCCATCGGCCCCGACTTCAACGACAACCCGAACTTCCCCGGCAAGCTCCCCGGCGGCTGCGCCGGCTACGACTCCGACGCCGCCTGGGGCCGCAACCACGCCGTGCCCACCTTCGAGAAGGGCATGCGCGCCGCCGCCCTCGCCTCCGGCGCGGTCTACCTCGACAACTCGCGGCTCTTCCACGGCCACGAGGTCTGCATGGAGGACACCTGGGCCCGCGGCCTCTACCTCGACCTCGGGGACCACTTCCCCTGGGACGAGAACACCGCCCGCCAGTCCTTCCACCCCAACTACCGCGGCCACGGCGCCTTCGCGTCCTGCCTGACCCAGCTCTACGACTCCGGCCTGCGCGAGGCCTCCTGCGCCGACCCCGCGAGCACCGGCACCCCCGTACTCCAGGCCGGCGCCTGGGACTCCCTCTACAAGCCCCTCAAGAACGAGGCCACCGGCAACTGCCTCGACTCCTTCGGCGGCTCCAGCGCCAACGACACCAAGGTGGTCGGCTGGGACTGCCACGGCGGCCGCAACCAGGGCTGGTGGTACGACTCCGCCAAGAAGTCCCTCCACGTCGAGCTCACCCACGACCGCTGCCTCGACGCCCCGGGCGCCAACTACGGCGCCGGCACCGGACTGATCCTCTACAACTGCCACGGCGGCGCCAACCAGCAGTTCGTCCGCGACGGCGCCACACTCCGCCCCGCCGCCGCCCCCGGCATGTGCCTCACCGTCGCCGCCGCCCACGAGCAGCTGCGCCTCCAGCCCTGCAACGGCTCGGCGAACCAGCGCTTCGCGTAAGCCTCCCCCACGCCCCGGGGTGCGCCCGCCGGTCCCGGCTGGGCGCACCCGCCGGGCGCTCACATGTCGTCGAGCAGCTTGCGCACGTCCCGGGGCCGGTTGGTGATGATCGTGTCCACGCCGAGCCGGACGCACAGCTCCACGTCCTCGGGCTCGTCCACGGTCCACACCCGCACGGCCAGCCCCTTCGCCCTGAGCCGCCCCACCAGCCCCGGATCCCGCCGTACCAGGTCGATCCCCGGCCCCGCATGAGCGGCGAACGGGGGCCGCACCGGCCTGACCGTCCGCTCGATCAGGAAGACCGTCGGCAGCCCGGGCGCGAGCCGGTGCGTCCGGGTCAGCGCGTTCCGCGAGAAGCTCATCACCTCGACGCGCCCCGACGCCCCGTCCGCCAGCCCGTACTCCCGGAGCATCCGCACCAGCTCGGCCTCCAGCCGGCCGCCCGCCCGGGCCGGATGCTTGGTCTCGACCGCGAGCCCGACCGGATACGGCGCGGCCAGCGCCTCCCGCAGCAGGTCCTCGAAGAGCAGCACCCGCGCCCCGCGGTGCTCCTCGCCCTTCCACCGGCCGAAGTCGAGCGCGGCGAGCTCCGCGTACGTCATCTCGGACACCACCCCCCGCCCGTCGGAGGTCCGCTCCACCCGCCGGTCGTGCACGCACACCAGCTTCCGGTCGGCGGTCAGCCGTACGTCGCATTCGAGCGCGTCGGCCCCGTCGGCGATGGCCTGCCGGTAGGCGGCCATGGTGTGCTCGGGGTGCTCGTGGGAGGCCCCGCGATGGGCGACGACCCGCACGTCGCGGGCGGCGGGGAGCGGCATCTGCGTCATGCCCCAGACGTTATCCGGACGGGGTGTCCAGGCGGTTACCGCGGTCTTCACGGAGGGTCGCACCCGGGTGGGTCAGGGCTTCGGTATCGGGGACAGCGGGGCCGGGGTGACCTTGAAGCCGCCCTTCGTGACCTCCGTGAAGGGGGCCGGGGCCATGCAGGTGCCCACCGCCCCCTGGGTCGCCGTGCCGTCCGGCTTCATGTCGACGTTGGCGACACCCCAGGAGAAGCCGAGGCGGTCCGGCTCGCCGCGCTGGCCGTCCTGGACGCTGATGCCGATCCGCTTGCCCTCCCAGCCGACGTTCGAGGTCTTGACCACGGCCGTGACGGTGGCCGTCCTGCCGCCCGTGACCAGGCAGTCGATCTCCGCCTCGGCGGTGGCGGTGAAGCCGTTCTCCGCGTAGTGGTGGTAGACGGTCACCCGGCCCCGCGCGTCCGTCGGCAGGCCGTTCTCGCCGCCCGGGGCCGGGAACGGCCTGGTCCACGGGGTCGACTCGGCGTCGACCGTGAAGCGGATGTCGTCCTTGGGGGAGTAGGGGAAGAAGATCGTGCCGCCCCCGTGCACGGAGGCGAGCTTCGGTGCGGCCGGGGCGGCCGAAGCCGCCGGGACGGGCGCCGCCGCGACGAGGGCGGCCACGAGGGCGGCGGCGGTTCCGGCGAGGACTAGGGCGGACATGCGCTTCTTCATGCTGAACTCCCGTGTTCCAAGGGCTGTTTGGGTACCGGAACAGCCTCGCCGGGAGCCCGCCCCCCCTGCCATCTGCCGATGGACGGACATGCGTGAGGGCCCCTCCCCCGAATGGGGGAGGGGCCCTCGCGCTGCCGGGCTACAGACCCGGGCCGCGCACCGGGATGTGGGTGAACGTCGGCTCGGGGGCCGGGTTCTGGAAGAAGTCGTTGCCCTTGTCGTCCACGACGATGAAGGCCGGGAAGTCCTCGACCTCGATCTTCCAGACCGCCTCCATGCCGAGCTCCTCGTACTCCAGGACCTCGACCTTCTTGATGCAGTCCTGCGCCAGGCGGGCCGCCGGGCCGCCGATCGAGCCGAGGTAGAAGCCGCCGTGCGCGCCGCACGCGTCCGTCACCTGCTGCGAGCGGTTGCCCTTGGCCAGCATGACCTTGGAGCCGCCCGCCGCCTGGAACTGCTCGACGTAGCTGTCCATGCGGCCGGCCGTGGTCGGGCCGAAGGAGCCGGAGGCGTAGCCCTCGGGGGTCTTCGCGGGGCCGGCGTAGTACACCGGGTGGTCCTTGAGGTACTGCGGCATGCCCTCGCCCGCGTCCAGCCGCTCCTTGATCTTGGCGTGGGCGATGTCGCGGGCCACGACCAGGGGTCCGGTGAGGGACAGGCGGGTCTTGACCGGGTGCTTGGTCAGGGTCGCCAGGATCTCGTCCATCGGCTGGTTCAGGTCGATGGAGACCACGTCCGAGGACTCGTCCAGGTGGGAGTCCGTGGTGTCCGGCAGGAAGCGCGCCGGGTCCGTCTCCAGCTGCTCCAGGAAGACGCCCTCGGCGGTGATCTTCGCGACCGCCTGGCGGTCCGCCGAGCAGGACACGGCGATCGCGACCGGGAGGGAGGCGCCGTGGCGGGGGAGGCGGACGACGCGGACGTCGTGGCAGAAGTACTTGCCGCCGAACTGCGCGCCGATGCCGATCTTCTGGGTCAGCTCGAAGACCTGCTGTTCGAGGGCCTCGTCGCGGAAGCCGTGGCCCAGGGCGGAGCCCTCGCGGGGGAGCTCGTCCAGGTAGTGGGCGGAGGCGTACTTGGCGGTCTTCAGCGCGTGCTCGGCGGAGGTGCCGCCGACCACGATCGCGAGGTGGTACGGCGGGCAGGCCGCCGTGCCGAGCGAGCGGATCTTCTCCTCCAGGAACTTCATCATGGAGGCCTCGTTGAGGACCGCCTTCGTCTCCTGGTAGAGGAAGGACTTGTTGGCGGAGCCGCCGCCCTTGGCCATGAAGAGGAACTTGTACGCGCCGCCGTCGGTCGCGTACAGCTCGATCTGCGCGGGCAGGTTCGAGCCGGTGTTCTTCTCCTCCCACATGGTCAGCGGGGCCATCTGCGAGTAGCGGAGGTTCAGCTTGGTGTAGGCGTCGTAGATGCCGCGCGAGAGGGCTTCCTCGTCGCCGCCCCGCGTGAGCACGTTCTGGCCGCGCTTGCCCATGACGATCGCCGTGCCCGTGTCCTGGCACATGGGCAGGACGCCGGCCGCCGCGATGTTCGCGTTCTTCAGGAGGTCGAGCGCGACGAACTTGTCGTTCGAGCTGGCCTCCGGGTCGTCGATGATCCGGCGGAGCTGCGCGAGGTGCGCGGGGCGCAGGAAGTGCTGGATGTCGTGGATGGCCTCGGCTGCGAGCTGGCGCAGCGCTTCGGGCTCGACCTTGAGGAACGTACGGCCGTCGGCCTCGAACGTCGAGACGCCCTCCGAGGTCACCAGCCGGTAGGGGGTGGTGTCCTCGCCCAGGGGCAGCAGGTCGGTGTACGCGAACTCCGGCATTTGGGTAGCCAATCCTCACTCGGCAGACAGCGCTGGCGACCAATTGGCAGCGCGGACATCAAGCGTAGGACCTCTCGCGCCGGCTGTGTCTGTGAGGTAAGGCTCACCCAGCAGTATCGCGATCTATCGTGTCTGGCTATGCTGGGCGGCGTGGACATGGAAAAGCACCCCGCCGCCCCCGCGCCCGCCGCCCCCGCGCCCGCCCCCGCCGGCGAGGCCGCCGGGCTGCGCGCCTCCGACGCCGACCGGGACCGGATCGCGCAGATCCTCTCCGACGCCCTCGCGGAGGGCCGGCTGACCTCCGAGGAGCACTCCGAGCGCCTGGACACCCTGTACGCGGTCAAGACGGTCGGGGAGCTGGACCTGCTGGTGCGCGACCTCCCGGCCGCCACGGGCGGCCACCGGACTGCCGCGCCCGCCGCCCCCGTCGCGGCCACGGCCGCCGGCGGGCCCGTCGAGACGGTGGTCGCGGTGTGCAGCAGCTCCTCCCGCAAGGGCCGCTGGCGTCCCGGCGCCCGTACCCGTGCGGTATCGGTCATGGGCGACATCACCATCGACCTCACCGAGGCCGTCTTCGAGCAGCAGGTCACCGAGATCACCGTGACCAGCGTCCTCGGCAACGTCGAGGTCCTGGTCCCCGAGAACGTCACCCTGCGCGGCTACGGCAGCGGCGTCCTCGGCAACTTCGAAGTGCGCGGCGAGGGCGTCGCCGCCGACCCGCAGGCCCCCGTGGTGATCGTCCGCGGCTTCGCCCTGCTCGGGAACATCGAGGCCCGCCCCAAGCGCGGCGCCCGCCTCGTCGACCTGGCCGCGAAGCTCCGCAAGCCCCTGGACTGAAACCGACAGCGCGGCGGCCGGTTTCGGACGAACCGGGCCGCCCCGGTGGCACACGGTGCATAGGGGCACGCGCAGCGGGTAGGGACTGGTGCATCGTCTCTCGCTCGCGTATACGTCGTCAGGAGTAGACCGTGCCGCATCCGCCGCATCAGTCCCTGCAGGCAGCCGCCGTCCAGAGTCTTCCGACGCGCCCGGCAGCCGTGCCGAAGCCGCGGGATCCGGCCAGGGAAGAGGACGGCCCATGGCACGCCGAGGCCGTCTGCCGCAGGGACGAGGCGGGACTCTTCTTCGCACCGTCCAAGGAGCCGACCGCGGCCCGGCTCGCCCGCGAGGAGGCCGCCAAAAGGGTCTGCGCCCGCTGTCCGGTGATGGTCGCCTGCCGCGAGCACGCCCTGCTCCAGCCGGAGCCGTACGGGGTCTGGGGCGGGCTCACGGCCGCCGAGCGCCGGGTGGTGCTGGGGCGCAGGCGGCGCCGGGCCGCCGAGCTGCTCCCCGGCGCGGGTGCGCCCGGGCCGGTCGCCGCGGCGGGCTGACCGGCGCAGCCCCCGTCGCGGGCGTACCGGCCGTGGACGTACCGAAGGGGCGGCCCCCCGCACGGGGCCGCCCCTTCGCCGTGCCGTCGCCGGCCGGACCGCTCCTACCGGGCGCGGTCGAAGTCGATGTCGCTGTAGGCGCGCAGCTTCGACAGGCGGTGCGTGGAGTCGATCTGCCGGATCGTGCCCGACTTCGAGCGCATGACCAGCGAGGACGTGGTCGCGGTCTCCGAGCGGTAGTGGACGCCGCGCAGCAGCTCGCCGTCCGTGATGCCGGTGGCGACGAAGAAGACGTTCTCGCCGGACACCAGGTCGTTCGTGGTCAGGACCCGGTCCAGGTCGTGGCCCGCGTCGATGGCCTTCTGGCGCTCGGCCTCGTCCTTGGGCCACAGCTTGCCCTGGATGACGCCGCCGAGGCACTTTATGGCGCAGGCGGAGATGATGCCCTCGGGGGTGCCTCCGATGCCCATCAGCAGGTCGACGCCGGTGCCCTCGCGGACGGCCATGACCGAGCCCGCGACGTCGCCGTCGGAGATGAACTTGATGCGGGCGCCGGTCTCGCGGATCTCCTTGACGATGCCCTCGTGGCGGGGGCGGTCCAGGATGACGACCGTGACGTCCTCGGGGGCGATGTGCTTGGCCTTGGCGACGCGGCGGATGTTCACCGAGACGGGGGCGTTGATGTCGACGAAGTCGGCGGCCTCGGGGCCGGTGACCAGCTTGTCCATGTAGAAGACCGCGGACGGGTCGAACATGGTGCCGCGGTCGGCGGCGGCCAGGACGGCGATGGCGTTGGGCATGCCCTTGGCGTTGAGCGTGGTGCCGTCGATCGGGTCGACGGCGATGTCGACCTCGGCGCCGGTGCCGTCGCCGACGTGCTCTCCGTTGAAGAGCATCGGGGCTTCGTCCTTCTCGCCCTCGCCGATGACGACGACGCCGTTCATCGAGACGGTGGAGATCAGGGTGCGCATCGCGTTGACCGCGGCGCCGTCGGCGCCGATCTTGTCGCCACGGCCGACCCACCGGCCCGCGGCGAGGGCCGCGGCCTCGGTGACCCGTACGAGTTCCAGGGCGAGGTTGCGGTCGGGCGAATCGGGAGCGACTTCGAGCTGGGGCGGCAGGTTGTGCTCGGTCATCGGAGCGCACCTTTCTGTACGACGACGGCCGGGATGTGAGGGTGCTGGAACTCTATCGGTTCATCGACATATTGAGCAGACCGGGTCACGTATGAGCGGAATATCGGTCATGGCGTACGGCTGAGCGGACGTCGTGCGCCTCGGGCGGGGCGTCCGCCCCGCCGCCACGGCCACCCCGCCGCTGATCGCCCAGGACGATGCGGGACGATGGTGCGGTGGCAGGTATGAAAGGCAAGCAGACGGTCTGGGACATGGTCCGGTCGCTGGCGGTGATCGGCGTGGTCGTGGCGGGCATCTACATATTCGTCCCCCATGACGAGGATGCCGACCCGACGCGCACGGTGGACTACCGCGTGGAGACCATCACGGCCCGGCGCGCGGCGCCGTACCCGGTGGCGGCCCCGGTGGGCCTTCCGGAGCAGTGGCGGGCGACCTCGGTGACCTTCGAGCGCAAGAACGCGAACGCCTGGCACCTGGGCTTCCAGGATCCGGACAAGCAGTACGTGGCGGTGGAGCAGTCCACCGACCCCTCCGCCAAGAACGTGGCCAAGCTCACCCAGCAGGCGAAGGCCACCGGGCAGACCCAGCAGGTCGGCGACCGGGCGTGGGAGCGCTGGGACGGCGAGAAGTACGACGCGCTCGTCCGGCAGGAGCAGGGCTACGTGACCGTGGTGACGGGCACGGCCGGCTTCGAGCGGCTCGGCGCGATGGCGGCGGCTCTGGAGTTCAAGCAGGGGCCGCAGACCCCGTAGCGGCCGTGCCGCGGAAGCGGCGCAAGGCCTCAGGCACGACGAAGGCCGCCCGCCCCGGAATCCGGGGCGGGCGGCCTTCGCGTCGTGTGCGTGTCCGTGCCGGTGCTCAGGCGGCGCGGGCGGCTCAGACTGTGGTGATGACCTGGTCGAAGTCCAGGCGCGGGGAGCGCGGGAACCAGGCGTTCTCGCCGGGCTTGCCGATGTTGACGACCATCAGCGGGGTGTGGTCGGCGTCCAGGAACTCCTTCTGCACGCCGGCGAAGTCCACACCGGTCATCGGGCCGGCGGCCAGGCCGGCGGCGCGGACGCCGATGATGAAGTAGGCGGCCTGGAGGGCGCCGTTCAGCAGGGCGGCCTGCTCGCGGACCGGGCGCTCGGAGAAGAAGGCGTCCTTGGCCTGCGGGAAGTGCGGCAGCAGCTGGGGGAGCTCCTCGTGGAACTCGTTGTCCGCGGAGAGGATGGCGACCAGCGGGGCGGCCGAGGTCTTGGCCTTGTTGCCCTCTTCCATGTGCTTGACGAGGCGCTCGCGGGCCTCGGCGGAGCGGACGAGGGTGATGCGCAGCGGGGTCTGGTTGAAGGCGGTGGGGCCGAACTTCACGAGGTCGTAGATGGCCTGGACCTGCTCCTCGGTCACCGGCTCGTCGGAGAACGAGTTGGCGGTGCGGGCCTCGCGGAACAGCAGGTCCTGGGCGGCGGCGTCGAGCACGAGAGACATCGGTAAGCCTTCTTCTATGCGGAGGTGAGGCGGTGGCTCCGACTCTACGGCCAAAGTAGATGAATTTTCAACTACTAGCTGGGCGGGTGGTGCGGGTCACTCCTCGCGGCCGTCCCCGTCGTTCCCGGCCGCCCCTTCGCGGGCGGCCAGTGCCGAGTCCAGCCGGGCGCGGGCCCCTTCGAGCCAGTGCCGGCAGACCTTCGCCAGCTCCTCGCCGCGCTCCCAGAGAGCCAGGGACTCCTCCAGGGAGGTGCCGCCGGCCTCCAGCTTGCGGACGACCTCGACGAGCTCGTCCCGTGCCTGTTCGTACCCCAGCGCCGTATCGGTGTCGGTCATTACGTGGGTCCCATCGTAGGTATGTGATGCGTCTGATTGGCGTGGAATGTGTCAGTTTTCGAGGGGGTCTGGACCGGTGGTCGAGCCGGCCTCCACCGCCGCCTCCGGGACCTGCGGCGGGGCCGTTCCCGGGCCCGGCTCCGCGACGGCCACCGTGAACTCGCCCGCCGCCACCCGGGCGCGCAGCACCTCGCCCGCCGCGACCTCCCCGGGCGCCCGCACCACGTGCCCGTCGGCCCGCTGGAGCACCGCGTACCCGCGCTCCAGGGTGGCCGCCGGCGACAGGGCGACCACCCGGGCGCGCGTGTGCTCCAGCTCGGAGTCCGCCCGGTCCAGCAGGTGCCCGAGCGTGCGCCGGCTGCGGGCCAGCAGCGCCTCCAGCTCGGCCTCCCGCGTCTCCACCATCCTCTGCGGGTGCACGAACACCGGGCGGGCCAGCGCGTGCGCCAGGCCCCGCTCCTCCCGCTCCAGCAGACCGCGCAGCGCCCGCAGCCCCCGGCCCTGGAGCTGGCGCACCCGCTCCAGTTCCTCGCCGACGTCCGGGACCACCTTCTTGGCCGCGTCCGTGGGCGTGGAGGCCCGCAGGTCCGCGACCAGGTCCAGCAGCGGGGAGTCCGGCTCGTGCCCGATCGCCGAGACCACCGGGGTCCGGGCGGCCGCGACCGTCCGTACGACCTCCTCGTCGGAGAAGGGCAGCAGGTCCTCCACGCTGCCGCCGCCCCGCGCCACGATGATCACGTCGACCTCGGGCCGCGCGTCCAGCTCCTTGACCGCCTGCACCACCTGGGGCACCGCGTGCACCCCCTGCACCGCCACGTTGCGCACCTCGAAGCGCACCGCCGGCCAGCGCCGCCGGGCGTTCTCCAGCACGTCCCGCTCGGCCGCCGAGGCCCGCCCCACCACCAGGCCGATCAGCTGCGGCAGGAACGGCAGCGGCTTCTTGCGGTCCAGCGCGAAGAGCCCCTCGGCGGCCAGCGACCGCTTCAGCCGCTCCAGGCGCGCCAGCAGCTCCCCGATCCCGACCGGGCGGATCTCGGTCACCCGCAGGGACAGCTGCCCGCGCGGGGCATACCACTCCGGCTTGGCCAGTACGACGACCCGCGCGCCCTCGGAGACCACGTCCGCGACCTCGTCCCAGACCTGGCGGAAGCAGGTCACGCTGACGGAGATGTCGTGCGACGGGTCGCGCAGCGTCAGGAACACCACCCCGGCCCCCGGCCGCCGGGACAGCTGCGTGATCTGCCCCTCCACCCACACCTGCCCCAGGCGGTCGATCCAGCCCCCGATGAGCCGGGACACCTGACCGACCGGCAGCGGCGCATCAGCCGACGTATTCAGACCCATGCACGCAGGCTAACCGCCGCCGCTGACACCGTCTCAGGCCCCCGGCGGGGTGTCGGCCCCCGCGTGCCCGCGTCCGCGCTGGACGAGGAGCACCGCCAGCCCCGCCAGCAGCCACACCGCCCCCACCAGCTGCGCGGTCCCGGAGGCCTCCACGATCACGGCCACCGTCACCGCCGCCCCCAGCACCGGCACCACCAGGTGCTTCCACCACACCGGGGCCCCCTCGCGCCGCCGGACCACGAACCACCCCACCACCGAGGCGTGCAGCAGGGTGAACGCCACCAGCGCCCCCACGTCCACCACGGAGACCAGGTGGTCGAGGCCGTCGTCGCGCCGGGCCGCCCACACCGCCGCCACCAGCGTCACCACGGCCGCCACCAGCAGCGCCGCCCTCGGGGTGCCGTCCGAGGTGCGCGCGAGCGCGCCCGGCAGCCGCCGCTCCCGGGCCATCGCGAACAGCAGCCGCCCCGCCGCCGCCTGCCCGGCCAGCGCCGCGAAGGCCGCCCCGACCGCCTTGCTCACCGCCACCAGGTCGTGCAGCCAGGGCCCGACCGAGGCCTCGACCGCGTCGTAGAAGGCCGGCCCCTGGAGCGCCGGGTCGGCCGCCAGCTCCGCCGACGACACCGGGGCCAGCAGCGCCGCCAGGTAGGTCTGGGCCACGAACAGCACCCCGGTCAGCGCCAGGCAGAACAGCACCGCCCGGGCCACCCGGGCGCCGCCCCCGGTGACCTCCTCCGCGAAGGAGGCGATGGCGTCGAAGCCCAGGTACGACAGGACGGCGACGGACACCGCTCCCAGCACGGCCGCCGCCGAGAAGCCCAGCGAGCCGTCCCCGGTCAGCGGCGAGAGCCAGCCGCGCCGGGCCCCGCCCTGGGCCAGCACGGTCACCGCCGCCACCAGGAACACCAGCAGCACCACGATCTCCATGGCCAGCACCGCGAATCCCACCCGCGCGGCCGCCCGTACGCCCCACAGGTTCAGCGCGGTGGTGACCACCACCGCCAGGGCCGTCCACACCCACCGCGACACCTCCGGGACCAGCGCGTGCATCGCGATCCCGGAGAACAGGTACGCCACCGCCGGGATCAGCAGGTAGTCGAGCATCACCATCCAGCCCGCGATCAGCCCCGCCCCCTCGCCGAGCCCCTTGCGGGCGTACGTGAAGACCGAGCCGGCCTGCGGGGCCACCCGCACCATCTGCGCGTACGAGAACGCCGTGAAGGCCATCGCCACGGTCGCGACGACGTACACCAGGGCGACCGCGCCGTGCGACTTCGCGTCGAGGGTGCCGAAGACCCCCACCGGGGCCATGGGCGCGATGAAGAGCAGCCCGTAGACCACCAGGTCCCGGAAGCCCAGGCTCCGGCGCAGCGCCGCGGGGGCCGCCGTGCTGGAATCCGTTGCGGATGCCATCGATCCTCCGGGGGGCGGTCGGTACGTACGTTCGGCCAAGTCTGTGCCGAACGGGCGACGTCCGGCCTGCTGGAGACCCCCGTACGATGGAGCACATGACTGCTGCCGCCCCTGCTCCCGCCTCCCGCCGCGTCCTGCTCGCCGCCCCCCGCGGTTACTGCGCGGGTGTGGACCGTGCCGTGATCGCCGTCGAGAAGGCCCTGGAGCAGTACGGTGCTCCGGTCTACGTCCGCCACGAGATCGTGCACAACAAGTACGTCGTCCAGACCCTGCAGAAGAAGGGCGCCATCTTCGTCGAGAAGACGGAGGAGGTCCCGCCGGGCAACATCGTGATGTTCTCCGCGCACGGCGTGGCGCCGGTGGTGCACGAGGAGGCGGAGCGCGGCCGGCTCGCGACCATCGACGCGACCTGCCCGCTGGTCACCAAGGTCCACAAGGAAGCCATCCGCTACGCCAACGAGGACTTCGACATCCTCCTCATCGGCCACGAGGGCCACGAGGAGGTCATCGGCACCTCCGGCGAGGCCCCGGACCACATCACCATCGTCGACGGCCCCGACGACGTGGCCAAGGTCGAGGTCCGCGACGAGTCCAAGGTCGTCTGGCTCTCCCAGACCACCCTCTCGGTCGACGAGACCATGGAGACCGTCGACGCGCTGAAGACGAAGTTCCCGCTGCTCGTCTCCCCGCCCAGCGACGACATCTGCTACGCCACCTCGAACCGGCAGGCCGCCGTCAAGGTGATGGGCGCCGACTCCGACCTCGTGATCGTCGTCGGCTCCAAGAACTCCTCGAACTCCATCCGCCTCGTCGAGGTCGCCCTCGACGCCGGCGCGAAGGCCGCCCACCTGGTCGACTTCGCGAGCGAGATCGACGAGGCCTGGCTGGACGGCGTCACCACCGTCGGCCTGACCTCGGGCGCCTCCGTGCCGGAGGTGCTGGTCGAGCAGGTGCTGGAGTGGCTGGCGGAGCGCGGCTTCGCCGACGTGGAGATCGTCAAGACGGCCGAGGAGTCGATCGTCTTCTCCCTGCCCAAGGAGCTGCGCCGCGACCTGCGCACCGAGGCCGCGGAACTGGTCGCCGAGAAGTAACTCCTTTCGTACCGTATGTCCATGCAGATCTTCGGTGTGGACATCGGCGGTTCCGGCATCAAGGGCGCTCCCGTGGACCTGGCCCGCGGCGAGCTGGCACAGGAGCGCCACAAGGTACTCACCCCACAGCCGGCCACCCCCGAGGGGGTGGCCGGCTGTGTCGCGGAGGTGGTCGGCGCCTTCTCGTGGGACGGCCCGGTCGGGGTCACCTTCCCGGGCGTGGTCACGGGGGGTGTCACCCGTACGGCGGCCAACGTGGACCCCGGCTGGATCGGCGTCGACGCGGCGGCCCTGCTGTCCGCCCGGCTCGACGGCAGGCCGGTCACGGTCCTCAACGACGCCGACGCGGCGGGCGTCGCGGAGATGACGTACGGCGCGGGCCGGGACGTGACCGGGACGGTCCTCCTCCTCACCCTGGGCACGGGCATCGGCAGCGCGCTCTTCCAGGACGGCCGGCTCGTGCCGAACACCGAGCTGGGCCACCTGGAGCTCAAGGGCCACGACGCGGAGACCCGGGCCTCGGTGAAGGCCAAGGAGGACGGGGACCTCAGCTGGGAGCGCTGGGCGCACCGGCTGCAGAAGTACCTGGCCCACGTGGAGATGCTCTTCTCCCCGGACCTGTTCATCCTGGGCGGCGGCGTCAGCCGCAAGCCGGAGAAGTTCCTGCCGCTGATCGAGGGGATCCGGGCGGAGATCGTCCCGGCGAAGCTCCAGAACAACGCGGGGATCGTCGGCGCGGCGATGGCCGCGCGCGACCGGTCGGCCGGGAAGAGCGGGAAGAGCGGGAAGGGCGGGGCGGACGGGAAGGGCGGGGCGGACGCGGCTCAGTAGGCGGCGCCGGCGGTCCGGCGCTGCTGCCGGGCCGCCCGCTTGCGCCCGCTCAGGGCGGCCCGGCGCACCAGCGCGATCAGCCCGGCGGCCAGCGTGCCCGCGTACAGCCACCCGGCGTGCAGGGACAGCGCGGACACCACCCCCATCAGCTGCCCGCCGAAGCCGCCGGAGCCGCCCGAGACGGGCCACACTCCGGCGGCGAAGGCGATGGGGGCCGAGATCGGCGCGGTGACCAGGTCCGCCGGCCGCACCCACACGCCGATGGCGGCGGCGACGGGCAGGAAGAGCAGCCCGTACGCGAAGAGCGAGGAGCCGAAGAGCAGCCGGCAGACGCCCGCGACCAGCAGCATCGCCAGGCAGGCGAACAGCCCGCCACCGAGCCCGGTCAGCTTGGGCCGGGGCAGCCGGCGGGGCGCGGCGGGGCGCCGCGACTGGGCGGGCACCCGGGCGGGCACACGGGCGGGCACCTGCGGGTGACGTACCGAACGCATCCTGTATTGCTCCACCCCACCAAATTAGGCGGGAAGGGCCCCCGATCCCCGCCCGGACACGCGTACAACGAGTGCCGCTCATCGGAAAGTAAACTGTCCGGTGGCCCACCTCCGGGCCGCCGCCCCCTCCAGCTACGGGAAGTCGCCAACGTGTCGCTCACGATCGGAATCGTCGGCCTGCCGAATGTCGGCAAGTCGACCCTGTTCAACGCCCTGACCAAGAACGACGTGCTGGCGGCCAACTACCCGTTCGCCACCATCGAGCCGAACATCGGCGTGGTCGGCGTCCCGGACCCCCGCCTGGCCAAGCTGGCCGGGATCTTCGGCTCGCAGCGCATCCTGCCCGCCACGGTCGACTTCGTCGACATCGCGGGCATCGTGCGCGGCGCCTCGGAGGGCGAGGGCCTGGGCAACAAGTTCCTGGCGAACATCCGCGAGTCGGACGCGATCTGCCAGGTCATCCGCGCCTTCAAGGACGAGAACGTCGTCCACGTCGACGGCAAGGTCTCGCCCAAGGACGACATCGAGACGATCAACACCGAGCTGATCCTCGCGGACCTCCAGTCCATCGAGAAGGCCGAGCCGCGCCTGACGAAGGAATCCCGTCTCCAGAAGGAGAAGGTCGCGGTCCTGGCGGCGGTCGTCGAGGCCAAGAAGATCCTCGAAGCCGGCGACACCCTCTTCTCCAAGGGCATCACCAAGGGCACGGAGCAGGGCGACCTCCTCCACGAGCTCCACCTCCTGACGACCAAGCCCTTCCTCTACGTCTTCAACGTGGACGAGGACGAGCTGACGGACGAGGCCTTCAAGACGGAGCAGGCCGCCCTGGTCGCGCCGGCCGAGGCGATCTTCCTGAACGCGAAGCTGGAGGCGGACCTCGCGGAGCTGGACGACGAGGAGGCTCTCGAGCTCCTCCAGTCGGTCGGCCAGAACGAGCCCGGCCTCGCCACCCTCGGCCGCGTCGGCTTCGCCACCCTGGGCCTCCAGACGTACCTGACGGCCGGCCCGAAGGAAACCCGCGCCTGGACCATCAAGCAGGGCGCCACCGCCCCCGAGGCGGCCGGCGTGATCCACACCGACTTCCAGCGCGGCTTCATCAAGGCCGAGGTCATCTCCTTCGCGGACCTGGTCGACTGCGGCTCGGTCGCCGAGGCCCGCGCCAAGGGCAAGGCCCGCATGGAGGGCAAGGACTACGTCATGCAGGACGGCGACGTGGTGGAGTTCCGCTTCAACGTCTGAGCGCACACCCGTAGACGGCCTGACCTGCGAGAACGCGGGTCAGGCCGTTGTGCTGTCCGCAGCAGTCCGCAACACCTGGAGCGGCTACGTGTCATAGACCGTGGAGCGGTGTCCGACGTGTACGACCCACACCACCAGTTCCCCGTTGTCGATCGTGTAGGCGACACGGTAGTCGCCGACCCGTAGGCGGCGGCGCTCAGGCTGGGATACGAGTGCGGTGGTGTTGAAGCCGAAGGGGTCGCTCTCCAGCTCTGTCAGTTTGGCCAGGATACGAAGAGCCATGTCGCGCGGGATCTTGCGCAGCTCGGCTTGCGCCTCGGGCCGGAACACCGTGCGGTAGTCACTCACTGCGTGCCAGCGTCTCCCTCATCACGTCCTCGATCGGGACGCCGGCGGCCGGGTTCGCCATGCGCTCGTCGATGATGCGGTTGATCTCGCGCTCTTCCCACTCCTGGTACTTGCGCAGAACCTCGATCGAGACCACGGCGGCAACCTGCTTGCCGCGACGGGTGATGACAGTGGGTACGTCGTCGCGGTCGGCCCGTTCGACGACTTCGGCCAAGTGAGCGCGTACGTCGCGGATGGACTCTATGGGCAGCGGCTGAGTCATGCTTCAAGGGTACCGAGTGTGCCATGTGTACACAATCTGTGGTCCCCGCACTCGTTGGGATGACTTACCGATTGGGTGGCCGTTTCCGGGACAGGGGTCCGCGCGGAGCGACCCTGGTCGAGGCGGTCCTCGGAGGGTGGCTGCCCCTCGGGCTGACGGCGGTGGTACTGAGCGCTGTGTTCACCTGGCGCGGCCGGAGGGGCCACCGGGAGATGGTTGACCTGCTCGACGCCGAGCTGAGGGGAGAACCGCGGGCCGACCCGCCCGTCAGGATCGTTCCGCCCGGGTTTCGGACCACTACGTCCTTGTCGTTGGCGATCGGCGCCGTGCTCGCCTTCTGTGGAGCGCTGCGGCTGCGGGTGCTGTCGGATCTGCATCCGGCACGGCATGTTCGCTCACCTGGAGCGCCACTGCTCGGCGGCTCTGGGTGGCCCCTGAGCTGGGGCTCGGAGGTCAGACGGTGCGGATGACCGGGGCGGGCTTGACGTCCAGGGCGTCGATGAGGGCGTGGATGTCGTCCGGGTCGGAGGTCCAGATGATCGCGCCGAGACTGGCTGCCATGACGACGACGGTGGCGTCGACGACATCGGCCGTGCCGGCCTTGCCGCACAGCACGCCTGCGGTCTTGGCGGTTTCCAGGCCGACCGGCACGACGTCGCATCCGGCGAGGAACCTGCCGAGCCGTACCTGGCGGCGTGAGTCCCGCCAGGCCTGGCTGACGACGATGGAGGGGACGTGGATGTCCCGGCCGTCTTCGAGGGCCAAGCTGTGGCGGGCCCACATGCGCCGGTCGTTGTTGTCGATGGCGATGAGCGCCCCGGCGTCGTACAGGTAGGGGATGTTCACGCGGCCGAGGTCCCGGAAGCGCCGAGGTGTTCCCTGGGCCGGATGGCGACCGGATCGATAGGCTCATCGAGGACGTCAGGCGTGATCCCTTCACGGGGACCGGCGAGCCCGAGCCGCTGAAGTTCCACCTGCCGGGAGCGTGGTCGCGGCGGATCGACGACGGGCACCGCCTCGTCCACCTCGTGACGGACAAGGAGGTCGTCGTCCTCGCGGCCACGTACCACCACTGACCGGCGGGGTGCCGGCGGCACCGGGATGGCGCTCCCGTGGTGGACCGGCGCCCTGGAACCCGCGTTCGCGATCTCCCTCGGACGTCGCTGCATTCGTGGGTTAGCTTGATCCTTCACGTCCGCAGTGGGGAGGGGCGCCATGATGGACACCGCAGAGATGGCAGAAGCCCGGATCGAGGACGCGGGCAACGTCCTGGTCGCGCCTTCGGCGCTGCGGGACGACGGGCTGGTCAAGGAGTTCTTCGGGTCCGTGATCACGCCGGAGGAACTTGCCTCGGGCTCGTCCGGAGACCTCGCGGGGAAGACCGTCTACCTGTGGGGTGACGTATCCGCGATCAGCGCCCGCCGACTGGACGGGGCGGAGCGGGTGTTCGTCGTCCGGGAGCCGGCGCACGGTTACCGCGAGGACGCCGACGGGGCGTGGACGACCGTCGGCCTCGGCCGGGTACCCCTCCGCGTACACGGCGCCGGCGTGTACTACCGCCGGTTCTTCGACCCCGGCGCCGATCACTTCGGGCGGATCAGCGCGGAGCACGAGTTCCAGTCCCTGACGGAGTCCACCAAGCCCGGAACGGCCCACCGGACCGGCATCTATCTGACGCCCGTCACGCAGGACGGCGACGGACTGCACTTCCGCCTGCTCCGGTGCTCCACGAACCTCTCGGGGCCGACCGAGGGCTTCCGACCGACCGACACGCGCATCGTCGAGGCCCTGAACCGCGAGGCCGCCGCCGTCTTCCGCGACCAGGCGCCGCTGAACCACGTCCTCGCCCAGATCTACCACAACACCCTCGCCACGGACGGGCGCAAGCAGTCCAAGGCGAGGATCTCGGCCCATGCGGACAAGACCAAGGACATGCCCGCCAACGGGGTCATGGCCTTCTGCACCTTCTACGACCGGCTCGACGGGCTGCAGCCCCTCGACGAAGACCCCTTCGACTACGGCGTGAAGGGTGCCAGCGGGCTGACCAGGCTCCGGTTCCGCCTCAAGGAGCCGGCCGGAGAACGCGACGGGGCCGCGCTGCCGCCGCAGTTCACCGTGACCCTCCATCCCGGCTCCGTGTTCTTCATGCCGCTGTCCACCAACCGCCTGTACACGCACGAGATCCGGCCCTCGGCGCTGGACGCCGAACTGCTGCCGACCCGGCTGGGATACGTGGTGCGCTGTTCGAGCGCCGAAGCCGTCCACAAGGACGGGGAGACGTTCCTCAAAGCGGCCGGCGGTCCGGTGAAGCTGGGGCCGCCCCCACCGGAGGGCATGGACGAGCTGCGGAGGCTGTACGCCGAGGAGAACCGGAGCTCGTCCTTCATCGACTACGGCGAGGAGTTCCTCTTCAGCATGAACGCGGGAGACTACGTTGCCCCTCGGATCTAGGATCCCGGACGGGATCGTCTCGTGTGCCCTGCCGGCCGGGGAGGACCTCTTCGCGGAGCTGTCCGCGTCGGTCCGGTGGGAAGACCTGGGGAAGGGCCGCCGGGGCGCCGTGCTCACCAGGGCCGACGAGGCGGGAGGTGTGCCGCTCGTGCGCACCACCACCCGGTACGGCAGCCCGGCGCAGCGTTTCCGGGCGGTGCACGAACGGCTGGCGCGGCGGATCGAGGAAGGCGTGGCGCTCGCGGCCGACTTCAACAACGCCCTCGTCGAGACCTACACGAACGCCTACAGGACCATGGGCGGCCATTCCGACCAGGCCCTCGACCTGGCCGACGATTCGTCCATCGCCGTCTTCTCCTGCTACCGGCATCCCGAAGGGGGTCCGCCCAGGAAGCTGGTCTTCGAACCGAAGGAGGGCGGAGGAGGCGGAGGTGGAGGCGAGAAGTTCGAGATCCCCCTCGCCCACAACGGTGTCGTCGCGTTCTCCGTCGACGCGAACCGGCGGTTCAGGCACAAGATCGTGCTGGACGGGCCGGTCACGGCGGCGGACAACCAGTGGCTGGGCGTGACCTTCCGAACGTCGAAGACCCTGCTGCGGTTCCGCGACGGACACGCGTACCTCCCGCAGGGTCCGCGCCTGACGCCGGCCGACGACGAGCAGAGGCGCGAGTTCTACCGACTGCGGCGCCGGGAGAACGACGAGACGGACTTCACCTACCCCCAGCTGACGTACACGGTCAGCGAGAGCGATCTGGTGCCCCCGTGCTGATCCTCCTCGGCGCCTTCCTGGTGCTGGCCGCCGCCTCCGTCGTACGCACCACCGCGGGTTTCGGCTTCTCCCTGGTGGCCGTTCCGCCCCTGGCGCTGCTCATCGACCCGGCGAGCGCGGTGGTGGTGGCCGGGATCATGGCCGCCCCGCTCAGCCTGTGGATCGCCGTACGCGACTGGCGGTACGTCGACCGCCAGGTCATGGCGGCCACCCTGCTGTCCGGGCTGGCCGGCGTGCCGTTCGGCGTGTGGCTGCTGGCCACGCTCTCCTCGCGGGTGCTGCTGTTCGTCATCGCGGCGGTGGTCCTGCTGGGCACGTTCATCGTGTGGCGGAAGATCACGCTGCGCGGCGGCATGAAGATGGTGATGGCGGTGGGGATGCTCTCCGGAGCCTCCTTCGCCGCCACCGGCATCGACGGGCCGCCGATGGTCGCCGCGTTCCAGAGCATGCGGCTGGAGCCCCGGGTCCAGCGCGCCACGCTGGGCGTGGTGTTCTCCGGCACCAGCCTCGCCGCGCTCGCCGGCTTCGGGATCAGCGGGCAGCTCACCGCGACCGTCGGGCAGATGCTCCTCGTCGGAGTGCCGGCCCTGCTCATCGGGATGTTCGTCGGCGAGAAGGTCTTCCACCGCCTGGACGCCGAGAACTTCCGCCGCGTCGTCCTCGGCCTGCTGGCCGTCAGCTCCCTGTCGGTGGTCCTGCGCGTGGCCGCCGCCTGACGGGCCGCCGCCAGGCCCCCTCAGCCGGCCTTGAGAGCGGCGAGGAAGTCCAGTCTGGTCTCCAGGCGGGCCAGGTCGCTGCCGGTCAGTTCCTCGATGCGGGCGACGCGCCGGCGCAGCGAGTTGACGTGGAGGTGCAGCCGGGCGGCCGTCCTCGTCCACGACGCGTCGCAGTCGAGGAACACCTCCAGCGTGGCCAGCAGCTCGGTGCGGTGACGGCGGTCGTGGTCGCGCAGGGGGCCGAGGTGGCGGGCGGCGAAGGCCCGGCGGGCCTCGGCCGGGATGAGGGGCAGCAGCGACAGGATGTGCGCGGTGAGGTCGTCGGGGCCGCGCACGGTCACCCGGTCCGGGCCCTCCTGGGCGACCCGCAGTGCGTTGCGGGCCTCGGCGAGGGCCCGGCGCGCGTTCCCGGGGTCGGCCACCGGAGAGCTGACGCCGACGCAGACGCGCTCCGCCGGTCCGAGCCAGCGCGCGAGGGCCGCCGAGAGCCTGCGCCGGAGGGCCGCGTGGTCGAGGGCCGCCTCCGGGGCCAGGACGAGGACCACCACCTCGTCACCGTCGACGGTGGCGGCGATGTCCTCGGACGACACCGGCACCGGGCCGTCCGGCTGGACCAGCGCCTCCTCCAGGAGGACGCGCAGCGCCGGCGCGGGGACGCCGCCGGCGACCACGTACTGGCAGCGCGGCCAGTCGGCGACCCCGCTGATGACGGCCTGCGCGGTACTGCGCAGCCGCACGGGTATCTCCTCGCCCGGGACGCTGCCGCGCACCAGGTCGAGGGAGCGGCGGGCGAGGTCGCGGCGGGCCGCCTTCGCCTGCTCGTGCGCACACCGCGCGTCGGCGAGCAGTTCGGCGACCCGGTCGAGGAGTTCCGCGTCCGACGCGGGCCAGTGGGAGAGGTCGGCCTCCGTCGCGACCAGCCAGTCGCCCAGTTCGGCGGCGTCTCCGGTGCCGCCCGGGACCGGCACGAGGGTGTAGAGCCGCTCCCCGACCTCGACCCGGTACGGAGCCGCCTCCCGGGCGCGGCGGGCCGCGAGGTAGCGGGCGGCCAGCGCCGCCGCCGTCCGGGGGTGCGGCGCGGGCTGGGCCCCGGCGATCTGGCGGCCGGTCGCCGACAGTACGCGCACGTCGAGCCCGAGGCTGTGCCGCAGCAGCTCCAGTACGGAGTCCGGCGCGGCCCGGTCGGCGAGCAGCCGCCGGTGGCGTTCGACCACGGCGGCGAGGCTGCCGACGTCCCGGCGCCGCAGACGGTGCAGGACGTGCTCGGTGATCGCGGCGAACGAGGTCTCCGGCGGCACGGACACGAGCGGCAGGCCGTGCAGCCGGCAGGCCCGTACGAGGTCGTGCGGGACGAGCCGGTGCTCGACCTCGCCGGCCGCCAGGGCCGTGACGCCCGCCCGCGCGAGGACGCGTACGAACGCCTCGGCGTCCCCCGCGCCCCGCCACCAGGCGAGCCCGGTCAGGACCAGCTCCCCACCGGTGAGGAAACGGCCGGGGTCGGCCAGGTCGATGGTCGGGACGGAGCGGATGGTCCGGTCCAGCACGCGGTCACCGGCGTCCCGGCCCACGAGCAGACGGAGCCCCAGCTCGTGGGTGTCCAGGAGTTCGCGCAGCCGCATGATCGTCACCCTCTCACGCCGCACCCCTTCCCGGGGCCGTATCGCCGCAGCTCACAGCGGTGGAGAGGTGGGAACACACGGTCGTCCACAGACGGCGGGGAGGCCGGTTCTGACGGATCGGTGACTGCCTCGCGCCCCCGGCCCCTGTGTCTACTGCTCTGCGTGCGGCCGGCAGCGGTTCCGGCCGCGCGGGAGCCGGATGCCGCGCGCGGGGGTCGCGGCACCGGCACGTCACGGAGAGAGAGGCGGTCCGCACATGGCCGGCACCGGCACCACCAGTGGTATCCCCACCAACGTCACCCAGAGCTCCCGGACCAGGGGCGGCATCGGCGAGTCGACGCTGCGCCCGGACGGCACGCTCAAGGTCACCGGCGAGTTCGCGTACTCCTCGGACATGTGGCACGAGGACATGCTGTGGGGCCAGACCCTGCGGTCCACGGTCGCGCACGCCGAGATCGTCTCCATCGACGTCGACGAGGCCCTGGCCGTCCCCGGTGTCCACGCGGTCATGACGTACGACGACCTGCCGGCCCCCGTGAAGTACTACGGCATGGAGTTCCAGGACACACCGGTCCTGGCCCACGGCAAGGTCCGCCACCACGGGGAGCCGGTCGCCCTGGTCGCGGCCGACCACCCCGAGACCGCCCGCCGCGCCGCCGCGAAGATCAAGATCGAGTACCGGGAGCTGCCGCTCATCACCGACGAGGCCTCCGCGCTCGCCCCGGACGCCGTACTCGTCCACGAGAACCGCGACGACCACCACTGCGCCCACGTCCCGCACCCCAACATCGTCCACCACCAGCCGATCGTCCGCGGCGACGCCGACGCGGCCGCCGCGCGGGCCGACGTCGTCGTCACCGGCGAGTACACCTTCGGCATGCAGGACCAGGCCTTCCTCGGCCCCGAGTCCGGCCTCGCCGTGCCCGCCGAGGACGGGGGAATCGACCTCTACGTCGCCACCCAGTGGCTGCACTCGGACCTCCGGCAGATCGCCCCCGTCCTCGGCCTGCCCGAGGAGAAGGTCCGCATGACGATGGCCGGCGTCGGGGGCGCGTTCGGCGGCCGCGAGGACATCTCCATGCAGATCCTCGCCTCCGTGCTCGCGCTGCGCACGGGCAAGCCGGTGAAGATGGTCTACAACCGCTTCGAGTCCTTCTTCGGCCACGTCCACCGCCACCCGGCGAAGCTGTACTACGAGCACGGCGCCACCCGCGACGGCAAGCTGACGCACATGCGCTGCAAGATCGTCCTCGACGGCGGTGCGTACGCCTCCTCCACGGCCTCGGTCGTCGGCAACGCCGCGTCCCTCTCGGTCGGCCCGTACGTCATCGACGACGTGGACATCGTGGCGATCGGCCTCTACAGCAACAACCCGCCCTGCGGCGCGATGCGCGGCTTCGGCGCCGTCCAGGCCTGCTTCGCGTACGAGGCCCAGATGGACAAGCTCGCGGCGGAGCTGGGCATGGACCCGGTGGAGTTCCGGCAGCTCAACGCGATGGAGCAGGGCACGGTCATGCCCACCGGCCAGGTCGTCCACCACCCCGCCCCGGTCGCCGAACTGCTGCGCATGGTCAAGGAGCGCCCGCTGCCGCCCCAGCGCCAGTGGGAGACCGCCGGCGGCCCCGCCGACCTGCGCGCACTGCCGGGCGGCCTGTCCAACACCACGCACGGCGAGGGGATCGTCCGCGGTGTCGGCTACGCGGTCGGCATCAAGAACGTCGCCTTCTCCGAGGGGTTCGACGACTACTCGACGGCCAAGGTGCGGCTGGAGGCCGTCAACGGCGAGGCCGTCGCGATGGTCCACACGGCCATGGCGGAGGTCGGCCAGGGCGGTGTCACCATCCACGCGCAGATCGCCCGTACCGAACTCGGCGTCCAGCGGGTCACCATCCACCCCGCCGACACCCAGGTGGGCTCGGCGGGTTCGACCTCCGCGGGCCGCCAGACGTACATGACCGGCGGTTCGGTGAAGAACTCCTGCGAGCTCGTCCGGGAGAGGGTCCTGGAGATCGGCCGGCGCAAGTTCGGCGCGCGGCAGCCGGCGTGGGCGTCCGACGGGCTGCTGCTGGAGGGCGGCAAGGTGGTCACCCCCGGCGGGGAGGTCCTCGCGAGCCTCGTCGACGTGCTGGACGACGAGGCCGTCGAGATCGAGGCGGAGTGGCGGCACTTCCCCACCGAGCCCTTCGACCGGGTCACCGGCCAGGGCAAGGGCCACGTCCAGTACGCCTTCGCCGCGCACCGGGCGGTGGTGGAGGTGGACACCGAACTCGGTCTGGTCAAGGTCGTGGAGCTGGCCGTCGCCCAGGACGTGGGCAAGGCGCTCAACCCGCTGTCCGTCGTCGGCCAGATCCAGGGCGGCACCGTCCAGGGGCTGGGGGTCGCGGTGATGGAGGAGATCATCGTGGACCCGAAGACCGCGAAGGTGCGCAACCCCTCCTTCACGGACTACCTGCTCCCGACGATCCTCGACACCCCGACGATCCCGGTGGACTACCTCGAACTGGCCGACCCGGAGGCCCCGTACGGCGTCCGCGGCATCGGTGAGGCCCCGACCCTGTCCTCCACTCCGGCCGTCCTCGCGGCCATCCGCGACGCGACGGGCCTGGAGCTGAACAGGACCCCGGTCCGCCCGGAGCACCTGACGGGGCTCTGACCGCGGGTGTCCGGGGCGGCGCGAGCGGCCGCCCCGGACCCCGGTCAGCCGTTGTGGGGCGGCGTGAGCTTGCCGAGGTCCAGGCTGATCTCGAAGGGCACCGGGCGCCGGAGGGCGTTCCGGAAGATGCCGGCGGGCGCGTAGGCGCCGGTCGGCCCGTCGAGTTCGTAGACGTGGACCACGGCCGCCCCGTCCTCGTCCTCGATGCACCAGTAGTGGGGGATGCCCGCCTCCGCGTACTTGCGGAGCTTCACCGTGCGGTCCCGGTGGGCGGATTCGGGGGAGACGACCTCGATGACGAGCCGGACGTCCTCCGGGGCGAACCAGGTGCAGTCAGGGTCGTACGGGGCTGTGGTGACCACGAGGTCCGGCTCCGGACGGTTGCGGGCATCGAGGCGGATGGTCATCTCCCGGCCGATCCTGAAACCTTCCGGGGCTTGTGCCCTGAGGGTGAGCGTGAGGGCGGTGACGACCTCGCCGTGCCACCAGCGCTCGGGCGACATCATGAATACGAGGGCTCCGTCGATCAGCTCGGTGTGGCGTGGCGCTTCCGGGAGGCGGTCCAGGTCCTCCGCGAACCAGCCTTCCGCGCGCGGCGGGCGCATCCACTCGGGCAGTGCGGTCATGGCTTCACGGTAGCGGCCCGGGGCCCCGGCCGTCACAGACCCTGGACCGCGGCCACCGAGAAGGTGGTGGGGGTGCCCGTGGAGGGGGTGACCGGGCCGCCCTTGTCGAACTGGGAGCGGACCACCAGGGTGCGGCCCGGGGTGTGGGCCAGGGTGGTGGGGATCTGGAGCGACGGGTCCGTGAGGGTGCGGGTGAGGCGGGCCCGGGTGCCGTCCGGGGTGAGCTGCCAGCGCGTCAGGGTGTTGGTGATGTTGTGGGCCACCCGGAGGGTGCCGGTGGGGGAGAGCTGGAGGCCGTCGGCGGCCTTGAGGTCGCCGCCCGTCAGGGCGACCCGGCTCAGGGCGCCGGTGCGCAGGTCGACGCGGTGGAGTTCGCCCGCGGTCATGTCGACCGTCAGCAGGTAGCGGCCCTCCCGGTCGGCGGTGATGCCGTTGAGCGTGAACTGCCCGGGCGCCGGCGGGGTGACGTGCCGGCTCAGGTCGTACGCCACCGTCAGCGGGCCGGAACCGGCGCTCAGCTGCCCGGGGGTGACCCGGTAGACCACCGCGCGGACGCTGTCCGTCAGGTAGGCGGTGCCGTCCGGGGTGATGGCCAGGTCGTTGACGAAGTGGGGGACGGCGGGGTCCGCGTCGAAGTGGGCCAGGCGGGTGCCCGTCGCCGTGTCGTACACCGCCACCCCGGCCGTGGAGTCCGTGACCCACAGGCGGCCCCGCGCGTCGACGCGCAGCCCGTTCGCCGTGCGCCGGCCGTCGGTGCCGGACGGGAGGAACACCTCGGCGGTACGGGCCCCCGGGCGGGCGCGGTACACCGTGCCGTCCGCGTAGGAGCCGACGTACACCGTGCCCGTGCGGGGGTCGGCGGCTATGCCCTCCGGGTAGACCTTCGAGCCGGGGAGGGTGAACGCCGTCCCGACGGAGGAAGCGGCGGCGGCGGACGCGGGGGCGGCGGGGGCGGCCGCCGTGGTCAGGGCCGCGGCCAGGGCGACGGCCGCCGCGGTGAGGAGAACATGAGAAGGCTTGCGCATGAGTGAACCCTTCTTGATCAGCGTGTCCGCATGGTAGTTAGGGTTCTAATGCTTGGCAAGGGTCGTAGGATGCCGCAATGACCTCCATGCCTCCCGAGGAGCGCATCGGCGCGCACATCAAGCGCGCCGAGCAGGCGCTCCTCGCGGCGAAGAACACCGCATGCAAGCCGGCGGCAGTAACGGTTCCGCAGTACGCCGCCCTGCTCTGGCTCGCCGAGAAGCCGGGCATCTCGGCGGCCGGCCTCGCCCGGCTCTGCGGGGTCACGCCGCCCACCATGAACACCGTCCTGAAGAACCTCCACGAGCGCGGCCTCATCGAGCGGACCCCCCACGAGTGGCACCGCAACGTGCTGGAGACCCGGCTCACCCCGGAGGGCCGCGCCGCGATGGAGCTGGCCGACACCGGCGCCGTCCGCGTCGAGACCGCCCTCGCCGCCGCCCTCACGGAGCAGGAGCGGACGCAGCTCATCGAGCTGCTGGGGCGGTGCGCCGAGGTGCTCGACACCCTGAGGTGAGCTGCCGGAAAGCCGATGATCCGGCCGGGTTCCCGCGAGGCCCCGGAACTTCTCGCAGGATCCGCGCATCAGCAGTAGGGGGATGTCCACCCGCACTCCACCCGCACTCCACCCGCACCTGTCCCGCCAGGGGTGGGCCCGACCCTTCGGAGCGAAGTCCGTGCACGAGTACCCGCAGCAGTCGTCCGGCCATGAGCCCGAGCGGGGGCAGGGCCGCAGGAAGTCCCGGCGCGCGGTGTGGACCGGCGTGGGCGTCGCCTGCGCGCTGATCCTCGGCGGGGGCGGCTTCGCCGCCTACGAGAAGGACTGGTTCTCCGGCAACGGCGAGGCCGTCACCTTCGGCAGGCCCACCCCGCCCGCCGCCGGCGGTACGGACTCCGGCGGCGGCCCCGGCCCCGGCTCCGGCGCGCAGAAGGCGGAGCCCTCCGCGCCGCCCCGGCCCAGCGGCGACCCGGACGTGCAGCTGCCGGCCGGCCCGAGGTCCGACTTCAGGCAGACCGCCAAGCTCGACGACGGCACGGTCATCGCCAAGACCCGTTTGGCCGGAGCCAAGTCCGGGTTCGAGGGCGACGTCTGGGTCTGGACCCCCAAGGAGTACGACGACCCGAAGTACGCCAAGAGCGCCTTCCCGGTCCTCATAGCCCTCCCCGGCGGCAACGGCTTCCCCACCAACTACTGGGCCGACCGCAGCCTCGGCCTCCAGAAGGCCGTGTCCGAGGGCGTCCAGGCCGGCACCAGCCTGCCCTTCGTCCTGGTCATGCCGGTGCTGAACCCCGACGACAAGTACTACTACGACGGCGCCGACATACCCGGCCGGCCCAAGATGGGCACCTGGATCGCCGAGGACGTCCCGGACTTCGCCCGCGCCAACTTCCGTACGTACAAGTCCCGCGACGGCTGGGCCTTCATGGGCTCCTCCTCGGGCGCCTTCGTCGGCATGAAGACGCTCCTCCAGCACCCGGACAAGTTCAAGGCCGTGATCGCCAGCGGCGGCGAGATCACCCCCGACTCCCCGCTCTGGAAGGGCCACCAGGCGGAGATGGACGCCAACAACCCCGAGAAGCTCGCCGAGAAGCTGATCGCGAGCGGCGGCCCGGACGTCTACATCAACTTCCAGGTCGGCACGAAGGAGTCCGGCAAGGACCGGATGACCGCGTTCGTGCAGCAGTACGGCAAGGGCCCCGTCAAGACGACCATCCGCGACATCCAGAACGGCGAGCACAACGGCTGGCACTACGTGCGCGGCATGAAGGAGGGCTCGCTGGAGTGGGTCAGCAAGGTGCTGAAGGGCCCCGAGCCCGAGGCGGGCTGACCCGGCCCCCGTACGTTCGAAAGCCTCCCGTTCCCGCAGGCAGGACCCGTCCCCCGACCCGCCGCCGGACTCCGCCACGTGGCCCTCGCCACGTCGCCCCGGTCCCAGGCAACCCATACGGTCGTTCACACCTCTGTACAGGTGTCAAGGGGGACCAATCGGTCCGACCCGCGCCCAACCAGGGCGCCGGAGAAGGAACGGGAACGAATCCGTGCAGTATGACCACCAAGGCGACGGCGGCCCCACGACCAAGGGCGGCCGTCGCCCCCGGCGCCCGCGCAGGCGCCAGATCCTGATCGGCGGCGGACTCGCGTTCGCCCTCGCCGCCGGGGGCGGCGCGGCGTACAAGGCGGGGCTCTTCTCGGACATAGGGGATCCGGTCTCCTTCGGCAAGATCCAGGAGTCGGCCGCCGCCGAGGACATCCGCCCGGGGGTGCTGATGCCCACGGGCCCCAAGGCCGATTTCACCCGCACGAGCCGGCTGCCCGACGGCACACAGATCGCGATGACCACCGTGACCGGCGGGAAGTCCGGCTTCACGGGCGACGTATGGGTGTGGGTGCCCAAGGAGTACGACGAACCGCGCTACGCCAAGAGCGCCTTCCCCGTGCTGATCTCCCTGCCGGGCGGCCGCGGCTACCCCAAGAACTACTGGGGCACCGGTCCCGGCCTCGGGCTCCAGCAGGCCGTGATCGACGGGGTCAAGGCCGGCACCAGCCTGCCCTTCATCCTCGTCATGCCGGTGATCAACGCGGACACCAAGCACCACTTCGACGGATCGGACATCCCCGGCCAGCCGAAGATGGGCACCTGGATGGCCGATGACATCCCGGATTTCACGAAGGCCAATTTCCGCACCTTCACCTCCCGCGACGGCTGGGCCTTCATGGGCTCCTCCTCGGGCGGGTTCGGCGCCTTGAAGCACGTCCTGAAGTACCCCGAGCGTTTCAAGGCGGTCATCGCCAGCGGCGTCGACATCGTGCCCGACTCCCCGCTGTGGAAGGGGAACCGGCAGGCCATGGAAGAGAACAACCCCGAGAAGCTCGCCGAGAAGCTGATCGAGGAGGGTGGTCCGGAGGTCTGGATCAACTTCCAGATCGGCACCAAGGAGAGCGGCCGGGACCTGGCCGAGCGGTTCATGCGCGAGTACGGCAGGGGCCCCGTGCACACCCGGCTGCAGGTGATCCAGGATGGTGAGCACAACGGGAAGTCGTACGTACGCGGAATGAGGGAGGGCTCCCTGGAGTGGATCAGCAAGGTGATGCAGGGACCGACACCCGATCCCGCCGTGCGATGAGCCCTGCGGTGAAGGGGGCCACCGCGGCCGCCGCCGCGGGGATCGCGATGGTGTGCGCCGTCGCGTTCCTCAAGGCGCCCGGCGACCGCCCGGTGCACCCCTTCCCCACCGTCGGCGTGCTCATGGCGAACGGGGAGCACTGGTGCACGGCGAGCGTGGTCGACAGCCCCAAGGGCAACGTCGTCGCGACCGCCGCGCACTGCGTCGCCCCGGCGGGCGAGGACGGCGTGCCCGGCGAGGTCGCCCACGACGGCCTCGCCATCGGCGAGCTCTCCTTCGCGCCCGCCTTCTCCGGGGAGGGCTCCGGCACCCAGCCCCTCGGCGTGTGGAAGGTCCGCTCGATCCACGTCGACGAGCGCTGGACGAAGTGGGGCGACGACACCGCCGACTTCGCCTTCCTCACCATCGAGCCCGACGAGGACGGCCGCAGCGTGCAGGACGCCGTCGGCGGCAAGAGCGAGGCGCCCGCGCCCGACTGGACCTCCGGGTACGAGCGCGAGGTCACCGTCGTCGGCTACCCGGAGTCCGAGCACAACCCGCAGAACAAGCCCGTGTCCTGCACCACCCAGACCCGCCACGACCTCGACGACCCCGACATGCTGTACATCAGCTGCTCGGGCTTCTGGACCGGAACCAGCGGCAGCCCCTGGATCGCCGACCGCGGCGGCACGGGGCAGCCGGGCCGGCTGATCGGGGTGCTCAGCGGCGGGGACACGGACGTGGACTCCACGGCCGCGCTGTACGACGAGAAGGCCAAGGCCCTGTACGAGCGGGCCGCCGAGGGCTGAGCGGAGCTACTTCTTCCGGCGTTCCGTGCTGACGATCACGCCGACCGCCGCCACCACGATCGCGCCGCCGAGCACGATCGGCAGGGTCAGCGGCTCGTCCAGGATCAGCGCGCCCAGCGCGACGGCCACCACCGGATTGACGTACGCGTACGTGGCCACCAGCGACAGCGGCGCCGCCTGGAGCAGCCACGCGTACGCGGTGAAACCGACGACCGACCCGATCAGCACCAGGTAGCCCAGGGCCACCCACGAGGAGGTGGAGAAGGCCCCGACGTCCAGGCCGTGGTGCTCCCCGCGCAGCAGCCCCACCACCACACCGGCGGCCCCGCCGGCCAGCATCTGGTACGCGGAGCCGGTGAAGGGGTTGGCCGGCATCGGCAGCCGCCCGGCCGAGAACGAGCCCAGCGACCACAGCAGCGCGGCGCCCACCACCAGCAGCACCCCGCCCAGGTGGACGTCCCCGCTCAGCCCCGGACTGGTCAGCACCGCCAGCCCGGCGAGGCCCACCAGCACCCCGGCCAGGGTGCGCAGCGGCGGCCGGTCCCCGGTGGCCGCCCGCAGCACCACCACCCACATCGGCACCGACGCGACCAGCAGCGCGGCCAGCCCGGACGGGATGGAGGTCTCGGCTAGCACCACCAGGCCGTTGCCGCCCAGGATCAGCAGCAGGCCGACCAGCACCAGCGACCGGGCCTGCGCGGCCGTGATCCTGAGCGCGGCCGGCCCGTACCGCCAGGCGACGATGCCGGCCAGCACCAGGCCGGCGGTGATGAAGCGGGCCCCGGCGGACAGGAAGGGCGGCATGGTCTGGACGACGATCCGGATGCCGAGGTAGGTCGAGCCCCAGACCACGTACACGAGCGCGAGCGCGAACCACACCGCTCCGGTGGTCCTGCGGCGGGGAGTGTCCGCGGCCGTGCCCGTGCCTGCGTCGTCTATCGGAGTCGAGGTGCCCATGGCCGGATCCTACGGTCGGTGCCGCATGCACGCTTCTCGATATCCCCTCTTTACGCGGTCCTCGCGCGACTCGGCCGTGGCCGGCCTCCCCGGCTTCGGGCCCGCTGCGCCGGACTCCGTCCGTCGGCTCCAGGGCGGGCTTCTCGCTATCTCAGCCCTTGAGCAGGGCGTTCAGCTCGCCGTAGGGCAGGGCCCCGGCGAGGGAGCCGTACGTGCCGCCGGCCAGCAGTTCCTCGGTGGCGCGGCGGACCACGGCGTACGCGGCCTCCGCCACCCAGGAGCCGAGGCTGACGCGGGCCGCGCCGAGGGCGCCGAGCTCGGCGACGGAGGGGGCGTCCGGGCCGACGAGGACGTTGAGCGGGGCGTCGATGCCCTTGGCGAGCTCGGCGACGGTGGCCGGGTCGGTGACGCCGGGCACGAATACGCCGGTGGCGCCGGCGGCGAGGTAGGCGGCGGCGCGGGACAGGGTCTCGTCGAGGCGGGTGGAGCTCTCGCCGAGGCCGAAGAGGTACGTGTCCACCCGGGCGTTGATGTACAGCGGCACCCCGGCCGCGTCGGCCGCGGCGCGGGCCGCGGCGAGGCGCTCCGCGTGCTCGGCGGGGGCGCGGTGGCCGTCCTCGATGTTGATGCCGACCGCCCCGGCGGCCAGCACCCCGGCGACGGTCTCCCCGACCCCGGCGGCGTCGGCCGCGAACCCGCCCTCGATGTCGGCGGTGACGGGCACGGAGACGGCCGAGGCCACCCGGGCGATCAGCTCCAGCGCGCGCTCCCGCGCGAGCGCGTCCCCGTCGGGCGCCCCGAGCGACCAGGCGACCCCGGCACTGGTGGTGGCGACGGCCGCCGCCCCGGCGGCCTCGACGAGCCGGGCACTGGCGACGTCCCAGGCGTTGGCGAGGGCGAGGGGGGCGGCGGGGGTGTGCAGCGCGGTGAAGGCGGTGGCCTGGGCGGCGCGGTCAAGGTTGGTGGTCATGGCCCCAGTTGACCAGACTCCGCCCTCGCCCGGCTGGCGATTTTCCGACGCCTACCGCTGCCCTGGCCGGGCGGTGTACGGGTCCCCGGGCGGGGCGCTGCGCGGGGCCGGTTCCCCCACCCGCCCTTCGCCCGTTCCCCGGGGCTGCGCCCCGGACCCCTTCCTGGGGGCTCCGCCCCCAAACCCTCCCCCAGCTACCGCTGGGAGGTGCCCCCAGCGCCTCAAACGCCGGCGGGGCTGGATCTGCCGGCCCGGGCCGGCAGATCCAGCCCCGCCGGCGTTTGAGGCGCGGGCGCGGTAGCGCCGTGCAGTGAGCCGCGCCCGGCGACCGAGGGCGAGAACGGTTGAAGGGCGGGGAGGGGCCAGGCCCGCGCAGCGGCACAGCAGCCGCACCCGACCCACCGGCCCCAGCCCGCCAAGCGGCCCCGCCCCGCGTCCGCATCCGCCGGACGGAGCCCGGCGCGGCGGCGCGTTAAGAAGGGGCCGGCGCCAGGCCCGACTTGGCGCCCGCTCCGCACAAGGGGAGGACCGCCGTGCGCCCCCGGAGGGGGTCGCCGGGGGCGGTGGGGGAGACCGCCGCCCAGCAGGCCGCCGCCGTCGGCTCCACGAACAGGCCGCGCCGCGCCAGGTCCCGCTGCGCCTCGCGCAGCCGGTCGTCCGGGACCGTCAGGAACGTGCCGCCGGACTTGCGGACCGCCGCCAGGATCTGCCGGGCCCGCGGCGGGGCCGGGATCGCGATGCCCTCCGCCGCCGTCGGCAGCTGCGGCACCGCCGCGGCGTCCTCCGCGCCCGCCGCGAAGGCGGCCGCCAGCGGGGACACCGCCTCCGCCTGCACTCCGATCAGCGCGGGCGGCCGTACCCCGCGCCGGGCCAGCTCCTCCACCGCCAGCGCCGCGCCCAGCAGCAGGGTGCCGTTGCCCACCGGCACGACCAGCGCCTCCGGGAGCCGCCCGCCGAGGGCCTCCCAGATCTCGTACGCGTACGTCTTGGTGCCGTGCAGGAAGTACGGGTTGAAGACGTGGCTGGCGTAGAAGACCCCCGGCTCGTCCGCCGCCGCCCGCGCGGCCCGCGCCGTGGCCTCGCGGCCGCCCGCGATGAAGCGTACGGCCGCCCCGTGGGCCCGCATCTGCTCCGTCTTCTTCTCCGAGGTGCCCTCCGGCACGAAAACTTCACAACTCAGCCCGGCCCGCGCGCAGTACGCCGCCACGGAGGTCCCCGCGTTGCCGCTGCTGTCGGCGATCACCCGCTCCGGGGCCAGCCGCCGTGCCAGTTCGGCGAGCATGACCGCGCCCCGGTCCTTGAAGGACAGCGTCGGCATCAGGAAGTCGAGCTTGGCGTGAATCCGCTCCGCCAGCGGCACCAGCGGGGTGTGCCCCTCCGAGAGCGAGACCGAGAACGCCCCCGGCAGCGGCAGTGCGGGCGCGTACCGCCACAGCGAGTGGGGTCCCGCCGCCGGTTCGAGGGGGATGGCCGGATCGGGTGTGAAGTCGAGGTCCCAGGGGCCGCCGCACAGGGGGCAGCACCACGGCGCGGTCCGCACGTCCGCGTGCGTGCCGTCCTCGGGGCAGACGTAACCAGGAAGTGCGTGCGTCATGTGCGGAGCGCCTTTGCTCGTTCATGGCCGTTGTATGGCACGGATGTTACGCGTCCGTTGTGCTCCTCCGTGGCTCTTGTGGGACGGCGCGGGGTGGGTCAACCTTTCGGGGACGGCGGCCCGTTGGGGCGGAAAGCGTTGTCATGGACATGGCTAAAGCGAGTTCTTCCGCGTGTCCTCGCACCGCCGCTCGGCAGCCGCAGCCCACCCTTAAGAGGAGGACCCCCCACATGTCCGTGATGCGTCACACCCGCCGGAGGATCGCCGGCGTCAGCGCGACCGCCGTCGTGGCCCTCGCGCTCGGCGCGGCCGCCGCCTTGCCGGCCTCCGCGGCCGACGGCGGCCCGCAGGGCGTCATCGAGAACGCCGGCGTCGCCGGGGCCGTACCCGGCAGCTACATCGTGACCCTGAAGGACTCCGCCGCCCGCTCCACCGCGGACAGCGGCAAGGCCGTCGCCAAGCGGTACGGCGCGAGGATCGACCGGACCTACAGCGCGGCCCTCAACGGCTACTCCGTCGAGGTCTCCGAGGCGCAGGCCCGCAAGCTCGCCGCCGACCCGGCGGTGCGGTCCGTCGTGCAGAACCGCACCTTCACCGTCGACGCCACCCAGCCCAGCCCGCCGTCCTGGGGCCTGGACCGCATCGACCAGCGGGCCCTCCCGCTCGACCAGAGCTACACCTACCCGGACAAGGCCGGCGAGGGCGTCACCGCGTACATCATCGACACCGGTGTCCGCATCACCCACCAGGACTTCGGCGGCCGCGCCTCCTACGGCTACGACGCCGTCGACAACGACAACACCGCCCAGGACGGCCACGGCCACGGCACGCACGTCGCCGGCACCGTCGCGGGCGGCGCGTACGGCGTGGCCAAGAAGGCGAAGATCGTCGGCGTCCGGGTGCTCGACAACAACGGCTCCGGTACGACGGCCCAGGTGGTCGCCGGCATCGACTGGGTCACCCGCAACGCCGTCAAGCCGGCCGTGGCCAACATGTCGCTCGGCGGCGGCGCGGACTCCGCGCTCGACACCGCCGTACGCAACTCCATAGCCGCCGGCATCACCTACGGCGTCGCGGCCGGCAACGAGTCCACGGACGCCTCCACCAAGTCCCCGGCGCGCGTCGCCGAGGCCATCACCGTCGGCTCGACCACCAACACCGACGCGAAGTCCAGCTTCTCCAACTACGGCTCCATCCTGGACATCTTCGCGCCGGGGTCCAACATCACCTCGTCCTGGGGCACCGGGGACACCGCGACGAACACCATCTCGGGCACCTCGATGGCCACCCCGCACGTCGTCGGCGCCGCGGCCCTCTACCTCTCGCAGAACCCGGCGAGCACCCCGGCGCAGGTCCGCGACGGCCTGGTGGCGGCGGCCACCCCGAACGTGGTGACCAGCCCCGGCACCGGGTCCCCCAACCGCCTGCTGAACGTGGGCGCGAGCACCACGCCGCCGAACCCGGGCACCAAGTTCGAGAACACCGCCGACTACGCGATCAACGACAACGCCACCGTCGAGTCGCCGGTCACCGTCAGCGGGATCTCCGGCAACGCCCCGGCCGCGCTGAGCGTCTCGGTCGACATCAAGCACACCTACATCGGTGACCTGAAGGTCGACCTCGTCGCCCCCGACGGCACGGTCTACAACCTGCACAACCGCAGCGGCGGCAGCGCCGACAACATCATCCGCTCCTACACGGTCAACGCCTCGTCCGAGGTGGCCAACGGGGTGTGG
This sequence comes from Streptomyces sp. NPDC033966, assembly GCF_055575955.1. Classification (NCBI taxonomy): domain Bacteria; kingdom Bacillati; phylum Actinomycetota; class Actinomycetes; order Kitasatosporales; family Streptomycetaceae; genus Streptomyces; species Streptomyces sp. NPDC033966. The sequence goes on along the minus strand of NZ_JBVIRQ010000001.1, from coordinate 680,333 downwards.
AAGCTGCGGGTGAACGACAACGCCAACGTCGACACCGGGAAGATCGACTCCTGGGCGCTGCAGTTCTGAGCCGGGCGGTTCTGACGCCGGGCGGTTCCGGCGCCGGGCACCGCACTGAGGTCCTCAGCCCGGGCGACCGGGCGGCGAGGGGCGCGATAACAGGCTGGATCGCGCGATGAACGCGGGGGTGACCGACTGCTCGGTCGCCCCCGCTGCGTACTATTTCGCGCATTCGTTCGCGCCGCCCCTGATGGAGCACTCACCCGGTGAGCACCCCGCCCCCGCAACATCCCCCCGCCGGCCCGGGCCACGCGTGGCCCCCGCCGTCGCCGCCGGTGTGGGGGCCGCCGCCCGCGTACGGGCACCCGCCCGCGCTCAACGGATTCGCGCTGGCCTCCCTGCTGGTCGGGCTGCTGTGCTTCCCGCCGCTCGGGATCGTCTTCGGCGTCGTGGCGCTGGTGCAGATCGCGCGCAAGGGGGAGCGGGGCCGCGCCCTCGCCGTCGTGGGTCTGGTGGTCTCGCTGCTGACGACCGCGGTCCTGGTCACCGGTGTCACCCGGTACGCGGAGTACTTCGCCGGCGGGCTGGGCGGAGCGCCGGCGCCGGAGGAGGTCGAGGGCCAGCTGACGGGGATGGACGAGCTGCGCGTGGGCGACTGCTTCAACGTCCCCGGCGGCGACCTGCTGGACGAGACCCGCTTCACCTACCGGGTCGGCTGCGACCGGGTGCACGACGCCGAGGTGACCTCCACGACGCAGCTCGGGCCGGGCGCCTATCCCAGCAAGGGGTGGCTGAAGGAGAACGCCACGGACACCTGCTGGAAGGCGCAGGACGCGTACGCGATGGACTCGTGGGCGCTGCCCGGGTACGCGGAGATGTTCTACTTCACCCCCTCGCCGGACAGCTGGCAGAGCGGCGACCGGCGGCTCCTGTGCCTCATCGGCACGTCGACGGAGGACCACAAGGGCAGTCTGCGCAAGGATGCGGGGATGCTGACGCCGGATCAGGTGACCCTGCTGAGCGCGCTGAACACGGTGGACCAGGCGCTGGGGCGCGCCCCCGCCCGGGACCTCGACGAGGCGCTGCCCGAGTACCAGAAGTGGGCGCGGGGCGTGGACGAGGCGCTGGCGGCGCAGGAGCGGATGCTCCAGGGCGCCACCTCGGGCCAGGGCACGGGCCCGGCGGCGGGCGCCCGGCTCAGGGAGGTCGCGGCGGCGCGCAAGGAGTGGCAGCGGGCGGCCCGGGCGACGCGGCCGGCCGACTTCCAGCGGGCTTGGGACGCGGGGCTGGAGGCGCTGTCGGTGGACACGGAGAAGACGCTGCGCGGGTCGTACGGGCTCTCGACGCGGGTTCCGGAGTGGCTGGAGCCGGGTCCGGACGGGTCGGGGCCCGGGTCCGGGCGGGGGCCTTCGTCGGAGTCCGTCTGAGGTTCTGTGGGTAACGCGCGGTAAGGGGTTTGAGTGACCTGGGTTCATCACATCGAGTGAAACTCTGGCCCGTGCTTGCGCTGCTCAACCGTCGGTTGCCAGGGTGTAGCTGTCTGTCAACCTGATGGGAGTGGCTCGTGACTTTCGGTGAGCAGCCGGCCTATCTCCGCGTCGCCGGGGATCTGCGACGGAAGATCGTCGATGGCTCCCTGCCCCCGCACGCCCGGCTCCCTTCCCAGGCCCGGATCCGCGAGGAGTACGGGGTCTCCGACACCGTGGCGCTGGAGGCGCGCAAGGTCCTCATGGCCGAGGGGCTGGTGGAGGGCCGCTCCGGGTCCGGCACGTACGTGCGCGAGCAGCCCGTGCCCCGTCGGGTCGCCCGCTCCGGCTACCGCTCGGCCGGGGCGTCGACGCCGTTCCGCCAGGAGCAGGCGGAGGCGGGCGCGCGCGGCACGTGGGAGTCCAACAGCGAGCAGACGGCCGCGCCGGACCGGATCGCGGAGCGCCTCGGCATCGAGCCGGGGGACCGGGTCATGCGTACCCGGTACGTCTTCCGCGACGCGGGGGAGGCCATGATGCTCTCCACCTCCTGGGAGCCCCTGGCCGTGACCGGCCGGACCCCGGTGATGCTGCCGGAGGAGGGGCCCCTGGGCGGCTCGGGGGTGGTGGACCGGATGGCCGCCATCGACGTGGTCGTGGACAACGTGGTCGAGGAGGTCGGGGCCCGGCCGGGCCTGGCCGAGGAGATCATGTCGCTGGGCGGGGTCCCGGGGCACGTGGTGCTGGTGGTGAGCCGTACGTACTACGCGTCGGGCCGCGCCGTGGAGACCGCGGACGTGGTCGTGCCGGCGGACCGCTACCGCCTCTCGTACCACCTGCCTGTCCGGTAACAGGGCACGCGCGGGGTTTTCGGCCGTTTCGCAAGGGTCCGGGGCGCGCCCCGGACCCTTGTTCGACTCGACTCCGTACGGCGCGGCGGGCGCTCCCACGTCGCCCGCCCGCCGGTGCGCTCCGTGCGCCGGGTCCGGACCGGCGTACACGGCCCGCCCGTACGCCTGGCCGGATGCGTACGCCCCCCAGGTACCTCTTCGTGAAAAACCGTATCCGCTCAGTAAAGGTCGGGCGTAAGCTCAGGCATATGCGCAATGCGGTTTCCTGGGCAGGTACAGCGGCGGAGGGTGAAGCGCGATGACCGACAGCGGTGCCCTGCTTCCATGGCTGGTCATACGTCAGGACGACAACGGCAACCGCTACCGGGTGGGGCGCTACCCCACCCGGGCCGAGGCCCAGAAGGTCGTCGACAGCCTCGACGACCGGGGACACAAGCAGCTCTACTGGGTCGAGCGGATCGGACAGGAAAGCCAGACCGCCACCACCAACTGAATCGGCTGAGGGCACTGGCATAGGCTCCGTCCATGACTGTACGAGTGGTCGTGGGCGGAGCCCTTTGTCATGACGGGCGCCTGCTGGCCGCCCGGCGCAGCGCGCCGCCCGAGCTGGCCGGCCGGTGGGAGTTCCCGGGCGGCAAGACCGAGCCGGGCGAGACCGTGCCCGAGGCGCTGGTGCGCGAACTGCGCGAGGAGCTCGGCGTGGAGACCGAGGCGCTGGAGCGGATCCCGGGGGAGTGGCCGCTGAAGCCCGGCCTGGTCCTGCACGTGTGGACCGCCCGGCTGGTCTCGGGGGAGCCCGAGCCGCTGGAGGACCACGACGAGCTGCGCTGGCTCGCCCCGCACGAGCTGGACTCGGTGGACTGGCTCGACCAGGACCGGCCCTTCGTCGAGGAGGCCGGCCGCCGGCTGCGCGCCGGAGCGGACGCGGAGCGGGAGGCCGGGCGGACCGCGGGATAGGCGGCGGGGCGGGCGCCGCGTCGCACGGCGGGGCGCACCGGGGCGCGTGACGCTCCCGCTCTAGGCCGTCTGCGCCACAGTGCGCCGGTGCGTGGGGGATCGGGTGGTACGGCGCCCCGAATATCGGGTATGTCGCTATTAGTCCCTAATCTCCTCCCCCTTTCGTCCCGACGAACCTGACTGGGGTCGCTGGTGGCCCGGGAAGTGATCGGCGTGATCGACACAGACGGTGAATGCGCCGAGTGGGCCTTCCCCGCCGAGCCCGGTGCCGTCCGCACCGCACGCCACGCCGTGCGCGGCACCCTCCGCTCCTGGGGCCTGGAATCCGTCGGCGATGTGACCGTCCTGCTGGTCAGCGAGCTGGTCACCAACTCCCTGCGCTACGCCTCCGGCCCCATCGGGGTCCGCCTGGTACGGCGCAATCCGGCCGCGCCGGACCTGGCCGGCGGCCCGGCCCTGCTCGTGGAGGTCTCCGATCCGCTTCCGGATCCGCCCCGCGAGCGGATCGCGAACCCCGACGACGAGGGCGGGCGCGGGCTGCACCTCGTCGCCGTCTCCGCGCGCCGCTGGGGGACCCGGCACGGGAAGACGGGGAAAACCGTGTGGTTCGAGTTGGCTCTTCCTGGTGAGTAACAAGGAGAAGGGCGGCAGTGGGTCTCCCGGGCGGCGTCTGGGGAGACCACGGGACGTGGCCGGAAAACAACGGGACCCTTTTGTGATCGTGAACGCCGTGCCGTACGGGGCCGTGGTGCTGAATACTTCGGTCATGGCCGGTCCGGTTGCGGTGAGCTGGAGGGGACGGTCGCGTGAGCGAGATACCTGCGCAGACACATCAGGCCCGTGTGCCCGGGGAGCCTTTGCACGACTCCCTGTGGCACAGCAGTCCGCCTGGCTCGATATACGACTACATAAAGGTCGCCTCCTTCTCGATCGGCCCTGACGGGCTCATCGACCAGTGGAGCCTGCGCGCCGAGGAGCTGTTCGGGCTCAGCGCGGCGCAGGCGGTCGGGCGCGACCCGGTCGAGGCCTTCATGCCCCCCGAACTGCGCGAGGGCGGGCACCGCAAGGTCGCCGAGATCCTCGACGGCAAGGAGTGGACGGGCCTGATCCCCTTCCGGATCCCCGGCGGCAAGGGGGCCCACGGGGTGGCCGAGATCTACGTGATGCCCACCCAGACCGAGAGCGCCGAGCGGGCGGCACTCTGCGTCGTCGTCGACGTGCGCGCGCTGCGCCGCATCGAATCCGACCTCGCCGCATCACAGGCCATATTCGGCCAATCTCCCTTCGGGTTCCTGCTCTTCGGCACCGACCTCACCGTGCAGCGGGCCAACCGGCGCTTCGCGACCGTCTTCGGCGGAGCGGTCGAGGAGCACCGCGGCCGCACCGTCCACGACTACCTGCCGCCCCACGAGGCCGACCGGATGGCCGAAGCCCTGCGCCGGGTACTGGAGACCGGCGAATCCGTCACCGACCTGCGGATCACCGGCGCCACCCCCCGCAGCCGCGACGACCGCCACTGGTCCATCAACCTCTACCGGGTGCACGACGGCACCGGCCGCCCCATCGGCGTCGCCGGCCTCGGCACCGACGTCACCCGCCGCCACCTCGCCGCCCGCGAGGCCGCCGGGGTCCGCCGCAACCTCGCCCTCCTCAACGAGGCCGGGCACCGCATCGGCAACTCCCTCGACCTGGAGACCACCGCCCGCGAACTCCTCGACGTCACCGTCCCCGGCTTCTGCGACCTGGCCGCCGTCGACCTCTACCAGGGGCTGCTGCTCGGCGACGACGACCGCCCCGCCCGTCCCCAAGGGCCCGGCGTGCCCTCCCTGCCCGACCAGGGCGCCCGCCGCGGCCCCTCCGCGAAACTGCGCCGGGTGGCCTTCGCCTCCGCCGTCTCCGACGCCCCCCTGTCGGGGCCCGGCGCACTGGTGGCCGTGGGGGAGACCCACCGCTACCCCGCCGCCTCACCCGGAGCGATGGTCCTGCGCACGGCCCGGCCCCGGCTGGTCGACGCCGCCGGTCCCGACGACCTCGTCCAGTCCACGCTGATCGTCCCGATGGTCGCCCACGACACCGTGGTCGGCCTCGCCCAGTTCTCCCGTACGAAGGGCAGCGAGCCCTTCGGCGAACGCGACCGGGCCGTCGCCGTGGAACTCGCCTCCCGGGCCGCCGTCTGCATCGACAACGCCCGCCTCTACCGGCGCGAGCACGAACGGGCGCTGATCCTCCAGCGCAGCCTGCTCCCGCCCGGCGACCCCGAGGCCGCCGGCCTCGACATCGCCTGCCGCTACCTGCCGGGCAACGCCGCCACCGAGGTCGGCGGCGACTGGTTCGACGTCATCGAACTGCCCGGGCACCGCACCGCCCTCGTCGTCGGCGACGTCATGGGCCGCGGCCTGCGCGCCGCCGTCGCCATGGGCGAACTGCGCACCGCCGTACGCACCCTCGCCCTGCTGGACCTGGAACCGGCCGAGGTGCTCACCGCCCTCGACGAGGTCGCCCGCGGCCTCGGCGCCCCCGGCGGCGCCCAGCAGGCCTCGCGCGCCGCCCTGCACTCCCGCGACGCCGACCGCTCCGAGGTCTACCTCGCCACCTGCGTGTACGCCGTCTACGACCCCGTCACGCGGCGCTGCACCCTCGCCAACGCCGGCCACATGCCGCCCGTACTCGTCGAACCCGCCGAGGACGGCGCCGAACCACGCCCCGGGCTGCTGCTGGAGATTCCGACCGGGATGCCGCTCGGGGTGGGCGGCGAACCCTTCGAGGAGGTCGAGGTCGATCTCCCCGAGGGCGCGCTGCTCGCCCTCTACACCGACGGCCTGGTCGAATCCCGGGACCACCCCCTGGAGGAGGGCCTGCGCGGACTGCGCGGGGCGGTCGCCGATCCGTCCCGCCCCCTGGAGGAGGTCTGCGACCACGTCCTGAACACCCTCCACACCCGGCACGGCGAGGACGACATCGCCCTGCTCATGGCACGGGTCCAGGGGCTGCCCGCCGGCGCGGTCGGCGACTGGCAGCTGCCCCGCGAGGCCCGTTCTGTCGGCCGGGCCCGGGAACTGGCCCGGGCCAAGCTGCCCGGCTGGGGCCTGGAAGGCCTGCTCGACACCACGGAACTGCTGGTCAGCGAACTCGTCACCAACGCCCTGCGGTACGGGGAGGGCGAGATCCGGCTGCGGCTGCTGCTGGACCGGACCCTGGTGTGCGAGGTCTGGGACGGCAACCTCGCCCAGCCGAGGCGCCGCCGCGCCCGGGACACCGACGAGGGCGGCCGCGGCCTCCAGCTCGTCGGCCTGCTCTCGGCCGGCTGGGGCACCCGCCGCACCCACCGGGGGAAGACCGTCTGGTTCGAGCTCCCGCTCCCGATGCCGGGCGGCGCACCGGGAGAGGCGGTCACCGAGCTCTCGGCGGAACAGCTGCTGAGCATGTACGGCTGACGGCTGACGGCTGACGGCTGAGGGCGGATGCGGGTCCTATGCCGCGCGGGCTTTGAGGGCGGCCAGGCGGGCCTCGATCTCCGAGGCCTTGCCGAGGTCCTCCAGCGACTCGAACTGGGCGTCCAGGGAGGAGGCCGCCAGCTCCGACTTGCCCATGGCCATCGCCTCCTCCCGCCGCACCTTCTCCTCGAAGCGGTTCAGGTCGCTCGTCGGGTCCAGGACGTCGATGCTCTTGACCGCGTCCAGCATCGTGTTCTGCGCCTGCGCCGTCCTCGCCCGCGCCACCAGCTCGTCCCGCTTGGCCTGGAGCTCCGTCAGCTTGTCCTTCATCGAGCCCAGGCCCGCCTTGAGCTTGTCCACGACCTCCGTCTGAGCGGCGATCACCGGCTCCGCCGTCGCCGCCTCCTTCTCCGACTGCAACTGCCGGCCCAGGGCCACCTTCGCCAGGTTGTCGAACCGGTCCGCGTCCGCCGCCGCGCCGGACGCGCGCAGCTCGTCCGCCTTGCGGCTGGCCGCGAGGGCCTTGCCGCCCCACTCGGCGGCCGCGTCCACGTCCTCCTTGTGGTCGGCCTCCAGCATCCGCAGGTTGCCGATGGTCGTGACCACCGCCTGCTCGGCCTCCGAGATGTTGTTCGAGTAGTCGCGGATCAGCTGGTCGAGCATCTTCTGCGGATCCTCGGCCTGGTCCAGCAGCGCGTTGATGTTGGCCTTCGCGAGCTGGGTGACACGGCCGAGGACGGTCTGCTTGCTCATCGGGGTCCTTCCTGGTGGGTCCGGTGCCTCGTCGTTCAGAAGCGGCCGCCGCCGCCCATGCGGCCACGGGTGCCGCCGCCCCCGTAGGAGCCGGGCCCGCTGCCGAAGCCCCCTCCGCCCCCGCCGCCGAAGCCGCCTCCCCCTCCCCCTCCGCCTCCGCCTCCGCCGCCGAAGCCGCCCCGGCCGCCGCCGCCCCGGAGGATCTCGCCGAGGATGATCCCGCCGAGTACGGCACCACCCCGGCCGCCGCCCCCGCGCCGGCCCGCGTACGGGTTCCGGTACGCCCGGACGTCCTCCTCCGCCAGCTGCTGCGCCTGCCGGGCCAGTGAGTCCGCCTGCTGCGCCTCCGCCAGCGCGCCCGCCGGATCCTGGCCGGCCAGCGACGCCGACCGCTCCAGGTGCCGCTGCGACTCCGCCAGCCGGGTCCGGGCCTGGCTGCCGACGGCGCCCCGGCTGGTGGTCACGTAGTCCGTCGCCGCGCCGATGGCACTGCGGGCCGACAGCTGGGCCTGGTCCAGCAGCGCCGCCGCCCGCCGCCGCCCCGACTCCTGCTCCCGCGCCCCCGCCAGGGCCTCGTCCAGCGCCGCGTCCGCCTCCTCGACCCGGCGCAGCGCGTCGATCGGGTCGTACCGGCCGGCCGCCTGCTCCCGCCGCACGTCGGCCAGTACGGACTCCGCCCGGCCGATCCGGCCCCGCAGGTCGCCCGTGGCGGAGCCGGCCCGGGTACCGGTGAGCAGGCCGCGCGCGTCGGCGAGGTCCGTCTCCGTCTCGGTGAGGGCGCCCGGCAGCTTCCCGGCCGCCTCCGCCAGCTCCTGCGCGCGCCGCTCGACCGCGTCCACCAGGGTCGCCGCCTGGTCCACCGCGCCCTCGGCGGCCCGTACGTGCACGGCGGCCCGGCCGTTGTCCCCGGCACCGAGGGCGGCCCGCGCCTCACCGAGGCTGGTCGTCGCGAACAGCAGCCGGTCCTCGGCCTGCTCCGGGTTGGAGGCCACCGGCGCGGCCGCGGAGTCCGCGTAGCGGCCCGTCAGCGCGGTGAGGGTCGCCCCGGCCGTCGTCGTACGGCCCGTCAGCGCGCGGAAGTGCGCCTCCACCGTGGCCAGGGCCTGCGGGGCGTTCTTCTCCAGGTCCCGCAGCCGGTCGAAGTCCGCCGACTCGGAGTCGAGCCGGCGGTTCGCCTCCGTGCAGCGGGCCACGATCTCCTCCAGCATCCGCCGCCGCGTCGCCTCGTCCTCCGGGTAGGCGTCGTCCAGCTGCTGGCGCAGCCGGAAGGCGTGCGTCAGCTCGTCCCTGGCGTACGCCACCGCCGCGGTGAAGGTGCCGACCGCGTCGTCGCCGAACTGCGCCGTCGCGAAGCCGAGCTCCTCGGTGCTCGTGCGGACGGCGTCGTCGGTCTCCACGAGCAGGGCCTTCGCCCTGGCGTCGAGCTCGGGCAGCGGAGCGGGCCCCGCCCGCGCCCCGTCCCAGCCGGGGTGGGCGGTGGTGGTGCCCCGGCCCGTCCCGTCGCGCTTCCTGCGGCGGCGGTACGCGTACACCCCGAGCGCCCCGGCCGCACCGACGGCGACCACCGGCAGCACGAAGTCCCCGGCCCCGCCCTCGCCTTCCGGCGCGGCACCGGGATCGGCGGTGCCGGGGGTGACGGCGGGCACGGGCACCGGCTTTCCGCCGAGCACCGCGTCGTAGCCGTTCGCCGCGCCGATGGCGGCACCCGCCCAGTCGTTCTGGCGCAGGGCGGGCTCGATGGCGGTACGGGCGACGTCCGCGAGCTGCGCCTCGGTGAAACCGGAGTCGACATCGGCCGAATAGGCGTACTGGCGGCCGCCGGTCGCCACCGCGAGCAGGACGTCGTCCTGGCCGAGGCCGTTCTTCTGGGCGGTGGCGTCCGCCCAGCTCTGCGGGGCGCGGCCGGAGAAGTCGCGCACGTACGCCACGAAGAGCTGGACCTTCCGGTCGGCGTACAGCCGCTCCAGCGCGGCGGCCACGGCGGGCCCCCGGTCCCCGAGGGCGCCGACGCGGTCGGTGACCTGCCCCTGCCGCGACAGCGCGACGGGATCCTCGGCGCGGGCCGGCGCCGTCGGCAGCACGAGCAGCACGGGCAGCGCGGCGGCGACGATCAGGGCCCGGAGGGCGGCGGTGCCTCTCAGCGGATACACATCTGGGAGGCTATGGGGCCCTGTGCGCCCCCGCACCTGGAACCCCCGTCCGGGGGCGGTGTGCCGCTGCGCGGGGCCGTCCCCTACCCGCCCTTCAACCTTTCTCGCCTCAGATGCCGGCGCGGCTCACTGCACGGCGCTACCGCGCCCGCGCCTCAAACGCCGGCGAGGCTCAAAGTGCGCTGCTGCGCGCACTCCGGCAAATCCGGCCCCGCCGGAGTTCGAGGCGCTGGGGGTACCCCCAGCGGTAGCTGGGGGAGGGTCCGGGGGCGGAGCCCCGGGGAACGGTGGAAGGCCGGTAGGGGACCTCGCCCCGCGCAGCGGCCCAGCCACCCGCAGGCGACCCACCGGCACCAGCCACGGGGCCCGGCCCGGCCCCGCGTCCGCCGGACGGAGTCCGGCGCAGCGGCGCGAAGCCGGGGAGGCCGCCTGCGGCCGAGTCGTGCGAGTGGCGCGTGAAGAGGGCGTGGCCGCCTGCGGCCGAGTCGTGCGAGCGGCGCGTCGGAAATGGGGCGCGGCGCGTCATGACGGGGCGGGCAGCGGCACCCCCCGGAGGGACGGCCGGGCCAGGACGAGGGCGTCCGACGCCACCACCGGGGCGGGGCCGTCGGACGGGTGGTCCCAGTGGCCGCGGGGTTTGCCGTTCGTGACGTCCAGGCCCGTCACGAACGGCAGGGCCGTCCGCCCCAGCAGCCCCCGCCGCCCGCCGTGGGAGGACCTCACGTACAGCACCCCCCGCCGCACCCCCAGCAGCTGCAGCACGCACGCCGTGCCCTCCCGCCGCGTCACCGGCCGCTGCCACCGCACCGCCCCGCTCTCCGCGTCGAGCGCGAACACCACGTCCCAGCCCTGTTCCGCGCGGTACGCGGCCGCGTACACCACCCCGTCCCCGACGAGCAGCCCCGCCGCCGGCGCCCCGGGCTCGAAGCGCCACAGCTCGTAGCCCTTGCGCCGGTCCAGGGCGCGCAGGACACCGCCGTCCAGCACGTGCACCGGCCCGCCCGGCAGGTGGTCGGGGGCCGGCCGCGTGCCGGCGTCGTAGCCGCGCGGCCACGACCACAGCGGGGTCCCGCTCGGCAGGTGCAGCGCCCGCAGCCGGCGGCCGTCCCCGACGACCAGGCACTCGCCGGCGACGGTCAACGCCGCCCCGCCCGGCAGCGGATGCCGCCACACCGGTTCCCCGGCGGCCTTGTCCAGGGCGGTCAGCTCGCCCTCCGCCGCGTGCAGCACCAGCCCCGGCGCCGGGGTCAGCGACGCCGGCTCCGCCAGCTCCCGCCACCACCGCACCCGCCCGTCCGCCGGATCCCGGACCACCAGCCGCCCGCGCGACCCGCCGCCCGACCCCACGACCACGCACACGGTGTCCGCGTCGGCCGCGCACCACACCCGCTCCGGCTCCGGCAGCGGCCGCGCCGGCACCCCCTCGTCGGCGGACGCCGTCCAGCGCCCGGCCCCGGTCGCGGCGCCCACGCACCCCACCTCGGCCCCCGCCGTCCACACCACCCGCTCCCCGGCCGCGTACAGCGCGTCCGGCCGGTCCCCGCTGTGCCACCCCGCCGCCGGCCGGGGCCCGGCCGCGCCGGGGCGCGGCCCCACCGTGCGCGGGGGCGGCGTACCGGGGTCGGCCGCGGCGGCCGCCAGCCAGGGCGCCCCCGCCGTGCAGTCGCGGGCGATCCAGGCCAGCTCCCGGCCCCGCTCGGCGGGTTCGACGAGCCCCCGCGCCGCGGCCGCCCGCTCCCGGGCGACGGCCGGGTCGAGCACGGAGCGGTGGCCCCGCACGCTCAGGTCCCGGGCGGCGTCCAGGGCCGCCCGGGCCGCCTCCAGCTCCGCGTCCCCGGTGTCGGCCAGCGCCTGCTCCGCCAGGGCCAGGGCCTCCGCCGCGCCCGCCCGGTCCCCGACGGCGGAGCGTTCGCCCGCGACCCGGCACAGCGCCCGCACCCGGGCCCCGCCGCCCGGGATCCGCGCGGCCAGCCGGAGTGCGGCGGGCAGGTCCTGCCGGGCGACGGCGGTGACGGCCTTGGACTCGGTGGCGGCCCGGACCACCGGGCTCTGGATCAGGGACAGGTACCCCTCCGCCCGGGGGAGGTCGGCCGCGGCGGACGCCAGCGCGGCCCGCGCCAGTACGGCCTCCTCCGCCGGGCTGCCGGCGAAGTACCGCCGGGCCAGCCGGACCCCGCGTTCGGGGGCGACCCCCGCGAGTTCCTCCGCGACCTTGCGCAGCCGGGCCGTCCGCTTGGGGTCGGGCACGGTGAACAGGGCCTGCTGCGCGTCGGTCAGCACCCGTTCGGTGCGGGCGGGGGCGTCGCGCGAGATCCGCCGGGCCAGCCCGGTCAGCAGCGCGGCGACCCGGGCGCCGTCGCCGTCCCCGTCGGTCCAGGCCCAGAGCTCGGCGTCCGCCAGCAGCCGGCCGGCGAGGCCCGCGTCGAAGCGCGCCGCCGCCTCCGCCGCGAGGGCGAGCCCCTCGGTGCGCGCCTCGCCGGCCCCGGGCGGCAGGGAGGTCAGCGTCTCCTCGGCCTCCAGCAGCAGTTCCCGTACGAAGTCCCGTACGGCCCCGGGAACGACGCCCGGCTCCGTCTCCGGCCGGGCGTCCGCCTCCGGCCCCGGCCGGGCGTCCGCCTCCGGCTCCGCCTCGGGCCCCGGCCCCGGCCCCGGTTCCGGCTCCCGCGGGGCTTCCTCCGCGACGGGACCCGGATTCCGCACCCCGACGGAATTCCCCTCCCCGGCCCGGCCCGCCGCCTCCCGCAGCGCCCGCGCCACCCGCTCCGCCGAATCCGGCCGGTCCCGCGGGTCCTTCGCCAGCAGCGCCAGCACCAGCCGGCCCAGTTCCCGCGGCACCCGCTCCGCGGGCAGCGGCACCGGCGCGTCCTCCACGTGGCGCCGCATCAGGACGTACATCGGCTCCGCCGACCCGAAGGGCGGCTCCCCGCTCAGCAGGGCGTAGAGCACGCACCCCAGCGCGTACAGGTCGCAGCGGGCGTCCACGTGCTCGCCGCGCCACTGCTCGGGCGCCATGTACGGCGGGGTGCCGAACATCCGCCCCGTCACCGTCCACCCGGCCGTGGCATCGGCGGAGTGCGCTATGCCGAAGTCGCAGATCTTCAGGCGGCCGCCGGGCTGGAGGAAGAGGTTCTGGGGCTTCAGGTCCCGGTGGACCACGGCCTGTTCGTGCGCGGCCGCCAGCGCCTCCGCCGTCTGCGCGGCCAGTCCGACCGCCTCGGCCACCGGCAGTCCGCCGGGGAAGCGGGCCAGCCGCGCCCCCAGGTCCTCCCCGGAGAGCAGCTCCATCACGATGAACAGGCGCCCCTCGTGCTGCCCCACGTCGTGCACGACGGTGATGCCCGGGTGCTGGAGGCGCGCCCCGATGGTGGCCTCCCGACGGAACCGGGCGATCAGTTCCTCGTTGGTCGCCGCGTCCAGCAGCACCTTGACCGCCACGGCCCGGTGCAGGGCCTGGTCGTGGCCGCGCCAGACCTCGCCCATGCCGCCGGCACCGAGCCGCTGGTCCAGCCGGTACCGGTCCGCCAGTACTTCCCCCACCCGCACCGCGAAGCCCCCTGAGATCACGTCGTCCGACGGTCATCCAGGGGGCATTGTCCACCGCCGAGTGAACTAACGGGGGTCGTCGGCCGAACGGCGCCGGATCTTGTTCCCCAGCCACACCAGGGGGTCGTACTTGCGGTCCACGGCCCGCTCCTTCAGCGGGATCAGGGCGTTGTCGGTGATCTTGATGCCCTCGGGGCAGACCTCCGTGCAGCACTTGGTGATGTTGCAGTAGCCCAGCCCGTGTTCCTCCTGGGCGGTGCGCTTGCGGTCCAGGCCGGCGTCCGCGGCCGCGTCCAGCGGGTGCATGTCCAGCTCCGCGACCCGCATCAGGAAGCGGGGGCCGGCGAAGGCGGTCTTGTTCTCCTCGTGGTCGCGCACCACGTGGCAGGTGTCCTGGCACAGGAAGCACTCGATGCACTTGCGGAACTCCTGCGAGCGTTCCACGTCCACCTGCTGCATCCGGTACTCGCCCGCCGCGACCCCCGGCGGGGGCACGAAGGCCGGGACCTCGCGGGCCTTGGCGTAGTTGAAGGACACGTCCGTGACCAGGTCGCGGATCACCGGGAAGGCCCGCAGCGGGGTGATCGTGACGGTCTCGTCCCGCCCGAAGACGGACATCCGCGTCATGCACATCAGCCGCGGCCGGCCGTTGACCTCCGCGCTGCACGAGCCGCACTTGCCCGCCTTGCAGTTCCAGCGGACCGCGAGGTCGGAGGCCTGGGTCGCCTGGAGCCGGTGCACGATGTCCAGGACCACCTCGCCGTCGTGCACCTCGACGGTGAAGTCCCGCAGTTCCCCGCCCTCCGCGTCGCCCCGCCAGACCCGGAAGCGTGCGTCGTATGTGGTCACCCGTACAGCTCCTCTTCGGCGAGGTACTTGGCCAGTTCTTCCTTCTCGAAGAGCGCGAGCAGGTCGGGGCGGATCGGCTCGGTACGGACCCGCTCCAGCGCGATCCGCGCCGCGGCGGGATCGGCGGGGGCCGGGTCGACGGGGCGGCACAGCAGGTTCACCGGCCGCCACTGCCGTTCCATCGCCGGGCAGTCCTCGCGGGTGTGCCCGCCCCGGCTCTCGGTGCGCTCCAGGGCGGCGCGGGCCACGCACTCGCTGACCAGCAGCATGTTGCGCAGGTCCAGCGCCAGGTGCCAGCCCGGGTTGAACTGCCGGTGCCCCTCGACCCCGGCGCGGGCCGCCCGTACGCGCAGGGCCGCCAGCCGCTCCAGGGCCTCGGCCATCTCGCCCTCGCGGCGGATGATGCCGACCAGGTCGTTCATCGCCGTCTGGAGCTCCTGGTGGAGGGTGTACGGGTTCTCCGCGCCCTCGTCGGCGTGGAACGGGGCGAGGGCCTCGGCGGCCGCCGCGTCGATCTGCTCCTGCGAGACCGCGGGACGCGGCGCCGGGACCGCCGCGTACCCGGCCGCGTACTCCGCCGCGTGCAGTCCGGCCCGCCGGCCGAAGACCAGCAGGTCGGAGAGGGAGTTGCCGCCGAGCCGGTTCGAGCCGTGCATGCCGCCCGCGACCTCGCCGGCGGCGAACAGTCCCGGTACGCCGACGGTGGCGGCGGTGTCGGAGTCGACCGCGATCCCGCCCATCACGTAGTGGCAGGTCGGGCCGACCTCCATGGGCTCGGCGGTGATGTCCACGTCCGCCAGCTCCTTGAACTGGTGGTACATGGAGGGCAGCCGGCGTTTGATCTTCTCGGCCGGCATCCGGGTGGACACGTCGAGGAACACCCCGCCGTGCGGGGAGCCGCGGCCCGCCTTCACCTCGGCGTTGATGGCGCGGGCCACCTCGTCGCGGGGCAGCAGCTCGGGCGGGCGCCGGTTGTGGTCCGGGTCCTCGTACCAGCGGTCGCCCTCTTCCTCCGACTCGGCGTACTTCTCCTTGAAGACGTCCGGGACGTAGTCGAACATGAACCGCTTGCCCTCGGAGTTGCGCAGCACCCCGCCGTCGCCGCGCACGGACTCGGTGACGAGGATCCCCTTCACCGAGGGCGGCCAGACCATGCCGGTGGGGTGGAACTGCACGAACTCCATGTTGAGGAGCGGTGCCCCCGCGAGCAGGGCCAGGGCGTGGCCGTCGCCCGTG
The DNA here is from genome assembly GCF_055575955.1 of Streptomyces sp. NPDC033966. NCBI lineage: Bacteria > Bacillati > Actinomycetota > Actinomycetes > Kitasatosporales > Streptomycetaceae > Streptomyces > Streptomyces sp. NPDC033966. The sequence goes on along the minus strand of NZ_JBVIRQ010000001.1, from coordinate 665,094 downwards.
TACTCCCAGGAGTTGGAGGTGGTCTTGAAGGACTTGCCGATCCCGCCGGTTGCCAGCACTACCGCCGGGGCCTCCAGGACGAAGAAGCGGCCGGTCTCGCGCTCGTAGCAGAAGGCCCCCGAGACCCTCTCCCCCGCGGCGGAGCCGCTGTCGGACGCGGTCTTGAGGACCCTGGTGACCGTGCACTCCTGGAAGACCTTGAGGCGGGCCTCGTGGTCCCCGTACTCCTTGAAGTCCTCCTGCTGGAGCTGGACGATCTTCTGCTGGAGGGTGCGGATCAGCTCCAGGCCGGTCCGGTCGCCGACGTGTGCGAGGCGCGGGTACTCGTGCCCGCCGAAGTTGCGCTGGGAGATCCGCCCGTCGGGCGTGCGGTCGAAGAGCGCGCCCCAGGTCTCCAGCTCCCAGACCCGGTCCGGGGCCTCCTTGGCGTGCAGTTCGGCCATCCGCCACTGGTTGAGGAACTTGCCGCCGCGCATGGTGTCGCGGAAGTGGACCTGCCAGTTGTCGCCCTCGTTGACGTTGCCCATGGAGGCGGCGATCCCGCCCTCCGCCATCACCGTGTGGGCCTTGCCGAAGAGGGACTTGCAGATCACGGCCGTACGGGCGCCCCGCTCGCGGGCCTCGATCGCGGCCCGCAGCCCGGCACCGCCCGCGCCGACCACGACCACGTCCCACTGCTGCCGTTCCACTTGAGCCATCTCAGAAGATCCTCGGGTCGGTGATGGTGCCGCTGGCCAGCAGGTACACGTAGAAGTCGCACAGGGCCACGCTGATCAGGGAGGCCCACGCGAGCTGCATGTGGCGGGCGTTGAGCCGGCTGACCCAGCCCCACAGGCGGTAGCGCACCGGGTGGCGGGAGAAGTGCTTGAGGCGGCCGCCCATGATGTGCCGGCAGGAGTGGCAGGACAGCGTGTAGGCCCAGATCAGCACGATGTTGGCCAGGAAGACCAGGGTGCCCAGCCCCATGTGGCCCCAGGCGTAGTGCTCGTCGCGGAACGTCAGCACGGTGTCGTACGTGAGGATGCCGGCGACCGGCACCGCCGCGTAGAAGAAGTACCGGTGCAGGTTCTGCAGGATCAGCGGGAAGCGGGTCTCACCCGTGTACGAGGCGTGCGGCTCGGCGACGGCGCAGGCGGGCGGGGAGGCCCAGAAGCCCCGGTAGTAGGCCTTGCGGTAGTAGTAGCAGGTCAGCCGGAAGCCGAGCGGGAAGACCAGGATCAGCAGGGCGGGGGACAGCCCCCACCAGCTGCCGAACAGGTCGAGGTTCGGCCCGCCGCGCATCTCCTGGCAGTTCTCCGCCAGGCAGGGGGAGTAGAAGGGGGAGACGTACGGGGCGGCGTAGTAGTGGTCGTCGGCGAAGGCCCGCCAGGTCGAGTACGCGATGAAGGCGAGCAGCCCGGCCGCGGTGCCGGCGGGCGACAGCCACCACCGGTCGGTCCGCAGGTGCCGGGCCGTGATCGCGGCCCGCGAGGGGCCGTGGACCCCGCCGGGCCGCTGTCGGGGTGGTTCCGTGCCTGTGGCCAAGGGGAACTCCGGGTGGAGTGGTCGAGGGGTGGCCCAGGAGGCCCGGCCGCCGGAGCGGCCGGGCCAGATGGGGGTGCTGCGTGCGGACGGGCTGCGGGCCCTAGGGGGCGCGGCGGTCGCGGGCCCCGAGGCCCTCGTCGTCGGTGTCCGTCCACAGCGTGTTGTCGTACGGGGTGTCCGGGATGGTCACCATCCTGGATTTCTCCGGCGGCCTGGAGGCGGCGGCCGGCGCCTGCCGGGCGACGTCCTTCTCCAGCTGCTCCACCGAGCGGACCAGCTCGTCGAGACTGCGCCGTACGGCGGTCAGATCGTCTTGCAGGGACATGACTTGCCCTCACTTCCGCAGGGTGCGGTGGCAACGCTCACGGGCGCCTGCGAGTGTCGCGCCTCCCGTCCCCGGTTGTGAAGGGACGTGCAGCGATTCCGGGCGCGCAGGCGCAAACCGTGCGCCCCTCCCTGCTCCCATTTTCATCCCTCGAACGAGGGAACGCGCGTCTGGGCGCGGAGCCCCGCGGTGGCAGGGGGCGGGGGGCGTGCCCGGGGGCGCAAGCCGGATTGGTCCGCACGGGTGGGGTTCGCGGCGTGGCGAGGGGCCGCTGCGGAGGACGCGGGCGGCGGTCGATTTCAGTGGGTTTCCACACCGGTGTGATCAGCTCCATATACCGCCGAACGTGATCAAGACGCTCTTTTCACGGCCCTCGCGCCCCGCCCCGGAGGTACCACCCATGACCCAGAGAAGGCGCAGGTCCTTGGCGCTCCTCACCTCGGGAGTCCTCGCACTGCCGCTCCTCGCGGGCTGCGGCGCCGGTGAGGACGAGGGCGGCCCGGCCGCCGCGGGACCGGACATCGCGACGACCGTCCGCGAGCAGGTCGCCGACGGCGGCGTGCTGCGCTGGGCCGTGGACTCCCTGCCGGAGACCCTGAACACCTTCCAGGCCGACGCGGACGCCACCACCAGCCGGATCGCCGGCGCGGTCCTGCCCCAGCTGTTCACCCTGGACGCCAAGGGCCGGCCGGTGGCCAATCCGGACTACCTGGAGAAGGCCGAGGTCGTCGAGCGCGAGCCCAAGCAGGTCGTCCTGTACAAGCTGAACCAGCAGGCGGTGTGGAGTGACGGGCGCGAGATCGGCGCCGCCGACTTCGTCGCCCAGTGGCGGGCCCTGAACGGCAAGGACTCGGCGTACTGGACCGCCCGCAACGCCGGCTACGACCGGATCGAGAAGATCGAGCGCGGCAAGACCGACCTGGAGGTCAAGGTCACCTTCGTCAGGCCGTACGCCGACTGGCGCTCCCTGTTCAGCCCGCTCTACCCCAAGCAGGTCATGGGCACCCCCGAGGCCTTCAACGAGGGCGCCCGCGGCGCCCTCAAGGTCACCGCCGGGCCCTTCGGCCTCGGGGCCGTCGACAAGAAGACCGGCACCGCGGCGCTGACCCGCAACCCGCGCTGGTGGGGCCGGCCCGCGAAGCTGGACACCCTCGTGCTGACGGCGGTGCCCAGGGCGGGCCGTCCGGCGGCGCTGGCCGAGGGGAAGGTCGACCTGGCCGAGATCGACCGCGCGGGCGCCGACCGCATCGCCCTCGCCCACCGGGACGCTGGCCGGGTGGACGGCACGCACGGCCCGGCCGCCTCCCTCACCCCCGCCCAGGCCACGCTCTCCTGGGCGCTGGCCCACGGCGCCGACGAGGCCAGGGCGAAGGAGGAGCAGGAGACCCGCCAGAAGAACGCCGACGCCGTCAAGAAGTACGCGGAGGAGCAGTCGGCGCTCCGCGGCTTCACCGTCCGGAAGTCGCTGGAGCCCGCCTACACGCAGCTGGCGATGAACGGGGCCTCCGGCCCGCTGTCGGACGAGCGGGTCCGCCGGGCCGTCGCCCGCGCCCTGGACCGCAAGACCCTCGCCGAGATCGTCCTGAAGCCGCTCGGCCTGCCCGCGAAGCCGGTCGGCAGCCACCTGGCGCTGGCCGGGCAGCAGGCGTACGCGGACAACAGCGACGCCCTGGGCGGGCAGGACACCCAGGCGGCGCAGGCCCTGCTCGCGGACGCGGGCTGGCGCAAGGGCGGCAAGCTGAACGAGCCGGCCGGGGCGAAGGCGGGGCCCGAGAGCGCGGAGGGCTCGCAGGACGACTCCAAGACCCCGGCGGGCGCCAAGCCCGGACCGGGCGACGGCACCGGCGACGACGGCCTCTACATCGTGGGCGACGACGGACGCAACGGCGACCTGCGCTCGGCCACCGCCGACCTGGGCCTCCGCCGGACCCGCCCGGGCCTGCCCGGTGCCCCCGCCGCCGGGCTGCGCGTCCTGCCCGAGGCGCCCGCGCCCGGCTTCGGGGCGGCCCCGGCCGACGGCCTCGCCTCCTTCGGCCGCACCGACGGGCCCTCGCCGGCCCTGGCCCCGGCCTCGCTCGCCGCCCAGCAGGAGCACGCACTGCTGGCCCAGGCGGAGGCCCTGGCGAAGGCCGGGGCCGCCCCGGCCGCGGCCGACGACGGCAAGGCGCCCGCCGAGGAGGACGCCGCCAAGGAGGGCGACGACGCCAAGGAGCCCGCGGCCGCCAGCCCGGCCCCCGTCCCCGTCCCCGCCCCCGTCCCCGCCAAGCAGGCCCGCACCTCCGGCGCGATGCTCGCCAAGGACGGCAAGCCCCTCAGCCTGCGCTTCGTCCTCCCGGCCGGACCCGGCTCGGAGGCCCTGCGCTCGGTCGGTGAGCGGATCTCCCAGATGCTCCAGAGGATCGGCATCAGCACGGAGATCAAGAAGGTGGCCGACGAGAGCTTCTTCAAGGACCACGTCGCCTCGGGCCAGTACGACCTGGCCCTGTACTCCTGGCCCGCGACGGCCTTCCCGGCCACCGACGCCCGCCCCATCTTCGCCAAGCCGGAGCCCGCCGCCGACGGCTCGCTCCTGGTCGAGCAGAACTACACCCGGGTCGGCACCGACCACATCGACCAGCTCTTCGACCAGGCGGCCGGCGAGCTGGACGAGGCGCAGGCCCGCGAGCTGATGCGCAAGGCGGACGCCCGGATCTGGGCCGCGGCCGGCTCCATCCCGCTCTACCAGCGCCCCGAGCTGGTCGCCGTGAAGCCGGGTATGGCCAACGCCGGGGCCTTCGGGCTCGCAACGCCCCGCTACCAGGACATCGGCTGGAAGAAGCCGCCGGCCGCCAAGGACACCGAGGACGGCAAGAAGAAGTAGCCGCGGACATCGGGTGAAAAAAGGGGGCCTGTCAGGTTGACCCCCGGGTAGCAAGCTCAGAAGTGACTCAAGTTCCTTGCCCGCCGGATCCCCGGCGGGCAAGGTCGTGCCCACACCCATTGACCAGCCCATTGACCCGCATGAACACAGGCCGCACCCCCGCCGGGACCCCCCACCCGAAACCCGGCGTTCCTCAGCCGTCCGGCCTCTTGACAGACCCCCCGGCAGGCGGTTCCCGCCACTCGACGTAGGATGGGGTAAGGCCGTGGCAGGTTTTCCGCCCGGTCGAGGCGCGCGTGCCGGACCGTACGCGACGCCATCCACGATCCCGGGAGAAGCGCCGAAGTGCCCACGCGCCACGACATCCGTAACGTCGCCATCGTCGCCCACGTCGACCATGGCAAGACGACCATCGTCGATGCCATGCTCAAGCAGGCCGGTGCCTTCGCCGCCCACCAGCAGCTCGACGACCGCATGATGGACTCGAACGACCTGGAGCGTGAGAAGGGCATCACGATCCTCGCCAAGAACACGGCGGTGAAGTACCACCCCAAGGACGGCGGGGCCCCGATCACGATCAACATCATCGACACCCCCGGCCACGCCGACTTCGGTGGCGAGGTCGAGCGCGGTCTGTCGATGGTGGACGCCGTCGTCCTCCTGGTGGACGCCTCTGAGGGTCCGCTGCCCCAGACCCGCTTCGTGCTGCGCAAGGCCCTCCAGCAGCGCAAGCCCGTCATCCTCTGCATCAACAAGACGGACCGCCCCGACTCCCGGATCGACGAGGTCGTCAACGAGACGTACGACCTCTTCCTCGACCTGGACGCCGACGAGGACCAGATCGAGTTCCCGATCGTCTACGCCTGCGGCCGTGACGGCATCGCCTCGCTGACCAAGCCGGAGGACGGCACCGTCCCCGCCGACAGCGACAGCCTGGAGCCGTTCTTCTCGGCCATCCTGGAGCACGTCCCGGCCCCGGTGTACGACGAGGAGGCCCCCCTCCAGGCCCACGTCACCAACCTGGACGCCGACAACTTCCTCGGCCGCATCGCACTGCTCCGCGTCGAGCAGGGCGAGCTGCGCAAGGGCCAGACCGTCGCGTGGATCAAGCGTGACGGCACGATCTCCAACGTCCGCATCACCGAGCTGATGATGACCGAGGCGCTCACCCGCAAGCCCGCCGAGGTCGCCGGTCCCGGTGACATCTGCGCCGTCGCCGGTATCCCCGACATCATGATCGGCGAGACCCTGGCCGACCCGGAGAACCCGATCGCCCTGCCGCTGATCTCGGTGGACGAGCCGGCCATCTCCATGACCATCGGCACCAACACCTCCCCGATGGTCGGCCGCGGCGGCACCGGCAAGGGCGCGGACGCCAAGTCCGCGGTCAAGGACCGCAAGGTCACCGCCCGCCAGGTCAAGGACCGTCTGGACCGCGAGCTGATCGGTAACGTCTCGCTGCGCGTCCTGGACACCGAACGCCCCGACGCCTGGGAGGTGCAGGGCCGCGGTGAGCTGGCGCTGGCCATCCTGGTCGAGCAGATGCGCCGCGAGGGCTTCGAGCTGACCATCGGCAAGCCGCAGGTCGTCACCCAGGAGATCGACGGCAAGGTCCACGAGCCGGTCGAGCGCATGACCATCGACGTGCCCGAGGAGCACATGGGCGCGGTCACGCAGCTCATGGGCGTCCGCAAGGGCCGCATGGACAACATGTCGAACCACGGCTCCGGCTGGGTCCGCATGGAGTTCGTCGTCCCGTCGCGCGGCCTCATCGGCTTCCGTACGGAGTTCCTGACGAACACCCGCGGTACGGGTATCGCCCACTCGATCCACGAGGGCCACGAGCCGTGGTTCGGCCAGCTGGTCACCCGCAACAACGGCTCCCTGGTCGCCGACCGCGCCGGCGCGGTCACCCCGTTCGCGATGATCAACCTGCAGGAGCGCGGCGTCCTGTTCACCGACCCCGGCACCGAGGTGTACGAGGGCATGATCGTCGGCGAGAACTCGCGCTCCGACGACATGGACGTGAACATCACCAAGGAGAAGAAGCTCACCAACATGCGTGCGGCTTCCGCGGACAACACGGAGAACGTGATTCCGCCCCGCAAGCTCTCCCTGGAGCAGTCCCTGGAGTTCTGCCGCGACGACGAGTGCGTCGAGGTGACCCCGGAGGCCGTCCGCATCCGCAAGGTCGTCCTGGACCAGAAGGAGCGCTCGCGCACCGCGTCGCGCGCCAAGTCGGCCAAGTAGTACGCGAGTCGGACTCTGGCCGAAAGCAGTACGGCTGACAACGGCCCCTCCCCGCACCGCTCCGGTGCGGGGAGGGGCCGTTCGCGTTTGTCAAACGGATTGTTGAGTTCTGGTGTCCGCATAGCGAGCGTGACGCTCCGGATGATGAGCTAACCGTCCGTTTCGCACGTGTCTGTCTCCTATCCGTTTGTCCGGATTTCGGGTTTTCGCCATGCGGTGATGTTGTGAAAACGAGACCACTTAAGTGTGGTTTACGGCCTGGGAGTCCCTGAGGATTGGCTCCATTGAGCTCGGGTCAATGGGTCACACGCTGTGGGGAGCGTCGACTCACGAGCACACACGATGGGACCGGATTTCGCTGTCAGGGGTGTCAGCGGGAACCGGGTCCTTCACGAATCGACAGTGACTCCTGAGGAGGCAAATACCCATGCGCGGAGCAACGAGCGCCAAGTGGGTCGCGGGTGCCGTGATCGTGGCCATGGCCGCGACGGCCTGCAGCACCGGTAGCAACGACGCCGGTGGCAAGGGCGGCAACATCACGGTTGTGCTCGGCGAGCCGCAGCACCGCCTGATCGGTCAGGACACCGCCGAGTCCGAGGGCTCCGAGATCATGAACGCGGTCTTCAGCGGTCTGGTCAAGTACGACACCAAGACCAACGAGCCGAAGCTCGACGTCGCCGAGTCCATCGAGAGCACGGACTCGAAGACCTGGACCATCAAGGTCAAGGACGGCTTCACCTTCCACAACGGTGAGAAGGTCGACGCGCAGTCGTTCGTCCGCGCCTGGAACTGGGGCGCCAACCAGGAGAACGTGGCCGAGGCCATGCCGTTCTTCGCCAAGATCGAGGGCTCCGACGAGCTCGCGCCGGGCAAGGACAAGAAGCCCACCGCCAAGGAGCTCAAGGGCCTCAAGGTCGTTGACGAGAAGACCTTCACCGTCACGCTGAAGGAGCCCTTCTCCCAGTTCAAGACCATGCTGGGCTACAACGCCTTCTTCCCGCTGCCGAAGGCCTTCGAGACCATGGACTCGAAGAAGTTCGGCGAGAACCCGATCGGCAACGGCCCCTTCCAGATGGACGGCGCCTGGGAGCACAACAAGCAGATCAAGGTCAAGCGCTTCGACAAGTACCCGGCCGAGGGCCGTGCGAAGCTCGCGGGCGTCACCTTCAAGATCTACGACAACATGGACACGGCGTACAACGACCTGCGCGCCGACAACATCCAGATCGTCGACAAGCTCCCGATCTCGGCGATGGCCACCGTCTCCCAGGAGTTCGGCGACCGCTACATCTACAAGCCCGAGTCGGCCGTCGGCTACATCGGCCTCCCGCTGGAGACGAACCCCGAGGCGTTCGGCAAGCTGGAGATCCGACAGGCCATCTCCATGGCCATCGACCGGGACACGCTGACGAAGACCATCTTCAACGGCACCCGCAAGCCGGCCGACGACTTCATCAGCCCCATCATCCCGGGCTACCGCAAGGGCGCGCTGGGCGAGGTCGGCCAGTACAACCCGACCAAGGCCAAGGAGCTCTTCGAGAAGGCCGGCGGGGTCCCCGGCAACAAGATCGAGCTCGGCTACAACGCCGACGGCGGCCACAAGGAGTGGATCGAGGCCGTCGCCAACCAGCTGAAGGCGAACCTCGGCATCGAGGTCACCGCCAAGCCCTACGCCAAGTTCGGTGACATGCTGGACGACCTCGGTGCGGCGAAGTACAAGGGCGCCTTCCGCATGGCGTGGTCGATGGACTACCCGGCGGCGGAGAACTACCTGCGTCCGGTCTTCTCGAAGGTCGCGATCGAGCAGGGCTCCAACTACGGGCACTACCGCAACGACGAGTTCGAGAAGATCATGGCGGAGGCCGACAAGGCCACCGACGCCGCCGAGGGTCTGAAGCTGTACCAGAAGGCCGATGACGTCATCATCCGCGACCTTCCGTACATCCCGGTGTTCACGTACATGTCCTCCGCGGCCTACTCCAAGTCCGTGAAGAACGTCGAGGTCGACGCCCAGGGCCAGATGGACCTGGCGAACGTCGAGCGCAACTAACACCCCTCGTCACTTAGGGGAGTTCCGGGGGGCGGGCAGACGGAATCAGGTTTCCGTCTGCCCGCCCTTTCCCCCTGTTCTTTGCTGGAGGTCTGATGGGCCGCTACCTCATCCGCCGACTCATACAGGCGATCCCTGTGCTGATCGGCGCCACGTTCCTGATCTACCTGCTCACCTTCGCGATGCCCGGCGCTGACCCGATTCAGCTCCTCGCCGGCGAGAAGAAGGCAGACCCGCTCGTCGCCGCCATGCTGCGCGAGAAGTACCACCTGGACGACCCGTTCCTGCTGCAGTACTGGAACTACATCACCGGTGTGTTCCAGGGTGACCTCGGCGAGACCCTCACCGGGCGCAAGGTCACCGACCTGATCGGCGAGGCGTTCCCGTACACGGTGAACCTCGCCATCTTCGCCTTCGTGATCGAGGCGATCGTGGGCGTCGCGGCCGGCATCATGGCCGCCCTGCGCCGCGGCAAGTTCCTCGACCAGCTGGTCCTCATCTCCACCCTGATGGTCATCTCGATCCCCGTCTTCGTGACCGGCTTCGTCCTCCAGCTGACCCTCGGCGTCCAGCTGAAGAACAGCTGGGGCATCGAGCTCTTCTCCGTCTCCTTCAACGAGAACGACGGACTCCAGGCCTACCTCCTCCCGGCCTGGGTGCTCGCCTCGACCTCGCTCGCGTACGTGGCCCGACTCACCCGTACCAGCCTCATGGAGACCATGCGCGCGGACTACGTCCGCACCGCGACCGCCAAGGGCCTGCCCCGCCGCCGCGTCGTCGTGAACCACGCGCTGCGCAACGCGCTGATCCCGATCGTCACCTTCCTCGGCGCCGACCTCGGTGCCCTCATGGGCGGTGCGGTCATCACCGAGCGCATCTTCAACATCCACGGCCTCGGCGGCCTGCTCGCCCAGTCCGTCTACCTCAAGCAGGGTGCCGTCGTCGTGGGTGGTGTGACCCTCCTGGTCCTCATCTACCTCGTCGCCAACCTCCTTGTGGACCTGCTGTACGCCGTGCTCGACCCGAGGATCCGCTATGCGTGACACGAATACGGTGGAGGACTCGATGACCGACACCCAGACGGCCGCGGCCACCTCCGGGGGCAAGCAGGCCGGCAAGGTCCAGGACAAGAAGAAGGACCGCGAGGCCAGCCTCTGGTCCGACGCGATCGACGACCTGCGCCGCAACCCGATCTTCATCATCGGTGCCGTGCTCGTGGTGTTCCTGCTGATCGTCGCCGCCGTGCCGCAGCTGTTCACCGACGGCAGCCCGTTCGACGCCGGCGCCTGCAAGCTGGAGGACTCGCTCAAGACCCCGAGCGCGGCCCACTGGTTCGGCTACGACATCCAGGGCTGCGACGTCTACACGCGTACCGTGTGGGCCGCCCGCAACTCCGTGATCGTCGGCGTCGTCACCACCACGCTCGTCCTGTTCGTCGGCGGCGCCCTCGGCCTGATCGCCGGCTGGGTCGGCGGCTTCGTGGACAGCATCCTGTCCCGCTTCACCGAGATCTTCTTCGCCATCCCGCTGCTGCTCGGCGGCATGCTGATCATGTCCGCCATGCCCGGCAACGCCTGGACCGTCTCGCTGGTCCTCGCGGTCCTCGGCTGGCCGCAGATCTTCCGCATCATGCGGTCCTCGGTGCTGCAGAACAAGAACAACGACTACGTCGTGGCCGCCCGCGCCCTGGGCGCCGGGACGATGCGCATCACGATCCGCCACATCCTGCCGAACGCCGTCGCCCCGGTCATCGTGGTCGGCGCGATCAGCCTCGGTGTGTACATCTCCGCCGAGGCGGCCCTGTCGTACCTCGGCATCGGTGTCCAGCCCCCGGAGATCTCCTGGGGCCTGATGGTCAGCGACGCCTCGGCCCGCTGGCTCCAGGCACCGCACGTGCTGCTGTTCCCGTCCATCGCGCTGAGCGTCACCGTGCTCGCGTTCATCATGGTCGGCGACGCGGTACGCGACGCCCTCGACCCGAAGCTGCGCTGAGGAAGGGCGTAACGTTGACCACCATCGACAAGACCTCGAACGTCCCCGCGCCCCGATCGGCGCCGGAGGGCACCCCCCTGCTCGAAGTGCGCGACCTGCACGTCGAGTTCCACACCCGCGACGGTGTCGCCAAGGCCGTGAACGGCGTCTCGTACTCCGTGAACTCCGGCGAGACCCTCGCGGTGCTCGGCGAGTCCGGCTCGGGCAAGTCCGTGACGGCGCAGGCCATCATGGGCATCCTCGACATGCCGCCCGGCAAGATCCCGTCCGGCGAGATCCTCTTCCAGGGCCAGGACCTGCTGAAGCTCCCGGCCGAGGAGTACCGCAAGATCCGCGGTTCGAAGATCGCCATGATCTTCCAGGACGCCCTGTCCTCGCTGAACCCGGTGCACACCGTCGGCGCCCAGCTCGGCGAGATGTTCCGCGTCCACCGCGGCATGTCCAAGAAGGACTCGCTGGCCAAGGCCGTCGAGCTCATGGACCGGGTGAAGATCCCCGCCGCCAAGGCGCGCGTGGGTGACTACCCGCACCAGTTCTCCGGCGGTATGCGCCAGCGCATCATGATCGCCATGGCGATGGCCCTGGAGCCCGACCTGATCATCGCCGACGAGCCGACCACGGCCCTCGACGTGACGGTCCAGGCCCAGGTCATGGACCTGCTCGCGGAGCTCCAGCGCGAGATGAACATGGGCCTGATCCTGATCACCCACGACCTCGGCGTCGTCGCCGACGTCGCGGACAAGATCGCCGTCATGTACGGCGGCCGGATCGTCGAGACCGCCCCGGTCCACGAGATCTACAGCCGCCCGGCGCACCCGTACACCCGCGGCCTGCTCGACTCGATCCCGCGCCTGGACCAGAAGGGCCAGGAGCTCTACGCGATCAAGGGCCTGCCGCCCAACCTGCTCAACATCCCCCCGGGCTGCGCCTTCAACCCGCGCTGCCCGAAGGCGCAGGACGTCTGCCGCACCGACGTCCCGGTCCTGCACCAGGTGACCGAGCAGGACGGCACCGCGCTCGCCGGCCGCGGCAGCGCGTGCCACTTCTGGAAGGAGCAGATCCATGGCTGACCTCACCAAGCCCAAGGGTGAGCCGATCCTTCAGGTGCGCAACCTGGTCAAGCACTTCCCGCTGACCCAGGGCATCCTGTTCAAGAAGCAGATCGGCGCGGTCAAGGCCGTGGACGGGATCTCCTTCGACCTCTACCAGGGCGAGACCCTCGGCATCGTCGGCGAGTCCGGCTGTGGCAAGTCCACCGTCGCCAAGCTCCTCATGAGCCTGGAGAAGGCCACCGCCGGCGAGGTCTTCTACAAGGGCCAGGACATCACCAAGCTGTCCGGTGCGGCCCTCAAGGCCGTCCGCCGCAACATCCAGATGGTGTTCCAGGACCCGTACACCTCGCTGAACCCGCGCATGACGGTCGGCGACATCATCGGCGAGCCGTACGAGATCCACCCCGAGGTGGCCCCGAAGGGCGACCGGCGCCGCAAGGTCCAGGAGCTCCTGGACGTCGTGGGCCTGAACCCGGAGTACATCAACCGGTACCCGCACCAGTTCTCCGGCGGCCAGCGCCAGCGCATCGGCATCGCCCGCGGCCTCGCGCTGAACCCGGAGATCATCATCTGCGACGAGCCGGTCTCCGCGCTCGACGTGTCGGTGCAGGCGCAGGTCATCAACCTGATGGAGAAGCTCCAGGACGAGTTCAACCTGTCCTACGTCTTCATCGCGCACGACCTCTCCATCGTCCGGCACATCTCGGACCGCGTGGGCGTCATGTACCTGGGCAAGATGGCCGAGATCGGCTCCGACGTCCAGATCTACGACCACCCCACCCACCCGTACACCCAGGCACTGCTCTCCGCGGTGCCGGTGCCGGACCCGGAGGCCCGCGAGGGCCGCGACCGGATCATCCTCACCGGTGACGTCCCCTCCCCGGCCAACCCGCCGTCGGGCTGCCGCTTCCGCACCCGCTGCTGGAAGGCCGAGGAGAAGTGCGCCACGGAGGAGCCGCTGCTGGCGATCCCGACGCGCTTCCAGGGCACCGACAGCCTGGCCGCGCACGAGTCGGCCTGCCACTTCGCGGAGGAGAAGGCCGTCCTGGCCGGCTGACCTCCCCGTACGGCGTACGCGTCCCAGGGCGCCCGGGGACGGAGCACCAGCTCCGTCCCCGGGCGCCCTCGGCGTTCCCCGCCCGGCCCGGCCGCGCAGGTCCAAAGTCCGTTGCGGCCGCGCCCCGGCGCCGCCGACAGTGGACGGATGACCACCGAGACGCTGACCGTCCGCCCCGCCGGGCCCGGGGACGCGCGGGACATCTGCGCACTGCTCAACGCCGTCGACGTCATCGAGATCGGCAGACCCGAGACCGGCCTGGGCACCGTCGAGGCCGACCTCAACCACCCCGACGTGGACCTCGCCGCCGACTCCTGGCTCGCCTTCCAGGACGGCCGGCTCGTCGCCTACGCACTCGTGTGGGCCGACTCCGGACCCGGCGCCGTCGACGGCGACCACTACGTCCTGCCCGGCCACGGCCGGGCCGCCCTGGCGCTGCTGCGGCGGATGGAGGACCGGGCCCGCGAGATGGCCGCCGGCACCGGCGCCGGCGCGCGGCTGCGGATCCAGCTCAACGTCCGGCCCACCCTCGACCTCACCCTCCTCACCGGCCGCGGCTACCGCAGCGTCCGCCGCTACCAGGTGATGACCCGCCGGCTCTCGCCCGCCGCCGACCTGCCGCCCGCCCCGCCCGAGGACTTGGCCCTGCGCGACTGCGCCGCCGACGAGGCCGACCGCCGCCGCGCCCACGCCCTGGTGGAGGAGACCTTCGCCGCGCACTTCGGGCACGCGCACCGCCCGTACGAGGCCTGGCTCGACCACATCGACGGCCGCGCCCTCGACTGGTCGCTCGTCTGGATCGCGAGCCTGCCCGGCAAGGGCGACGCGGCCGTCCTCGTCACCCGCGACGACCGCACCAGCATGGGCTGGATCAGCCACCTCGGCGTACGCGAGGACCTGCGCGGCCGGGGCATCGGCGCCCACCTGCTGCGGCACGCCTTCGCCGCCTACGCCGCCCGCGGCCGCGACACCCTGGGCCTCGGCGTGGACACCCTCAACGAGAGCGGCGCCCTCGCCCTGTACGAGGCGCACGGCATGGCCCTGCACTACGCCGTCGACACCTGGGAGCTCATGTTGCACCCCCAGGGGTGACAGGCGGGGGACGCGAGGGTGCAATCGGGCCAACCGGGAGTGCGCGAGCCTGCACATGGGGTGACATTGCCCCTAAGTGAGTCTCGGTACCCCTAGGAGGCAGTCCATGCGCGGAGCCACCCACGCCAAGTGGGCCGCATGTGCGGTGGCCGTCGCCCTCGCGGCGACGGCCTGCGGCGGCGGGAGCGACACCGGCGGGGGCGGCGGCGCGGCCGGGATCGTCAGCTCCTCCTGGGGTGACCCGCAGAACCCGCTGGAGCCCGCCAACACCAACGAGGTGCAGGGCGGCAAGGTCCTCGACATGCTCTTCCGGGGCCTCAAGCGCTACGACGCGAAGACCGGCGAGGCCAGGAACATGGTCGCCGAGAAGATCGAGACCACCGACGGCCAGAACTTCACGATCACCCTGAAGGACGGCTGGAAGTTCAGCAACAACGAGCCGGTCACCGCGCAGTCCTTCGTCGACGCCTGGAACTACGCGGCGGACGTGCGCAACAAGCAGAACAACGCGCCCTTCTTCGCCGACATCGTGGGCTACGCCGACCTGCACCCCGCCTCCGGGGAGCCCAAGGCCAAGACCATGTCCGGCCTGGTCGTCAAGGACGCGAAGACCTTCACCGTCGCCCTGAAGTCCAAGTTCTCCACCTGGCCCGAGACCCTCGGCTACCAGGCCTTCTCCCCGCTGCCCAAGGCCTTCTTCACCGACCACTCCGCCTGGCTCGACAAGCCCGTCGGCAACGGCCCGTACACGGTGGACTCGTACACCAAGGGCACCGGCATGAAGCTGCGCGCGTGGGAGGGTTACCCCGGCGAGGACAAGGCGCAGAACGGCGGCGTCGACCTCAAGGTCTACACCGACAACAACACCGCCTACACGGACCTGATCTCCGGCAACCTCGACCTCGTCGACGACGTCCCCGCCCAGCAGCTGAAGAACGTCAAGAACGACCTCGGCGACCGCTACATCAACCAGCCGGCCCTCATCATCCAGACCCTCACCTTCCCCCTGTACGACCCCCAGTGGGGCAAGGAGGGCATGGAGAAGGTCCGCCGCGGCATCTCGATGGCCATCAACCGCGACGAGATCACCCAGCAGATCTTCCGCGAGACCCGCACCCCCGCCAAGGACTGGACCTCCCCGGCCCTCGGCGACAAGGGCGGCTTCAAGTCCACCCTCTGCGGCGACGCCTGCAAGTACGACCCCGCCGAGGCCAAGAAGCTCATCCAGGAGGCCGGCGGCCTGCCCGGCGGCAAGATGACCCTCACCTCGAACGTGGACACCGGCTCGCACCGCGACTGGATGGACGCCGTCTGCAACAGCGTCAACAACGCCCTCGGCGAGGGCCCGGTCTGCACGGTCAACCCGGTCGGCACCTTCGCGGACTTCCGCAACCAGCAGAGCGCCTACAAGCTCACCGGCCCCTTCCGCTCCGGCTGGCAGGCCGACTACCCGCTGATCCAGAACTTCCTCCAGCCGCTGTACTACACCGGCGCCTCCTCCAACTACGGCAAGTTCAGCAGCCCGGACTTCGACAGGCTCGTCGACCAGGCCAACCAGGAGACCGACGCCGCCAAGGCCACCGCCGCCTTCCAGGACGCGGAGAAGATCCTCGCCGAGCAGATGCCGTCCATCCCCCTCTGGTACCAGAACGGCAGCGCCGGCCACTCCGAGCGGATCTCCGACGTCGCCCTGAACCAGTTCAGCGTCCCGGTCTACAACGAGATCAAGGTCAGCTGACCACCACGACGGATCGATCCTGGAGCAGTCCATGGGACGTTACGTGATCCGGCGGCTGCTCCAGATGATCCCCGTGTTCATCGGCAGCACCTTCCTGATCTTCATCATGGTCTACGCGCTCGGCGACCCGGTCGCGGCCCTCTTCGGCGACAAGGCACCCGACCCCGCCACGGCCGCCCGGATCCGCAAGGACCTCTACCTCGACCGCCCGCTGTGGGAGCAGTACGTCCACTACATGGGGCAGATCTTCAAGGGCGACTTCGGCACGGCCTTCAACGGCCAGAAGGTCACCGAGCTGATGGCCACCGCCTTCCCCGTCACCCTGCGCCTGACCCTGGTCGCCATCGCCATCGAGATCCTCGTCGGCATCACCCTCGGCGTGGTCAGCGGACTGCGCCGGGGCAAGGCGATCGACACCACCCTGCTCGTCCTCACCCTCGTCGTCATCTCGGTGCCCACCTTCGTCACCGGCTACCTGATCCAGTTCGTCCTCGGCGTCAAATGGGGCTGGGTACGCCCCACCGTCTCCCCGGACGCGCCCTTCGACGAGCTGATCCTGCCCGGCGTCGTCCTCGCCCTGGTCTCCCTCGCGTACGTCACCCGGCTCTCGCGGACCTCCATCGCCGAGAACGTCAAGGCCGACTACGTCCGCACCGCCGTCGCCAAGGGCCTGCCGCGCCGCCGGGTCATCACCCGCCACCTGCTGCGCAACTCCCTGATCCCGGTGGTCACCTTCATCGGCACCGACATCGGCGCCCTGATGGGCGGCGCCATCATCACCGAGCGGATCTTCAACATCCACGGCGTCGGCTACCAGCTCTACCAGGGCATCCTGCGCAACAACTCGCCCACGGTGGTCGGCTTCGTCACCATCCTCGTCATCGTGTTCCTGGTGGCGAACCTGCTCGTCGACCTGCTCTACGCGGTCCTGGACCCGAGGATCCGTTATGCCTGAGCCCGAGCGCCCCGAAGGCCCCGGCGGCTACGACCCGGTGGGCCCCCGCCCCGGCGAGGCGATGTCACCCACCGGCCAGGGCGGGGCCATGGACCTGGCCCTCCAGGAGGCCGAGAGCGTGGAAGGCGTCGCCGTCGCCAAGGAGTCCGGACCCGCCGGAGCGGCCGGCCCCCGGGAGAAGGCCCGCTCCCTGTGGTCCGACGCCTGGCACCAGCTGCGCCGCAACCCCGTCTTCATCGTCTCGGGGCTGATCATCCTCTTCCTCGTCCTCATCTCCATCTGGCCCCAGCTCATCGCGAGCGGCGACCCCCTCCAGTGCGACCTGTCCAAATCGCAGCGGGGTTCCTCCCCCGGACACCCCTTCGGGTACGACACCCAGGGCTGCGACGTCTACACGCGGACCGTCCACGGCGCCCGCGCCTCCATCACCGTCGGCGTCTGCGCGACCGCCGGCGCCGCCCTGCTGGGCTCCGTACTCGGCGGGCTCGCCGGGTTCTTCGGCGGCTGGGGCGACTCCCTGCTCTCCCGCGTCGCCGACATCTTCTTCGGGATCCCCGTCGTCCTCGGCGGCCTGGTCTTCCTGTCCGTGGTCACCAGCACCACCGTGTGGCCCGTCGTCGGCTTCATCGTGCTGCTCGGCTGGCCGCAGCTCGCCCGCATCGCCCGCGGCTCGGTGATCACCGCCAAACAGAACGACTACGTCCAGGCCGCCAGGGCCCTCGGCGCCGGCAACGGCCGCATGCTGCTGCGCCACGTGGCCCCCAACGCCGTCGCCCCCGTCATCGTCGTCGCCACCATCGCGCTGGGCACCTACATCTCCCTCGAAGCCACCCTGTCCTTCCTCGGCGTGGGCCTGCGCCCGCCCACGGTCTCCTGGGGCATCGACATCTCCAACGCCGCCACCCAGATCCGCAACGCCCCGCACATGCTGCTCTGGCCGGCGGGCGCCCTGAGCCTGACCGTGCTCGCCTTCATCATGCTCGGCGACGCCGTGCGCGACGCCCTCGACCCCAAGCTGCGCTGAGGAGTGTGAGCCGCCAGATGCTGCTCGAAGTCCGGGACCTGCACGTCGAGTTCACCACCCGCGACGGGGTCGCCAAGGCCGTCAACGGGGTGAACTACTCGGTGGACGAGGGCGAGACCCTCGCCGTGCTCGGCGAGTCCGGCTCCGGCAAGTCGGTGACGGCCCAGGCGGTGATGGGGATCCTCGACGTCCCGCCCGGCCGGATCGCGGGCGGCCAGATCCTCTTCAAGGGCAAGGACCTGCTGAAGATGAAGGAGGAGGAGCGCAGGAGGATCCGCGGCGCCGAGATGGCGATGATCTTCCAGGACGCCCTGTCCTCCCTCAACCCCGTGCTCAGCGTCGGCGCCCAGCTCGGCGAGATGTTCGAGGTCCACCGGGGCACGTCCCGCAAGGAGGCCCGCGCCAAGGCCGTGGAGCTGATGGACCGGGTGAAGATCCCCGCCGCGAAGCAGCGGGTCGGGGACTACCCGCACCAGTTCTCCGGCGGCATGCGCCAGCGCATCATGATCGCGATGGCGCTGGCCCTGGAACCCTCCCTGATCATCGCCGACGAGCCCACCACCGCCCTCGACGTCACCGTCCAGGCCCAGGTCATGGACCTGCTCGCCGAGCTCCAGCGCGAGCTCAACATGGGCCTGATCCTCATCACCCACGACCTCGGAGTCGTCGCCGACGTCGCCGACAAGATCGCCGTCATGTACGCGGGCCGGATCGTCGAGGCCGCCCCCGTACGCGAGATCTACGCATCGCCCGCCCACCCGTACACCCGGGGCCTGCTCGACTCGATCCCGCGCCTGGACCAGAAGGGCCAGGAGCTCTACGCCATCAAGGGCCTGCCGCCGAACCTGCTCGCCATCCCGCCCGGCTGCGCCTTCAACCCGCGCTGCCCGATGGCGCAGGCCGTCTGCCGCACCGAGGTCCCGCCGCTGGCCGACGTCGCCCCGGACCGGGCCAGCGCCTGCTTCTTCTGGAAGGAGTGCCTCGGTGCCTGAGCCCATCCTGGAGGTCCGCGACCTCGTCAAGCACTACCCGCTGACCCGGGGCATCCTCTTCAAGAAGCAGGTCGGCGCGGTCAAGGCCGTCGACGGCGTCTCCTTCTCCCTCGCCCCGGGGGAGACCCTCGGCATCGTCGGCGAGTCCGGCTGCGGGAAGTCCACCGTCGCCCGGATGCTGGTCAACCTCGAACGCCCCACCGCCGGCGCGATCTCGTACAAGGGCGAGGACATCACCAAGCTCTCGGGCCGCGCCCTGAAGGCGGTGCGCCGCAACATCCAGATGGTGTTCCAGGACCCGTACACCTCGCTGAACCCGCGCATGACGGTCGGCGACATCATCGGCGAGCCGTACGAGATCCACCCCGAGGTGGCCCCGAAGGGCGACCGGCGCCGCAAGGTCCAGGAGCTCCTGGACGTGGTCGGCCTGAACCCGGAGTACATCAACCGGTACCCGCACCAGTTCTCCGGCGGCCAGCGCCAGCGCATCGGCATCGCCCGCGGCCTGGCCCTCCGGCCGGAGATCATCGTCGCGGACGAGCCCGTCTCCGCGCTCGACGTCTCCGTCCAGGCCCAGGTGGTCAACCTCCTGGAGCGGCTCCAGGACGAGTTCGGCCTGTCGTACGTGTTCATCGCGCACGACCTGTCCATCGTCCGGCACATCTCCGACCGGGTCGGGGTCATGTACCTCGGCCGCGTCGTCGAGATCGGCACCGACACCCAGATCTACGACCACCCCACCCACCCCTACACCCAGGCCCTGCTCTCCGCCGTGCCCGTACCCGACCCCGGGGCCCGGGCCCACCGGGAGCGGATCATCCTCACCGGCGACGTGCCCTCCCCGGCCAACCCGCCGTCGGGCTGCCCCTTCCGGACCCGCTGCTGGAAGGCCGAATCCCGCTGTGCGACCGAGGTCCCCCTGCTGGCCGTCCCGCAGGCCCTCCCCCCGGGCCCGGCCGCCCACCCGTCGGCCTGTCACTTCGCGGAGGAGAAACGGGTGGTCCCGCCCCCGGGCGAACTCCCGCCCCCGCCGACCCCCCTGACGAAGGAGTAGCGAGCACTTTCGGACGGCCGGGTGAGCGATCATTTCCAGCCACCCCGCACGTGGCCGCCCGGTCGGACCGGCTTTGACCCAACACGCTTAACACAGGGGCAACTTGACCGTTTCTGCCCCGAGATCTGGGGCATGCAGTCTGGGCCGTGTGCGGCCGTGCGGGTGCCGACAGCCGGCCGGGAGGGCGCTCAGCCCTCCCGGCCGGCCTTCGTGTGCCCCGGCCGTGCGCGGCATGCGCCCCTCGTGCTGCCGGAATTCGATCGATGCGCTGGTACGGATAGTTATGATCCGTAGCGCACGGTGGGTATGAATTCGCCGAGCACGAGTACGCATACCGATGTCCGCTCGACGTGGAGGTGAAACGCCGTGGCACTCTCGATCTCGGCCGTGGTGCTGCTGGCGATCGTCGTCTTCCTTCTGGTCCGGAGGTCGGGTCTGAAGGCGGGGCACGCGTTCGTCTGCGTACTGCTCGGGTTCTACCTGGCGAGTTCCACGGTCGCGCCCACCCTCAGTCAGCTCACGTCCAACGTGGCGAGCATGATCAGTGGCCTCAAGCTGTAGAGGGTGCTCGTAGGGTGGACCCATGAACGGTCTTCCCGCCCGTCGTCTGCTCCTCGTGCACGCGCACCCGGACGACGAGTCGATCAACAACGGCGTCACCATGGCCAAGTACGCGGCCGAGGGTGCCCACGTCGCGCTGGTGACCTGCACCCTCGGCGAGGAGGGCGAGGTCATCCCCGCCGAGCTGGCCCACCTGGCGCCGGACCGCGACGACGCCCTCGGCCCCTTCCGGGTCGGCGAGCTCGCCGCCGCCATGAAGGAACTCGGGGTCGCCGACCACCGCTTCCTCGGCGGCGCCGGCCGCTTCCGGGACTCCGGGATGATGGGCGCCCCGCAGAACGCCCGCCCCGGCTCCTTCTGGTCGGCCGACCTGGACGAGGCCGCCGGGTACCTCGTGGAGGTGATCCGGGAGCTGCGCCCGCAGGTGCTGGTCACCTACGACCCCGACGGCGGCTACGGCCACCCCGACCACATCCAGGCCCACCGGGTCGCCACGCGAGCCGCGGAACTGGCCGCCGACGCCGCGTTCCGCCCCGGGCTCGGCGCCCCGCACGCCATCGCGAAGCTCTACTGGAACCGCGTGCCGGCCTCGGTCGTCGAGGAGGGCTTCGAGCGGCTGCGGGCGGCGGGCGCCGGCTTCCCGGGCATCGCGACCCCGGACGACGTGCCGGGCGTGGTCCCCGACGAGCGGATCACCGCCGAGATCGGCGACGAGGGCGGCGCGACCGTCCTGGCGGCGGCGAAGGCGGCCGCCATGCGGGCGCACGTCACCCAGATCGCCGTGGACGGCCCCTTCTTCGCCCTCTCCAACGACCTGGGCCAGCCCCTGTTCGCGCGGGAGTACTACGAGTTGGCCGCGGGCCGCTCCGGCGCCCCGGCCGGCGAGCGCGAGCGGGACCTCTTCGCGGGGGTGGAGGCGTGACCACCGCGCTGACCCCCGGGCGGATCGCCGCCCTGCTCGGCCTGCTCGTCCTCGGCACGCTGACCGGCGCGGCCGGCTGGCTCGTGGTCGACCTGTGGTTCCCGGCCGGGCTGCTGCTCGCCCTGCTGGCCCTCCTCGGGCTGTTCCTCGCGGGCCGTCTGACGGTCGGCGGGGGCCTCGGCGTGGGCGCCCCGGCGGCCGGCTGGTTCCTGTCCTACGTCCTCCTCGGCATCCCCCGCCCCGAAGGAGACTTCGTGCTCGGTTCCTCCGGAATCGGCATGTACGCATACCTTTTGGGGGGAAGTGCGGCCGCTGTGATCTGTGCCACGATGCGCGGGCCCGCGCAAGGGGCCGTTTCGGCCTCGGACTCCCGCGGATGACAGGCCGCTGAACTCCCGCATCCGCCGATCGGGGACGGGTTGCGGGGGTTTGACGGGCCCTCGCCCGGGGGCGCGCGGAAGCAGAAGAGGAACCTGGGATTCCTGGCCGACAGTTGCGCCCGGGCGGCGGCCAGTATGGTGGACGGGCCGCCGAGCTGCCCGCGCACGGAATGACGGGCGGCGGAGCCAACCGGGAGAACCTGCCTTGAGTCGTGAAACCGACAGTTCGTCCCCCGGGCCCCAAGGGCACGGTGGAGCCGCCTACCCCTCGGGTACGCCGCCGTATGGAACCGGCCAGTATCCGTCCGTGCCACCCGGTCCCGGCGCCGCGACCGTCCCGGAGGAGAACCCTGTGACCTCGAACCCGTCCACGCCCGACACCGACGGGCCGAAGACCGAGACCCACCTGACGACCCGGATCCGGATCAACATCCCCGGATCCCGGCCGATCCCGCCCGTGGTCGTCCGCAAGCCCGTCAAGGACGGCGGCCAGGACGCGTCCCCGGCCGCCGCCGGTCCGGACGCGGCCCCGCGCACGCCCGAGCGGCGCCCCGCCCCGGCACGGTCCGCGGCCCCCGCGCTCCCCGCGGCCCCGGCACCCGCGCCGGCCGCACCCGCGCCCCAGCCGGCCCCCGCGCCCGCCGAGGAGCCGACCAGCAACTGGTTCGCCCCGCGCAAGGCGGCGGCGCCCCCGCCGACCGCGACGCCCCCGGCCGGCGTGCCCGTGACCCCCGGCGCGCCCGGCGGCTCCGGCGCCCCCGGCGGTCCCGGCGCGAGCTACGGCTCCGGCGTGCCCGGCTCCGGCGTGCCCGGCTCCGGCGTGCCCGGCTCCGGCGTGCCCGGCACCGGCGTGCCCGGCACCGGCGCCGGCTTCGCGCCCCCGGCCGAGCCCGGGTACCCGCGGCCCCCGGCCGCGCACGGCAGCGGAGCCGGCTTCGCGCCGGCCCCCGCCGTCGGCGGACCCGGAGTCGGCGCGCCCCAGGGGTACACCGGGTACGACAACGGGCCCGTCACCGAGCCCTTCCCCGCCTTCCCGGAGCCCTCCGGGCCGACGGGCGGACCCGCGCTGGGCACCGTACCCGTCGGCGCCGAGGCGCCCCCGAGCTGGCCCGGCCCCGAGGCCTTCGACACCCCGGCCCCCGCGCCCGTGCCCGCCCCCGGTCCGGCCGCCCCGCCGCCGGGCCCGAAGCCGCCGCGCCAGATGACGCCGCCGCCCGCCCCCGCGGGCAAGTCCGCCAAGTCCGCCCCGGCCGGCAAGCCCGCCAAGAAGAAGGGCCGCTCCAAGCTGGTCCTCCTCGCCGGCGGCATCGTCGTCCTCGCCGGCGTGGCCTACGGCGCCGGACTGCTGATGAACCACTCCGACGTCCCCAAGGGCACCACCGTCCTCGGCGTCGACATCAGCGGCAGCCGCGACGACGCCGTGGCCAAGCTCCAGACGGCCTTCGGCAAGCGCGCCGCCGCCCCGCTCCAGCTCAGCGTCGGCGGCAAGCAGGTCGAGCTGAAGCCCGAGAAGGCCGGCCTGACCCTCGACAGCCAGACCACCGTCCGCAACGCCACGGGCAGCGACTACAACCCCGTCACCGTCATCGGCTCCCTCTTCGGGGTCGAGCGCACGGCCACCGCCGTCATGCCGGTCGACGAGGAGAAGCTGCGGGTCTCCCTCCAGGAGCTGGCCGGCGCCGCCGGCTCGGCCTCCGAGAGCACCATCAAGTTCGACACCGGCAAGGCCGTGGCCGTGCCCGGCAAGGCCGGCGAGGGCCTCGACGTCGACGGCTCCGTCGACAAGGTCACCGAGGCCTTCCGCGCGCTCGTCGCCAACGGCAAGGCCCCGACCGTCGAACTCCCCGTCGCCAAGAAGGAGCCCACGGTCAACCAGGCCGAACTGGACCGCGCCATGAAGGAGTTCGCGGAGCCCGCGATGTCCGGCGTGGCGACGGTCAAGGCGGGCACCAAGTCCATCCCCTTCGGCCCCAAGTCCCTGCCGAAGATCCTCAGCATGACGGCCGTGGACGGACGCCTCGTCGAGAAGTACGACCTGGAGGCCCTGAAGGCCACCTACGGGAACGCCTTCGACGGCGTCCTGATCACCCGGGGCACCGGCGCCAAGACCCCCGTCACCCCACAGGACGTCGCGGGCGCCCTCGGCAAGGCCCTCATCGGCAAGACCCCCGCCGAACGGACCGTCACGATCGACACCAACGCGAACTGACCGGCCCGCCCGCACCACCCGCGCGAAGCCCCTCCCCGAGCCCCGGGAAGGGGCTTCGCCGCATCCCCGGCACCCCCTCCGAACAGGCCCGTCACGTCCACCGCATGACATCCGTCATGCGGGAGTCACGACCCGCGACACTGCCGCGCCCACCCCCGCACGGGCGAACCTTGAGCCATGACGACGACGACCGCGGCACACCCCGCCGCCCCGGGCCCCGCAGGCGGATCCGGCGACACCGCAACCGTGGTGTCCTTCCAGGACGTGACCAAGAGCTACGGCAAGGTCCGGGCCGTCGACGGGCTCTCCCTCGAACTCCACCCGGGCGAGACCGTCGCGCTCCTCGGCCCCAACGGCGCCGGCAAGTCCTCCACCCTCGACCTCCTCCTCGGCCTGCGCCCCGCCGACTCCGGCACCGTCAGCCTCTTCGGCACCACCCCCCGCGAGGCCATCGCCTCCGGCCGGGTCGGCGCCATGCTCCAGAGCGGCGGCCTGATGGAGGACGTGACCGTACGCGAGCTCGTCACCCTCGGCTGCGCCCTGCACCCGCGCCCGTACCCGGTCGACGAGGTGCTCAGCCGGGCCGGCGTCGAGGAGATCGCCGGCCGGCTCGTCAACAAGCTCTCCGGCGGCCAGGAGCAGCGGGTGCGCTTCGCGCTCGCCACCGCCGGCCACAACGACCTGATCGTCCTCGACGAGCCGACCACCGGCATGGACGTCACCTCCCGCCAGGCCTTCTGGGCCACCATGCGGGAGCAGGCCGCGCAGGGCCGCACGGTCCTGTTCGCCACCCACTACCTGGAGGAGGCGGACGCGATCGCCGACCGCGTCCTCGTCCTCAACAAGGGCCGGCTGCTCGCCGACGGCACCGCCGCCGAGATCAAGGCCAAGGCCGGCGCCCGCAAGGTCGCCTTCGACCTCGACGGGCCGGTCGACGAGCAGGCGCTGCGCGCCCTGCCCGGCCTGACCGCCTTCGACCTCACCGGCCGCTCCGTACGGCTCCAGTCGCGCGACGCCGACGCCACCGTGCGGGCCGTGTACGAGCTCGGGCTCTACCCCCGCAACCTGGAGGTCGCCGGCCTCGGCCTGGAGCAGGCCTTCATCGCCCTCACCGAGGCCGAGGAGGCCACCCGATGACGAACACGGTCCACACCGGTACCCTGCGGCTGGTCAAGCTGGAGATCTCCCGCGCCCTGCGCAACAAGAAGTACCTGTTCTTCACCGTCATGTACCCGGCCGCGCTCTTCCTGATGCTCGGCGGCACCCTGGACGGCACGACGAAGGTCATGGGCACCGAACTGACCATGCCCGCCTTCTACATGGTCGCCATGGCCTCCTTCGGCGCCCTGACCGCCGTGCTGATGGGCAACAGCGAGCGCATCGCCAAGGAGCGCGAGAAGGGCTGGGTGCGCCAGCTGCGGCTGACCGCCCTGCCCGGCCACGGCTACGTCCTCGCCAAGACCGCCAGCGCGGGCGTCCTGTCCCTGCCCTCCATCCTGGTCGTCTTCGCGGTCGCCGCGGGGGCCAAGGACGTACGCTTCGACGCCTGGCAGTGGTTCGCCCTCACCGGCGCGATCTGGGCCGGCAGCCTCGTCTTCGCCGCGCTCGGCGTGGCCATCGGCTACCTCGCCAGCGGGGACAACGTCCGCCCCATCACCATGCTGTTCTACTTCGGCCTCTCCATCCTCGGCGGGCTGTGGATGCCCACCGCGAACTTCCCCCAGTGGCTGCGGAACATCTGCGAGTGGCTGCCGACCCACGCGTACGCCGGCCTCGGCCAGGCCATCGAGCTCGGGGGCGCCCCGCACGCCAAGGACGTGGCGATCCTCGCCGTGTACTTCGTACTGTTCACCGGTGCGGCCGCCTGGCTGTACCGCAAGGACTCACTGAAAGCCTGAGACAGTGGCGCTGACGCAGGAAACCGACGGTCTGCACCGCATCGGCCAGGCACCGGAGACCACCACCCACAAGGTGGTGAAGAGCCTGTGGATCGGCATCTGGCTGTTCTACCTCAGCGCCCCCGTCACCGACCTGGTCAGCGGCGGACACAGCACCGGGGCCCGGCTGCTCGGCGGGCTGGGCCTGCTGGCCTTCACCTGCTGGTACCTGGTGCTGGTCTTCCGCACCGTCAGGATGATGCCGGTGCCCAGGGTGCTGGTCTCCCTGGCCGTGCTCGCCACGCAGGCCACCGTGCTGTCGCTGACCCTGGGCCGCGAGTGGCTGGTGCTCTTCGTGTACGTGTCCATCTCCTCCGGCGCCGCGCTGCCGGGGGAGGTGTCCCGCTGGACCGTCCCGGGCGCGACCGCGCTGCTGACGGCGGTGGCTTTCGCGGTCCCGGGCGGCACCCAGTACCTGGCCGGGCTGGTGGTCCCGGCGCTGATGGGCGGCTTCGCGATGGTCGGGGTCCGGGCGATGATCCGGACCACCATAGAGCTGCGCCAGGCCCGGGCCACGGTGGCCGAGCTCGCGGCCAACGAGGAGCGCCTGCGGATGGCCCGGGACCTGCACGACCTGCTGGGCCACTCGCTGTCGCTGATCACCCTCAAGAGCGAGCTCGCGGGCCGGATGCTGCCCGAGCACCCCGAGCGGGCCGCCCGGCAGGTGGCGGACATCGAGCGGGTCAGCCGGCAGGCGCTGGTCGACGTACGGGAGGCCGTGAGCGGCTACCGGCGGCCGACGCTGCCCGGCGAACTCGCGGGCGCGCGCACGGCGCTGGCGGCGGCGGGCGTGGCGGCGGACCTGCCGGCCGACCTCGAGGACGCCGAGCTCCCGGAGGAGACGGAGTCCGCGCTGGCGTGGTCGCTGCGCGAGGCGGTGACGAACGTGGTCCGGCACAGCGGGGCCCGGCGCTGCACGGTCACCCTCGCCGCCCGCCAGACCCTCGCGGGCCCGGTCGTCGAACTGACGGTGACCGACGACGGCACGGGCGGCCCGGCCGTCCCCGGCAACGGCCTGACCGGCCTGACGGAACGGCTGGAAGCGGTCGGCGGCACCCTGTCGGCCGGCCCGGCGGGCAAGACCGGCTTCCGCCTGCTGGCGCGGGTCCCCCTAGGATCCGGGTCATGAGCGAAGCCAGCGCCGCCCCCATCCGGATCCTCCTGGCCGAGGACCAGTCGATGGTCCGGGAGGCCCTCGCGGCCCTCCTCGGGCTGGAACCGGACATCGAGGTCCTGGCCCAGGTCGCCCGCGGCGACGAGGTCCTGCCGGCCGCCCGGTCCCACGACGTGAACGTCGCACTGCTGGACATCGAGATGCCGGGCCTGACGGGCATCGAGGCGGCCGCGCAGCTGAGGGCGGCCCTGCCCGCCCTCAAGATCGTCGTCCTGACCACCTTCGGCCGCCCCGGCTACCTCCGCGGGGCCATGGAGGCGGGCGCCTCGGCCTTCCTCGTCAAGGACGCCCCGGCCGCCCAGCTCGCCGACGCGGTGCGCAAGGTCCTGGCGGGGGAGCGCGTCATCGACCCCACGCTCGCGGCCGCGGCCCTGGCGGAGGGCGCGAACCCCCTGACGGACCGCGAGCGGGAGATCCTGCGGGCGGCGGAGTTCGGCGCGACCAACGCCGAACTGGCGGCCCGCCTCAGCCTCTCGCAGGGCACGGTCCGCAACTACCTCTCGACGGCCATCCAGAAACTCGCGGCCCGCAACCGCGCCGAAGCGGTCCGCGTGGCCCGCGAGAAGGGCTGGCTGTAGACCGGGGCGGTGTTGCCGCTGCGCGGGGCGGTCCGCTACCCGCCCCCGCACCCGAACCACCGGCCCCGCTCAGTTCAGCAGCGCCCGCGCGGCGGCGGCCTCGGCGCGGATCCGGGTCGCGGACTCGGGGTCGACCGCGTCCATCACCACCGCGTACGCGTCCATCTCCGCCGCACCCTCCTGGAAGGAGCCGCGTTCCACCAGCAGCCGCGCCCGCTCGTAGCGCAGGGCCGCCGGATGGGAGGGCAGGAGCAGGGACAGGTCGAGGGCCCACAGGGCGACCGCCGAGTGCTCCGGGCGGGAGGAGGCCCAGGCGCGGATGTTGTTCAGGATCCGCAGCACGATGTCCAGGGTGCGGGCCGGGGTCTTGGGGGCGGCCGCCAGTTCCGCCGGGCCCGCGCCCAGCGACGCGCCGCCGGCGAAGGGGTCCACCACCACCGAGTCCTCCGGGTCCCCGAAGCCCACCACGAAGTGCCCCGGCAGCCCCAGCCCGTACACCGGCGCACCGGCCCGCCGGGCCACCTCCAGCCACACCACCGAGAGGAGGATCGGCAGGCCCCGCCGGCGCAGCAGCACCTCGTGCAGGAGGGAGGACGACAGCAGGTCGTAGTCCTTCGGGGTGCCGTGGAAGCCCAGCCGGCCGCCCAGCAGCTCCGTCACCGCCGCCGCCCACGACCGCGCGTCCCGCAGCCCGTACGGCAGCATCCCCGCGAGCCGGTCCAGCTCGATCTCGGCCCGGTCCATGGCCCGTTCGTCCAGCTCCGGATCCGCCTCCGCGGCCAGCAGCAGGCACAGCCGGGCCAGGTCGGGCCGCTCCGCGCGGGCCTCCGCCGCGAACAGCTCGCGGGTGTTCACCGCGCCGCCCGGAAGTGGTGGTAGGCGTGGTGCGTGGCGAAGCCCATCCCGTCGTACAGGCCCCGCGCCGCCGGATTGTCCGTCTCCACCTGGAGCCACGCCGCCGACGCGCCCTCCTCCAGCGCCCGCCGGGCCAGCGCCGTCATCACCGCCGTCGCGAGCCCCCGCCGCCGGTCCTCCGGGGCGACGGTCACGGCCGCGAAGCCGGCCCAGCGGCCGTCCACCACGCAGCGCCCGATCGCCCGGCCGTCGTCCAGGGAGGCGAACCACACCGACGGGCCCTCCACCAGCATCCGCCGGGCGAGCTCCGGGTCCCGGACCCTGCCGTAGCGGGCGAGCCACCGCTCGTCCGGCTCGCGGGTCAGGCGTACCGCCGCCACGTCCGCGTCCAGGTCGCCCACCGGGGCCAGCGCCCCGACGCGCACCTCCGCCGAGACCTCGTTCACCCAGCCGCGCCGCTCCAGCTCGGCGCAGAGCAGCTCCTGCGTGCCCGCGGCGCCCGTCGCGGCCTGCACGTACGCCGGAAGGTCGCGCTCCGCGTACCAGGAGGTCACCCGCGCGAGTGCTTCGTCCAGGGGTATGCCCGGGTCGCCGAGCGGGAGCACGGAGTTGGCGCGCCGCGTGAACCCGGCGGCGGCCCGCAGCGTCCACTCGCCGAGCGGCTCGCTCTCCAGCGGCAGCCAGGCCCGCGCCGTGACCCGCGCCAGCTCCTCGAAGGAGGCCGCGGGACCCCTGCGCCGGGCCGGCGCGGGCGGCACGATCTTGCCCGCCACCAGCGAGGATTCCGGGATGTGGACGGACACGCCGTCCTTGCGTGTGATCGTCAGCACACCCCCCGTCCAGGATGTGAGCACACCGACCACGTCCGCGAACACCGGGGCACCGCTCCTGCCGCCCTCCACCCGTCGTACAGAGACCCGTTTACCCACGTCAACCGGGGTAATACGAATCTCCAGCAGCCCACCGGCAGTGATTTCCACAGCTCTGTCCGCCCCTCCTGTTCGGATCGTGCCCGGGAACGGAGATACTAGATGCGGGCATCGACGACGCCGCGCTCCCGCGCGAATGGACAGCCCTACCGAGGAGGAACGAGAGCGTGACCTACGTCATCGCGGAGCCTTGTGTCGACGTCAAGGACAAGGCCTGCATCGAAGAGTGCCCCGTCGACTGCATCTACGAGGGCCAGCGGTCCTTGTACATCCACCCGGACGAGTGCGTCGACTGCGGCGCCTGTGAGCCGGTCTGCCCCGTCGAGGCCATCTTCTACGAGGACGACACCCCGGAGGAGTGGAAGGACTACTACAAGGCGAACGTCGAGTTCTTCGACGAGCTCGGTTCGCCCGGTGGTGCCTCCAAGCTCGGCCTGATCGAGCGCGACCACCCCTTCGTCGCGGCGCTGCCCGCCGACATCAACGCCGGCGAGCACTGACCGTTCACGGCAGACGCGCCTCTCGGTCCCGTACGGCACTCCTGCCGGGCGGGACCGAGCCGTTTCCCCGTACGACACAGCCCCGCACCTCACAGAGAGCAGAGAGCACCGTGGCCGCAGTTTCCGACCGTCTTCCCGCCTTTCCCTGGGACAAGCTGGAGCCGTACAAGGCCACGGCGGCGGCCCACGCTGACGGCATCGTCGACCTGTCCGTCGGCACCCCCGTGGACCCGGTGCCCGAACTGATCCAGCGCGCCCTCGTCGCCGCCGCGGACTCCCCGGGCTACCCCACCGTGTGGGGGACGCCCGCCCTGCGCGACGCCATCACCGGCTGGCTGCGGGGCCGCCTCGGCGCGAGCGCCGCCGGACACCGCAACGTCCTGCCGGTGGTCGGCTCCAAGGAGCTGGTGGCCTGGCTGCCGACCCAGCTGGGCCTGGGCGCCGGCGACAAGGTCGCCTACCCCCGGCTCGCGTACCCGACGTACGAGGTCGGCGCGCGGCTGTGCGGCGCCGAGGCCGTCGTGTACGACGACCCGACGGAACTGGACCCGGCGGGCGTGAAGCTGCTGTGGCTCAACTCCCCGTCCAACCCCACCGGGAAGGTCATCCCGAAGGAAGACCTGATCCGGATCGTCGCCTGGGCGCGCGAGCACGGCATCCTGGTCTTCAGCGACGAGTGCTACCTGGAACTGGGCTGGGAGGCCGAGCCCGTCTCCGTCCTGCACGACGACGTGTGCGGCGGCTCGTACGAGGGCCTGGTGGCGGTCCACTCGCTCTCCAAGCGCTCCAACCTGGCCGGCTACCGGGCCGCGTTCATCGCCGGTGACGCGGCCGTCCTCGGCGAGCTGCTGGAGATCCGCAAGCACGGCGGCATGATGACCCCCGCCCCGGTCCAGGCGGCCACGGTGGCCGCCCTCGGCGACGACGCCCACGTCGAGGAGCAGCGCGGCCGCTACGCCGCCCGCCGCGAGGCGCTGCGCACGGCACTGGAGTCGCACGGCTTCCGCATCGAGCACAGCGAGGCCAGCCTCTACCTGTGGGCGACCCGCGACGAGCCCTGCTGGGACACCGTCGCGCACCTCGCCGAGCTCGGCATCCTGGTCGCGCCGGGCGACTTCTATGGTGAGGCCGGCGCGAACTTCGTCCGCGTGGCCTTCACGGCCACCGACGAGCGGGTCGCCGCCGCGGTCAAGCGCCTCGGCTGACCACCGCCGCCTGCGGGAAACGGACCGAGGGGGCCGGGAGCAGCAGCTCCCGGCCCCCTCGGGCGTTCGCGTGTCCGGCGGCGGTCAGCCGCCCAGCGGCAGGCCGCCCAGGGGCAGCTGGCCCACCGGCAGCTGGCCGGCGACCGGCAGGCCGCCCAGCGTCTGGCCGGCCGCGCCGGCGCTGCCGACGGCCTCGGTGGCGGGGGCGGCGACGGGGGCGGCGGCCGGGAGGGCCTCGGTGGCGGTGTGCGCGGCGTCGGTGGCGGCGCCGGTGTCGGGGGCGGTGAGCGTGTTCAGCTTCGGCAGGGACTCCAGGCCCACGGCGTCGGCCGCGCTGGCGGCGCCTGCCGCACCGACCACGGGAGCGGTACCGGCTGCGAGGAGAAGCGCGGCGCGGGCGATCCGACGGGTCAGGGGGAGGGTCATGATGCTCCTAAGCGGTAGCGGCTGAGTACGCCGTGTACAACCGCTCCCGGGGTGGGGGGAGTTGCGGACCCGCCGGGTAAAGGATCAGTAACGCATCGTTTAATCGGCTTCCGTGACAAGAGCACCGGACCCGCGCCGACCTGCGGTTCTGTCCGCCTTCCGGGTGTACGGGCCGAACGCGTGGACCCCCCTCACGGGTGACGGGGCGTACGCGTGACCGTGCCGCCGGGGCGTCGCGGCCGAGCCGCCCGCGCGCCGGGGGCGTACGCGGGCACCCCGGTGACCGGCACCGGCCCGCGGGCGGCGGCGCTCAGCGGGCGGCGGCGCTCAGCGGGCGGTGGCGCGGGCCATGAAGATCCGCACCTCGCCCGGAGCCGCGTCGTGCGGGTCCCCGGCACCGCCCTTGCGGCCGCCGCCCTTGCCCTGCCACGCGCCGCCGTCCCTCCCGGCCACCCACGAGGAACCGTCGTACGACACCCGTGCGATGCCCAGCTCCTTCGACCGGGCCACCGCCCAATGGGCCATCGCCCGCCCCCGCCGCGCCTCGGCCGGGCCGCCGCCCTCCTTGAGCCGCAGCCCGACCTCCGGCTCGGGCACCGACCCGCCCGCCGCCGACCGCCCGCCCGGAGCGCCCGCCCGGCCCGCGCCCAGCGCCTCCCGCGCCGGCGCTCCGAAGGCCCGCGCCAGCTCCGCCCGCACCTTCTCCGGGTCGCCCGCCGAGGGCGCCGGGCCGGAACAGGCCAGGGAGGCCGGCGTGCCGTTCTCGCCGAAGACGGCCGTCAGGACCGTCGCGTCCGGCTCGTGCTTCGCGTACGCCTGCGGGAAGCCGCTGAGCTGCACCTTCTGCGCGGCCACCGTCAGCGGCAGCCGGGTGTAGCCCTTGATCTCCGCGAGCCGGTCGTAGAAGATCCCCGCCGAGTACACCGGATCCATGATCTGCTCCGGGGTCCCCCAGCCCTGCGAGGGCCGCTGCTGGAACAGCCCCAGCGAATCGCGGTCCCCGTGGTCGAGGTTGCGCAGCGCCGACTCCTGCATCGCCGTCGCCAGCGCGATGGTCACCGCCCGGTCCGGCAGCCCCTTGGAGATCCCGACGGCGGCTATCGTCGCCGCGTTCGCCGCCTGCTCCGGCGTCATCTCGTACGTCTGGACGTTCCCCGCGCCCGCGGAACCCGCCCCGGTCGCCGAAGCCGTGCAGTAGGCGGCGCCGTTGTCGGACTCCCGCTGGACGACGAAGTACCCGATCACCCCGAGCAGGACGACCAGGCCGACGGCCTTGCGGAACGGCCGGCGGCGGCGGGGGCGGGAGCGATCGGTCTCGGACACGCGGCCCACCGTACTTGAGGCCGATAAACCGTCCACCGGCCGGACGCTCCCGCTTCCCGCCCATCCCGGGGCGTTAGGGTCAGTTCCATGTCCGAATCCGAGCTGGACCTCACCCTGGACGCTGCCGAGCTGACCGCCCGGCTCGTCGACATCCCTTCCGTGAGCGGCGACGAGAAGGTGCTCGCCGACCTGGTGGAAGACGCGCTGCGCGCCCTCCCGCACCTCACCGTCGACCGCCTCGGCAACAACGTCGTAGCCCGTACGCACCTCGGCCGCGCCGAGCGCGTCGTACTGGCGGGCCACCTCGACACCGTGCCGATCGCCGACAACGTCCCGTCCCGCCTGGACGAGAACGACGTCCTGTGGGGCTGCGGCACGACGGACATGAAGTCCGGGGTCGCCGTACAGCTGAGGATCGCGGCGACCGTCCCCGAACCCAACCGCGACCTCACCTTCGTCTTCTACGACCAGGAGGAGGTGGCCGCCGACCTCAACGGCCTCGGCAAGGTCGCCGACGCCCACCCCGACTGGCTGGCCGGTGACTTCGCCGTACTGCTGGAGCCCTCCAACGCCGAGGTCGAGGGCGGCTGCCAGGGCACCCTGCGCGTGCTGCTGCGCACCAAGGGCGAGCGCGCCCACTCCGCGCGCAGCTGGATGGGCGCCAACGCCATCCACGCCGCGAGCCCGATCCTGGCGAAGCTGGCCGCGTACGAGCCCCGCAAGCCGCTCATCGACGGCCTGGAGTACCACGAGGGCCTCAACGCGGTCCGCGTCGAGGGCGGCGTCGCCAACAACGTCATCCCGGACGCCTGCACGGTCACCGTGAACTTCCGTTACGCCCCCGACCGCAGCGAGGCCGACGCGCTGGCCCACGTCCGGGAGGTCTTCGCGGACTGCGACATCGCCGAGTTCGTGGTCGACGACTCCTCCGGCGGCGCCCTGCCCGGCCTGTCGCACCCGGCCGCGGCGGCCTTCATGGAGGCCGTCGGCGGCCGTCCGATGCCCAAGTTCGGCTGGACGGACGTCTCCCGCTTCAGCGCGCTCGGCGTTCCGGCGGTCAACTACGGGCCGGGTGACGCCCTGCTGGCCCACAAGGTCGACGAGCGTGTCGAGACGAAGGCCATCCTGCACTGCGAGGAACGACTCCGCGCCTGGCTGACCTCGTAAATTCCCCTTCCGGTCACCTTCGTGCGCCTAACCTGATCCAACGATCAGCAGGAGGGAGCACGTCATGGGCAACCACGGCAATGCCGAGGGGTCCCGCCGTCGGCCCGAGGAGCAGCAGCTCGGGCCGGTGCTGCGCAGGCGGGGCCAGGTGCAGGCGGGCAGTACGACGGACCAGCGGCTGCTGGACTCGGCCGGTCCCTCCGAGTGGGTGCACACCGATCCCTGGCGGGTCCTGCGCATCCAGTCGGAGTTCATCGAGGGCTTCGGCACCCTGGCGGAGCTGCCGCCCGCGATCAGCGTGTTCGGCTCGGCCCGCACGCCGGTGGACTCGCCGGAGTACGAGGCGGGCGTACGGCTCGGCAGCGCGCTCGTCGAAGCCGGCTTCGCGGTGATCACCGGCGGCGGCCCGGGTGCGATGGAGGCGGCCAACAAGGGCGCCCGCGAGGCGAACGGCATCTCCGTCGGCCTGGGCATCGAGCTCCCCTTCGAGCAGGGGCTCAACCAGCACGTCGATCTCGGGCTGAACTTCCGGTACTTCTTCGTCCGCAAGACGATGTTCGTGAAGTACAGCCAGGGCTTCGTGGTGCTGCCGGGCGGACTCGGCACCCTGGACGAGATGTTTGAGGCGCTGACCCTGGTCCAGACGCAGAAGATCACCAGGTTCCCCATCGTGCTCTTCGGCACGGAGTACTGGGGCGGCCTGATCGACTGGCTGCGGAACACGGTCATCGCCCAGGGCAAGGCCTCGGAGAAGGACCTCTACCTCTTCCACGTCACGGACGACGTGGACGAGGCGATCGCGCTGGTGACGAAGGAGGTCGGCAAGTAGCCGACCGGCAGCGGGGCGGGCCGCTCCGGCCCAGGGCGGCGCGGCCCGCGGCCTCAGGCCAGCCCGCGGCGGGCGACGGCCGGCGGGCGGTGCCCCTGGATCGAGCGGACCATGTCGAGGACCTGCTTCGTCTCCGCGACCTCGTGGACGCGGTAGACCTGCGCGCCGAGCCAGGCCGAGACGGCCGTGGTCGCCAGGGTGCCCAGCAGGCGCTCCTTGACCGGCTTGTCGAGGGTCTCGCCGACGAAGTCCTTGTTGGACAGGGAGACCAGCACCGGCCAACCGGTTTCGGTCATCTCCGCGAGCCGGCGGGTGGCTTCCAGCGAATGCCGGGTGTTCTTCCCGAAGTCGTGGCCCGGATCGATCATGATCGACTCCCGGGGCACCCCGAGGGCCTCGGCCCGCTCCGCGAGGCCGACCGTGACGCGCAGGATGTCCTCCATCACGTCCTCGTACGAGGTCCGGTGCGGCCGCGTGCGCGGCTCGACCCCGCCCGCGTGGGTGCAGACGATGCCCGCGCCGTAGCGCGCGGCGACCTCCGCCAGCTTCGGGTCCACCCCGCCCCACGCGTCGTTCAGCACGTCCGCCCCGGCCTCGCAGACCGCCTCGCCGACCTCGTGCCGCCAGGTGTCCACGCTGATCACCACGTCCGGGTGGCGGCGGCGCACCTCCGCCACGAAGCCGACCGTGCGCCGGGCCTCCTCCGCCGCGTCCACGTGCTCGCCGGGGCCCGCCTTGACCCCGCCGATGTCGATGATCGCCGCGCCCTCGGCCACGGCCTGCTCCACCCGGTCGAGGGCCGGCTCGTCGCGGAAGGTGGCGCCCTGGTCGTAGAAGGAGTCCGGGGTGCGGTTCACGATGGCCATGATCACCGGCTCGTGGGTGTCGAACTCGCGCCTGCCCAGTCGCAGCATCCTGCTCTTTCCTCCTTCGGCGACCCTCGCGCCTCGTCTGCGACCTTAACCTGAGGGGCAGGAGTCTCTCAGGGGAGTTGATCGTGTTCTGGTTCTTGCTGATCGCGCTGGTCGTGGTCGTGGCCGCGGTCACCCTCGCGGTGGTCGGCGGCGGTGCCGAGGCCGTGCTGCCCGAGGCCGAGCCCGACCGGGTGGCCGACGCGCTCCCGGAAAGCCGGCCGGTGGTACGGGCGGACATCGACGCGCTGCGGCTGCCGGTCGCGCCGCGCGGCTACCGGATGGCCGAGGTGGACGACGTACTGGACCGGCTCGCCGCCGAGCTGGCCGAGCGGGACGCGCGGATCGCGGAGCTGACGGCCGCGCGCGCCCATGCCCCGGCGGACCGGGTCGACCTCACGAAGGACGAACGGTGAGCGGCGCGGGACTGGTGGCGGGCCCGGACGGCGGGCTGCGCTGTCCGTGGGGGCTGTCCGCGGAGGACTACGTCGTCTACCACGACACCGAATGGGGCAAGCCCGTCCACGGGGACGACGCCCTGTACGAACGGCTGTGCCTGGAGGCCTTCCAGTCCGGGTTGTCCTGGATCACGATCCTCCGCCGCCGCGAGGGCTTCCGGAAGGCCTTCGCGGACTTCGAGATCGCGGCGGTCGCGGAGTTCGGGCCGGCCGACGCCGAGCGGCTGATGGGCGACGAGGGGATCATCCGCAACCGGGCCAAGATCGAGGCCACCCTCGCCAACGCGAAGGTGCTGGCCGGCTGGGGGGCGGGGGAGCTGGACGGACTGATCTGGTCCCACGCCCCGCAGAAGCGGGGCCGGGCCCCGAGGAGCACCGCCGACGTGCCGGCGGTGACCCCGGAGTCCACGGCCCTGGCCAAGGCCCTGAAGAAGGCGGGCATCCGCTTCGTCGGGCCGACCACGGCCTACGCCCTGATGCAGGCGTGCGGCCTGGTCAACGACCACCTCGCGGGCTGCGTCTCCCGCGAGGGGTGAGGCGTCAGCGGCCCAGGTACTCCGGCGGCTGCTTCGCGAGGAAGGCCTGCACGGCGATGGAGTGGTCCTCGGAGGCCCCCGCGCGGGTCTGGAGGACGTCCTCGCGCTCCAGGGCCTCGGAGAGGGTGTGCGAGGCCCCGTACGCCAGGGACTCCTTCAGGGCCGCGTAGGCCACCGTCGGGCCGGAGGCGAGGGCGCGGGCCACCTTCTCGGCCTCGGCGCGCAGCGACTCCGCGGGCACCAGCCGGTTCACGATGCCCAGCTCATAGGCCTCCTGCGCCTTGATCGAGCGGGGGAACAGCAGCAGGTCGGAGGCCCGGGAGGCGCCGATCAGCCGCGGCAGCGTCCAGGACACCCCGGAGTCGGCGGTCAGGGCGACCCCGGCGAAGGAGGTGTTGAAGGACGCGGTCTCGGCGACGACGCGGAAGTCCGCCGCGAGCGCGAACCCGAAGCCGGCCCCGGCGGCGACGCCGTTGACCGCGGCCACGACGGGCTTGGGCATCTCCGTCAGGGCCCGCACGATCGGGTTGTAGTGCTCGGAGACCGTGCTCATCGTGAGCGTCGAGCCGTTCTCGCGGTCCGCGGCGAGGTTGCCGATGTGCTCCTTGAGGTCCTGGCCCACGCAGAAGGCCCGGTCCCCGGCGGCGGTGAGCAGGACCGCCCGTACGGCGGTGTCGGCGGCCGCCGCCCGAACGGCGTCGCGCAGGGCGACCTTGGCCTCCGTGTTCATGGCGTTCATCGCGTCGGGCCGGTTGATCGTGACGGTCGCGAGTCCGTCGGTCACTTCGTAGAGCACGCTGTCGGCCATGGCGGGGGTCCCCCTTCGTCGCGGGCTTGGCTACCGGCCGGTACCGGCGGGTGCAAGGGCCAGCATGGCGGACGGGAGCGGGGGCGGGCATGTGATGTGCGTCAAACAAAGCGGAGCCCCACCCCCGGGGACGGCGGCGAAGTATCGCAGGCGGATCCCCGAAATGAGTGGTTTTGGTCGCGCGCGTTGCGCAAGCGTTCCCTTCCGATGTTGGTCATCGGGTCCTGACATGCGGGATAATGGCTGGGAAGCAATGTGTTCGATGCCGGGTACTAGGCGCCTGAACGGGGCCGTCGGCTGACGATGAGCTGGTTTCAGGAAGGGGAACGAGCATGGCGGCCATGAAGCCGCGGACGGGCGACGGCCCGCTCGAGGTCACCAAGGAGGGGCGAGGCATCGTCATGCGCGTACCGCTCGAAGGCGGCGGTCGACTTGTCGTCGAACTGACGCCGGACGAGGCGGACGCCCTGGGTGACGCCCTGAAGAAGGTCGTCGGCTGAGCCTCGGCCCTTTGATCTTGCCCCGCCCCTGCCGCCCACCGCGGCGGGGGCGGGGTTTTTTTGACGCGCCGCTCGCACGGCTCGGCGCCGGGGCGCGGGGTCTGGGTCGGAGCCCCTGGGGGTACCTCCCAGCGGTAGCTGGGGGAGGGACGGGCGAAGGGCGGGTAGGGGAACCCGCCCCGCGCAGCGGCACCGCCGCCCCCGGCCGGACCCGGACCCCGCCCGGTCAGGGCAGGGGCGCCCGGGCGCCGGCCGGCCAGGTCAGCGGCGGACGGCGCAGAGGAGCCCGTCCCCCACCGGCAGCAGCGCGGCTTCCAGCGCCGGGCTCTCCCGCACGCTGCGCAGCAGCTCGCGGACCCGGATGACCTCCACCGGCTGGGCCGCCGAGTCGACCGTACGGCCGTCGGCGAAGACGCCCTCGAAGCACACCAGGCCGCCGGGGCGGAGCAGCCGCAACGATTCCGCGAGGTAGTCGAGGGACTCGGCCGGGTCGCCGTCGCAGAAGACCAGGTCGTACCCGCCGTCGGCGAGCCGCGGCAGCACGTCCAGCGCCCGCCCCGGAATGAACCGCGCGCGGTTCCCCGCGAAGCCGGCCGCGCGGAAGGCCTGGCGGGCGAAGGCCTGCCGGTCGGGTTCGGGGTCCACCGTGGTCAGGACCCCGTCCGGCCGCATCCCGTGCAGCAGGTGGATCCCCGAGACGCCGGTCCCGGTGCCGATCTCGGCGACGGCCTTGGCGTCCGCGGTGGCGGCGAGCAGGCGCAGCGCGGCCCCGGTGCCGGGGGACACGGACCGCAGGCCCGCTTCCCTCGACCGGTCTCGGGCCCATCGCAGAGCGTCGTCCTCGGCTACGAACGCGTCGGCGAACGCCCAGCTCGTCTGCCGGTTGCCGCTAATGACCCTCTCCTGTCCCCATAGTTGGCGCAACGGTGACTGTATCCGCTGACGTCGGGAACCCGCAGATGGGACCGGGCGTTGGGAGGGTGAGAGGCGGGATAGAGGGGACGGCTGCGGGCAGATCGGCGGTCCGGACCCCGAGGTCCGTGCAAAGTTACTGCAAAAACGCTTATCCAGAGCTGACGGGAGGGGTGGCTATGGTAGGGGCTCCACTGGACACCACCAGAGCCGACAGGGGAGGTGCGGCTGCGCCTGTGGATCGTGGAGGCGTCCTCAGACGTCTCTTCTGGTCGGCGGGTGAGCCGAAATCCGTGACCTACACCGCTGACCGCTTCCACACCGCCCACACCGCGACCACCGCGACCTTTGCCGCCGATGCGGGCTCCCAGGCGTGGACCCCTCCCTCATGGGAGGAGATCGTCAGCACGCACAGTGCACGGGTCTACCGCCTCGCCTACCGCCTGACGGGCAACCAGCACGACGCCGAGGACCTGACGCAGGAGGTCTTCGTCCGCGTCTTCCGCTCGCTGTCCACCTACACGCCCGGCACCTTCGAGGGCTGGCTGCACCGCATCACCACGAACCTGTTCCTGGACATGGTCCGCCGCAAGCAGCGGATCCGCTTCGACGCGCTGGGCGACGACGCCGCCGAGCGGCTGCCGAGCCGTGAGCCGTCCCCCCAGCAGGTCCTGCACGACACGCACTTCGACGCGGACGTGCAGCAGGCGCTGGACACCCTCGCGCCCGAG
The DNA here is from genome assembly GCF_055575955.1 of Streptomyces sp. NPDC033966. Lineage (NCBI taxonomy): Bacteria > Bacillati > Actinomycetota > Actinomycetes > Kitasatosporales > Streptomycetaceae > Streptomyces > Streptomyces sp. NPDC033966. Next base: position 625,278 of record NZ_JBVIRQ010000001.1, on the reverse strand, counting down.
TTCCGCGCCGCCGTGGTGCTCTGCGACATCGAGGGCCTGTCCTACGAGGAGATCGCCGCCACGCTCGGCGTGAAGCTCGGCACCGTCCGCAGCCGCATCCACCGGGGCCGCTCGCACCTGCGCAAGGCGCTCAAGCACCGGTCTCCCGAGTTCCGTGCCGAGCAGCGCGCGCTGGCGGGCGTGGCGGTGGGCGCCCCGGGCGCCGGGGGAGAAGGCGGAGCCGAGTGAGCGGAGCGAGTCCCTCCCCCGCCGAGCAGCACCTGGGTGACCGGCTCGCCGCCCTGGTGGACGGGGAGTTGAAGCACGACGCGCGCGAGCGGGTGCTGGCGCACCTGGCGACCTGCGCCAAGTGCAAGGCCGAGGCCGACGCGCAGCGCCGGCTGAAGACCCTGTTCGTGGAGAGCGCCCCGCCACCGCTGTCGGCCGGGCTGCTGGCCCGGCTCCAGGGGCTGCCGGGAGCGGGCCCGGACGGGCCTGCCGGGCCCGCCGGGCCGGGCGGCGGACCGGGGGCTCCGCTCGCGCCCCCGGCTCCGGGCGTCGACCCGTTCTCCTCGTTCGGGTACTCCGCTCCGGCCGCCCCGCGCGAGGGTTTCCGTATCCACGAGGTGGGCCGTCCCAGACGCCGCTTCGCCTTCGTGGCGGCGGGAGCCGTGTCGCTGGCCGCGATCGCGCTCGGCGGCTCGCTGCCGCTGGACGGGATCGAGCCGAACGCCCGGGGCGAGGCGCCCGCGACCAGGCCCGGACCCTCGGTGCCGCTGACCGACGCCTTCGTCCGCGACCGGGTCCCGACCCCCGGCGTGACGACCGGCGTGACGACCGGCCCGGTCCCGGTGGGGCAGCTGCCCACGGCGGCCTCCTCGGCCCCGGCGACGGCGCGGCCGGTCTCCCTCTCCCGCTGACCCGGGCCCCGAGGGGCCCGGGTACCTGGTTGAATCTGCGGCACACGCGCCGCCCCGCGGTGCGCCAGGCCCGCGGGGGAGCGCCCATGTCCGACAGTCAGCAGAACGGTCCGGCTCCGGCGTGGTGGAGCCGGCCCGCCGCCGTGCCGGAGCCGGGCCCGGAAGCGGACACCGGCCGGACTCCGGCGGTGCCCGCCCCGGACCAGGCCCCCGGCTCCGCTCCCGGCCCCCGCTACGACCCCTGGGCCGCCGGCCCGCTCCAGGTCGTCGACCAGGGCAGGGCGCCGCGCGGCGGGCCCGCGCTGTGGCAGCTGGCGGTCGTCGGCACCGTCATCGCCCTCCTCGCGGGCTGTGCCGGCGGCTACCTCGGCATCCTCTCCGAGCGGCGCACGAGCACCCGCCTCGAGCTCCCGCAGGCCGCCGTCGACAACAAGGGCCGGGCCCCCGACAGCGTGGCCGGCATCGCGGCGACCGCACTGCCCGGCGTGGTCACCCTGCACGTCAGCGGGGGCGGCGGCAGCGGCACCGGAACCGGGTTCGTGCTGGACGACCAGGGCCACATCCTGACCAACAACCACGTCGTCGCCGACGCCCGCGACATAACGGTCACCTTCAGCACGGGCGAGAGCGTCAACGCCGAGCTCGTCGGCCGCGACGGCGGCTACGACCTGGCCGTGGTGAAGGTCAACGGGGTCCGGGGCCTGCGCCCGCTGGCGCTCGGGAACTCCGAGAACGTCCGCGTCGGCGACCCGGTGGTGGCCATCGGGGCCCCCTTCGACCTCTCCAACACCGTCACCTCGGGCATCATCAGCGCCACCGGACGCCCCATCACCGCCGGCGGCGGCAAGCGCGACGGCAGCGACATCAGCTACGTCGACGCCCTCCAGACGGACGCCCCCATCAACCCCGGCAACTCCGGCGGCCCCCTCCTCGACTCCCGCGCCCACGTGATCGGCATCAACAGCGCCATCCGCGGTGCCGACAAGGGCGAGGACGGTGACGACCCCACCCGCCAGAGCGGCAGCATCGGCCTCGGCTTCGCCATCCCCGTCAACCAGGGCAAGCGGGTCGCCGAGGAACTCATCCGCACCGGCCGCGCCACCCACCCCGTCATCGGCGTCACCCTGGACATGGAGTACAAGGGCGACGGAGCCCGGGTCGACGCCAAGGGCGAGGACGGCAAGCCCTCCGTGGTGGCCGACGGCCCCGGCGCCCGCGCCGGGATCCGGCCTGGCGACGTGATCACCAAGGTGGACGGCGTACGCGTACACGGCGGCGACGAGCTGATCATCAAGATCAGGGCGCACCGGCCCGGCGACCGCCTCGGCCTGACCGTGCTGCGCGACGGCAAGGAGCGCACCCTGGACGTGGTCCTCGGCTCTGCGAGCGGCTCCTGAGAGGCCCCGGGGACGCCCGGGGGAGGCCCCCCGGGCAGCCGTCCGCGACACGAATACCGGATGACGCCCGGGTGAATCCGTGAACGGTCGCGCACCGGCGTAGGGGAGCGCAAGGAACGCCGGGTACCGTTGACCGGGCCGGATGTGGAGAGAGCCGAGGAGCGGCAAGGTGTTCAACGACATAGGCGCACTCGAGCTGGTCACCATCGTGGTGCTCGCCATCCTCGTCTTCGGCCCGGACAAGCTGCCGAAGGTGATCCAGGACGTCTCGGGCTTCATCCGGAAGATCCGCGCGTTCTCGGACAGCGCCAAGCAGGACATCCGCTCCGAACTGGGCCCCGAGTTCAAGGACTTCGAGTTCGAGGACCTGAACCCGAAGACCTTCATCCGCAAGCAGCTCACCGAGAACGAGGACCTCCAGGAGCTGCGCAGCAGCTTCGACCTCCGCAAGGAGCTCAACGAGGTCACCGACGCGGTCAACAGCCGGGAGACGGACGCGGGCCGGGCCCCCGCGGCGCCGTCCGTCACGCCCGCCGCCGGCACCGGCCCGGACCTGCTGAAGAAGCCCGCCGCACCGGCCGCGGAGCCCCGCACCCCCTTCGACGCCGACGCCACCTGATCCGCAGCCTGCCCGTCGATCCGGGACCGGATGGCTATCCTCCATCTGTCCGGACCGAGGACGCCCTACGGTGGGGGTCCCCCCAGCCCAGCGAGGGGGAGGGCCGTTCCGGACCCCACGGAACGAGAGGCCGCCCATGGAGACGACGAGCAGCAGCCGGGTAGGCACGCAGCCTGCCGAAGCCCCCGAAGACGCACCACCCGCGCAGCCCGAGCCCCCGGAGCATACCGGCGGCCAGGCCGCCCCCGGCCAGCCCCCGGGAGCCGCCGCGCCGGTCCCGGCGGCCCGCCGGGGGGCGGCGGGCTACCTGAGCGCCGAGTTCCCCTGGTACGGCCTGGACGGGGCCTTCACCGGCCCCCGCTGGCTGATGCAGGTCGGCACCGGCGCCGACGGCAGCGTGGAGCACGGCTCCACCGGTCACGGGGACGAGCCCTCCGCCCGGGGCGAGATCGCCACCGGCGAGAAGGACCGCTTCGCGGTGGTCATCACCGTCGCCGGGAACCCGCCGCGCCGCAGCGGAGACGGCACCGGCGTCCTGGAGGCCACCTCGGTCTCCTCGGCGGCCTGGCTGGCCGGCTCGGGGCTGCTGTCGTACAGCTGGCCGCCGCAGATGGACCACACCCGGCGCGACGACTGGCTCGACCAGCAGACGGAGGCCGCCTGGGAGCTCGCCGACGACCTCGCGGGACCGGACTGGTCGACGCTGTCGCTGCCCGTGGACGGGGAGCCGACGCCGTTCCACTACCGGGAGTCGGAGTTCGGGTGGGTGCTGGCCGGGTCCACCGGGAGCGGGGTGCACCTGGGGGCGTACGGGCGGGGGATGAGCGCGTACGGGCTGGGCTTCTCGGCCATCGCCGACCTGGGGACGTACGAGTAGGTACGGCAAAGGGCACCGCCCGGCGGCGGTGCCCTTCACGCCGCGCGGTCCCCGCGGGTGCGGGGCCGGCTCAGCGGCTCAGAACTTGTTGCGCGGCGTGATGCCCAGGCTCATGCCCGAGAGGCCACGGGCGCGGCCGCCGAGCTTGCCGGCGATCGTGCGCAGGGCCGCACCCGCCGGGGAGTCCGGGTCGGACAGGACGACCGGCTTGCCGTCGTCGCCGCCCTCGCGCAGCCGGACGTCGATCGGGATCGTGCCGAGCACGGGGACCGTCGCGCCGACCGTCTTGGTCAGGCCGTCGGCGACCTTCTGGCCGCCGCCCGAGCCGAACACGTCCACCATCTCGTCGCAGTGCGGGCACGGCAGGCCCGACATGTTCTCGACGACGCCCACGATCTTCTGGTGCGTCTGCACCGCGATCGAGCCGGCCCGCTCCGCGACCTCCGCCGCGGCCTGCTGCGGGGTGGTCACGACCAGGATCTCGGCGTTCGGCACCAGCTGCGCCACGGAGATCGCGATGTCGCCGGTGCCCGGCGGCAGGTCCAGCAGCAGCACGTCCAGGTCGCCCCAGAACACGTCCGCCAGGAACTGCTGGAGCGCTCGGTGCAGCATCGGGCCGCGCCACACCACCGGGGCGTTGCCCGGGGTGAACATGCCGATGGAGATGACCTTCACGCCGTTCGCGGACGGCGGCATGATCATGTTCTCGACCTGGGTGGGCTTGCCTTCCACACCGAGCATCCGCGGCACGCTGTGCCCGTAGATGTCCGCGTCGACCACGCCGACCTTCAGGCCGTCGGCCGCCATCGCCGCGGCCAGGTTGACCGTCACGGAGGACTTGCCGACGCCGCCCTTGCCGGAGGCCACCGCGTAGACGCGGGTCAGCGACCCCGGCTTGGCGAACGGCACCTCGCGCTCGGCGGTGCCGCCGCGCAGGGTGGCCGCCAGCTCCTTGCGCTGCTCGTCGCTCATCACGTCCAGGGAGACGGCGACGGAGGTGACGCCCGCGACCTTCTCGACGGCCTCGGTGACGTTCTTGGTGATGGTCTCGCGCATGGGACAGCCCGACACCGTGAGGTAGACCGTGACGGCGACGGCGCCGCCCTCGCCGATCTCCACCGATTTGACCATGCCGAGCTCGGTGATCGGCCGGTGGATCTCGGGGTCGTTGACCGTCGCCAGCGCGTCCAGGATCGCGTCCTGCTCCGGCACGGCGGCGGAGGGTGTCTCGGTAGCCATGCCCCGATGGTACGGCTCGGTAGCAGGGCTCAGGTAAGCCGATCAGCGGTCGCCTTCGTCACTTTCACCGGGGAACAGCCGCCGCTCGTCCATCTCCTTGATCAGGTCCTGGAACTCCGAGCGGATCCAGTCGCGCGTGGCGACCTCGCCCAGGCCCATCCGCAGCGCCGCGATCTCCCGGGTCAGGTACTCCGTGTCCGCGATGGAGCGCTCGTTCTGCTTGCGGTCCTGCTCGTGGGTCACCCGGTCCCGGTCGTCCTGCCGGTTCTGCGCGAGCAGGATCAGCGGGGCCGCGTACGAGGCCTGGAGGGACAGCATCAGCGTCAGGAAGATGAACGGGTACTGGTCGAAGCGCAGGTGGTCGGGGGCGAAGATGTTCCACAGCACCCACACCACGATGACCAGGGTCATCCAGACGATGAACCGGCCCGTGCCGAGGAACCGCGCCACCCGTTCCGACAGCCGCCCGAAGGCCTCCGGGTCGTACTCGGGCAGCAGCTTGCGGCGGTCCGGGCGCGGCTGGTCCAGCCGTACGCGCGACCGCGTCAGCGCGCTCGCCCCCGCGGGCGCCGCGCTCCTCGCCCGTTCGGCGGAACGTTCCGTCCGCTCGTTGCGGAGCCGCTCGGCGGCCTCCTCCAGGCGCTCCGAGAGCCCCTCCCGGGCCTGCTCGCGCCTCTCCCGGCGCCGCTCGCGCGCCGCATCGCCGCGCCCGCGCTCAGTGCCCACGCAGGGCCTCCTCGGAGTGGAAGTCCGTCTCCCGCCAGTCGTCGGGCAGCAGGTGGTCCAGTACGTCGTCCACGGTGACCGCGCCCAGCAGCGAGCCGCTCTCGTCGACGACCGGCGCCGCGACCATGTTGTACGCGGCCAGGTAGCTGGTCACCGCCGGCAGCGAGGCGTCCGGGCGCAGCGGCGGCAGGTCCGCGTCCACCAGCGAGCTGACCAGGGTGAACGGGGGGTCCCGCAGCAGCCGCTGGAAGTGCACCGTCCCCAGGTACTTGCCCGTCGGCGTCTCGTCCGGCGGCCGGCAGACGTAGACCTGCGCGGCCAGCGCCGGCGACAGGTCCGACTTGCGTACGCGGGCCAGCGCGTCCGCGACGGTGGCGTCCGGGCGCAGCACGATCGGCTCGGTGGTCATCAGACCGCCCGCGGTGTTCTCCTCGTACGACAGCAGGCGCCGCACGTCCGCCGCGTCGTCCGGCTGCATCAGCGTCAGCAGCCGCTCCTTCTCCTCCTCCGGCAGCTCGGAGAGCAGGTCGGCCGCGTCGTCGGGGTCCATGGCCTCCAGGACGTCGGCGGCGCGCTCCTCCTTCAGCTTGCCGAGGATCTCCACCTGGTCGTCCTCGGGCAGCTCCTCCAGGACGTCCGCGAGCCGGTCGTCGTCGAGGGCGTTGGCCACCTCGGCGCGCCGCTTCGGCGTCAGGTGGTGCAGGACGTTCGCCAGGTCCGCCGGGCGCATCTGTTCGAAGGTCGCGACCAGGCTCTCGGCGCCCTGGCCCTCCTCCTCCAGGGAGAACCCGGTGACCGCCGACCACTCCACGGTCAGCGTCTCACCGCGCCGGCGCAGCGCGCCGCCCTTGCCCTTGCGCACGAAGATCCGGTCGATCTCCCAGTCCCGGCGGGCCGGCAGCTGCTGGATGGCCACGTCCAGGACGGTGACCTCCTCACCGCCGTCCACGAGCCGCACCCGCCGGTCCAGCAGCTCGCCGAGGACCAGCCGCTCGGTGGGGCGCTGCTCGAAACGCCGCATGTTGACGACACCGGTGGTGATGACCTGGCCCGACTCCACGCCCGTCACCCGGGTCATGGGCAGGAAGATCCGCCGCCGGCTGACCACCTCGACGACCAGGCCCAGCAGCCGGGGCGGGCGGCCGCCGACCCGCAGCATCGCGACGAGGTCGCGGACGCGGCCGACCTGGTCGCCGTTGGGGTCGAAGACGGGCACACCCGACAGATGCGAGACGAAGATCCGCGGGGCGCCTGCAGCCATCCGTGCGCCTCCTAGAGCGTCCATCAACAGTCGTGCCGTGCCTCAGGCTAGCCCGTGGCGGGGGAAGGCGTCCTGGTGGGGCCGTCCGGCCGGGGTGTGTCCGGGGGTCCGGCGGGGCCGCGCCCCCGGCCGGGTACGCTGCCTGCTGCCGCAGACCCCGACGGAAGGCCCGCGCCCGTGACCGCCCACACCCCCGCCGTACGGCTGCGCCGGGCCGCCTTCATCGGTGCCCTCTGCGCGGGCCTCGCCGTCGCCGGGACGGGCTGCGCCGAGAAGAAGGACCCGGACAAGGGCACGAACGGCGTCGGCAAGCTCGCCGCCGACAAGATCGAGGGCCAGGCGAAGGCCGCCGCGACCGCCGCGAACTCGGTCCACCTGGCGGGCACGCTCGTCACCGGCGGCAAGACCTTCACCCTCGACATGCGGCTGAAGGCCGACGGCGGCTCCGGCGAGGTGAAGTCGGCCGAGGACACCTTCCAGCTGCTGCGCGTCGGCGAACAGCTGTACCTGAAGGCCAGCGCCGCCTTCTGGGGCAAGTCGGACTCGGCGGGCAAGCTCGGCGACAAGTTCGTGAAGGTGCCCGAGGCCGACCCCTCTTACAAGCAGTTCCGCGGGTTCACCGACATGCACGTCCTGCTGGACGGGCTGCTGGGCCTCCAGGGCAAGCTCACCAAGGGCGCCTACACCACCGTCGGAGCCACCCGCGCGGTCCCCGTCTCGGGGGACGCGGGCAAGGGCGGCAAGCTGTCGGTGTCCCTGGAGGGGACCCCGTACCCGCTGCTGATGGAGCGCGCGGGCGGCGCCGGCCGGGTGGAGCTGTCCGAATGGGGCAAGCCCTTCCCGCTGGAGGCGCCCGCGCAGGACCAGACCGTGGACTACGGCAGCCAGCTGCCCACCACCAAGGACGGCAAGGGCACCGCCCCCACCGCCTCCCCGGCGCCCTCGAAGTCCTCCGGCCAGGGCTCCGACCCCAAGGGCTGAGCCCCGAAGGACACGGCCTAGCGCTTGGCCCTCTTCCGCTTCAGCAGCAGCTTCGGCAGGCCCGCCGGGATCGGCCTGCGGGTGACGGCCGGGGAGCCCACCGGCCGCGCGGCCAGCGAACCGTCCGGCAGCGCGTCGGCCACCGCCACCGGCTCCAGGCGCAGCAGCCGGCACTCACGGGCCCAGCGCTCCGTCATCTGCTCCGAGTCGGGCGCGTTCAGCCGCTTGCCCTTCAGCTCGGCGACGGCCGCCTCCCAGGAATCGCTGCCGGGCACGAGCTCCCGTACGGCCGCGGTCCAGGCCACGAGCCGGCCGCCCTTGTCCTTGCTGCGCACGGTCACCTCCGCCGAGGTGCCGTCGGTGAGGCCGGGGAAGGGCTGCTCACCGGGGCCGTCGCCGAGCACGTGCGCGGCGCCGTCCACCCAGGCGTGCCACAGGGCCCGGTCGGCACCGGTGCCGCGGACCCAGATCAGGCCGGACTTCTTGGAGGCCTCCTCGACGAGGGCCAGGTCGAGCGCGCTGAGAGTCATGCGCACAGCGTAGGCGGTGCGCTCCCCGCGGCTACAGCCAGCCGTTACGCCGAAGGGTGCGGTGGATGGCGAAACAGCTCCCGACGATGGCGGCCATCACCAGGGGATAGCCGTACTTCCAGTGCAGCTCCGGCATGTGGTCGAAGTTCATCCCGTACACACCGCAGATCATCGTCGGCACGGCGATGATCGCCGCCCAGGAGGTGATCTTGCGCATGTCCTCGTTCTGCGCGACCGAGGCCTGCGCGAGGTTCGCCTGGAGGATCGAGTTCAGCAGCTCGTCGAAGCCGATGACCTGCTCGTGCACCCGTGCCAGGTGGTCGGCCACGTCCCGGAAGTACTTCTGGATGTCCGGGTCCACCAGCCGCATCGGCCGCTCGCTCAGCAGCTCCATCGGCCGCAGCAGCGGAGACACCGCCCGCTTGAACTCCAGCACCTCCCGCTTGAGCTGGTAGATGCGGCCCGCGTCACCGCCCCGGGCGACACCCTTGGCGGGGGCGGCGAAGACCGCGCTCTCCACCTCGTCGATGTCGTCCTGCACCGCCGCCGCGACCGCGATGTACCCGTCGACCACGTGGTCGGCGATCGAGTGCAGCACCGCCGAGGGGCCCCGCGACAGCAGCTCCGGGTCGTCCTGGAGGCGGTGGCGCAGACTCCGCAGGGAGCCCTGGCCGCCGTGCCGGACGGTGATGACGAAGTCGGGGCCCGTGAAGCACATCACCTCGCCGGTCTCCACCACCTCGCTGGTCGCGGTGAGTTCGGCGTGCTCCACGTAGTGGATCGTCTTGAACACGGTGAACAGCGTCTCGTCGTACCGCTCCAGCTTCGGCCGCTGGTGCGCGTGCACCGCGTCCTCCACGGCCAGCGGGTGCAGCCCGAACGTGGCGGCGATACCGGCGAACTCGTCGTGGGTGGGCTCGTGCAGCCCGATCCAGGCGAAGCCGCCGTCCTCGCGCACCCGGCGCAGGGCCTCACGCGGCGTCAGACGGTCCCCCTGCGCGCGCCGGCCGTCGCGGTACACGGCGCAGTCGACCACCGCACTGCTGGCGGAGGGGTCGCGGGTGGTGTCGTAGCCGGGCTGTACGGGAGTGGACTTGCGCAGTGCCGGACGGACGGCGGCACGGAGGTAGGGCAGCATCGACATGGCAGGCTCCTTCTCGCGCACGGCTGCGGACCGTACGGGTGGGAGGCCCTCTGCGGACCGGAGGCGGGCAGCCCGGGACCGGCCGAGGGAAACAGGACGGGAGGACAAAGTTCTGCCGTCGCTCTTCTGCTGATCAGAAGATCAAAGGTGGCTGGAGCCGCCCTTGACGGACGCCGAAGAGCGATTGGTACTGCACGATCGACTTCGGTCCATCGCAGCCCCACCTCCTCCGGCCGGTCCCCCGTGGGGGACGTCCTGTCGCCGGAGCCCTGAAACAACTCTTCTGAGTGCGGCCCCGACCAGCTGTCAACACTATCAGCCGACGGATGGTCAAGACCCGCCCTTTACCCGGCGGATACGAGTTCTATGCTCGCTTCATGGCAGAAATTCTGGCCCTCGTCGAAGCCCGGCTGCGCAGCACGCTCGGCGAACCCGACGCCCGCGCCTCCGTCACCTTCCTGGGCACCGACCGCATCGAGGTCCTCCGCTTCGCCGACGGCGACCTCGTCCGGTACGCGACCCTCGGCATGTCCGCCCACCCGATGACCGACCCCACCGCCGTCGTCGCCGACCCGGTGCGCGGCCCGCGCGCCGAACTGGTGCTGACCGTACGGGCGGGCCGCGCGCCCACCGACAAGGTGCTGCGGCCGCTGGCGGTACTGGCGGCCTCCCCGATGGTCGAGGGGCTCATCGTGGCCCCCGGCGCCTCGCTGGACGTCGGCGAACCACTGTGGGACGGCGCCCCGTTCAGCTCCGTACTCGTCGCCGAGCCCGGCGGACTCGTCGAGGACCTGGAGCTCGACGAGCCCATGGACCCCGTCCGCTTCCTGCCGCTGCTCCCCATGACGGCGAACGAGGCCGCCTGGAAGCGGGTGCACGGAGCCGCCGCGCTCCAGGAGCGCTGGCTCGCGCGCGGCACGGATCTGCGGGACCCTCTGCGTACGGCCGTCGCACTGGACTGAGCCCGGACGGGTGATCGCGTCTTGACGACGCCCCGGGCGGGGAGGAGCGTGCTTCTTATGAGGGGCGAACCGAGTTGCCCGAAGTGCGGTGGCCGGGTCCGCGCGCCCGGCCTCTTCTCCGACTCCTGGCAGTGCGCGGTGCACGGCGCCGTCCACCCGCTACAGCCTGTGATCCCGCCCAGCGTCGAAGGGCTGGAGGTCGTCGTCAACCGGGCGAAAGTGCCCGTGTGGATGCCGTGGCCGCTGCCGGTCGGCTGGCTGTTCACCGGCGTGGCGAGCGCCGGTGACGACCGCAGCGGCGGCCGCGCCACCGCCGTGGCCTGCACCGGCCCGGGGCCGCTCGGCGGCCTCGGGGAGCTGCTGCTGATCGCGGAGGAGCTCGGCGTCGGCCTGGGCTCCCGCTTCGCCGGCATCGACGCCCCCGACCCGGGCCCCTACATCGACGTCTCCGCCCCGCCGCACGCCAAGGTCGTCGCCGCGGGCCGCCCCACCCCCCTGTGGCACGTCAAGGGCGCCCCGGACGACCGCGCCGTCTTCGCGGGAGAGGCCCGCGGCCTGTGGCTGTGGGCCATCGTCTGGCCCGAACAGACGGGCCTCCTGATGTACGACGAGCTGGTACTGACGGACCTCCGCGACGCGGGCTCCGAGGTCGAGCTCCTGCCCTGCGGGGCGCTGAGCCCGCGGATCCTGGGGTAGGGGCGTACGGATCTTCGCGGCGGGCCCGCTATCTCCCCCTCGAGGGGTGGGGGCCGGGCGGTGTTTGCCCACCCGCCTCCGGGTGCGGGTCCGGGGTCCGGGGGTCCGTACCCCCTCGGGCGGTCTCGCAGCCGGTTTGGGGGTTTCCCGTCAGTCCCATCGTCCTTCCGTGTCGGGCCGGTCCCTCAAGGGCGCTCCCTTCGGTCGCGTCACTTCGTGATCGCCTTCGGCGACCCTTGACCGACCGTCCCGCCCCGGAAAGCCGAAAGACTGCCGGGAAGCCCCCAAAAGAACGGCACGGTCCATGGTTGGACGGACGGGTCCGTCAGGGATGAGGCGAGGGGGCGGGCGTGGGCCGGCCGGGCATCCGGGCCCTCAAGAGCCGAGAATCCGAGCCGGGGCGCGACTAGGCGCACGAGAGGTTGATCAGAGCGACCTACGGAGCCCCCAGGCGCGCCAGATCGCTACGCGCTCCTCATATCTCAGCGTCCGACGACCGTCCGGGGCTGATACCCGCACCAGAGGTTGATCAGGGCAGCGTGGGAAGCACATGGGCGCGACGGATCGCTACGCGCTTCTCTGATCTCGGCGGCCGGCGGCCGTCTGGGGCTGGTCTGGGGCGGGTTCGACGTTGGTGGCGGCCGTGGTGAACTCGCGACCGGAGGCGCCCCGGATGTAGGCGAGCTCCATCCAGCGCTCGATGCCGGTGTCCGAGACGTTCTCGTTGATCACGGCCATCAGCTCGCCCTCGACGCCTGACGCGATGTCGCGGACGCGTTGGCGGAGGAGCCGGTGCGGCACGTACTCGTAGCACTCACTCATCGGACGCCGCCTCGAACGTGTTGAGGAAGCGCTCCCAGCCGACTTGGGCACGGTTCAAGAGGTCCTCGCTGAGGTCTCCAACTCGGGCCCCCGTTCGACAAGGGCAGCGATGGGCGACAGCTTCAGATCGTTCCGTATTGACGGATGTCAGGCACATACGGGTGCACCCCTCAGTTGTGCGCCGAACCGGCAGCATCTCTAGAGATGTTTTCACTGAAGCCGATCCTGCCCCTTCCGTCAAGGCTTCTCTAGAGATCTTCGCCCGCAAGGCTGATGCGTGCAGTGCTCTACCTCTGGCCCTAGGGTGTCTAGAGAAGAGAAGGAGTGATCGTTTCGATGAGCAGCCAGGGCGGCACTCGCCAGCCGAAGTACCAGCGGATTGCTGACGCGCTGAGGGCGGCGATCCGGTCGGGCGAGTACGGCCCGGGCGACCGTTTGCCGGGCGAGAACGACCTCATGGCCACCTACGAGGTCGCGCGGATGACCGCACGCCAGGCCCTCGGCGTGCTTCAGAACGAAGGCCTCGCGGAAGCGCGGAAGGGCGCCGGCGTCTTCGTCCGAGCTTTCAGGCCCCTGCGGCGGCACGGCATCCAGCGTCTCGCGCAGGAGCAGTGGGGTTCGGGGCGCTCCATCTGGTCGACGGACAGCGAAGGCCGAGAGGTCGTCGTCGATCAGGTCGAGGTACATGAAGAGCCGGCAAGCGACACGATTGCCGCAGCTCTCGGCCTGCCGGACGAGTCTCCGGTCTGGGTGCGCAGCCGCCGGTTCGTGCTGGACGGCAAGCCGGTGCTCTTCGCGACGTCGTATCTGCCGTCAAGCGTCGTGGCCGACTCCGCCATCACCCGATCCGACACCGGGCCTGGTGGGACATACGCAAGGCTGGCCGAGCTGGGCCATAAGCCCGTTCACTTCCGTGAGGAGGTTCGGTGCCGTATGCCGTCCGCCGGCGAGGCCGAATGTCTCGCCCTCTCCATGGGGACACCCGTCATCCAGATCGTCCGCACCGCTTACGCCGAGGACGGCCGGGCGGTTGAGGTCAACGAGATGACTCTGGACTCCGCTTCCTACGTCCTGGAGTACGACTTCGACGCCTAGGGCTGTCTGCGGCATCAACTAGGGTGCGCGGATGCTATTCGGACGTAGGCGGTTTCCCGCCATCATCGGGGCCTTCGAGGCAGCCATAGGTGCTCAGGACGCCGACGCGGCGGAGCGTGCCTTCGAGCGGCTGACGCACGGTTTCGGCAAGGCGGCGGACGCCGACCTGCAGGCGGCGGGGCCTCGGCTCGCCGCGCTGCTCGGGCAGGTGCCGCCCGGGCCGCGAGCAGCCGTGGCCGTGCTGAGTGGCGCATGTGTCGAGCGGGGGGCCGACCCGTTGGCCTGTGCTCCCGCCGTGTTCGCGGGCGCCCGGGACGCCTTCGAGCAGGCCGCCGTCTTCTGCGAGCGGTGGGCGGCTCTGGGTAGGGGCGAGCTACCCGACCACGAGGGCGAGGGCCTGGAGGAGGCCGACTTCGAGCGGATCGGCTTCGAGCCCGTCATGGCCTGGCAGTCGCTCCCGCAGTTCGAGATGGCCTGTGTGGCCATGCTCAATTCCTCCCAGGTACGCCGAGAGGTCCCCGGCCGCGAGGAGTTGGCGGCCGCCGTCGCGCGGGTGGCGGAGCTGTCGGGTGAGCCGTTCAAGTGTCTTGCGTACGCAGTCGCCGTCCTCGACGACGAGCCGCTCGTCGTACTCGATCGCGTCACGGGCACCGGCTTCGCGCTGCGCGCCTCCGGCATCGGCGACAACTTCCAACTGCACACACTCCTTGCCGACGCCCTGATCGGCCGTGGCCTCGTGGAGGGTCAGGCGCCATCGGATGAGGCAGTCGCCTGCTGCCGTGACCAGGCGGGGATGGTGCCGACCACCGGATCCTTCAACCTGGTCGGCGCCGACGGCGAGTGGATATGGAACGAGGGCAAACCGGCGGACATCCCCGTCGTGGACGGCGTCCGGCTCGTGGTCCTCGATCCGCCCACGTATCAGAGGAACTGGCCCGCCGGCCGCTTCTTCCCCGGGATGACCGGCGAGGTCGTCTACGACCGCGTCCTTGAGCCGGAGGAGTCGGCCGCTCTGCTCGCCCGAGTGTCCGCTCCCATCCGCTGACGCGGGAAGCGGACATGACCAGCCCCGGACGGCCGTCAGTCGCCGAGACCGGAGAAGCGCGTAGCGATCCGACGCGCCCACCCGCTTCCTCGGCTGCTCTGATCAACCTCTGGTGCGGGTATCAGCCCAAGACGGCCGTCAGTCGCCGAGATCAGGGGAGCGCGTAGCGATCCGACGCGCCCATGCGTCACCCGCGCTGCTCTGTTCGTCCTCTGGTGCGGGTATCAGCCACAGACGGCCGCCGGACGCTGAGATGACAGGAGCGCGTAGCGATCTGGGGCGCTCGGGTGCTCCGGAGGTCGCTCTGATCAACCTCTCGTGCGCATAGCCGCACCTCGCCCCGGAATCCGGCATCCAGGGGCCCGGATGCCCGGCCGGCCGAGGCCCGGCCCCGTCGCCTCATCGCTGACGGACCCGCCCCTCTCCTCCTGCCCCGTGACCGTTCTTTTGGGGGCTTCCCGTCAGTCTTTCGGCTTTCCGGGGCGGGTCGGTCGGTCAAGGGTCGCCGAAGGCGATCACGAAGTGACGCGACGAAGGAGCGCCCTTGACAGGCCGGCACGACACGGAAGGACGATGGGACTGACGGGAAACCCCCAAACCGGCTGCGAGACCGCCCCGCCGAAACCCCACCCCCACCCCACCCACCCGCACCCCGGGGGCGCGTGGGCACCCCCCGCCCGGCGGGACGGTTCCGCGCCCTGTGGGCGGTACCCTGGAGTGTCCCCCGTCCGCGTGAACCCTGGAGTCCGGCTGTGCGCATCGACCTGCACGCGCACTCCACCGCTTCGGACGGCACCGACACCCCCGCCGAGCTGGTGCGCAATGCCGCCGCGGCCGGGCTGGACGTGGTCGCGCTGACCGACCACGACACCGTCGGGGGATACGCCGAGGCGATCGCCGCCCTGCCCGCCGGGCTGACGCTGGTCACCGGGGCCGAGCTGTCCTGCCGTCTCGACGGCGTCGGGATGCACATGCTGGCGTACCTGTTCGACCCGGAAGAGCCCGAACTCGCCCGTGAGCGGGAGCTCGTGCGGGACGACCGGACCCCCCGCGCGCAGTCCATGGTGGGCAAGCTCCAGGCGCTGGGCGTGGACGTCACCTGGGAGCAGGTGGCCCGGATCGCGGGGAACGGCTCGGTCGGCCGCCCGCACATCGCGACCGCGATGGTTGAGCTGGGGGTCGTCCCCACCGTGTCCGACGCGTTCACCGCGGACTGGCTCGCCGACGGCGGCCGCGCGTACGCCGAGAAGCACGAGCTCGACCCCTTCGACGCCATCCGCCTGGTCAAGGCGGCCGGCGGGGTCACCGTGTTCGCGCACCCCGCCGCCGTCAAGCGCGGCGAGTGCGTGCCTGAGTCCGCGATAGCCGCGCTCGCGGCCGCCGGCCTCGACGGCATCGAGGTGGACCACATGGACCACGACACCGCCACCCGCGCCCGGTTGCGCGGACTGGCCGGGGACCTCGGTCTGCTGACGACCGGCTCCAGCGACTACCACGGCAGCCGCAAGACCTGTCGTCTCGGGGAGTACACGACCGACCCCGAGATCTACGGCGAGATCACGCGTCGCGCGGCGGGGGCCTTCCCCGTGCCCGGCGCCGGTGGAGACGCCCGCGCGTAAGCGCCGCGCCCACACGTCCCCCTCCCGCTTTTTGGTAACACCCCTCACTGCAAGGCATCACTGTGTTTGATTTCGCCGTCTTCGGATCCCTTTTTCTCACGCTTTTTGTGATTATGGACCCCCCGGGGATCACGCCGATCTTCCTCGCCCTGACCTCCGGCCGTCCCGCGAAGGTCCAGCGCCGCATGGCCTGGCAGGCCGTCTGCGTGGCCTTCGGGGTCATCGCCGTCTTCGGTCTCTGCGGCCAGCAGATCCTGGACTACCTGCACGTCTCCGTCCCGGCGCTGATGATCGCCGGTGGTCTGCTGCTCCTGCTGATCGCGCTCGACCTGCTCACCGGCAAGACCGATGAGCCCAAGCAGACCAAGGACGTGAACGTCGCGCTCGTCCCGCTGGGCATGCCGCTGCTGGCCGGCCCCGGTGCGATCGTGTCCGTCATCCTGGCCGTGCAGAAGGCCGACGGGTTCGGCGGCCAGGTCTCCGTCTGGACCGCGATCGCCGCCATGCACGTCGTGCTGTGGCTGACGATGCGCTACTCGCTGGTGATCATCCGGGTCATCAAGGACGGCGGCGTCGTCCTGGTCACCCGCCTCGCCGGCATGATGCTGTCGGCCATCGCCGTCCAGCAGATCATCAACGGCGTGCTCCAGGTCGTCCGCGGCGCCTGACCGCTCCGCTCCCCCCGCCTGGACATGCGAACGCCCCCGCACCGGATCGGTGCGGGGGCGTTCGGAAATCGTCAGGAGGACGCACTCTCGGCCGGTCGGATCAGGATGCGCTGGCCGATGGCGGCCGCCTGCTGCACGATCCGGTTGACGGAGGCCGCGTCCACGACGGTGCTGTCCACGGCGCTTCCGTCGACATCGTCCAGGCGCAGAATCTCGAAGCGCACGGCTTCTCCCTTCGTCGGTGTTCTCCTTGCACAGGGGTCAACAGGGACCGCGTGAGAAACATTCCCTACGCTAAGGAAATTTTTTCCTTAGCTAACTACCGACCACTAAAGGGCTGCCAGAAGTTCACTAGGGCACCCGCTGTGACCTGCGGGTTCTCCGCGTTGGGGGAGTGCTCGGCGCCTTCCACCACCACCCGGGAAGCAGCCAGACGGACGGCCATCTCGTCCATCAGCGGCACCGGCCATGCGTAGTCGACCACTCCGGACAGGACCAGCTTCGGCAGCGGCACCGCCGCCAGCTCCGGCACCCGGTCGGGCTCCGAGATCAGCACCCGCCCGGTGGTGATCAGCTGCTCCGGAACGGTGCCCAGCCAGCGCTCGTGCAGGAACGCCGCCAGCTCGGGGGAGTCCGGCTCCGCGTCCACCGGGTCCTGGGCCCGCATCGCCGCCCACACCGTCTCCATGCAGGTGGCGGGCGCGGTGTCCCGCAGCTCCTCCAGGGCCATGACCAGCAGCTTCGTACGGGCCTGCTGCTCCTCCGCGATGGCGGCGGGCCCGCTGCTCATCAGGGTGAGGGAGGCGAAGGGGGAGGCGTCGCGCAGCACCGCGGCGCGCGCCACCAGGCCGCCGAGGGAGTGCCCGACCAGGTGCAGCGGGCCGGAGCCCAGCGCCGCGGCCTGGGCCAGCACGTCGAGGGCCAGCTCCTGGAGTTCGTACGCGGCCTCCTCGTGCGGGCCGGGGGTCTCGTACTGGCCGCGCCCGTCGACGGCGACCACCCGGTAGCCGGCGGCGGCGAGCGGCTCCAGCAGGGCGATGAAGTCCTCCTTGCTGCCCGTGAACCCGGGGACCAGCAGGGCCGTTCCGCGTACGGGCTCACCCGCCTCGTGCACGGCGAACTCACCGCGGGCGGTGGTCAGGCGGTACGCGCGGGCGACGGACGGCAGGGTGAGGCGCGGCGGCTTGCTCATGGCCCGAGGTTACCGGTCCGTAGCGGGCGTCCGGGCAAGGGAACGGCCCCGGCCCCCTCGAAAGGGGACCGGGGCCGTTCTACGGGCGTGCGCCCGGCCGGGTCAGCGGAACCGGCGGGTGGTCCGGGCCGGCTCGACCGGCGGGGCCATCTGGAAGTCCGGCTCCGGCGCGGCGGCGGCGGGCTTGCGGGCCCGGGTCCGCCGGGGCGCGGGCGCCTCGGCGACCGCACCCTTGACCACGTCGGGGATCGGGGTGGCCACGGCCTTGCGGGTCGGGACCCGGCGCGGCTTGACCGGGGCCGGCTCGGCGGCGGCGGCCGGAGCCGCGGCGGCGGTCGGGGCCTCGGCCACGGGGGCCTCGACCACGGCGGTGGCGGTCTTGCGGGTCCGCGTCCGCTTCGGCTTGGCCGGGGCCTCCTCGGCCACCGGGGCCTCGGCCACCGGCGCCTCGGCGGCCGGAGCCTCGGCCACGGGGGCCTCGACCACGGCGGCGGCAGCGGTCTTGCGGGTCCGCGTCCGCTTCGGCTTGGCCGGGGCCTCCTCGGCCACGGCCGGAGCCTCGGCCACGGCCGGGGCGGCGACCGCCACCGGGGCTTCGGCCACCGGGGTCTCGACCACGGCGGCCTCCGCCACGGCGGCGACGGCCGAAGCGGTCACGCGGGTCCGGCGGCGGCGCGGCCGGCGCGCCTCGTCGGCGGCGGGAGCCTCGGCGGCCGGGGCCTCGGCCGCGGCCGGGGACTCCACCCCCGACTCGGCGTCCAGCTCGGCACCGCCACGGGTCCGGCGGCGCTGGCGCGGCGTACGGGTGCGCTCGGGGCGCTCCTCCGTCACGACGGCGGCAGCGGCGCCGCGGCCGCCACGGCCACCGCGCCCGCCGGTCTCGCCCAGGTCCTCCAGGTCCTCGGCCTTCAGGCCGGCCCGCGTGCGCTCGGCGCGCGGCAGGATGCCCTTGGTGCCGGCCGGGATGTTCATCTGCTCGTACAGGTGCGGGGACGTGGAGTACGTCTCCACCGGGTCGTGGAAGTCCAGCTCCAGCGCCTTGTTGATCAGCTGCCAGCGCGGGATGTCGTCCCAGTCGACCAGGGTGACGGCGATGCCCTTGTTGCCCGCGCGGCCGGTACGGCCCACGCGGTGCAGGAAGGTCTTCTCGTCCTCGGGCGTCTGGTAGTTGATGACGTGCGTCACGCCCTCGACGTCGATGCCGCGGGCGGCGACGTCGGTGCACACCAGCACGTCGACCTTGCCGTTGCGGAACGCGCGCAGCGCCTGCTCGCGGGCGCCCTGGCCCAGGTCGCCGTGGACGGCGCCCGAGGCGAAGCCGCGCTTCTCCAGCTGCTCGGCGATGTCGGCGGCCGTGCGCTTGGTACGGCAGAAGATCATGGCCAGGCCACGGCCCTCGGCCTGCAGGATGCGGGAGACCAGCTCCGGCTTGTCCATGTTGTGCGCGCGGAAGACGTGCTGCGCGATGTTGGCGACGGTCGCGCCCTCGCCGTCCTCGGAGACGGCGCGGATGTGCGTCGGCTGCGACATGTAGCGGCGGGCCAGGCCGATGACCGCGCCCGGCATGGTCGCCGAGAACAGCATGGTCTGACGCTTCGGCGGCAGGTAGCCCATGATCTTCTCGACGTCGGGCAGGAAGCCCAGGTCGAGCATCTCGTCGGCCTCGTCCAGGACGAGCGCCTTGACGTGCGAGAGGTCGAGCTTCTTCTGCCCGGCCAGGTCGAGCAGGCGGCCCGGGGTGCCGACGATGATGTCGACGCCCTTCTTGAGCGCCTCGACCTGCGGCTCGTACGCGCGGCCGCCGTATATGGCGAGCACGCGGACGTTGCGGACCTTGCCCGCGGTCAGCAGGTCGTTGGTGACCTGGGTGCACAGCTCGCGGGTCGGAACCACCACGAGGGCCTGCGGTGCGTCGGTCAGCTGCTCGGGCGTGGCCCGGCCGGCCTCGACGTCCGCGGGGACGACGACCCGCTCCAGCAGGGGAAGGCCGAAACCGAGCGTCTTGCCGGTTCCGGTCTTGGCCTGGCCGATGACGTCCGTGCCGGAGAGGGCGACGGGGAGGGTCATCTCCTGGATCGGGAAGGGGGACACGATGCCGACGGCTTCCAGGGCCTCGGCGGTCTCGGGAAAGATCCCGAGTTCTCGGAACGTAGTCAGGGTGCTGCCTCTTCTGTGAGACGCGGCGCGAGGCGGCGAGGGGGGTCCTACCGTGCCGGGCTTGCAGTACTGCTGTGTACATACAAAGCTGCGCGGGACCACTGGCCTTCGCTCAAGCGCTTCTGCCGCTGAGGGGGCCCCTCGTGCGGATCGGTGCGCATGGACGCACCACCACACAGAGGGCGGTCGGGTGGAGCCGATCGGGCCACCGACCGGGCATCCTCATTCGGATGGCCCGCCGAGTATTCGGCAGGCGCATTACCACTGTACCTCGGAATCGCGCAGGTGTGTCGGGTGAATTCACCAGGTAGGCGTGTTTACGGAGGTCGACGGTGCGCAGGTGTGGTGACTTGTGCGGCCTTTCGGCGGGCTATTGTGCGGAGCATGTCGACCGTAGAAAACGCATCTCCCGCCGACGACGACGCCCAGGACCAGCCGCAGGGCATCGCCGCCCAGGACTGGGCGACGGCCTCCGCCTCCCCCCAGTACCGGGCCGCCGTCGTGGACCTGCTCGGCGCGCTGGCGTACGGGGAGCTCGCGGCCTTCGAGCGCCTCGCGGAGGACGCGAAGCTCGCGCCCAGCCTGGGTGACAAGGCCGAGCTGGCGAAGATGGCCTCCGCCGAATTCCACCACTTCGAGCGGCTTCGGGACCGCCTCGCGGCCATCGACGCCGAGCCGACCGCCGCGATGGAGCCCTTCGCCAAGGGCGTGGACGACTTCCACCGCCAGACCGCCCCCTCCGACTGGCTGGAGGGCCTGGTCAAGGCCTACGTCGGAGACTCGATCGCCAGCGACTTCTACCGCGAGGTCGCCACCCACCTCGACACCGACACCCGCGCCCTGGTCGTCGGCGTCCTCGACGACACCGGCCACGGCGGCTTCGCCGTCGAGAAGGTCCGCGCCGCGATCGAGGCCGACCCGCGCTGCGGCGGCCGGCTCGCGCTGTGGGCCCGCCGGCTCATGGGCGAGGCCCTGTCGCAGGCGCAGCGCGTGGTCGCCGAGCGCGACGCGCTGTCCACCATGCTGGTCGGCGGCGTCGACGGGATGGCGGCCGGCTTCGACCTGGCGGCCGTCGGCGAGATGTTCACCCGCATCACCAAGGCGCACACCAAGCGCATGGCCGCCCTGGGCCTCGCGGCCTGATCCCCGGCCGGGCGCGTCCACGCCCCGGCGCGCACGGCTCCAGCGGGGCGCGAGGCTTACTCAGCCCCCCGACGAGAGCGAAAACGGAGCGCGCCGGGGGGACCTCCCGGAGCCGGCGGCGGGACGCAGCAGCAGGGACAGGACGACGGCCGAGACGCCGACGCCGCCCAGCAGCGTCGCGAACAGGGTGTTGTGCCCGGGACCCAGCGACATGTGTGTCAGGTACGCCCCGAACAGGGCGCCGACCACTCCGCTGACCAGCACCGTTCTGGTGGAGGGCAGCCGCTTCGCGAGGACTCGCGAGGCGGCGCCGGCCAGTGCGAGGCCGAGCACTCCGGAGCCGAGCGCCTCCATCAGCAGCATCTGGTCACTCCCATGCGTCAGGGCGAACCGGGTCACTGCGGTCCTACCCGAAGCGGAAGAAAGGGAAACGGCCCGGCGGAACCATCCGCCGGGCCGTTTCCTTGTTACTCGGTGCCTCGAAGAGCGTCAGAGCGCCCCGAAACCGACCTTGCGCACGCTCGGCTCGCCCAGGTCGACGTACGACAGGCGGTCGGACGGCACGAGGACCTTGCGGCCCTTGACGTCGGTCAGGCTCAGCAGCGGCGCCTTACCGGACAGCGCGGCGGCCACGATGGCCTCCAGCTCCTCGGCGCTCAGGTCGCTCTCCAGCACGATCTCCCGGGGTGCGTGCTGCACGCCGATCTTGACCTCCACGGCTATGTCCCTCCGACGGTCCGGTTCGCGCGATCAGCCGCGCCGTACCCGGTCCACATTAGCCCGGAGAGGGGACACGATCGGCTCGCGGCGGACACGCTCGCAGCGAACAGCGCCGGTCAGGCCTCCGTCCCGTGCAGCGGGAAACCGGCGATGCCGCGCCACGCCAGCGAGGTCAGCAGCCCCACCGCCGTGTCACGGGCCACCGGGCTCTCGCTGGAGAGCCAGTAGCGGGCCACGACCTGCGAGACCCCGCCCAGACCCACTGCCAGCAGCATCGACTCGTCCTTCGACAGGCCGGTGTCCTCGGCGATCACGTCCGAGATGGCCTCGGCGCACTGGAGCGAGACCCGGTCGACGCGCTCGCGCACCGCCGGCTCGTTCGTCAGGTCCGACTCGAAGACCAGCCGGAACGCGCCGCCCTCGTCCTCGACGTACGCGAAGTAGGCGTCCATCGTCGCCGCCACGCGCAGCTTGTTGTCGCTGGTGGACTCCAGCGCCCCGCGCACCGCCTGCAGCAGGTTCTCGCAGTGCTGGTCCAGCAGGGCGAGGTACAGGTCGAGCTTGCCGGGGAAGTGCTGGTACAGCACCGGCTTGCTGACACCGGCGCGCTCGGCGATGTCGTCCATGGCCGCCGCGTGGTAGCCCTGCGCGACGAAAACCTCCTGGGCCGCGCCCAGCAGCTGGTTGCGCCGGGCACGGCGCGGCAGCCGCGTACCCCGCGGACGCGCTGCCTCGGTCTGCTCGATGGCTGTCACGCCGCCTCCCACTTTCTTCAAGAACACAGTGCGCTCTGCGCCGCGCCGCCATCGTACTTTTCGGTAACCGAATCTGGTGGGTTCAAGCCGAGTTTTCTCGCGGTACGGACCGCTTGGACACACGCCTGACACGCTGGTCAGCGCCCGTCGGAGCGGCGACGGCGGCGATCAGCGGTAGTCCTCCTCGTCCAGTGGGACCACCCGGGCCTGCTCGGCGGCGTCAGCCTCCGGGGCCTCACCCGGGTCCAGGCCGGAGAGCGGCTCATCGTCCTGCGGCTGGATCTCGGTGTGCTGTTCGGCGGCGTCCGCCTCCGGGGCCTCGGCGTCGAGGGATTCCCGGAGCTGCTCCCGGAAGGTGTCCGGTTCCGCGGGGTCGACAGTCATTCCGCTCCCCTCGCCTTCGCTCGTCCTCACTACGAGCCTAGGAGGATCGGGAGTGCGCCGCCAGACGGCCTGTGACTGCGAACACAAGAGAACGCAAGGGGCCGGGCGTGATCGTCTCGTAACATTGGCCCATGTCTTCGACCGAGCCGCCGGGCGTACGGTCCACCGCCGAAGCGGCCTCCCAGGTGGGTGCCGTCCGGGTGGCCGAGGGGGAGCAGCTGCGCACCGTCGCGCTGCCGGGCCTGGAAATGAACGTACGTTTCCGGCCACCGCTGCGGGAGGGTCTGCCGCCCGCGCTGTTCGTGCACGGACTCGGCGGTTCCTCCCAGAACTGGTCGGCCCTGATGGAGCGGCTCGCCGGCACCGTCGACGGCGAGGCCCTGGACCTGCCCGGATTCGGCTGGTCCCCGCCGCCCGCCGACCGGGACTACTCGGTGACCGCGCTCGCCCGCGCCGTCATCCGCCACCTTGACGCCGCCGGGCGCGGCCCGGTGCACCTCTTCGGCAACTCCCTCGGCGGAGCCGTCTCCACCCGCATCGCCGCCGTCCGGCCCGACCTGGTGCGCACCCTGACCTTGGTCTCGCCGGCGCTGCCCGAGCTGCGCGTGCAGAAGTCGGCCGTGCCCACGGCCCTGCTGGCGCTGCCGGGCGTGGCCGCGCTGTTCGGGCGGCTCACGGTCGGGCTGACGGCCGAACAACGCACCCGGGGAGTGACGGACCTCTGTTACGGGGACCCCTCACGGGTGACGACGGAGGGCTTCCGCGCCGCCGTCGAGGAGATGGAGCGGCGCATGGCGCTGCCCTACTTCTGGGACGCGATGACCCGTTCCTCGCGGGGGATCGTCGACGCGTACACCCTCGGCGGGCAACACGGACTGTGGCGCCAGGCGCAGCGCGTGCTCGCGCCGACCCTCCTCGTCTACGGTGGGCGCGACCAACTGGTCTCGTACCGTATGGCGCGCAAGGCCGCCGCGCATTTCCGCGGCTCGCGGCTGCTGAGCCTGCCCGAGGCCGGGCACGTGGCGATGATGGAGTACCCCGAGGTGGTGGCGGCGGCCTTCCAGGAGCTGCTGCGCGACACCGCCGGGCGCGAAACCGACCGAAGTACCGAAGACGGCAAGGGCTGAGGACGTGGGACGACATAGTCGCAAGGCCTCGGCCCCGGTCCGTCCGCAGCCGGAGCCCGAGGCGCCGCAGGCGCCGTACGAGCCGCAGGGGTACGCGGCCGACCCCTACGGGGGCGGGCCGTACACCCCCGACCCGTACGAGCCCGCGCCCGCGCCGTACGCGGGGCCCCGGCCCGGCGGTACGCACCCGGCCGTCGAGCCGACCGCCGTCCACCAGGGGTACGCGCCCCCGCGCGGTGCCCGCCCCGGCGGCCACCCCGAGCACCGGGAAGGCGGCGCCTGGGGTGCCGCCCCGGCCGCCGCCGTCTACGGGGACTGGCGCGGGACACCCCGCGCCACCGCCGCCCCGGCCCCGGCCCCCGCGCCCGCCCCCGCCCCGCGCACCGACACCCCGGCCTTCGGCGAGCCCGTGGCCGCCGCCCGGGCGGAGCCCGCCCCGCGCGACCCCTTCACGTCGACCGGCTCGCACCGCCGGGTGCCCGGACCCCGCAGTCCCGAGGCGTCCGCCGCCGCGCCCGCGACCGGCCGCGGCACGAAGATCCGTACGTACACGGGAATGGCCGCGGCGGCCGTCACCACCGTGCTGGCCGTCGTCGTCGCCGGACAGGTCGCCGCCGACGGCGACTCCGAGACCGCCGCCCGCGCCGCCGGGGACGACGCCCCGAAGCGCACCCAGACCGACAGCTCCCCGGCCTCCCGCTCCGACGGCCGCCCCACCCCCTCCGTCCCGCCGGCCGCGGCCGCGCAGCCGGCGACGTACGAGCAGCAGATGGCCCAGCAGCTGCCCATCGACGCGAAGCTCACCGGCCCGGGGACCTTCGACACCGTGCCCGGCGTCGCCAAGGCCCCGGGCAAGGGGAAGCGGGTGCGCTACCGGGTGGACGTGGAGCAGGGCCTGGGGATGGACGCGCAGCTGTTCGCCGACGCGGTGCAGCGCACCCTCAACGATCCGCGCAGCTGGGCCCACGGCGGCGCGATGACCTTCGAGCGGGTGCCGGGCGGCGAGGCCGAGTTCGTGATCACCCTGGCCAGCCCCGGGACCACCGGCGTCTGGTGTGCCAAGTCCGGGCTCGACACCACGATCGACAACGTCTCCTGCGACTCCGCGTCCACGGAGCGCGTGATGATCAACGCCTTCCGGTGGGGCCAGGGTTCGCAGACCTACGGCGCCGACCAGATGCTCGCCTACCGGCAGATGCTCATCAACCACGAGGTCGGCCACCGGCTCGGGCACGGGCACGTCAGCTGCCAGACCCCGGGCGCCCTCGCGCCGATCATGCAGCAGCAGACGAAGTCCCTCGACATCGACAACATCCGCTGCAAGCCCAACCCCTGGGTGTACCCCGGGAGTTGACCGAAGCGTGCGGACGGGCGGCTTGATCCTTCGTTGACAAGCCGTCCGCTCATCGGTAATTGTTCTCCGCATGTCGCACCGCCACACCTCCGTCGCGAGCGCCGCCATCGAGCTGGCGCTCCTCGGTGTGGCCGCGCACAGCGTGGCCGACATCTTCTGTCGCTGACGCCCTGTCCTGAGCGCGCGACCACCCTTCTCTCCCTTGGCTTCGCCGCGCCCGGGCACTTCCCCTGCCCGCGGGCGCGGCCCCTCGTTCCCCTTCCCGGTCCTCCCGGCGCTCTTGCGCCGTTCCGAGGCCGGACGCCGTCCTCGCGTGGCCCCCGACGTATCTCCTTCCACGCCGAGAGGTCCCGTTTCCCCATGCTTTCCGCCGGTTCATCCCGCCAGTCCCGCATATCGCGCCGCATCGCCGCGGCCACCGTCAGCCTCGTCCTGGCCGGGGGCGCCGCGGCATGCGGGCCCGAGGACGCGGCGGGCAAGGCCGGAGGCGGGTCCGGCGGCAAGCCCGGCGCCGCCGGCGCCCCGCAGAAGGGCGGCACCCTCACCGTCCTCAACACCGAGCCGCAGAACGACTTCGACCCGGCCCGGCTCTACACCTCCGGCGGCGGAAACGTTCCTTCGCTGGTCTTCCGCACGCTGACCACCCGCAACCGCGAGGACGGCCCGGCCGGCGCCAAGGTCGTGCCCGACCTGGCCACCGACACCGGCCGGCCCAACGCCGACGCCACCGAGTGGACGTACACCCTCAAGGACGGGCTGAAGTACGAGGACGGCAGCCCCATCACCACCGCCGACATCAAGTACGGCATCGAGCGCTCCTTCGCCGCCGAACTCTCCGGCGGCGCCCCCTACCTGCGGGACTGGCTGGTCGGCGGGGAGACCTACGAGGGCCCGTACAAGGACGGCGGCAAGGGCCTCGACTCCATCGTGGTCCCCGACGCGAAGACCATCGTCTTCAAACTCCGCAAGCCCGAGGGCGAGTTCCCCTTCCTCGCCACCCAGACCCAGTTCGCCCCCGTGCCCAAGGCCAAGGACACCGGCGCCAAGTACGAGGAGCACCCCGTCTCCTCCGGCCCGTACAAGGTCGCCAAGAACACCGGCGACGGCGAGACCCTGCTGCTGGAACGCAACGAGAACTGGGACCCCAAGACCGACGAGGAGCGCAAGGCCTACCCGGACAGGATCGACGTCCGCTCCGGGCTCGACGCCGCCGTCGTCAACCAGCGGCTGTCCACCAGCTCCGGCCCCGACGCCGCCGCCGTCACCACCGACACCAACCTCGGCCCCGCCGAACTCGCCCAGATCGGCGACAACAAGGAACTCGCGGGCCGCGTCGGCACCGGCCACTTCGGCTACGTCAACTACCTGGCCTTCAACCCGAAGGTCGCCCCCTTCGACAACCCGAAGGTCCGCCAGGCCATCTCGTACGCGATCAACCGCACCAGCGTGATCAACGCCGCCGGCGGCTCCGCGCTGGCCGAGCCGGCCACCACCTTCCTGCCCGAGCGCGAGGCCTTCGGCTTCACGCCCTACGACCACTTCCCGGCCGGCAAGGCGGGCGACCCGGCCAAGGCCAAGGAGCTGCTGAAGGAGGCCGGTCACCCCGACGGGCTCACCATCACCCTCACCCACTCCAACGCGCAGAACCGCCAGACCGGCCCCGACGTCGCCACCGCCGTCCAGCAGGGCCTCGCCGCCGCCGGGATCACCGTCAAGCTGGAGGGCCTGGAGAACAACGCCTTCAACGAGCGCCGCTGGGACGCCAAGAACACCCCCGGCTTCTTCCTCTCCCGCTGGGGCGCCGACTGGCCGTCCGGCGGACCCTTCCTCGCGCCGGTCTTCGACGGCCGGCAGATCGTCACCAATGGCTCCAACTACAACCACGCCCAGCTCGACGACCCCGCAGTGAACACCGAGATCGACGAGATCGCCAAGCTCACCGACCTCGCCGCGGCCGGCAAGCGCTGGGGCGCCCTGGACAAGAAGATCGGCGAGCAGGCCCTCGACATCCCGCTCTTCCACCCCGTCTACAAGCGGCTCGTCGGCAAGGACGTCAAGAACGTCGTCATCAGCGACTGGACCGGCGTCCTCGACATCTCGCAGGTCGCGGTCAAGTGACCCTGCTCCTCGACGGGCCGGCGCCGGCGGCGACCGGGGCCCCCGCCCCGGCCGCCGGCGCCGGCCGCCAGGTCTGGCGACGGCTGCGCACGCGCCCGTCCGCCCTCGGCGCCGCCGCCGTCCTGGCCCTCCTCGTCCTCCTCGCCCTCACCGCCCCCCTCTTCGCCCAGCTCACCGGACAGGACCCGAACGCCTACCACGACGACCTCGTCGACTCGGCGCGCGGCGGCGTCCCCCTCGGCTCCTTCGGCGGGATCTCCGCCGACCACTGGCTCGGCGTCGAACCGGGCACCGGCCGCGACCTCTTCACCCGGCTCCTCCACGGCGCCCGCGTCTCCCTGCTCGTCGCCCTCGGCGCGGTCGCCGTGCAGATGCTCGTCGGGGTGAGCGTCGGAATCGCCGCCGCGCTCGGCAACCGCTACGTCGGACAGCTCATCGGCCGCTTCACCGACGTGATGATCGCCCTGCCCATGCTGGTCATCGCCATCGCCCTCACCGCCGTCGTCCCGCCCGGCTTCCCCCGGCCGCTGCTGCTCGTCCTCGTCATCGGCCTGTTCGACTGGGGCGGCACCGCCCGCATGGTCCGCTCCCAGACCCTCGCCCTGAGCGGCCTGGACTTCGTCGAAGCCGCCCGGCTCTCCGGCTGGGGACCCCTGCGCGTCGCCCGCCGGGAACTGCTGCCCTCCCTGGCCGCGCCCGTCATCACCCTCGCCGCGATCAAGGTCCCCGCCGCCATGGTGGCCGAGGCCTCCCTCTCCTTCCTCGGGGTCGGAGTGAAACCGCCCACCCCCTCCTGGGGGCAGATGCTCTCCGGCGCACAGACCTGGTTCCGCGCCGACCCCGCCTACGTCCTGCTCCCCGCCGGACTGCTCTTCGTCACCGTGCTCGCCTTCACCGTCCTCGGCGACGCCGTCCGCTCGGCCCTCGACCCGCGCGAGGACTCGCGCCTGCGGGTCGGTACCGGAAAGGAGCGCACGGCATGACGCGCTTCGTGCTCAAACGGGCCGCGGGCGCGCTGTTCGTGCTGCTCGCCCTGTCCGTCATCGTCTACGCCCTCTTCTACGTCGCCCCCGGCGACCCCGCCCGCCTCGCCTGCGGGGAACGCTGCAACCCGCAGCAGATCGCCCAGGTGCGCGAACAGCTCGGACTGAACGACCCGGTGGTCACCCAGTACCTGCGCTTCCTGGAGGGACTGCTCGCCGGCCGGGACTACTCCGCCGGCGCCGGGACCGTCCTGCACTGCGACGCGCCCTGCCTCGGATTCTCGTACCAGAACGACCGGGAGGTCACCCAGCTGCTCCTGGAGCGGCTGCCCGCCACCTTCTCGCTCGCGCTCGGCGCCCTCGTCATCTGGCTCGTCGTCGGAGTCGGCACCGGCCTGCTGTCCGCACTGCGGCGCGGCGGGGCCACCGAACGGGCGCTGACCGTGCTCACCCTCGCCGGCACCGGCACCCCCGTCTTCATCCTCGGGCTGCTGCTGCTCATGACCGTCTGCGCCTACCTGCGCTGGCTGCCCTTCCCGACGTACGTGCCCTTCGGCGAGGACCCCGAGCAGTGGGCCTGGAACCTGCTGCTGCCCTGGGTGACGCTCGGCCTGTTCGAAAGCGCCAAGTACGCGCGCCTCACCCGCAGCTCCACCCTGGAGACCCTCGCCGAGGACCACATCCGCACCTTCCGCGCCTACGGCGTCGGGGAGCGGGCCGTCGTCACCCGGCACGCGGTACGCGGCGCCCTCGGACCCGTGATCGCGCTCAGCGCCGTGGACTTCGGCACCCTGATCGGAGGCGCCGTGCTCACCGAGTCCCTCTTCGGGATCCCCGGCCTCGGCAAGACCCTGATCGACGGAGTCCGGGTCGTGGACCTGCCCGTCGTGGTCGGCGTCGTCCTCGCCATCGGCGCCGCCGTCGTCATCGCCGGCGCCGTCGCCGACCTGCTCCACGCCCTCGCCGACCGAAGGGTGGCCCTCGCATGACCGGCCCGCTGGTGGACGTCACCGACCTCGTGGTCGACTTCCCGGTCGGCGCCCCCGGTACGTACGTACGGGCCGTCGACGGCGTCTCCTTCACCCTGGAGCCCGGCCGCGCCCTCGGCATCGTCGGCGAATCCGGCAGCGGCAAGTCCACCGTCGCCGCTGCCCTGCTCGGCCTGCACCACGGCACCGGGGCACGGCTCTCGGGCACCGTCCGGGTCGACGGCACCGACCTGGCCCAAGCCGGCCCGGCACAGCTGCGCGCCCTGCGCGGCGGGACCGCCGCGATGGTCTTCCAGGACCCCCTCAGCTCCCTCGACCCCTACCAGGCCGTCGGCGACCAGATCGCCGAGGTGTACCGCGTCCACACCGCCGCCTCCCGCCGGGCCGCCCGGGCCCGGGCGGCCGAGGTCCTGGACCGCGTCGGCATCCCCGACGCGGTACGCCGCTCCCGCGCCCGGCCCCACGAGTTCAGCGGCGGCATGCGCCAGCGCGCGCTCATCGCGATGGCCCTGGCCTGCGAACCGCGGCTGCTGATCGCCGACGAACCGACCACCGCCCTCGACGTCACCGTCCAGGCCCAGATCCTGGACCTGCTGCACGGACTGCGCCAGGAGCACGGCCTCGGGCTGCTGCTGGTCACCCACGACGTGGGCGTCGCGGCGGAGAGCGTGGACGAGCTGCTGGTCATGCGGGACGGCTCCGCCGTGGAACGGGGCCCGGTCCGCCGGGTCCTCTCCGACCCCGAGGCCCCCTACACCCGGGACCTGCTGGCAGCCGTACCGCGGCTGGACGCCCCGCGACCGCACGCCCCGCGACCGGACGCCCCGCGCGGGGCCCGGCTGCGGGTGGCCGCCGGCCCGGGAGCACCCGAGCCGGAGCCGCAGGCACCCGTCGTCGAAGCCGTCCGCCTGCGCAAGGACTTCGGCCGCGGCCGGCGCAAGGTCGGCGCGGTGGCCGGGGTCTCCCTCGCCGTACGGGCCGGCGAGACCCTCGGGATCGTCGGCGAGTCCGGCAGCGGCAAGAGCACCCTCGGACGGATGCTCGTCGGACTGCTGGAGCCCAGCTCGGGACAGGTCCGGCACGCCGGGACCGAGGTCTGCGGCATCGCCGGCGGCGCCCAGATGGTCTTCCAGGACCCCGTCTCCTCCCTCAACCCGCGCCGCTCCGTCGGAGAATCCATCGCCGACCCGCTGCGCGCCGCCGGAGAGCGCGACGAGGCCCTGATCCGCGCCCGCGTCGACGGGCTGCTGACCCGCGTCGGCCTGGAGCCCGGCCACTACGACCGCTACCCGCACGAGTTCAGCGGCGGCCAGCGCCAGCGCGTCGGCATCGCCCGCGCCCTGGCACCCCGGCCCCGGCTGATCGTCTGCGACGAGCCGGTGTCCGCCCTCGACGTCACCACCCAGGCGCAGGTCACCGCCCTGCTCGCGGAACTCCAGCGGGAACTGGGCATCGCGCTCGTCTTCATCGCGCACGACCTCGCGGTGGTCCGCCAGGTCAGCGACCGGGTCGCCGTCATGCGCGGCGGCGTGGTCGTGGAGGAGGGACCGGTGGAGGAGGTGTACGGCCGGCCCGCCCACGCGTACACGCGACAGCTCCTCGACGCCGTCCCGGCACTCGATCCGGCACTCGCCGCCGAACGACGCTCCGCGCGGCGGGCCGAACGCCAGGAGGCCTTCGCGTAACGCCTTTCTTAGCGTGCTCGAACGCGAACCGTACGGGAAAGTTACGACTCTTCACCCCTTCCGGTGGCGCGACGGACAACCGTCCGTCGCGCCACCGGCGCATCCGCTTGAGTTCTCCCGCGGCGGGTCGCCGGACCGACGGCGACCGCCTGGAACGGGAGATCGGGGGTGCCACTCGTGCGGATCGGACTGGTCACGGAAGGTGGTTATCCGTATGCGGCGGGCGAGGCGAGGCTCTGGTGCGACCGGCTCGTGCGCGGGCTGCCCCAGCACGAGTTCGAGCTCTACGCGCTGAGCCGCACCGCCGGGCAGGAGGAGAGCGGCCGGGTCACGCTCCCGCCGCACGTCAGCCGCG
This sequence comes from Streptomyces sp. NPDC033966, assembly GCF_055575955.1. Lineage (NCBI taxonomy): Bacteria > Bacillati > Actinomycetota > Actinomycetes > Kitasatosporales > Streptomycetaceae > Streptomyces > Streptomyces sp. NPDC033966. The sequence continues at coordinate 593,736 of NZ_JBVIRQ010000001.1, read as the reverse complement.
TGCGCACCGCCCCGCTGTGGGCCCCCGCGGACGACGGGCGCACGTACTCCCGCCGCGAGCGCCGGCACTTCGCCGAGTGCTTCGCCGAGCTGGTCCGGGGGATCTGCGCCGGCGAGCCCGACGCCTTCGCCGCCGGACTGTACGCGCTCGCCGAACTCGCCCGCGACCAGGGCGGGATGTACGCGGCCCTGCGCTCCGAGACGGCCGTGCGGGCGGTCGAGTCCGGCTGCCGCGCCCCGGGCGCGGGCCGCGCCGCACAGGCCGCGCGGGTCCCCGACCTGCTGGAGTTCGTGGACGAACTGGAGCGCGCGCTGCGGCCCCTGTCCCTCGACTGGTACGAGGACGAGGGCCTCGGCCGGGCCGACGTCTGCCACGCCGCCGCCGGCGGGGTCGCGGCCGTACCCGGACTGCTGGCCAAACGCTTCTTCGGGGTCCCGCTGCTGGTCACCGAGTACGGCGTCCAGCTCCGCGCCCACTACCTGGAACAGCGCGAGGACACCCGGCCCGCCGTACGCGCCCTGCTGGCCGCCTTCCACATCCGCCTCGCCGGGGAGATCTACGCCGGCGCCGACCTCCTCACCCCCGGCAACGCGCACGCCCGCCGCTGGCAGGAGCGCTGCGGGGCGCCCCGGGAACGGCTGCGGACGGTCTACCCGGGCATGGAGGCGGACCGATTCGCCGCCGTCGGCGAGGACCCCGACCGCGGGGACCCCGACACCCTGGTGTGGGTCGGGCGGATCGAGCCGGCCAAGGACCTGATCGCCCTGCTGCACGCCTTCGCGGAGGTCCGCCGGGCCGCCCCGCACACCCGGCTGCGGATCTTCGCCTCGGCGGCCGCCCCGGGCGCGGCATCCTCCAACTACCTGGCCGACTGCCGCTCGCTGGCAGCCCAGCTCTTCCCCGACGAGGCCGCCGACGCGCGGACCGTGGGGGAGAGCCCCGTCACCTTCGAGGAGATCGGCGGACCCGAGGCGCCCTCGCCGGCCGATGCGTACGGGGCGGGGCGGATCGTGCTGCTGTCCTCGGTGATCGAGGGCTTCCCCATCACCCTGGCCGAGGCCATGTTCTGCGGCCGGGCCACCGTCTCCACCGACGTCGGGGCGGTCCGCGAGGTCATCGGCGGCACCGGGCTCGTCGTCCCGCCGCGCAACCCCCGGGCGCTGGCCGAGGCCTGCCTCGCGCTGCTGGAGGACCCCGAGCGGGCCCAGCGGCTGGGCGCGGCGGCGCGGGCCAGGGCGCTGGAACTGTTCACCGTCGAGCAGAACGTGGCGGCCTTCGAGGAGAGCTACCTGCGGCTCCTGGCCGTTGGTCCCTCACGGACGGAGGGGGAGGTGCCGTTCGCCTGGCCGGCGGAGGCGCGGGTTCCAGGGCCGTGGGTGCCCCACGCGGCCGAGACCGGTCTGGCTCCGGAGGCGGCGGTATGACGACCTCGGACATCACCGGTGCGGCGCCGCTGCCGGGGGCTCTGCCCCCCGACGCTCCCCCGGCTACCGCCGGGGGGACCCCCAGCGCCTCGAACTCCCCCGGCTACCGCCGGGAGGTGCCCCCGGGCGAGGCCGGATTCGGGGCCGGCGGGGCCGAGAGGGGGCGGCGGAAGGCCGCAGGGGATCCCGTCAAGGCGCTGTTGCACCGGCACCGGGAGCTCTGTGAGCGGGCCGTCGATCCGTTGGAGATCGCCGCCGGGCTGGAGGCCCACGGCATCACCGACCGGACCGCCGCGCGCTTCCGGCACCGGGACGTCTTCACCCTCGCCGAGGAGCTGTACGCCCGGACGCCGCGCGGCGAGGCCCCCGACGCCGCGCCCGTGCGGCCCCCGGCCCGGACCCGGGCGGTACGCGGCTTCGGGTACGCCCTGCTGCCCGGCGCCCTCGCCCTCGCCGCGGCCGCCGCCGGGACACCGGGGGCCGGACCCCTCGCGGCGGTCCTCACCGCCGCCGCCCTGGTCTGGCCCGGACGGAGCGCCGGGGGGCGCTTCCCCTACGCCGCCCACCTGCTGGCGGCGGCCGCCGTCGGCTGGGCCGTCCACCGGCACGGCCCCGCCCTCGGCGCCGCCCTCGCGCTGGCCGTCGCCCCCGGACACCTCGCCGGGGTCCTCTACGCCGCCCGGGCGCGCCGCCGGCTCGTGGGGAGCCGGGCCCTGGAGGACTTCGCCGCCGGGGCGCGGCCGCTGCTCGCCGGGATCCTCCTGCTGTTCACCGCGGCCGCCACGGGGGCGGCCGCGCTCACCGGAGCCGCCCCGGGGACGGCGGTGCCGCTCGCGGTGCTGCTGTTCCTGGCCCGGCTGCTGCTGCGGCACGGCGCGCACCGCACGCCGGCCGCCGCGGCCCTGGCGCTCGCCCTGGTCCCGGACCCGGCGGCGGTCCTCGCCGCCGCGGCGGGACTCCTCGTACACGCCTTCCTCGCGCTGTCCCGTGCCTCCGCACACGCGCGTCACCGGCCCCACCGACACCAAGGAGAAACAGCATGACCGGCCAGCCAATCGACCAAGGGGTTGCGCGATGAGGGTGCTGCTGATCGGAGCCAACGGCTACCTCGGGCGTTACGTCGCCGACCGGCTGCTCGCCGACCCGGCCGTGCAGCTCACCGCGCTCGGCCGCGGCGACGACGCCGACGTCCGCTTCGACCTCGCCACCGGGAGCCCGGGCGCGCTCACCCGGTTCCTGGACGCCGTCCACCCGGGCGTCGTCATCAACTGCGCGGGCGCCACCCGCGGCGGCGCCCGGGAGCTGACCCGGCACAACACCGTCGCCGTCGCCACCATCTGCGAGTCCCTGCGCCGCAGCGGCTGCGGGGCCCGGCTCGTCCAGCTGGGCTGCGCCGCCGAGTACGGGCCCAGCCAGCCCGGCTCCTCCACGGCCGAGGACGCCGTCCCGAGACCCGGCGGACCGTACGGCGTCAGCAAACTCGCCGCTACCGAGCTGGTCCTCGGCTCCGGGCTGGACGCCGTCGTGCTCCGGGTCTTCTCGCCCGTCGGGCCCGGTACCCCGGCCGGCTCCCCGCTGGGCCGGCTCGCCGAGGCCATGCGGCGGGCCATGCAGTCCGGGGACGGCGAGCTCAAGCTCAGCGGCCTCGGGGTGCAGCGCGACTTCGTCGACGTACGGGACGTCGCGCGGGCCGTGCACGCGGCCTCCCTGTCCGCCGCCCAGGGGGTCGTGAACATCGGCACCGGCCGTGCGGTCCGGCTGCGCGACGCGGCCTCCGTCCTCGCCCGGGTCGCCGGCTACGGCGGCGCCCTGCACGAGCTGGACGTGCCGCACGGCGCCGACCGGCACGGCCACGGCGGCCGGCCGCAGGGCCTCGCCGCCATCGGCTCCCCCCGCTCCGAGGCCACCCCCGAGCAGCTCGCCGCGACCCCCCAGTCGTACCCCTACCCCGACGGCTGCGGGGCCTGGCAGCAGGCCGACGTGCGCACCGCCCGCGACCGGCTCGGCTGGCGGCCCCGGATCAACCTGGAGGAGTCCCTCGCGGACATCTGGATGGAGGCGGCGTGCCGTATCTGACCACCCCGCCGGGGGCCACGGCGGCGGCCGCGACCGAGGCCGGCCGGCTCGGCCTGGGCATCCCCGGCTACGCGCACCCGCTGGTCGCCCCGGTGGAGTGGGCCGAGCTGACCCGCCCGGGGACCCCGCTGCACTGGGCGGTGCTCAACGTCACGGACGGCCCCGGCGGCCGTCCCGACCCGCACTGCACCGAGGCGGCCGCGAAGCTGCGGCACGCGGGCGGGACGGTCCTCGGGCATCTCGCGATGCGGGACGGCTCCCGGTCCTTCGGGGAGCTGCTCTCCGACGCGCACCGTTTCCGCGACTGGTACGGCGTCGGCGGCTTCTACCTGGCCGGCGCCCCCGCCGACCGGGCGGACCTGCCCGCCGTGCGCCGGGTGACCGACGCGCTGCGCGGGCTCGGCGAGGGGCTGCGGATCGTGCTGGGACACGGCACGCACCCCTACGAGGGCTACGTGGAGGCCGCCGACCAGCTGGTCACCTTCTCCGGGGCATGGGCCGACTACCGCTGGTCGCAGGTGGCGGAGTGGACGGCCGACCACCCGTCGGAGCGGTTCTGCCACCTCGTCCACGGCGTGCCCCGCACCCATCTGGAGGAGGCGGTGCGCATCGCCCGCTGGCAGGGCGCCGGAACCATCTGGTTCACCGACCGCAGGCGCACCCCGGACCGGGACCCCTGGGCGTCGATGCCCGCGTACTGGGACGAAATCGTCTCACGTATCGGACCGGGTGTCTCGGAATGAAGAAGGGCGTGGCAGTGTTACGGGAAGAACCACCGTTCAGACTTACCCATCTACGGAGTCCCCGTGTCGCTGCCACCCCTGGTAGAGCCAGCTGCTGAGCTCACCGTTGACGAGGTCCGTCGGTACTCCCGCCACCTGATCATCCCGGATGTCGGGATGGACGGCCAGAAGCGCCTGAAGAACGCCAAGGTGCTGGCCGTGGGCGCGGGCGGCCTCGGCTCGCCCGCCCTCATGTACCTGGCCGCGGCCGGCGTCGGCACCCTGGGCATCGTGGAGTTCGACGAGGTCGACGAGTCGAACCTGCAGCGCCAGATCATCCACAGCCAGTCGGACATCGGCCGCTCCAAGGCCGAGTCCGCCCGGGACAGCGTGCTGGGCATCAACCCGTACGTCAACGTGGTCCTTCACGAAGAGCGGCTCGAAGCCGAGAACGTGATGGAGATCTTCAGCCAGTACGACCTCATCGTCGACGGCACGGACAACTTCGCCACGCGCTACCTGGTCAACGACGCCTGCGTGCTGCTCAACAAGCCGTACGTGTGGGGTTCGATCTACCGCTTCGACGGCCAGGCCTCCGTCTTCTGGTCCGAGCACGGTCCCTGCTACCGCTGCCTGTACCCGGAGCCCCCGCCGCCGGGCATGGTCCCGAGCTGCGCCGAGGGCGGCGTCCTGGGCGTGCTCTGCGCGTCCATCGGCTCGATCCAGGTCACCGAGGCCATCAAGGTCCTCACCGGCGTCGGCGAGCCGCTCGTCGGCCGCCTGATGATCTACGACGCCCTGGAGATGCAGTACCGCCAGGTCAAGGTCCGCAAGGACCCCGACTGCGCGGTCTGCGGTCCGAACGCGACCGTCACCGAGCTCATCGACTACGAGGCCTTCTGCGGCGTCGTGTCGGAGGAGGCCCAGGAGGCCGCCGCCGGCTCCACGATCACTCCGAAGCAGCTCAAGGAGTGGATCGACGACGGCGAGAACATCGAGATCATCGACGTCCGTGAGATCAACGAGTACGAGATCGTCTCGATCCCCGGCGCGAAGCTGATCCCCAAGGGCGAGTTCCTGATGGGCACCGCCCTCCAGGACCTGCCGCAGGACAAGCGCATCGTCCTGCACTGCAAGACGGGTGTCCGCAGTGCGGAAGTCCTCGCGGTGCTGAAGTCCGCGGGCTTCTCCGACGCGGTGCACGTCGGCGGCGGCGTCATCGGCTGGGTCCACCAGATCGAGCCCGAGAAGCCGGTCTACTAGGAGTGCCCTGAGCAGTGCCCCGAAGGGGCCGTACCCGCGGGCGGGTACGGCCCCTTCCGCATGCCGGGCTCAGGCCGCCGTGCAGACGGTGCCCGCGCCCGGCACCTTGCCGTCCAGCAGGTACGCGTTCACCGCGCCCTGCACGCACTTGTCGCCGCTGTTGTACGCGCCGTGCCCCTCGCCCTTGTACGTCAGCTCCACGCCCACGCCCTTGCCGAGCCGCTCGGCCATCTTGCGGGCGCCCTCGTACGGGGTCGCCGGGTCACCGGTGTTGCCGATCACCAGGATCGGGGCGGCGCCGGGCGCGGAGACGTCCGGGGTCTGCCAGGCGCCGGGCACCGGCCAGTTGGTGCAGCTCAGCATCGCCCAGCCGAGGAAGTCCCCGAAGACGGGCGAGGCCGAACGGAACTCCGGCAGCCGGGCCTTGGTCTCCTCCAGGGTGTAGCGCTCCTTGGAGTCGGCGCAGTTGATGGCGGTGTTGGCCGCACCGATGTTGCTGTAGCGGCCGTTCTGGTCGCGGCCGTTGAGGGCGTCGGACAGGGCCATCAGCAGCTGCCCCTGACCGCCTTCGGCCTCGTCCAGGCCCTGTTCCAGCAGCGGCCACAGCTGCTTGGAGTAGAGGGCCTGGGCGATGCCGTTGGTCGCCTGGGACTCGGTGAGCCGCCGGTCGCCGATGCCGGCGATGGGCTTGGCGGCCAGCTCCTTCTGCAGCTTGATGACGTTGTCCTCGATCTCCTTGGCGGTGCTGCCCTGGAGCCGGCACTGGTCGCCGCGGTTCACGCAGTCCTGGGCGAAGTTGCCGAGGGCCAGCTGGAAGCCCTTCGCCTGCCCCAGCGCGCCCTGTTCGGTGTCCTTCGTGGGGTCCACGACGGCGTCGAAGACCGCCCGGCCCACGTTCTTCGGGAACAGGTGGGCGTAGACCCCGCCGAGTTCGGTGCCGTAGGAGATCCCGAAGTAGTTCAGCTTCTCGTCGCCGAGGGCCTGGCGGATCCGGTCCAGGTCGCGGGCGGCGTTCTCGGTGCCCACGTACGGGAGCACCTTGCCCGAGTTGGCCTTGCAGGCGTTCTGGTAGGTGCGGATGCCGTCGACGAAGGCCTTCTCCTGCTCCGGGGTCGTGGGGGAGGAGTCCTGCGCGTAGTACTTGTCGAGCTGCTTGTCGTCCTCGCAGCGGACGGGGGCGCTGCGGCCGACCCCGCGCGGGTCGAAGCTCACCAGGTCGTACCGGGCGCGCAGGGCCTCGTACTCCTTGGCGGCGCCGGGCAGGGTGGAGATCCCGGAACCGCCGGGACCGCCGAAGTTGAACACCAGCGAGCCGAGCCGCTTGGCCTTGTTGCGGGCCTTCGCGCGGATCAGGGCGATGGGGATGGTCTCGCCCTCGGGCTCGGCGTAGTCGAGCGGTACGTCGAGGGTGGCGCACTGCCAGTCCTGGCCGGGCGCCGACCCGCCGCCCTGGGCGGCCGTGGGGGCGTTGCACTCGCCCCAGGACAGGGGCTTGGCCGGTTCGGCGGCTCCGGTACCGGTTCTCTGCCGACTGCTGCCGCCACCGTCGGAACAGGCGCCGGTGGTGAGCAGCGTTGCGGTGAGCGCGGCGGCGGTGGTGGCCCGCAGGACGTTTCTCGGCATGCCCCCATCCTGTGGGTCCGCCCCCGCCCCCGCCCCCGCGCTGACCCGTTCGGGGGGTGCGGGGACGGGTGCACGTGCGCGGCGGCGGTGATCTCCAGGGCCTCCTCCCAGGTGGCCCGCACCAGCCCGCCCTTGCCGTGCGCCCGCTGGTAGCGGCGGCGGCGCTCCGGGTCGCCCTGGATGTCGGCCCAGGCCAGGACCGAGCCCGGGCGTACCGGCGGGGCTCGGTGGCCTACCACGCGCCGGCCCTCGCGCCGGCCGCGCTGCTCTCCCCGTGGCCGGCCCTCCCCTTCGCCGCGTACCTCGCCCGCGCGGCCACCCTCCCGGGCCGAGGCCTGCGCCCGGCGCTGGTCGGCGCGGTGGAACTCGCCTGCGCGGCGGCCCTCCTGACGACGCTGAGCCTCTCCTGACCCGCCGCTCGCGCGGCGCGAAGCCGGGGAGCGGCTCCGGCGCCGAGCCGTGCGAGCGGCGCGTCGAAAACTAGGGCCTGTCCGACCCTGACCCACCGGACAGGCCCTAGATGGCTTCCTTGCGCGTCAGGAAGTTGAACGACACCCACCCCGGCAGCACCGGCAGCCAGAAGGTCATCAGGCGGAACAGCAGCACCGCCGAGATCGCGACCTCCTTCTCCAGTCCCGCCGCGATCAGACCCAGCGTCAGGGTGGTCTCCACGGCGCCCATGCCGCCAGGCGTCGGAGCCGCCGAACCCAGCGCGTTGCCCGCCAGGAACACCACCGCGATGCTCGCGTAGCTGATGGCCTCGCCGCCCCCGAAGGCGCGGATCGAGGCGTCCAGGCACATCACGAAGCAGCCGGTCAGCAGCAGCATCCCGCCGATGCCCGTCACCAGCTTCTGCGGCCGCTGGAGCACGTCCAGCATGCGCGGCACCACGCCCGCGAACAGCGCCCGTACCCGCGTCACCACGAACTTCCGCAGGAACGGCACCGCCGTGACGACCAGCACCAGCACCGCCACCGTCAGCAGACCCGCGATCACCGTCCTCGACGGGGCCATCTCCGGGGTCTTCTCGGTACCCGTCAGGTAGCCGAAGGCCAGCAGCAGCAGGATGTGGCTGGCCAGCCCGAACAGCTGCGACGCGCCGACGCTCGCCACGGCCAGCCCCGGCCGGACCCCCGCCCGCTGGAGGAACCGGGTGTTCAGCGCGACACCGCCCACCGCCGCCGGGGCGACCAGCTTCACGAACGACCCCGCGACCTGCGCGACCACCGTCCGCAGGAAGGGGACCCGCTCCGGGACGAAGCCCAGCAGGCTCATCGCCGCCGCGAAGTACGTCAGCACCGAGAAGGCCAGCGCCGCCCCGACCCAGCCCCACCGGGCCTGGCCGATGATCGTCGCGAAGTCCACGTGGGCCAGCTGCGTGAGCAGGAAGTACGCACCGAAGGCACCCGCGATGAAGGACACCAGCGTGCGCGGCCGGATCCGTTCCAGCCGGGCCGGCTCCACCGGCGCCTGCGGGCGGATCAGCAGCACCTGCTGGCGGATCTGGCTCAGCAGGTCCTCCTCCCGCGCCCCTTCCAGGGCGTCGTCCAGCGCCCTCTTCTCGGCCTTGCGGTCGGCCGCCGCGGTGGCCGCCGCGGGTTCGGAGCCCGCCTCACGCGCCGCCTTCGCCGCCCGCGAGGACTCCAGTACGGCTTCCCGCTGCCGGTCGGCCCGCTCCCGGGCCAGCCTGCGCAGGGTCGCCCGCGTGGAGCGGCTCAGCGCGATCGGCTGGAGCAGCGGCAGGCAGTCCGCCACCGTGTCCGGCCCGAGCACCGACACCGCCGAGGCCACCGACCGCTCCGCGCCGACCCGCAGGCCGAGCGTGGTCAGCAGCTGTGCGACGTCCATCCGCAGCACCAGGTCGCCGGCCGCGATCTCACCGCCCCGCAGGTCGGTGAGGATCACCTTGCCGGAACGATCCACCACCAGCGCGTCCCCCGTGAGCCGGCGGTGCGCGATCCGGCGCGACTGCAGGGCACGTACCTGCTCCCACGCGTTGCGGCTCAGCTCGTCGGTGATCTCCTCGTCGGCGAGCGCGTCCAGGTTGCGGCCGCCCAGGTGCTCGTAGACGAGCATCACGGCGTCCGGACCCAGCTCGGAGGTGGCGATCAGCTTCGGCGCGTTCGCCCCGGCCGCGATCGCGGCGTACGCGAGCAGGGCCTCCTGTTCGAGGGCCTGGCGCAGCGACTGGATGCTGCGCCGGGTGGTGATCCCGCGCAGGGTCATCCGCCGCCAGACCCGGTAGAAGAAGCCCTGCGCCTGCTGTTCGCGGTCCACGACGGTGACGTCCAGCGGCGGGCCGTCCTCCAGCGTGACGTGGTACCGCCGGCCCCGGTCGCCGGTCTCCGTGCTGTCCCCGTCCGCGGCCTCGGCGCGCATCGCGCTGACCGGCTGGAAGCCGACGCGGCGCAGGCCGGCGAGGAGGTTCTGCCCGGTGGGGCGGACGTTGGGCGAGCCGACCGCGTACAGCGTCCCGTAGGCCACGCTCCAGCCGATCAGCACCGTCAGGATGATCGAGAACGGCGTGGTGTAACCGCTGACCAGCATGGCGAAGGCGTCCAACAGCAGCACCACCCAGAGCGCGACCCGCCAGCGGGGCCGCCGGGTCATCCCGACGGCGGTCATGTACGCGATCACGGGCGCGAGGTACCCGTGCACCGGGTCCGTGGAGCCCGCCGTGGCCGTGGCACGGGTCAGGGCGTCCCGGATGGTCTCGGGGGCGGCCTGGGACACCCACAGGTCGGTGGCCAGGGTCACCCCGTGCGCGAGGACGGCCGCGAGGACGCCGTCGGCGATGCGCAGCCCGTCGCGCTTGATCAGCCGCTCGATGGCGAAGGCCACCGGCACGAGGAGCACGGCGATGCTGGACACCAGCCCCGCGACCTTGATCAGCAGGGCCGGCGCCTGGCCGGTGCCCTGCGTGATGTCCTGCTCCAGGCCCGCGGTGGTGCCGTGGGCGAACGCGGCGATGCCGAGCACGACGGCGATGCCGAGGATCCCGGCGAGCAGGCGTACCAGGTCGGAGGGCCGGTGCACGCGTGCGGCGAGCAGCGGCTCGTCCACCTCGACGCGGTCGGCCGCCGTCGGCGTGTGGCCGGGCGGGTCGTCGGGGTGCGCCTCGTCCGGGCGCGCGTCATCGCCCCTCGCCGCGCCGTCCGGAGGGCTCACAACCCGCTCCTTCGCCGTCACATCCGTCTCTTCTTGATCACGTATCACCAGTCACCGCCCGGAAGATGGTGGCACGGACGGGCGGCCGTGCGGGGCAGCAGGGTGCGCGCCGGTACGGAAGGAAGGCTTCCACCGGACCGGCCGGAGCATCCGGCACCATGTGCCGAATGAGCGAAGAGCTGCCCGCCTACGCGGAGCGGGTACTGGAGGTGGCCGAGCGGATTCCGCCCGGCCGGGTGATGACGTACGGGGACGTCGCCGAGTGGCTCGGCGAGGGAGGCCCGCGCCAAGTCGGGCGTGTCATGGCCCTGTACGGAGGAGCCGTGCCCTGGTGGCGCGTGGTGCGGGCGGACGGCGTACCCCTGCCCGGCAGCGAGCGGCGCGCCCTGGAGCACTACCGCACCGAGGGCACCCCGCTGCGCGAGACCCCCTCCGGCGAACCCCGGCTGGCCATGCGCAGGGCGCGCTGGGACGGGCGCGACGCGGGGGCCGGGGGCGACGAGGCTCACACCTGACAGCTTCCGGCATCCGAGACGCGGGCGGCGGGTCGAAGGCCCGTACGGAGGACGGCGCCGGAGCACTCCCGGGCGACTTCCGCACCCCGCGGGACGGACTGCGCCGGCCGGCGCGGTTGGCGTAGCGTTGCCTCTTCGGCGTACGCGGCCGCGGTCCTCCCGACCGGCGCGGCCGCCGGCCAGACCGCAGCAACCGCAGACCCACCAGGACCGGCACCCCACGTGATCACCTCTCCCCCCGGCCGCTCGGAGCGGCGTACGCGCACGGCTGACGCGTACCGCCTGGTGCGCACCGGGCCGGTCCAGGTGGCTCCCCCTGTCCTGGACGCAGCACAGCGGGCGGTGGTTGATCACACCCGCGGACCCCTCCTGGTTCTCGCCGGCCCCGGCACCGGCAAGACCACCACCCTCGTCGAGACCGCCGCCGCCCGGGTCGAGGCCGGCACCGACCCCGCCCGGATCCTCATCCTCACCTTCAGCCGGAAAGCCGCAGTGGAGCTGCGCGACCGCGCCGCCCTGCGGCTCGGCGGCGCCCGCGCCCCGCAGGCCACCACCTTCCACTCCTTCTGCTACGGCCTGGTCCGCGCCCACCAGGACCACGAGCTCTTCGCGGACCCGCTGCGGCTGCTGTCCGGCCCGGAGCAGGACGTGATGGTCCGCACCCTGCTGGAGGGCCAGCGGCGGCTGCGGTCCATCCGCTGGCCGGACGACCTGCGGGCCGCGCTGACCACGCGCGGGTTCGCCGACGAGGTCCGCGCCGTCCTGGCCCGCGCCCGCGAACTGGGCCTGGGCCCCGCATCCCTCGCCACCTTCGCCGAGCGCATCGGCCGCCCCGACTGGAAGGCGGCCGCGGCCTTCCTCTCCGAGTACCTCGACGTCCTCGACCTCCAGGGCTCCCTGGACTACGCGGAGCTCCTGCACCGCGCCGTCCTCCTGGCGGAGACCACCCCGTCGCTCTCGGCCACGTACGACGTGATCCTCGTGGACGAGTACCAGGACACCGACGCCTCCCAGCTGCGGCTGCTGCGCGCGCTGAACGGGCCGGCCGGGACGCTGGTGGCCTTCGGCGACCCCGACCAGTCGATCTACGCCTTCCGGGGCGCCGACATCAACAACGTCCTCGACTTCGAGTCGGCCTTCCCGGGCGCCGAGGTCCGGGCCCTGACGGTCGGCCGCCGCTCGGGCGCGAACCTGCTGGCCGCCACCCGCCTCCTCACCACCCGCATGCCGCTGCCGCGCCTGCCCGCGGCCGCCGTCCGGGCCCACCGGGACCTCGCGCCGGCCCGGGAGGGCGGCAGCGTGGAGGTCTACACGTACCCGACGGCCGGCGCCGAGCTGGACAACATCGCCGACATCCTGCGCCGCGCCCACCTGGAGGACGGCGTCCCCTGGCGGGACATGGCCGTCCTGGTCCGCGCGGGCGGCCGCACCCTCCCGGCGATGCGCCGCGCCCTCATCGCGGCGGGAGTCCCGGCGGAAACGGACGCCGCGTCCACCCCCCTCCGCCACGAACCCGCCGTCGCCCCCCTCCTGACAGCCCTCCGCCTCACGGCCACCGCCGCGGCCCTACCGGGCGCCGACGAGGAGGCCTCTGCCCAGCCGGACCCCACTGCCCTGCCGGGCGGGGACCGGGACGAGGCCGCCCAGCCGACCGCCACTGCCCTGCCGGGCGGGGACCGGGCCGGGGCCCTGCCGGAAGCTGCCCTGCCGGGCGGGGACCGGGCCGACTCTGCCCCGTCGGACGCGGCCGCCCTGCCGGCGCAGGCTGCCGCCCTGCTGGGCGAGGTGCCGGGCGCCGAACCGATTGCTGCCCGGCCGGACGCGGACCCCGGCGCGGCCGCCCTGTCGGGCGCGGCCGTATCCGCCGCCGCCCTCCCGGGCGTTGCCGCGGTGTCGGCCGCCCTGCCGGAGGCCGCCGGGTCGACAGGCTCCGAGGCGTCCGCTGCGGGCGCCGCAGGCGCCGGCGTGCGCGAGCTCGCTGGCGACTCTGGGGCGGGCGGGCGGGACTTCTCCCCGCGCGGCGGCGCCGAGACAGACGCAGAGTCCCTGCCCGGCCAGGCCGCGGAGGTAGCGCTGGGCGCCGCCGGCGCCGGGGTGCGCGAGCTTGCTCGTGACTTCGGGGCGGGTGGGCGGGATCTTCCCCCGGGGCACGGTACCGGGGCGGGATCCGGCGGTAGCGGGGACGTCCCCGCTACCGCCGGAGGCGAGGGGTGGGTCGGAGTCGAGGGGGCGACCGTGCTGCTCACCTCGCCGCTCGGCGGGATGGACGCCGCCGATCTGCGGCGGCTCGGGCGGGCGCTGCGGGACGAGGAGCGGGCCGCCGGCGTCGCCGTGCCCGCGCCCTCGGACGTGCTGCTGGCCCGCGCCCTCGCCGAGCCCGAGCGGCTCACCGCCCACGACCCCGCCTACGCCCGCGGCGCCCAGCGCCTCGGGCTGCTGCTGCGCAAGACCCGCGAGCTGCTCCAGGGCGGCGGCACCGCCGAAGAGGCCCTCTGGACCCTCTGGGACGGCACCCCCTGGCCGCAGCGCCTCGAACGCCAGGCCCGCCGCGGCGGCACCGGCGGACGCAACGCCGACCGCGACCTCGACGCGGTCTGCGCCCTCTTCGACAACGCCGCCCGCGCGGAGGAACGTACCGGCGGCCGCGGCGCGCTCAACTTCCTCGAACAGCTGGAAGCCGAGGACATCGCCGCCGACACCCTCACCGGCAAGGCGGTCCGCACCGACGCCGTACGCCTCATGACCGCCCACCGCTCCAAGGGCCTGGAGTGGGGCCTCGTCGTCGTCGCCGGGGTCCAGGAAGGGCTCTGGCCCGACCTGCGTCGCCGCGGCTCCCTCCTCGAAGCCGACCGCATCGGCCGCGACGGCCTCGCCGAACCCCTCACCCCCGGCGCCCTCCTCGCCGAGGAGCGGCGGCTCTTCTACGTCGCGGCCACCCGCGCCCGCCACCGCCTCGTCGTCACCGCCGTCAAGGCCCCCGCCGAGGACGGCGACCAGCCCTCCCGCTTCCTCACCGAACTCGGCGTCACCCCCAAGGACGTCACCGGCCGTCCCCGCCGCCCCCTCGCCGTCCCCGCGCTCGTCGCCGAGCTCCGCGCCACCACCGTCGACCCCGAGGCCTCGCCCGCCCTGCGCGACGCCGCCGCCCGGCGCCTGGCCCGCCTCGCCGCGCTCACCGACGACGAGGACCGCCCGCTCGTCCCCGCCGCGCACCCGCAGCGCTGGTGGGGCCTGTACGAGCCCACCGCCTCCGCCGTGCCGCTGCGCGACCGCGACCGGCCCGTCACCCTCTCCGGCAGCGCCCTGGACCAGCTCGCCAACACCTGCTCCCTCCAGTGGTTCCTGGGCCGCGAGGTCAAGGCCGACACGCCCTCCACCGCCGCCCAGGGCTTCGGCAACGTCGTCCACGTCCTCGCCGACGAGGTCGCCTCCGGCCGCACCCCCGCCGACCTGGCCGTCCTCATGGAACGCCTCGACTCCGTCTGGGACGCCCTCGCCTTCGACGCCCCCTGGAAGTCCCGCCAGGAGAAGGACAACGCCCGCGCCGCCCTGGAACGCTTCCTGCGCTGGCACACCACTGACCGCGGCGGCCGCTCCGCCGTCGCCACCGAGCACGACTTCGACGTCACGCTCGACGCCGGCGAGTACGCCGTACGGATCCGCGGCTCCATGGACCGCGTCGAGACCGACCCGCAGGGCCGCGCGTACGTCGTCGACTTCAAGACCGGCAAGGGCGCACCCACCAAGGACGAGGTCGCCCGCCACCCGCAGCTCGCCGTCTACCAGCTCGCCGTCCGCGAGGGCGCCGTCGACGAGGTCTTCGACGGCCGCCGCCCCGAACCCGGCGGCGCCGAACTCGTCCAGCTGCGCCAGGGCGCGGCCAAGCGCGACGGCGGCGACGAGGTCCCGAAGATCCAGGCGCAGGAACCGCTGTCCGGCGGCGGCTCCGGCGAATGGGTCGGCGACCTGCTGGCCACCGCCGCCGGCCGGGTCCTCGACGAACGCTTCGCCCCCGCCACCGGCGAACACTGCGCCCGCTGCACCTTCCGCAGCGCGTGCAGCGCCCGGCCCGAGGGCCGCCAGACCGTGGAATGAGACGCGGTCCGGGAGTGTCGGCGGCTCCGGCTAGCCTTTTGAGGTGACCGCGTACGTGTCCGGGCGCGCCCCCGTCCTCGACGATCCCGAGCAGCTCAAGGAGCTCCTCGGGATCCCGTTCACGCCCGAACAGCTGGCCTGCGTCACCGCCCCCGCCGCCCCCCAGGTGATCGTCGCGGGGGCCGGCTCCGGCAAGACCACCGTCATGGCCGCCCGCGTGGTCTGGCTGGTCGGCACCGGCACGGTCGCCCCCGAACAGGTCCTCGGCCTGACCTTCACCAACAAGGCCGCCGGCGAGCTCGCCGAGCGCGTCCGTACGGCCCTCGCCCGGGCCGGCGCCACCGACCCCGATCCTTCCCCGGCCGACGTCGAGGCCGGGGCGGCCGGCGGCGAGCCGCGCATCTCCACGTACCACGCCTTCGCCGGGCAGCTCCTCAAGGACCACGGCCTGCGCATCGGCCTGGAGCCCAGCGCCCGCCTCCTCGCCGACGCCACGCGCTTCCAGCTGGCCGCGAAGGTGCTCCGCGAGGCCCCCGGCCCCTACCCCTCGCTCACCAAGTCCGTCCCCGACCTGGTCAGCGACCTCCTCGCGCTCGACGGGGAACTCTCCGAGCACCTCGTCGAGCCGGACGCGCTGCGCGCGTACGACACCGGGCTCCTCGGCGTCCTCGCGGACACCAAGCTCACCAACGACGACCTGCGCAAGGTCCCCGAGGCGGTACGCGGCCGCCTGGAGCTGCTGGAACTGGTCTCCCGCTACCGCGCCGCCAAACGCTCCCGCGACCTCTTCGACTTCGGCGACCAGATCGCCCTGTCCGCGCGGCTCGCCACCACCCGCCCGGAGGTCGGCGCCCTGCTCCGCGAGGAGTTCCGGGTGGTCCTCCTCGACGAGTACCAGGACACCTCCGTCGCCCAGCGGCTGCTGCTCTCCGGCCTGTTCGGCGCAGGCACCGGGCACGCCGTGACCGCCGTCGGCGACCCCTGCCAGGCCATCTACGGCTGGCGCGGCGCGTCCGTCGCCAACCTCGACGACTTCCCCGAGCACTTCCCGCACGCCGACGGCAGCCCCGCGGCCCGGCTCTCCCTCAGCGAGAACCGGCGCAGCGGCGGCCGCCTCCTCGACCTGGCCAACGGCCTCGCCGCCCCGCTGCGCGCCATGCACGAGGGCGTCGAGGCGCTGCGCCCCGCCCCGGGCGCCGAGCGCGACGGCGTGGTCCGCTGCGCCCTGCTGAACACCCACGCCGAGGAGCTGGAGTGGCTCGGCGACTCCGTCGCGCACCTGGTCCGCACGGGCAGGGAGCCCGGCGAGATCGCGGTCCTGTGCCGATCGGCCGCCGACTTCGCGCAGATCCAGGCGGTCCTGGTCGCCCGGGACGTCCCGGTGGAGGTCGTCGGCCTCTCCGGGCTGCTCCACCTCCCGGAGGTGGCCGACCTGGTCTCCGTCTGCGAGGTGCTCCAGGACCCCGGGGCCAACGCCGCCCTGGTCCGCCTCCTCATCGGCCCCCGCTGGCGGATCGGCGCCCGCGACCTGGCCCTGCTCGGCCGGCTGGCCCGGCAGCTGGTCGCCCGCCCCGACGCCGCCGCCGGGCCCGACGGCCGGCTCGCGGCGGCGGTCGAGGGCGTCGACCCTGCCGAGGTCGTCTCCCTGGCCGACGCGCTGGAAACCTTCCTGGACGGCTCGGCCCCCGAGGACCTGCCCTTCTCGGCCGCCGCCCGGGTCCGCTTCGCGCACCTCGCCCAGGAGCTCCGCGACCTGCGCCGTTCGCTCTCCGACCCCCTGATGGACGTCCTGCACCGCGTCCTGGCCACGACGGGCCTCGACGTGGAGCTGTCGGCCTCCCCGCACGCCCTGGCGGCCCGGCGGCGCGAGACGCTGTCCGGCTTCCTGGACGTCGCGGCGGGCTTCGCCGCCCTGGACGGGGAGGCGACCCTCCTCGCCTTCCTGGGCTTCCTGCGCACGGCCGCGCAGTACGAGAAGGGCCTCGACCAGGCGCTGCCGGGCGGGGAGAACACCGTCAAGGTGCTGACCGCCCACAAGTCCAAGGGCCTGGAGTGGGACGTGGTGGTCGTCCCCGACCTGTGCGCGGGCTCCTTCCCCAAGGAGAAGGCCCCCGAGGCCTGGACCTCGTACCCGAAGGTCCTTCCCTACGCCCTGCGCGGCGACGCCGACACCCTCCCGGCCGCCCCGGCGTGGACCTCGGCGGGCCTGAAGTCCTTCAAGGCGGCCCTGAAGACCCACAAGGAGACGGAAGAGCTCCGCCTCGGCTACGTGACCTTCACCCGCCCCCGCTCCCTGCTGCTGGCCTCCGGCCACTGGTGGGGCCCGACCCAGAAGCGCCGCCGGGGCCCCTCGTCCTTCCTGACGGCCCTCCACGACCACTGCGCGGCCGGCTTCGGCGAGATCGAGGCCTGGGCGGACGAACCGGCCCCCGACGCCGAGAACCCGGCCCTGGCCGCCGAGGCCGCCCCGGACCACTCCTGGCCCCTGCCCCTGGACCCGGCCTCCCTGAACCTCCGCCGCCAGGCGGCCGCCCTGGTCGAATCCCACCTGGCCGCCCCGGGGACCCCGCCCCCGTCCGACGACCCCTACCTCTGGCCCCCCGACTGCGAGGACCCGTCGTACGACGAGGAACCCGCCGGGGACGACCCGTGGCACGCAGCCGGTGCTCCCGGGGACGACCTGTGGGACGCAGCCGGTGCTCCGGGGGACGACCCGTGGGACGCAGCCGGTGTTCCCGGGGACGACCCGTGGGCGGGCGGAGCCGTGCCCGCGCGGCCGGACGCGGCCGGGAACCGGGCCCACGGGGTCCGGGGCGCAGCCCCGGTTTCGGGAAGGGGCGGGGTGGGGGACGAGCACCTCCGGCCCGGGTCCGCCGACCCCGCCGCAGACGACCCGTGGGCGGGAGAGACCGTACGGCCCGCCGCCGGCGCCCCGGCCGAGGACCCGGACGACCTCTGGGCCGGTGAAGCCGCCTCCCCCGGGCCCGGGCCCGGCAGCCTGCGTGTCCCCGGACCGGAACGCACGGCGCGGCCGGCGCGGCCGGAGGCGGCCGGCCTGACCCCCGAGGAGGCCCGGGTGGTGGCTTCCTGGGACCGGGACCTCGACGCCCTGGAGGGCGAGCTCCGCCGCGCCCGCGCAGCCGTGCGGGACGTCGAGCTGCCCTCCGCCCTGTCCGCGAGCCAGCTCCTGCGGCTCGCCGCCGACGAGCAGGGCTTCGTACGCGATCTCGCCCGCCCCATGCCCAAGCCGCCGCAGCCCGCGGCGCGCCAGGGCACCCGTTTCCACGCCTGGGTGGAGTCCCGCTTCGACGAGCTGCCCCTGCCGCTCCTCGACGACCTCCTCGACCCCGCCGCCGACCTCCCCGGCTCCGACCAGGAGGTCGCCGACGAGGCCGACCTCGCCGCCCTCAAGGCCGCCTTCGAGCGCAGCGAGTACGCCGAGCGCACCCCGTACCGGATGGAGGCCCCGGTCCAGCTGACCCTCGCCGGCCGGGTGATCCGCGGCCGGATCGACGCCGTGTACCGCGACCCCGACGGCTCGTACGAGGTGGTGGACTGGAAGACCGGCCGCACCACCCAGGCCGACCCCCTCCAGCTCGCCGTGTACCGGCTGGCCTGGGCGGAAGCCACCGGAACCCCCCTCGACCGCGTTTCCGCCGCCTTCCTCCACGTCCGCAGCGGCCGCGTGATCCGCCCCCGGGACCTGCCCGGACGGGAGCGTCTTGAGCGGATCCTCCAAGGCAAATCGGGCACGGACGGCGCCCACCGGGCGGACGGTTAGGCTCGTGGCCATGAGCGAAGCCCCGGACAGCGTCGTCCGCACGTACATCGACACCCACCGCGCAGCCTTCCTCGACGACCTCGCCGAGTGGCTGCGCATCCCCTCCGTCTCGGCCCAGCCCGAGCACGCGGGCGACGTACGCCGCAGCGCCGACTGGCTCGCCGCGAAGCTCAAGGAGACCGGCTTCCCCGTCGCCGAGGTCTGGGAGACCGCCGAGGGCAGCGGCGCGCCCGCCGTGTTCGCGCACTGGCCGGCCGCCGACCCGGCCGCCCCCACCGTCCTCGTCTACGGGCACCACGACGTGCAGCCCGCCGCCCTCGCCGACGGCTGGCACACCGAGCCGTTCGAGCCGGTCGTCAAGGACGGCCGGATGTACGGGCGCGGCGCCGCCGACGACAAGGGCCAGGTGTTCTTCCACACCCTCGGCCTGCGCGCCCACCTCGCCGCGACCGGCGCCGGGGCCCCCGCCGTGCACCTCAAGCTCCTCATCGAGGGCGAGGAGGAGTCCGGCTCCCCGAACTTCCGCGACCTCGTCGAGGAGCGCGCCGCCGAGCTCGCCGCCGACGTCGTGATCGTCTCCGACACCGGCATGTGGTCCGAGACCACCCCGACCGTCTGCACCGGCATGCGCGGCGTCGCCGACTGCGAGATCGAGTTCCACGGGCCCGACCAGGACATCCACTCGGGCGCCTTCGGCGGGGCCGTGCCCAACCCGGCCACCGTCGCCGCCCGCGTCGTCGCGGCCCTGCACGACGAGGACGGGCGGGTCACGATCCCCGGCTTCTACGACAACATCGCCGAGCTGACCGACGCCGAGCGCCGCCTGATCGCCGAGCTGCCCTTCGACGAGAAGGAGTGGCTGCGCACGGCCAAGTCGTACGCGGCCGCCGGCGAGGCCGGCTACTCCACGCTGGAGCGCGTCTGGGCCCGCCCGACCGCCGAGGTCAACGGCATCGGCGGCGGCTACCAGGGCCCCGGCGGCAAGACCATCGTGCCCGCCTCCGCCCAGCTGAAGCTGTCGTTCCGCCTGGTCTCGGGGCAGGACCCGCACGAGGTCGAGGCCGCCGTCCGGGAGTGGGTCGCGGCCCGCGTCCCGGACGGGATCCGGCACTCCATCGTCTTCGGCGCCCCCACCCGCCCCTGCCTGACCCCGCTGGACCACCCCGCGCTGCAGTCCGTGGTCCGCGCCATGGGCCGTGCCTTCGGGCAGCAGGTCCGCTTCACCCGCGAGGGCGGCTCGGGCCCGGCGGCCGACCTCCAGGACGTGCTGGGCGCGCCGGTGCTGTTCCTGGGGATCTCCGTACCCTCCGACGGCTGGCACGCGCCCAACGAGAAGGTCGAGCTCGACCTGCTCCTCAAGGGCGTGGAGACCACCGCCTACCTGTGGGGCGACCTCGCCGGGAACTGGTCGCCGGAGCCCGCCGCCCCCGCCGCCACCACCGTCTGAAGCACGTTCCGTACGCCTGCCTTGTCCCACCACCGGGGGAGTTGGAAGTACCAGTGAGCACCCACACCGAGCGGCCCCTTTCGCTCACCGCGCCCAGCGGTATCGACCGCGCCGCGCACCACCGTCTCGACGAGGCGTGGCTCGCCGCCGCCTGGAGCCACCCGACGACCCGCGTCTTCGTCGTCTCCGGCGGCCAGGTGCTGATCGACGACACCCCCGACGGCGGCACGGGCATCGTGATGACCCCCGCCTTCGAGGCCCCGGTCACCGAGACGCACCGGTACTTCCTGGGCACGGACGAGGACGGCGTACGGTACTTCGCGCTGCAGAAGGACTCCCTGCCGGGCCGCATGGACCAGTCGGCCCGCCCGGCCGGGCTGCGCGAGGCCGGGCTGCTGCTGAACCCGCGCGACGCCGGGCTGATGGTGCACGCGGTGGCCCTGGAGAACTGGCAGCGCATGCACCGCTTCTGTTCCCGCTGCGGCGAGCGCACCGTCGTCGCGGCGGCCGGCCACATCCGCCGCTGCCCGGGCTGCGGCGCCGAGCACTACCCGCGCACCGACCCGGCGGTGATCATGCTGGTCACCGACGAGCAGGACCGGGCGCTGCTGGGCCGCCAGGTGCACTGGCCGGAGGGCCGCTTCTCGACGCTGGCGGGCTTCGTGGAGCCGGGCGAGTCGATAGAGCAGTCCGTGGTCCGCGAGGTGTGGGAGGAGGCGGGGGTGCGGATCGGCGAGGTCGAGTACGTCGCCAGCCAGCCCTGGCCGTTCCCGTACAGCCTGATGCTGGGCTTCAACGCCCGCGCGGTCAGCTCGGAGATCACGGTCGACGGCGAGGAGATCCAGGAGGCCCGCTGGTTCTCCCGCGAGGACTACCGCGCCGCGATCGAGGCCGGCGAGGTCCTGCCCCCGTCGGGCATCTCCATCGCGGCCCGCCTGGTCGAGCTCTGGTACGGGCAGCCGCTGCCCAAGGAGCCGTCGGCCGTCTGAGCCCCGGGTACCCCGGTACCCCCCGGTCCCCCCGCCGTGGACGCGGAACGGCCCCCGCCGCGGCGGGGGCCGTTCCGGGAGCGGGCGGGTCAGACGGCGAGGGCCTGCTTGACCTGGGCCAGGCTCGGGTTCGTCATCACGGACTCGCTGCCGGCGGCGGACTTCACGAGCACGGTCGGGACCGTCTGGTTGCCGTTGTTGGCCTTCTCGACGAACGCCGCGGACGCCGGGTCGAGCTCGATGTTGATCTCGTTGTACGCGATGCCCTCCCGGTCCAGCTGGGTCTTCAGCCGACGGCAGTAGCCGCACCAGGTGGTGCTGTACATCGTGACGGTGCCCGTGTCCTGCATGCTCGCTCCTCTGTGAGGTCTCGGTGGATCGCGGTGCCGGTTGATGATCCGAGGAGTCGAACGTCCCGCCCCGCCGGGCCATTCCCGCCGGGCCGCCCGGTGTGACCGATCCGACTGCCGGCCGCCCCGCTCCCGGGGCACCCCCGGCCCGCCCTTGCGGCACCTGCTGATCCACCGGTCCGGCCGGTGTGACGGATCCCGCGGGCCTGTGGACAAGTTTCCCGTCCGGCCCACCGGACCTGGCAGCATGGCGGGGTGACAGCAGCAACGCACTCCTCATCCGTACCGGCCGGCGGCGGCGCGCCCGACGTCGACGCCGACGCCGTGCTCCAGGGCCTCGACCCGGAGCAGCGCGAGGTCGCCACGACCCTGCGCGGGCCGGTGTGCGTGCTGGCGGGCGCCGGTACCGGCAAGACCCGCGCGATCACCCACCGCATCGCCTACGGAGTCCGCTCGGGCCAGCTCATGCCGGCCAGCGTGCTCGCCGTCACCTTCACCAACCGCGCCGCCGGCGAGATGCGCGGCCGGCTCCGCGCCCTCGGCGCGGGCGGGGTCCAGGCCCGCACCTTCCACTCCGCGGCCCTGCGCCAGCTCCAGTACTTCTGGCCCCGGGCGATCGGCGGGGAGGTGCCCCGGCTCCTGGAGCGCAAGATCCAGTTCGTGGCCGAGGCCGGCGCGCGCTGCCGCGTGCGCCTCGACCGCAACGAGCTGCGCGACGTCACCGGCGAGATCGAGTGGGCCAAGGTCACCCAGACCGTCCCCGCCGACTACCCGGCCGCCGCCCTCAAGGCCGGCCGCGAGGCCCCCCGCGACATGGCCGAGATCGCCCAGATCTACGGCACGTACGAGCAGCTCAAGCGCGACCGCGGCATGATCGACTTCGAGGACGTGCTGCTCCTCACCGTCGGCATCCTCCAGGACCGCCACGACATCGCCGAGCAGATCCGCACCCAGTACCAGCACTTCGTGGTGGACGAGTACCAGGACGTCAGCCCGCTCCAGCAGCGCCTGCTGGAGCTGTGGCTCGGCGACCGCGACAGCCTCTGCGTCGTCGGCGACGCCAGCCAGACGATCTACTCCTTCACCGGCGCCACCCCCGACCACCTGCTGAACTTCCGCACCCGCTACCCGCAGGCCACCGTGGTCAAGCTGGTCCGCGACTACCGCTCCACCCCCCAGGTGGTCCACCTCGCCAACGGCCTGCTGAACCAGGCCCGGGGCCGGGCCGCCGAACACCGGCTGGAGCTGGTCTCCCAGCGCGAGACCGGCCCGGACCCCGTCTACGCCGAGTACCCCGACGAGCCCGCCGAGGCCGAGGGCGTGGCCCGCCGGGTCCGCGACCTGATCGCGGCCGGTGTCCCGGCCGGCGAGATCGCCGTGCTCTACCGCATCAACGCCCAGTCCGAGGTCTACGAGCAGGCCCTCGCCGACGCCGGCGTCCCGTACCAGTTGCGCGGCGCGGAGCGCTTCTTCGAGCGCGCCGAGGTGCAGAAGGCGGTCCTCGCGCTGCGCGGAGCCGCCCGCTCCGCGGGCAACGACCCGCTGCTCGACGACGTCGTCGAGCTCGGCGCCCAGGTCCGGGCCGTGCTCAGCTCCACCGGCTGGACCGCCGAGCCGCCGGCCGGCTCCGGCGCCGTGCGCGACCGGTGGGAATCGCTGGCCGCGCTGGTCCGCCTCGCCGAGGACTTCGCCCGCGCCCGTCCCGGCGCGGGGCTGGCCGAGCTCACCGTCGAACTGGACGAGCGCAGGGCCGCGCAGCACGCGCCGACGGTCCAGGGCGTCACCCTCGCCTCGCTGCACGCCGCGAAGGGTCTGGAGTGGGACGCCGTGTTCCTGGTCGGCCTCACCGACGGCATGATGCCGATCACATACGCCAAGACCGACGAGCAGGTCGAGGAGGAGCGCCGGCTGCTCTACGTCGGCGTCACCCGGGCACGGCTGCACCTGACCCTCTCCTGGGCCCTCTCCCGGGCTCCGGGCGGCCGGGCCTCCCGCCGCCCCAGCCGCTTCCTGAACGGGCTGCGGCCGGGCTCCGCGGCCCCCGCGGGCCGGCCGGGCGTCCCGGCCGAGGGCGCGCCGCGCAAGCGGAGCCGCCGCGGGCCCGTGCTGTGCCGGGTCTGCGGCCGGACCCTGACCGAGGCCGGGGACATCAAGCTGATGCGCTGCAGCGACTGCCCCTCGGACATGGACGAGGGCCTCTACGAGCGGCTGCGCGAGTGGCGCGCCGGGCAGTCGAAGCTCCAGGGACTGCCCGCATACTGCGTGTTCACGGACAAAACCCTCATGGCGATCGCCGAGGCCGCGCCGTCCGAGCCGGGAGAGCTCTCGATGATCTCCGGCGTGGGCGGCCGCAAGCTCGACCGGTACGGGGCCGACGTCCTGGCCATCTGTACTGGTCAGGGGACTGACGGTGAGGATTCTGACGACGCGTAGAAACTCGTCGGAAAAATAGTTTGCACATGCCCGGCGAAGCCCCATAGGTTCTTAGCAACGGAAACGGTGGCTTCTCCGAAGCTCCGGATCCGTGCTGTACTTATCCGAATACATGGGACAGGCCCCCGGGCCGAGTCCCCGAGACGCCGAGAGGAGGCGAGACCAGTGACCAGCTTCATGACCTTCACCAAAATGACCGATCACTCGGTCGACGCTTCCTGCCTGCTCGGTTCCGTCTCCCTCATGGGCACCGGTCTGTCCGCGATTTCCGCTGACAGCCCCGCCCTGCTGGCGACCCTTCCGGTCAGCGAGCGCAATGAGCGACCGACCAAGGCACTGGTGGCAGTAGCGGAAGCCCGGCAGGCGCATGGCGCCTATGGCTTCGCGGCCGCAGCCGGTGCCGGATCCAAGACGCAGCAGACGCAGACCAAGCAGCACCACCTGATGTGGGCCTTCCGCGGGCTCGAACCCTGGAGTGATCCAGCCTGATCGCATGATCAGGCCGGCGCCTTCAGGGCCGCGGAACCCCACCCGGGATCCGCGGCCCTTCTGTTTGTCCCCGAACGGGGATGGCGGAGCGAAGGGGCCTCGGGACTGGCAAGACCAGGTACCACAGCCGCCACCCGGCCGACCGGCCGGAACGACTAGCCGAACAAGACGAGGAAGAAAACACCGTGCAACTCGAAGCGCACGCCCCGTCCGTACCGCAGACCCAAACGATCTCCCCGCCCGCAGTCCCGGAGGACCACGCCTTGACCCCCCTCACCGCGCTCACCGCGCTCGACGACGCCATCGAGAACCTCGGCGTCCCCGTACCGTGCCGGACCTTCGACCCCGAGGTCTTCTTCGCCGAGTCCCCGGCGGACGTCGAGTACGCCAAGTCCCTCTGCGGCACCTGCCCGCTGGTCGAGGCCTGCCTCGCCGGCGCCAAGGAGCGCCGCGAGCCCTGGGGCGTCTGGGGCGGAGAGCTCTTCGTCCAGGGCGTGGTCGTGGCCCGCAAGCGGCCCCGTGGCCGTCCGCGCAAGAACCCGGTTGCAGCGGCATGACCGCCATCGGAACCATCGACCGCCCCCTCACGCACGACCCGTTGAAGCAGGCCCCCATGTCCCCCTACGCCCCCACGAGCGAGCAGCCGCACGGCTCCGCCACCGCAGACTTCATCACCGCAGGCGCGATCACCTCGCGTCAGAACAGGACCCGCGAAATGCAACTCATCCCAGAAGCCATGGCCCGTGCCCATATGGACGACCGCATGCGCGAGGTGGACGCCGAGCGTCACGCCCTGCGCCTGGTCGCCGCGCGGCGCATGCAGCGAAAGGCCGAGCGCGTCTCCATGCGCGCCCGGCGCGCGCTGGCCATGGCCGTCATGCACTGAGCACGCGACGGGCCCCGACAGGGCTCGGCAGCGGCTTGAAAGCGACGTGAACGCCGCCGGAGCCGGCTGAACACAGCCGGCGAGGGCAGCACCGGGGGGACCGGTCCGAACGGACCGGTCCCCCCGGTGCGTTGCGGGGCCCCGCGCGGGCCGGCGGGGATATCGTCTGGTGGTGGACCAGCCGACCCCCCAACCCACCCCGCCGGGGCCCGAGGCCCAGGCCGTCGTCTGCGCGCGCTGCGGTGCCCGCCCCCCGGAAGGCGCCCCGCCGCCGCCCACCTGGACGTGTTCGGTGGAGAACGGGACCAGACAGTACTTCTGCGTCGACTGCGCGCGCGCCAACCTCCGCGCGATCGAGGGCCGGCTCGACTCCTCCTGGTGGTGAGGCCCGCGCGGGTCAGTCCTCGGGCAGGAACCCCGGCAGCCACGACTCCAGTTCGTCGCGCAGCCGCACCGTCGCGCCCAGCTGGCACAGGACGCCGATGGTGCTCAGCGTCACCCGGTGGATCAGCAGGTAGGACGGCGGCAGGTTGATCTGCCGCCCCAACTGGTGGGCGGGGGAGCGGGGATCGGCGATCCGTGCCGCCTGCCCGCGCAGCCACGGCCGGGTGAAGGTGAACTCGTCGGCCTCGGCGGGCTCGATGATGGGCTTCAGATAGTCCAGCACCGCGTCCGGGTCGAGTTCGACGCTCTCCCTGACGAACCCCTCGGCGCACAGGTGCCCGTAGACCCCCTCGGCGTCGCCGTCCAGGGTCATCCGCAGCGACCGGCCGATGGGCTTGGGCCAGCCGCCCGGCAGCCGGTCCACCGTGCCGAAGTCCAGTACGCCCAGCCGCATCCGGCCGTCCGCCCCCGAGATGAGCCGGAAGTTGCCCGGGTGCGGATCGGCGTGCAGCAGACCGGTCCGCGCGGGCCCGGAGAAGAGGAACCGGGCCAGCAGCTGTCCGGCGCGGTCGCGCTCCTCCCGCGTCCCGTCGGCGATCACCTCGGAGAGCGGGGTGCCCTCCATCCACTCGGTCACCAGCACCTGGTCACCCTGGTGCACGACGTCCGGGACGACCACGTCCTCGTCGGCGTCGAAGGCGTCGGCGTGGGTGCGCTGCGCCTCGGCCTCCAGCTCGTAGTCCAGCTCCTCCGCGACCCGGTCGCGCAACTCGGTGATCAGCGGCTTGAGGTCCATGCCCGGGACCAGCGGCCCCAGCAGCCCCGCGAACCGGCCCAGCTGCTTGAGGTCCGACAGCAGCGCCTCCCCGGCCCCCGGGTACTGGACCTTGACCGCCACCTGCCGCCCGTCGTGCCACACCGCCCGGTGCACCTGCCCGATCGAGGCGGCCGCGGCCGGCTTGTCCTCGAACTCCTCGAACAGCTCCCGCCAGTCCTCGCCGAGACGCTCCGCCAGCACCTCGTGCACCCGCGCCGCCGGCAGCGGCGGGGCCGCCTCCTGGAGCTTCGTCAGTGCCGCCCGGTAGGGGCCGGCGACCTCCTCGGGAAGCGCGGACTCGAACACCGAGAGGGCCTGCCCGAACTTCATCGCGCCGCCCTTCAGCTCCCCGAGCGTGCGGAACAGCTGTTCGGCCGTGCGCTGCTGGAGTTCGCGGGCCACGATCTCGGCCGACTTGCCGCCGATCCGCTTGCCCAGCCCCCAGGTGGCCCGGCCCGCGATGCCGAGTGGTAGCGCGGCCAGCTTGACGGTGCGCGTGACCGCCTTCCGGGGAAGATCAGACATGAGCCCCTCCAGTTTCCGGACTGCTGTGCCGCGAGCGGCGGTTCGGGACGCGGCGCGGCCCCCGTCGCATCCTGCCATGGCACCCCGACCCCCCGGACCGGGGCACCCGGCCCGGCTCCGGCGGGAGTCCGGCGGCTCACGACCGCACCGCCCCGGAGCCGGCCGCCGCGTCCGCGGCCGTTCCCGGGTCCGCGGCCGCGCAGGGGCAGTCCGGATGCGGGTGCAGCGCGGTGTGCTGCCAGTGCAGCCCGGGCAGGGCGGCCTCCCACCGGGCCGCCGTCGAAGCGGGCAGCTGCCCGTCGAGGAAGGCCAGGGCGTGCGCCGCGGCGAGGCCGGCCACCGCCGTGGACAGCCCCAGGTCGCAGGCCCCCGGCCCGCGGCGGCGGTGCGCCGAGCGCCACTGGACCAGCATGCGGGGCCAGGCCGGATCCCGGTCGACGCGGTCGCGCTCCATGCACCCCGCGCACGCCGTGGACCCGGGCAGCACCAGGGGCCCGACCAGCCCCGTCCCCTCCAGCACCCCCGCGTACAGGTGCGGGGTGCCCGTCGCCACCCAGTCGGCGGCCGTCGCCGGATCGGGGGCCCACGCCTGGAGGCCGTCCCGGGGTGCGAGGACCACCAGGGCCGGCTCCGGCCCCGGCCCACCGGGATCCCCCGCGCCCGGAGCCCGCCCCGGCGCCGCCTCCCGCACCAGCGCCCCCGCGGCCTCCGCCCGCGGCCGGCCCACGCTCCCCGGATCCAGCCCGCCCGGAGCCACGTCGGCCGCCTCCACCCGGCCCCCGTCCAGCACATCGACCCGGCCCACCCCGGCCCCCGCCAGCACGGCGGCGATCACCGCCCCCACCCGCCCGCTCCCGCGCACCTGGACCCGTAACGCCCTGCGCGCCGCGACACCGCGCAGGTCACCGCCCGGCTCCCGGTGCACCAGCGAGAGCGAGCCCAGGTCGGGCCCCAGCCGCTCCAGCACCTCCGGCCTTCTCCGCACGGCCTGCGCCCGCGGCCCCCCGGCGGTGAGGTCGTCGAGCAGCCCGGCCCCGGCGAGGTGCCGGACCAGCCCGTCCACCTGCCCCTCCGGCAGCCCCATCCCGGCGCCCTCGGCCCGCAGCAGCTCCATGCCCCGCGTCCCGTCGATCCGGTCGATGAGCGACCCCGTCGCCGTGTCCAGCGGTCCGAGCACCACCGCGTGGGCGGGCGTCACCCCGAACTGGACCGTCTGCAGGTCCCGCCACGCCCTCGCCAGTGCCGGCTTCACCTTCGGATACATCACGGCCTCCCCGTCCACGACTTCGTCTTCCGCGTTTCTGCGTTTCCGCGTTTCTGCGTTTCCGCCACGATGCCCGGCCGCCTGGCCGCGTGCGCGGATTTGTCCACAGGCAAGGGGTATTGGGCATATGAGATGAACGGCGGGGGTCCGTGACACCACGGCGAACCGATCACGTCCCGAACCCCGGACGCGCGGGACTTCCGCCACGGCTACCGGGTACCGTCGAGGCGTGCCAGCCGACCCGCCACAGCGCGCCGTCGAAGTACGCCGGAGCGCGCGCCGCCGCAGGACCGTGTCCGCCTACCGCGAGGGCGAGCGGACCGTCGTCCTGATCCCCGCCCGGATGTCCGAGGCCGAGGAACGGCGCTGGGTGGGCGTCATGCTCGACAAGCTCGCCGCGCAGGAGGGCAAGCGCACCCTCGGCGACGCGGAACTGATCGCGCGCGCCGAGCGTCTGTCCGAGCAGTACTTCGGCGGGCGCGCGCGTCCGCTCTCGGTCCGCTGGGTCACCAACCAGAACACCCGGTGGGGCTCCTGCACCCCCGCGGAGGGCAGCATCCGGCTGTCCCACCGCATCCAGGGAATGCCGGAGTACGTCGTCGACTACGTGCTGCTGCACGAGCTGGCGCACCTCCTGGTGCCCGGCCACGGCCCCCGTTTCTGGGAGCTGCTGGAGGCCTATCCGAAGACCGAGCGGGCCCGCGGGTTCCTCGAAGGAGTGGCCGCGGCGGAGCGCATGCCCCGGGTCCCGGCCGCCCGCGGGGAGTGACCCTCCGTCACGGAAGGCGGACGCGCACCGGGCCGGAACCGGGCCGGAACCGGGTCGGTACCGGGTCGGTGCCGACTTGGCCGGATGTCGGCAGGAGCCGTTAGCCTGAGCGGCACATATCGAGCAGTCGAAGTCGGGATGGGGGACGGTCGGACACATGGCCAGGGAATTCCAACGCGGCCACAAGGCCAAGATCAGTGATCTGACGGCGGGCACCGATCTGTACGTGGGCGTTCAGATCGCCGGGCCCGGGCTCACCTTCGACATCAGCTGCTTCGGCCTCGACGCCGACGAGCGGCTGTCGGACGACCGCTACTTCGTCTTCTACAACCAGCCGAAGTCGCCCGAGGAGTCGATCCAGCAGCTCGGCCCGCAGGCCGGGGACACCGAGTCGTTCCGGGTGACCCTCGACCACGTGCCCGCGTCCATCCACAAGCTGTCCTTCAGCGCCACCCTCGACGGCGCCGGCCAGATGTCGCAGATCGGCCCCGGCTACATCCGGATCGTCGCCGGCGGCGAGGAAGTCGTCCGGTACTCCTTCACCGGCTCCGAGTTCAGCACCGAACGCGCCCTGATGATCGGCGACTTCTACCGCAAGGACGTGTGGCGCTTCGCCGCCGTCGGCCAGGGCTTCGACGGCGGCCTCGCCGCGCTGCTGGAGCACTTCGGCGGCGAGGTCGCCGAGGACGAGCCGCAGCCCGAGCCCCAGGCCCCGGCCCAGCCGCAGGCCGCCGCGCCCTCGTTCGCGCCGCCCCCGCAGGCCGCCGCCCCGGCCCCGTCCTTCGGCGCCCCGGTCCAGCAGCAGCCGCCCGCCCCGGCGCCCGCCCCCGCGCCGTACGCCCCGCCGCAGCAGCAGCCCCCGGCCCCGCAGCCCCCGGCGCCCGCGCCCGTGCACTCGGCCCCGACCATGGTCGCCCCGCTCGGCGCGCCCGCGCCCGCGGCCCCGTACGGCCAGCCGCCCCACCCGCCGCAGCAGCCCGGCCCGCCCTCGTACGGCCAGCAGCCGCAGCACTCCTACGGCGCCCAGGTCCCGCCGCCGGCCCCGGCCCCCGCGCCCTACGGCCAGCAGCCGCAGCCCTCGTACGGCCAGGTCCCCGGCCAGCCGCCCGCCCCGCAGGCCCCCTACGGCCAGCAGCCCCCGGCCCCCTACGGCCAGGCCCCGCAGGCCGCCGCGCCCGGCGCCGGCCTCGCCGCCGCCCTCCAGCCGTACAAGGAGGCCCCCACCGGCGCCCGCTGGACCCCGCAGAACCAGCAGCTCATGCGGGTCGACCTCGCGATGGGCGGCCAGGCCGTCCTCGCCCGCCAGGGCAGCATGGTCCTGTATCAGGGCAAGGTCGACTTCAGCTACAAGGGCGCCGGCTTCGCCGGCCGCATCGTCGGCAACGCCACCGGCCAGGAAATGCAGCTGATGCGCTGCACCGGCCGCGGCCAGGTCTTCCTCGCCGAGAACGGCGCCCACCTGCACGCCATCGAGCTCCAGGGCGACGGCATCTGCGTCTCCGCCGAGAGCGTCCTCGCCTTCGACGAGTCCCTCCAGCACGAGGTACGCCGCATCGAGGGCCACGGCATCCCCGGCGGCGCCCTGTTCACGATGCTGTTCCAGGGCTCCGGCACCGTCATCGTCAAGACGCACGGCGTGCCCGTCGTCCTGCCGGTCACCCCCACCACCTTCGCCGACAGCAACGCCATCGTCGCCTGGTCGGCCGCCTCACAGGTGATCATTTCCAGCCAGGTCCGGCTGCGCCGCAACGCCTACCCGGGCCACAGCGGGGAGACCGTGAACCTCCAGTTCCGCGGCGCCCCCGGCAACTTCATCGTCGTCCAGCCGTACGAGGTCTGAGGGAGCCCCACATGAACGCCATGAACGCAATGAACCAGCAGCTCGCGGGCTACGCCCCGACGCCCGTCACGGCCCGTATGGAGAACCACGGCCGGGCCATGCTCAAGGTCGCCATGCAGAGCGGCCAGGACCTCTTCGCCCGCACCGGATCGATGGTCGCCTACGAGGGCTTCGTCCAGTACGAGCCCAACCCGCCCGCCGTCCGTCAGATGGCCTCCCAGTGGCTGACCGGCGAGGGCGCGCCCCTGATGAAGTGCACCGGCGACGGCCTGCTCTACCTCGCCGACTACGGCGCGGACGTCGTCTGCATCAACCTCAACAACGACGCCCTCTCCGTCAACGGCACCAACCTCCTCGCCTTCGACGCCCACCTCCAGTGGGGCGTGGAGCGGGTCAAGGGCATGGCGAAGTTTGCCGGCCAGGGCCTGTTCAACGTCCAGGTCGCCGGCACCGGCTGGGTCGCGATCACCTCCCGCGGCACCCCGATCGTGGTCGACTGCGGCCGCGGCGAGGACGAGACGTACGTGGACCCGGACGCGCTCGTCGCCTGGTCCCCGAACCTCAAGGTCAAGGGGAAGCGCAGCTTCAAGGCCTCGTCGATGATCGGCCGGGGCAGCGGGGAGGCCTACCAGATGGCCTTCTCCGGTCAGGGCATCGTCGTCGTACAGCCCAGCGAGGACAGCACCGACCGGCTCCGGACCCGGGGCTGAGGGGGAGCGGACACATCATGCAGAGCTCACTTTTCGGCCACGCCGAGCAGCAGTCCCAGGACCGCTACACCGTCCAGAACCCCCAGCTCCTGAGGGTCACCCTGACCGGCTCCGACGACATCCTCGCCCGCAAGGGCTCGATGGTCGCCTATCAGGGGATCGTCGACTTCGACGGCGAGTACCAGAGCAACAACCAGCGGGGCGCCCGCCGCCGCACCGGCGAGGGCCTGGACCTGATGCGCTGCTCCGGCCAGGGCACCGTCTACTTCGCCAACCTCGCCCAGTACGTCCACGTCGTCGACGTGGACCACGACGGCCTCACCGTCGACAGCAGCTACGTCCTCGCCATGGACTCCACCCTGCACTCCGAGGTCATCGCCGTCGACAGCCAGTACGGGATCTCCGGCTCGGGCAAGTACCAGCTCAACATCTCCGGCCGCGGCAAGGTCGCCCTCATGACCTCCGGCCAGCCGCTGATGATGCAGGTCACCCCCGACAAGTACGTCAACGCCGACGCCGACGCCATCGTCGCCTGGTCCACCTCGCTGCGCGTGCAGATGCAGGCCCAGACGCACTCCACCGGCGTGTGGCGGCGCCGCGGCAACACCGGCGAGGGCTGGGAGCTCAGCTTCCTCGGCACCGGCTTCGCCCTGGTGCAGCCCAGCGAGGTGCTGCCGCCGCAGAACGCCCAGCTCGGACAGGGCATCGCCGCCCAGTACGGCATGGGCCAGCAGGGCGCGCACGCCCAGAACCAGAACAACGCCTGGAACTGACCCGCACCGGGACCGGACCGGCACACGGGGAAGGGGCGGACCCGCACGGGCCCGCCCCTTCCCCGCCGCGTCACGCGCCCAGCCGCGCCCGGGTGGCCTCCAGCAGCCGCACCACCGAGGCATCGGCGACCGCCGGCACCTCCGCGTACGGGAACCAGCGCAGGTCCAGCGACTCGTCGCTGATCTCCGCCTCGGCGCCGTCCGGGGCCAGCACCGCGTACTGCACGTCCAGGTGCCAGTTGCACGGCGCGGGGATCGGATGCCGGTCCAGGCGCACGGGCCCGCCCGCCACCAGCGTCAGCCCCGAGCCGATGCCCGACTCCTCGACGGCCTCGCGCATCGCCGCCCCGGCGAGGGTGGTGTCCCCGGGCTCGCAGTGCCCGCCCATCTGGAGCCACATGCCGAGCTTCTTGTGCAGGGTCAGCAGCACCCGGCCGCCGACCGGGTCGATCACCAGCGCGCTGCCCGTGACGTGCCCGGCCGTGCAGGGCTTGTAGACCCCCTCCGGGTGGGCGGCCAGGTGCTCCAGGTAGACCCCGCGCAGCTCGTCCTGCTCGGCGTCCGGGCCCTCGTACTCCTTCAGGACCCGGACCGCGTCGTCGTACAGGCTCACTTCTTGTCGTCGCCCTCTTCGTCACGCTGCTGGGCGGCCTCGCCGAGCATCTTGTCGATCTCGGAGAAGTCCAGCTGCTCGCGGTGCACGAACCCGTCCGGGTCGTCCAGGTCGGAAGCCGTCGGCAGCATGTCCGGGTGCTCCCAGAGCCCGTCGCGGCCGTCCACGCCGCGCGCGTCGGTGAGCGAGGCCCACAGCCGCGAGGCGTCCCGCAGCCGCCGCGGACGCAGCTCCAGCCCGATCAGCGTCGCGAAGGTCTGCTCCGCCGGACCGCCCGAGGCACGCCGCCGGCGCATGGTCTCGCGCATCGCGTCCGCCGACGTCAGACGGGGCTTCGCCGCCTCGTGCACGACCGCGTCCACCCAGCCCTCGACCAGCGCGAGCGCCGTCTCCAGGCGGGCCAGGGCGGCCTTCTGCTCCGGGGTGTCCTGCGGCTGGAACATACCGCCCTGCAGCGCCTCCTGGAGCTGCTCCGGGTTCGACGGGTCGAGCTGGCCGACCACGTCCTCCAGCTTCGAGGTGTCCACCTTGATGCCCCGCGCGTAGCCCTCGACCGCACCGAACAGGTGCGACCGCAGCCACGGCACGTGCGCGAACAGGCGGGCGTGCGCCGCCTCCCGCAGCGCCAGGTACAGCCGCACCTCGTCCGACGGAACGCTCAGGTCCTTGCCGAAGGCCTCGATGTTCAGCGGCAGCAGTGCCGCCCGCCCGGCCGGGCCCAGCGGCAGCCCGATGTCCGTCGAGCCGACGACCTCGCCCGCGAGCGTGCCCACGGCCTGGCCGATCTGCTGGCCGAACATGGCCCCGCCCATGGAGCGCATCATCCCGAGCAGCGGGCCCGCCATGGCCTGCATCTCCTCGGGCAGCACGCTGCCCATGGCCGCGCCGACGCGCTCGGCGACCGGGTCCACGAGCTCCTTCCACACCGGGAGGGTCGCCTCCACCCACTCGGCGCGGCTCCACGCGACGGCCGCGTTGGCACCCGACGGCAGGGAGGTGACGCCGTCGAGCCACAGGTCGGCCAGACGCACGGCCTCCTCGACCGCGGACTTCTCCGCGACGCCGACGCTCGTGTCCTTGACCCCGTCCGCGGTGCCCTGCGCGACGGTCTGGCGGGCGATGTCCTTGGCCATGTCCCAGTTCACGGGACCGCCCTCGTAGCTCAGCATCTGGCCGAGCTGCTGGAAGGCGGCACCGAGGTCGTTCGGGTTCATCGAGCCGAACATCGCGGCGAACGGGTTCTCCGCACCGCCGGGGAAGCCGCCGGGAAGGCTGCCCGGGTCGAACCCGAACGGATTGCCGGGACCTCCCTGGCCGCCCTTCTTGCCTTTGTCGCCGTCCTCCGGCTCCTCCGGCGGAAGGCCGAATCCGAATGGGGTGTCGCTCACGGGTTTCCTCGGCTCGTAGGGCCGCCGGCGGGAGCCGACGGGCGATGGTCCGACAACACCACCCAGCCTAGACACCACTCCCGCTTCCGGGCTCGGTGCTCCGCCGGGTCCTGGGCTGCGGCAGGATGGACATCACCTGGTGGGTACGCGTCACAGCGCGCCCCCACTGAAGACAACCGCTGGAGACGCCCGGTGAGTTCCCCAGATCCGCAGGCTCGCGCGCCGCACGACGCCGAAAACCGCCCTGAGCACGACGACAGCGCGTCCGGCGTTCGCCAGCCGCGAAACCAGGCCGGTCCGCGCCGGCCCAGCCCCGTGATCGCGGTGACCGGAGCCGCCTCGGGCGTCGGCGCCGCCCTGGTCAGCCGCCTCGCCGAATCCGACGAGGTCAAGCAGGTCGTGGCCATCGACGAGCGGCGCGGGGACTGCGCCGCCGCCCAGTGGCACATCCTGGACGTACGGGACCCCGCGATCGCCGAGAAGCTGCGCGGCGCGGACGTCGTCGTCCACCTCGCGCTGGACCTCGACCTGGAGACCGACCCGGCCGCGCGTACCGCGTACAACGTGCGCGGCACCCAGACCGTGCTGACCGCCGCCGCGGCGGCCGGCGTGCACCGGGTCGTGCTGTGCACCTCGGCGATGGTCTACGGGGCCCTGCCGGACAACGACATCCCGCTCTCGGAGGACTCCGAGCTGCGCGCCACCGCCGAGGCCACCGGCGTCGGCGACCTGCTGGAGATCGAGCGCCTGGGCCGCCGCGCCCCCCGCGCCCACCCCGGCCTGAACGTGACCGTCGTCCGCCCGGCGGTCCTGGTCGGCGGCACGGACACCGCCCTGACCCGGTACTTCGAGTCCCCGCGCCTGCTCGTCGTCGCCGGATCCCGGCCCACCTGGCAGTTCTGCCACGTCGAGGACCTGGTCAGCGCCCTGGAGTACGCCGCCCTGGAGAAGGCCGAGGGCGAGCTCGCCGTCGGCTGCGAGGGCTGGCTGGAGCAGGAGGAGGTCGAGGAGCTCAGCGGGATCCGCCGCATGGAGCTGCCCTCCGCCGTCGCGCTCGGCGCCGCGGCCCGGCTGCACCGGATCGGCCTGACCCCGTCCCCGGCCGGGGACCTCGCGTACACCATGCACCCGTGGGTGGTCAGCGTCAGCGGGCTGCACGCGGCGGGCTGGCGGCCCCGCTGGACCAACGAGGAGGTGCTGGCCGAGCTGCTCCAGGAGGTCGCGGGCCGGCACACCGTCGCCGGCCGGCGCCTCGGCCGCAAGGACGCCGCCACCGCCGCCGGTGCCGCCGGTGCGACGGTCGCCCTGCTCGGCGCGGCCGCCGCCGTACGCCGCGCCCGGCGCCGCCGCGGGCTCTGACCTGCGGGACACGGCCCCGGACCGGCCCGGTCCGGGGCGGGGCCCGGCTCCTGTAGGAGGCTCCCAACCGGCGCGCCGCGCCCCGGGCGAAACGGCTATTCCACCGGGTCGGCGGCTAGGGCACGATGGGGAACATGGCACCGCACTTCGACCACCCCGGCGAGCAGGCCGCTCAGGACCCCATCCGGCTGCTCGAGATCCGTGAGACCCCGCTCTCCATCGACGAGGTCTTCAAGGCCGTCGGCGACGACGCCACCGGCGGCACCACCCTCTTCGTCGGGACGGTGCGCAACCACGACGGCGGAGCCGACGTCGACTCGCTCGGCTACTCCTGCCACCCGACGGCGGAGGCCGAGATGCGCCGCGTCGCGGACCGCGTCGTGGCGAAGTACCCGGTCCGCGCCCTGGCCGCCGTCCACCGCGTCGGCGACCTCGCCGTGGGCGACCTGGCCGTGATCGTCGCCGTCTCCTGCCCGCACCGAGGCGAGGCCTTCGAGGCCTGCCGGATGCTGATCGACGACCTCAAGCACGAGGTCCCGATCTGGAAGCACCAGACCTTCGCGGACGGCACGGAGGAGTGGGTCGGCGCCTGCTGAACCCGTGGCGGGCCTCTGAGCCGGGCCGGAGCGGGGGCCGGGCGCGGGGCCCTCACGGGCGGGGGGTAGCGTCGCCCCCGTTCGGCCGCGCAACACGCCCCCGATTTGCGTAACCCCCCTCCGGGCACGAGCGTTGAAGCCACCAACGACACGCACTTTCGGGGCAGGGAGGCACGTTCATGGCATCACTGGTGTGGCTGCTGATTCCGCTGTTCGCCGCGATCGGAGCGGCGATATGGGGCAGCTGGGCGGCCCGCGACCGCACCCAGGGAGACATATCCGAACTGGCCGGCTACGCCAGGTTCCGCGAGGCCATGGACAGGGCCGACCGGGCCGGGACGAGCGACAAGGCGCACTCCGGTTCCGACGCCGTCTGACGCGTCCCGAGAGCCCCTCCCCGTCCCCCTCACGGGCCCGGAACCGTTCCCCGCAGGCCCCCGACCAGGCCCCGGCTGAGAATCCGGTGAGAGTTCCGCCCGCGGGCCCCGTACGGACCGGCCCCACGGGCCGCCCGGTCGGGCCGTCCCGTACTGTCGATCCATGCCACGCCGCACCGCGACGATGCTCGCTTCCTTCCTCGTGCTGTTCGCGCTGCTCTGCGCGGGGGTCTTCATCAAGGTCCCGTACTCCGAGATGAGCCCGGGCCCGACCGTGAACACGCTGGGCGACTCGCGCGGTGAGCCGGTGCTGAACATCTCGGGGCACAAGACGTACCCGACCAGCGGCCACCTCAACATGACCACGGTCCGCGTCACCGGCGCCGACTACGACATGAACCTGCTGGAAGCGGTGTACGGCTGGATGGCCGGCGACAACATCGTCGTACCGCACGAGAACCTCTACCCGAACGGGAAGACGGACAAGGAGTCGACGCAGGAGAACGCCGAGGAGTTCAGCCAGTCGCAGGAGAGCGCCAAGGTGGCCGCCCTCAAGCAGCTCGGCATCCCGGTGGCCGCCCGCGTCGTCGTCTCCACCGTCGTCAAGGGCAGCCCCTCCGAGGGCAGGCTGCACGCCGGGGACGTGATCAAGGCGGTGGACGGCGCCCCCGTCACCGCCCCCGGGGACGTCGCCAAGCTCGTGACCAAGCACAAGCCCGGCGAGCCCGTCGAGTTCACCATCGTGCCCGCCGCCGAGGCGGCCGAGGCCGAGAAGGCGAACCGCGAGCCCACCGGCAGCGCGAAGGTCACCATCACCGCGGGCAAGGCGGAGGACGACGGCCACGCCATCGTCGGCATCCGGGCCGGGACCGACCACACCTTCCCGTTCCCGGTCGACATCAAGCTCGCCGACGTCGGCGGCCCGAGCGCCGGCCTGATGTTCGCCCTCGGCATCGTCGACAAGCTCACCCCCGAGAACCTCACGGGCGGCAAGTTCATCGCGGGCACCGGCACCATCGACGACGAGGGCAAGGTCGGGCCCATCGGCGGCATCCAGATGAAGACCATCGGCGCCCGCAAGGCCGGGGCCGAGTACTTCCTGACCCCGGCCGAGAACTGCGCCTCGGCCGCCCAGCACACGCCCGGGGGCCTGACCCTGGTGAAGGTCGCCACCATCGACGACGCCACCAAGGCGCTGGAGAAGATCAGCAAGGGGGACACGGCCGGACTGCCGAAGTGCACGGCGTCCTGACCGCGTCCTGACCGCGCCCCGCCGCCGCTCCCGCCGCGCAGGCGGAGCGGCCTAGCCCAGGAAGGTGGCCGCCAGTGCGTCGGCCAGCCCCGGCACCAGGCTCGCGCCGGTGAGCACCTCGCTGGAGGAGTCCTTCTCCCGCAGCCGTACGGCCGACTCGCGCGAGCCGTCGCGCAGGACGCCCACCGTGAGGCGCACCTCCTGCCGCTCGGGGTGGGCGGCGACCCACTTGGTCAGCTGCTTGTCGTTCAGCCCGTCCGGTACGGCGGCCTCCGCGGACGGCGGCAGCATCAGCCGCTCCACCGTCAGGGCACAGCCGACGACGGCGTCGGGCCAGGCGATGGTGCCCAGGAACTTGTCCAGCGGGGTCCCGGCCGGCACCTCGTCCTGCTCGATCGGGGTGAGCTGGCTCTTTCCCGCGTCGTCCTGGTCCAGGCCGAGCTGCCCGGCGAGCCGGGGCTCCTGCCTGCGCAGCCGGGCGGTGTCGACCAGGGCGAACAGCCGGGCCGGCTTGTCCCAGCCGAGGGTGGAGGCGTACTCGTCGATCTCGAGGACGGCGCGGGTCAGCGGGGTGGCCGCCATGGGGGTGCCGGGGGAGGGCGAAAGGTTGGACATGGACAACATCCTGCCTCCTTTCCCCCCGATACCGGGAACTGACTAAAGCCTCAGTAAGTTGCATGGGTGGGCCCTACGATCGTGGGCCCAGGACCAGACACAGCGACTTTCGAGGTGCGCACCTTGGCTTTCCAGATGCCGGACCGCGGCGGAGGCCCCTCCGGGCCACGGATGAGAGTCGGCCGCCCCTCCCGGCGCGCCCGGACTCTTCTGACGACATTGGGCGTCCTTGCCGTCCTGGCCATGGCGTTCATCATGTTCGCCGGGTTCTGGACGGACTGGCTCTGGTTCCGCTCCGTCAAGTACTCCTCCGTCTTCACCACCACCCTGTGGACCAAGATCGGCCTCTTCGCCGTCTTCGGCCTGCTGATGGCCGGTGCGGTCGGGCTGAACATCTGGCTGGCGTACCGGCTGCGGCCGCCGCTCAGCGCGATGTCGATGGAGCAGCAGAGCCTCGACCGCTACCGGATGAGCGTCGCCCCGTACAAGAGGTGGCTGCTCCTGGCCGTCTCGGCGATCGTCGGTCTGATCGCGGGCGCCTCGGCGGCCGGCCAGTGGAAGACCTGGCTGATGTACGTGAACGGGGTGCCCTTCGGGCGCAAGGACCCCCAGTTCCACCTGGACGTGTCGTTCTACACCTTCGACCTGCCCTGGTACCGCTTCCTCCTCGGCTTCGGCTTCGCGGCCGTCGTGCTCTCGGTGATCGCCGCCGTCGTCGTGCACTACCTGTACGGCGGACTCCGCGTGACCAGCCCGGGAGCCCGGGCCACCGCCGCGGCGACCGGGCACCTGTCGGTGCTGCTCGGCCTCTTCGTCACCTTCAAGGCCGTCGCGTACTGGCTCGACCGGTACGGCCTCGCCGTGAAGTCCAGCGACTTCAAGGCCGCCGACAACTGGACGGGCCTGCGCTACGTCGACGCCAACGCCTACCTGCCGGCGAAGACGATCCTCGTCGCCATCGCGGCGATCTGCGCGGTGCTGTTCTTCGCCACCCTGTGGCGGCGCACCTGGCAGCTGCCGGTCATCGGCTTCGGCCTGATGGTCCTCTCGGCGATCCTGATCGGCGGGCTGTACCCGGCGATCGTCCAGAAGTTCCAGGTCCAGCCGAACGAGCAGGCCAAGGAATCGCCGTACGTCGAGAAGAACATCAAGGCCACGCGCGACGCCTACGGGATCGACGGGGCCGACGTCAAGGACTACCCGGGCGTCCCGCAGACCGGGGACCGCACCAAGCTGCGGTCGGTGGCCGACACCACGGCCAGCCTGCGCCTGCTCGACCCGAACATCGTCTCGCCGGCCTTCCAGCAGCTCCAGCAGGTCAAGGGCTACTACGGCTTCCCGTCCACGCTGGCGGTCGACCGGTACGACGGCCAGGACACCGTCATCGGGCTGCGCGAGCTGAACATCGGCGGCATCCCGAAGAACAACTGGATCAACGACCACTTCAAGTACACGCACGGCTACGGCGTGGTCGCCGCCAAGGGAACCACCGTCAAGGACGGCGCCCCCGACTTCACGCAGTCCGACCTGCCCTCCAAGGGCATGTTCGGCACGGACTTCGAGCAGCGCATCTACTACGGCGAGCAGACGAAGCAGTACTCGATCGTCGGCGGTCCGCAGAAGGAGCTCGACTACTCGGACGACAAGGGCGAGAAGGAGACCAGCTACAAGGGCAACTCCGGGGTCAACCTGGACAACCCGGTCAACCGTGCCGCGTACGCCCTCGCCTTCAGCGAGCCGCAGATCCTCTACTCCGGTGCCATCGGCGACGGCTCGCGGATCCTGTACAACCGCACGCCCAAGGACCGCGTCGAGGCCGTCGCGCCCTGGCTGACCATCGACGGGGCGCCGTACCCGGCCGTCGTCGAGGGCCGGATCAAGTGGATCGTCGACGCCTACACGACGACCAACGGCTACCCGTACGCCTCGCGCACCACGCTGGGCCAGAGCACCGCGGACTCGCTGACCAACAGCCAGCGCGCGGTGGTCGCCCAGGAGAACCAGGTCAACTACATCCGCAACTCGGTGAAGGCCACCGTCGACGCGTACGACGGCACGGTCGACCTGTACCAGTGGGACACCCAGGACCCGGTCCTGAAGACCTGGATGAAGGCCTTCCCGGGCACGGTGAAGCCCAAGAGCGAGATCTCCAAGCCGCTCATGGACCACATGCGCTACCCGCAGGACCTCTTCAAGGTCCAGCGCGAGCTGCTGACCCGGTACCACGTCACGGACCCGCAGACCTTCCTCAGCGGCAGTGAGGCCTGGGCCGTCCCGGACGACCCGACGACCAAGGCCGGTACGGCGGTCCCGCCGTACTACCTGTCGATGAAGATGCCGGGCCAGCCGGAGAAGGACCAGGTCTTCTCGCTCACGACGACCTTCACGCCGAACGAGCGGCCCAACCTGAGCGCCTTCATGGCGGTGAACGCCGATCCCGGGACCCCGGACTACGGCAAGATCCGAATCCTGAAGATGCCGACGAGCAAGCCGCCGGACGGCCCCGGCCAGGTCCAGAGCAAGTTCCAGTCGGAGCCGAAGATCGCCGAGTCGATCCGGCTGCTGCGCGGCGGCGACTCGGAGATCGAGTACGGCAACCTGCTCGCGGTCCCGATGGACGGCGGAATGCTCTACGTGGAGCCGGTGTACGTGCGCAGCTCGGGGCTGAAGTACCCGCTGCTGCGCAAGGTGCTGGTGACCTACGGCGGCCAGACGGCCTTCGAGGACACCCTGGAGAAGGCGTTGAACGTGGTCTTCGGAGCCGAGGCCCCGACCACGCCCACCACGCCGGTGCCGCCGACCACGCCGACGAACCCGAACACCCCGCCGACCGCGCAGGACCCGACGGTCAAGGCGGCCCTCGCCGACGCCCAGAAGGCGGTGGAGGAGGCCGACAAGGCGATGAAGGCGGGTGACTGGGCCGCGTACGGCAAGGCGCAGAGCGACCTGCAGGCGGCGCTGAAGCGGGCGATCGACGCGGAGGCGAAGCTGACGGCTCCCAAGCCGGCCGGCTAGGCGGTGCGGAGAACCCGGTAATGGCTCCGTCCCGTGTCGTGATACTGTGGTTTCACCGACGCGGGGTGGAGCAGCTCGGTAGCTCGCTGGGCTCATAACCCAGAGGTCGCAGGTTCAAATCCTGTCCCCGCTACTGAAGACGAAGGCCCGGATCCAATGGGATCCGGGCCTTCGTCATGTCCGGAGCACCGAAAAGGTGCTGTTGGGAGACACGGGGTCACTGGGGCGGGTGAGTTGGGGGGCGAGCGTGTTTGACTTGTCTCTCTGTGGGCATGTCGACAAAACGCTGTAGTGACCTCACTGGCTGCGACATACCAGGTGTACGCGGGTAGCAGGTGATGCGACGATGGGATTTATGGGGGACAGGTCAACTCTGCTGGAGACAGGGCGGTTTGTGAGGGCGGAGGCCGAGTCGGGCGCGGGAACGGGCGAGGCCGCTCCGACCGTTAACGCGCAGACCGCACTGACCGATGCGGATTTCGCGGCAGAAGCCTTCGGGGACGCCGAGGGCACGACCGACGCCGAGCTGGAGGCCCGCCACCGCGTGGCCGCCGACAAGGGCGACCCGGGTGCCATGAGCGTGCTCGGCGCGCTGCTGCTGCGCCGTGGCGACCTGGCCGGGGCCGAGCCCTACCTCCGCGGCGCCACCGGCGCCGGCGACCGTGCCGCCGCCAACAACCTCGGGGTCCTGCTCCTCCAGCGCGGCTACCCCGACGAGGCCGCCGGCTGGTGGCGGGTCGCCGCCGTCGCCGGATCCGCCCCCGCCGCGCACGCCCTGGGCCGCCACTACCGCGAGCGCGGGGACGAGCCCGCCGCCGAGTACTGGCTGCGCCAAGCGGCCGAGTCCGGGCACGCCCTGGGCGCCTACGGGCTGGCCGACCTGCTGGAACACCGCGGGGACAAGGGCATCGAGCGCTGGTTCCGGGCCGCCGCCGAGCAGGGGCACCGCGAGGCCGCCTACCGCCTCGCCCGCCACCTGCGCAAGGGCGACCCGGCCGAGGCCGAGCAGTGGTACCGCCAGGCCGCCGCGCGCGGGCACCGCCGCGCCGGACTGCACCTGGGCGCCCTGCTGGAGGCCCGCGGCGAGCTGAAGGAGGCCGGCCGCTGGTACCTGAGCTCGGCCAAGCAGGGGGAGGCCCGGGCCGCCTGCGCCCTCGGCTTCCTGCTGCGCGACGCCGGCGACGAGGACAGCGCGGCCGCCTGGTGGCACCGTGCGGCCCAGGACGGCGACGGCAACGCGGCGAACGCCCTCGGCGCACTGCACGCCGCCCGCGGCGAGACCCAGACGGCCGAGAAGTGGTACCGGGTCGCCATGGACGCCGGCGACCACAACGGCGCCTACAACCTCGCCCTGCTCTGCGCCGCCCAGGAGCGGACCGCGCAGGCCGAGCAGTGGTACCGCCGGGCCGCGTACGCCGGCCACCGCGAGGCCGCCAACGCGCTGGCGATCATGCTGCTCCAGGCCGGGGACGCGGCCGGTGCCGAGCCGTGGTTCTCCAAGGCCGCGGAGGCCGGGAGCGTCGACGCCGCCTTCAACCTCGGCATCCTCTTCGCCAGCCGCGACGAGGACCGCTCCGCCCTGAAGTGGTACGAGCGGGCCGCCGCCGCCGGACACACCGACGCGGCGCTCCAGGTCGGGATCGCCCTCGTGCGCGACGGCGAGGAGCGGGCCGCCGAGCGGCACCTGCGCTGCGCGGCGGGCGGCGGCAGCGCGGAGGCCGCCTTCCGGCTGGCCGCCCTGCTGGAGTCGCTGGCCCCGCCGCCGGAGCCGGTGGCCCTCGGCGAGCCCGTCGGAGGCGCCGCCCGCACCGAGAGCGAGGAGTGGTACGCGCGCGCCGCCGAGCAGGGCCACCGCCGGGCACAGGTGCGGGTCGGCATGCTCGCCGCCGCCCGGGGCGACCTCGCGGTGGCCGCCCGGTGGTACCGGGAGGCGGCCGAGGCCGGCTCGCGCAACGGCGCCTTCAACCTCGGGCTGCTGCTGGCCCGCGAGGGCAACGAACCCGAGGCGGCCCTGTGGTGGACCCGCGCCGCGGTGGCCGGGCACGGCCGGGCCGCGCTCCGGCTCGGGCTGCTCGCGGCCCGGCACGGGGACCTCACGGAGGGGCAGAAGTGGTGCGTACGGGCCATGGAGCTGGGCCCGGCCGAGGTGTCCGAGCGCGCCGCCCGGCTGCGCGACGCCCTGGCGGAGGAGCTGTCCGCGTAGGAGCCGTCCGCCCGGCTCCGGACAACTGATTTGCATCTGCCGGGTGGCCTCCCGTACAGTCGTGTTTACCGACGCGGGGTGGAGCAGCTCGGTAGCTCGCTGGGCTCATAACCCAGAGGTCGCAGGTTCAAATCCTGTCCCCGCTACTGAAGGCCCGAGGCCCGGATCCCATGGATCCGGGCCTCGAGTCGTTTTCCGGGTCGTTTGTGAACGCGAAGAAGGCCGGGAGCCCAGGGCTCCCGGCCTTCTTCCGTGGGGCGTCAGGCGCCCGTGCAGCTCGGGCACACCCCGCGGTACGTCACCTCGACCGCGGAGACCACGAAGCCGAAGCGCTCGCCGTCGGGCAGGTCGGCCAGCGGGTCGCCCGCCGGGTGGACGTCCCGGATGGCGCCGCACTGGGCGCAGACCAGGTGGTGGTGGGGGCGGTGGGCGTTGGGGTCGTACCGCTTGGCCCGCCGGTCCGTCGAGACTTCCAGCACCTCGCCGAGCGATACGAGCTCGCCCAAGGTGTTGTAGACCGTGGCTCGAGAAATCTCGGGCAGTTTGGTCACAGCGCGTGCGTGCACCTCGTCTGCCGTCAGGTGAACGTGGTCACCGTCGAGCACCTCGGCCACGACGCGCCGCTGAGCCGTCATGCGCCAGCCGCGTCCGCGAAGTCGTTCCAGCAGGTCACTCATACAGGCCAGCCTAACAGTGGGGAATCGGTGTAGATCCCGAACCGGTGTGGACTTGGATGCTTGCTTGACTTAGACAAAGTCTATCGTAGGATCGATTACGACAAAGGCCGAGGACAGGACATGCACGAATGACGCAGGAGGCGCACGTGACGCAGGGACCGCTCACCACGGAGGCCGGGGCTCCGGTCGCCGACAACCAGAACAGCGAGACGGCCGGCGTCGGTGGTCCGGTCCTGGTCCAGGACCAGCTCCTGCTGGAGAAGCTCGCGCACTTCAACCGCGAGCGCATCCCGGAGCGCGTGGTGCACGCCCGCGGCGCCGGCGCCTACGGCACCTTCACGGTCACGGCGGACGTCACCAAGTACACCCGCGCCAAGTTCCTCTCCGAGGTCGGCAAGCAGACCGAAACGTTCCTGCGCTTCTCCACCGTCGCGGACAGCCTCGGCGGCGCCGACGCGCGCCGTGACC
Organism: Streptomyces sp. NPDC033966; assembly: GCF_055575955.1. NCBI lineage: Bacteria > Bacillati > Actinomycetota > Actinomycetes > Kitasatosporales > Streptomycetaceae > Streptomyces > Streptomyces sp. NPDC033966. Next base: position 548,830 of record NZ_JBVIRQ010000001.1, on the reverse strand, counting down.
CGCGCGGCTGGGCGCTGAAGTTCTACACCGAAGAGGGCAACTACGACCTCGTCGGCAACAACACCCCGGTCTTCTTCATCCGGGACGCCATCAAGTTCCCCGACTTCATCCACACCCAGAAGCGCGACCCGTACACGGGCTCGCAGGAGGCGGACAACGTCTGGGACTTCTGGGGCCTGTCGCCCGAGTCCACCCACCAGGTGACCTGGCTGTTCGGTGACCGCGGCATACCGGCGTCCTACCGCCACATGAACGGCTACGGCTCGCACACGTTCCAGTGGAGCAACGAGGCCGGCGAGGTCTTCTGGGTCAAGTACCACTTCAAGACCGACCAGGGCATCAAGAACCTCACCCAGGCCGAGGCCAACCGGCTCGCCGGCGAGGACCCGGACTCCCACCAGCGCGACCTGCGCCAGTCCATCGAGCGCGGCGACTTCCCGACCTGGACCGTGCAGGTCCAGATCATGCCGGCGGCCGAGGCGGAGAACTACCGCTTCAACCCGTTCGACCTCACCAAGGTGTGGCCGCACGAGGACTACCCGCCGATCGAGATCGGCAAGCTGGAGCTCAACCGCAACCCGGAGAACGTCTTCGCCGAGGTCGAGCAGAGCATCTTCTCCCCGGCGCACTTCGTCCCCGGCATCGGCCCCTCCCCGGACAAGATGCTCCAGGGCCGCCTCTTCGCGTACGGCGACGCCCACCGCTACCGCGTCGGCATCAACGCCGACCACCTGCCGGTGAACCGCCCGCACGCCACCGAGGCGCGCACCAACTCCCGCGACGGCTACCTGTACGACGGCCGCCACAAGGGCTCCAAGAACTACGAGCCCAACAGCTTCGGCGGCCCCGCCCAGACCGGCCGCCCGCTGTGGGAGTCCACCCCCGTCACCGGCGGCACCGGCAACCACGCCACCCCCTCGCACTCCGAGGACGACGACTTCGTCCAGGCGGGCAACCTCTACCGCCTCTTCTCCGAGGACGAGAAGTCCCGTCTGATCGAGAACCTGTCCGGCTTCATCGCCAAGGTCTCCCGTGACGACATCGTCGAGCGCGCCATCGACAACTTCCGCCAGGCGGACGCCGACTTCGGCAAGCGGCTCGAAGCCGCGGTCCAGGCCCTTCGCGGCTGACGGACCGCTTGCCGTAGCAGGACAGCGGGCCGGAACCCCTTCGCAGGGGTTCCGGCCCGCTGCCGTTCCCGTACGGGCCGGGCTACGCGGGCACGGCCCGGCGGGCCGGTACCCAGCAGCGGATCACGTCGCGGACGGAGACGATGCCGACCGGGCCGCCGTCCTCCAGCACGATCAGATGCCGGAACCCGCCGTGGACCATGGCCTCCGCGGCCTCCTGCACGGTCGCGTCGGGGGTGCAGAAGACGACGTTGTTCGTGGTGTGCGCACCCACGGACTCCCGGTCGGGGTCGTGGCCGGCGCCGATCGAGTTCAGGATGTCGCGCTCGGTCAGGATGCCGATGCCGCTGTGGTCGGGGTCGAGGACGACGGCCGCGCCCACGCGCCGGCCGGACATCAGGCAGGCCGCCTGCCGGAGGGAGTGCGCGGGTCCGAGGGTGAGGATCACGGTGCTCATGGCGTCGCGGACGAGCATGGAGAGAGCCACCTCCTGGGGTGAGCCCCGCCCGGGTGGGGTGCGGCGCGCGAAAGGTTCCTCCACTTAGAGAAGTCGTTCACAAGCGCACAAGCGGGGGGATCCTCAGACTCCCACGGACACGGAAAGTCATCAAGGGGGCACGCTCGGCGCGCGAGCGCGCCGGTGCGAGGGGCCTCGCGCGGCGCGGCGGGCGGGCCGTCAGGCCTTCCGGTTCAGGTACCCGAGCATCTCGTCGTGCAGCAGGCCGTTCGAGGCCACCGCGTTCCCGCCGTCCACCCCGTCCACCCCGTCCAGGCTGGTGAACCGGCCGCCCGCCTCCTGGACCACGACCGCGATGGCGGCCATGTCCCACAGGTTCAGCTCCGGCTCCGCGCACAGGTCCAGCGAGCCCTCCGCGACCATCATGTACGGCCAGAAGTCGCCGTACGCCCGCGTGCGCCAGCACGCGCGCGTCAGGTCCAGGAAGCCCGGGAGCCGGCCCTGCTCCTCCCAGCCGCCCAGCGAGGAGTAGGCGAACGAGGCGTCGCCCAGGGAGGCCACCTTCGACACCGAGACCGGCCCGGCCGGCTCGCCCAGCGCACCCCCGGCGAAGGCGCCCCCGCCCTGCGAGGCCCACCAGCGGCGGCCCAGCGCCGGGGCCGAGACCACGCCCACGACCGGGCGGAACACCCCGTCCGCGCCCTCCTCCATGAGGGAGATCAGCGTCGCCCAGACGGGGACGCCGCGCACGTAGTTCTTCGTGCCGTCGATCGGGTCCACGACCCAGCGGCGCGGCCCGCCGCCCTTCAGCCCGTACTCCTCGCCGAGGATCGCGTCGTCGGGGCGCGCGGCCTGGATCCCGGCCCGGACGACTTCCTCGGCGGCCCTGTCGGCCTCGCTCACCGGCGTCATGTCCGGCTTCGTCTCGACCTGGAGGTCGAGGGCGCGGAAGCGCCGCATCGTGGTGGCGTCCGCCGCGTCGGCGAGTTCGAGGGCGAGACGCAGGTCATCGGCATACGTGGACATGACCGAACAGTATCGACACTCGCCGGGCCCGGCGAGCGAGGTCCACAGTGCGGCCGGGACGCGCCCTTGACGGGATCTGGCGACCCGTCAACCCTGGTGGGAAGCGCGTCCGGCGAACCCAGCGGGGAGGTGGCGATGCCGACGGCCCGTGAGTCCCTGCTGCAAGCGGCCGAGGCCGCACTGGCCGCCCGGCCCTGGCCGGCCGTGCGGATGGTCGAGGTCGCGGCCGCCGCCGGGGTTTCGCGCCAGACCCTCTACAACGAGTTCGGCGGCAAGGCGGGCCTGGGCCGGGCCCTGGTGCGCCGCTCCGCCGACTGGTACCTCGACGGGGTGGAACGGGCCCTGGCCGCCCCGGCCGCGCGCGGCTCCGCCGAGCGGCTCGCCGCCGTCGCCGACTGGACCGTACGGGCCGCCCGCGCCCGGGTCCTCGTACGGGCCCTGCTGACCGGCTCATGGGGGCCGGGGCTGCCCTCGCCGCCCCCGGCCGGGGGCCGGCAGGCGCTCGGGCCCGGGGAGCTGACCCGGGCGGCGCGCGACCGGGCCGCGGCCGCGCTGCCGCAGGAGCCGGCCCGCCGCTGCGAACTCGCCGTACGGCTCGCGCTGTCCTACGTGGTCGCGCCGGGGGAGCCGGGCCAGGAGCCGGCGGCGGTGGAACTGCTGCGGCTGCTCAGTGCGCCGAACCGGAGAGCTGGAGGCCGATGACCCCGAGGATCACCAGCGTGATCGAGACGAGTTTGAGGGTGGAGACCAGGTCGCCCAGGAAGACCATGCCGTAGATCGCCGTCCCGGCCGCCCCGATGCCCGTCCACACCGCGTACGCCGGCCCCACGTCGAGCTTCTTCAGCGCGAGGGTCAGCAGACCGAAGCTGCCGAGGGCGAAGCACGCGAAGGCGATCGTCGGCCACAGCCGGGTGAACCCGTGGGACAGCTTGAGGCATACCGCGAAGCCCGTCTCCAGGACCCCGGCTACCACGACCAGCAGCCACGCCATGGCGTATGCCTCCCCGCGTCAGGTGACTCGGCGTCACTTGGTGCGATTATGCATTTACCAGACATGGCCGGTGGCAAACCCCGCCGGACGATCAACCTGGCGCCGTCCGGCCCGCCGCGGCCCGCGGTCAGTCGCCCTCGCGGCGCTCGCGGGTCTGGAGCAGCCGCCGCAGCGAGTACAGCCGCGCCGGATCGGCGTGGCCCTCCTCCACCCACCGGTCCAGCGCGCAGTCCGGCTCGTCGTGGCTGCACGCGCGCGGGCACTCCTCCGTGCCCGGCACCAGGTCCGGGAAGGCCAGGACCACCCGGGACGGGTCCACGTGGTGCAGGCCGAAGGAGCGCACGCCCGGGGTGTCGATGACCCAGCCGTCCCCGGAGGGCAGCGGCAGCGCGAGCGCCGAGGTGGTGGTGTGCCGGCCGCGGCCGGTCACCGCGTTGACGTGGCCGGTGGCCCGCTGACGGCCCTCGGCGACCAGCGAGTTCACCAGGGTGGTCTTGCCGACGCCGGAGTGGCCGACGAAGGCGGTGATCCGGCCCTCCAGGCGCTCGCGCACCCGCTCGGCGGCGTCGCCCGTCGCCAGCTCCTCGCGGTTGGTGACCACGTAGTTCAGCCCGAAGGTCGAGTACACCTCCAGGATCTTGTCCGCGGAGGTCAGGTCGGACTTGGTGAGCACCAGCAGCGGCTCCAGCCCGGCGTCGTACGCGGCCACCAGGCAGCGGTCGATCATCCGGGGCCGGGGCTCCGGGTCGGCCAGCGCCGTGACGATGGCCAGCTGGTCGGCGTTGGCGACGACCACCCGCTCGTACGGGTCGTCGTCGTCCGCGGTGCGCCGCAGGACCGACTTGCGCTCCTGGATCCGCACGATCCGCGCGAGGGTGTCCTTCTTGCCGGACAGGTCACCGACGAGCGACACGTGGTCGCCGACCACCGCGGCCTTGCGGCCCAGCTCGCGGGCCTTCATGGCGGTGATCTTGCGGTCCTCGACCAGGCAGGTCAGCCGGCCCCGGTCCACGGTGAGGACGAAGCCGTCGGCGGCGTCCTCGTGCTTGGGCCGGATGTTCGTCCTGGCCCGGTTGCCCTTGGGGTTCGGGCGCTGGCGGATGTCGTCCTCATCGGTGTGCTTGCCGTACCTGCGCATGACCGGGCCCCTACGCTCCCGCTCCCGCATCCGCTCCCGAGAGCATGTCCGTCCACATCTTCGGGAAGTCGGGCAGGGTCTTCGCGGTCGTCGCCACGTTCTCGATCTCCACGCCCGGCACGGCCAGGCCGATCACCGCGCCCGCGGTGGCCATGCGGTGGTCGTCGTAGGTGTGGAACACGCCGCCGTGCAGCTTGCGCGGGCGGATCCGCAGGCCGTCCTCGGTCTCGGTGACGTCGCCGCCGAGGCCGTTGATCTCCGCGGTCAGCGCCGCCAGCCGGTCCGTCTCGTGCAGCCGCAGGTGCGCGACCCCGCGCAGGACCGACTCGGAGTCCGCCAGCGCGGCCACGGCCGCGATGCCCGGGGTCAGCTCGCCGACCTCGCCCAGGTCCACGTCGATGCCGTGGATCTTGCCGGTGCCGGTGAAGACCAGGCCCGCCTCGGTCAGCTCGCAGGAGCCGCCCATCGCGGTGAAGATCTCGCGCAGCGCGTCACCGGGCTGCGTGGTGCGCAGCGGCCAGTCCGGGATGGTGACCGTGCCGCCGGTGATCAGCGCCGCGGCCATGAAGGGCTGGGCGTTGGACAGGTCCGGCTCGACGACCATGTCGCGGCCGAGCAGCGCGCCCGGCGCCACCCGCCACACGTCCTTCTCGCCGCCGGCCTCGGGGGTGTCGACCTGGGCGCCCGCCGCGCGCAGCATGTCCACGGTCATCCGGATGTGCGGCATCGACGGCAGCTTGCCGCCCACGTGCCGGACCTCGACCCCCTGGTTGAAGCGCGGCGCGGACAGCAGCAGCGCCGAGACGAACTGCGAGGAGTTGGAGGCGTCGATCTCGACCGTGCCGCCCTCCAGGGCCCCGCCGCCCTGGACGGTCATGGGCAGCGCGCCCCGGCCGTCGTCGTCGATCCGGGCGCCGAGGGCGCGCAGCGCGGTGATGACCTGGCCGAGGGGGCGCTCGTAGGAGCGCGGGTCGCCGTCGAAGCGGATGTCGCCGTCGGCCAGGGTGGCCACGGGCGGCAGGAAGCGCATGACCGTGCCCGCGTTGCCGACGTCGACGGTGGCCGGGCCGTGCAGGGCCGCCGGGATGATCCGCCAGGCCTCGCCGCTGTCGCCGTCGGCGGAGCTGGAGGAGACGGTCTCCTCGATGCCGACGCCCAGCGCCCGCAGGGCGTCCGACATCAGCTGGGAGTCGCGCGAGCGCAGCGGGCGGCGCACCCAGCCCGGCTCGGCCGCGAGGGCGGCGAGCACGAGGGCGCGGTTGGTGACCGATTTGGACCCAGGCACGGTGACGGTGGCGTGGACGGCCCCCTCCGCGAACGGAGCGGGCCAGAGGTCGTGGAGCGCGGGGGTCTCGGTCATGGCCCTTACTTTAGTGGCTTCCCACGGCCCCGGATCTGGACGGCGGCCCCGTCTCAGAGGGCGAGCAGCCAGCGACCGCCGCCGATGAGGCAGCACAGGGTGACCGTGTGGAACAGGAGCAGCCAGGCGACGGGGTGGACGTGCGTGAGCCGGCCCAGCTGGTCCGCGTCCGACTCCGGCGCCGCGCCGCCCCGGCGCTGGGCCTGGAGCTCGAACACCGGCCGCACCGAGCCCAGCAGCAGGAACCACACCACCGCGTACGCGAACGCCGCCTGCACCGCCTCCGGGGCCTTCCAGGACACCAGCAGGAAGGCGCCGCCGGTCAGCACCACCGTCAGCAGCCCGTACGCGTTCCGGATCATCACCAGCATCACCAGCAGCAGCGCGGTCGCCGCCCACAGCAGCAGCGTGATCCGGTGCGCCGCCAGCAGGGCCGCGCCGCCCAGGCCCAGCAGCGCGGGCGCCGTGTAGCCGGCGGCGAGCATCAGGACCATCCCGATCCCGGTCGGCTTGCCCCAGCTGAGGGTGACCCCGCTGGTGTCGGAGTGCAGCCGGATCCCGGTGAGCCGGCGCCCGGTCAGCAGGGCGAGCAGCCCGTGACCGCCCTCGTGCGCGATGGTGATCGCGTTCCGGGCCACCAGCCACACCGGCCGGGGCGCCACGACCGCGAGGGCGGCCAGTCCCGTCGCCGCCACCAGCCAGAAGGCGGGCGGGGCCTGTATTCCGGTGAGCCGGTCCCAGAGGCCGGCCGTCGTGCTGCTGTCCATGGAGTGGCGGACTCCTTGCGGTCGGGGGTCGGGTCCATGGCAGTGTGTCAGCCATGTGCGGAAGGTTTGCGGCGAGTCGGACGCCCCAGGAGCTGGCGGGGATATTCGGGATCGAGCGGTGGGAGCCGAGCGAGACCCTGGCCCCCGACTGGAACGTGGCGCCGACCAAGGAGGTCCACGTCGTCCTCGACCGCCCCCTCAAAGACGCGCGGGACCCCCGTCCGGTTCGCCAGCTGCGGGTGCTGAAGTGGGGCCTGGTCCCCTCCTGGGCGCAGAACCCCGAGGGCGCGGCCCGGATGATCAACGCCCGGTCCGAGACCCTCCACGAGAAGCCGTCCTTCCGCCGCCCCTTCGCGCAGCGCCGCTGCATCGTCCCCGCCGACGGGTACTACGAGTGGGTCACCGCGCACGACGAGCGGGAGCTGGAGGTCGAGGGGAAGAAGAAGCGGGCCCGCAAGCAGCCCTACTTCGTGCTCCCCGCCGACGGCTCGGTCTTCGCGATGGCCGGGATCTACGAGTTCTGGCGCGACGGGAGCCTGCCCGCCGACCACCCCCGCGCCTGGTGGGCCACCTGCTCCGTGATCACCGCCGAGGCCGAGACCACCGCGCTGGGGGTGGCGCCCGCCGAGGGCCCGCGCTCGCTCTCCGAGATCCACCCGCGCATGCCGCTGATGCTGACCCCGGACCGCTGGGACGCCTGGCTGGACCCCGCCCGGACCGACGAGGACGGCCTGCGGGACCTGCTGGCACCCCCGCCCGGCGGGCTGATGCGGGCCTACCCGGTGGCCACGGCGGTCAGCAGCGTGCGCAACAACGGGCCGGAGCTGCTCCAGGAGCTGGAGGGCCCCGAAGAAGCGACGCTGTTCTAGGGGGTGTCCTGGCCGTGTCCCATCGGCGGAGCGGCCCCCGCCGCCCGGCAGGATGGGTCCATGAGCACCCGTACCGAGAGCGTGGACACCCCCGCCGGCGAGGCCCGGATCACCTGGCACGCCGCCCGCGCCGCGAAGCTGGTGCTGGCGCTGGGACACGGCGCCGGCGGCGGCATCGAGGCCCGTGACCTCCGGGCCCTGGCCGGGGCACTGCCCGGCCGGGGCGTCACCGTGGCCCTGGTCGAGCAGCCCTGGAGGGTCGCCGGGAAGAAGGTCGCCGCCGCGCCCAGGGTGCTGGACGAGGCCTGGCGGGCCCTGTGGCCCGCGCTGGAGCGGCCCGGCCTGCCCGTGGTGGCCGGCGGGCGCAGCGCCGGGGCCCGGGTGGCCTGCCGGACCGCCGCCGGGCTGGGCGCGGCCGGGGTGCTCGCGCTGGCCTTCCCGCTGCACCCGCCGGGCAAGCCGGAGAAGTCCCGGGCCGAGGAGCTGCTCGGGGCCGGGCGGCCCGCGCTGGTGGTGCAGGGCGGCCGGGACGCCTTCGGGCGGCCGGAGGAGTTCCCCGAAGGGGAGTACGAGCTCGTGGAGGTGCCCTTCGGGGACCACGGTTTCGCCGTGCCGAAGAAGGCGGACCTGACGCAGGACGAGGCCCTGGAAGTGATCACCGGCGCGGTGGCGCCGTGGCTCGCCCGGCTCACCGGCTGAGCGCCGGACCGGCCCCCGGCGGACCCCCGGAACGGCCCCGGAAACCAGGGACGGTGCCCCGGACGGGCTCCGCGGTGGTCCGGACCTGACAGATTCCGGCGTGACCCCGCTCACCTGCCCCCGCCCGGCCCCCGGAGATCCCGAAAACCCTTGGCGCACCGGGGAATGCGCTGCACCGGCCGCCTGTTGTGGGGAGTGTCGGAACGCAGGGGAAAGACGTCGGAGGAGAGGGAGCGCATGACCCAGGTCATCAGCCAGAACCGCCCGCAGGCCGCTGACCTGGACTGGACGGTGCTGCCTGCCCCCAAGCGCGGTTCGCTTCGGGCGGCGGAGGGCCGGGAAGGTCGACTATTCTCCGATTCGAGCGGATCCGCTTTCGGAGCCGCCACGCTGTCGGAGGAGGTGGGTCCTGTCGCTGGGACCGACGAAGGCCAGGCACAGGAGACGACCGCTGAGCGCAATGCGCGTTTCGAGCGGGACGCCCTCGGCTACCTCGACCAGATGTACTCCGCCGCACTGCGCATGACGCGCAACCCGGCCGATGCCGAGGACCTGGTCCAGGAGACCTACGCGAAGGCGTACGCGTCCTTCCACCAGTTCCGCGAGGGCACCAACCTCAAGGCGTGGCTCTACCGCATTCTGACCAACACGTTCATCAACTCCTACCGAAAGAAGCAGCGCGAGCCGCAGCGCAGCGCCGCCGAGGAGATCGAGGACTGGCAGCTGGCGCGCGCCGAGTCGCACATGTCGACCGGTCTGCGTTCCGCCGAATCGCAGGCGCTCGACCACCTGCCCGATTCGGACGTGAAGGAAGCGCTCCAGGCCATTCCCGAGGAGTTCCGCATCGCGGTCTATCTTGCCGACGTAGAGGGCTTTGCGTACAAGGAGATCGCGGACATCATGGGTACACCCATCGGTACTGTCATGTCTCGGCTGCACCGTGGGCGCCGTCAACTCCGCGGAATGCTGGAGGACTATGCCCGTGAGCGCGGGCTGGTCCCCGCCGGCGCGGGAGAGTCGAACGACCTGAAAGGCTCGGGCTCATGAGCTGCGGAGAGCCGCACGAGACGGAGTGCGCCGAGGTCCTGGACCATCTGTACGAGTTCCTGGACCACGAGATGCCCGACAGTGACTGCACGAAGTTCGAGACGCACTTCGGCGAATGCAATCCCTGTCTGGAGAAGTACGGCCTGGAACAGGCCGTGAAGAAGCTGGTCAAGCGCTGCTGCGGATCGGACGACGTACCGACCGACCTCCGCTCCAAGGTCATGGGACGGATCGAACTGATCCGTTCGGGTCAGGCCGTGCCCGAGGGTGACATCACCGCCGGGCCCGCGACCGGCTGAACGGCCCGGTCCGACCGCTGAACCGCCGCCCCCGGAAGTCCACTTCGTTCACTCGAAGGTGCTAATCCGGGGGCGCCCGTACGGCGCAATGCGAAAATGTGCCCCGCTCTGTTCGGGGGCCGACCTATTCTCCCCTCGCGGTACCGCTCACTTCCGGTACCGGGTTTTCCCGGCCCCTGGGGGAGGAGAGCGCCATGCGGGTACTTCCGCCGATGGCGCGCGCCTGCGTCCTGGCCGCCGTTCTCGCGGCCTCGGCCTGCGCGGCCCCGGCCCTCCTCGCGGGCTCCGCGACGCCGTGGCCCGCCGTGGCCCTGCTCGCCCTCCTCTCCCTCGGCTGCGAGTCGGCGCGGCACCTCCCCGTCCTGGGCCGCCGCGTCCCCGAGGGCATCGGCTCCTTCTTCCCGGTGGTGATGGCCGCCGTCTTCCTGCTGCCGCCGTCGGCCGCCGCGCTCGCGGCCGTGCCCGGAGGACTCGCGCAGGGCGTCGTGCGGCGGCCCGCCGGGGTCCGCCGGATCTGGCACGCCGCCCAGCAGGCGACGGCCGCGTGGGCGGCCGGGCGGGCCTACGGACTCCTCGGCGGCAGGGAAGCCCTCACCGGGCGGGGCGGCACGGAGGGCGAGCCCGCCGCCCGGGTGGCCGACTTCCCGTACGTGATGCTCCCCGCGGCCGTCGCCGCCGTCGTCTTCTGCCTGGTGCTCACCGCCCTCGACGCGGTCGTCCTGGCAACCGCCGAGGGCCGGCCCGCCGCCACCGCCCGGCGCGGACCCGCCGCCCCCGCCCTCGTCCCGCACTGCGTGCACGGGCTCGCCGGCCTGATGATGGCCGTCATGTGGCGCAGCCCGTACGGAGTTCCGGCCGCGCTGCTCGTCCTGCTGCCGATGTACATCTCCTGCTGGGTCTTCGCCCAGTACCACCGCGAACGCGCCGCGCACCGGGCCACGATCCGCGCCCTCGTGCAGGCCGTCGACCTCAAGGACCGCTACACGCGCGGGCACAGCGAGCGGGTGGGCCAGGCCTCCGCGATGATCGCCCGCGAGCTGGGCATGGGGGACGACCGCCTCGAAGTGGTCCGGATCGCCGGGATCCTGCACGACGTCGGCAAGCTGGGCGTGCCCACCCGGCTGCTGCGCAAGGACGGGCCGCTCACCCCGGAGGAGCGGCGGACCATCGAACTGCACCCCGAGTACGGGCACGAGATGGTGCGGGGCATCGGATTCCTCGGGGAGGCCCGGTCCGCGATCCTGCACCACCACGAGCGGGTCGACGGCTCCGGCTACCCGTACGGGCTCAGCGGCGAGCAGATCCCCGTCCTGGCCCGCGTGGTGGCGGTGGCCGACTCCTTCGACGCGATGACCTCCACCCGCTCCTACAGCCGGGCCCGGCCGGTGGCGACCGCCCTGGCGGAGCTGGAGCGCTGCGCGGGGGCCCAGTACGACCCGGCGATGGTACGGGCCCTGGTCGCCGCGATCGGCCGGCACGGCTGGCACCCCGTGGTCACCTCCGACGAGGACCTCCAGGTCATCCCCGCCGCCCCGGTCCCGCCGAGGCCGAGGCCGGGTCCGGCCCCGGACGACGCGGGCACGGGGGCCGCGGGCACCGGGGCCGCGGGGGACGCCGGCGCCGGGCCGCGGGCCGCCGATCCCGCCGGGCGGGCCGGCGGCGGCCGGTGAGGGCCCTCGCCGTCCGGGCCGTACGCGCCGCCGCGGCCGTGCTCACCGCCGCCGGGCTGGGCCACACCCTGTGGACCGGCGTCGTCGAGCCCGGCACCGCCCTCGCCTTCGGCACCCTGGTCGCCCTCGGCGAACTCGCCCGCCGCGACCACCACCCCGCCCGCACGGGCGAGGGCGCCGGGTCCGCCGGGCACAGCCGGCCCGCACCGCTCGGCTCCGCCGGAGCCCTCGCGTACGCCCTGCTCGGCCAGAACGCCGGGCACCCCACCCATCACGGGGTGCTCCAGACCGTCGCCGTCGTCGTCGCGGCCGCCCTCGCCGGCACCGTCCCGCACATCGCCCGGGGCCACGCCCCGGCCCTGGACCACGTGGCCCCCAGGGTCCTCACCGTGGCCTTCGCCGCCGCCTGCTTCCAGCCCCTGCACAACTCCGGGCGGCTCGGCGACCGGATCGGGCAGGGCCCGTACCTCGTCCTGTTCCTGCTGCTCCTGCTCGGGCTCACCGCCCTGTGCGACGCCGTGCTCGCCGCCCTCACCGCCGGGGCCCGCACCGGCTGGCCGTTCGCGCCGCTGCTCCGCGACGAGCTGCGCGCCCTGCCCGGCACCGGTTCGGCGATCTGCGCCACCGGCGTCGTGATGGCGCTCGGGGTGGCCGTGGCGGGCCTGTGGGCCCTGCCGGTCTTCTGCGTGCCGCTGCTGCTGACCCAGATGTCCTTCCACCGGATCTCCGCGGTCCGCACCACCTACCGCCAGACCATCACCTCCCTCGCCCGGGCCACCGAGATCGCCGGGTACACCGCCCCCGGGCACGCCCGCCGGGTCGCCGCCCTCAGCTGCGCCGTCGGCCGCGAGCTGGGCCTCTCGGAGCGGGAGCTCACGGTCCTGGAGTACGCCGCGCTGATGCACGACATCGGCCAGCTCTCGCTCGTCGACCCGGTCCCCGCCGGGGCCACCGCCGGGCTGCCCGCCGCCGAGGCCCGCCGGATCGCCGGGCTCGGCGGCGAGGTGGCCCGCCAGACCGGGGTGCCGGCGGAGGTCGCGGTGATCGTGGAACGCCAGGCGGACCCGTACCGTGAGCAGCCCGTCGCCGCCCGGATCGTGCGCGCCGTCAACGCGTACGACGACCTGGCGGGCGGCGGCCGTCACCCGGGCGGCTCACTGGCCGCCCTCGAACAGCTGCGCCTGGGCACCGGGCGCGACTACCAACCGGAGGTCGTGGAGTCCTTGGCGAGGGTTCTGGCCAGGGGCGGACACGGCAGAGTCGTACCCGTTCCGCCGGGGTAACCCATGGGTAATGAGCGGCCGTCCGAGCGGGCATGGTTGGATGCAGTAGGAGTGTCCGTGAGGGTGTGCGCAAGGCTGCACCTGTCCCCCAGCCACCGCTGGGGGTGCCCCCAAGCAGGCGGGAATCGTGAGGATCTTCGGGAAGGTACGGCATCGGCCCTCCGCTTCGTGGCGGCAGGCCACCGACCGCGCGTTCACGCTGATCGGCGACGGTCGGTACGAGGACGCGGGCGCGCTGCTGACCAGGGCTGCCGACCTGGAGCCCTGGCTGTCCGAGTCCTGGTTCAACCTGGCACTTCTCCACAAGTTCCGGCACGACTGGGAGCAGGCCAGGGCCGCCGGACTGCGCGCCGTGGCCCTGCTCGACCGGGAGACCGGCGCCCCGGACTGGTGGAACGTGGGCATCGCCGCGACCGCCCTCCAGGACTGGCCGCTGGCCCGCCGGGCCTGGCAGGCGTACGGGCTGAAGGTGCCGGGGGACCCGCACAGCACGGCCGGTACGGGCGAGCCGGTGGGCATGGAGCTGGGCAGCGCGGCCGTACGGCTGTCGCCCGAGGGCGAGGCCGAGGTCGTGTGGGGCCGCAGGCTCGATCCAGCCCGGATGGAGGTCCTGTCCATCCCCCTGCCCTCCTCCGGACGGCGCTGGGGCGAGGTCGTCCTGCACGACGGGGTGCCGCACGGCGAGCGGATCACCGCGGCCGGCCCCTCCTACCCGGTCTTCGACGAGATCGAGCTGTGGGCCCCCTCTCCGGTGCCGACCTGGGTGGTGCTGCTGGAGGCGGCCACCGAGGCCGACCGCGACGCCCTGGAACAGCTGGCCTCGGACGCCGGCTTCGCCGCGGAGGACTGGTCCTCCTCGGTGCGCCTGCTGTGCCGGACCTGTTCGGAGAGCGCGATGCCCAGCGGCGAGGGCAACGGCGACCACCTGGACCCGCACGACCACAGCGAACCGGGCCACCCCGGCCCGCTGGGCCACCGCACGGCCGGATCCGGCTCCCTGTGGGTGCCCGAGCGCGAATGCGGCATCGCGGCCCCGGCCGGGCTGGTGCGCGGGCTGCTCGACGGCTGGGTCGCCGACAGCCCCGACAGCCGTGAGTGGCGGGATCTGGAGGAAGTCTGCTGACCCTGGGCCGTAGGCTGTACGGGCACACCACGGACTTGAGGGAAGGCGTACGGCGGACATGGCGCAGCAGGAGAACCAGGTGACCCCGATCGACGACGAGGGCTACGTCGTGGACACCGAGGACTGTGAGGCGCGCGAGCTGGCCTACCGCGAGCGCGGTACGTCCCGCCCGATCACGGTCGTGGGCAACCCGGTGCTGCACAGCGAGTGCAAGGACGTCACCGAGTTCGGCGACGAACTGGCGCGGCTGATCGACGACATGTTCGCCAGCCAGAAGACCGCCGAGGGCGTGGGCCTGGCCGCCAACCAGATCGGCGTGGACGCCAAGGTCTTCGTCTACGACTGCCCGGACGACGACGGCGTGCGCCACACCGGCGTCGTGGTCAACCCCAAGCTCGTCGAGCTGCCCGCCGCGGCCCGCGTGCTGGACGACTCGAACGAGGGCTGCCTTTCGGTCCCGACCGCGTACGCCTCGCTGGCCCGCCCGGACTACGCCGAGGTCACCGGCCAGGACGCGCAGGGCAACCCGATCAAGGTCCGCGGCACCGGCTACTTCGCGCGCTGCCTCCAGCACGAGACCGACCACCTGTACGGCTACCTGTACATCGACCGCCTCTCGAAGCGCGACCGCAAGGACGCGCTGCGCCAGATGGCGGAGAACACCCCGCGCTACGAGGTCGTCCCGAACGACTGATCCCGCCCGTGCGCCGCACGCGAACGAGGGCCCCGCTCCGGAACCGGAGCGGGGCCCTCGTGTGTGGGGGGAGTGGCCGGCGCGCGCGGTGCGGGGCGCGGTCGGCGCATTCGGATGACATCACCGCCGCCGGAGCCCGGCCAGACCCACCTCCCCCGAATGTCAAGTCACCGTCGATTACCGGCCGTTGGGCTCCGGTCAGGCCACCGCCCGGGGTCCCCGGAAGGCGCGGCGGAAGGCGTTCGGGGTGGTGCCGAGGGTCCGCAGGAAGTGGTGGCGCAGGGCGGCCGCGGTTCCGAAGCCGCTGCGGCCGGCGATGGCGTCCACCGTGTCGTCGGTGGCCTCCAGCAACTCCTGCGCCAGCAGCACCCGCTGGCGCAGCACCCACTGGTACGGGGTGGTCCCCGTCTCCTGGAGGAAGCGGCGGGCGAAGGTCCGCGGCGACATGTGGGCCCGCTCCGCCAGCCCCTCGACGGTGATCTCCTCGTCCAGGTGCCGGGTCATCCACCCGATCACCTCGCCGACCGTGTCGCAGGCGGTGCGGGGGAGCGGCCGCTGGATGAACTGGGCCTGGCCGCCGTCGCGGTGGGGCGGTACGACCATCCGCCGGGCGATGGTGTTGGCCACCTCGGCGCCGTGCTCCTGGCGGACCACGTGCAGGCAGGCGTCGATGCCCGAGGCGGTGCCGGCGGAGGTGATCACCGACCCCTCGTCGACGTACAGCACGTCCGGGTCGACCCGGGCCGCCGGATAGCGGCGGGTCAGCGCCGCGGCGTGCATCCAGTGCGTGGTGCAGCGCCGCCCGTCCAGCAGCCCGGCCGCGCCGAGCACGAAGGCGCCGCTGCACACGCTGAGCACCCGCGCCCCCCGGTCCACGGCCCGGCGCAGGGCGTCGAGGAAGGGCTCGGGGTAGTCCCGTACCGGCGCCCGGCGGTCGGCGGGCAGGCAGATCAGATCGGCCTCCTCCAGCCGCTCCAGCCCGTGCGCCGGCGCGATGGAGAACCCGACGTCCGCCATGGTCAGCGGCCCGTCCTCGGCCGCGCACACCGCGAAGTCGTACACGGGCAGCCCCTGCTCGCTCCGGTCGATCCCGAAGACCTCGCAGAAGATCCCGAACTCGAAGGGCGCCACTCCGTCGACGAGGGCCACCGCCACGTTTTTCAGCATGGATCCAGTGTGGCAGTAATTCGTTCTTCCATGACAGTCCTGCCACTGTCCGGTTCCGGCTGCTCCGGCGATCTTTGAGTCATGAACACGTTCCTCGACTACGTGACCGTCCTCGCTGTCGCCGCCCTCCTCCTCGCCCCCGCCCTGTACGGAGCCCTGCACGACCGCCGCACCGACCGCCGGCTCAGGGCCGCCGCCCGCGAGCACTCGGCGGCGACGCCCCGCCCGGCGGCCGCACCCCGCCGGGCCGTCACCCGCTCCACCGCCTGGCGCCGGGGCCGCGTCGCGCACTGAGCGCGGTCCGCCTGCGGTCGACACCGCCCCCGGGCCGGGCCAGCATGGAGAGAGAGGGCGGCACCACCGACACCGGCCGCAGGCCCGGAAATTCCTGCTTCCCGCTCCCCTCCGGCCGAGCCGTCCGACCGAGCGGAGATGCCGCCGACCTCGATCCCGCGTGGACATCGCCGCAGACTCCTCATCGGAAGGAGGCGAGACGATGCTCCGCAGACGCCGTACGGCCGTCGGCATCGTGCCCGTGGTGATGGCCCTGGCGATAGGGCCCCTGACCGCCTGGACGAGCGCCGCGGCGGCTCCCGCCGTGGAATGCAGCATCAAACCGCACACCTTCACCAACGGGCCGGGCTACCTGATCTCGGGCTCGGGCTTCGAGCCCGGCAAGTACGTCAACTTCTTCCGCAACGGCGACAACATCGGAGGCGGCCCGGTCCCTGCGGACGGCACCTACTCGGTGCCGCTGCGCCCCGACCAGGGTGCCCCCGGGGCCGGCGTGGGCTTCTACGCCAAGGAGGGTCCGGAGGCGGGTGCGCGCACGACCACCTGCAAGGTGATCGACGCGCCGTCCGCCTGCGACGGGGCGAAGGCCGAGACCACCGGGTACCGGCTGGGCCGTACGGAGGGGCTCAAGGACGGCCGGGAGGACGGCTTCGCGGACACCTACCGCAAGAGCTACGACGACGCCGTCAAGAACCGGCCCGGACTGACCGCCGACGAGTGCAAGGCCCTGCAGGACAAGGGCTTCGCGGACGGCTACAAGGTGGGTTACGAGGCGGGCTTCAAGGAGGGCCAGGCCAAGGGCGGCAAGGTGGGCAAGAAGGAGGGCGAGGAGGACGAGCGCCAGGGCAACACCTCCCGCAACGTCGTCATCAGCCAGCTCCAGGTCAAGGCCGATCCGGCGAGCGGCGAGGCCGACTGCGCCCAGGGCATCCGGTTCACCGCCACCCTGGTCGGCTCCGGCACCGGCACGGTCCGGTACCACTGGGAGCGGACCTCCGGAAAGGTGCCCGGGACCGTCGAGTTCGCAGGCGACGGGACCAAGACGGTCACCGACCAGGCGGCCGTTCCGGCCGGGTCCACGACGGCCACGGTCAGCCAGAAGTTCGTGATCGACAGCGGCCCCTCGCAGGGGAAGACGGAGCAGGCGAGCGCCAGCGTCACCTGCAAGAAGTAGCACCGCCACAGCACGACGTCCCCGCCCGTGGAGCCACGGGCGGGGACGTCGTCGCGCCGAACGCCGGCCGGGACGGCCCTAGAAGTCCTCGTCCAGGTCGACCGTGCCCTCCACGGCGACCTGGTAGGCCGACGGGCGGCGCTCGAAGAAGTTCGTCAGCTCCTGGACGCCCTGGAGCTCCATGAAGGAGAACGGGTTCTGCGAGCCGTACACCGGCGGGAAGCCGAGGCGGACCAGGCGCTGGTCCGCGACGCACTCCAGGTACTCGCGCATCGAGTCGGTGTTCATGCCCGGCAGGCCGTCACCGCACAGGTCGCGGCCGAACTGCAGCTCCGCCTCGACGGCTTCCTTCAGCATGTCGGTGACCTGCTGCTGGAGCGCGTCGTCGAAGAGCTCCGGCTCCTCCTTGCGGACCGTGTCCACGACCTCGAAGGCGAAGTTCATGTGCATGGTCTCGTCGCGGAAGACCCAGTTGGTGCCCGTCGCCAGACCGTGCAGCAGACCGCGCGAGCGGAACCAGTACACGTACGCGAAGGCGCCGTAGAAGAACAGGCCCTCGATGCACGCCGCGAAGCAGATCAGGTTCAGCAGGAAGCGGCGCCGGTCGGCGGCCGTCTCCAGCCGTTCGATCTTCTCGACCGAGTCCATCCACTTGAAGCAGAACTGCGCCTTCTCGCGGATGGAGGGGATCTCCTCGACCGCGTCGAAGGCGGCCGCGCGGTCGTCCGGGTCGGGCAGGTAGGTGTCGAGCAGCGTCAGGTAGAACTGGACGTGCACGGCCTCCTCGAACAGCTGGCGCGACAGGTACAGGCGCGCCTCAGGGGAGTTGATGTGCTTGTAGAGCGTCAGCACCAGGTTGTTCGAGACGATCGAGTCGCCCGTCGCGAAGAACGCGACCAGACGGCCGATCATGTGCTGCTCGGCCGGCGTCAGCTTCGCGAGGTCGGCGACGTCCGAGTGGAGGTCGACCTCCTCGACCGTCCACGTGTTCTTGATCGCGTCCCGGTAGCGCTCGTAGAAGTCCGGGTAGCGCATCGGGCGGAGCGTGAGCTCGAAGCCCGGGTCGAGGAGGTTCTTCTTCTCGGTGGAGCTCATTACTGGCAGGCCTCGCAGGACTCGGGGTTCTCAAGGGAGCAGGCCAGCGCCTCGGCGTCGAGGGCCTGGGGCAGCTGGGCGGGGGTGGCGGCGGCCGGGACGGCGGCGGCGCCGGACGCGGCGCGGGCGATCTTCGTCGCCGGGCGCGAGCGCAGGTAGTACGTGGTCTTCAGGCCCTGCTTCCAGGCGTACGCGTACATCGAGCTGAGCTTGCCGATGGTCGGCGTCTCCAGGAACAGGTTCAGCGACTGGCTCTGGTCCAGGTACGGCGTACGGGCCGCCGCCATGTCGATCAGGCCGCGCTGCGGGATCTCCCACGCCGTGCGGTACAGCTCGCGGATCTCCGCCGGGATCCAGCCGAAGCCCTGGACGGAGCCGGAGGAGTCGCGCAGCGCCTCGCGGGTCTGCGCGTCCCACACGCCGAGCTGCTTGAGGTCCTCCACCAGGTAGCCGTTGACCTGGAGGAACTCGCCGCTGAGGGTCTCGCGCTTGAAGAGGTTGGAGACCTGCGGCTCGATGCACTCGTACACGCCCGCGATCGAGGCGATCGTCGCCGTCGGGGCGATGGCCAGGAGCAGGGAGTTGCGCATGCCGGTCTTCGCGATGCGGGCGCGCAGGGCCTCCCAGCGCTCGGGCCAGTGGCGCTCGGTCTCGTAGTGGTCCGGGTGCAGGACGCCCTGGGCGGTACGGGTCTCGGCCCAGGCCGGGAGCGGGCCGGAGCGCTCGGCGAGGTCGCAGGAGGCCTCGTACGCGGCCAGCATGATCCTCTCGGAGATCTTCGTGGACAGGGCCTTCGCCGCGGCCGAGTCGAAGGGCAGGCGCAGCTTGAAGAAGACGTCCTGGAGGCCCATCGCGCCCAGGCCCACCGGACGCCACTTGGCGTTGGAGCGGCCGGCCTGCTCGGTCGGGTAGAAGTTGATGTCCACCACGCGGTCGAGGAAGGTCACGGCGGTGCGGACGGTCTCGTCCAGGCGCGCCCAGTCCATCTCGCCGTCGGCGACGAACGCGCCGAGGTTGACCGAGCCGAGGTTGCAGACGGCCGTCTCGCCGTCGTTGGTGACCTCGATGATCTCGGTGCAGAGGTTGGAGGAGTGGACGACGGTGCCGGGCAGCGCGGTCTGGTTCGCGGTCCGGTTGGAGGCGTCCTTGAAGGTCATCCAGCCCTGGCCGGTCTGCGCGAGGGTGCGCATCATGCGGCCGTAGAGGTCGCGGGCCGGCATGGTCTTCTTGGCGAGGCCCGCCGCCTCGGCCTTGACGTAGGCGGCGTCGAACTCGTCGCCGTAGAGGTCGACCAGCTCGGGGACGTCGGCCGGGGAGAACAGCGACCAGTCGGCGTCGGCGTTCACGCGGCGCATGAACTCGTCCGGGATCCAGTGGGCCAGGTTGAGGTTGTGCGTACGGCGCTGGTCCTCGCCGGTGTTGTCGCGGAGCTCCAGGAACTCCTCGATGTCCGCGTGCCAGGTCTCCAGGTAGACGGCCGCGGCGCCCTTGCGGCGGCCGCCCTGGTTCACGGCGGCGACGGAGGCGTCGAGGGTCTTCAGGAACGGCACGATGCCGTTGGAGTGGCCGTTGGTGCCGCGGATCAGCGAACCGCGGGCGCGGATGCGGGAGTAGGAGAGGCCGATGCCGCCGGCGTGCTTGGACAGGCGCGCCACCTGGTGGTAGCGGTCGTAGATCGAGTCCAGCTCGTCCAGCGGGGAGTCCAGCAGGTAGCAGGAGGACATCTGCGGGTGGCGCGTACCCGAGTTGAACAGGGTCGGCGACGACGGCAGGTAGTCGAGCCGGCTCATCAGGCCGTACAGCGAGGCGACTTCCTCGACGGCCTGGACGCTCTCGTCCTCGGCGAGGCCGCAGGCCACGCGCAGCATGAAGTACTGCGGGGTCTCGATCACCTGGCGGGTGATCGGGTGGCGCAGCAGGTAGCGGCTGTGCAGGGTGCGCAGGCCGAAGAAGCCGAAGCGGTCGTCCGCGCCCTCGGCGAGCGCGTGCTCGACCAGCGCGTTCAGACGGGCGGCGTGGGCGGCGACGAACTCGGCGGTGCGGTCGGCGATCAGGCCCTCGCGGTGGCCGACGACGACGGACTCGGCGAAGGACGTCGCGCCCTGCCCGGCGGCCTCGTCGGCCACGGCCAGCGTGAGCAGGCGGGCGGCGAGGCGGGAGTAGGCGGGGTCCTCGGAGATCAGGCCCGCCGCGGCCTCGGTGGCCAGCCCGCGCAGCTCGGCCTCGTCGGCGGAGGCGCTGCGGCCGCGCAGGGCGGCGGCGGCGATCCGGCCGGGGTCGGTGTCGGGGAGGTCGGCGGTCAGCTCGGTGAGAGTACGCAGCAGCGCGGCCCCCGGGCCTTCGGTGGTGTCGCCAGAAACGGACTCGGCGCGCGGTGCGGAAGGCGCGATGGTCACGGCGGGAGCTCTCCCTCGCTCGGCCCGGTCATCGGCGGGTGGGGCGCGGGGAGGCGCATGCGGGCGCGACGGGATCGCGTACACACCGCATGGCGTCCACCGGCCCAACCGCGAGGCCCGGACGTGTCGGCACCCGGTTCGGTCGATCCGGGCGCACTGTCGGCAGGTCCTCGGACTTTTCATACCGTTGCGGGACAGTTCCGGATTCGCACCGGATTCCCCTGCGGCGACAGCGAGGATGAGCATACATGTGGTGGGCCGGGTCTGTGTGACCCCCTAGATGTTGTGTCGCCCGCGACTCCGCGTCCCTCTGGCGTACCTCTCCGCTATCGTCGGAGACAGCACCGTCGAGGAAGGCGAGCGAGGCATGACCCTCATGACCGACCATCCCCACATGACGACCGAAGCGTTCGAGCACCTGGCACGGATAGCGGCCCGCGAGGAGGAGGGGCTGCGGCTGGAATTCATCGGTGGGGTGCTGAGGAGCAAGGCGATGCCGGACGGGGACCATGGGCGGATCATCGTGTGGCTGTCCCGGATCTGTATCCAGCACCGCCCAGGGTTCTGGCTGCACGCGGGGCAGGGGATCAAGGCCGAACAGTACCGGGGCGGGCGCGCCATTCCGGATGGAATCCTGGCGCATGAGGACGCGTTCGTCGGGCAGGGCGACTGGGTGGATCCGGGCCCGATCCTGATGGCCGTCGAGGTGACCTCGTGGGACTCCGACACCGAACGGCGCGACCGGGTCGAGAAGCCGCGCGCGTATGCCGAGACCGGCATCCCCGTCTACCTGCTCATCGACCGGCTCAAGTGCCAGGTTCTCGTCCACAGTGACCCGGACGGCACATGCTACGAGACCGTACGCACCGTTCCCTTCGGTAAGGAAGTCACGCTCCCCGACCCCGTCGGCATCACCCTCCAGACCGAGCCCCTCAAGGACTGGGTGCGCTGACCCCGGCTGCGCCGAAGGGCCCCGCCGGAGGTCCGGCGGGGCCCTTCTGGCTCCTCAGCAGCAGCGGAAGCCCTCGCGCGGGTCCGCCTCGCGGGCGTCGGTGCGGGCCCGCTCGAAGGCGCGCCGGGTCAGGACCTCGGCGTCCGGGTCGTGCGAGCGGGCGTGCGCCACGTAGCGGTCGTACGCGGCCTCGCCGGAGAACTCCCGTACGTAGAACCGGGCCTTCGCCAGCGCCCCGCGCACCCCGCTCACGCGACCGGCTCCTTGGCCTTGCCCCCGCTCCCGTCGAGGCCGGCGGCCGCGAGCTCGGCCTTCTCCTCGGCGGTGGCGATGAGCCCGGCCGGGGCGATGATCTTCGACTCGGTCCACGGCACCTCGGAGAGGCGGACCGACCCGGGGGCGGAGACGGCCTTGAGGCAGACCCGGGCCGCGTCCACCAGCACGATGATGATCAGGACCGCGAACAGCGCCGACAGGACCCCGTCGACCGTGGCGTTGGTGACCACGGTGTGCATGTCGTCCATGTTCTTGGCGGGCGGCAGCACCTTCCCGGCGTCGATGCCGGTCTGGTACTTGTCGCGCTGCGCGAAGAAGCCGACCTTCACGTCGTCGGAGAAGATCTTCTGGTAGCTCGCGGTGAGGGTGACGGCCACGTCCCAGGCCAGCGGAACGCCCGTGACCCAGGCCCACTTGAGCCGCCCGGACTTGACCAGCAGCGTGGTGCAGACGGCCAGGGCGACCGCCGCGAGCAGCTGGTTCGCGATGCCGAACAGCGGGAAGAGCTGGTTGATGCCGCCCAGCGGGTCCTTGACGCCGACCCACAGGAAGTAGCCCCAGCCGCCGACGACGATGGCGCTCGCGAGCCACACGCCCGGCTTCCAGCTGACGTCCTTGAAGGACTTGTGCACGTTGCCGAGGGTGTCCTGGAGCATGAACCGGCCGACGCGGGTGCCGGCGTCGACGGTGGTCAGGATGAACAGGGCCTCGAACATGATGGCGAAGTGGTACCAGAAGGCCTTCATCCCGGCGCCGCCGACGACCGACGAGAAGATCTCCGACATCCCGAGTGCGAAGGTCGGCGCACCGCCCGTACGGGACAGCAGGCTGGCCTCCTCGACGTCCTTCGCGGCCTGCGCGAGGGCCTCCGGGCTGATGGCGAAGCCGAAGTCGGTGACGGCCTTGGAGGCGGTCTGGACGGTGGCGCCGATGACGCCGCCGGGGGAGTTCACCGCGAAGAAGAGGCCGGGCTCGATGATGCTCGCCGCTATCACCGCCATCACGGCGACGAAGGACTCGGTGAGCATGGCGCCGTAGCCGATGACCCGGACCTGGGTCTCCTTCTGGATCATCTTCGGGGTGGTGCCCGAGGAGACCAGGGCGTGGAAGCCGGACAGGGCCCCGCAGGCGATGGTGATGAAGACGAAGGGGAACATCGACCCGGCGAAGACCGGGCCGTCGCCGCGGGTGGCGAAGTCGGTGACCGAGGGCATCTTCAGCGTCGGCATCGCGATGACCACGCCGACGGCCATCAGCGCGATGGTGCCGACCTTCATGAACGTGGACAGGTAGTCGCGGGGCGCGAGCAGCAGCCACACCGGCAGCACCGAGGCGATGAAGCCGTACACGACCATCCAGATGACCAGCGTCTCCTTCTCCAGGGTGAAGGTGCTCGCCCAGGAGGAGTCGGCGACCCAGCCGCCGGCGACGATGGCGAGCAGCAGCAGCGCGACGCCTATGACGGAGACCTCGGTGACCCGGCCCGGGCGCAGGACGCGCAGGTAGACGCCCATGAAGAGGGCGATCGGGATGGTCATGCCGATGGAGAAGACGCCCCAGGGGGAGTGCGCCAGGGCGTTGACGATGACCAGCGCGAGCACGGCCAGCAGGATGACCATGATGACGAACACGGCGACGAGGGCGGCGGCGCCGCCGACGGGACCGATCTCGTCCCGGGCCATCTGGCCGAGCGAGCGGCCGTCGCGCCGCGTGGAGAAGAACAGCGTCACCATGTCCTGGACGGCGCCGGCGAAGATGACGCCCGCGACGATCCAGATGGTGCCCGGCAGGTAGCCCATCTGCGCGGCGAGCACCGGGCCGACCAGGGGGCCGGCACCGGCGACGGCGGCGAAGTGGTGGCCGAAGAGCACGCGCCGGTCGGTGGGGTGGAAGTCGACACCGTTGTCGAGGCGTTCGGCGGGGGTGGCCCGCGTCTTGTCGAGCCTCAGGACGCGGGTGGCGATGAACCGGGAGTAGAAGCGGTACCCGATGGCGTACGAGCCCAGCGCGGCGGCGAGCAGCCACGCGGCCGAGATCTCCTCGCCCCGGGACAGGGCCAGTACGCCCCAGCCGAGGGCCCCGACGAGGGCCACGCCCACCCAGACGGCGACCGACTGGGGGGAGGTCCGCCCCGAAGGAGGGGACGAGCCGGGGCCCGCCGATCCTCCCGCTGTCGGAGCCCCGTCCGTACCTGTTGCTTCCGGTTCCGGCATGATCCTCGTCCCCTCGTTGATCATCTGCTTAAGCGCAGGGAATCTACGGGGGGTTACCGCTGGATGTAAGCCCCCGTCCGCATAGCGGTACGAGCGTCCACCCAGGTCGAAGGGGTAGTCAACCGGTGATCAGGTGGCAGGTCGCTGGAGACGGGCAACGAACTTGTAACGGTCGCCGCGATATACCGATCGCACCCATTCGACCGGTTCTCCGTCGGCGTCCAGGGAGTGCCGCGAGAGCATCAGCATCGGCAGACCCACGTCGGTCCCGAGCAGTCCGGCCTCCCGGGGGGTGGCGAGGGAGGTCTCGATGGTCTCCTCGGCCTCCGCGAGCCGGACGTCGTACACCTCGGCGAGGGCGGTGTAGAGCGAGGTGTACTTGACGAGGGAGCGGCGCAGCGCCGGGAAGCGCTTGGCCGACAGGTGGGTGGTCTCGATGGCCATCGGTTCGCCGCTGGCCAGGCGCAGCCGCTCGATGCGCAGGACCCGCCCGCCCGTGGCGATCTTCAAGAGGCCCGCGAGGGTGTCGTCGGCCGTGACGTACCCGATGTCCAGCAGCTGGGAGGTGGGCTCCAGGCCCTGGGCCCGCATGTCCTCGGTGTAGGAGGAGAGTTGCAGCGGCTGCGAGACCTTGGGCTTGGCGACGAAGGTGCCCTTGCCCTGGATGCGCTCCAGCCGGCCCTCGACGACGAGTTCCTGGAGGGCCTGCCGGACGGTGGTCCGGGAGGTGTCGAATTCGGCCGCGAGAGTACGCTCGGGCGGCACGGGGGTGCCGGGGGGGAGCGTGTCGGTCATGTCGAGCAAGTGCCGCTTGAGTCGGTAGTACTTGGGCACACGCGCCGTCCGAGTGGCTGCCCCGCCTTCCGGCTCCGTGGTCGCCCCTTCGGTGGCCATCGCCGCCCGCCTTCCCGACTCCAGTTTCGCTGCCGTCACCGGCTCCTCCGATATGTGCGGTCACATGGTGACACGGGCGGGAGGGCAGGCCTCCTCCCCTCCCCCAGGTGTCGGTCCGATAACGGACCGAGCACCCGCTCATTAGACCCTTGACACCCCTAAAGGTCTAGGCCAAGCTCCCGGTACTGGTCTAAACCAATGTGGATCAGATCCCGGCCCCACGGCAGTACTTGGTACGTACGTCACCGCGGCGGGCGAGGGAAGGTGCAAAGCAGCAGCATCCCTGAGGAGGGTGGCGTGAAGCGCAAGCTCATTGCGGCGGTCGGTGTCGTGGGCATGATGGTCGGTGTCGCGGCGTGCGGCAACGGCGGCGACGACAAGCCGGAGTCCGACGCGTCGGGTGGCGCCAAGGAGATCACCGTCTGGGTGATGGACGGTTCCGCTCCCAAGGCCTGGATCGAGCAGGTCAACAAGGAGTTCTCGGCCAAGCACCCCGGTGTCACGGTCAAGGTCGAGGAGCAGAAGTGGACCGGCATCCAGGAGAAGGTCACCACGGCCCTCTCCGAGAACACCCCGCCGGACGTCCTTGAGCTGGGCAACACCCAGACCGCCGGCTACGCGGTCACCGGCGGCCTCGCCGACCTGACCAAGGACAAGGCCAAGCTCGGCGCCGACGCCTGGCAGAAGAGCATGCTCGCCTCCGCCGAGGTCGAGGGCAAGCTCTACTCCGCCCCCTGGTACGCCGCCAACCGCGTCGTCGTCTACGACAAGAAGGCCTACGAGAAGGCCGGCGTCACCCCGCCGAAGACCCGCGACGAGTGGATCGCCGGCCTGGAGAAGCTGAAGGCGTCCGACCCGTCCGCCCAGCCGATCTACCTGCCCGGCCAGAGCTGGTACATCCTCGCCGGCTTCATCTGGGACGAGGGCGGCGAGCTCGCCGTCAAGGACGGCGGCAAGTGGAAGGGCCAGCTGGCCACCCCGCAGGCCGCCTCCGCGATGGACTTCTACAAGAAGCTCCAGTCCTTCTCCACCGCCCCGAAGGACAAGGACGAGGCCACCCCGCAGCAGTCCACCGACATCGTCCCCAAGGGCGGCGTCTCCTCCTGGATCGGCCTCGGCTGGGAGGCCGGCGGTGCCGAGAAGGCCCTGAAGGACGCGGGCAAGGAGGCCGACTTCGGCTACTTCCCGATCCCGGGCAAGACGGCCGACAAGTCCGGCACCGTCTTCCTCGGCGGCTCGAACCTCGCCGTGGCCGAGCGCTCCAAGAACAAGGAGCTCGCCAAGGAGTGGCTGACCCTCGCCACCGGCAAGGACCAGATGACCAAGTACGCCGCCGAGGTCAAGGGCGCGCTGCTGCCCAACCAGGTCGGCGCGAACTTCGCCCCGGCCGCCGGCTCCTTCGCCGAGGCCATGGCCAAGGCCGGCGCGAACGGCAAGATCACCCCGGTGACCGCGGGCTGGGCGAACGTCGAGACCGAGCCGAACCCGATCAAGGAGTTCATGACCAAGGTCCTGAAGGGTGAGGACGCCGCCAAGGCGGGCGCGGACGCGGACAAGGAAATCGCGAACCGCATCAACAAGTAACAGCCCCACCCAGCAGTACCCGCACAGCCCAGCAGTGTGAACGCACCGGGGGGTGCGGCGGGCGGCCAGCCGCCTGCCGCGCCCCCGGTCGCGCATTTGACTCCACAGTCAACCGCGAGGAAGCCAAGCCATGACCGTGCACTCCCAGGGAGCGACGACCAGCGCTCCACAGGACGCACCACACAAGTCCGCCGGACGGCCGCCGAAGGCACCCACCGCCAGGACCGGCCCCAGTGATACGTCTCCTCGCGGGGGCAGAAAGTCGCTCCCCTCGGGGTGGCTGCCCTACCTGCTGGTCCTGCCCGCCGTGGCCGGCCTCGCGCTCCTGCTGCTGTACCCGCTGATCAAGAACGTGATCCTGTCCTTCCAGGACATCAACAAGATCGAGTTCATCCAGCGGAAGTACCCCTTCGCGGGATTCGACAACTACACCCAGCTGCTCGGCGACCCGAACTTCTGGACCGTCGTCGTCCGCAGCTTCGCCTTCACCCTGGCCAACGTCGTACTGATCATGGTGATCGGCAGCCTCATCGGCATCCTGCTGAACCGCCTCGGCAAGTGGATGCGCCTGGTCCTGTCGATGGCGCTGGTGATGGCCTGGGCCATGCCGATCGTCGCCTCCGTCCAGGTCTTCTACTGGCTGTTCGACGAGCAGTTCGGCGTCATGAACTGGGTGATGCGCACCCTTGGCTTCTCCGGCTACGAGCAGCACAACTGGTTCGAGACCGGCCTGTCCACCCTGACGATCGTCACGCTCCTGGTCGTCTGGGGCTCCATCCCCTTCGTCGCCCTCAACATGTACGCCGGCCTCACCACGGTCGGCGCCGAGCTGTACGAGGCCGCCCGCATGGACGGGGCCAACGGCTGGCAGACCTTCTGGAAGGTCGTCTTCCCGAACCTCAAGCCCTTCTTCCTGGTCACCACGTTCCTCGAGGTGATCTGGGTCTTCAAGGCCTTCACCCAGGTCTACGCGATGAACAAGGGCGGCCCGGACCGCGCCTCCGAGATCCTCCCGGTCTTCGCCTACGTCGAGGGCCAGAGCCAGGCCCACTACGGTCTCGCCGCCGCGATCTCCGTCCTGACGATCGTGATCCTGCTGGTCGTCATGTCCTTCTACTTCCGCCTGATCCTGAAGCAGGAGGAGGAGCAGTGAGCACCACCACCGCCCCGAACAAGCCCGCACAGCAGCTGCGCACCCGCAAGCCGCTGCGCCCCGCGACCGTCGCCAAGAACGCCGGCGCCGTGCTCCTGGCCCTGGTCTTCGTCTTCCCGGTGTACTGGATGTTCTCCTCGGCCCTCAAGCCGAACAGCGAGATCCTCACCAAGGACCCGGTCTTCGTCTTCACCCCGACGCTGGACAACTTCTCCAAGGCCACCGGCGTCGAGAACTTCTGGACGTACGTCACCAACAGCCTCGTGGTCACCGTGGGCGCCGTCCTGCTGGCCCTGCTGGTCGCCCTCGCCGCGAGCTTCGCGATCGCCCGCATGAAGTTCAAGGGCCGCAAGGGCCTCGTCCTCGGCGTGATGATGGCCCAGATGGCCCCCTGGGAGGTCATGGTCATCGCGATGTACATGATCATGCGCGACGCCGAGATGCTGAACAGCCTCGCCGTACTGACCGCGATCTACTTCGCGATGGTCCTCCCCTTCACCATCTGGACCCTGCGCGGCTTCATCGCCGCCGTCCCGGTGACCCTGGAGGAGGCCGCCCAGATCGACGGCTGCACCCGCGGCCAGGCCTTCCGCAAGGTGATCTTCCCGCTGCTGGCCCCCGGCCTGATGTCCACCTCGCTCTTCGGCTTCATCACCGCCTGGAACGAGTTCGCGATGGTCCTGATCCTCAACAAGGACAAGACCGCCCAGACCCTGCCCCTGTGGCTGACCCAGTTCAAGACCGCCTTCGGCAACGACTGGGGCGCCACCATGGCCGCGTCCTCGATCTTCGCGATCCCCGTCCTGGTGATCTTCATCTTCCTCCAGCGCAAGGCCGTCGGCGGCATGACCTCCGGCGCCGTGAAGGGATAACGGACCATGACGATCCTTGCGCACCGCAGTGACACGCTCACCCGCGATGCCCTCGCGGTCCTCCAGCCCGGCTTCGAGGGCACCACCGCCCCCGCCTGGCTGCTGCGCCAGGTCGGCGAAGGCCTCACCGCCGTCGGCCTGTTCGGCCGCAACATCGCCTCGCCCGAGCAGCTCGCCGCGCTCACCGCGCAGCTGCGGGCGGTACGGGAGGACGTCCTCGTCGCCATCGACGAGGAGGGCGGCGACGTCACCCGGCTGGAGGTCCGGGGCGGTTCGTCCTTCCCCGGCAACCTCGCCCTCGGCGCCGTCGACGACACCGCCCTGACCCGCGAGGTCGCCCGCGAGCTGGGCCGCCGGCTCGCCGAGTGCGGGGTCAACCTCAACTGGGCCCCGTCCGCGGACGTCAACTCCAACCCCGACAACCCGGTCATCGGCGTCCGCTCCTTCGGCGCCGACACCACCCTCGCCGCCCGGCACACCGCCGCGTACGTCGAGGGCCTCCAGGCCGCCGGCGTCGCCGCCTGCACCAAGCACTTCCCGGGCCACGGCGACACCAACGTCGACTCGCACCACGCGCTGCCCCGCATCGACGTGGACCTCGACACCCTCCAGGCCCGTGAGCTGATCCCGTTCAGGGCGGCCATCGAGGCCGGCACCAAGGCCGTCATGAGCGCCCACATCCTGGTGCCCGCCCTCGACCCGACCCGCCCCGCCACCCTCAGCCCGCAGATCCTCACCGGCCTGCTGCGCAAGGAGCTGGGCTACGAGGGCCTCATCGTCACCGACGGCATGGAGATGAACGCCATCGCCGGGACGTACGGCATCGAGCGCGGCTCGGTGCTCGCCATCGCGGCCGGCGCCGACGCCATCTGCGTCGGCGGGGGCCTCGCCGACGAGGCGACCGTGCTGCGCCTGCGCGACGCGCTGGTCGCCGCCGTACGCGAGGGCGTGCTCCCGGAGGAGCGGCTCGCCGACGCCGCCGCCCGGGTGCGCGCCCTCGCCGACTGGACCCTCCGGTCCCGTCCGGACGCGCCGCGGGAGGGGAGCGGCGCGTCCGGCATCGGCCTGACGGCGGCCCGCCGCGCGGTCGTCGTATCGGGCGCGGCGGCTCCGGTCCGCGACCCGTACGTCGCCACGCTCGCACCCGTCGCGAACATCGCGGTGGGCGACGAGACCCCGTGGGGGGTCGCCGCCGAGCTGGCCGAGCTGCTCCCGGGGACCGGCTCGGGCGTCTACCCCGAGGGCTCCGGGGCCGCCGACGTGCTGGCGGCCGCGGGGGACCGCACCGTCGTGGCGGTGGTCCGCGACGCGCACCGGCACCCGTGGATGACGGAGATCCTCGGCGCCCTGGTCGCGGCCAGGCCGGACACCGTGGTCGTGGAGATGGGCCTGCCGCGCGCCGAGCCGCGGGGGGTGCTGTACGTCGCCACGCACGGGGCCTCCCGGGTGTGCGGGCGGGCCGCGGCCGAGGTCATCGCCGGACGCGTCTGAGACCGGGCGCGTCCGGGACCGGGGCGCGCCCGGGACGCGCGCCCCGGGAACAAGAGAAGGCCGGGCCCCCGTGGAGGGGGGCCCGGCCTTCTCGTACGCCGTGGGGCTGTTACAGACCCTGCCAGGACGGCTTCGCGGCGTAGGTCTGGCGGAAGTAGTCGGCCAGCTTCAGCTTGGAGGCGGCCGCCTCGTCCACGACGACGGTCGCGTGCCGGTGCAGCTGGAGCGCCGAGGCCGGGACCAGCGCGGACAGCGGGCCCTCGACGGTCTGCGCGACGGCCTCGGCCTTGCCCTCGCCGGTGGCCAGCAGGACCAGGTGGCGGGCGTCGAGGATGGTGCCGATGCCCTGGGTGATGACGTGGTGCGGCACCTGCTCCATGTCGTCGTCGAAGAAGCGCGCGTTGTCCACGCGGGTCTGCTCCGTCAGCGTCTTGATGCGGGTGCGGGAGGCCAGTGAGGAGCAGGGCTCGTTGAAGCCGATGTGCCCGTCGGTGCCGATGCCCAGCAGCTGGAGGTCCACCCCGCCGGCGGCGGCGAGGTCCCGGTCGTACGCCTCGCAGGCCGCCTGGACGTCCTCGGCGGAGCCGTCGGGGCCCATGAAGGAGGCCTCGGTCAGGCCGAGGGGCTCGACGACCTCGCGGAGCACGACCGCGCGGTAGGACTCCGGGTGCCCGGCCGGCAGGCCGACGTACTCGTCGAGCTGGCATATCCGGGCCGCGGAGGCGTCGACCTCGCCGGCCTTGACCTTGGCCGCGAGGGCTTCGTAGACGGGCAGCGGGGTAGAGCCGGTCGCCACGCCGAGCAGGGCGTCGGGCTTGCGGCGGACCAGGGCGGCCATGGCCTCCGCGATGAGCTCGCCGCCTGCCTTGGCGTCCGGGACGATGACAACTTCCACGCTGGACCTGCCGATCTGAGAGTGGGGGTCCCCCAGCGGAGCGAGGGGGAGGGTGGGGGCGCTTGTGGTATAGACCAATCTAGCAGAGCCTTCCTGCGGAAGTAGGCCCTCCGCCCGCTCTTCCATGGTGGTCCCGTCGGCCGCCGCCCGCCCCCGCCCCGCTACAGCAGCGCCAGCTGGAGCCCGCCCGTGGCGTCCAGATGCTGGCCGGTGACCCAGCGCGAGTCCGGCGAGGCCAGGAAGGCCACCACGTCGGCGACCTCCTCCACCGTGCCCACCCGGTTGAAGACCGACCGGGAGGCCGCGTGCGCCCGGGCCGCCGGATCGGCCAGCCAGGCCGCGTTCAGGTCGGTCTCCGTGATGCCGGGGCCCACCGAGTTCACCGTGATCCCGCGCGGGGCGAGCGCGGCGGCCAGGGACACGGTCAGCGCGTTCACCGCGCCCTTGGCCATGACCGTGGCCAGGATCGCCGGCAGTGCGATGTGCGGGGTGCCGGTCACGTTCACGATCCGGCCCCCGTCCGCCAGCCGCTCCAGCCCGTGCTTGATCACGAAGAACGGCGCCTGGGCGTTGAGGGCCTGGACCCGCTGGAAGGTCTCCTCGTCGGTCTCCCCGATACCCGCGAAGGTCGCCGCCCCGGCGTTGTTCACCAGGACGTCCACCCGCCCGGTGTGCGCGGGGTGGGCCTCGTACGCGGCCCAGAGCGCCTGTGCGTCCCCGGGCACCCCGAGCTCCGCCCCGATGGCGAAGGCCCGGCCCCCGGCCGCCTCGATCGCCCCGACGGTCTCCTTCGCGGCCGCCTCGTTGCGCCCGTAGTGCACCGCGACGAGCGCCCCGTCCCGCGCCAGCCGCTCGGCGACGGCCCTCCCGATGCCCCGGCTGCCGCCCGTGACCAGTGCCGTCTTCCCCTTGAGCACGCCCATGACGCGCCCCCCTCCGTCATTCGCTAGTGGTCGCTACAGAAAGGGACCGTACCAGATTCCATAGCGACCGCTATAGAATCGTCCCCATGGTGACAGGACAACGCGGCAGGCCCCGCTCCTTCGACCGGGCCGCCGCCCTCGACAAGGCGATGCTCACCTTCTGGGAGCAGGGCTACGAGACCACGTCCATCGCGGACCTGACCCGCAACCTGGGCATCGGCGCGCCCAGCCTCTACGCCGCCTTCGGCGACAAGCGCAAGCTCTTCGACGAGGTCGTGGTGGTCTACGGCAGCCGGTACGGGGACTTCGCGAGCGTGGCGCTCGCCGAGGAGCCCACCGCCGCCGCGGCCATCGGCCGCATCCTGCGCGAGGCCGCCGAGATCTACACCGACCCCGCCCACCCGCCGGGCTGCATGGTGATCAGCGCGGCCGCCAACACCACCTCGCAGGAGGTGGCCGAGGCCCTGCGCGAGCGCCGCAACGCCAACCTGGAGCTGTTCGAGAGCCGCATCAAGGCCGACATCGCGAGCGGCGAGCTGCCGGCCGGAACGGACGCGCGGGCGCTGGCCCGCTTCGCCGGGGCGGTGCTCCAGGGGATGTCGCAGCAGTCGCGCGACGGGGCGAGCCGGGAGGAGCTGGAGGCCGTCGCGGAGCGGGCGCTGCTGGCCTGGCCGCGATAGGGAATCCGGGGAATCCGCGCGGGGAATCCGCCGGGGGAATGCGCACGAGAGGTGATTTCCTCTGGGCCACGGTGCAGGGCGGGACCCTCAGCCCGCCCGGCACCGTAGCCCGGAGTACTCACGGCCGTAGGGTGTGCGGTGCCCGGCGGCCGTTGGGAGGTGCCTGCGCGGTCAGGGCAGAACGCGTGGCCACCTCGCTCCGTCCTCCTGTGCGGGGAGGGCGGAAGTTTGAAACCCAATTGTGGACTAGACCAATCTGTCCTGTCCATCCAAGTGCGGGGTCTACCGACCCGTCACTTCCTCCAACAGTACGCGGAGTGTGCCCTTCCTGGATACTCCTGAGTATTCGTGGTGGGGAAAGTCATCCCCGTACCCGGGGTACGCTCGCAAGGTGCCCTCCATGAACGACCTCGTACGCCAGCACACCGCTCTCGGTGAATCCGACCTGGAGTGGTTGCACCTGCTGGTCTCGGAGTGGCAGCTGCTCTCCGACCTCTCCTTCGCCGACCTCGTGCTCTGGGTCCCCACCCTCGACGGCACCCGGTACGTCTCCGTGGCGCAGATGCGACCCAACACCGGCCCCACCTCCTACCAGGACGACATGGTCGGCCACCTGGTCCCGCGCGGCCGCCGCCCGCTGCTCGACGCCGCCCTCGACGAGGGCCGCATCGTGCGCGAGGGCGACCCGGAATGGCGCGAGGAGGTGCCGGTCCGCGTCGAGTCGATCCCCGTCCGCCGCGAGGGACGCGTCCTCGGCGTGATCGCGCGGAACACCAACCTGCTCACTGTGCGTACACCGAGCCGGCTGGAGCTCACCTACCTCCAGTCCGCCTCCGACCTCGCCCAGATGATCGCCGCGGGCTCCTTCCCCTTCCCGGGGCAGCAGGTCGACATGGACGCCTCCCCGCGCGTCGGCGACGGCCTCATCCGCCTCGACGCCGACGGCGTGGTGACCTACGCGTCCCCGAACGCGCTCTCCGCCTACCACCGCCTCGGCCTCGCCGCCGATCTGGTCGGCCAGCACCTCGGCACCACCACCGCCGAGCTCGCCCCCTCCCGGGGCCCGGTGGACGAGGCCCTCGTCAAGCTCGCCAGCGGCTGGGCCCCGCGCGAGACCGAGGTCGAGGGCAACGGCGGCGTCATCCAGCTGCGCGCCATCCCGCTCAAGCCCAAGGGGACCCGCATCGGCTCCCTCGTCCTGTGCCGCGACGTCACCGAACTGCGCCGTCGCGAACGTGAACTGATCACCAAGGACGCCACCATCCGGGAGATCCACCACCGGGTGAAGAACAACCTCCAGACCGTGGCCGCCCTCTTGCGGCTCCAGGGCCGTCGGATGGATTCGCCCCAGGCCCGCGAGGCGCTCAACGAGGCGGTCCGCCGCGTCGGCTCGATCGCGATCGTGCACGAGACCCTGTCCCAGAACCTCGACGAGCGGGTCGAGTTCGACGAGATCGCCGACCGCGTGATCGCGATGGTCGCCGAGATCTCGCCCGGCCGGGTGGAGTGCCGGCGCCTCGGCCGGTTCGGGATCCTGGACGCGGAGGTCGCCACTCCGCTGTCGATGGTGCTGACGGAGATCCTCCAGAACGCCCTGGAGCACGCCTTCACGCACGGGGAGGGCGGCACCGTGGAGGTGTCGGCCAGCCGCTCCGGCAGCGGCCGCACCGACTCCCGGCTGCTGATCACCGTCGTCGACGACGGCTGTGGCCTGCCCGAGGGCTTCGACCCCCAGCGGGCCGGCAACCTCGGGCTGCAGATCGTACGGACCCTCGTGGAGGGCGAGCTCGGCGGCACCTTCGACATGGTCCGGGCCGAGCCGCGCGGCACCCGGGTCGTCCTCGACATACCCGCCAGCCCGCAGAAGTAGGACGAACGGCCCGTCACTCAACGTGACGGGCCGTTCGGTCGTACTGCGGCGGCAAAGCACTGAGCCCCGGACCGAAGGTTCCCGGTCCGGGGCTCAAGAGCACGTTGCTGAGCGCTTATATGGGTACTACGCGCTGCGGCTCGAGGCTCGAAAGTCGATGTCAGGCGGTGGCGTTGCGCGCCCGATTGCGAGCGGCGCGGCGCTTCATGGCGCGGCGCTCGTCCTCGCTGAGACCGCCCCAGACGCCGGAGTCCTGACCGGACTCGAGCGCCCACTGCAGGCACTGCTCCATGACGGGGCAGCGGCGGCAGACGGCCTTGGCTTCCTCGATCTGCAGCAGCGCAGGACCGGTGTTGCCGATGGGGAAGAAGAGTTCCGGGTCTTCCTCGCGGCAAACGGCGTTGTGACGCCAGTCCATGGCTGCTCCATCTCCTTGTATTGCGGGCAGGTTGCTTGTGAATGTGAACGCTTTCACGAATCCCCCCGTGAGGGAAGGGCCGACGCCCAGTTGCCTGGTGCGGTCCGAAGATTCGTGGTGGGGTTCTGGCGGTCTGTGTGGGTGCCGGTTCTGCGGGCTGTCCCGATCGCCATGTAGAGATTCGCAAACCTCGGACGGGGATACAACCCCTTCCGGAAAGTTTTTTTGGATTCGTCGGTGTCTACTAGGTCACAGCCCTAGTTCCTGGGGGTGGACTGGCGTGTAAACGTTCGACTGAAAGGACTTTGGGCCCTTCCACTCACACAATCACACGCAGTGCACGGCGTACGCCTGTGAACCGAACGCTGGTGCGCAGTCCGAGGTGATCGCCGTCCATCTGGAAAGGGAGCGGAACCTTCGAATGCAAGGTGAAGTCGGTCAGATCGTGCAGAGACACCGCGTGCTTGCCGTGCGGACCGCGCTCAGGAGTCGAGGTCAGGAGCTGTGTCGCGTACCTGGCCACGGCCGGAGTTGACAAACGGTCGAGCGCCAATACGTCAAGTGCGGTATCGAACGACGCCTCCGGAGAGGCGTAAAGGGGCTTGTTCCCCAGATACGTCCAGGGCGAGGTGTTGCAGACTATCGACAGCACCAGATCCGTCACGGGATCCGCGCCGGGCTGCTCCAGCGTGATCGTGCCGTGCCGCCGGTTGGGCTCCTCCCAGAACTGGCGCATCAGCTGCCGCACGTACAGGGCGTGGGTCGAACGCTTGCCGCGCTCGCGCTGCTGCTCGACCCGCCCCACCACGCCCGCGTCGAAGCCGAAGCCCGCGCAGAACGTGAACCAGCGCTCCGGCACCGACTCGTCCTCGGTCCCCGGCACGCCGGACGCCAGCCCCAGCCCCACCGTCCGCTCGCGCTTCTCCCGCAGCGCGTCCAGCAGGGCACCCGTCGCCTCGACCGAATCGTTCGGCAGCCCGAGCGCGCGGGCGAACACGTTCGTGGAACCGCCCGGGACCACGGCCAGCCCCGGCAGCCGCTCCGGATCGGGGCCCTCGTGCAGGAGTCCGTTGACGACCTCGTTGACGGTGCCGTCGCCGCCGAGCGCCACCACCAGGTCGACGCCCTCCCGCGCGGCCCTGCGCCCGAGGTCGCGCGCGTGCCCCCGGTACTCGGTGGTCACCGCCTCCAGCTTCATCTCGCTGGCCAGGGCATGGGTCAGGACGTCGCGCGTGCGCGCGCTGGTGGTCGTCGCTGCAGGGTTGGCCACGAGAAGAGCACGCATGGTCGCCAGAGTACCCACCCCTCCATATGCGGCCCATACCGACCGTACCGTCCGGGCCCTCCGGCCCGCGGCTACCCTGCTGGGGTGAGCAAGAAGCCGACCCCCCACGCCCCCGCCGCCCCCGAGCCCGCAGCGCTGCCGGGCCGGCTGACCGCCGCCGCCGCACTGACCGCGCTGGAGGGCCTGGCCCTGGCCGGGCTCGGTGTCTACATGCTGTTCGTCGGCATCGCCGGGGACCCCGACTCCCCGCAGCAGGCCGAGACCGGCGGCATCACCCTGCTCGCCCTCGCCGCGCTCCCGCTGATCGCGGCGCGCGGGCTGCGCCTGGGCCGCCGCTGGAGCCGCGGCCCGGCGCTGATCACCCAGCTGATGGCGCTGCCGGTGGCCTGGACCCTGTGGACCACCGGCGGGGCGATGACCGTCGCCGCCGTGGCCCTGGCCCTGGCCGCGGTGGCCGTCGCCGCGCTGCTGGTGAACCCGACGGCGACCGAGGCGCTGGGCATCGGACCGGGCGACCAGGCCCGATAGCCCAGGGCCCCGATAGCCCAGGGCCCCGATAGCCCAGGGCCCCGATGGCCCGGAGCCCGGCCGCAGCCGGGTCCTCCTGCACTCCTCGCGCGGCCTACTCCTCGACGAGGAGCTTCTCCCGGAGCTGGGCCAGGGTGCGGGCCAGCAGCCGCGAGACGTGCATCTGCGAGATGCCGACCTCCTGCGCGATCTGCGACTGGGTCATGTTGCCGAAGAAGCGCAGCAGCAGGATCCGCTTCTCCCGCGGCGGCAGTCCCTCCAGCAGCGGCTTGAGGGACTCCCGGTACTCGACGCCCTCCAGCGCCTCGTCCTCCGAGCCCAGGGTGTCCGCGACCGCCGGCGACTCGTCGTCGGTGTCCGGCACGTCCAGGGAGAGCGTGCTGTAGGCATTGGCCGACTCCAGCCCCTCCAGCACCTCCTCCTCGGAGATCCCCAGCCGCTCGGCCAGCTCGTGCACCGTCGGGGACCGGCCGTGCTGCTGGGACAGCTCCGCCGTGGCCGTGGTCAGCGAGAGCCGCAGCTCCTGCAGCCGCCGGGGTACGCGTACCGCCCAGCCCTTGTCGCGGAAGTGCCGCTTGATCTCGCCCACCACGGTGGGTGTGGCGTACGTGGAGAACTCGACCCCGCGGTCGGGGTCGAACCGGTCCACCGACTTGATCAGGCCGATGGTGGCGACCTGCGTCAGGTCGTCCAGCGGCTCGCCGCGGTTGCGGAAGCGCCGCGCCAGGTGCTCGACCAGCGGCAGGTGCATCCGGACCAGCCGGTTGCGCAGCTCCGCCCGCTCGGGTGATCCCTCGGGCAGCTGCCGCAGCTCGAAGAACAGGGCCCGCGCGCCGCTGCGGTCCCGCGGATCCGGCACCGCCGGGGGCGCAGCCGGTGCCTCCGGGGCCTCTGCCTCCGGGGGCTGTGGTTGGTCGTGCTGGTTCTCGCTCATAGGGCCCGCCCGTCGCTCCGCCGAGTCCAAAAAGCCGTCTTCCGCATCCGCGTCAGCCGGGTGCGGCCGGGCGTGCTGCTGCTCCGGGATGCCGCCGTCGACCTCGTGCCTCACCCGGGGCCGATCCCCGCCCCGCACCGGGATCTCCCCGCCGCTCACGCCGGGCCTGGCCCCGCGCCGCGCTGTTTGTAGAGGCTGATGCTCACTGTCTTGTTCTCCTCGACCGTCGCCTCGACCTTGCCGGCCAGGGCCGACAGGACCGTCCACGCGAACGTGTCGCGTTCCGGGGCCCGCCCGTCCGTGGTCGGAGCGGAGACGGTCACTTCCAGCGAATCGTCGATCAGCCGGAAGACGCAGCTGAGGACGGAGCCCGGCACGGCCTGCTGGAGCAGGATCGCGCAGGCCTCGTCCACCGCGATGCGGAGGTCCTCGATCTCGTCGAGGGTGAAGTCCAAACGTGCCGCGAGACCGGCCGTGGCCGTTCGCAGCACAGACAGGTAGGCACCCGCAGCCGGCAGCCGGACTTCCACGAAGTCCTGGGTCCCGGGCTCGCCTGCGATCTGGGACACCCTCACCTCCAAGGTGGTACGAGCTCTGTTCGCCGGTGACGCTATCGCGATCCGGGCGATCGTGTCGCGGCACCCCTCATGGCGCCCGCTTGGAGCGACGGGCCGACCCCGCCAGGTGCGGTGACTGATGGTAAGCCCATGAGTACGCACAGTGGCTAGAGGTCTGCGGGCCCAATTCGGGGGAACCGGCGGAGGGTTGACCTACCCCGCTGACGCCGATCGAACCGTCGGCCCCGGACGGCCGAGGAGCCGTGTTCAGACGATGGAACCGTCGACGAAACACCAGCGCCAGGTTTCGCCCGGTTCGAAGCTCCGCATCACCGGGTGGCCGCTGTCCCGGTGATGGGCGGTGGCGTGCCGGTGGGGGGAGGAGTCGCAGCACCCCACGTAACCGCAGCCGAGGCACATCCGCAGCTGTACCGGATGGCTCCCGAGCACCTCGCATTCCGGGCAGGTCAACGCATGCGGGACCGGCTCGGGGCGCGGCAGTTCGGCAACGTGGGTGCACTCGCTCATGATGGCCAGGTTACGGCCGGGGGGCGGGCGCGACGACGGTGACGACGGATGGGATGGATCTTCGATGGAGGTATTGCCGCTGGTGGCGCTGGTCGCCGGGAGCGCCGCCGTGGCGGGCGTCGCCCGGCGCACGCCCGTACCGGCCCCGCTGCTGCTGGTCGCCGCGGGGCTGATCGCCGCGTACGTGCCGGGGGTGCCCTCGTACGCCCTCGACCCGCACATCGTGCTGCCGCTGCTGCTCCCGCCGCTGCTGCACACGGCGGCGGTGGACAGCTCGTACCTCGACCTGCGGGCCAACGTACGGCCGATCGCCCTGCTGTCGGTGGGCTACGTGCTCTTCGCGACGCTCGCCGTCGGCTACGCCGCCTACCTGGTGGTGCCCGGGCTCTCGCTGCCGGTGGCGCTGGTGCTGGGCGCGGTGGTCGCGCCGCCGGACGCGGTCGCGGCGACGGCGATCGCGCGGCGGCTGGGCCTGCCGAACCGGATGACGACGATCCTCCAGGGCGAGTCCCTGGTGAACGACGCCACCGCCATCACCGCCTACAAGGTGGCGCTGGCCGCGGCGGTCGGAGTGGGCGCCGGCTGGGCGGACGGGGTCGCGGAGTTCCTGCTGGCGTCGGTGGGCGGGGTCGGGGTGGGCCTGCTGCTGATGGTCCCCATCCACTGGCTGCGCAAGCGGCTGAGGGAGCCGCTGCTCCAGAACACCCTGTCGTTGCTGATCCCGTTCGTGGCGTACGCGGCGGCGGAGCGGGTGCACGCGTCGGGGGTGCTGGCCGTGGTGGTCGTCGGGCTGTACCTCGGCCACCGCAACTGGCAGGTTGACTTCGCGACGCGGCTCCAGGAGGAGGCCGTGTGGAAGGTGGTCGCCTTCGTGCTGGAGTCGGTGGTCTTCGCGCTGATCGGGCTCCAGCTGCCGGTGGTCCTGAAGGGGCTCGGGGAGTACGAGGGGGCGGCCGCGGCCTGGTACGCCCTCGCGGTGTTCCTCGCGGTGGTGGCGGCGCGGTTCGTGTGGGTGTTCCCGGCGACCTTCGTGCCGAGGTGGGTGTCGGAGCGGATCCGGCACCGGGAGCCGGAGACGGACTGGAAGTCCCCGGCGGTCGTGGGGTGGGCCGGGATGCGCGGTGTCGTCTCGCTGGCGATCGCGTTCTCCGTGCCGATGGGGGTGCCGCACCGGAACCTGATCCTGTTCCTCACCTTCACGACGGTCATCGGCACGCTGGTCGTCCAGGGCCTGACCCTGCCGCCCCTGATCAGGGCGCTGAAGCTGCCGGCGCGGGACGTGCAGGCGGAGACCCTCGCGGAGGCGCAGGCGCAGAGCGAGGCCTCGCGGGCGGCGGAGGAGCGGCTGGCGGAGCTGCTGGAACAGCCGGAGAACAGCACCATGCCGCCGCCGCTGGCGGACCGGCTGCGGACGGTCCTGGAGCGGCGGCGCAACGCGGTGTGGGAGCGGCTGGGCGAGGTCAACCCGGTGACGGGGGAGTCGGCGGACGACGTCTACCGCCGGCTGGCCCGGGAGATGATCGAGGCCGAACGGGAGGTCTTCGTCTCCCTCCGCGACCGCCGCCGCATCGACGACGAGATGCTCCGCGCGCTGCTGCGCCGCCTGGACCTGGAGGAGGCGGCGGCGTACCGGGAGGAGTCGGCCTGAGGTCCGGCTACGGGCGGCCCGTGATGACGGCCGTGACGGTCGACCCCGGGGGGAAGGTGCCGGACCGGGTCAGGGCGTGCAGGGCCCAGAGGAGCTTCGCTACGTAGATCCGCTCGACCGGGAGGCCGTGGCGGGACTCGAAGTCGGCGGCGAAGGCGTCGAGGGCGGGCGGGACGCGGGCGTAGCCCCCGTGGTCGAAGCCCTCCGCCAGGGTCCAGTCGCCGGCCGGGCCGCCGAAGGCCGCCGTCTGGAGGGACCGTATCTCCGGGCCCAGGAAGCCCCCGGCCAGGACCGGTACGCCCAGTGCCCGCTGGCCGGGGGCGAGCCCCGCCGCGAGGCCGGCCAGGGTGCCGCCCGTACCGCAGGCCACCGCCACCACGTCGGACGCCTCGCGCAGCTCGCGGCCCAGTTCCGCGCAGCCGGTGAGGGCGAGGGCGTTGCTGCCGCCCTCGGGGACCACGTACGCCCCCGTGGCCCCGGCGGCGGCCAGGAGGCGGTCCCGGGTGTCCGGGTCGGCCTTGCGGCGGTACTCGGAGCGGGTGGTGAAGTGCAGCCGCATGCCGTCGGCGGCGCAGCGGGCCAGGGAGTCGTTGAGGGGGCGCCCGGCCAGCTCGTCGCCCCGGACGATGCCGACCGTCTCCAGGCCGAGCAGCCGGCCGGCGGCCGCGGTGGCCCGGAGGTGGTTGGAGTAGGCGCCGCCGAAGGTGGCGAGCCGGCCGTGGCCGGCCTCCAGCGCCGCCCGGAGGTTCGGCGCGAGCTTGCGCCACTTGTTGCCGGGCAGCTCCGGGTGGACCAGGTCGTCCCGCTTGAGCAGGAGCCGTACCCCGTGCGCGGCGAAGCGTTCGTCGGCCGCCTCGGCGAGGGGGGACGGCGGGCGGGGGCGCAGTTCGGGGTGGGTCACCCGCTCATTGTCCGCCGGGGCGGGCCCGGTCGCCCGGTCCGGTCACTCCAGGCGTTCGGCGACGCGTTCGCGCAGCCGGTCCATGGTGAAGCCCCGGGGGTCGACCTTGCCGGGCTGCCATTCGCGGTGGCCGATGACCGAGCGTGCGCTCCAGCCGTGGGCCCGGCAGAGGGCGGCCGCCGCGCGGGCGATGGCGTCGAGCTGTGCGGGCGGCCAGGGGTCCTCGCCGTCGCCGAGGTTCTCGCACTCGAAGCCGTAGAAGTGCCGGTTGCCGTCGGTGTCGGCGTGGCGGTCCGGCGGCAGCCGCTTCTCGGCGATCACGGCCGCCAGGACGTCGGAGTCACCGGCGCCGGCGTGGTTGGTGCGGCCGTGGCCGACAAGGTGGACCCGGCCGTCCTTGGTGATGACGCCGTGGCAGAGGGGGCCGGGCAGGTCGGAGTGGCCGTCGCGGCAGAGCTGCACGGTGTGCGCGGTGCCGTGCGTGAC
Source organism: Streptomyces sp. NPDC033966 (assembly GCF_055575955.1). Classification (NCBI taxonomy): domain Bacteria; kingdom Bacillati; phylum Actinomycetota; class Actinomycetes; order Kitasatosporales; family Streptomycetaceae; genus Streptomyces; species Streptomyces sp. NPDC033966. Next base: position 507,063 of record NZ_JBVIRQ010000001.1, on the reverse strand, counting down.
GGTGTGGTGGACCATCACCCCGTGCACCGGCCCCCAGGGGCCCTTGTGGTTGCGGTTGTGGGTGCGCCAGGCGCCCACTTCCACGACGGTCAGGCCCTCGGCGCGCAGCGCCCGGATGAAGCGGTCAGCGGACATGGGTGCGGACATGGCCGCCTCCTTTCACCGTGTGTGTTCGTGCGGTTACTTAACGGTGTAGTGGAGGCTACCCTTCCGGGGCTAGGGCGTCTTTCGGCCAGCCGTCACGCCGAGGCCAGCCACAGGTCCGGGCCGAAGACCTCGTAGTGGACGTGGGAGGCCGGGACGCCCTTGGCGATCAGCTGGGCGCGCACCGACCGCATGAAGGGGAGCGGCCCGCACAGGTACGCCCTGGTGCCCGGGGCCACCGGGACGTCGGCGAGGTCGACGAGGCCGGTGGAGTCGCCCGCCTCGGCCCCGGTCTCGTACCAGAAGCGGGCCGTGGCGTCGGCGAGCTTGTGGGTCAGGGCGCGGTGGTCCGGGCGCAGGGCGTGGTCGGCGGGGCTGCGGTCGGCGTGCAGGACGGTGACCCGGCCGGTGTGCCCGGTTTCGGCCAGGTGCTCCAGCATCGACAGCATCGGGGTGCAGCCGATGCCCGCCGAGGCGAGCAGCACGGGCGAGTCCGGGTCCTGGAGCACCAGGTCGCCGTACGGGGCCGAGACGCGCAGGGTGTCGCCGGTGCGGACCCGGGTGTGGAGGTGGTGGGAGACCTCGCCGTCGGGGCCGCCGCCGGCGGCCGGGCCGTGGACCCGCTTGACGGTGATCGCGCGGACGGGGGAGCCGGGGGAGCCGGAGAGGCTGTACTGGCGGATCTGGCGGGCTCCGTCGGGGAGTTCGACCTGGACCGAGACGTACTGGCCGGGCTTGGCGCCGGGGGCGGGGGCGCCGTCGGCGGGGACCAGGTGGAAGGTGGTGCAGTCGGCCGTCTCCTCGACCCGCGCGGCCACCGTCCACTCCCGCCAGACGTCCCCGGCGAGCACCTGCTGCTCGGCGTAGAGCCGCTCCTCGACGGCGATCAGGGCGTTCGCCATCAGCCAGTACACCTCGTCCCAGGCCTCGGCGACCTCGGGGGTGACGGCCTCGCCGAGGGCCTCGGCAATGGCCTCGAAGAGGTGCGTGTGGACGACCGGGTACTGCTCGCGGGTGACGCCGAGGGAGGCGTGCTTGTGGGCGATGCGGTTCAGCATCACGTCGGGGCGGGTGTCGGGGTGCTCCACGAGGTGGGTGGCGAAGGCGGCGATCGAGCCGGCGAGGGCCTGCTTCTGGAGCCCGGCGTTCTGGTTGCCGCGGTTGAACAGGTCCCGGAGCAGCGCCGGATGGGCCGCGAAGAGCTTCGAGTAGAACAGCTCCGTGATGTCCGTGATGGCGGCCCCGACGGCGGGCAGGGTGGCGCGTACGGTCGCGGTCGACTTCTCCGACAGCATGGCGGCTCCTCGCTTAATTGGTATTGCAGACTCGTATTAAAGGGTTCGGGGCGGCCCGCCGCCATACGGAGATCCGTTCGAGGGCGGGCCGGGAGGCGGGGTCAATCGGCCACTCGGCCGCCACCGCTCGAAATGCCCAGCAGCAGGGGTCCCGTGGGGGCCGCCACCAGCTCGTTCACCGTGAGCGGGTCCAGAGCGGCGAAGAACGCCTCCTGGGCCCGGCGCAGCGCGCCGCGCAGGACGCAGGCCCCGCGCAGCGGGCACGGGGTGGCGCCCTCGCAGTCCACGACGTCGCCCGCGCCCTCCAGCTCGCGCACCACCCCGCCCACCGAGGCGGCGCGCCCGGCGGCGGTGAGCGCGAGCCCGCCGCCGCGGCCGCGCCGGGCCTCGACCAGCCCGAGATGCTGCAGCCTGGCGACCACCTTGGCGGTGTGGGTGTACGGGACCTCCATGGTCGCCGCCACCTCTCGGGTGGTGGGGAGGTCCGTGTCCTCGACGGCCAGGCGCATGAGCACGCGCAGCGCCAGGTCCGTGAATCGCGTCAGCCGCATGGCCCCAGAGTAGAAAACTGGCATCACAGATACAAATTAAGAGCGGCACGGCGCACGGGATGGCTGAAACGGGTGAGGTCTGCGGGAGGAAATGTGAAGCCGTTGAACCTTTGAGCATGCCCCGGCTCCCGGGAGCCAGTCCCACCCGTTTGTGTAGTGGTCCGGCCACGCAGCGCACTGGAAGGCTTCCGTCCCGCAGACCATGGAGTGATCGGAAGGAAAGACATGTCGGTCCAGGCAGGCTCCGAAACCGAATCCCGGACACCGCAGAGCAGTCTCGGGACCGCGGCCGCGCGGAACTTGGCAACCACGACCAAGTCCGCGCCGCAGATGCAGGAGATCACCTCGCGGTGGCTGCTGAAGACGCTCCCGTGGGTCTCGGTGCACGGCGGTGCCTACAGGGTCAACCGCCGTCTCAGCCACACCGTCGGCAACGGCGTCGTGGAGTTCGTCAAGACCGGCTCCCGGGTCCAGGTCATCCCGGCCGAGCTGGGCGAGCTGCCGCTGCTGCGCGACTACGAGGACGCGGAGGTCCTCACCGAACTCGCCGCCCGCTGCCGCCAGGTCGACTTCGAGGCCGGACAGGAGCTCACCTCCTTCGGCAGCCCGTCCGACCAGGTCTTCCTGCTCGCCCACGGCCGCGTCGAACAGATCGGCCCCGGCCCCTACGGCGAGGACGCGGTCCTGCGGACCGTCGCCGACGGCGCCTACTTCGGCGAGGCCTCCCTCACCGACGAGGCGGCCATCTGGGAGTACACCGCCCGCGCCGCCACCCCCGGTACGGCCCTCGTGCTGTCCCGCCAGGACTTCCGGCTCCTCGCCGACCGGGCCGACTCGCTGCGGGCGCACGTGGACCGCGTACGCACCCGCCCGGCGCGGCGCACCAACCCGTACGGCGAGGCCGCGATCGAGCTCTCCGCCGGCCATGTCGGCGAGGCCGTCCTCCCCCGCGCCTTCGCCGACTACGAACCCCGCCCGCGCGAGTACGAACTCTCCATTGCACAAACGGTCCTGCGCGTCCACACCCGTGTCGCCGACCTCTACAACCACCCGATGAACCAGACCGAGCAGCAGCTGCGGCTCACGGTCGAGGCGCTGCGCGAGCGCCAGGAGCACGAGATGCTCAACAACCCGGAGTTCGGCCTGCTCCACAACGCCGACTACGACCAGCGCATCCAGCCCCACGGCGGCGCGCCCACCCCGGACGACTTCGACGCCCTGCTCAGCATGCGGCGCGACTCCAAGCTGTTCCTCGCGCACCCCGAGGCCATCGCGGCCTTCGGCCGCGAGTGCAACAGGCGCGGGCTCTACCCGGAGACGGTCGACGTCGCCGGCACCCGGGTGACGGCCTGGCGGGGCGTGCCGATCTTCCCGTCCACCAAGATCCCGGTCAGCGCCGCCCGTACGACCTCCATCCTGTGCATGCGCACCGGAGAGGAGGAGCAGGGCGTCATCGGCCTCCACCAGCCCGGCATCCCGGACGAGATCGAGCCGAGCATGTCCGTGCGCTTCATGGGGATCAACGACCAGGCGATCATCTCCTACCTGGTCACCGCCTACTTCTCCGCCGCCGTCCTGGTGCCGGACGCGCTCGGCGTCCTGGAGAACGTCGAGATCGGCCGCTGGGACCGGTGACCGCCGACACCGTCGTCGCGGGCGAGGGACAGGAAGCGGCGGCCCTGCTGGAAGAGACGAGAGAAACGGTCAACCCGGAACTGCGCCGGGCCGTCGAGGGCCTGCCCGGCGCGATGCGCCGGGTGGCGATGTACCACTTCGGCTGGGAGCACGAGGACGGCAGCCCGGCCGCGGGCGGCGCGGGCAAGGCCATCCGGCCCGCGCTCGTGCTCGCCTCGGCGCAGGCCCTGGGGGCGCCCGCGGAGGCCGTCCGGGGCGCCGTACGGGCGGCGGCGGCCGTGGAGCTCGCGCACAACTTCACGCTGCTGCACGACGACATCATCGACCGGGACGTCCGCCGCCACGGGCGGCCCACCGCCTGGACCGTCTTCGGGACCCCGCACGCGATCCTCGCGGGCGACGCCATGATGGCACTCTCGCTGCGGCTGCTCGCCGAGGACCCGCACCCGGCTTCGGCACGTGCCTCGGCCCGGCTCGCGGCCTGCGTCGTCGAGCTGTGCGAGGGGCAGCAGGCGGACTGTGCCTTCGAGGAGCGCACGCACGTCTCGCTCGACGAGTGCCTGACCATGGCGGCGGCCAAGACCGGGGCCCTCCTGGGCTGCGCGTGCGCACTGGGCGCGCTGTACGCGGGGGCCGGGCCGGAGGAGGTCGACGCGATGGACGCGTTCGGGCGGGAGGCGGGGCTGGCCTTCCAGCTGATCGACGACCTGATCGGCATCTGGGGCGACCCCGGGCACACCGGCAAGCCCGCCGGGGCCGACCTGCTCGCCCGCAAGAAGTCCCTCCCGGTCGTGGCCGCCCTCACCTCGGGCACCGGGGCCGGGCAGGAGCTGGCGCTCCTGTACGCGGGCCCGCTGAAGCAGGACGACGTGTCCCGCGCCGCCCGGGCGGTGGAGCGGGCCGGCGGCCGCGACTGGGCGCAGGCCCACGCCGCCGACCGGATGGGCCGTGCGGTGCAGGAGCTGTCCCGGGCGGTGCCCGACCTCGCGGCGGCGGGCGGGCTGCTGGCGCTCGCGGAGTTCGTGACGCGGCGCACCAAGTAGCGGCCGGCTCGGTCCGGTGCCGCGGAGCGGTCTGTTCCGGCGCTGCGGGGCGCCGGAACAGACCTTTTCGTGGGCGGGCGGCGGGAAGCGCGCGGGGCAACTCTAGGATCACTCGCGGTAGTTGACATGCGAGTGAAGGGTGTGACCCGTGGTGCTGGAGATACGTCAGGCGGATCAGTCGGACCGGGACGCGGTCGCGCGCCTGCTGGACGAGGCCTTCCGCGACGACCCCGTGAGCAGCTGGGTCTTCCCGGACCCGGAGCACCGGGCCGCCGTGCACGGCAAGTTCCTCGGGGTGTTCGTGGACGTCGCGCTCGCCGAGGGCCGGATCGACTACGCGGCCGACGGCTCGGCGGCGGCGCTGTGGCTGCGCGTCCCGGCGGGGGAGCACGAGGGCGGGGCCGCCGAGGACGAGGTCCCGGCGAAGATGCGGGCCGTCGCCGACCCGGACAACGAGCGGTGCGAGCTGGTCGGCCGGCTCACCGGGGAGGTGCACCCCACCGCCGAGGAGCACGAGTACCTGCTGATGATCGCGGTCGCGCCCGGCAGGCAGGGCGAGGGGCTGGGCACCGAGCTGATCCGGCCGGTGCTGGAGCGTTGCGACCGGGACGGGGTCCCGGCCTACCTGGAGGCGAGCAGCGAGCGCAGCAAGGGCTTGTACGAGCGGCTCGGGTGGGAGTTCACCGGTGAGGCGGTGCGGCTGCCGGAGGGGCCGCTGATGTGGCCGATGTGGCGCAAGCCGCGGGGGTGAACGCGCGTCCCCGTGAATGGGGGTTGGCAAAGTACTTCAGGTGAAGTACTTTCATTGACGTGCCTCGGACTGGAGGCACTCCCGAATGGAAGAGAATCGCTTGCGCAAGCTCACGTACTTCATCGCCACCACCGTCGACGGCTTCATCGGAGCCCCGGACGGCGATGCCGATTTCATCTACAGCTACGTCGACCCGGAGTTCATCGGCCTCCTGACGGCCGAATACCCGGAGACGATCTCCAGCGGAGGACGCAAGCAGCTCGGCATCGAGGACGCCGCGCCCAAGCGCTTCGACGCGGTGATCATGGGCCGCAACACCTACGAGCCCGGCCTCAAGGCGGGCATGACCAGCCCCTACGGCCACATGCGCGAGCAGTACGTCGTCTCGCGCAGCCTCACCGCCTCCCCCGACCCGCAGGTGCGGCTGATCAGCGGCGACCTCGTCGCCGAGGTGCGCGGGATGAAGGCGCGGGACGGGCTCGGCATCTGGCTGTGCGGCGGCGCCGACCTCGCGGCCCAGCTGGTGGACGAGATCGACGAGTACATCGTCAAGACCTACCCCGTCGTCGTCGGGACCGGCATGCCGATGTCCCGCGCCGGCTTCGGCGTGCGCCCCCTGGAGCTGACCGGCTGCACCGCCCTCGGCGGCGGCCAGGTCGTCACCTCGTACGACGTCAAGCGCTGACCGGCCGCGCCGAAACGCACGAAACCGGCCTACCGTGGAGGTATGGCCGGTGAACAGCAGCAGCACGAACGCGGGACGGTCGCCCCGCGGGCCGGACACGAGCAGCGGACGTGTCCGGCCTGCGGGCGTGCCGTGGAGACGGTGCTCCGACGGCGCAAGTCCCTGGGGATCTTCGTCCCCGAGTGGAGTCCGGGCCCCTGCCGGAACCCGGACTGTGCCCTCTACGTCCCCGAGGGGTGAGACCTGGGCCGGATCAGGCCTAGCCCTTGGCGTCCAGACCCGAGGCGACCAGGCCGTTGGCCCACAGCTGGTTGACGCGTGACCGCTCGGCGCTGTTCGGGGTGGCGTTCGTGCACGAGGTGCCGGGGCCGCCGCCCGACATCAGCTCGCTGCACGGACCCGAGTAGTGGTCCGGCAAGCCCAGCACGTGACCGGTCTCGTGCGCCGTCACGCGGGTGGAGTTGTACTGCTGGTTCTGCCGGTAGTCCAGGAAGATGTAGCCGCGGCCGTGGCCGTCCGTGCTCGCGTACGAGCCGCGCGAGTCGTTGCCCTCGTAGTACGAGAAGTTCCCGCCCGAGGACACCTCCTGGAGCTTCACGTTGGAGACCGAGCTGTTCCAGATGCGGGTGGAGCTGGCTATCTGGGTACGGAAGCTCGGCGCGTTGCGGGTGTTGTAGGTGACGGTGACGGCCAGCAGGCCCGGGTTCGCGGCCCGCTGCTCGGCGACCGAACGCTTCACGGCCTCGAAGAAGGCCCGGTTCGCGGCGTCGTTCTCCGCCGAACGCTCGTACGCGGCGTAGCTCGCCGGGCTGCCGGCGGGGGCGCCGGTCGCGGCCCCGGCGGTCGGGACGACACCGCCGAGGGCGGCGGCGACACCGAGCCCGACGGCGGCGGCGGACAGCATGTTCCTGCGGGAGTGGCGCATGTGGGGGGCTCCTACTCGGCTGGTGCGGTGGGGGGTGGATGGGTCATCCAGTTCCGGAGTCTGCGGGAGCCGATGGGGCCGGGGGATGATGTCAGAGCCCGATAGCGCGAAGCTATCGGGCGGGTTTCGGCAAGATTCACCTTGGTCAACTGGCGTGAGAATGGCGGGATTCGGGGGGCTATCGGCGGCTGGTGCGGTACGCGGGGCCCGCCTACCCTCGGGTCATGGAGCTCGAGGTGAGGCACCTGCGCGCACTGTGCGCCATCGAGGAAGCCGGCAGTCTGCACAAGGCGGCCCGGCAACTCGGTGTGAGCCAGCCCTCCCTGACGACGCAACTGCGCCGGATCGAACGGGCCCTGGACGGCGAGCTGTTCCTGCGCGAACGCACCGGCTGCCGGCCGACCCCCTTCGGGCGCACCGTTCTGGGCCGGGCGCGGCCGCTGCTCGCGGAGATGGCCGCGCTGGTCGCCGAGGCACGGGCGGCGGCGAGCGGGCCGCGGCTGCGCATCGGTTCGACCGCGAGCCGGGCCCTGCCGGGCTGGCTGCGGCGGCTGCACCGGCGCGCGCCGGAGACGGAGACCTCGCTGGTGGTGGACGTCTCGGCGAACGCGCTGCTGCGGATGACCGCCGCCGGGCAGCTGGACGTGGCGTTCGTGCACGAGGTGGAGGGCAGCCCCCTGCGGGTGCCGGCCGGGCTGGAACTGCGGGTGCTGATGGAGCGCGAGCCGCAGTTCGTGTCCATGTCCCGGGACCATCCCGCCGCGCGGTCGCCGGTGGTGGCGTTAGAGGACCTGGCCGGGGACCGCTGGACGGTGGACCCCTCGGTCGACGGCGAATGGGACGGCCTGAGGCGGGTCTTCGCGGGGGCCGGTGTCGACCCGCCCGTGCTGCACGCCGACTACCACACGGCGGCCTCGCTGATCGTCTCCGGCGAGGCGGTGGCTCCGTGCCAGCCGACGTCCGGGCCGCGGGACGACATGGCCATCCGGCCGCTGTCGGGGGACCCGCTGGCGGTGCGGCTGCTTCTCGCGACGCGGCCGGGGGAGCACGCGGAGGTCTTCGAGGACCTCCGCGACGCCTACCGCGAAGCCGCCCTCCGCACCCCGCCGTACCGCGCCTGGCTCCGCCGGAGCGGCAGCCCGCTGCTGGTGGCGTAGCCCCTGCCCTTGCCCTGGCCGGGCCGTTGCCCTGGCCGGTGGTGCTGCCGCTGCGCGGGGCGTGCCCCTCCCCGCCCTTCCACCTCCCCCAGACTCCGTCCGGGGGGACCCCCAGGCCTCAAGCGCCGGCGCGGCTTACTGCACGGCGCTACAGCGCCCGCGCCTCACACTCCCCCGGCTACCGCTGGGAGGTGCCCCCAGGCGGGGCTGGGGTTCGCCTCGGGGTCTGGAAGTGCGCTGCGCGCACTCCAGCCGCCGAGCGGCACATCCGAGCCGGGCTCAGCCAAATCCAGCCTCGCCGGCGATTGAGGCGCGGGGTCTGGGGGCGGAGCCCCCAGGAAGGGGTCCGGGCGGAGCCCGGGGAACGGTGGAAGGGCGGGTAGGGGACCTTGCCCCGCGCAGCGGTACACCACCCGCACGCGCCCCCGGCCCCAGCCACGGCCCGTGGCCCCGTCCGGGCGCCGCCGGACGGAGTCCGGCGCAGCCGCGCGAGCGGCGCGTCGAGGGGGGAGGCGCGGCGCGTCGAGGAGGCGGGCTGCTTGACTTCGGTTGGCCGCGATATATCGTGTCTACAGAAGACGCGATATGTTGCGTGCGTCAGCCTGAGGAGGAGCAGCACATGCCAGAGCAGATGACGTGGTCCGTCGCCGCACCGCAGAAGCTCACCTTCGAGCAGCCGGTCCACGACCTCCGCGTACGCGTCGTCGGCGGCACCGTCAACGTGGTCGCCGCCGAAGAGGGCCCGGCCCGGCTGGAGGTCGCCGACGTCGACGGGCCCCCGCTGCACGTCGTCCAGGACGGCGGCACCCTCACGCTGTCCTACGAGGACCTCCCCTGGAACGGCTCCCAGGGCTTCCGGAAGTGGATCGAGGGCAAGCCGTGGAAGGCCTGGGCCGGCTCCTCCCCGGACGGCCGCAAGGCGTGGGAGCGCAGCGTCACCGTGACGCTGACCGTCCCCGCCGGCACCCGCGTCCAGCTGGCCACCGTCAGCGCCGCCGCCTTCGTCTCCGGGATCTCCGGCGGGACCGAGGTCAACGGGGTCTCGGGTGACGCGACGCTGGTCGGGCTCTCCGGCCGGGTGGAGGCGCGGACCGTGTCCGGCGGTGTCGAGGCGCAGTCCGTCACGGGTGAGTTCGGCTTCCACTCCGTCTCCGGCGGCCTGACGGTGGTCGACGGCGCGGCCGGCAGCGTACGGGCCGACTCGGTCAGCGGCGACATGCTCATCGACCTCGTCCCCGACCCGGACGCCGCCAAGCCGGTGGACATCTTCCTCAACTCCGTGTCCGGCCAGGTGGCCATCCGCCTCCCGCACCCCGCCGACGCCAAGGTCGAGGCCAACACCGCGACCGGCAGCGTCTCCAACGGTTTCGCGGACCTGCGGGTCACCGGCCAGTTCGGGGCCAAGCGGATCACCGGCACCCTCGGCGCCGGCACCGGCACCCTGCGCGCCACCACCGTCTCCGGGGCGATCGCCCTGCTGAGCCGCCCGCAGGCCGCGGCCGCCCCCCTCCAGCTCGACAAGAAGGTGCTCTGACATGCCGCCCGTCTTCGCCCACGGCCGCCTCCGCCTCTACCTCCTCAAGCTGCTGGACGAGGCGCCCCGCCACGGGTACGAGGTGATCCGCCTGCTGGAGGAGCGCTTCCAGGGGCTGTACGCGCCCTCCGCGGGCACCGTGTACCCGCGGCTGGCCAAACTGGAGGCCGAGGGGCTGGTCACGTACGCCACCGAGGGCGGGCGCAAGGTGTACTCCATCACCGAGGCGGGCCGTGCCGAGCTGGCCGGCCGGGTCGGGGAGCTGGCGGACCTGGAGCTGGAGATCCGGGACTCGGTCTCCGAGCTGGCCGCCGAGATCCGGGACGACGTCCGCGGCGCCGCCGGCGACCTGCGCCGCGAGATGCGGGCCGCGGCCACCGCGACGACGACCCACTTCGAGGACGAGTCCTGGAAGGTGGCCAAGGAGGAGTTCCGCAAGGCGAAGCAGGAGTGGAAGGAGCAGGCCCGCCGGGCGAAGGACGAGAGCCGCCGGGCCCGCGAGGAGGCCCAGCAGGCCCGGCGCCAGGCCAAGGAGGCCCAGGAGCGGGCCCGCGAGGAGGTCCAGCGGATCGCCGCGCAGCTCCAGGAGCAGTTCGCCAAGTCCGGCGGGGTGCTCGGCAGCCTGGCCGGGGCCTGGCTGGGCGGCGGCGCCCCCGCCGGCACCGGCCCCGCCGAGACGCCGAGCGCCCCCGGGCCCGCGGGCTCGGGGTGGGCCGAGGACCTGGCGCCCACCGCGGACCCGGCGCGGGACCTGGACCGGCTGCTGGACCGCTTCCGCGACGACGTCCGCGACGCGGCCCGCGACCACGGCGTGACCCCGGCGCAGCTCGCCGAGGCCCGCGCCCACCTGGCGGCCGCCGCCGCCCGCATCGCGGCGGGACTGCAGGCCTAGGGCTTGTCCGACGGATCAGGGCCGGGGGCGGTCTGGACGGCTCAGGCCGCGAGGCCGGTCTCCGCAGTGGCGTAGGTGACTCCGTGGTCCGCGAGGACCTCGGAGACCGGGCCGGGGCGGGAGACCAGGGCCAGGAGCAGGTGAAGGGTGCCGATGTGGCGGTCCTTGCGGCCCAGGGCGATGCGCAGGGACTGCTCCAGGGTCTTCTTCGCGCCCCGGGTGAAGCGGATGTGCCGGTTGTCGGGCTCCGGGCGGCCCAGGGCCGTGCGGAGCGAGGCGCCCAGGCCCCGCCTGCGGGGCGCGGGCGCCGCGAGGGCGCCCGCGCCGTGGGTCTCCTCGACCCTGGAGACGATCTCCGAGAGGTCGATGCCCAGGCCCGCGAGGGCCTCCTCGTCCGCCCGGGACATCCCGGCCCGGCGGCGGGCCGCTTCGAGGCCGGCGGCGACGGCCGTGCGGTCCGTGCCCAGCCGGTCCAGGGCGCCCAGGTCCAGCAGGGACAGCAGCAGGTGTTCCTCGGTGACGGCTGCGGCGTCGGCCGCACGGGCCCGGGCCACCGCGCCCGTCACCGTGTCGCGGGCGTCCCGGGTGAAGCGTTCGAACATCAGAGCCTCCCGTGCTTCTTGTGTACGGCCTGCCGGCTGACGCCCAGTTCGGCCGCGATCTCCTGCCAGGACCAGCCCTGCGCGCGGGCGCTGCGCACCTGTACGGCCTCCAGCTGCTCCAGCAGCCTGCGGAGGGCGGCCACGGCACGCAGGCCCACGCGCGGGTCCCGGTCCCCGGCCCGTGCTGCGAGGTCGGTCGCTTCGGTCATGACTGTCAATCTAGGTTGACGCGGGAGGGGTGTCAACCCTGATTGACGACATCGGGTCGCCGGGTCGTCGGGCCGTCGGATCGTCAGGTCGTGAGGACGATCTTGCCGAAGAGGTCTCCCGATTCGAGCTTCTCGAAGCCCTCGCGGGCGCGGTCCAGTGGCAGGACCTGGTCGATGACGGGGCGGATGCCGGTGGCGGCGCAGAAGGACAGCAGGTCCTCCAGCTCGTCCTTGGTGCCCATGGTCGAGCCGACCACCTTCAGCTCCAGGAAGAAGATCCGGTGCAGTTCGCCCGACGGCGGGGTACCGCCGCTGGTCGCGCCCGAGATCACCAGGGTGCCGCCGGGGCGCAGGCTCTTGACCGAGTGCGACCAGGTGGCGGCGCCCACCGTCTCGATGACGGCGTCCACCCGGTGCGGGAGCCGCGCGCCCGGCTCGTACGCCTCCGCCGCGCCCAGCTCCATGGCCCGCTTGCGCTTGGCCTCGTCGCGGCTGGTGGCGAAGACCCGCAGGCCGGCGGCCTTGCCCAGGACGATCGCGGCGGTGGCGACCCCGCCGCCGGCGCCCTGGACGAGCACGGAGTCCCCGGGGCGGACCCCGGCGTTGGTGAAGAGCATGCGGTACGCCGTCAGCCAGGCCGTCGGGAGGCAGGCGGCCTCCTCGAAGGACAGCTCGGCGGGCTTGCGCAGCACGTTCCAGGCGGGCACGGTCACCTGCTCGGCGAAGGTGCCCTGGTAGCGCTCGGTCAGGATCGAGCGGGGCTCGTCCGGGCCGACGCCGTGGCCGCTCTGGCCGATCACGGAGTGCAGGACGACCTCGTTGCCGTCCTGGTCGGTCCCGGCGGCGTCGCAGCCGAGGATCATGGGCAGTTTGTCCTCGCCGAGACCGACTCCGCGCAGCGACCACAGGTCGTGGTGGTTGAGGGAGGCGGCCTTGACGTTGACGGTCACCCAGCCGGGGCGGGCCCCGGGAGCCGGGCGCTCGCCCAGCTCAAGGCCGTTCAGCGGCTGGTCTCGGTCGATTCGGGCGGCATAGGCAGCGAACATGGCGCCAGACGCTACCGGTCGGTAGGCCGTCCTGGCCAGGGGTGGGTGATCGTGGACCGGTCGGAGCGGAAGTACTGGTTCGATGCTCAACTACCCGCCGTACCAGGCGGTTTGCTCCTCGCATAGGACTAACCGGAACGTCAAGAAGGGTTCCGGAGAGGGGTAGGATTCAAGCCATGCGGCGCGCTCGTCATGAGCCTGTCATTCCTGTCGCATTCTCGCTTTGCGTTCCCGCGTTCTCTCGCGCGCCCGGCAAGGAGGGCGGAACGACCCCTCCCGGTTCGGGGGCGGGGAGGGTGCGTTCCTGCGGGGGAGCGACGCGCACGCGAAGGGGCCCGGCCGGATCGATCCGGCCGGGCCCCACCCGTGGCACCTGTGACTCAGCGTGGCGCTCAGGCCAGGCGGGCCACCCCGTCGGCCTTCGCCGCGGCGGCGACCGCGGCCGTGACGGCCTCGGCGACGCGCTCGTCGAACGGCGAGGGGATCACGTAGTCGGCGGCGAGCTCGTCACCCACGACACCGGCGATGGCGTCGGCGGCGGCGATCTTCATGCCCTCGGTGATCCGGGTCGCGCGGACCTTCAGGGCACCCGCGAAGATGCCCGGGAACGCCAGCACGTTGTTGATCTGGTTCGGGAAGTCCGAACGGCCGGTCGCCACGACGGCCGCGTACTTGTGCGCGACGTCGGGGTGGACCTCCGGGTTCGGGTTGGCCATGGCGAAGACGAAGGAGTTCTTCGCCATCGTGGCCACGGCCTCCTCGCCGACGGTGCCGCCGGAGACGCCGATGAAGACGTCCGCGCCCGCGAGGGCCTCCTCCAGCGTGCCGTTCAGGCCGGTCTTGTTGGTCAGGCCCGCGATCTCCGCCTTGACGTCCGTCAGGTCGGAGCGGTCCGAGGAGACCACGCCCTTGCGGTCGGTGACGCAGACGTCACCGATGCCCGCGTCGACCAGGATCTTGGCGATGGCGATGCCCGCCGCGCCGGCGCCCGAGATCACGGCGCGCAGGTCGCCGAGGGTGCGGCCGGTGAGCTTCGCCGCGTTGCGCAGGGCGGCCAGCGTCACGATGGCCGTGCCGTGCTGGTCGTCGTGGAAGATCGGGATGTCCAGCGCCTCCTGGAGGCGGCGCTCGATCTCGAAGCAGCGGGGGGCGGAGATGTCCTCCAGGTTCACCCCGCCGAAGGACGGCGCCAGACGGATGACCGTCTCGACGATCTCGTCCGTGTCCTTGGTCGCGAGCGCGATCGGAACCGCGTCCACGCCGCCGAACTGCTTGAAAAGAATCGCCTTGCCCTCCATCACGGGGAGGGAGGCCTCGGGACCGATGTCACCGAGTCCGAGCACGGCCGTACCGTCGGTGACGACGGCGACCACGTTCGACTTCCAGGTGTACTCGTTCACGAGCTCCGGCTGCTCGGCGATGGCGGTGCACACCTTCGCCACGCCGGGGGTGTACGCCAGGGACAGGTCGTCCTTGTCGTTCACCGGCACCGTGGCCTGAATGGCCATCTTGCCGCCCCGGTGCAGCGCGAACACCGCATCGGGGTTGTTGTCCGTCGCACTGTCGCTGCGAGGGTTGACGATCTCCGCTGCCACTTCGTGTGACCCCTTAAGTCCTTGAATCGTTGAGGGTGGCCACTCCTGGTTAAGGGGTGGGCGGGCACCGCGTTCGTACTCCGCATCGACGGTTGGACCGCCTCCGCGGAGGGGAGGTTCGTACGCGCGGGCGCGCCGCACGCGCGCCCTGAGCCCCGGATGAGGGGTGTAAGGATCTGTTCTACCCGAAGAACACTCGCCCAGACGAGTCGATTCCGGACTGATCGTAGGGTCCTTGCCCCGGTTTTGGCTAAAAGTCCAAATCTCTCTGTCCAGCAGCCGAGACGCACCGTAAATAGTGAGGCGAAAACGGCAGGTCACGGGGGTTTGTGCGGCTCCGATGGGCCTTGCCCGCAGTCCTGTTGGCTAGTCGGGGGCGCCCGTTATCTGATTTTGACCTGACGGGCACCCTGAATGCGTCAGTCCGAATGGCAAGATGCCGTAATCACACAAGGTCGCGACACTCGATGGTGCGTGCTCCGACCTTCTCTCGGATGCTTTTCCACCCCTGCCGGAGGAACCGCTCATGACCGCAAGCACCACCCGTCGTACGACCGCCGCCCGGTCCCGGATCGCCGCGGTCGGCGCGATCGCGGTCGCCGGCGCCCTGATCCTCACCGGATGTGGCGACCAGACCGACGGCAACGGCTCCTCGACCCCGTCGGGCAAGACCGACAACAGCGCCCCGCTGTTCTCGAAGCTTCCGAAGAAGATCCAGGACGCCGGTGTCATCAAGGTCGGTTCGGACACGGCCTACGCGCCGATGGAGTTCGTCGACGGCGGGAAGATCGTCGGTGTCGACCCCGACATCGCCGAGGCCCTCGGCAAGCAGCTCGGCGTGAAGTTCCAGTTCACCTCCGGCACCTTCGACGGCCTGATCACCTCCCTGGAGACCGGCCGCCAGGACATCGCGATGTCCTCGATCACGGACAACAAGAAGCGCCAGGAAGGCCTCGACGACAAGGGCCAGAAGATCGGCAAGGGCGTCGACTTCGTCGACTACTTCTCCTCCGGCGTCTCGCTCCTGGTCAAGAAGGGCAACCCGGACAACATCAAGTCCCTCGACGACCTCTGCGGCAAGACGGTCGCCGTCCAGCGCGGCACCACGTACGAGGACACCTTCAAGGCGCAGGCCGAGAAGTGCGGTGACAAGAAGCTCACCATCGAGGCCTTCGACACCGACGCCGAGGCCCAGACCCGCGTCAAGGCCGGCGGCGCCGTCGCCGACCTGAACGACTTCCCGGTCACCGCCTACACGGCGAAGACCTCGGGCGGCGGCAACGACTTCGAGGTCGGCGGCCAGCAGGCCGACGTCGGCCTCTTCGGCATCGCGGTCTCCAAGGAGAACACCCAGCTGCGCGACGCCCTCAAGGAAGCCCTCGACGCCATCATCAAGGACGGCTCCTACGCCAAGGTCCTGGAGAAGTGGAACGTGAAGGACAGCGCCGTGCAGTCCGCCACGGTCAACGCAGGAAAGTAAGACCGAGCGCTCCACTGAAGGGCAGTCATTGTGACTGACAAGATCGACAAGGGTCCGGCCGCCACTCCGGCCGGGCCCGGCGCCTCGGGCAACCCCTACGAGGCAATCAAGGCCATCCCCGTACGGCACTACGGCCGCTGGATCAGCGCCGTGGTCGTCGCCGCGGTGCTCGCGTGGCTCGTCTACGCGTTCTCCCAGGGCAAGATCATCTGGGGCACGGTCGGCGACAAGCTGTTCGACCCCGCGGTCCTCACCGGCCTCGGCAACACCATCATCATCAGCATCTCGGCCATGGCGCTGGGCCTGGCGCTGGGCATCCTCTTCGCCGTGATGCGGCTGTCGAAGAACCCGGTCACGAGCTTCGTCTCCTGGCTCTACATCTGGTTCTTCCGCGGCACCCCGGTCTACGTGCAGCTGCTGGTCTGGTTCAGCCTCCCGCTGATCTTCCAGTACATCAACCTGGGCCCGATCTACAAGAACGAGACCGTCGACGTCATGACGCCGTTCATGGTCGCCCTGCTGGGCCTCGGCCTGAACGAGGGCGCCTACATGGCGGAGATCGTCCGTGCGGGCATCCAGTCCGTCGACGAGGGCCAGTCCGAGGCCTCGCACGCGCTCGGCATGACCCAGACGCAGACCATGCGCCGCGTCGTGCTGCCGCAGGCGATGCGCGTGATCATCCCGCCGACCGGCAACGAGTTCATCAACATGCTGAAGACCTCCTCCCTGGTCTCGGCGGTGCAGTACACCGAACTCCTGCGGGCCAGCTCCAACATCGGCAGCACCGCCGGCGCGGTCATCGAGATGTACTTCGTGGCCTCCATCTGGTACCTCGCGCTGACCAGCGTCTTCAGCGTCGGCCAGTACTACCTGGAGCGCCGCTACGCCCGCGGCTCGCTGCGCAGCCTGCCGCCCACCCCCTTCGAGCGGCTCAAGGCCAACCTGAACATGTTCCGCCGTACGGAGGTGGCGAAGTGACCGCCCAGCCGATGGTCAAGGCCGAAGGCGTACACAAGTCGTACGGCGCCGCCCACATCCTCCGCGGGATCGATCTCGAGGTCGCCCCCCGCGAGGTCTTCTGCCTGGTCGGCCCCTCCGGCTCCGGCAAGTCCACCTTCCTGCGCTGCATCAACCACCTGGAGCGCATCAACGCCGGCCGGCTCTCGGTCGACGGCCAGCTGGTGGGCTACAAGCAGAAGGGCGACAAGCTCTACGAGCTGAAGGACAGCGAGGTCGCGGCCCAGCGCCGGGACATCGGCATGGTCTTCCAGCGCTTCAACCTCTTCCCGCACATGACCGCCATAGAGAACGTCATGGAAGCCCCGGTCATGGTCAAGGGCGAGAGCAAGGCCGTGGCGCGCGAGCGCGCGGTCAAGCTCCTGGACCGCGTGGGCCTCGGCACCAAGGGCGGGAACTACCCGTCCCAGCTCTCCGGCGGCCAGCAGCAGCGCGTGGCGATCGCCCGCGCGCTGGCCATGGAGCCGAAGCTGATGCTCTTCGACGAGCCCACCTCGGCCCTGGACCCGGAGCTGGTCGGCGACGTCCTCGACGTCATGCGGGACCTGGCCGAGTCGGGCATGACCATGATCGTGGTGACCCACGAGATGGGCTTCGCCCGCGAGGTCGGCGACAACCTCGTCTTCATGGACGGCGGCGTCGTGGTCGAGTCCGGCAACCCGCGCGACGTGCTGGGCAACCCGCAGCACGACCGGACGAAGGCGTTCCTCTCCAAGGTGCTCTAGCCGGCGAAACGCTGACGCAGGGGCGGTACGGGTTCCCGTACCGCCCCTGCGGCGCGTGCGCGCGAAGTTCCTACCGCAGACCTAGGACCAAGGCGTCCGAGGGGGAGCGCCAGACCGAGCGGGCCTCGGCGAACCCGGCCGCGCGCAGGGTGCGGGCGTGCCAGGCCTCGTCGGGGGTGTCGCCGTCGGCGTGCTCCCCGTAGATCTCGAACCGGGCCTCGGTGGGACCGGCGAGCACCGGGTCGGCGGCCGCCAGGGCCCACCATTCCCGCCAGTCCAGGACCCCCGCCGCCCGCGCCCGGTCCATCCCGGCGTGCCGGTGGGCGTGCTCGGCGGCACCGATCCGCGGGGTGGCGGGGTCGGGCATGTGGTCGGCGTTCATGAAGACCCCGCCCGGGCGTACCAGCGGCGCGATCTGCCCGTACAGGGCGGCCAGCTCCGCGCTGGGGAGCCAGTGCAGGGCGGTCGCGGTCAGTACGGCGTCGTACGAGTCGTACGGGAGGGCCGCGCGCCAGCCGGGGTCCTTGAGGTCGGCGGTGACGAAGGTGACCCGGTCGTCCCCGGCGAAGTAGCCCCGGGCGATCGTCAGCAGCGCGGGGTCGAGATCCAGCCCCGTGCTCGTCGCCTCCGGGAACCGCCGCAGCAGCCGGTCCGTGATACTTCCCGTACCGCACGCGAGGTCCAGCACCCGGGGGGAGGGGCCGACGAAGGCCTCCACCATGTCCAGCATCACCCGGAACCGCTCCTCGCGGTCGGGCATGTACCACTCCTGCTGGCGGTCCCAGCTCTCCTGCCAGGCCCGCCAGTCCGTACCGAACGAGCCAGTCACAGCGTCCGCCATCCCGAACCCCTCCACACGTAATACCCTCGAAGCCTAAGCAGCCGTTACCCGGCTGATGCAGACACTAATCCGCAGCCGTAAGGACTACAAGTGGAACTGGCCCATTACTCGGACTTCGCCGTGCGCCTGGTCAACACCGAGGAGCCGGCCCGCAGCAAGGACGCCCTCACCTCCGTGGACGACGTCCGCGCCCTCTTCGGCGCCAGCGTCCAGATGGCCCGCCGGGTCACCGACACCGACGTCACCCGCTTCCGCAACGTCCGCGGCCGGCTCCGCGCCGTCTTCGAGGCCGCCGACGGCGGCGACCACGCCCTCGCCGTCGACCTCCTCAACTCCCTCCTCATGGAGTTCCCCGTCAGCCCCCAGGTCACCGGCCACGACACCGTCCGCGACGACGGCAGCCCCGACTGGCACCTCCACCTCGCCGAACACCCCTCCAACGCCTCCGCCGGCTACGCCGCCATGGCCGCCATGGGACTCGCCTTCGCCGTCACCGAACACGGCCCCGACCGCCTCGGCCTGTGCCAGGCGCCGCCCTGCCGCAACGCCTACCTCGACACCTCCACCAACCGCTCCCGCCGCTACTGCTCCGACCGCTGCGCCACCCGGGCCAACGTCGCCGCCTACCGCGCCCGCAAGCGGCTGGAGGCCGAAGCGTCCGCACGCAGCGGCCGCACCGCCGACCACGCCCAGGACAGCCGCTCCCTCAGCGAACGCTGACCCGCCGGGCGCGGCCGCAGCCGCAGGAACGCCACCGCCAGCACCAGCTCCTCGGGGACCGCGCCGTAGTCGGTGCTGTCCCCGGTCTCGTTGAACGGGTTGTCCCCGAGCATCCACCAGCCGCCCGGCCGCCGCTCCGCCGCCCGCTTGACCACCAGCAGGTCCTGCTGGAGCGGATGCCGGAACACCACCACGTCACCCGGCCGGACCAACGCCCCGTACCGGACCGCCAGCCGGTCCCCGTGCACAAGCGTCGGCACCATCGACGGCCCCGTCACCTCGGTGATCCCGACGCGCACCCGCGCCTGCCTGCTCCGCACCATCTCCGGCCTCCTCATCGTTCCCCGCATGCTGCCGTACGGCCCCGTACGTTCGCTCACCCCCGCTCGGCCGGGGCTGGACTTTTGTCCTAAGCCCATGGGGGCGCCCGCGATTTCCGGATTCTCAGCGAGTAATCTCCACCCTTGAGAAGACGATCACGAGGAGGACCCACTCCAATGCTTTCCCGCTTCTTCGCCCCCAAGGTGAAGGTCTCCGCCCACTGCGACCTGCCCTGCGGCGTGTACGACCCGGCCCAGGCCCGCATCGAGGCCGAGTCCGTCAAGGCCGTCCAGGAGAAGTACCAGGCCAACGAGGACGCGGACTTCCGCGCGCGCGCCATCACCATCAAGGAGCAGCGCGCCGAGCTCGCGAAGCACCACGTCTCGGTGCTGTGGAGCGACTACTTCAAGCCCCCGCACTTCGAGAAGTACCCGCAGCTGCACACCCTGGTCAACGACACCCTGAAGGCCCTCTCGGCCGCCAAGGCGTCGAACGACCCGGCGACCGGCGCCAAGGCCCTGGAGCTCATCGCCGAGATCGACCGCATCTTCTGGGAGACCAAGGCCGCCTGATCCTGGGCGCCCCTGCGGCACACGACTGAGGGGCCCGACCGTGCGCGGTCGGGCCCCTCAGTCGTGCGTACGCGCCGCTGGGACTACTCGTCGTCCTCGTCCTCGTCGTCCAGCCGGGCCAGCCAGGTCGCCAGGCGTTCCACCGGGACCTCGAAGTCCGGGTTCAGGTCGACGAACGTGCGGAGCTGCTCGGCGAGCCACTCGAAGGTGACCTCCTCCTCGCCGCGCCGCTTCTCCAGCTCCTCGATGCCGCGATCGGTGAAGTACAAGTCGGGCTCCGTGCCGTGTGGTGGTGATGGGGGTGTTTCCCGCCAGGATAATCCGCTTACCCCCGAGACCCTCCCGTCCGCCCGTCACCCGGCGCTACCTTGGACGCCCTTCACGGGGCGAGCGGGGGACGGGGGACCGGAGATGCCGGACGGGCGCACGGCCGGATCCGCGCGCGCCTTCGAGCTCCTGGAACCCCTCGTCCGGGCCGCCACCGTACGCGTCCACGCGCCCCCGGACGGGTATGAGAGCCCTGGGACGGGGCCGACGTGGGGGAGCGGGTTCTTCATCGCCCCGGGCTGGGTCCTGACGTGCGCGCACGTGGTCGGCGAAGGGGGTGCTGCCGTGCGGCTGGCCGGGCGTGAGGTCGGCATCACCTTCTTCTCCGGGGGTTCCGGGGGTCCCGGCGGCGACGGCGCCACGGGGACGGTCACGGGCCGGGTGGAATGCGTACTGCCCGAACGGCTCGACGAGCGGCGGCCCGGCCGGCGCGCCCTGTGGGACCTGCCGGACCTGGCGCTCGTCCGTGTCCTCGCCCCCGTCACGCACGCCTGCGTCTGGCTCACCGACCGGGCCAGACCCCGCCTCGACGAGGCCGCCTACTTCGGCTGCACCGAGGAACTCGGCTTCCGCGAGATCACCGGCCGCACCACCCGGCTGCGCGGCATCGCCGCGGGCGGGGCCGCGATCCGCCTCGGCGACGACGACGAGATCGAAGCCGGCATGTCCGGCGGCCCCGTGGTCGACCTCGCCCGCGGAGAGGTCGTCGGCGTCGTCAAGGCCCGCCGCAACGGAGTCGGCGGCGGCCTCGCCGTGTCCGTGGCCCAGCTGCGGACCCTGCCCATGGCCGCCACCGGCCAGACCGGCCTCTACCGCAGGGTCATGCAGGCCCACGACCTGTACCACTACGACCGGCACCTGAGCGACCTCGACAGCCGCAGGACCTGGACCGACGTGCACGATCTGCTGTCGGCCGGGGAAGCGGACCCGTACGGCGGGCGCGGCCGGCTCACCCCCGGCGAACGCACCACCCTGTGCGGACTGCTCGCGGAACTGCCGCCGCCCGGTTCGTCGGAGGCCGTACGGGAACTCGCCGAGCAGGCGAGGGGCGAGGAACCCGACACCACCCTGCCCGCCCCGCTGAGCTGGCGCGACGGCCTCGGCCTGCTGCACGACCCGCCCGGCGCGGGCGGCGAGGCCGCCGCCATGCTGCGGTACGCGACCGGAGTGAGCGTGGCCGACTACCGCGAGCCGCCCGCCCCCGGCGCCGACGAGGAACTGTGGGACTGGGTACGGGCCACCGCCGAGCGGCTGTGGCGCCCCCTGCGCCGGGAACTGGGCGAGCGGCACGAACGCGGCCTCGCCGAGCGGGAACGCCGCCGGCGCGCCGCCGCCGGCCGGGAGGCGCACGGCCCCGCCCGGCGCCACGCCGGGCTGCCGCCGGGACCCTCGGTGCTGCTGGAAGCCTGGGCGCACGGCTGGGAGGACGTCTACGACTGGCGGGTGTCCGTCCTGGCCGGACCGGCCCGCCCGGACCGCGTCACCCCCGTCGCCGCCGGCGTACGCGCCACCCTGGCGGCCCTGCCCGAGGCACTGCGCGCCCCGCTCGCCGAAGGGTTCCGGCGGTGCGACACGCACGAGGCGGCCGCGCTCCTCGAAGTCGCCGTCGCCCCCGAGCTGTTCGGGCTCGCCGTCGACGAGTGGGCCGTGTCCGGCGGGACACCGGTCGGGGTGCAGCGGCCGGTGGTGTTCCGCTCCGGCGGGGCCGTCTCGGCCGGGCGGTGGGCGCGGGTGCAGGCGGGCCCGCTCCTGGACCAGCGGGCCGACTGCCTCCGCGGCAGGCCCCGCAGCCCCTCGCCGGGCTGGCTGGCCGGACTGCTCGACAACACCGTCCCGGTGCTCTGCCGGGCGGCGGACGCCGAACCGACCCTGGGCGCGCTGCACTCCGTACGCGAGGCCGGCTACGGGGTGGTGGTCGGCCGCAGGCCACCGGCCGACCCGGGGGCCTCCTGCGCCCCCTTCCACCGGGGGCTGCGCGAGGAACTGGCCGAGGCGGGCCGGGGGGCGGTGCTGCCGCAGCGCCTCCAGGCCCTGCGGCAACGGGCGTACGGGGCGGACCCCGACGCCTACTGGGCGGCCGGGATGGCCCTCGTGTGGGACGACCCGGCACGGGCGCTGCCCGAGGACGAGCCGCTGCGGGGGGACCTGTGAGCCGGGCTCCCGGGCCGGCCGGGCGAGCGGTGCCGACCGGGGGAGCGGGAGCGGGCGGCGGAGCCGGTGCGGGGTACGGGACGTGCGGGACGTGCGGGAGGGAGCGGGCGTGAACGAGGAATGGCTCATCTACCGGGGCGTGGGCGAACCCCACGACGGCATCGAGGCCCTGCCCGAACCGCCGCCCTGGCGGGACTTCGACGGCGGCCCCGCCGTGGAACCGGGCGGCCCCGCCGCGGCCCCCGACGGGAACGTGGCCCGCCGCCTCGGCGCCCACCGGCAGGCCGCCGAGCTGCACCGCCCCGAGCCGGAGGAACTGGAGGCCGTCAACGCCGCCCTCTACCTGCGCCGGCCCCTCCTGGTCACCGGCTACCCCGGCACCGGCAAGTCCACCCTCGCGCACGCCGTCGCCCACGAGCTGAAACTCGGCCGGGTGCTGCGCTGGCCCGTGGTGTCGAGGACCGTGCTCCAGGAGGGCCTCTACCGCTACGACGCACTCGCCCGGCTCCAGGACGTACAGATCGCCGCCGGAGCCGCCGCGGCGGGCGGCCCGGGTTCCGCCGGCGCGCCGCCCGGCATCGGCAGGTACATCCGGCTCGGCCCCCTCGGCACCGCCCTGCTGCCCACCGGACGCCCCCGGGTACTGCTCGTCGACGAGCTCGACAAGAGCGACATCGACCTGCCCAACGACCTGCTGAACGTCCTGGAGGAAGGCGAGTTCACCCTCCCCGAGCTCGAACGCGTCGCCGACTCCGAACCCGAGGTGCAGGTACTCACCGACGACGGGGCCAAGGTCACCGTCCGCGACGGCCGCGTCCGCTGCCGCGCCTTCCCCTTCATCATCCTCACCAGCAACGGCGAACGGGACTTCCCCGCCGCGCTGCTGCGCCGCTGCATCCAGCTCAAGCTCGGCCAGCCCGGCGAGAAACGCCTCGCCACCATGGTCCGCGCCCACCTGGGCGAGGAGGCCGCCCAGCTCGGCGCCGACCTGATCCGGGAGTTCCTCACCCGCTCCCGCTCCGAACTGGTCGCCGCCGACCAGCTGCTCAACGCCATCTACCTCACCCACTACGCCGCCCCGCCGAGCCGGGACGACCTCGCCGACCTGCTCATCCAGCGCCTCGACCGCCCGAGGTGAGCCGCGGTGCCCCAGGAACCCGCCCACCCCGACGGGACCGCGGCCGCGGACATCCGCGCCCTCGCCGGGCTGCTGCGCGCCGCCGGACTCGACCCGTCCGCCGAGGAGCTGGCCGACGCGCTCTGGCTGGCCGCGAAGGCCGGCAGCGCGGCGGCCCGGCCCGCCGGAGCCGTCCCGGAGCCCGGCTCCGCCGCGCCCGGGGAAGCGGCCGGCCCGCCCGGGCCCGGGGCCACCGCCGAGCCGCCCCCGGAGCCGGCGCCGGAGGAACCGGACCCCGAGGACCCGGTCAGCCTCTACCCCGCCGGGGAACCCCCGGCCCCCGACACCGGGGCGGCCGCCGAGATCCCCGTGGCCGGCGGGGTGCCCGTACGCGTGCCCGGGGCGGCGGCACTGCCCCGGATCCTGGAGATCCAGCGGGCCCTGCGCGCCCTCCAGCGGCACCGGCCCCCCGGCCGCCCCACCCGTACGGTCCTCGACGAGGCCGCCACCGCCGAGGCCAGCGCCCGCGCCCTCGGACTGGTCATCCCGGTGTTCCGGCCGGAGAGCCGGCGCGAGGCGACCGTACGGCTCGTCATGGACGCCTCGCCCGCCATGGCGGTCTGGCGGGAGATGTTCGAGGAACTCCGGTCCGTGTGCGAGCGCCTCGGCGCCTTCCGGGACGTCCAGGCCCACCACCTGCACCGGCTCCCCGACGGCACCGCCGCCGTCGGCCGCGGCCCCGCACCCGGCCCGGGACTGCGCTCCGGCGACCAGCTGCGCGACCCCACCGGCCGGGCCCTGACCATCGTCGTCTCCGACTGCGCCGGGCCGCTGTGGCGGGAGGGCGAGGCGCAGCGGCTGCTGCACCGCTGGGCCGAGTGCGCGCCCTGCGCCGTCGTACAGCCACTGCCGCAGCGGCTGTGGGGCCGCAGCTGGCTGCCGACCGAGCGCGGGGTGCTGGAACGGGCCGGCGGGGGCGGGGGAGCGGGCGGCGGCGGGCCCAGGCTGCGGTTCCGGCCCGACCGGCCGCCCCGGCCCGGGCGGCCCACCGGAGGCCTCACCGTGCCCGTGCTCCCGCCGAACGCCATCGCCCTCGGAGCATGGGCCCGGCTCGTCGCCGGACTCGGCACCGGGCCCGTCCCCGCCGAGGTGGGACGCGTCCTCGCCCGCCACCCCGCCGCCCCCGTACCGCTGCCCCCCACCGCCCGGCCGCCGCGCGAACTGGTGCGCCGGTTCCGCTCCTCCGCCGCGCCCGGCGCCGTCCAGCTCGCCGTGTACCTGGCGGCGGCGCCGCTGACCCTGCCCGTCATGCGGCTGGTCCAGCGCACCATGCTGCCCGACTCGGAACCCTCCGACCTGGCGGAGGTCCTGCTCAGCGGACTGCTGCGGCGCAGCGGGGAACCGGCCGGGCAGTGGTACGAGTTCGTGCCCGGGGTGCAGGAGGTGCTGCTCGGGCCGCTGGGGCGGGACGAGGCCGCGCTGGTGCTCAAGCACTGCTCCGAGTACGTACTGGCCCACTTCGGGCGGGGCGTGCGCAACTTCCCCGCGCTGGCCGTCGCCCAGCTCACCGGGGAGCCCGCGGCCGCGCCGGACGCCGCCCCGGCACCCGGCCCGGACGCCGGGTGGGACGGCGGCCGGGTGCCGCCCGGGCAGCTCCCGCAGGCCTTCGCGCGGGTCTCCGCGAAGGTCGTACGCCGCTACCTGCCGGGCCCGCCCGAGGAGGCCCCGGCCCCCGCACCGCCCGTCCCGGTCCCCGTCGCCGACCCGCCGCCCGGCCGCGGCTGGGCGGTCCGCGCCGCCCGGGAGCGGCTCGCGGCGGGGACGCCCGACGCCGACGCACGGCCCCTGTACGAGTCCGCCGCACTGCTGCGCCGGGCCGTGGCCGCCCCGCCCGGCCCGGACGACCCCCCGGAGGAGGCCGAGACCGAACTCGCCGGGGTGCTGCTGCGGCTGTGGGCCGTCCAGCGCGACCCCGAACACCTCGACGAGGCCGAACGGGCCGTCACCGGGCTGCGCACCGCCGCCGGCCGGGCCGCGCTGGGCCGGGTGCTGTACGAGCGGGCGGTGGCGGCGGGCGCGGCGCCCGAGCTGCTGGCCGCCGCCGACCGGGAGTTCGCCGCCGCGGCCGCCGACCCCGCCCTGCACCGGGACTGCGCCGTACTGCGGGCCCGGACCCTGCTGCGGCTGGGCGCGCTGCGCGACGACGCGGGGCCGCTGCACGAGGCGCGGGCCGTCCTGGAGCCGATCGCCTCGGGGGAGGGGGCCCCGGACCCGGAGCTCCTCCTGACCCTGGGCCGCGTCCTGGTGGCCCTCCTGCCGCGCACCCCGGAGCCGGCGGAACGCACAGCCCTGGCGGAGCGGGCGGCCGGCACCCTGACCACGGCCCTGACGACCCTCCTCGCCCCGGCTCCTGCCCCGGCCCCGGCCCCGGCCCCCGACCCGGACACCGGCTCCCAGGACCCCGAGCCGGACACCCCGCAGCCCGGCCCCGGCCCCGGCCCCGCCCCCGACCCCGGACTCGCCGTGCGGGTGCGGGTCGAGCTGGGCGCGGCACTGCGCTACCTGCCCGCACGGCTGGAGGAGGCCGCCGCGCAGCTGGCGTCGGCCCTGGAGGAGGCGGCCGGGGACTCCGGGCTGCGGCTGGCCGCCCTGCTCTGCCTGGCCCGCGTGCACCGGGCCCGGTACGCGCGCGACGGCGACCCGGCGGCCCTGGAGGAGGCGGCCGGCGCGTACGGCCGGGCCCGGCGGCTGATCCCCCGGGACGGCGAGGCCTTCGGGGAGCTGCTGCCCGAATGGGGGGACGTACTCCTGGACCGGGCCCGGGCCGCCGACGGCCGGCGCTTCGCCTCCACCGCCGTACGGGTGCTGCGCGAGAGCCGCGCGGCCGTGCCCCAGTCCGACCCGGGGGCGGCGTACCGGCTGCGGCGGCTGGCCTCCGGGCTGCGGCTGCGGCACGCCTACGAAGGGGACCTGGTCGACCTGCGGGAGGCCGAGTACCTGCTGGAGCTCGCCGTGCGGCAGGGCCACGGCCCGCTGGACCGGGCCCGCGCCTGGCGGGAGCACGGGGACGTGCAGCAGGAGATCCACGCCCACACCCGCACCGCCGACCGCCTCGACCGCGCGGCGGACTCCTACCGGCGGGCCTGGCGCGCCGCACTGGAGGCCGACCGGGACGAGGGCACCACCGGTACGGCGCTGCCGCTCGCCGCCCGGGTCCAGGAGCTGCGCGGGGAGGTCCTGGAACGCCTCGCCCGCCCCCGCGCCGCCCTGGACGCCTACCGGGCCGCCCTGGAGCTCCGGCAGCGCCTGGGCGACCCCGACGGCGAACGGGCCCGGGCCGTCCGGGCCCGCGTACGCGCCCTGGAGGCGGGCACCTGAGCCGTTTCCCCCCGCCGGGCGCAGGGAAAGGGCAGTGGACCACACACGACAAGGGGACGGGCAGCCCATGGTGACCGGACGTCAGGAAGCGGCAGCACCACCACCGGCCCGCCCGTGCCCCGGGCCCCGGCCCGGGCTCCCGGACCTCACCGGGATCGACCTGGCCGCACTGCGCGGGATCGACCACCCCGTGCTCGCCGAGATCATCGACGGCCTGGTCGACCGGGTCACGCACCCGGCCGAAATCCTCAACGCGTTCGACTCCGGCGTCGCCTGACGGCCGCCGCCCCGCGCCGGAGTTGACCACTTTCCGCCGTTAGCCGGGCCCCCGCCGAGGGCAGGGATGGACCGTCCGCAGGGGAGAGGTACAGGCGATGAGCCAAGCGATCACGAGCGGTCCCGTGCCGCCCGTGCACCGGACCCTCGCAGGTCACGCCCGCCACGCCCGCTGGCCGTACGCCCGGCTCGACGTCCCGGCCCTCCGCGCCGCCGGCCACCGCCCGCAGCCGATCCGGCAGTTCGTCCTCAAGACGCACAGCCGCTGCAACCTCGCCTGCACCTACTGCTACGTCTACGAGATGGCCGACAGCAGCTGGCGCACCCGCCCCGCCGCCATGGCACCCGCGACCGCCCTGCGCGCCGCCGAGCGGATCGCCGAACACGCCGCCGCCCACGAACTGCCCCGCGTGGACCTCGTCCTGCACGGCGGCGAGCCCCTCCTCGCCGCGCCCGCCGCGCTCGCCGCCCCCGTGGAGGCCGTACGGGCCGCCGTCGCCCGGCACACCCCCCGCACCCGCGTCACCGCCGCCGTACAGACCAACGGCACCCTGCTCACCGCCGGCCGGATCGCCGCCCTGGCCGCCGCCGGGATCCGGGTCGGCGTCAGCCTCGACGGCGGCCTGCCCGCCCACAACCGGCGCCGCGTCGACCACACGGGCCGGCCCGGCTTCGACGCCGCCGCGCGCGGGCTGCGGCTGCTCGCCCGCCACCCCGACAGCTACGCCGGGGTGCTCTGCGTGGTGGACATCGCCCAGGACCCGGTGGAGACGTACGAGTCCCTGCTCGCCTTCGCCCCGCCCAGCGTCGGCCTGCTGCTGCCCCTGGCCAACTGGAGCACCCCGCCGCCCGGCCGCACCGGGCACGGGACCCCGTACGGGGACTGGCTCCTCGCCGTCTTCGAACGCTGGTGGCACGACGGGTCCCGGCGCACCAGGATCCGGATCTTCGAGGAGGTCATCGCCCTGCTGCTCGGCCTGCCCGCCGCCACCGAGACCCTGGGCCTGGCGCCCGTCACCACCGCCGTCGTCGAGACCGACGGCAGCATCGAACAGGCCGACTCGCTGAAGTCCGCCTACGAGGGGGCCGCCGCGACCGGCATGACCCTGGACCACCACAGCTTCGACGACCTCCTCGACCACCCCGGCTTCGCCGCCCGCCAGCTCGGCCGCGACGCCCTCGCCGCCGGCTGCCGCGCCTGCGAACTCGTCGAGGTGTGCGGCGGCGGACACTACCCGCACCGCTACCGGGCGGGGGACGGCTTCCGCCAGCCCTCCGTGTACTGCGCCGACCTCCAGGCCGTCATCCGGCACATCGCCCGCGCCCTCCACGAGGCCGCCACCACCGCCGGGCGGGCCGCCTCATGACCCACGGCACCGGCACCGGCACCGACACCGGCCTCCCCGCCCAGCGGACCGGCCCCGAAGCCCACGGGACGCCCGGGCGGGACCTCGCCCGGTTCGCCGTCAGCTCCCACACCCTGCGCGCCCTCGCCTCCACCGAACCCTCCGAAGCGGGCACCCGCCTCGTGCACGACGTACGCCGCTCCAAGCGGCTGCTCCTGCTGCGCGCCGTACTCGACGCCGCACCCGGCGCGGAGACCGCCGAGCACTGGGCGCTCCTGGAGGAGGCCGAACGCCAGGACCCCGTGGCCGTGCACGACGTACTGCACTACCCCGCCACCGGCGTCTGGGCCGAGGAGACCCTGCGCCGCCTCCACGCCCCGCAGGGCCCCCCGCCCGACCTCGGCCACCTCGGGGCGCTCGCCGTGGCCGCCGCGCTGCGCGCCGGAATCGGCTTCAAGACCACCCTGCGCCCCGTCAACGGCCGCCTCGTCCTGCCCACCCTCGGCCTGCTCCGCCCCCACGGCCCCGGCCGGCTCGCCCTGACCGAGCGCTCCTGGGACACCGCCGACGCCCTCCCGCTGCACGCCCTGCCCGGCGGCGCCCGCACCTCCCTCGACGACCTCGACCCCTACCGGGTCCCGCCCCCCGGCACCGCCACGGGCCCGGCCGCCGTCCGCCCGGCCCGCCGGCTCACCCCCAAGGGCCACAAGCGCTGGGACATCCAGTGGTCCGGCGCGCACACCCTGCTGGGCCGCTACGACTCCGCCCGCGCCGAGGAGATCGGCCTGCTGCTGCGCTCCGTGGTCCCGCTGGCCGGCGGCTCCCGCTCCAACGGCGCCACCCTGCCCGCCGCCGCCGGCTCCGTCCTGGCCCGCGCGCAGGCTCCGCCCGCCCTGGCCGCGACCCTGGTCCACGAGGTGCAGCACGGCAAACTCGCCGCCCTCGCCGACGTCCTCACCCTGCACACCGCCGACCGCACCCCCCGCCACTGGGCCCCCTGGCGCGCCGACCCGCGCCCCCTGGAGGGGCTGCTGCACGGCACGTACGCCCACCTCGCCCTCGCCGGGTACTGGCAGCACGCCGCCCTCTACGGGGCCCGTGGCGCCTGGGCCCAGCACGCCCGGATCCGCGCCCAGGTCGCCGCCGTCCTGCCCGCCCTGCGCGCGCACCCCGCGCTGACCGTCACCGGGCGGGAGTTCGTCGACGGCATGGCCGCCGCCGAGCGGGCCATGGACGCCACCCCGCCGCCCGGCGACCAGCACGCCGCAGCCCGCCGCACCCTGGAACGCGAACGCCGCGCCTGGTGCGAGGCACACCCCGAACTCGCCCCGTTCGTACGGGTATGACGCCCCGTCCGCTGCGGTACCTTTCAAGCCGCACCGCCCCGCACCCCGTCCACCGCACGGACCCCAGGGAGACGGCCGCATGACCGGTACCGCCATGCGTCACGACCGCGACGGAGCCGCCCCCGCGCAGCGCTTCGTCATCAGCTTCGCGGGCTTCAACCGGCCCTGGGCGGTGTGGATCGCCCACCGGCTGGAGGAACACGGCCACCGCGTCGTCCTCCAGCGCTGGGACCCGCAGAGCAGCCCCGGCGGGCTCACCGAGGCCCTCGACGACCTGGCCCGGGCGGGCGGCAGGATCCTCGTGGTCCTCAGCGAGCGCTACTTCTCCGCCGGCACCCACACCGACGAGGAGTGGAACACCGCCCTGCGCACCGTCACCGCCTCCCACCCCGACCGGTTCGCCGCCGTCTGCCTCACCGACGCCCCGCTGCCCAGCGCCGTCGCCGCCCTGGAGAAGACCGACCTGTGGGGCCTGGACGCCTACGAGGCCGAGTACCGCGTACTGCGCCGGCTGGAGCTGCCCACCGACCGCATCGGCACCGAGAGCGGCCGCCGGGGACCCCGCTTCCCCAACGACCCGCCCGAGATCTGGGGCCGCGTCCCGCGCCGCAACCCCCGCTTCACCGGCCGCAACGACGTCATCGGCCGGCTCCGCGCCGCCCTCACCGAGGCCCCGCCCGGCGCCTCCACCGCCACCCTGCTCGGCCTCTCCGGCGTCGGCAAGACCCAGGTCGCCACCGAATACGCCTACCGCTTCGCCTCCGAGTACGACGTGGTGTGGTGGGTGCCCGCCGAGGACCGGCCCACCCTGCGCGAACGCCTCGCCGACCTCGCCCCCGCCCTCGGCCTGCCGCCCGGCGCCGGAAGCTACGGCGAGCAGATCCGGGCCGTACTGGAGGCGCTGCGGCGCGGCTCCCCGTACCACCGCTGGCTCTTGGTCTTCGACGGCTGCGACAACCCCGACGACCTCACCGACCTGCTGCCCTCCGGCGCCGGCGACGTCATCATCACCTCCCGCAACCGCGAATGGGCCGCCCGGCACACCAGCCTCGTCGAAGTCCCCCTCTACGCCCGCCCCGAGTCCGTCACCTTCATCCGCCGCCGGGCCCGCCGGCTCACCGGCGACGAGGCCGACCAGCTCGCCGAAGCCCTGGAGGACTACCCGCTCGCCCTCGACCAGACCGCCGGCTGGCTCGCCGACTCCCCCCTCGGCGTCCGCGAGTACCTCAACCTCCTCCAGCACCGCCTCGACTCCCACGAGGCCGTCACCCTCTCCGACGACTACCCGCTGCCCTTCCCGACGGCGCTGGCCATACTCCTCAACAACGTCCGGGAGAACTTCCCCGACGCCCTCGCCCTGCTGCGGCTGTTCGTCTTCTTCGCCCCCGGCCGGGTCCCGCTGCGCCTGCTGCGCGAGTTCCCCGCCGACGGGGTCCCCGAACACCTCGCCGGGATCCTCAACGACCAGATCCGCTGGAACGCCGCCCTCAACAAGCTCGTCCAGTTCTCCGTGGTCCGCCTGGAGTACTCCGACCTCTCCGTCGAGGAGGGCGGCGGCCTGGAGACCGTCCAGCTCCACCGCATGGTCCACAACATCGTCCGCGAG
Organism: Streptomyces sp. NPDC033966; assembly: GCF_055575955.1. Classification (NCBI taxonomy): domain Bacteria; kingdom Bacillati; phylum Actinomycetota; class Actinomycetes; order Kitasatosporales; family Streptomycetaceae; genus Streptomyces; species Streptomyces sp. NPDC033966. The sequence continues at coordinate 475,776 of NZ_JBVIRQ010000001.1, read as the reverse complement.
AACCTCGCCGAGGACGAGGCCGACCAGCTCTCCCGAGCCGTCCGCCAGGTCCTCGCCGCCGCCGACCCCGGCCGCCCCACCGACTCCCGGCTCTGGCCCCGCTACGCCGAACTCATCCCCCACCTCGACCACGCCGGGGTCCTCACCAGCAGCAACCCCCGCATCCAGAACTTCCTGCTGCACTGCCTGCGCTACCTGATCCTCGCCGGCGAGTACCGCACCTGCCTGCGGCTCGCCGAACAGACCGACGGCGTCTGGCGGGCCATGCTCGGCGACGACCACGACCAGGTCCGCGAGCTCAGCTACCACCACGGCGGCGCCCTGCGCATGCTCGGCCACTTCCGGCAGGCCGAGGCCCTCGCCCGCTCCGTCGCCGACCGGCTCCTCGCCGAACGCGGGGACCGCGACCTGGAAACCCTGCGCGCCACCAGCACCTACGCCGGAGTCCTGCTCAGCACCGCCAAGTTCGACGAGGCCCGCGAACTGCTGGAGCACGCCTTCGCCACCTACCGCGAACTCCTCGGCGAGGACGACTCCACCACCCTCGGCGCCCAGAACAACGTGGCCGTCGTCCTGCGCCTCCTCGGCCGCTACCAGGAGGCCTACGACACCGACCTCGACACCCTGCGCCGCCGCGAAAGGGTGCTGCGGGTCCGGCACATCGCCACCCTCTCCTCCGGCATCGGCTGCGCCATGGGCCTGCGCCTCATGGGCCGCTACCGCGAGGCCCTGGCCCGCCAGGAACAGGGCCTCAAACTCCACGTCCAGGTCCTCGGCGCCAACCACCCGCAGACCCTGCGCGCCGAACACAACCTCGGCCAGTGCCTGCGCCGCACCGGCGACATCCCCGGCGCCGGCTCCCGGCTGCGCAGCGTCCTGGAACGCTCCACCCGGGTGTTCGGAGCCGAGTTCCCCTGGACCCTGATGGTCGCCTCCGACTACGCCACCTACCTGCGCGAGTACGGGGACATCGAGGAGGCCCGCCGGATCTCCGAGGAGGTCGTACGCGGCTACCAGTCACAGCTCGGCCTCGCCCACCCCTACAGCATCGGCACCGTCGGCAACCTCGCCCTCGTACTGCGCGCCCAGGGCGAGCGCACGGAAGCCCTGAACCTCGCGGAACAGGCCCTGGTCGGCATGCGCGGCGCCCTCGGCGACAGCCACCCCTGGACCCTGGGCTGCGCCCTCAACGCCACCGGCCACCGCAACATCACCGGCCGCCTGGAGGCCGCGCTGGAGCTCAGCCGGGAGACCCTGCGCGGAGCCGAACGGGTCCTGGGCCCCGACCACCCGATGGCCCTCAGCGCCCAGATCGCCCTGGCCGCGGACCTCCGCGCGGTCCGCGAGGACGCGGAGGCCTCGAAGCACGAGGACGCCGGCCTGAAGGCCCTCACCCGCACCCTGGGCCCCCAGCACGTCCACACCGTCTCGGCCCGCCAGCAGACCCGCCCCTACTGGGACTTCGAACCGCAACCGTAGGTGTTTTCAGCCTCGCCGGCGCTTGAGCCACCCCCAGCCCCGCCTGGGGGCACCTCCCAGCGGTAGCCGGGGGAGTTTGAGGCGCGGGGGCCCGGGGGCAGGGCCCCCGGCAGCGGCGCCGCACCCGGAAACGGCCGGAAGGCCCGGCCCCCACCAAGGGGGGCCGGGCCTTCCTTCTTCGTGCAGGTCGCGTTAGCGACTAGGCCTCGAAGACCTCGTTCATCAGCAGCTGCTGCTCCGCCTGGTGGCGCTTGGCGGAGCCCACCGCCGGCGACGAGCCGTGCGGACGCGAGACGCGCCGCAGGCGCTCGCCCGCCGGGATGTCCGCGCCGACCGCCAGGTCGAGGTGGTCGATCAGGTTCAGCGCGATGAACGGCCACGCACCCTGGTTCGCCGGCTCCTCCTGCGCCCAGATGTACTTCGCCGCGTTCGGGAACTTGGCGATCTCCGCCTGCAGCTCCGCACCCGGCAGCGGGTACAGACGCTCGATGCGGATGATCGCGGTGTCCGTGATGCCGCGCTTCTCCCGCTCGGCCTCCAGGTCGTAGTAGACCTTGCCCGCGCAGAAGACGACCTTGCGGACCGCGTTCGGGTCCACCGTGGTGTCGCCGATGACCGGACGGAACGAACCGTTCGTGAACTCCTCCGCCTTCGACGCCGCGGCCTTCAGGCGCAGCATCGACTTCGGGGTGAAGACGATGAGCGGCTTGTGGTGCGGGTTGTGGACCTGCCAGCGCAGCAGGTGGAAGTAGTTCGACGGCAGGGTCGGCATCGCGACCGTCATGTTGTCCTGCGCGCACATCTGCAGGAAGCGCTCCGGGCGGGCGGACGAGTGGTCCGGGCCCTGGCCCTCGTAGCCGTGCGGCAGGAGCAGGGTGACGCCGGAGGTCTGGCCCCACTTCTGCTCGGCCGAGGAGATGAACTCGTCGACGACGGTCTGCGCGCCGTTGACGAAGTCACCGAACTGGGCCTCCCAGAGGACCAGCGCGTCCGGACGGGCCAGCGAGTAGCCGTACTCGAAGCCCATGGCCGCGTACTCGGAGAGCAGCGAGTCGTAGACGTTGTAGCGGGCCTGGTCGTCCGACAGGTACAGCAGCGGGGTGTAGTCCTCGCCGGTCTCCCGGTCGATGAGGACCGCGTGGCGCTGGCCGAACGTGCCGCGGCGGGAGTCCTGGCCGGACAGGCGGACCGGGGTGCCCTCCATCAGCAGCGAACCGAAGGCCAGGGTCTCGCCCATGCCCCAGTCGATGGTGCCGTCGTCGATCATCGCCGCGCGGCGCTGCAGCTGCGGCAGCAGGCGCGGGTGGACGGTGACGCCCTCGGGGATGTTGACCTGGGCCTCGGCGATCCGCTTGACGACGTCCTGGGAGATCGCCGTGTTCACGGCGACCGGGAAGTCGGCCTGCGGGGCCGGGACCGGCGCGGCGACCGCGGGCTGCGTGGCGGCCTCGCGGACCTCCGCGAAGACCTTCTCCAGCTGGCCCTGGAAGTCCTGGAGCGCCTGCTCGGCCTCTTCCAGGGTGATGTCACCGCGACCGATGAGGGACTCGGTGTACAGCTTGCGCACCGAGCGCTTCTTGTCGATCAGGTCGTACATCAGCGGCTGCGTGAACGCCGGGTTGTCCGACTCGTTGTGGCCGCGGCGGCGGTAGCAGATGAGGTCGATGACCACGTCCTTGTTGAACGCCTGGCGGAACTCGAAGGCGAGCCGCGCGACGCGGACCACGGCCTCCGGGTCGTCACCGTTCACGTGGAAGATCGGTGCCTCGATCATGCGGGCCACGTCGGTCGCGTACATCGAGGAACGCGAGGACTCCGGGGCGGCGGTGAAGCCGACCTGGTTGTTGATCACGACGTGGACGGTGCCGCCGGTGCGGTAGCCGCGCAGCTGCGACATGTTCAGCGTCTCGGCGACCACACCCTGTCCGGCGAAGGCGGCGTCGCCGTGCAGGGCCAGCGGCAGGACGGTGAAGTCCGTGCCGCCCTTGTTGATGACGTCCTGCTTGGCGCGGGCGACACCCTCCAGGACCGGGTCCACCGCCTCCAGGTGCGAGGGGTTGGCGACGAGCGAGACCTTGATCTGCTCGCCGTCCAGGCCGGTGAAGGTGCCCTCGGCGCCCAGGTGGTACTTGACGTCGCCGGAGCCGTGCATGGACTTCGGGTCGAGGTTGCCCTCGAACTCGCGGAAGATCTGCGCGTACGACTTGCCGACGATGTTCGCCAGGACGTTCAGGCGGCCGCGGTGGGCCATGCCGATGACGACCTCTTCGAGGCGGGCCTCGGCGGCCGAGTCGATGACGGCGTCGAGCAGCGGGATGACGGACTCGCCGCCCTCCAGGGAGAAGCGCTTCTGGCCGACGTACTTCGTCTGCAGGAAGGTCTCGAAGGCCTCGGCCGCGTTCAGGCGGCGCAGGATGCGCAGCTGCTCCTCGCGCTCCGGCTTGGTGTGCGGGCGCTCGATGCGGTCCTGGATCCAGCGGCGCTGCTTCGGGTCCTGGATGTGCATGAACTCGACGCCGGTGGTGCGGCAGTACGAGTCGCGCAGCACGCCGAGGATGTCGCGGAGCTTCATCATCGACTTGCCGGAGAAGCCGCCGACCGCGAACTCGCGCTCCAGGTCCCACAGGGTGAGGCCGTGCTCGGTGATGTCGAGGTCGGGGTGCTTGCGCTGCTTGTACTCCAGCGGGTCGGTGTCGGCCATGACGTGGCCGCGGACCCGGTAGGAGTGGATCAGCTCGAAGACGCGGGCGGCCTTCGTGACGTCGTCGTCGTGCGAGGCGTCGATGTCGCGGTTCCAGCGGACCGGCTCGTACGGGATCCGCAGCGACTCGAAGACGTCGTCGTAGAACTTGTCCTCGCCGAGGAGCAGGTTGGCGACGATGCGCAGGAACTCGCCGGAGGCCGCGCCCTGGATGACCCGGTGGTCGTAGGTCGAGGTCAGGGTCATGACCTTGGAGATGCCCAGCTTGTTCAGGGTGTCCTGCGAGGTGCCCTGGAACTCGGCGGGGTAGTCCATGGAGCCGACGCCCATGATGACCGACTGTCCGGGCATCAGGCGGGGCACGGAGTGGACGGTGCCCAGGCCGCCGGGGTTGGTGAGGGAGCAGGTCACGCCGGTGAAGTCGTCCATCGTCAGCTTGCCGACGCGGGCGCGGCGGACGATGTCCTCGTAGGCCTGCCAGAACTCGAAGAAGTTGAGGGTCTCGGCCTTCTTGATGCCGGCGACGACGAGCTGACGGTCGCCGTTGGGCTTCACGAGGTCGATCGCGAGGCCGAAGTTCACGTGCTCCGGCTTGACCAGGGTCGGCTTGCCGTCCTTCTCCGCGAAGGAGTGGTTCATGGACGGCATGGCCTTGATGGCCTGCACCATCGCGTAGCCGATCAGGTGCGTGAAGGAGATCTTCCCGCCCCGGGCGCGCTTGAGGTGGTTGTTGATGACGATGCGGTTGTCGAACAGCAGCTTCACCGGGACGGCGCGGACGGACGTGGCCGTCGGCACTTCCAGCGAGGCGTTCATGTTCTTCGCCACGGCGGCGGCAGGTCCGCGGAGCGTCACCAGCTCGGGGCCGGCGGGGGCCTCGGTGGCGGGCGCGGCCTTCTGAGCCGGGGTGGTGGCGGCCGGAGCCTGAGAGGCGGGCGCGGCCGGTGCGGCGGCCGGGGCCTGGGAGGTGACAGTCACAGCAGGGGCACCAGAGGGGGTGGCAGGAGCAGGGGCAGGAGCTGACACAGGTGTGGGCGCGGCTGCGGGCGCGGCGGGCGCCGCCCCCGTGGCGGCGTCGACGGCCTGAGCGACCCCGGCGGTGGCGGTGGCGGCCTGTGCGGAGGCGCCGTCCGTCGTCGGGGTCTTGATGGGTTCGGCCGCCTTCACCGGGGCGGCGGCGCCCCCCGGCTTGTAGTCGGCGAAGAAGTCCCACCAGGCCCGGTCGACCGAACTCGGGTCCTGGAGGTACTGCTGATAGATCTCGTCGACGAGCCACTCATTCGCGCCGAAGCCTGAGGCGGGGTTCTTCCCGCCCTCTGCTGCGTCGGTCGTGGTGCTCGGGTTACTGGGGGACTGTGGCGACACGGCGGCAACCGCCCTCTTCCGCTTCACAAGGTATGGACAGCGGGGATAAAGGCTACGCCTCCCAGGGCGTGTGATGCAGGCCGGGCGGGACTTCCGTCGCGCAGGTCACACCGAACGGCGGGTTTCACCCATCGGAATGGCGGGAAACAAGCGTGGTTCGGGTAGGGGGCAGCCAGGTTGCGACCCCCAAGGCCTCGCACCCCTGACGACCCCGGGCACGTGTGGCCGAGATCATGTCCTTCCCACTCGAACCCTACGTCAAGACAGCACCTGTGAGCTGCCCGGAAGGGTGACAAGGATTCGGCAACCCCGTGACGATTCGGCCACGCCGATGTGGCCCCCGTGCAGCCCGACCGCCCAGCGGGCGATGGCCAGCCCCAGACCGGTGCCCCCGTCGCCGCCGCCGTCCCCGCCGCCGGCGGAACCCCGGTTGAACCGCTCGAAGACCCGGTGCCGCTCCGCCTCCGGGATCCCCGGACCCTCGTCGACGACCTCCAGCGCCAGGCTCCCCGGCGCCGCCCCGGCCCGCGCCCGGACCGTGACCCGGCCGTGCGCCGGGCTGTGCTTCACCGCGTTGTCGATCAGGTTCGCCACCACCTGGTGCAGCCGCTCCGCGTCCGCGTACGCGGTCAGCTCCGGAGGGTGCACGTCCAGATGAAGATGCACGTCATTGCGGGTGTGCCCACCGGAACCGGACGACATCCCCGGCCGCCCGGCGGCCGCCAGCCCCGACTCCTTCAGCACCCCCGACAGATACGGCCACACCTCGAACCGGCGCGCCTTCAACGGCACCACCCCGTTGTCCACCCGCGACAGGTCCAGCAGGGTGTCCACCAGCCGGCCCAGCCGCTCGGCCTGCTTCAGCATGGTCCGCATGGTCTCCGGATCGGCCTCCGAGACCCCGTCCACCACGTTCTCCAGCACCGCCCGCAGCGCCGCGATCGGAGTACGGAGCTCGTGCGAGACGTTCGCGACCAGCTCTCGACGGTGCCTGTCCTCGGCCTCCAGATCATCGGCCATCCGGTTGATCGTGGAAGCCAGATCGCCCAGCTCGTCACGGCGCCCGGCACCGCGCACCCGGCGCGTGTAGTCCCCGTGCGAGATCGCCCGCGCCACCGTCGTCATCTCGTCCAGCGGCGCCGTCAGGCCGTGCGCCACGAACTGCGTGATCAGCATCGAGGCGATCACCGAGAAGACCGTGATGAACCGCACCTCGGTGGCCGTGCGCAGGGCCACCATCAGCAGCCCCGTGGTGATGAACACCGAGACCACGACGAGCGTGCCCAGCTTCGTCTTGATCGAGAACGGCGAGTAGGGCCGCAGACCCGGCCCGCGCGGCGGCCCGCTCACGCCTGCGCCGGTGTCTCCAGGGCGTACCCGACGCCGTGGACGGTACGGATCCGGTCCGCGCCGATCTTCCGCCGCAGGGCCTTGATGTGGCTGTCGACCGTACGGGTCCCCGACGCGTCGGCCCAGTCCCACACCTCCGCCAGCAGCTGCTCCCGCGACAGCACCGCACGCGGCGTCCCCGCCAGGCAGACCAGCAGGTCGAACTCGGTCGGCGTCAGGTGCACGTCCTCCGACTGCACCCGCACCCTGCGCTGCGCGTGGTCGATCTCCAGGTCGCCCAGGCGCAGCGTCGCCCCGCGCGGAGCCGTCGCGGCCAGCGTGGCCCGCTCCACCCGGCGGAGCAGTACGTGGACCCGGGCGGCCAGCTCGCGCATCGAGAACGGCTTCGTCATGTAGTCGTCGGCCCCGACCCCGAGGCCCACCAGCATGTCGGTCTCGTCGTCCCGGGCCGTGAGCATCAGCACCGGGACCGGGCGCTGCGCCTGGACCCGGCGGCAGACCTCCAGCCCGTCGAAGCCGGGCAGCATGACGTCCAGCACCAGCAGCTCGGGCTGCCAGCTCTCGGCGGCCGCGACGGCGGCCGGCCCGTCGTAGGCCGTCTGCACCTGGAAGCCCTCGGCCCGCAGCCGGGCCGCGATGGCGTCGGCGATGGTGCGGTCGTCCTCGACCACGAGCACGCGCCGCTGGGCACCTGGGGTGGCCGCGGCGACGCTGTGGGTGGTGTGTGTCTGTTCCATGTCCCGCCCCTGAAGATCCCGCGTGATGGGGTGCAGCGTAGAGGAGGCACCGGCCTGCGGCTATGCGGGGTTCGGACAGGAGCCGGGGTCATCCGGAATCATAGATTCATCCCGTCGCGTCGAATCCCGGCAGCGCGTCCAGTACCTTGCGGAGCCCCGGAGCCAGCTCGGTCTGGTCCGCGGCGACCTCGAAACCGCCGTGCACGAAGGCGTACGTGAACCCGTCGTAGACCGGCGGATCGGCCGTGGCCACCCGGGGCAGGTGCGCGAAGTCCGCCTCCCGCAGCGCGGTGCGCAGGACCTCCAGCCGGGACGCCTCCAGCTTCCCGGAGCGCAGGTCGCGGGCCTTGCCGTCGAGGAGGGTCCAGGAGCCGTCGCCCTTGACGAGGACCGTCCGGGTCTGGCCCGCGAAACCCCCGCTGCGGGTCACGCGGACGAGGGTCCGGGCGGCGGCCTCGGTTGCCGCCGGGAGGGGGGAGGGCGTGGCGGGTGCGGTCGCCGCGGGCGGGGATGCCGAGGGCGGAGTCGCCGTCGCCGTCGCCGTCGCCGTGGGCGTCGCCGTCGGGGCCGCCGTGGCCTCCGGGGGCCCGCCGGACCCGCCACCGCAGCCGGCCAGTACCAGCACCGCGCCCAGCAGCACCACCGCCGCGGCCCCGGCCGCCCGGATCGTTCGCACACCCACCTCCGCAGGTACTCCGACCGAACACCGAGTATGAAGTGCCAGACCCCCGACCGAAAGCACCCGGAGGCCGTCATCCGCCGCATCACCCCCTGGCGCGCGCTGCCCGCGCTGACCGCCGTGCTCCTCGGGCTGTGGGGCCTGCCGCGCGGCGCGGGCGGCGGGAGCATGTGGCGCGACGAGTCCACCACCTGGCAGGTGGCGCACCGCCCCCTCCGCGGGCTGTGGGAACTGCTCGGGCAGGTCGACGCGGTCCACGGCCTCTACTACCTGCTGATGCACGGGGTCTTCGGCCTGTGGGACGGCGGCCCGTGGGCACTGCGGCTGCCGTCCGTGGCCGGCACGGCCCTCGCCGCCGCCGGAGTGGCCGCGGTGGCGCACCGGCTGGCGGGCGAGCGGGCCGCGCTGATCGCCGGCACCGCGTACGCCGTGCTGCCGCCGGTGCAGATGTACGCCCAGGAGGGGCGCTCGTACGCGCTGGTCGCGGCGGCCGTGGCCTGGGCGACGTACCTGATGCTGCGCGAGCGGTGGGCGGCCTACGCGGCGGTGCTCCTGCTGGGCTGCTGGCTGCACGAGTTCGCCGTACTGGCCCTGCCGGCGCACGCGTTCGCCGCCTGGCGGGCGCGGGGCTGGCGGTGGGCGGCGGGGGCCGTCCTCGCGGGGCTGCTGCCGCTGGCCCTCGTGAGCGCGCGGCAGGCGTCGGCGCAGCTGGGGTGGCTGGGGCGGCCGTCGTGGCAGGACTGGGCGGCGTACGGGGTGCTGGCGGCGGCGGTGGCCCTGCTCGCCCGGGGGAGCGCCGACCGGGGGCTCGTACGGGTGGCCGTGCCGCTCGCGCTGCTCCCGCCCGGGCTGCTGATGGCGGTCTCGCTGGCGCACCCCCTGTACGTCGACCGGTACGTCCTCTACGCGCTGGCCGGCCTCGCGGTGCTCGCGGGGGCGCGGGTGCGGCTGCCGCTGTCGTGGGTGCTGGTGGGGGCGCTGCTGCTGCCGGTGGGGGTGTGGTCGGTGTGGCTGCGGACCCCGGAGGCGCGCAAGGACGACGCCCTCGCCGTCGCGGCGGCGGTACGGGAGCGGGCCCGGCCGGGGGACGCGGTGCTGTTCATGCCGTCCCGGCGCCGGGAGTGGCTGCTGTCCTCGCCCGCGGTGTACGGGTCCGTCCGCGACGTGGCCCTGGCCCGGACCCCGGCGCGGTCCCGCACCCTCCAGGGCACGGAGCTGCCGCCGGACGCCGTCCGGGCGGCGGTCCTGGCCTCCCCGAGGGTGATCGCCCTGCTGGACCCGCCGGACCAGCCGCTGGACGCGTACCCGGCGGAGGCGGCGAAGCGCGAGGCGCTGGCGGCGGCGTTCGAGCGCTGCTCGGTGGCGGTGGTGCGCGGGGCGCGGGTGGCGGTGTACGCGCGGCGGGGCGAGTGCGGCTGACGCGGGCCCGCAGGGACACCGCCCCCGGGTCCCCCGGCCCTGATCCGCCCCGCCCCGGGTGCCGATGGGCCAGGATGGGCCGCAGACCGTGTCCGACGCTGCCTCCGGAGGCCCCCGTATGCCCGTGTCCGAGATACCCGGCCCCCTGGTCGGCAGCGGCTGGCTCGCAGAACACCTCGGGGACGTCGTGGTGTTCGACGCTTCCGTCGGGGGCCATCGCGGGGCACCGGTGAGGATTCCCGGCGCCCGTCCCTTCGACCTCGACGGGGAGCTCTCCGACCACGCGGCGGCGGCCCCGCACACCATGCCCTCCCCGGAGGACTTCGCCGAGGCGCTGCGCGGGCTCGGGGTCCACGACTCCGACGCCGTGGTCGTGTACGACGGCGCCGGGATCTACTCCAGCGCCCGCGCCTGGTGGATGCTGCGCGCCATGGGCTTCGACCGGGTGGCCGTGCTGGACGGGGGCCTGCCCGCGTGGGTCGCCGCCGGGCTGGCCGTCGAGGCCGGGGCGGCGGCGTACGAGGGGCCGCGCGGCGGCTTCACCGCCCGGCCCCGCCCGGGGCTGCTGGTGGACGCCGGCGCCGTCGCCGCCGCGCTCACCGACCCCGCCGCCGCCGTGTTCGACGCCCGGACCCGGGAGCGCTTCGCAGGCACCGCTCCCGAGCCCCGGCCGGGGCTGCGCGGCGGGCACATGCCGGGCGCGCTGAACCTGCCGTTCGGTGAACTCCAGGGACCGGACGGCCTGATGCGGCCCGCCGGGGAACTCCGCGAGGCCTTCGGGGCGTTGGCCGGGGAACGGGAGCGGCTCTACTTCAGCTGCGGTTCGGGCGTCACGGCCTGCGTGCTCGCGCTGGGGGCGACCCTGGCCGGGTACGGGGAGACCGCGGTGTACGACGGCTCGTGGAGCGAGTGGGGCCTGCCCTCGGAGCTGCGGCCGGTGGTGACGGGGCCCTGACCGGGGTGGGGCTATCCCCACCCCGGGTCCGGATACCTGCACCAGCGTGCGCCCGCCCCCCGGTCGGCAGACTCGTCGGCATGGAATCCCAGACCTTCACCCGCACCGCCCTCGCCGTCGCCGCCTCGGCCCTGCTGCTGTCGGGCTGCTCCTTCGTGGAGGACGCCCGGCTGAAGACCGCCGAGGCCGACGCCACCGTCACCGAGGCCGTCACGGCGGTGGAGCTGACGGGCCTTCGGCGCGGGTCGGTGGTGGTCACCCCGGGCAGCGGTTCCGGGGTGACCGTCCGACGGGTCGTGCACTACCGGGGCGACACCGCGCCCGTGCCGGGGCAGCGGGTCTCGGGCGGGGTGCTGGCCTTCACCGACGGCTGCGGCGGCGACGGGGACAGCTGCTGGGTGGACTACCGGCTGGAGGTGCCGGCCTCGGTGAAGCTCAAGGCGGGCAGCAGCAGCGGGGACATCACGGTCACGGGCGTGGCCTCCGCCGAGCTGGACTCCTCCTCCGGCGACGTCCGGGCCGAGCGGATCGCGGGCCCGCTGAAGGTGCGCACCTCCTCCGGGGACCTGACGGCCGCCGAGCTGTCCGGCCCGGAGTTCGAGTTCCGTACGGGCTCCGGGGACTCCACGGTCGGCTTCGCGAAGGCCCCGGCCTCGGTGTCCGTCACCACCGGCTCGGGCGACGTCACCCTGAGGGCGCCGCAGGCCGCGTACCGGGTGTCCGCCGAGACCGGCTCGGGCGAGCGGGACGTCACCCTCGGGGACGCTCCCGGCGCCCCTTCCCGCATCGCGGTCCGCACGGCCTCCGGCGACATCCGCCTCTCGGCCTCCCCGGACAGGGCCTAGGCGGTCACCGCGTCGACCTCCACCTCCACCAGCCAGGCCGGGTCGATGAAGCGGGACACCTCGACGAAGGTCGTCACCGGGCGGATCGCGGCGAAGCGCTCGCCGTGGGCCCGTGCGGCCTCCTCCCAGGTGGTGATGTCGGTCAGCATGATCCGGGTCCGCACGACATCCGCGAGCGAGGCGCCGGCCTCCTCCAGGGCCCGCTGCGCGATGTCCAGGCAGCGCACGGTCTGCGCGTGGACGTCGCCCGGGCCGACGGTGGAGCCGTCGTCCCCGATCGGCGCCGTGCCGGCGACCGCCACGTAGGGCCCCGTGCGGACCGCGCGGGAAAAGCCGATGCGGGGTTCCAGCGGGGAGCCCGAGCTGACGGTCCGTCGTATGTCTGTCATGCCGTCATGGTGCTACGAGGGGCCCGCCGGAGGTGTTCGCCCCCGGCGAACGGGTGTTGGGGAACATTGCCGGGCGCAGAAGCATTGAGTCGGCATAGCTCAACTTCACTGCCGGAGGGAACATCATGGCTTCGACGTCCGTAACGCTCACCCTGCCCGTACTGCCGCTCGACGACGAGGTCGTGCTGCCCGGGATGGTCGTTCCCCTGGACCTGTCCGACGCCGAGGTGCGCGGAGCCGTGGAGGCGGCGCAGGCGGCGGTGGGCGGCGGGAAGCCCCGGGTGCTGCTCGTGCCCCGGGTCGACGGGAAGTACGCCGGGATCGGCGTGCTGGGGACCGTCGAGCAGGTCGGGCGGCTCTCCGACGGGGATCCCGGGGCGCTGATCCGCGGGCGCGGCCGCGTCCGGATCGGCGCCGGGACCACCGGGCCCGGAGCGGCGCTCTGGGTCGAGGGGGAGACCGTCGACGAGAACGTGCCCGACCCGCTGCCCGGGTCCGTCGCCGAGCTCGTCAAGGAGTACAAGGCCCTCGCCACCAGCTGGCTGAAGAAGCGCGGCGCCTGGCAGGTCGTGGACCGCGTGCAGCAGATCGAAGGGGTGTCCGCCCTCGCCGACAACTCCGGGTACTCGCCGTTCCTGAGCGTGGCCCAGAAGGTCGAGCTGCTGGAGACCACCGACCCGGTCGCCCGCCTCCGCCTCGCCGTCAAGGCGCTCTCCGACCACCTCGCCGAACAGGACGTGGCCGAGTCCATCGCCAAGGACGTCCAGGACGGCGTGGAGAAGCAGCAGCGGGAGTTCCTGCTCCGCCGCCAGCTGGAGGCCGTCCGCAAGGAACTGCGCGAGCTGGGCGGGGAGAAGGAGGGCGAGGAGTCCGACGACTACCGCGCCCGCGTCGAGGCCGCCGACCTGCCCGAGAAGGTGCGGGAGGCCGCGCTCAAGGAGGTCGACAAGCTGGAGCGGGCCAGCGACCAGAGCCCCGAGGGCTCCTGGATCCGCACCTGGCTGGACACCGTGCTGGAACTGCCCTGGAACGAGCGCACCGAGGACGAGTACGACATCCAGGGCGCCCGGGCGGTGCTCGACGCCGAGCACGCCGGGCTGAACGACGTGAAGGACCGCATCACCGAGTACCTCGCCGTGCGCAAGCGGCGCGGCGAGCGCGGGATGGGCGTCGTCGGCGGACGGCGCGGGGGAGCGGTCCTCGCGCTCGTCGGACCCCCCGGCGTCGGAAAGACCTCGCTGGGCGAGAGCGTGGCCCACGCCATGGGGCGGAAGTTCGTGCGCGTCGCCCTCGGCGGCGTACGGGACGAGGCCGAGATCCGCGGCCACCGGCGCACCTACGTCGGCGCCCTGCCCGGCCGGATCGTGCGGGCGATCAAGGAGGCCGGGTCGATGAACCCGGTCGTGCTCCTCGACGAGATCGACAAGGTCGGCTCCGACTTCCGCGGCGACCCGGCGGCCGCCCTGCTGGAGGTCCTGGACCCCGCGCAGAACCACACCTTCCGGGACCACTACCTGGAGGTGGAGCTGGACCTCAGCGACGTGGTCTTCCTCGCGACGGCCAACGTCCTGGAGGCCATCCCCGAGGCCCTCGCCGACCGCATGGAGCTGGTGCGCCTCGACGGCTACACCGAGGACGAGAAGGTCGTCATCGCCCGCGACCACCTGCTGCCCCGCCAGCTGGAGCGCGCCGGACTGACCGCCGAGGAGGTGGTCCTCGGCGAGGACGCGCTGCGCAAGCTCGCCGGCGAGTACACCCGCGAGGCCGGCGTGCGCACCCTGGAGCGGTCCATCGCGCGGCTGCTGCGCAAGGTGGCCTCCCAGCACGAACTGGGCGAGCGGGAGTTCCCCTTCACCATCGGCGCGGGCGAGCTGCGCGGCCTGATCGGCCGCCCGCACCACGTGCCCGAGTCCGCCCAGGACCCGGCGGAGCGGCGGACCGCCGTCCCGGGCGTGGCCACCGGCCTCGCCGTGACCGGGGCCGGCGGCGACGTCCTGTTCGTCGAGGCCTCCCTCGCCGACCCGGAGACCGGCGCCGCCGGGCTCACCCTGACGGGCCAGCTGGGCGACGTGATGAAGGAGTCGGCGCAGATCGCCCTCAGCTTCCTGCGCTCGCACGGCGCGGAGCTGGAGCTGCCGGTCGCCGACCTGAAGGACCGGGGCGTGCACATCCACTTCCCGGCGGGCGCCGTCCCCAAGGACGGCCCGAGCGCGGGCATCACCATGACCACCGCGCTGGCGTCCCTGCTCTCCGGCCGCCAGGTCCGCACGGACGTGGCCATGACCGGCGAGGTCTCGCTGACCGGGCGGGTGCTCCCGATCGGCGGGGTCAAGCAGAAGCTGCTGGCCGCGCACCGGGCCGGGCTGACCACCGTGATCATCCCGAAGCGGAACGAGGCCGACCTGGACGACGTCCCGAGCGAGGTGCTGGAGGGACTGGAGGTGCACCCGGTGACGGACGTGCGGCAGGTGCTGGAGCTCGCCCTCGCCCCGGCGGTGGTGTCCTTCACCAAGGCCGCCTGATCCGGAAGGCGCGCACGGTCCACTGAGGCCCGGGGACCCCCAGCGGCGGGGCCCCGGGCCCTCGGCGTACCCGCTGCGAAATACTGGTGCCGAACAGGGGCGCCACGGTGTGCCCCGCCACGGATGGGAGCGGCGCGTGCACGGCAGCGAAGACCAGGAGTTCCTCGCCCTGGAGCGGGAGCTGTCCGTCTTCCTGCGGCGCGCCCGGGCCTCCTCCGGCGAGATGGCCCGCGCCCTGCACCCCGAGCTGGAGCCGGCCGCGTACGGGCTGCTGGTCCGGCTGGAGGCCGCCGGCCGCCAGCGGGCCACCGAACTGGCCGCCTACTTCGGCGTGGGCAAGGCCACCATGAGCCGGCAGCTGCGCGCCCTGGAGGTGCTCGGCCTGGTGGCCCGCGAGCCGGACCCCGCCGACGGCCGCGCCTTCCTCGTCGGCCTCACGGAAGAGGGCCGGGAGCGCTTCCTGCGCGTACGGGGAGCCCGGCGCGAGCAGTACATGCGCAAGCTCGCCGACTGGGACCGGGGCGAGGTCGCGGAACTGGCCAGACTCCTCAACCAGCTGAACTCCGGCGAGGAGTAGCCCCCCCCGGGCCCGGACGCGGGCTCAGAGCTCCGCGTAGACCGCCGAGGCGTCGTCGTGCCGCTTGTACCGGGCCGGCGGGCGCAGCGGATCCGACTCCACGGCCCGGACCCGCCCGATCAGCCCCCGCGCCCCCTCCTTGCGCAGCACGTCCAGGCAGGCCGCCCAGTCGCCCTCCCCGAAGGTGTCGGTCCAGCGGCTCGCCCCGTCCGTCAGCGCGGCCACCGCCAGCACCTCCGTGCGCGGGGTGCGCCCGGTGACGGCCCGGGCCGCCACCCCCGGGTCCGCGGCCGCCGTGAAGAAGCCCCCCTCGGCATTGCGCAGCGCGTCGGTCGCCGCCACCGAGCCGCGCACCCCGTCCGGCACCCGGTCCAGCCGGTCGTCCAGCACCGGCGTGACCGCACCGCCGGGCCCGCGGAGCAGGAGCACGGAATCCGAGAGCACGAGGTGCTCCACGTACGACTCGTCCCAGCGGACCATGACCACCGTCGCCTGCGGGGTCCGTACGTGAGAAAGGTCACAGGTGTCCCGGTGCGCGTCGGCGGTGTCGGTGATCGCCCGGGCCAGGACCCCCTCCAGGGGCATGTCCCGCCGCGATCCGGACAGTTCGGTCAATCGGCCGCCGAGCCGGGTGGAGAACCAGGGCACTCCGTGCACGCATCCGTCGTCCCCGCGCGGCGGGGTGACCCCGTCCAGGACGATCACGACGCCCCCTCCCGACGCAGGTGCCGACGCCGACACCCAGTCCTGGTTGGGGTGTTCCGCGTTGCCGGGTTCGGAGGCCAGGTCGATGCGCATGCGGACATTCTGCCCGCCAGGGCCTCCTGGAGGCCGGAAGGTTCATACCAATGCCGGAAACGGCGTGGCCGGCCCCCCGGAGGCCCCGCCCGCCCGCTCCCCGCGAAATGTGGGCGGGCATACTGCCAAAGCCCGCCGCGTTCTTTCAACCGCCCGTCCATGCCGGGCCCCTGGCACGCGGTGCCCGAGTTGGTCGGCCACTCCTCCGTGATGTTCACTCCTTCGAGTGGCCGGGTGGGCGATGTGCGGCTCTCCTCCCAACACACTGCGAAGGTCTGAGGCGGTACGAGGGGGCAGGGGGCGTTTACTTGTTGACCGGCCGTTACCTCGGCCACACGAGTAGACGAGCACGAGCACACGTACAGGATTGCGAGCACCGGTGTCTAAGAAGCGGTCTCGGAAGAACGGCACCGCCAGCGCCGACGGACCCGCCAACGCAGGACGGCGCGTCCGCGTCCGCAGCAGGCTGGTGGTCGGAGTAGCAGTCGCCGGACTCACCGTCCTCGCGGCAGGCACCCCCGCCGTCGTTTCCGCCACGAGGGAACTGAACGACTCCCAGCGCCTGGTCACCCTGGCGGAACAGACGCAGCACGCCCTCACCCTCGCCCACCTCCTCGGCGACGAGCGCGACGCCGTCGTCGAGTACGCGGCCAAGGGCCGGCCCGGCAACGCCAAGGCGCCCGTCGACGAGCGCACCGCGCGCACCGACCGGCAGATCGCCGAACTCCGGCCGGAGGCCGACGCGGAACTCGCCCGCGCCCTCGGCAAGGTCAAGGCCGTCCGCGCCGAAGCCGTCGACGGCAAGGGCACCGCCCTCGCCGCGCACCAGGCCTACGCGGGACTCCTCACCGAACTCCTCGCACCCGGCGACCGCCTCGCCGAACTCACCCCGCCCCGCGCCGAGGACGCCCTCGCCGTCACCCGGCCCATGGCCCCCCTGGGCCAGGCCGTGGACCAGGCATCGGCCACCCGCGGGCTGCTGCTCGCCGCCCTGGCCGTCCCGCGCGCCGAGCAGGCCCCGAACGCCGCCGTCGCCGACGAGCTCACCGGCGCCGCCCAGCGCTCCCGCGTACGCGAACAGGCCGCCCTCGACGACTTCACGCGCGCCGCCCGGCCCGCCGTACGCCAGACCCTCGCCGCCACCGTCACCGGCCCCGAGGTCAAGGCCGCCGACGACCAGCTCAAGCGCCTCACCGAGCGGTCCACCCTGACCCCGGCCGAGCGCAAGGCCACCGACTCCGCCGCCCTCGCCACCACCCTCACCGCCCGCATCGACCGGATGCGCTCGGTGGAGTCCACCCTGGCCGGCGACCGCGCCACCGCCTTCACCAAGCTGCGCGACGACGACGTGACCCGGATGGAGCTGATGGTCGCCGGGCTCGGCGTCCTCTTCCTCTTCGTCATCGGCTTCTCCACCGCCGTCGCCCGCTCCCTCACCAGACCCCTGTCGGTGCTGCGGCGCGGCGCGGAACGGCTCGCGACCCCCGAGGGCTCGCAGGAGCCCGTCCGCTTCACCGGCCGCAACGACGAGTTCGCCGAGGTCGTACGCCACCTCAACGCGGTCCGCGACCAGACCGTCGCCCTGCACACCAAGGTCGCCGGGCTCGACGCCGACCGCCGCCGCCTCATCGGCCGCAACGAAGCCCTCTCCGGCGGCCGCGAGGCCCTGGAGCAGGAGCTCGCCACGCTGCGCGCGGGCCTCGAAGAGCACCGCCGCATCATGTCGACGACCTCCGTCTCGCTCTCCCTGCGCACCCTCGGCCTCGTCGAGCGCCAGCTCGCGGTCATCGAGGAGCTGGAGTCCAAGGAAGGCGACCCGGACCGGCTCGCCACCCTCTTCAAGCTGGACCACCTGGCGACGGTCATGCGCCGCCACAACGAGAACCTGCTGGTCCTCGCCGGACAGGAGCACGGCCACGGCCAGAGCCTGCCCGTGCCCCTGGTCGACGTCATGCGGGCCGCCGTCAGCGAGATCGAGCGCTACGAGCGCGTCGACCTCGCGGCCATGCCCTCCTACACCCAGGTCGCCGGGCACGCCGCCGACGACATCTCCCACGTCCTCGCGGAACTCCTCGAGAACGCCACGACCTTCTCCCCGCCCGACGCCAAGGTGAAGGTGTCCGGCTGGCTGAACGACGCCGGCGACGTGGTCCTGTCCGTCGTGGACGAGGGCATCGGCGTCACCGAGGACCGCCTGGCCTCCCTCAACACCCGCCTGTCCGCCCCCGACGCCTACGACGAGGAACCCGAGGCCGAACACGGCCTGGGACTCGGCCTCTACGTTGCCGGACGCCTCGCGGCGCGCCACGGCGTCACCGCCGAGCTCCGCGCCGGCCGGCACGGCGGCCTGGAGGCCCTGGTCGTCGTCCCCGAGGCACTGCTGCCGGACACCCCGCCGACCTCCCCGGTGCACACCCTGGCCACGCCGGGCGTCCCCGCCTTCCAGCTGCCCGGCGTGATCGCCGAGGCCAATGAGAACACCCTGCCGCCGCGGCTGCGGGTGCCCGTGGCCGAGCCGGACGTGCAGGCCGTGGCGGCGGAGCCGTCAGAGCCCACCGAGCCCGCCAAGGTGGTCACGCTCGCCGAGGCCTTCGACGCGGAGGCGGGCGGTGCGGACGCCGCCGGCGCGGACGTCATGGACGCCGTGGACGCCGTGGACGCTGTGGAGCAGGACGCCGCCGCGCAGGAGTCCGCCGCCGCGCAGGAGTCCGCCGAGGCCGAGGTGTACGAGTCCGACACCTTCGACGCCGAGTCCCTGGTGGCCGAGGCCTTCGGAGCCGGGGCCTTCGCCCGCGCCGGCGAAGCCGCGCCCGCCGAGCCGGCCGCCGCCGAGGCGGAGCCCGCCAAGGTCGTCACCCTCGCCGAGGCCTTCGAGGACGCACCGCCGCCCCCCGCCGACCAGGTCTTCACCGCGTCGGCCCCCGACGAGGCCCCCGCGGCCGGGTCGCCGGGCGGGGTCGCTCCCGAGCAGGAGCTCCTCGCGCGGGTCGTGGCCGAAGCGGACGCGGACGCCTTCACGGTGGCCGACCCCGCCCCGGCGGACGCCGCCGGGGGACCGGAGACCGCGCCCGGTGCACCCGTACAGAACGAAGGACACCCTGGACCGGCGGACGACGCCGAACAGTCCAGCCACCGGCGGGCCGCCGACGCGGAGGACGGCTTCGTCCCCCGCCAGGGCAGCCACCCCGAGCCCATGGCCGAGCCCGCCACTCAGACCGTCACCGCCAAGGGCCTGCCCAAGCGGACCCCGCGCTCCGTGGCGGCCCCCGGCATCGGAAACCCCGCAGCGGCCCGCCCCGAGCCGCGCCGGGTCGACGCCGAGGAACTGCGCCGCCGGCTCGGCGGGTTCTACCAGGGCGCCCAGGACGGGCGCCGGGTCGTCGCGGCGGAACTGGAGCAGGACCGCCAGGACCGCCAGGACCCGCAGGACCGGGGGCAGGGGCACACCGACCAGGGGGACACCGCACAGGAGGCACGCACATGACCGCGCCCAGTACGTACGGACTGAGCACCCAGGCCCGCAACCTGCAGTGGCTGCTGACCGACCTGGTCGAGGAGGTGCCCGGGGTCAACTCCGTGGCCGTCGTGTCCTCGGACGGGCTGCTGCTGCTCTCCTCCGAGCCGACGGCGGAATCCCGGGGTGACCGTCCCAAGGGCCCCCGCGGCGCCTCGGCCGACCTCGCCACCATCGTGTCCGGACTCGGCAGCCTCACCACCGGTGCGGCCGCCCTCATGGAGTTCGGCACGGTCAAGCAGACGATGGTCGCCATGGAGAACGGCTCCGTCTTCGTCATGTCCATCAGCGACGGCTCCCTGCTCGGCGTGCACGCCACGCCCGACTGCGACATGAGCGTCGTCGCCTACCACATGGCCCTCTTCGTCGGCCGCGCCGGCCACGTCCTGACCCCCGAAGTCCGCAGCGAGCTGCGCCAGTCGATGGAGAAAAACCCGTGAGGAGTACGGCCTCCGACCGGCTGCCGATACGCGGCGCCGACCGCCGCCCCGCCCGCGTCCGCCCGTACTCCCTCACGGGCGGCCGCACCCGCTTCCCGCAGGTGCTGCTGGTGGAGACCTTCGTCGCCACGCTCGACAGCAGCCCGGCCAAGACGCCCGACCGCATGCCCGAGATGCGCGCCATAGTCGAGGTGTGCCGCCGGATGCGCACCATCGCCGAGATATCCGCACTGCTGAAGCTGCCGCTCGGCGTGGTCCGGGTCCTCGTCAGCGACCTCGCCGACCAGGGCCGGATACGCGTCTATGGCACGGGCCACGGCACCGGCCGGCCCGACCGCGCGCTGCTGGAAAGGGTTCTCAGTGGCCTCCGCCGTCTCTGACCTCGCCGCCGACCTCGCCCCCGGCGTGCCGGGCCTCGTGGACGACGAGCCCGTCCAGCCCTGGCAGTACGACCGCTCGCGCGCCCCCGTCGCCGTCAAGGTGCTCGTCGCCGGCGGCTTCGGCGTCGGCAAGACCACCTTCGTGTCCTCCGTCTCCGAGATCACCCCGCTGCGCACCGAAGCGGTGATGACCCAGGCCAGCGTCCCCACCGACGACCTGACCGGGACCCCGGACAAGAGCACGACCACCGTCGCGATGGACTTCGGGCGCATCACCCTCGACGACGACCTCGTGCTCTACGTGTACGGAACCCCCGGCCAGGAGCGGTTCTGGTTCATGTGGGACGACCTCGTACGCGGGGCCATCGGTGGCCTGGTGCTCGCCGACACCCGCCGGCTGCGCGACTGCTTCCCCGCGCTCGACTACTTCGAGACCTGCGGGCTGCCGTACGCGGTCGCCGTGAACCACTTCGAGGGCTCGCGCTCCTACGACGTGGAGGACGTGCGGGAGGCGCTCACCATCCCGCCGCACGTCCCCGTCGTGATCATGGACGCGCGGCGCCGGGCCACGGTCGTGGAGTCCCTGCTGACCCTGGTGGGCCACGCACTGGACGCCACTCCCGAGTAGGCCCGTTCCCCCTCCCCCGAATCGAGAACGTGATGCGCAAGATACTCGTCGTCGGGGCCGGCCAGTCCGGTCTCCAGCTCGCCCTCGGCCTCCAGGCGAAGGGCTACGAGGTCACCCTCATGTCCAACCGGACCGCGGACGAGATCCGCACCGGACGGGTCATGTCCACACAGTGCATGTTCGACACGGCGCTCCAGCACGAGCGGGACCTCCAGCTGAACTTCTGGGAGAAGCAGGCCCCGAAGATCCAGGGCCTGGGTGTCTCCGTGGCCGCCCCCGACGGCTCCCGCGCCATCGACTGGCTCGGCCGCCTCAAGGGCTACGCGCAGTCCGTGGACCAGCGCGTGAAGATGGCGGGCTGGCTCGACACCTTCACCCAGCGCGGCGGACAGCTGGTCGTGCACGGCGCGTCCGTCGCCGACCTGGACTTCTTCTCCCGCACGTACGACCTCGTGCTCGTCGCCGCCGGCAAGGGCGAGCTGGTGTCGATGTTCGGGCGGGACGCGGCACGCTCCCCGTACGACGCCCCGCAGCGCGCGCTGGCCGTCTCCTACGTCCACGGCCTCGGGCCGCGCCGCGAGCACCCGGACACCGAGGCCGTGCGCTGCAACCTGGTCCCGGGCGTCGGCGAGCTGTTCGTCATGCCGACCCTGACCACCTCGGGGCGCGCCGACATCCTGTTCTGGGAGGGCCTGCCGGGCGGGCCGCTGGACGTCTTCAAGGGCGTCAACGACCCCTCCGAGCACCTGGCGCTGACGCTGGAGCTCATGGAGAAGTACACCCCGTGGGAGTACGCGCGGGCGACGAAGGTCGAGCTGACCGACGCGGGCGGCACGCTCTCCGGCCGCTACGCGCCGGTCGTCCGCAACCCCATCGGGCGCCTGCCCGGCGGCGGCCTCGTGCTGGGCGTCGCGGACGTGGTCGTGGCGAACGACCCGATCACGGGCCAGGGTTCGAACGCGGCGGCCAAGTGCGCGGCCTCGTACCTCTCCTCGATCCTCATGCACGGCGACAAGCCGTTCGACGAGGCGTGGATGAAGGCCACCTTCGACAAGTACTGGTTCACCACCGGCAAGCCGGTGACCCAGTGGACCAACGCCATGCTGGGCGTCCCGCCGGAGCACGTGCTGAACCTGATCGGCGCGGCCGGGCAGCTCCAGCCGGTGGCGAATCGATTCGCCAACGGCTTCGACAACCCGGCCGACTTCGACTCGTACTTCTACGACCCCGAGGACACGGCCGACTACCTGGCGGAGGTCGCCTCGTCGCTCTCCCCGTCGGGTTCCTCGTCCGGCTCCCCTTCGGCCGAGTAGCCCGCATCGTCCCCCGCCGTCGCGGCCTCGGGCAGCGGCGGCGGGGTGAACTCCGCCAACGGCGCCCCCTCCGGATCCGGGCGGACCGCCCCGAGCAGCGGGTTCGCCGCGATCGGGGACACCTTCACCGTGGCCCCCGGGCGGGGCGCCTGGATCACCTTGCCGTCCCCGATGTACAGGGCCACGTGGGTCGCCTTGGGGAAATAGACCACCAGATCGCCCGGACGCAGCCGGTCCAGCGGCACCCGGGTCAGCCGCGCCCACTGCTCCTGGCTGGTCCGCGGGATGGACCGCCCGGCGTGCTCCCAGGCCTGCGAGGTCAGCCCCGAGCAGTCGAAGGAGCCCGGGCCCTCGGCGCCCCACACGTACGGCTTGCCGATCTGCGCCGCCGCGTACCGCAGCGCGGCCCCGCCGGCCGCCGTCGGCGTGGTCGTACGGGCGGGCAGCCGGCCCGAGTCCACCAGCGTGCGCTGCGCCCCGGCGGTCACGGCCGCCTCGCGCGCCCCGAGCCCGGCGAGTTCCTCGGGGGTGAGCGCCGCCAGCAGCCGCTCGACCTCCCTGAGCCGGCCCGT
The DNA here is from genome assembly GCF_055575955.1 of Streptomyces sp. NPDC033966. Lineage (NCBI taxonomy): Bacteria > Bacillati > Actinomycetota > Actinomycetes > Kitasatosporales > Streptomycetaceae > Streptomyces > Streptomyces sp. NPDC033966. The sequence goes on along the minus strand of NZ_JBVIRQ010000001.1, from coordinate 453,113 downwards.
CACCTCCCCCCGGGCCTCCTTCTGCCGCGCGGCGAGCGCCTCCTGGTCGTCCAGCGCCCTGCGGGCCGCACCGGCGAGCGCCCCCGCCTGCTTCCGGTCCCGCTCCAGCCGCGCCACGACCCCGGCCCGCCGGGCACCCTCGCGGGCGGCGAGCCGGCGCTGGTCGACGGCCTGCTGCGGATCGCCGGAGAGCAGCAACCGCAGGTACGGGGAGAGGCTGCCGCCACGGGCCCCCTGGTACTGCTCCCGGGCGATCCGCCCGGCGGTGGCCCGCTCGGAGTCGAGTGCGGAACGGGCGCGCCCGAGCTCGGTGGTGAGCCGCTCCTCCTCCGCCTGGCGGGCCTTGAGGGCGGCCTCGGCGGCGTTGTAGGCCTCGGTGGCTTCTTCGGCTCTCTGGTAGAGCCCCTGGAGCTGGGCGAGCAACTCCCCGACCCCGCGTGCGGGGACGGCGGCGGGAGCGGCGGCGGGAGCGGCGCGGGCCTCGGGGAGGGGCCCTTCGGCGACGGCGGGCCCGGGGCGCGGTGCCGGCTCGGCGTGGACGCCGGCCGGCGGGCCGGCGGCGACGAAGACGGCGGCGAGGCAGGCGATCCGCAGCAGTCGTTTTGTCATGTAATCACCTCCGCCGCCCGATGCTGCCACGGGGAGCGGGGAGGGGCGGCGAGCGGCGGTGGCGGGTCGGAGGGCGTCACCCGGTTGGGGGGTGGGGGCGTGTCGTGCGGGCCCGCTATCTCCCCCTCGACCCCCCGGGCCCGGGCGGTGGTTGCCCACCCGCCTCCCCGGGTGCGGGTCCGGGGGTCGGGGGCGGGGTTTCGGCGGGGCGGTCTCGCAGCTGGTTTGGGGGTTTCCCGTCAGTCCCATCGTCCTTCCGGTTCGTGCCGGCCTGTCAAGGGCGCTCCCTTCGGTCGCGTCACTTCGTGATCGCCTTCGGCGACCCTTGACAGGCCGTCCCGCCCCGGAAAGCCGAAAGACTGACGGGAAGCCCCCAAAAGAACGGCACGGTCCATGGTGGGAGGGGCGGCCGTGTCAGCGATGAGGCGACGGGGCCGGGCGTCGGCCGGCCGGGCATCCGGGCCCGTGGATGCCGGATTCGGGGCCGGGGGCGCGACTGTGCGCACGAGAGGTTGATCAGAGCGACCTGGGAAGCCCCCAGGCGCGCCAGATCGCTACGCGCTCCTGTCGTCTCAGCGTCTGCCGACCGCCTTGGGCCGATACCCGCACCAGAGGTTGATCAGAGCAGCCGAGGGAGCGGATGGGCGCGTCGGATCGCTACGCGCTGCCCAGCTCTCGGCGACTGCGGGCCGTCTGGGGTGATGTGCTTCCGAGCTTCCTCAAATGGCGCTGCGCCCTGGGCTGTTCGGTGTCGAGCTGCACAGACAAGGGGCATGGCCGTGTCATTCGATGCGCCCGACCCGTACCCCAATTCATCCGGCCACGAATTCACGTGGGGCCCGCCCGAGGGCGAAACCGTGGCGTAACGAGTGCCGCGTACCGTCCCGTGGATGACTACCGAGATCCGGCCTGGTGTCGAGGATGACCTCGAAGAGCTGACCCGCATCTACAACCACTACGTCGTCGAGACGCCGATCACCTTCGACGTCGAGCCGCTGACCGTCGATCAACGTCGGCCTTGGCTGCTGGCGCATCCTGCCTCGGGACCCCACCGCCTGCTCGTGGCCGAGGAAGGCGGAAAGCTCCTCGGCTACGCGACGAGCGGCCCCTTCCGGCCGAAGCCGGCCTACGCCACCTCCGTGGAGACCAGCGTCTACCTGGCGCCCGAGCACGTCGGGCGTGGTGTCGGCGGCCTGCTCTACAGCTCGCTCTTCGAGGTTCTGGCACAGGAGGACGTCCACATGGCCCTCGCCGGAATCGCCATGCCCAACGACGCGTCACAACGGCTCCACGAGCGCTTCGGATTCCGGCTCGTCGGCCGTTTCGAACAAGTCGGACGGAAGTTCGGCGAATTCTGGGACGTGGCCTGGTTCCAGAAGTCGCTGGCGACCACAGCCGACCGTTGATCGGCCGCTCGGCCTACACGTGAATCGCCCGGTTCGGTCGCTCGCCATAGATTTCGGCGGAGATGCCCTCGTCTCCGTCGAAAGGTCCGGCCGTATGGTTCGCCGCTGGTTCACAGCCGCCCTGGGCGCGCTTCTGCTGTTGGCGCCCGGTTCTGCCTCGGCCTCACAGCCGTCGACCCAATTGCGGGTCATGACCCGCAACCTCTACTTCGGCGCGGACCTCGCGCCTGTTCTCGCCGCTGCCAACCCACAGGCGCTGGTCGCCGCCGTCACCACCGTGTACGCGAACGTCCAGGCGACGAACTTCCCCGAGCGCGCGAAGGCACTGGCCGGGGAAATCGCCCACGGCGACCCGCATCTCGTCGGGTTGCAGGAAGTGGCGCTGTGGCGCAGCCAGACCCCCGCCGGGCCGGGTAGCGCCACGCACGTCGAGTACGACTTCCTGCAGATCCTTCTCGACGAGCTCTCCGCCCGGGGCAAGCACTACGCCGCCGTGGCCACCCTCACCGTCGGCAGCGACTTCGAGGCCCCTCGCTCCACCCCCACCGGTCTGCAGGACATCCGGTTCACCGACCGGGACGTGCTCCTTGCCCGTACCGACCTGCCCGCGAAGGTCTTCTCGGTGACCGATGCGCAGGCCGCCCAGTTCCAGAACTTCCTGCCGATCTGCCGCCCGACCCTCGGGTGCCCGCCCGGTCCGCCCATCCAGGTGAAGCGCGGCTGGATCGCGGCCGATGCCACTCTGCACGGTCACAAGACCCGGGTGGTGACCACCCACCTCGAACCCGGGTCTCCCTCCGTCCAGGAAGCACAGGCGGGCGAGCTGCTCACCGGCCCCCTGAGCACCACACTGCCGGCCGTCCTCCTCGGTGACCTCAACTCACCCCCCGACACCAACACCTACAACCGCTTCCTCGCCGCCGGCTTCACGGACGCCTGGACCGCCACCCGCCACCACAACCTCGGCCTCACCTGCTGCCAGGCCCCCGACCTGCGCAACCCCATCTCCACCCTCACCCAGCGCATCGACTACGTCCTCTACCGCGGCCACATCACCGCACGAACGGCCCACACGGTGGGCGACCGCCAGGCTGACCGCACCCCGTCAGGTCTGTGGCCCTCCGACCACGCCGGCGTCAAAAGCGTGCTCCAGCTCCGCTAGACCCCAACCCCAGACGGCCGCGGGACGCCGAGATCGGAGAAGCGCGTAGCGATCTGGCGCGCCCCTGCGCGTCCTGGGCTGCTCTGATCAACCTCTGGTGCGGGTATCGGCCCAGGGTGGTCGGCAGGCGCTGAGACGACAGGAGCGCGTAGCGATCTGGTGCGCCTGGGGGCGTCGGAGGCCGCTCTGATCAACCTCTCGTGCGCATGCTCGCGCCCCCGGCCCGGGACCAGGGATCAAGGGGCCCGGATGCCCGGCCGGCCAACGCCCGGCCCCTCGCCTCATCGCTGACGGACCCGTCCGTCCAACCATGGACCGTGCCGTTCTTTTGGGGGTTTCCCGGCAGTCTTTCGGCTTTCCGGGGCGGGTCGGTCGGTCAAGAGTGGAGCGAAGCGACATCGCGTAGCGACGCGACCGAAGGGAGCGCTCTTGAGGGACCGGCACGAACCGGAAGGACGATGGGACTGACGGGAAACCCCCAAACCTCCCTGGCTCCGTCCCGCTAGGACTCCGCCCCCGCACCCCCGCCCCCCAGCAGGCGGGCCTTCGCCCTCGTGAACTCCTCCGGGGTCAGGAGGCCCTCCCGGACCAGGTCGGCCAGCTGGCGCAGCTCTGCCACCAGGTTCCCGGACGGCGGTGGAGCCGCCGGGGCCCCCGCGCCGGGGGCGGAGGGGGCTTGCGGGGGAGTCGGCTGCGGTTCCTCCTCGGCGGTGGGGGCCGGGCCGGCCCCCACCCCCCAAGGCTCCTCGCCCCCCTCCCCGACCCGGTGCCCGAACCCGTCCCCCACCCGGTGCCCGAACTCGTCCCCGACCCGGTCCCCGAACTCGTCCCCGAACCCCTCCACCACCGCCTCCCCGCTGTCCTCCGCCTGCGCCCACTCCGCCGCGCCCGCCGCCAGTCGCAGCAGGCCCCGCAGGAGCGGGTGGCCTGCCGGGCGGACCGCCGCCCTGACCGTCACGCCCACCGGCCGGATGAACATCACGCCACCCCCACCCTCTCCGCCGGGATCCGGACCGAGCCGACGATCCGCCCGCCCGCCGCCCGTACGGCGACGGCAGCGTCCTGGGCCCAGACGTGTTCGACCACCAGCAGCAGCGCGCAGCTGCCCCGGTCCAGGAGCTCCGCCGCCTCGCTGACGTCCTCCGGGCCGATCAGCCGTGCCACGTCACGGCCGGCCAGGATGCCCCGTAGCTCCACGAACTCGTCGAACTCCGCGGCCAGTACCTCCCCCGAGGCCGTCTTCGTCGTGACGAGGCCGTCGATCAGCCGCACCACCCCGGTCTTGCGCAGCCCCATCACGGCCTCGACCGCCGGGACCCGCAGCTGTTCCTCCGGGAAGGCGAGGACGATGAATTCCACAGGTCCCATGAGCCGGGGCTCCTCACTCCTGACCGTTTCTGACGACTCTTCGGCACCCTATGACATAAGCGGACATACCAGCCGCGACCTTGCTACGTTTCCCCATATGACCGCTCTGACGGCGAAGGTGACGGAGCCCGCTCCGCCCCCGCCCCCCGGCGCCCGCGCCGCCAAGCGTCGCGGCATCGAGCTGACGCTCCTCGCGGGCGCGGTCCTGATCTCCGTACTGGGCCACCTCTACGTGGGCCTCGCGGCCGACGGCAAGACCAGCCGGCCCGCAGCCCCCTACGCCGCCGGGCTCGGCGGCGCCGCGCTGCTCGCGCACCTCGCCGTGCGGCTCAGGGCCCCGTACGCCGATCCGCTCCTCCTGCCCATCGCCGTCCTGCTCAACGGGCTCGGCCTGGTCCTCATCCAGCGCCTCGACCTCGCCACCCCCGGGGAGCCCGGGGCGGGGGACCAGTTGCGGTGGTCGGCGCTCGGGGTGGTGCTGTTCGTCCTCGTGCTCGCGCTCCTGCGCGACCACCGGACGCTCCAGCGGTACGCCTACCTCTCCGTCGCCGCCGCGCTCACCCTCATGCTGCTCCCCGTGTTCTTCCCGGCCGTCAACGGCGCCCACATCTGGATCCGCTTCGCCGGGCTGTCCTTCCAGCCGGGGGAGTTCGCCAAGATCCTGCTCGCCCTCTTCTTCGCCGCCTACCTCGCGGCGAACCGCACCGCACTCGCCCTCACCGGCCGCCGGCTCTTCTGGAAGCTCCGCCTGCTGCCCGGCCGGGTGCTCGGGCCGATCCTCGCGATCTGGCTGCTCAGCGTCGGGGTGCTCGTCCTGGAGCGGGACCTCGGGACCTCGCTGCTCTTCTTCGGCCTCTTCGTGATCATGCTGTTCACGGCGACCGGGCGGATCGGCTGGATCGCCATCGGGCTGCTGCTCGCCGCCCTCGGGGCGTACGCCGTCGGGACCTTCGAGCCGCACGTGCACAGCCGCGTGGACGACTGGATGAATCCTTTCGCCTCCATCGAGCGCGGCGAGGGTCCCGGCCAGCTCGCCCAGTCCCTCTTCGCCTTCGCGGCCGGCGGCCTGCTCGGGGCCGGCCTCGGTCACGGCCAGTCCTTCCTCATCGGCTTCGCCGCCAAGTCGGACTTCGTCCTCGCCACCGCCGGCGAGGAGCTCGGCCTCGTCGGCCTCACCGCCATCCTGCTGCTCTACGGGCTCCTCGTGTCCCGGGGCTTCCGCGCCGGGCTCGCGCTGCGCGACCCCTTCGGACGGCTGCTCGCCACCGGGCTCGCCTCGATCGTCGCCCTCCAGGTGTTCGTCATCGCGGGCGGCGTCACCGGCCTGATCCCGCTCACCGGCATGGCCATGCCCTTCCTCGCGCAGGGCGGCTCCTCCGTGGTCACCAACTGGATCATCGTCGCCCTGCTCGTCCGGCTCAGCGACAGCGCCCGCAGACCCAGACCGGGACCGGGACCGGGGCCGGGGGAGGCCGCCGCGTGATCCGCTACATCCGCTGGTGCGCGTACTTCTGCGCCCTGCTGCTCGCCGCCCTGCTGGCCAACGTGGCCCGGGTGCAGGTGTGGGAGTCCGCCGCCTACGGGGCGAACCCCGCCAACAAGCGCCCCGCCATCGAGCGCTACGCCGAACCGCGCGGGGACATCCTGGTCGACGGCCGGCCCGTCACCGGCTCCCGCGACAGCGGCCAGCTGCTGCGCTACGAGCGGACCTACACCGACGGCCCGCTCTACGCGCCCGTCACCGGCTTCTCCTCCCAGACGTACGGGACCAGCTTCGTCGAGCGGGCCGAGGACGCCGTCCTCTCCGGCACCGACCCGGGGCTGTCCGCCTTCCCGCTCTGGTACGACCTCTCGCGCGGCCGCCCCGGCGGCGGCAACGCCGCGACCACCCTGCGCGCCGCCGTACAGCAGGCCGCGTACCGGGGGCTCGGCGGCAAGCGCGGCGCGGTCGCCGCCATCGAGCCGGCCACGGGCAGGATCCTGGCCCTGGTCAGCAGCCCCTCGTACGACCCGGGCCTGCTCTCCGGCACCGGTACGCGGGTCAAGGCGGCCTGGGAACGCCTGAACGCGGACCCCACCAGGCCGATGCTCAACCGGGCGCTGCGCGAGACCTATCCGCCGGGCTCCACCTTCAAGATCGTGACGGCCGCCGCCGCCCTCGACGCGGGCGTGGTCACCGACGTCGACGCCCCGACGCGGACCCCGGACCCGTACCCGCTGCCCGGCACCAGCACCCTGCTGCCGAACGCGGCCACGGGCTGCGCGGAGGCCTCGATGGCGGAGGCGGTGCAGTGGTCCTGCAACACGGTGATGGCCGACATCGGGGTGCGGGTCGGGCTGCGGGGGATGGCGGAGGCGGCGGCGCGCTTCGGATTCAACGACGAGGGGCTGCGGGTGCCGTCGTGGGTGTCGCGGTCGAACTTCGACACCGACATGAGCCCCGACCAGCTGGCGCTGTCCTCGATCGGACAGTTCAACACCAAGGCCACCCCGCTGCAGATGGCCATGGTCGCGGCGGCGGTGGCCAACGGGGGCGAGCTCCGCACCCCCTACCTGGTGGACCGCACGACCCAGGAGGACGGCTCCCTGGTGCGGCGCGCCGACCAGCGCACCCTGAGCCGGGCGATGAGCCCGGCCACGGCACTGCGGGTGCAGGAGCTCATGGTGAAGGTGGTGGAGGACGGCACCGGGCGCAACGCGGCGATCCCCGGCGCGCGGGTCGGCGGGAAGACCGGCACCGCGCAGCACGGCGTCGGCAACGCCGGTACCCCGTACGCCTGGTTCATCGCCTGGGCCCGCGGGCAGGACGCGCCGCAGCCGGCGGTGGCGGTCGCGGTGGTGGTCGAGGACGCCTCGGCGGTGCGCGGGGACATCAGCGGCAACGGAGCGGCGGCCCCGATCGCGCGGGCGGTGATGGAGGCGGCGCTGGCGCAGCGGTGACGCCCCCTGAGCCTGTGACCCGCGCCGTCAGGCCTGCGCGCCCTCCTGGATGGCGGTCTCCACCTCAGCCACCCGCTCCCGCTCCTCGGCCGCGAAGCGCTCGCGGTCCAGCGACTCGGCGATCTCCTCGTCCTGGGTCATCAGCAGGTCGAGGTTGGAGTCGCCCATCTCGAAGACGCCCATCTCCAGGTAGGCCTTCTGCAGCCGGTCCCCCCAGAGCCCGATGTCCTTGACGCACGGCACGATCCGGCTGAACAGCAGCTTGCGGAACAGGTGCAGGAACTCCGACTGCTCGGTGTACTGCACCGCCTCCCGTTTCGGGATGCCGAAGTTCTCCAGCACCTCCACCCCGCGCAGCCGGTCGCGCATCAGGTAGCAGCCCTCGATGACGAACTCCTCGCGCTCGCGCAGTTCGGCGTCCGTCAGCTGCTTGTAGTAGTCGCGCAGCGCCATCCGCCCGAAGGCCACGTGGCGGGCCTCGTCCTGCATCACGTACGCGAGGATCTGCTTGGGCAGCGGCTTGTCCGTCGTGTCGCGGATCATCCCGAAGGCGGCCAGCGCCAGCCCCTCGATGAGCACCTGCATGCCGAGGTAGGGCATGTCCCAGCGGGAGTCGCGCAGGGTGTCGCCGAGCAGCCCCTGGAGGCTGTCGTTGATCGGGTAGAGCATCCCGACCTTCTCGTGCAGGAAGCGCCCGAAGATCTCGGCGTGCCGGGCCTCGTCCATGGTCTGGGTGGCGGAGTAGAACTTCGCGTCCAGGTCCGGCACGGACTCCACGATGCGCGCCGCGCACACCATCGCGCCCTGCTCGCCGTGCAGGAACTGGCTGAAGTTCCAGGCGCTGTAGTGCCGGCGCAGCTCGCCCTTGTCCCGCTCGGTCATCTTCGCCCAGTGCCGGGTGCCGTGGAGGGTCAGCGTCTCGTCGGGGGTGCCGAGGGGGTCGTACGGGTCCACCTCGATGTCCCAGTCGATCCGCTTGGCGCCGTCCCACTGCTTGTCCTTGCCCTTCTGGTACAGCGCGAGGAGGCGGTCGCGCCCCCCGTCGTACTCCCAGTTGAAGCGGGCCGCGCCGGAGGCGGGGACCGGCCACACGGCCTCGTCCGGGGCCTGGGTGTAGAGCTCGTGCGTCGACACTGACGCCTCCTCGTCTCGCGTACTGCGTCTCGCGTAAGGGATCTCGCGTACTGCCTTGCGGGAGTGGACAGTTGGCAGCGTCACACGTTGGTAGACGCGGGGTCAACAAGTCGTGCGCGAGGGATTGACGACCTTGCTGACAAGGAGTCTCATAAGGGGTGACCGCAGGTAACCCGACCGCGAGGTGCCCGAAGCCATGACGACAGTGACGGAACGAGCCGCGCTGAGGGACGCCCTCGGCCTCCTCAAGGACCGCGAGCAGATCGCCGAACGACTCCTCGAATCCTCCGCCAAGCACTCCTTCGACCCCGACCGGGAACTCGACTGGGACGCCCCGCCGATCGACGGCAAGTACTACTGGCCGCCCGAGCTGCTCTCCCTCTACGACACCCCGATGTGGAAGAAGATGGGCGAGGAGCAGCGCATCGACCTCTCCCGCCACGAGGCGGCGTCCCTCGCCTCCCTCGGCATCTGGTTCGAGATCATCCTCATGCAGCTCCTGGTCCGGCACATCTACGACAAGTCGCTGACCAGCAACCACGTCCGGTACGCACTCACCGAGATCGCCGACGAGTGCCGGCACTCGATGATGTTCGCCCGCATGATCCAGAAGGGCGGAGCCCCCGAGTACCCGGTCACCCGGCTCAACCACAACCTCGCCCGCATCCTCAAGACGGTCTCCACCACCCCCGGCTCCTTCGCCTGCACCCTCCTCGGCGAGGAGATCCTCGACTGGATGCAGCGCCTGACCTTCCCGGACGAGCGCATCCAGCCCCTCGTCCGCGGCGTCACCCGGATCCACGTCATCGAGGAGGCCCGGCACGTCCGCTACGCCCGCGAGGAACTGCGCCGCCAGATGGTGACCGCCCCGCGCTGGGAGCAGGAACTCACCCGGATCAGCTGCGGCGAAGCCGCCCGCGTCTTCTCCGTGGCCTTCGTCAACCCCGCCGTCTACGACAACGTCGGCCTCGACCGGCGCGAAGCCGTCGCCCAGGTCAAGGCCAGCGGCCACCGCCGCGAGGTGATGCAGACCGGCGCGAAGCGGCTCACCGACTTCCTCGACGACATCGGCGTCCTGCGCGGCGTCGGCCGCAGGCTCTGGCGCAGCTCCGGCCTCCTCGCCTAGACGGGTCGTCTACTCTGCGGGCATGACCGTACGGGCGTACCGCAGACTGAGCGTCGAGGAGCGGCGCGCCCAGCTCCTCGACGCCGCACTGTCGTTGTTCGCGCACCGCGCCCCGGAGGAGATCTCCCTCGACGACGTCGCCGAGGCCGCCGGCGTCTCGCGCCCGCTGGTCTACCGCTACTTCCCGGGCGGCAAGCAGCAGCTGTACGAGGCCGCGCTGCGCTCGGCGGCGGACGTCCTCCAACTGTGCTTCGCCGAACCCCAGACGGGCCCGCTGACCCAGAGGCTGTGCCGGGTCCTGGACCGCTACCTGGCCTTCGTCGACGAGCACGACGCCGGCTTCGCCGCGCTGCTGCAGGGCGGCAGCGTCGTCGAGACCTCCCGCACCACGGCCACGGTGGACGGCATCCGCCGCGCGGCCGCCGAACAGATCCTCCTGCACCTCGGCGTCCCCGCCCCGGGCGCACGCCTGCGGATGATGGTCCGCACCTGGATCACGGCCGTGGAGGCCGCGTCCCTGATCTGGATCGACGAGGGCAAGCAGCCCGAGGCGGCCACCCTCCGCGACTGGCTGGTGGACCAGTTCATCGCCCTCCTCACGGCCACGGCGGCCACGGACCCCGAAACGGCCGGCGCGGCGAGCGCGGCCCTCGCCCTGGAACGCCCGGACGGCCCGGCGGGCGTCCTGGCCCGCCGCGTGATCCCGATGGTCTCCGAAGCCGCCCACCTGCTGTGACACTGGTGGGGTGAGAAGCGAACCGACCCCCTTCGAGGGCGGGCCGATGGACGGCCGCGTCCTCCCGATCCTCGTGGGCCCGACGGGCCACCCGCCGAAGTGGTACGAGATCCCGGTCCCGGCGGCGGACGGCGGCCCCCCGACGGTACTGCTGTACGAGCGCGTGCCGTCGGGGTACACGAAGCGGCTGGGGCTCCAGAAGGGGTGGAAGTACACCTACTCCCCGACGGGCGAGAAGCCGAAGCTCCGCTGGCCGTGGACGAAGTCCCGGGGCGGCCGCCGCCGCTGAGGCGGGGCCGGGGGCGGGGTTTCGGCGGGCCCGCCTCTCCTGCCCCGAAACCCCCGAACCGGCCATGAGACCGCCCGAGGGGACCCCGCTCCCCGCCCCCGGCCCACCGCCCCCCGGCCCGCAGACGAGGAGGCGGGTGGGCAGCCACCGTCCCGCCCCAGGGGGTCGAGGGGGAGATGGCGGGCCCGCGCCGCAAGCCCCGTACCCCCGCCCGGCTAGGGCAGCGGCAGTGTCAGGACCGCCTCCGCGCCCCCGCCCTCCGCCTGGCGGAACTCCAGGCGGGCGCCGATGGCCTCCGCCTGGCCCGCCGCGATCGTCAGGCCCAGGCCGTGTCCCTTGCCCCCGCTGCGGAAGCGCTGCGGTCCGTCCGCGAGGAGGTAGTCCGGGTACCCGTCGCCGTGGTCCCGCACCGACACCACGGGCCCGTCCACCGTCAGCACCACCGGGCCCCGCCCGTGCTTGTGGGCGTTCGCGAGCAGGTTCCCGAGCACCCGCTCCAGCCGCCGCCGGTCCGTCTCCACGTGCGCGTCCCGCACCACGACCACCTCGGTCTCCAGCCCCGACGCCCGCACCACCCGCCGTGCCAGCCGCTCCAGCTGGTGCAGGTCGGTGTCCACCCGCTCGTTCCCCGAGTCCAGCCGTGAGATCTCCAGCAGGTCCTCCGTCAGCTGCCGCATCGTGCGCACCCGCTCCCGCACCAGCTCCGTCGGCCGCCCCTCCGGCAGCAGTTCCGAAGCCGCCTGCAGACCCGTCAGCGGCGTGCGCAGCTCGTGCGCGACGTCCGCCGTGAACCGCTGCTCGCTCTGCAGCTTCCGCTGGAGGGTTCCCGCCATCGTGTCCAGCGCGGCCGCCACCGTCGACACCTCGTCCTGGTGCCGCGAAGGGTCCTCCGTGCGCGGGTCGCCGACCCGGGCGTCCAGGTCGCCCTGGGTGATCCGGCGCGCGACCGTCGCCGTCTGGTGCAGCCGGCGCGTCACCCGCGTCACCGCGAAGGCGCCGACCAGCAGGGTGCCGCCGAGGGCCAGCACGGAGGAGCCGATGATCGCGTTGTCCAGGCCCCGGATGGTCCCGGCGCTCTGCCCGTAGTCGATGAGGGTGGCCAGTGCCCGCCCGTCGGCCGGGGCCGCCGCCCACATCACCGGCCGCCCGCCGGCCTCGCCGACGACCGTGCCGCGCCGGCCGCTCAGCGCGAGCGTCCGCAGCTCCGGCGGCAGCCCCGCGGGGTCGAGCCCGGACTGCGGTGGCAGGGTCTCGCCCGCCTCGTACGCGTACGAGGCCTCGTCCAGCTTGTCCAGCGCCTTGTCCCGGGCCGCCGCGACCGTCTGCCGGGTCACCTCCACGTGCACCAGAACGCCCAGCACCGCCGCGAGGGCGCAGCACATCACCACGATGAAACAGGCGGACTTCCAGGTCAGCGTGGCCGTCCACGCGGGCAGCCACGCCCTCACGGCGCGACCGACGGACTGCTCGACGGCGACGGCGACGGCGAAGGCGAAGGCGAGGATGACGGCGCCGGCGAGGCAGTCCCGGCGGGCACCCGTACGATCTGCTCGCGCTCCGGCAGCATCGTCCGCTGCTTCGTGTCCCAGGACCAGGCGGTGATCAGCTCGTAGCCGGGGTTGCCGCTCGGCACGCGCAGGATGACGTCCCGCCCCGCCAGCTCCACGCCGATCACGGTCTCGGTGGTGGCCATGATCCGGTTGATCCGGCCGCCGGCGTCCACCGTGTACACCCGTACGGACATCATCCTGTCGGGGAACTCGATGCCGATCACCAGCTCGTCCTTGCCGTTGCCGGTGAGGTCCCGGTAGTACGGCTGCCGTACCGGGCACGTCGCCGGGTCCTGTCCGATCTTCCCGCAGGCGCGGATGGCGGCGGCGGTCTCCGCGGGCATGCCGTCCGTGCCGACGCTGATGTCCGGATGGGCCCGCAGCTCCGCCTGCACCAGCGCGACCGGGTCGACCTCGTGCACGTTCTGGCCGGTGACCTTCGGCAGCCCCCGTACGTACTCCGGCGGCGCGCCCCCCGGATCGGCGGGCGGCACCTCGGCGCCCCGGCGCTCGGGCCACAGGTGTACGGGGCCGCTCGCGGTCGGGGTCGGCCCGGCGGAGGCGAGCCCGCCGGTGTTGCCGCAGGCGGCGGCCAGCGGCAGCAGGGCGGCCACCAGCAGTGACGCGGGGGAGGGCTTTCGCACGTGCATGGCCTCCTCTGCGCGCGGCTGGTCGGTGCTGCTCGATATCCAGCCAACCTTATGCGCAGCTCGACCGCATTTGTCGCCGAGAGGCGGTGATCAGCCGTCCGTACGCCCGCGCCGCAGCATCGCGAAGCCCAGCCCGGCGGCGCCGATGGCGGCGATCCCGCCGCCCGCGGCGAGCAGCAGCACGCCGTCCCCCGGCCCGTCGGCCAGCGTGTTCAGCCGCAGCGCCTCGGCGGTGCCGGGGGTGCCGGAGCCGCCCTTGACCGGGGTGCCCGCCGGGGTGTCCAGCGACGCGGGTACGACCTGGCCGCCGCCGGCGCCCCCGCCGTGCCGGGTCCCGGTCTTGTGCCCGTCTCCGGCCACCGCGTGGGAGCCGCCGCCGGGCACGGTGTCGCCGACCCAGGAGGACAGCCGCCCGTCGGGCCGCAGCGCGGCGTGCAGCTCACCGGCGGCGCCGACCCCGGTGGACCCGTCGCGGCTGGTCAGGGTGGCCACCTTGGCGCCGGCGCGCAGGATCTCGGCCTGGTACGCGTCCTTCGCGAGGCGGTACACCTTCGCGGTCGACCGGCCGTCCGCGAGGGAGATGCTGCTGACCAGGGTCCGCTGCGCGCCGGAGGCGGCCGGCGCTCCGTCGGCGAGCGCCGCGGCGGTCGGCAGTGCCAGCAGTGCGCCGGCGCATGCGGTCACGGCGGTGGCGCGAACGATGGTGCGGCGGCGGGCGGTTTCCACGGGATTCCCTCGGCAGGTGGTCAGGGTCCGGCGCTTCCGGACGGCACAAAAGTAGGCCCCGGCCGTTGCGGTAGGGCGATGACCTTGTAACAGGAAGGCAGCAGGGAGCCGACGGAGCTGTTACACAACCGAGGGATTGCCCAGGGGCGCGCCGCCTGCTCCCATGGACGGCGGGGGTGAGGCCGATGCGCGGACTCAAGGTCCTTCCGAGCGGCCGGCCCGGCCGCGGCCGGCTCTACGTCAACCGGCCCGACGGCCAGGCCGTGGCCTGGTACGAGCGGCAGACCAACCGGATCAGCGTCCTGGCGGACGACCAGCGCGAGGCGGTACTGGCGGTCCTGCGACCGTACTTGACCAGCGGCTGGACCATCGGCCCGCCCCCGGTGCCCACCCCCGCCGAGCTGCGCGGCCTGAGCCTGCCGCCCGACCGGGACCTCGCCCCGAACCGGCCCGGCGAGACCCTGCTGGGCGAGCTGGCGTACGGATCGCAGGGCAGCCGGGCCCGGCACCGCATGCGGCAGGAGCTCCAGGCCCGGCAGCGCACGGGAGCGGAGCTCGACCTGCTGGAGGCCTCGGACTGGCGGGCCCTGCACGACGTCCCCCTGCCCGGTCTGGGACTGCTGGACCACCTGCTCATCGGCCCGCCGGGCGTCCTCGCCGTCCGTACGGTCCCGGGCCGCCGCCAGCGGGCCCAGGTCGGGGACCTGCTGCTCACGGTGGGCCGCGCGGAGCCCCGCCCCGACCCGCGCTGGATCCGCCGGGCGGCCGCCTGCGCCGCCCGGGTGCTGGCCGCGCCGGTCACCCCGGCCCTCGCCCTGGCGGACGCCTCCCGGGTGGAGGTGTCCCCGACGCAGCGCGACGTCCTGGTCCTCCAGCCCCCGACCCTGACGACCCTCCTGCGGGGCACGCCGAAGACCCTCAAACCCCCTGAGATCGAAGCCCTCTTCGCCCTGGCCCGCGCCCGCCCGGCATGGATCCAGGGGGCCACTCGCGGATCAGGCTGAACTCCGCTTGCGCGGCGCGGCCTTCTTCGCGGCAGCCGTCTTCTTCGCTGCGGCGGAAGCGGACTTGGCGGCCACCGAGGTGGACTTCCTGGCCGTGGAGGCGGCCTTCTTCGTGGCGGCCGAAGTCGACTTCTTGCCGTCCGGCTTGGCGGACGGGGCCGCCGAAGCGGACTTCGCCGAGGTCTTCTTCCCCGCGGCGGCCGTCTTCCCCGCCGCGGCCGTCTTCCGTCCGGCGGCCCCGGCCGTCGACTTCTTCCCGCCCACCGCCTTCGGCGCGGCGGCGGCCGCCGCACCGCGCCGGATCGGGGTCACCTCCGCCTCCGCACCGCCCTCCCCGCCCTCCCCGCGCCGCGAGGCCTTGGCGGCCCGCACGCTGTTCTCCAGCGCCGCCATCAGGTCGATCACCTGCCCGCCGGCCGGCTCCACCACCGCCTCCGCCGGTTCGAACGCCCCGCCCGCCTTCGCCGCGATCATCGCCTCCACGGCCTCGCGGTAGTCGTCGTGCAGCGAGGCCATCTCCACCTCGCCCAGCGTCGCCATCAGCGCGTCGGCCAGGTCCAGTTCGGCTTCCCGTACGGACACCGTGGCATCCGGGGCCACCCCCTCCGGCGCCCTGATCTCGTCCGGCCACAGCAGCCCGTGCATCGCGATCACGTCGTCGACGACCCGCAGCATGCCCAGCCGCTCCCGCCCCCGCAGCGCGTACTTGGCGATCGCCACCCGCCGGCTGCGCTTGAGCGCCTCCCGCAGCAGCGTGTACGGCTTGGCCGCCGTGGCCCCGTTCGCAGCGAGGTAGTACGCGGCGTCCATCTGGAGCGGATCGATCTCGTCGGCGGGCACGAACGACACGATCTCGATCGTCTTCGCCGTGGCGATCGGCAGGTGCGCCAGGTCCTCCTCCGTGATGGGGATGATCGACCCGTCCGCCTCCTCGTACCCCTTGCCGATCTCCGCGGAGGACACCTCCTCCCCGTCCAGCTCGCACACCTTGCGGTAGCGGACGCGGCCGCCGTCGGTCACATGGATCTGACGGAAGGAGATCGAGTGGCTCTCGGTGGCGTTCACGAGCTTGATCGGGATGCTGACCAGGCCGAAGGAGATCGCCCCGTTCCAAATGGATCGCACGGTTCCTCCTGATTCGTGGCAATCTCATCGTATGACGCCGATCACGATGGTGGAGGGGCGTCGCATCGCGCTCAGCAACCTGGACAAGGTCCTCTACCCGGGCAACGGCTACACCAAGGGCGAGGTGCTGCACTACTACGCCACCGTCGCGGGCCCCCTCCTCGCGCACATCAGGGACCGCCCGCTCTCCTTCCTGCGCTATCCCGACGGACCGGACGGCCAGCTGTTCTTCACCAAGAACCCGCCGCCCGGCACACCCGCCTGGGTGAAGACCGCCCCCGTGCCCCGCTCCGAGGACGAACGCGCCGAACAGGTGGTCGTCTGCGACCTGGCCTCCCTCATGTGGGCCGCCAACCTGGTCGTGGAGTTCCACGTCCACCAGTGGCGGGCCGACACCCCGGCCGTCGCCGACCGGCTCGTGCTCGACCTCGACCCCGGGCCGCCCGCCACCGTCGTCGAATGCTGCGCCGCCGCCCTCTGGCTGCGCGGGCGCCTCGCCGCCGACGGCCTGACCGCGTACGCCAAGACCTCCGGCTCCAAGGGCCTCCACCTGGCCGTGGCGCTCGAACCGGCCCCCTCCGCGCGCGTGTCCGCGTACGCCAAGGCCCTCGCCCAGGAGGCCGAGGCCGCGCTCCCCGACCTCGTCGTGCACCGCATGGCCAAGGCGCTGCGCCCCGGCAAGGTCTTCGTCGACCACAGCCAGAACGCCGCCGCCAAGACCACCGCCGCCCCCTACACCCTGCGCGCACGGCCCCTGCCGACCGTCTCCGCGCCCGTCTCCTGGGCCGAGGTCGAAGCCTGCCGCGACCCTTCCGACCTGGTGTTCCTCGCCGACGACATCCCGCCCCGGCTGGCCCGCGACGGCGACCTCCTCGCCCCGCTGACCGACCCCGGACGGGCCGGGAGCCTGCCGTGACCCCGCCGGCCGTCCAGGTCGCGCTCGCCGCCGCCGTACGCACCCTGCCGCGGGGGGCGGGCCTGGCGTACGAGCCGAAGTTCGACGGGCACCGCATGGTCGTGCTGCGCACCGAGGAGGACGTGGCGCTCCAGGCCCGCTCCGGGCGGATCGTCACCGCCGCCTTCCCCGATCTGGCGGCGGCCGCCCGGCAGTTGCCCGCCGGGACCGTGCTGGACGGGGAGGTGGTCGTCTGGCACGCCGGCCGCACGGACTTCGCGCTGGTCCAGCGGCGTGCGGCGGCGGCCACCGCGGCCCGCGCCGCGGTGCTCGCGCAGAGCCTGCCGGCCTCGTACGCGGCCTTCGACGTACTGGAGCTGGCCGGGGTGGACGTACGCGCCCGCCCCTACGAACGGCGCCGGGCCCTGCTGGTCGACCTGCTGCTGCCGCTCGGCCCGCCGCTCCAGCCGGTGCCGATGACGACGGACCCGGAGCTGGCCGAGACCTGGTACGAGACCCTGCCCGCCAGCGGCATCGAGGGCCTGGTCGTGAAGCGGCTGGACCAGCCCTACCCGGCCGGGCGGCGCGCCTGGCGCAAGCTCCGGCACACGAACGTGCGGGACGCGGCGGTGATCGGCTACACCGGCACCCCGCGCCGCCCGCTGGCGCTCGTACTGGTCCTGCCGGGGGAGGAGGACGAGGCGCCGCTGGTGTCGAGCCCGCTCTCGGCCGTGCTGCGCACGGAGCTGGCGGCGGCCGTCGCGGAGCGCGGGCGGGCCGCCGGGGGTGGGGGCGGGGGCGCGGGCGCGGGCGGGGCCACGGTCACGGCGATCGGGTTCGGGGAGGTGCCGTACCGCCCGCTGGATCCGCCGCTGGCGGCGGAGGTCCGGCACAGCTCGGTACGCCACCCGCCGCCGGAGGTGCTGCGGCTGCGGACAGACCTCTGACCCGCGCGGGAGGCGCAGGTCAGAGGGCCGGTGGTGGGGGGTTCAGGCGTGTGCGCCGCGTCCCGCGTCGGGGGGCGCCCCGGGCTGCGGGTGCGGCCCCGGGCCCTCCGGCTTCTCGTAGCCGGACTCGCGTTCGGCCCGTACCTCTTCGGCATGGGTGGAGGTGGTGGAGCCGAAGTTCCCGTAGCCCTGCATCTCGTGCGGCCGCAGGCCGCCCTCGGGGATCTCCACCGGGTCACGCTCCTCGCGGACCTCGTGGACCGCCCCGCCCTCGGGCAGGTGCGGCTGGCTCTCGGGGGTGGGCGGCGGCGGCTCCTTCGCCCGGACCCGCTGGCCCAGCTTGAACCCGGCGAGGATGACGCCGGCGATGACGATGCCGACGACGAAGAACCACGCGATGTCGGTCAGGATCGGGTCCACGCTCAGGATCATGTCCATAGAGACCATTTTCCCGCTTTTGCCACTTTTGCACGCCGGGGCCTCGCAAAGAATCCCCCCGCGCGGCCCCCGCCACCGCCCGCTCCCGCTGTCCTCGGACCGCGTACCCGCCCGCCGCGATTCCACCCGCGCCGTGCTCCGAACGGATGACGCACACCCGTCGGACGGACCCGTCCCGCGGTCCTACCGCAGCGGCCCGTCCGAGTCCCGCAGCCCCCGCGCGTCCCGGCCCCCGAGCACCCCCAGGATCTCGGCGCAGATGGCCAGCGCCGTCTCCGCCGGGGTCTTGGCACCCAGGTCCAGCCCGATCGGCCCGTGCACCCGCGCCAGCTCGGCCTCACCCACCCCGGCGGCCACCAGCCCCTCCCGGCGCCGCGCGGTGGTCCGCCGCGAACCCAGCGCGCCGACGTACGGGACCTCCAGCGCGAGCGCGCTCCGCAGGGTCGGCACGTCGAAGTCAGGCTCGTGGCTGAGCAGCACCAGGCAGGCGGCGTCCCGGTGTGCGGTCAGCACCTTCTCCGCCTCCGCCGCCGTCCCCACCACCACCGACTCCCAGCCCAGCAGCGCCGACTGCGCGCCGATCACGTCGGCCAGCTCCCCGGTCCCGCCGATCACCACGTACGGGGCCGACGGGTACGCCTCCACCAGCACCAGCCCGGAGCCCCCGTACAAGGCGTCCCGCCCCGGCCGCCGCGTCCCCAGCAGCTCCCCGGCACGCCGCCCGGCGTCGTCGGCCGGCGCGTCGCCGGCCCGTACGACCTCGCTGACGGCACCGTCCGCGCCCTCGCTGAGCCGGGTCACGAGCGCCACCCCGGCCCCGGTGCCCAGCAGCTCCCACCACTCGGCGGGGATCGCGGACAGCGGCTGCAACAGCACCTCCGCCTGCCCGCCACAGGTCAGCTTCGCCTCCGTGGCCTCACCGGCCCCGACCGACACCTCGCACACCCGCGCGGTCGCCCCGGCGCCCAGCGCCCCGGCCTCCGCGATCAGCTCGGCGTCGAACACCCCGCGGTACAGGGCCCCGACGCACTCCCCGCGGGCGTCCACGAGCACGGCCCCGGCGGGGTCCCGGGGCCCGAACCCCTGCTCGGTCACCGGCCGGGCCAGGAACGCCACCCGCCCCTCGGCCGCCCACTGCCGCGCCGTCTCCGCAAGCTCACGCATCCTCGTCGCCCCATCCTCTGTGCGCTCCCTCGCCGCAAAGCACCTGGTCAACGGGCACAAAGCGGCCTCACGAACCACCCTACGCACGCCCCGCACCCCCACCCATCCCCCGAACCCACAGACCCCGGCCCGTCGCCCTCGTACGGACCACCGGAAACGTCCACGAGTGGCCGCTCCGCCGCCACCACGGAGAATCGAGGGAGCGAAGGGAAACTACCGCCCGTGCTCACCCTGAAACGCGCCTTCGACTCCCTCTCCGTGCGCAACTTCCGGCTCTTCTTCCTCGGCCAGCTCCTCTCGGTGACCTGTACCTGGATGATGGTGATAGCGCAGGACTGGCTGGTGCTGGAGCTGTCGGGGAACTCGGGCACGGCCCTGGGCGTCGTCACCGCCCTCCAGTTCACACCCGTACTCCTCCTCACCCTCTACGGCGGCCGTCTCGCCGACCGCCACAGCAAACGCCGCATCCTGGTCCTGGCCAACCTGACATCGGGCACCCTCGCCCTCCTCCTGGGCCTGTGGGTGACCCTGGGCGAGATCCGCCTGTGGCACATCTGGCTCTTCGCCCTCGCCCTCGGCGCGGTCAACTCCGTCGAGGCGCCCACCCGCATCGCCTTCGTCGGGGAGATGGTCGGCAACGAGCTGCTCCCCAACGCGTCGGCGCTGAGCGGCGCGTACTTCAACGCCGCCCGGGTGGCGGGCCCGGCCGCCGCGGGCCTGCTCATCGCCCGACTCGGCGTCGGGCCGGTCATCCTGATCAACGCGTTCAGCTACCTGGGTGCCGTGGCGGGCCTCGCCCTGATGCGCCCCGCGGAACTCCACGGCCCGCCCTCCCGCCCGGCCGGCGCCCGCATCGCGGACGGCATCCGCTACGTCTCCCGGCGCCCCGACCTGGTCCTCCCCCTCGCCCTGACCGGCGTGCTGGGCCTGGCCGGCTTCAACTTCCAGCTGACGCTGCCGCTCCTGGCCAAGACCGAGTTCCACACGGGCTCGGCCGCCTTCGGACTGCTGAGCAGCTCCCTCGCGGCGGGCTCCCTGCTGGCCGCCTTCGCCACGACGGCCCGCCGCACCCGCCCGACGGCCGCCCTGGTCACCGGCTCGGCCCTGGCCTTCGGCGCCACGGAAGCCCTCACGGGCCTGGCCCCCACCCTCCCGACGGCGTGCCTCCTCCTCTCCCTCACGGGCTTCGCGATGATGTACTTCGCCCAGGCGGCCAACCACCGCATCCAGCTCGGCTCGGACCCCGCCTACCGCGGCCGCGTGATGGCCCTCTTCACCCTGATCTTCATGGGCACCACCCCCCTGGGCGCCCTCCTGACGGGCTGGCTCGCCGACCACTGGGGCCCCCGCTGGTCCCTCTCGGCAGGCGGCCTCATCTCCCTGACGGCAACGGCCCTGACCCTGACCTTCCGCCCCACGGCCCCCGCCCGGCCAGACCCGCTGCGCGAGCAGGACGCCACCCCCGCCAAGGGCGAACACCCGGCGTGAAAGGCCTGGCCCCGCCGATGACCCGCCGATGACCCGCCGGCCGTACGGCCTGAGGGCCCGGCTCAACGCGGGCGTTGATCCCACCGAGGCCGCCGAGCGCGCCGGCAACAGCGTGAAGGTGCTGCTGGGCCGCTACGCGAAGTACCTGACGGACGGCCGGAGTTGTCCGACCGTCGGACCGAGGGCCGATCTGCGCCGATGGGCCGAGACCCTGTCCGCGAATGGTCCACAGGGTCTGGCGTGCGCCTGCATGGAGTGGCAGTTGGCCGCACATACGCGAAGACCCCGTCTCAGCGTTGCCGCTGATGGCGGGGTCTTTGGGCACTTCCTGCGAAGTGCCCCCGGCAGGATTCGAACCTGCGCACACGGCTCCGGAGGCCGTTGCTCTATCCCCTGAGCTACGGGGGCGTGTCGTTCGCTTTGCGGCGACGGGTTGAACACTACCAGCTTCCGCGGGGTGATCAGGAACCGATTTGGGCGGGAGGAGGAGGTCGGTCGCCCGGAGGGGGTGGAAGTGGCAAAAACCCGGACGCGGGGGCTTAGGGCGACCTACTCTCAAGTTGTGCCAGGCGCCTCGGGCCGGGTGCTTGTTGTCGACGACAACAAGGTCATCCGGCAGCTGATCAAGGTCAATCTCGAGCTGGAGGGCTTCGAGGTCGTGACCGCGAGCGATGGTGCCGAGTGTCTGGACGTGGTTCACCGGGTGCGTCCCGACGCGATCACCCTTGATGTGGTCATGCCCCGGCTGGACGGGTTCGGGGCCGCCGCGCAGTTGCGGGCCGATCCGCGGACGCGGCACGTGCCCGTCGCCATCGTCAGCGCCTGTACGCAGCACGAGGTCGAGGCCGGGATCGCCGCCGGGGTGGACGCGTTCGTCGCCAAGCCCTTCGAGCCGGCCGAGCTGGTGCGGGTCGTGCGGCGGCTCGTCGAGCGGAAGGGTGCCCCGGCGGGGAGGGCCGGGAGGGCTGGGAGAGGGGCCTGAAGGGGCCTGGGCCCGCCTTCCTGTTCACATGGCGAAACCCGATGCATGGCCCAGGGGCTTCTCGCCTAGGCTGGGTTCCGTGATCCCCGCCGACCTCTCTCGTGCCGTCGTACAAGCCGTACGCCGCGCCGTCGAGGGCGGCGAGCTCCCCGCGGGCGTGCCCGAGCGGGTGGTCGTCGAGCGGACCCGCCCCGGCGGAGTGGGGGAGTACGCCACCCCCGTCGCGCTCCAGGTCGCGAAGGCCGCCCGGCTGGAGCCCCGTGAGGTCGCCCGGGTGCTCGCGGACCGGCTGCTCGCCGACGAGCCCGGGATCCGGGACGTGGAGATCACCGGGCCCGGGTTCCTCAATTTCAGCCTCCTGCCCACGCCCGCTGCCGAGCTCGTGCGCGAGGTCCGGGCCGGGGGCCGCAGGTACGGGTTCACGGACGGCGGGGAGCTGCGCGGGCGTGTGGTCCGGGAGGCCGTGCTGAGGATCCGGGCCAGTCAGGGGGTGCCCGGCGGGGAGGGGCTCCGCGTCGCGCCCGTCGCCCGCCGTGACGGGGACGTCGTCGCCGCGTACGGGGCGGACGCCGCCGCCTGGGCCATGCTCTGCGCACCGGCCCGCGAGACCCCCGCCTTCACCCCCGGGCTGCTCGTCCAGGACGAGTCCAGCGAGTTCTTCCGCGTGCGGTACGCCCACGCCCGCGCCCGGGCGCTGGGGACCAACGCCGCCGGCCTCGGGTTCCGCGGCGAGCCCGGGGACGACACCGACGCCCCCGGCCTGCTGCGGCTGCTCGGCGAGTACCCGCTCGTGCTGGAGGCCGCCGCGCACCACCAGGCGCCCGAGCGGCTCACCCGGCACCTCGTCGCCGTCGCCGACGCGCTCCTCGACTTCCAGCACCAGGTCCTGCCCAAGGGGGACGAGAAACCCTCGGCCGCCCACCGCGCCCGGCTGGCACTCGCCGAAGCCGCCGGGACGGTGCTGGCCGGCGGCCTCGCCCTCCTCGGCATAGACGCCCCAGACTTCCTGTGATCCGCGAAGAGAGATTCCGATGAGCCGTTCCGCGCACCCCGCCGGACCCCGCCACGCCGACGTCCTGCCCGAGGGCCACTACGCCCCGCCGCCGGCCGACCTGAACGCGCTCGACGAGAAGGTGTGGTCCCGTACCGTCACGCGGAACGACGACGGGGTCGTGACCGTGGGCGGGATCGAAGTGACCCGGCTCGCCGAGGAGTTCGGCACCCCCGCCTACTTCCTCGACGAGGAGGACTTCCGGGCCCGCTGCCGGGCCTGGGCGCACGCCTTCGGCAAGGACGCCGACGTGTTCTACGCCGGGAAGGCGTTCCTCTCCAAGGCCGTCGTGAAGTGGCTGAAGGAAGAGGGGCTGAACCTCGACGTCTGCTCCGGCGGCGAGCTCACCACCGCCCTCGCCGCCGAGATGCCCGCCGAGCGGATCGCCTTCCACGGCAACAACAAGTCGGAGAGCGAAATCCGGCGGGCCGTCTCCGCCGGCGTCGGGCGGATCGTGCTCGACTCCTTCCAGGAGATCGCCCGCGTCGCGCACGTCGCCCGCGAGCTGGGCGTACGCCAGCCCGTGCAGATCCGCGTCACCGTCGGCGTCGAGGCGCACACCCACGAGTTCATCGCCACGGCCCACGAGGACCAGAAGTTCGGCATCGCCGTCGCGGACGGGTCCGCCGCCGAGGCCGTACGGCGGGCCCTCGGGCACGACTCGCTGGAGCTGCTCGGCGTCCACTCCCACATCGGCTCGCAGATCTTCGACATGGCCGGCTTCGAGGTGTCCGCCAAGCGGGTGGTCCGGCTCCTGGCCGCCGTCCGCGACGAGCACGGCGTCGAGCTCCCCGAGATCGACCTCGGCGGCGGGCTCGGCATCGCCTACACCTCCGCCGACGACCCGCGCGAGCCGCACGAGATCGCCAAGGCGCTCACCGAGATCGTCGCGCGGGAGTGCGAGAGCGCCGGGCTCAAGGCGCCCCGCATCTCCGTCGAGCCCGGCCGCGCCATCGTCGGGCCCACCGCCTTCACCCTCTACGAGGTCGGCACCATCAAGCCGCTGGAGGGCCTGCGCACGTACGTCTCCGTCGACGGCGGCATGTCCGACAACATCCGTACGGCCCTGTACGACGCCGAATACGCGGTCACCCTCGTCTCCCGCGTCTCCGACGCCGAGCCGATGCTCGTCCGCGTCGTCGGCAAGCACTGCGAGAGCGGTGACATCGTCGTGAAGGACGCCTTCCTGCCCGCCGACCTGGCCCCCGGCGACCTGCTCGCCGTGCCCGCCACCGGGGCGTACTGCCGCTCCATGGCCAGCAACTACAACCACGCGCTCCGCCCGCCCGTCGTCGCCGTGCGCGACGGCGGGGCGCGGGTGATCGTCCGCCGCGAGACGGAAGAAGATCTCCTGTCCCTCGACCTCGGATGACCCCCATATTTCTGGGGGAAGGGTCGGGCCCCCCAAAATAGACGTTCTGTACACGTCTCACTCAATGGACCGGAGATGGAATCTCCTGTCCATTGAGTGAGACTGGTTCATACCTGGCGCGCAACACCGCGCGCCGGGAGCGATGAAAGATCGAAAGGCGTAGGTCAATGATGCGTACGCGTCCGCTGAAGGTGGCGCTGCTGGGCTGTGGAGTGGTCGGCTCAGAGGTGGCGCGCATCATGACGACGCACGCCGAGGATCTGACAGCCAGGATCGGCGCGCCCGTCGAACTCGCCGGCGTGGCTGTGCGCCGTCCCTCCAAGGTGCGCGAGGGCATCGACCCCGCCCTCGTCACCACCGATGCGACCGCCCTCCTCAAACGCGGTGACATCGACGTGGCCATCGAGGTCATCGGCGGCATCGAGCCCGCCCGCACCCTGATCACCACCGCCTTCGAGCACGGCATCTCCGTCGTCTCCGCGAACAAGGCGCTGCTCGCCCAGGACGGCGCGGCCCTGCACGCCGCCGCCGAGCAGGCCGGGCTGGACCTGTACTACGAGGCCGCCGTCGCCGGTGCCATCCCGCTGGTCCGTCCGATGCGCGAGTCCCTCGCCGGCGACAAGATCAACCGGGTGATGGGCATCGTCAACGGCACGACGAACTTCATCCTCGACAAGATGGACTCGACCGGCGCCGGCTACCAGGAGGCGCTCGACGAGGCCACCGCCCTCGGGTACGCCGAAGCCGACCCCACCGCCGACGTCGAGGGCTACGACGCCGCCGCGAAGGCCGCGATCCTGGCCGGCATCGCCTTCCACACCCGGGTCCGCCTCGACGACGTCTACCGCGAGGGCATGACCGAGGTCAGCGCCGCGGACTTCGCCTCCGCCAAGCGCATGGGCTGCACCATCAAGCTCCTCGCCATCCTGGAGCGGGCCGCGGACGGCGCGTCCGTCACCGCCCGCGTCCACCCGGCGATGATCCCGCTCAGCCACCCGCTCGCCTCCGTCCGCGAGGCGTACAACGCCGTCTTCGTCGAGGCCGAGGCCGCCGGGCGGCTGATGTTCTACGGGCCCGGCGCGGGCGGCTCGCCGACCGCGTCCGCGGTCCTCGGCGACCTCGTCGCCGTCTGCCGCAACAAGCTCGCCGAGGCAACGGGGCCCGGCGAGTCGGCGTACACCCAGCTGCCGGTCAGCCCCATGGGGGACGTCGTCACCCGCTACCACATCAGCCTCGATGTGGCGGACAAGCCGGGCGTCCTCGCCCAGGTGGCGACCACCTTCGCGGAGCACGGCGTGTCGATCGACACGGTCCGGCAGCAGGGCAAGGACGGCGAGGCCTCCCTCGTCGTCGTCACCCACCGCGCACCCGACGCCGCCCTCTCCGGGACCGTCGAGGCGCTGCGGAAGCTGGACACCGTGCGCGGTGTCGCCAGCATCATGCGTGTTGAAGGGGAGTAAGGACCCATGAGCAGCAATCGCACCCACCAGTGGCGCGGCATCATCGAGGAGTACCGCGACCGGCTGCCGGTGACGGACACGACTCCCGTGGTCACGCTCCGCGAGGGCGGTACTCCCCTCGTCCCCGCCCAGGTGCTCTCCGAGCGCACGGGCTGTGAGGTGCACCTCAAGGTCGAGGGCGCGAACCCCACCGGGTCCTTCAAGGACCGCGGCATGACCATGGCCATCACCAAGGCCAAGGAGGACGGCGCCAAGGCCGTCATCTGCGCCTCCACGGGCAACACCTCGGCCTCCGCCGCCGCCTACGCGGTGCGCGCCGGCATGGTGTCCGCGGTCCTCGTGCCCCGCGGCAAGATCGCGCTCGGCAAGATGGGCCAGGCCCTGGTGCACGGCGCCAAAATCCTGCAGGTTGACGGCAACTTCGACGACTGCCTGGACCTGGCCCGCGCGCTGTCCGACAACTACCCGGTGGCGCTGGTCAATTCCGTCAACCCGGTGCGCATCGAGGGCCAGAAGACGGCCGCGTTCGAGATCGTCGACGCGCTCGGCGACGCCCCCGACATCCACGTGCTGCCCGTCGGCAACGCCGGCAACATCACGGCGTACTGGAAGGGCTTCAAGGAGTACAAGGCCGACGGCCTGGCCTCCCGTACGCCCCGCGTCTGGGGTTTCCAGGCCTCCGGCTCCGCGCCGATCGTGCGCGGCGAGGTCGTCAAGGAGCCGCACACCATCGCCACCGCGATCCGCATCGGCAACCCGGCCTCCTGGGACTACGCGCTCGCCGCGCGCGACGAGTCGGGCGGCCTCATCGACGAGGTGACGGACCGCCAGATCCTGGCCGCCTACCGCCTGTTGGCCGCGCAGGAGGGCGTCTTCGTCGAGCCCGCCTCGGCCGCGTCGGTCGCCGGTCTGCTGAAGGCCGCCGAGGCCGGCCTGGTCGACCCCGGCCAGACGATCGTGTGCACCGTCACGGGCAACGGCCTCAAGGACCCCGACTGGGCCGTCGCCGGCGCTCCGCAGCCGGTCACCGTCCCGGTGGACGCCGAGGCCGCGGCCGTCCGTCTCGGCCTGGTCTGACCCAGGTCCCCGGCCCCTTCCGGGGCCACCAGCCCCCCGTTGCCGGATTCCGGAAATCTCCGGAATCCGGCAACGGGGGGCCGTACGGCACCAAAAGCCAACGGCGATCCAGCGGGATCCGGCGGAAGACGCCGACACGCATCGTGCGCCTCCTGTGCGCCCTATGTCGCGGGAGAACCTTCCTTCGATACGCTGTACTTACATCCGCCACCGCGCATATGACCGCGGTGCTGCCCCAAGGGCCTTCGGGTGTCGTACGTTCTCCAGTACATTCGCAGCGAAGATCCCGCGCAGCAGCCGGATCCCGCACAGTCACAAGGAGTGTCATCGACCGATGGCAGGTCCAGCGTTCCGCGCCGCCGCCGTACGGGTGCGCGTCCCCGCCAGCAGCGCCAACCTCGGCCCCGGCTTCGACGCCCTCGGCCTGGCCCTGGGGCTCTACGACGACGTCGTCGTCCGGGTAGCCGATTCCGGCCTGGACATCGACATCGCGGGTGAGGGCGCCGACACCCTCCCGCGGGACGAGAGCCACCTCCTCGTACGCTCCATGCGCACCGCCTTCGACCTGCTGGGCGGCCAGCCGCGCGGCCTGGAGGTCGTCTGCGCCAACCGCATCCCGCACGGCCGGGGCCTCGGCTCCTCCTCCGCCGCGATCTGCGCCGGCATCGTCGCCGCCCGCGCCGTGACCATAGGCGGGGAGGCCAAGCTCGACGACGCGGCTCTGCTGGAGCTCGCCACCGAGATCGAGGGCCACCCCGACAACGTCGCCGCCTGTCTGCTCGGCGGCTTCACCCTGGCGTGGATGGAGGGGGGCAGTGCCAAGGCGATCCGGATGGACCCCGCGGATTCCATCGTTCCGGTGGTCTTCGTCCCTTCGAAGCCGGTCCTGACCGAGACCGCCCGCGGCCTGCTGCCGCGCACCGTCCCGCACGTGGACGCGGCCGTCAACGCGGGCCGCGCGGGCCTGCTCGTGGAGGCCATGACCAGGCGTCCCGAGTTCCTGCTGCCCGCCACCGAGGACCGGCTGCACCAGGAGTACCGGGCCCCGGCGATGCCGGAGAGCGTGGCACTCGTCAACCGGCTGCGGGCGGACGGCATCCCCGCGGTCATCTCCGGCGCGGGCCCCACGGTCCTCGCGCTGGTCGACAACGGCGCGGCCGACAAGGTCGCGCAGCTCGCGGGCGAGGGGTGGGCCGCCAACCGGCTCGCGCTCGACGCCGCGGGTGCGAGCGTCCTTCCGCTGGGCGCCCAGGGCGGTCAGCCCGTGTCGTGACGACACGGCCCCCGTGGGCGGGCGGCCGGGCAGGCCGCCCGCCCACGGCGGGCGATTGCCGGTGATTGAGAGGGGGAATGTCTGTTGGATCCGGTAGTGTTAACCTCAAGTGCGCATCCGAAGCCGCCATGGCTCGGTGCTCAGCGTCCCCATCCGGGACCACATTTCTTCCGGGAGCCTCCCCGACTGCTTTGATCGCTGCCAGCAGTTTCGGGCACGCTCCGGAATCGGCGTGACATTCCCACGCTTCCAGCTCGGGGGCTTCTCGCCGGAACCACCATGCACGTTTCTCTCCGCCGTAACTCTTACCGGCGGACCACCGCCCCGGCACGGTCCACACACCGGACTGTTGTCGGACAGCACAACCGGTCGCCGAGCCAGACAGGCCGACGTCCGCTCCAGGGAAGGACCCTTCGTGAGCGACACCACCGATCTGATGGGCGCTGCCGACACCAACGTCGACACCAGTGCCCCCGCCGCGGGCGCGGCCCCGAAGCGCCGCCGCTCCGGCACCGGCCTTGAGGGCATGGTCCTGGCCGAGCTGCAGCAGGTCGCGTCGGGCCTCGGTATCAGGGGCACCGCGCGGATGCGCAAGAGCCAGCTGATCGAGGTCATCAAGGAGGCGCAGGGCGGCAGCGCCCCCAAGGCCGCCGCAGCCCCCGCCGCCGACGCCGCCGAGGCCAAGCCGAAGCGCCGCGCCACCAGCAAGGCCCGTACGGGCGAGGCCGCCGCCGCGGCCCCCGCCGAGAAGCCCGCCGCCCAGGCGCAGATCGAGATCCCGGGACAGCCGGCCAGCGATGACGCGCCGATCGGCGAGCGCCGCCGCCGCCGGGCCACCGCGCCCTCCGGCAGCCCCGAGTCCTCGGCCCCCGCCGCGGCCGTGCAGGTCGAGCAGAAGACCGAGACCACCGCCCCGGCCGCGCAGCCCGAGGCCAAGGCCGAGGCCGCCACCGCCGTCTCCGCCCAGTCCCAGGGCCAGGCGCAGGAGGCCGGCGAGGGCCGTACCCGCCGCGACCGCCGTGACCGCGGCGACCGTGGTGAGCGCGGTGACCGCGGTGAGCGCGGCGAGCGCCAGCAGGGCCGCCGCGAGCGCGGCGCCAAGGCCGACGAGCAGGGCCAGCAGCAGGGCGGCCAGGGCCAGCAGCAGCAGGGCGGCGGCCGCCAGGACCGCGCCGACCGCCAGCAGCAGCAGGGCGGCCGCGGCCAGGGCCGGCAGGACCGTCAGGACAACGGCCCCCAGGACGACTTCGACGAGGACGGCCGTCGCGGCCGTCGCGGCCGCTACCGCGACCGTCGTGGCCGTCGCGGCCGTGACGAGTTCGCGCCGAACGAGCCGCAGGTCGCCGACGACGACGTCCTGATCCCCGTCGCGGGCATCCTCGACATCCTCGACAACTACGCGTTCATCCGGACCTCGGGCTACCTGCCCGGCCCCAACGACGTGTACGTCTCCCTCGCCCAGGTCCGCAAGGCCGGCCTGCGCAAGGGCGACCACACCACCGGTGCGGTCCGCCAGCCCAAGGACGGCGAGCGCCGCGAGAAGTTCAACGCCCTCGTGCGCCTGGACTCCGTCAACGGCATGGCGCCCGAATCCGGCCGCGGCCGACCGGAGTTCCAGAAGCTGACCCCGCTCTACCCGCAGGACCGGCTCCGTCTGGAGACCGACCCGGGCGTGCTGACCACCCGCATCATCGACCTCGTGTCGCCGATCGGCAAGGGCCAGCGAGGCCTGATCGTGGCCCCGCCGAAGACCGGCAAGACCATGATCATGCAGGCGATCGCCAACGCGATCACCACCAACAACCCCGAGTGCCACCTGATGGTCGTCCTGGTCGACGAGCGTCCGGAAGAGGTCACCGACATGCAGCGGTCGGTCAAGGGCGAGGTCATCTCCTCGACCTTCGACCGCCCGGCCGAGGACCACACCACCGTCGCCGAGCTGGCCATCGAGCGCGCCAAGCGCCTCGTCGAGCTGGGTCACGACGTGGTCGTCCTGCTGGACTCCATCACCCGTCTGGGCCGCGCGTACAACCTCGCGGCGCCCGCCTCCGGCCGCATCCTGTCCGGTGGTGTCGACTCGACCGCGCTGTACCCGCCGAAGCGCTTCTTCGGTGCCGCGCGCAACATCGAGGACGGCGGCTCGCTGACCATCCTGGCCACCGCGCTCGTCGACACCGGCTCGCGCATGGACGAGGTGATCTTCGAGGAGTTCAAGGGCACCGGCAACATGGAGCTCAAGCTCGACCGCAAGCTCGCCGACAAGCGCATCTTCCCGGCCGTCGACGTCGACCCGTCGGGCACCCGCAAGGAGGAGATCCTCCTCAACAGCGAGGAGCTCGCCATCGTCTGGAAGCTGCGCCGGGTGCTGCACGCGCTCGACTCGCAGCAGGCGATCGAGCTGCTGCTCGACAAGATGAAGCAGACGAAGTCGAACGCCGAGTTCCTGATGCAGATCGCCAAGACGACCCCGGCCGGCAAGAACGACGACTGACCGGGTCGCCAGAACACGGAACAGCCCCCGCCGCATCCGCGGCGGGGGCTGTTCCCTTTGTGCGACCTTCGCCACACGCCTGCGCCCGCGCGGCCTTGTAAGAGACCCTTTAAGCCCCCGGATCGGGACCCTCGGTGGGCATCCGGTCACGGGTCGTGCCCGTGGGGGAGGGGGCGTGCGGAGCGGTCCACGCTCCGTGGAACCCTGGAATGCGCTAGTCCGTCTGAGTGAGAGACAGCCGGCAACGGAGCCAGGACCGAGGAGAGCATGAGCGAGGACAGCAGGGGCAGCGGTCGCAGGGCGGCACGCAGACGCGGGCGCCGGGCGCAGCCGCGCCGCCGCAAGGGCCTCAGGGTCGCCGCCTGGACCGCCGCCGGGGTGGTCCTGCTGGGCGGGGGAGGCCTCGGCTGGTTCTACTTCAAGCTCAACGGCAACCTGCACAGCGTCGACATCGACCAGGCCCTCGGCAAGGATCGCCCGCCGAACGTCGACAACGGCTCGATGGACATCCTGGTCCTGGGCTCCGACTCCCGCGACGGGGCGAACGGCGAGTACGGGGCGGACGACGGCGGCTCGGCCCGCTCGGACACCGCGATGATCGTGCACCTCTACGAGGGCCACAAGCAGGCCAGCGTCGTGTCGATCCCGCGCGACACGATGCTCCCGCGGCCCGCCTGCCCCACCGGCAAGGGGAAGACCAGCGCCCCCAGGCAGCGCGCGCAGTTCAACGAGGCCTTCACCATCGGCGGGGCCGCCTGCGCCGTCAAGACCGTCGAGGCGATGTCGGGGATCCGCATGGACCACTACATCGAGGTCGACTTCACCGGCTTCAAGAAGATCATCGACAACCTCGGCGGGGTCGAGCTCACGACCACCAAGCCGATCAAGGACGACGGCAGCCACCTCGACCTGCCGGCCGGCTCGCACAAGCTCAACGGCGAGCAGTCCCTCGGCCTGGTCCGCACGCGCAAGAGCGTCGGCGACGGGGGCGACCTGGGGCGAATACAGCTCCAGCAGGCCTTCATCAAGGCGCTGATCAAGCAGGTCAAGGGCGTCGGGGTGTTCGACAACCCCAAGAAGCTGTTCGGCCTCGCCGACTCCGCCACCAAGGCGATCACCACCGACAAGGCGCTCGGCGACATGAAGTCCCTGGCGAGCTTCGCCCAGGGGCTCCAGGGCATCGGCGCCGAGAACATGCGCATGATCACCCTGCCGGTGACCCGGGACCCGCTCGACAAGGACCGTGTCGCGATCCTGCCCAAGGACTCCAAGATGGTCTGGGACGCCCTGCTGGCCGACCAGCCCATCCCTGCCGCGGCCACCGAGCACTCCACCGGGGACAAGAGCACCGCGGGCTCCATCGTCCAGTAGAGGGGCCCGGCGGGTCCTGCCGGGATCCGGCAGGACCCGGGAGGACCCGGCAGGAATAGACCGGGACCCCTCCCCGTTGAGGGGAGCGTTCCCGGAATTTTGACAGGCGGCCCGGTCCTGGCAGACTGGTCTGTCGGCCCCGGTTCACGCAGTGCGCAATTCGGCTCCTGCGACCCGGCGCCCTCCCGAATCTAGGAGACACCTTGAAGCGCGAAGTTCACCCCGAGTACGTCGAGACCCAGGTCAGCTGCACCTGTGGCGCGTCGTTCACCACTCGCAGCACCCTGACCGAGGGCACCATCCGTGCCGAGGTCTGCTCCGAGTGCCACCCGTTCTACACGGGCAAGCAGAAGATCCTCGACACCGGTGGCCGTGTGGCCCGCTTCGAGGCCCGCTTCGGCAAGGGTGCGGCCAAGAAGTAGCGCGACCCAGGCGCCGGTCACCGGCCGCCCCCTGACCACGCGGGGGCGGCCGGACCGGCGCCTTTGTCGTCGTTCGGCCAGCCCACCCCACTTTTGATTTTTTCACCCCAGGAGCACCCGATGTTCGAAGCGGTCGAGGAACTGGTCGGCGAGCACGCCGACCTCGAGACGAAGCTCGCCGACCCTTCGGTCCACTCCGATCAGGCGAACGCCCGCAAGCTGAACAAGCGCTACGCGGAGCTGACCCCGATCGTCGCGACCTTCCGCGCCTGGAAGCAGTCGGCCGAGGACATCGAGACGGCCAAGGAGCTGGCGGCCGACGACCCCGACTTCGCCGCCGAGGTCAAGGAACTGAGCGCCCAGCGCGAAGAGCTCACCGAGAAGCTCCGCCTGCTGCTCGTCCCGCGCGACCCCAGCGACGACAAGGACGTCCTCCTGGAGATCAAGGCGGGCGCCGGCGGCGACGAGTCCGCCCTGTTCGCAGGTGACCTGCTGCGCATGTACCTGCGCTACGCCGAGCGCGTGGGCTGGAAGACCGAGATCATCGACTCCACCGAGTCCGAGCTCGGCGGCTACAAGGACGTCCAGGTCTCCGTCCGCACCAAGGGCGGCAACGGGGCCACCGAGCCCGGCCAGGGCGTGTGGGCCCGGATGAAGTACGAGGGCGGCGTGCACCGCGTGCAGCGCGTGCCGGCCACCGAGTCCCAGGGCCGCATCCACACCTCCGCCGCCGGCGTGCTCGTCACCCCGGAGGCCGAGGAGGTCGAGGTCGAGATCAACATGAACGACCTCCGCATCGACGTGTACCGCTCCTCGGGCCCCGGCGGCCAGTCCGTCAACACCACCGACTCGGCCGTGCGCATCACGCACCTCCCGACCGGCGTGGTCGCCTCCTGCCAGAACGAGAAGAGCCAGCTCCAGAACAAGGAGCAGGCCATGCGCATCCTGCGCTCGCGCCTGCTTGCCGCCGCTCAGGAAGCCGCCGAGCAGGAGGCCTCCGACCAGCGCCGCAGCCAGGTGCGCAGCGTGGACCGCTCCGAGAAGATCCGCACGTACAACTTCCCGGAAAACCGGATCTCGGACCACCGGACCGGTTTCAAGGCGTACAACTTGGACCAGGTGCTCGACGGCGACCTCGACTCGGTCATCCAGGCCTGCGTCGACACCGACTCCGCCGCGAAGCTCGCGGCCGCGCACTGACCCTCGCCCCACCCCCCCCGTACGACAGCAGCCCGGAGGACCAGCGTGAACTTGCTGCTTGCCGAGGTGGCCCAGGCCACCCAGCGGCTGGCCGCCGCCGGCGTGCCCTCACCGCGTTTCGACGCGGAGGAGCTCGCGGCCTTCGTGCACGGCGTCAAGCGGGGGGAACTGCACCACGTCAAGGACGCGGACTTCGACGCCCGCTACTGGGAGGCCGTCGCCCGCCGCGAAGCGCGCGAGCCGCTCCAGCACATCACCGGCCGGGCCTTCTTCCGGTACCTGGAGCTCCAGGTCGGCCCCGGGGTGTTCGTGCCCCGGCCCGAGACCGAGTCGGTCGTGGACTGGGCCATACACGCCGTCCGGGCCATGGACGTGGTCGAGCCGCTGATCGTGGACCTGTGCACCGGGTCCGGCGCCATCGCGCTGGCCATGGCCCAGGAGGTGCCGCGCTCGCGCGTCCACGCCGTGGAGCTGTCCGAGGACGCGCTGCGCTGGACCCGCAAGAACGCCGAGGGCTCCCGGGTCACCGTCCACCAGGGCGACGCGCTCACCGCGCTGCCCGAGCTGGACGGACAGGTCGACCTGGTCATCTCCAACCCGCCGTACATCCCGCTCACCGAGTGGGAGTACGTCGCCCCCGAGGCCCGCGACCACGACCCCGAGATGGCGCTGTTCTCCGGCGAGGACGGCCTCGACACCATCCGGGGCATCGAGCGGACCGCCCACCGGCTGCTGCGGCCCGGCGGCATCGTCGTGATCGAGCACGCCGACACCCAGGGCGGCCAGGTGCCGTGGATCTTCGCCGACGAACGGGGCTGGGCCGACGCCGCCGACCACCCCGACCTGAACAACCGTCCGCGCTTCGCGACCGCCCGCAAGGCCATGCCGTGACCCGCGCCACCGTTTCCCCCGCCACCCCCACGCTGCACGAGGAGATCCGCTGATGGCCCGGCGATACGACTGCAACGACGCGACGGACCGCAAGACGGGTCTGCGCGAGGCGGCCTCCGCCGTGCGCCGCGGAGAGCTCGTCGTGCTGCCCACCGACACCCTGTACGGGATCGGCGCGGACGCCTTCAGCGCGGAGGCCGTCGGCGACCTGCTCGCCGCCAAGGGGCGCGGCCGCAACATGCCCACCCCCGTCCTCATCGGCTCCCCGAACACCCTCCACGGCCTCGTCACGGACTTCTCCGAGCAGGCGTGGGAGCTCGTCGACGCCTTCTGGCCGGGCGGGCTCACGCTGGTCGCCAAGCACCAGCCTTCGCTGGCCTGGGACCTCGGGGAGACCCGCGGGACCGTCGCCGTGCGCATGCCCCTGCACCCCGTCGCGATCGAGCTGCTGACCGAGGTCGGCCCGATGGCCGTCTCCTCGGCGAACCTGTCCGGGCACCCGGCACCGGCCGACTGCGACGCGGCGCGCGAGATGCTGGGCGACTCCGTGTCCGTGTACCTGGACGGCGGCCCCACGCCGAGCACCGAGCCGTCGTCGATCGTCGACGTCACCGGGAAGGTTCCCGTACTGCTGCGCGAGGGGGCGCTGAGCGCCGCACAGCTGCGGGAGGTCGTACCCGACCTCGAGGTGGCTCCGTGAGCCCTCAGGGGCGTGGCATAGCGACCCAGTCGTTCCGCATACTCCACGTCAGCACCGGCAATGTGTGCCGCTCGCCCATCACCGAGCGGCTGACGAGGCACGCGCTGGCCCACCGCCTGGCCGTCCTGGGCCTGCCCGCCGAGGACCTCATCGTGGAGAGCGCCGGCACCTGGGGCCACGAGGGCGCCCCGATGGAGGCCAACGCGGCGGCCGTGCTGGCGGACTTCGGCGCGGACGCGTCGGGGTTCACCGGGCGCGAGCTGCTCGACGAGCACGTCATACGCGCGGACCTGGTGCTCACCGCCACGCGGGACCACCGGGCGCAGGTCATCTCCATGGGCCACTCGGCGGGGCTGCGCACCTTCACGCTGAAGGAGTTCACCCGGCTCGTACGGGCGATAGACCCGGCCACGCTGCCGCCGCTGGACGACGGCATGGCGGAGCGGGCGCGGGCGCTGGTACGGGCCGCCGCCGCGCTGCGAGGGTGGCTGCTGGCGCCGTCCGCCGACGCGGACGAGGTGTACGACCCGTACGGGGCGCCGATCACCTTCTTCCGGTCGATCGGCGACGAGATCAACCAGGCGCTGGACCCCGTGGTCACGGCCCTGACGGGCGTCGACGCCCCCCACTCCTCTCTTTGACGCGCCGCTCGCGCGGCTCGGCGCCGGGGCTCCACGCCTTCTTGACGCGCCGCTCGCGCGGCTCGGCGCCAGGGCGCCTCACCGGCTTCGCGCCGCTGCGCCGGACTCCGTCCGGCGGGCCTGGGGCGGGCCACGGGCCGTGGCTGGGGCCCGTGGGTCGTGAGCGGGTGGTGTGCCGCTGCGCGGGGCGAGGTCCCCTACCCGCCCTTCCACCGTTCCCCGGGCTCCGCGGGCTCCGCCCGGACCCGCGCCTCAAACTCCCCCAGCTACCGCTGGGAGGTGCCCCCAGGCGGGGCTGAAAGACCTTGGGGCTTCGCCCCGGACCCCGTGTCTCATGCGCCGGTGGCGCTGAGAGGCCTGGGGCTTCGCCCCGGACGCCGTGCCTGAAGCGCCGACGGGGCTGAGAGGCCTGGGGCTCCGCCCCGGACCCCGTGCTCGACCGCCGGCCAGGCGGGCGGGGTGGGCGGGGGCGGCCTACAGTGGCTGGTACCGGTAGGCCCACCGTGCGGGAGTCGCCATGACTGTCACCACCGAGCAGGCGGCGGATCTCCTGCGGCAGCAGGATCCGCAGATGGCCGACATCCTCGACGGGGAGCGGCACCGCCAGGCGGACACGCTGCAGATGAGCGCCGCCGAGAACTTCACCTCGCCCGCCGTGCTCGCCGCGCTGGGCTCCGTGCTCTCCAACAAGTACGCCGAGGGATACCCCGGTGCCCGCTACCACGGCGGCTGCGAGTACGTGGACCTCGCCGAGCGGACGGCCGTGGAGCGGGCCAGGGCGCTCTTCGGCGTCGAGCACGCCAACGTGCAGCCGCATTCCGGCTCCTCGGCCGTACTCGCCGCCTACGCGGCGCTGCTGCGCCCCGGGGACACCGTCCTGGCCATGGGGCTGGCGCACGGCGGGCACCTCACGCACGGCTCGCCCGCCAACTTCTCCGGCCGGTGGTTCGACTTCGTGGGGTACGGCGTCGACGCCGAGAGCGGGCTCGTCGACTACGAGCAGGTGCAGCGGCTGGCGCGGGCCCACCGGCCCAAGGCCATCGTGTGCGGGTCGATCTCCTACCCCCGGCACCTGGAGTACTCGGCGTTCCGCGAGATCGCCGACGAGGTCGGGGCGTATCTCATCGCCGACGCGGCCCACCCCATCGGGCTGGTCGCCGGAGGGGCCGCCCCGAGCCCCGTCCCGTACGCCGACGTGGTGTGCGCGACCACCCACAAGGTGCTCCGCGGCCCCCGCGGCGGGATGCTGCTGTGCGGCGCCGAGTTCGCGGAGCGGGTCGACCGGGCGGTGTTCCCCTTCACCCAGGGCGGCGCCCAGATGCACACCATCGCCGCGAAGGCGGTGGCCTTCGGCGAGGCGGCCGCCCCGCCCTTCACCCGGTACGCGCACCGGGTCGTGGCCAACGCCCGCGTCCTGGCGGCCGCCCTGGAGCAGCGCGGGTTCGCCGTGACGACCGGCGGGACGGACACCCACCTCATCAGCGCCGACCCCGCGGCGCTCGGCGTCGACGGGCCGACGGCGCGCGGCCGGCTGGCCGCCGCCGGGATCGTCCTGGACACCTGCGCCCTGCCGTACGGGGACCAGCGCGGCATCCGCCTGGGCACCGCGGCGGTGACCACGCAGGGGATGGGGGAGCCGGAGATGGCCCGGATCGCGGAGCTGTTCGCCGCCGCGCTGGCAGGGGAAGCGGCCCGGACGCGGGCCGGGGTGGCCGCACTGACCGGTGGATTTCCCCCTTACGGGGCGTAACCGGTACGAGCGTGGAGTAGTGCAACCGGAACGGGGCCTCCGTGCGTCCTCGTCCCTGGTGACATCGCGGCTAATGTGTGGGGCTGAGATGGCCGGCGATACATCTGGGGCAGCCAGTGCGTGAATATCTGCTGACGCTTTGCGTCACGGTCGCGGTGACCTACCTGCTGACCGGGCCCGTGCGGAAGTTCGCGATCGCGGCCGGCGCGATGCCGGAGATCCGCGCGCGCGACGTGCACCGCGAGCCCACTCCGCGGCTCGGCGGCATCGCCATGTTCGGCGGCATGTGCGCGGGACTGCTGATCGCCGACCACCTGCAGAACCTCAACGGGGTCTTCGAACGGTCCAACGAGCCCAGGGCGCTGCTCTCGGGCGCCGCGCTGATCTGGCTGATCGGCGTCCTGGACGACAAGTTCGAACTCGACGCGCTGATCAAGCTGGGCGCCCAGATGATCGCCGCGGGCGTGATGGTCATGCAGGGCCTGACCATCCTGTGGATTCCGGTTCCGGGCATCGGCACGGTGGCGCTCACCCAGTGGCAGGGCACCCTGCTCACCGTGGCGCTGGTGGTGATCACCATCAACGCGGTGAACTTCGTCGACGGACTCGACGGTCTGGCGGCGGGCATGGTCTGCATCGCCACATGCGCGTTCTTCCTCTACGCCTACCGGATCTGGTTCGGCTACGGCATCGAATCCGCCGCCCCCGCCACCCTCTTCGCGGCGATCCTGATGGGCATGTGCCTGGGCTTCCTGCCGCACAACATGCACCCCGCCCGGATCTTCATGGGGGATTCCGGCTCGATGCTGATCGGGTTGGTGCTGGCCGCCTCGGCCATCTCGATCACGGGGCAGGTGGACCCCGACACGATGGCCCTCTTCGTCGGCGGTGAGCGCAACGCGACCCACGCGATGCTGCCGGTCTTCATTCCGCTGCTGCTCCCGCTGACCATCATCGCCATTCCGATGGCGGACCTGATCCTGGCGATCGTGCGGCGCACCTGGAACGGCCAGTCACCCTTCGCCGCGGACCGCGGCCACCTGCACCACCGGCTGCTGGAACTCGGGCACTCCCACAGCCGCGCCGTACTCATCATGTATTTCTGGTCAGGCCTGATCGCATTCGGCACGGTGGCCTATTCGGTGCATTCGGCCTCGATGTGGATCGTGCTGTCCCTCGCGGCGCTGAGCGCGCTGGGCCTCGTACTGCTGCTGATGCCGCGGTTCACCCCACGGGCGCCGCAGTGGGCGCAGGGCCTGGTCCCGCCGCGCTACCGGCACGCCGAGCGGGCCGCGGAGGCGGCCGTACGGGAGGACGAGGGCATGGAGCCGGAGCCGGCGAGGCCCGTCGTGGCGGGGGTGTCGGGCGTCAACGGCGCGACCGCGGTAGGCCCCCGTTCGCGCCTCCCCGACCGGCGTAAGGCCGGATCGGCACGCTGACGGCCCGGGCGCATTTCCGACATGGGCGCCCTTTACCAGACAATGAGAGGGCTTGTCTTGCACACACGGGCGCGTTAGCCCTCATGTGTGACAGTCAGCACACCTGACAGGTAAAGCTCTCATCAAATAGTTTGTGATACCGTTCACTAAACCCGGCGACAGAGCCGAAGGACCGTAGTGCGACGGTCCATTGGCCCGAGGCTCTCACTCGGACCGGGCTTACGCTCGTCCCCGTACGAGTTCCCGTACGAGTCCGTGCCCCCACCACCACGCGGAGCAAACCGCCATGCGGTCAGATGACGTCCGATCCCTCCTGCAAACCGCCGTACCCACTGCTGCCGCCGGCGCAATCGCCGCCGTGATCAGCGGTCTGGTCGTCGGAGGCAAGGGTGCTGTCGGATCCGTCGTCGCGACCGTGGTCGTGATCCTGTTCATGGGTCTCGGATTCGTCGTCCTGCAGCGCACGGCGAAATCCCTGCCGCATCTGTTCCAGGCCATGGGCCTCATGCTCTACGCCGCGCAGATCCTGCTGCTCTTCGTCTTTCTCGCCGTGTTCAAGAACACGACACTGTTCCACCCCCGGGCGTTCGCCATCACGCTCGTCGCCACCACCCTCGTGTGGATCGGCGCACAGACGCGTGCTCACATGAAGGCGAAGATCCTTTACGTCGAGCCGGACTCGACCAAGGGTGAAAAGCCCGAAAACCCGGGGTCGAAGTCGTGAGGGGTAGGGCCGGGATAAGTGTGCGTTCGAGATGCTGCTATCGTCCGGTTCCAACTGCGGCTCTGCGGGCGCGGGCATCTGAGCTGACGCCTGTTCCATCGCGAGGCTCGATGCCTGACTGCCGCCCCCACACCCGTTACACCAGTCCAGTGCCGAACCGCGGCCTCGCGCCGCGCCGACACAACGAGGTTGCCGTACCTATGCGCCACGCTGAAGGAGCCCGCGGTGAGTGCTGACCCGACGCAGGTCCTCGCCTTCGAGACCGACTGTCACATCTTCGACGGATGTGGCTTCCCCGGCCCGGGCCTGCACTCGTTCCTCTTCGAGCCGCTCTGGGGCGAAGCGGGCAGCAATGCCTACTTCAACAAGCCGATGCTGCTGGCCCTCCTGGGCTCGATCATCATCGTGGCCTTCTTCTGGGCCGCCTTCGGCAAGGCGAAGATCGTCCCCGGCAAGCTCCAGATGGTCGGCGAGGCCGGCTACGACTTCGTGCGCCGCGGCATCGTCTACGAGACCCTCGGCAAGAAGGAGGGCGAGAAGTACGTCCCCTTCATGGTCTCGCTGTTCTTCTTCGTCTGGATCCTGAACGTCTGGTCGATCGTCCCGGTGGCCCAGTTCCCGGTGACCTCGATCATCGCGTACCCGGCCGTGCTCGCCCTGATCGTCTACGTGATCTGGATGTCGGTCACCTTCAAGCGCCACGGCTTCGTCGGCGGCCTGAAGAACCTCACCGGCTACGACAAGAGCCTCGGCGGCGTCCTGCCGCTGATCATGGTCATCGAGTTCTTCTCGAACGTCCTGGTGCGCCCGTTCACCCACGCGGTCCGACTCTTCGCGAACATGTTCGCCGGTCACACCCTGCTGCTGCTCTTCACGATCGCCAGCTGGTACCTGCTGAACGGCATCGGCATCGCCTACGCCGGTGTGTCGTTCGTGATGGTGATCGTGATGACCGCCTTCGAGCTCTTCATCCAGGCTGTCCAGGCGTACGTCTTCGTCCTCCTGGCCTGCAGCTTCATCCAGGGCGCGCTCGCCGAGCACCACTGAGCCAGGCCCGCCCCGCTCAGCCCCCCGTATTCGTCCGGTGGCCAACCCCCACCGGTCCGTGAAAGAGAAGGAAGAACTGGCATGTCCCAGACCCTTGCCGCCGTCACCGGCTCCCTCAGCTCCGTTGGTTACGGTCTCGCGGCCATCGGCCCCGGCGTCGGCGTCGGCATCATCTTCGGTAACGGCACCCAGGCCCTCGCCCGCCAGCCCGAGGCTGCCGGCCTGATCCGCGCCAACCAGATCCTCGGCTTCGCCTTCTGTGAGGCGCTCGCCCTGATCGGTCTGGTCATGCCGTTCGTCTACCCGAGCTCCTGATCCTCGGTCTCGACGAACAGTCCACTAGACGAAAGGCACTGATGTGAACCTCATGGTTCTCGCGGCTGAGGAGATGGAAAACCCCCTCATCCCGCCGATCCCCGAGCTCGTCATCGGTCTGATCGCCTTCGTCATCGTCTTCGGCTTCCTCGCGAAGAAGCTTCTCCCGAACATCAACAAGGTTCTGGACGAGCGCCGCGAGCAGATCGAGGGCGGTATCGAGAAGGCCGAAGCCGCTCAGACCGAGGCCCAGAGCGTGCTGGAGCAGTACAAGGCCCAGCTCGCCGAAGCCCGGCACGAGGCCGCGCGCCTGCGCCAGGACGCGCTGGAGCAGGGCACTGCGCTCAAGGAAGAACTGCGCGCAGAGGGCCAGCGGCAGCGTGAGGAGATCATCGCTGCCGGTCACGCCCAGATCGCGGCAGACCGCAAGGCCGCCGCTCAGGCGCTGCGTCAGGACGTGGGCAAGCTCGCCACCGACCTGGCCGGCAAGCTCGTCGGCGAGTCCCTCGAGGACGCCGCTCGTCAGAGCCGCACCATCGACCGCTTCCTCAGCGAGCTTGAGGAGAAGGCCGAGGCGGCCCGATGAACGGAGCGAGCCGCGAGGCGCTGGCCTCCGCGCGCGAGCGTCTCGACGCGCTGACGGACAACACGTCCGTCGACGCGGCGAAGCTCGCCGGTGAGCTGGCAGCCGTCACCGCGCTGCTCGACCGTGAGGTCTCGCTGCGTCGGGTCATCACGGACCCGGCGCAGTCCGGCGAGGCCAAGGCCGAGCTGGTCGGCCGGCTGCTGTCCGGCCAGGTCGACGGGAACACCCTCGACCTGGTGTCCGGCATGGTGCGCTCCCGCTGGTCGCAGTCCCGCGACCTGGTGGACGCGCTGGAGGCGCTGGCGGCCACCGCCGACCTCACGGCGGCCCAGCAGGCCGGCGGCCTCGACAACGTCGAGGACGAGGTCTTCCGCTTCGGCCGGATCGTCGCCTCCAGCACCGAGCTGCGCTCCGCGCTGACCGACCGCGCCGCCACCGGCTCCGCCAAGAGCGAGCTGCTGCGCGGCCTGCTCGGCGGCAAGGTGAACGCCGCCACCGAGCGCCTGGTGATCCGTCTCGTCACGCACCCGCGTGGACGTAGCCTGGAAGCGGGACTCGAGTCCCTGTCCAAGCTCGCCGCCGAGCGCCGGGACCGCATGGTCGCCACCGTGACCAGCGCGATCCCGCTCAGCGACGTGCAGAAGCAGCGTCTCGGCGCGGTGCTGGCGAAGCTGTACGGCCGCCAGATGCACCTGAACCTCGACGTGGACCCCGCGGTCCTCGGCGGGATCTCGGTGCGGGTCGGCGACGAGGTCATCGACGGCACCATCGCGGACCGCCTCGCCGAGGCGTCGCGCCGCATGGCCGGCTGACCAGCCGCCACCACACAGATACAAAGCATTCCTAGCGGCCCGGTTGGGCCGTGCAGAACTTGCAGAAGATTCCTGGGGGTCACCCCCAGACCCCTAAGAAGCTTCAGGCCCAACAAGGAGAGCAGGGAACCCAGATGGCGGAGCTCACGATCCGGCCGGAGGAGATCCGGGACGCACTGGAGACCTTTGTCCAGTCGTACCAGCCGGACGCGGCCTCGCGCGAGGAGGTCGGAACGGTCAGCGTTGCCGGCGACGGCATCGCGAAGGTGGAGGGCCTGCCCTCCGCCATGGCGAACGAGCTGCTGAAGTTCGAGGACGGCACCCTCGGTCTCGCCCTCAACCTCGAGGAGCGCGAGATCGGTGCGATCGTCCTCGGCGAGTTCAGCGGTATCGAGGAGGGTCAGCCGGTGCAGCGCACCGGTGAGGTCCTCTCCGTAGGCGTCGGCGAGGGCTACCTCGGCCGCGTCGTCGACCCGCTCGGCAACCCGATCGACGGCCTCGGCGAGATCGCGACCGAGGGCCGCCGCGCCCTCGAGCTGCAGGCCCCGGGCGTCATGGTCCGTAAGTCGGTGCACGAGCCCATGCAGACCGGCTACAAGGCCGTCGACGCCATGGTGCCGATCGGCCGCGGCCAGCGTCAGCTGATCATCGGCGACCGTCAGACCGGCAAGACCGCTCTGGC
Source organism: Streptomyces sp. NPDC033966 (assembly GCF_055575955.1). NCBI lineage: Bacteria > Bacillati > Actinomycetota > Actinomycetes > Kitasatosporales > Streptomycetaceae > Streptomyces > Streptomyces sp. NPDC033966. Next base: position 410,070 of record NZ_JBVIRQ010000001.1, on the reverse strand, counting down.
CGTCGACACGATCATCAACCAGCGTGACAACTGGCGCTCCGGCGACGTGAACAAGCAGGTCCGCTGCATCTACGTCGCCATCGGCCAGAAGGGCTCGACCATCGCGTCCGTTCGCGGCGCCCTGGAAGAGGCCGGCGCGCTCGAGTACACGACGATCGTCGCCGCCCCGGCGTCCGACCCGGCCGGCTTCAAGTACCTGGCGCCGTACACCGGTTCCGCCATCGGTCAGCACTGGATGTACGCCGGCAAGCACGTCCTGATCATCTTCGACGACCTGTCGAAGCAGGCCGACGCCTACCGCGCCGTGTCGCTGCTGCTGCGCCGCCCGCCGGGCCGCGAGGCCTACCCGGGTGACGTCTTCTACCTGCACTCCCGTCTGCTGGAGCGTTGCGCGAAGCTCTCCGACGAGATGGGCGCCGGTTCGATGACCGGTCTGCCGATCGTCGAGACCAAGGCGAACGACGTGTCGGCGTTCATCCCGACCAACGTCATCTCCATCACCGACGGCCAGTGCTTCCTGGAGTCCGACCTGTTCAACGCGGGCCAGCGCCCGGCGCTGAACGTCGGTATCTCGGTCTCCCGCGTCGGTGGTTCCGCGCAGCACAAGGCCATGAAGCAGGTTTCCGGCCGTCTGCGCGTCGACCTGGCCCAGTACCGCGAGCTGGAGGCGTTCGCCGCCTTCGGTTCCGACCTGGACGCCGCGTCGAAGGCCTCGCTGGAGCGCGGCAAGCGCATGGTCGAGCTGCTGAAGCAGGGCCAGTACCAGCCGATGCCCGTCGAGGAGCAGGTCGTCTCCGTCTGGGCCGGCACCACCGGCAAGATGGACGACGTCCCGGTCGAGGACATCCGCCGCTTCGAGTCGGAGCTGCTGGAGCACCTGCGCCGCGAGCGCAAGGACCTCCTGACCTCCATCGCCGACGGCGGCAAGATGTCGGACGACACGCTGGGCTCGATCGCCGACGCGATCGCCGCCTTCAAGCGCCAGTTCGAGACCTCGGACGGAAAGCTCCTGGGCGAGGACGTTCCGGCCGTCAACGTCTCCAAGTGACGACGGAAGGGACCTGACTCATGGGAGCGCAGCTCCGGGTCTACAAGCGTCGCATCCGTGCCATCACGGCGACCAAGAAGATCACCAAGGCGATGGAGATGATCGCCGCCTCGCGCATCGTCAAGGCGCAGCGCAAGGTGGCGGCGTCGATGCCGTACGCGACCGAGCTCACCCGTGCGGTGACCGCGGTGGCGACCGGTTCGAACACCAAGCACGCCCTGACCACCGAGGTCGAGGCGCCGACCCGCGCCGCGATCGTGCTCATCACGAGCGACCGCGGTCTGGCCGGCGGCTACTCCTCGAACGCCATCAAGCAGGCGGACCGGCTCACCGAGCGGCTGCGCGCTGAGGGCAAGGAGGTCGACAGCTACATCGTCGGCCGCAAGGGTGTCGCCTACTACGGGTTCCGTGAGCGCAAGGTCACGGAGTCGTGGACGGGCTTCACCGACAGCCCGGCCTACGCCGACGCCAAGCGCGTCGCGGCGCCGCTGATCGAGGCCATCCAGCTGGACACGGCCGAGGGCGGCGTCGACGAACTGCACATCGTCTACACGGAATTCGTGTCGATGATGACGCAGAACGCGGTGGACGGCCGGATGCTGCCGCTCAGTCTCGACAAGGCTGCGGAGGAGGACGGTGCGAAGGGCGAGATCCTTCCGCTGTTCGAGTTCGAGCCGTCGGCGGAGGACGTCCTCGACGCCCTGCTGCCGCGCTACGTCGAGAGCCGGATCTACAACGCACTGCTGCAGTCGGCCGCTTCCGAGCACGCCGCCCGCCGCCGCGCGATGAAGTCGGCGACCGACAACGCCGGGGACCTCATCAAGAGCCTCTCCCGGCTTGCCAACGCGGCCCGCCAGGCCGAAATCACCCAGGAAATCAGCGAGATCGTCGGTGGCGCGAGCGCCATGGCCGACGCGACCGCGGGGAGTGACAAGTAATGACGACCTCTGTTGAGACGGCCGCCGCCACGGGCCGCGTCGCCCGGGTCATCGGCCCGGTCGTCGACGTGGAGTTCCCCGTCGACGCGATGCCCGAGATCTACAACGCCCTGAAGGTCCAGGTCGCCGACCCGGCCGAGGACGGCGCGCTCAAGACGCTGACCCTCGAGGTCGCCCAGCACCTGGGTGACGGCATGGTCCGCACGATCTCGATGCAGCCCACCGACGGTCTGGTCCGCCAGGCCCCGGTGACCGACACGGGCGAGGGCATCACCGTCCCCGTCGGCGACTTCACCAAGGGCAAGGTGTTCAACACCCTGGGTGAGGTGCTCAACTACCCCGAGGCGAACGCCGAGGTCACCGAGCGCTGGCCGATCCACCGCAAGGCGCCTTCCTTCGACGAGCTCGAGTCGAAGACCGAGATGTTCGAGACCGGCGTCAAGGTCATCGACCTCCTCACCCCGTACGTCAAGGGTGGAAAGATCGGTCTGTTCGGTGGTGCCGGTGTCGGCAAGACCGTTCTGATCCAGGAAATGATCTACCGCGTCGCCAACAACCACGACGGTGTGTCGGTCTTCGCGGGCGTCGGTGAGCGTACCCGTGAGGGCAACGACCTCATCGAGGAAATGGGCGACTCGGGCGTCATCGACAAGACGGCGCTCGTCTTCGGCCAGATGGACGAGCCCCCGGGCACCCGTCTGCGCGTCGCCCTGGCCGGTCTGACCATGGCGGAGTACTTCCGCGATGTTCAGAAGCAGGACGTGCTGTTCTTCATCGACAACATCTTCCGGTACACCCAGGCGGGTTCCGAGGTGTCGACCCTGCTCGGCCGTATGCCCTCCGCGGTGGGTTACCAGCCGAACCTGGCCGACGAGATGGGTCTCCTCCAGGAGCGCATCACCTCGACCCGTGGTCACTCGATCACCTCGATGCAGGCGATCTACGTCCCCGCGGACGACCTGACCGACCCGGCGCCGGCGACCACCTTCGCCCACCTCGACGCGACGACGGTTCTCTCCCGTCCGATCTCCGAGAAGGGCATCTACCCGGCCGTGGACCCGCTGGACTCGACGTCCCGCATCCTCGACCCGCGGTACATCGCGGCGGACCACTACGCGGCCGCCATGCGTGTCAAGGGGATCCTGCAGAAGTACAAGGACCTCCAGGACATCATCGCGATCCTCGGTATCGACGAGCTGGGCGAGGAGGACAAGCTCGTTGTCCACCGTGCCCGTCGTGTCGAGCGCTTCCTGTCGCAGAACACCCACGTCGCCAAGCAGTTCACCGGCGTGGACGGTTCGGACGTTCCGCTCGACGAGTCGATCACCGCGTTCAACGCCATCTGCGACGGTGAGTACGACCACTTCCCCGAGCAGGCGTTCTTCATGTGCGGTGGCATCGAGGACCTGAAGGCCAACGCCAAGGAGCTGGGCGTCTCCTGATCCGGCGCGCCCCGCGAGGGGCGCATCCGGTTCGCAGGTTTCACAGGAGAGGGGCGGGTGTGTCCCGTCCCTCTCCCCACGCCCATTAGAATTTGACCCAACACCCGGCTGACCCGCCGGGTGGTGACCCGAGGAGCCACCTTGGCTGCTGAGCTGCACGTCGAGCTGGTCGCGGCGGACCGCAATGTCTGGTCCGGCGAGGCCACCCTGGTCGTCGCCCGCACCACGTCCGGCGACATCGGCGTCATGCCCGGTCACCAGCCGCTTCTCGGTGTGCTGGAATCGGGCCCGGTGACCATCCGTACCAGCGAGGGCGCCACTGTCGTCGCCGCGGTGCACGGCGGATTCATCTCGTTCGCGGACAACAAGCTGTCCCTGCTGGCCGAGATCGCCGAGCTCGCGGACGAGATCGACGTCCAGCGGGCGGAGCGGGCACTGGAGCGCGCGAAGTCGGAGGCCGACGCGGCCGCCGAACGTCGCGCCGATGTCCGGCTGCGCGCGGTCGCGGGGCACTGAGCCCCGTACCGAACAGTTTGATACCTCAGCCGCGGTCGGGTCCGGAATTTTCCGGACCGGGTCGCGGCTGAGGCGATGTACGTACTTTTGTTTGTGCGGTTTTCGATGAGCGAGGAGGTCGGTGAAGATGCTCCTCGCTCTGCTTGTGAGCGGCCTGGTCGTAGCCCTGGTGGTGATCGGGCTGTTCGTGTTCGGGCTGCGCCGCAGACTCATCCAGCGGTCCGGCGGGACCTTCGACTGCAGCCTGCGCTGGGGCGTGGCCGAGGAGCCCGACGTCTCCGGCAAGGGATGGGTCTACGGGGTCGCCCGCTACAGCGGTGACCGGATCGAGTGGTTCCGTGTCTTCTCGTACTCGCACCGCCCGCGCCGGCTGCTGGAACGCTCCTCCATCGAGGTCCTCGCGCGGCGCGCGCCCGAGGGCGAGGAGGAGCTGGCCCTGCTGTCCGACGCCGTCGTGCTCGGCTGTTCCCACAAAGGGACCCGCCTGGAGCTGGCGATGAGCGAGGACGCGCTGACCGGGTTCCTGGCGTGGCTGGAGGCCGCGCCGCCCGGGCAGCGGGTGAACGTGGCCTGACCCGGCCGACACGTGGGGAAGCCGGGGAGGCGGGGGACGGTCCCGCCTCCCCGGCTTCGTCGTGCCACCGGGGGTGTGCAGTGCGTGGGGGTTACTGCAGCCCGGTGTGGATCGCGTTGGCGAGTTCGCCGTTCGCGGTGTCGCCGCTGAACTCCCAGAAGAAGGCGCCCTTGAGGCCCTGGTTCTTCAGCCAGGTCATCTTCCCGGCGATGGTGGCGGGGGTGTCGTAGCTCCACCAGTTGCTTCCGCACTTGGCGTAGGCGGTGCCGGCGACGGTGCCGGTGGCCGGGCAGCCGGCCTTGAGGACCTTGTAGTCCTCGATGCCCTGCTCGTAGGTGCCCGGGGCGGGTCCGGTGGCGGTGCCGCCGGGCGCGTCCTGGGTGACTCCGGTCCAGCCGCGGCCGTAGAAGCCGATGCCGAGGTTGAGCTTGGAGCCGGGGATGCCCTTGCCCTTGAGCTTGGTGATGGCGGCCTCGGAGTTGAAGCCGGCGATCGGGATGCCCGCGTAGGAGGTCAGCGGGGAGTGGGGGGCGGTGGGGCCCTTGGCGTCCCACGCGCCGAAGAAGTCGTACGTCATGACGTTGTAGAAGTCGACGTACTGGGCGGCGCCGCCGTAGTCGGCGAGGTCGAGCTTCCCGCCGTTGGAGCCGTCGGCTGAGATCGCGGCGGTGACCAGGCTGGAGCCGCCGAACTTGGCGCGCAGGGCCGACATCAGGTTCTTGAAGGAAGCGGCGCCGCTGGTGTCACAGGACAGCCCGCAGGCGTTGGGGTACTCCCAGTCGATGTCGATGCCGTCGAAGACGTCCGCCCAGCGCGGGTCCTCGACCAGGGCGTAGCAGGAGTCGGCGAAGGCGGCCGGGTTCTGGGCGGCCTGGCCGAAGCCGCCGGACCAGGTCCAGCCGCCGAAGGAGTAGAGGACCTTGATGTTCGGGTACTTGGCCTTGAGCTTGCGCAGCTGGTTGAAGTTGCCGCGCAGGGGCTGGTCCCAGTTGTCGGCGACGCCGTCGACGCTCTGGTCGGCGGTGTAGGCCTTGTCGTAGTCGGCGTAGGCGTCGCCGATGGTGCACTTGCCGTTCTGGACGTTGCCGAAGGCGTAGTTGATGTGGGTGATCTTCGCGGCGCTGCCCGAGGTGACCAGGTTCTTCACGTGGTAGTTGCGCTGGTAGACGCCCCAGTCGGTGAAGTAGCCGAGCTTGACCTTGGCGCCGGGGTCCGGGGGCTCGGTGCCGCCGCCGCCCGGGGTGGTCACCGAGAGCCCGCCCGAGGAGGGGCCGGTCTGGTCGGCGGTGTCACGGGCGGTGACCGCGTACGTGTACGTGGTGCCCTTGGTCAGGCCGCCGTCGTTGAAGGTGGTGCCGGTGACGGTGGTGAGCTTGGAGCCGTTGCGGTAGACGTCGTAGTTCTTGACGCCCTTGTCGTCGGTGGCCGCCGACCAGGACAGGGTCAGCGCGTTCTCGGTGACGCCGGTCGCGGTGGGGGTGCCGGGGGCCGAGGGCGGGTTGTCGGTGGGGTTGGTGCCGCCGTCGCAGGAGCCGCCGTTGATCTTGCAGCCGGAGGGGGCGCCGGCGCCGGTTCCGTTGAAGCCGAAGCTGACGGTGGCGCCGGGGGCCAGGGTGCCGTTCCAGCCGACGTTCTTGGCGGTCCAGTGGTCGCCCGAGCTGGTGACGGTGGCGTCCCAGGCCGAGGTCACCCGGGTGCCGGACGGGTAGTCCCACTCCACGGTCCAGCTGCTGAGGGTGGTGGTGCCGGTGTTCTTCACCGTCCACTTGCCCTCGAAGCCGGAGCCCCAGTCGGAGACCTTGGTGTACGTCGCGGTCGCGGACGCGGCCGCCTGCGCGGGGCCGGCCAGGCCGACGAGGCCGGCGACCGGCAGGGCGAGGGCCGCCACCGTGGCGGCCAGCCTCCTGAACAGACGGTTGCGTCGTGGGGGTGCTGTGCTCAAGGGTGCTCCTCCGTAGGTCCGTACCGATCGTGGGGCCGACCGGTACATGGGGGTGGGACCTGCGCCGCCCGTGAGCACGCCTCGTGTCGATCTTTGTCATGGCACGCTCACCACAGTGATGCGGTGAGACTAGAAAGGTCTGGACCAAGCGTCAAGAGGTCCAGACCTTAGCTCCAGAGGCCGTCTAGATCCCCAACTCCTGTGCCAGTACGGCCGCTTGGACCCGGCTCCGCAGATCCAGCTTCCCCAGCACCCTGCTGACGTGGGTCTTCACCGTGGCCTCCGCCATGTCCAGCCGTACGGCGATCTCCGCGTTCGACAACCCCCCGCCCAGCGCCCCCAGCACCTCCCGCTCGCGCCGCGTCAGCGACTCCACCGCCGCGGCCGCCCCCGGCCGCACGGGAGCGCGCACCGCCTTCGGCGCCGCGAACTCGGCGATCAGCCGCCGGGTCACCGCCGGCGCGATCAGCCCCTCGCCGCGCGCCACCGTCCGCACCGCCGCGATCAGCTCCGCCGCGTCCGCGTCCTTCAGCAGGAAGCCCGAGGCCCCCGCCCGCAGCGCGCCGAAGACGTACTCGTCCAGGTCGAAGGTGGTCAGGACCAGCACGTCCGCCAGCCCCCGCTCCACCACCTGCCGGGTGGCCGACACCCCGTCGAGCTTCGGCATCTGCACGTCCATGAGGACCAGGTCCGGGCGCAGCTCGGCCGCCAACCGCACCGCCTCCTCACCGTCGGCGGCCTCTCCCACCACCTCGACGTCGCCCGCACTGCGCAGGATCAGCACCAGACCGGCCCGTACGGCCCGCTGGTCCTCGGCCACGACGACCCTGATGGTCATGACTGCACCGCCTTCTCCTCGGCGGGCAGTACCGCCCGCACCTGCCACACCCTGTCCGTCGCGCCCGCCGTGAACGTCCCGCCCAGCAGCTCCGTGCGCTCCCGCATGCCGATCAGCCCGGCCCCGGAACCCGGGGCGCGCGGGTCCGGGCGGTCCCCGTACGGGGAGTCCACCGCCACCGTCAGCAGCCCCGCGCCGTGCGCCACGCGGACCCGGACCGTGCCGGGGGAGGCGTGCTTGAGGGCGTTGGTCAGCGACTCCTGCACGATCCGGTACGCCGCCAGCTCCACCGGCGCCGGCAGCGGCGACCCGGCGGGCCGCTCGTCCGCCAGGACGAAGTCCAGCCCGCTCGCCGACCCGTTGGTACGGGCCTGCCCCAGCAGGGCGTCCAGACCGTCCAGGGAGGGCACGGCGACGGCTTCCTGCTCCGCCCCCGCGTCCCGCAGCAGCCCGATCAGCCGGCGCATCTCCGCCAGGCCCTGCACGCTGTTCTCCCGGATCACCCCGAGGGCCTCGCGGCTGGTGGCGGGGGAGTCGATGGAGAGGGCGGCCGTGGAGTGGATGGCGATCGCCGAGAGGTGGTTGGCCACCATGTCGTGCAGCTCCCGCGCCATCCGGGCACGCTCGGCCACCACGGCCTGGCTGCGGTCCATCTCGGCCAGCAGCGCCGTCTGCTCGGCGCGCAGCCGGGCGGCCTCGGCGGCCTCGCGGTGGTTGCGCAGGGTCGCGCCGGTCAGGGCCGGGGCGAAGCTCACGATGCCGGTGATCACGCCGATGAGCAGGGCCTGCGGGGTGCGCAGCCAGACCAGGGAGCCGATGGTGACGGCCACGGTGATCAGACCGGTGCTGACCGGCAGCCGGCGGGCCATGGCGGGCTTGCCGTAGACCACGGCCGCGTACATCAGGTCGGTGAAGATGATTACGGAGGCGATGTTGCCGAGGGTGAACTGGTCCACGACCACGGCGAGGGTGCCGACGCTCAGGGTGACGGTCGGCATGGTGCGGCGCAGCAGCTCCAGGGCGCCGAGCACCAGGAGCGGGAGCAGCACCGCCCAGTCGGGCAGGAAGTGCCGGCCGGGGGAGCTGTGCACGCCCAGCGCCCACAGCAGCAGGCCGGCGAGCACGCTGACGCCCGCGAGCAGTACGTCGTCGCGGTGCGGGCGGGGGATCTTCGGGAGCACGGCCCCATCCAACACGGTCCGGCGCGGCGGGGCGTCGGCACCCGGGCTGAGACGGCGCTACATCGAAGGATGCAGTGGGCTTTCCTCACTGGCGACGACGCGGCGGGGCGCGGCGGCCGGAACCCTTGGAGGAGAACCGGGGGAAACGGGGAAGGAAGGGAGGACCGTCATGCTCGTCGGGCTGATCATCGCCTGTGAGGTCGGCTTCTGGGTGCTGCTGGCGGGCGGACTGGCGCTGCGCTACCTGGCCGGAATGCCGAGGCTGGGGGCCGCGCTGCTGCTGATGGAGCCGCTGCTGGAGCTGGTGCTGCTGGTGGTGTCCTTCATCGACCTGAAGAACGGCGGCGAACCGAGCTGGCGGCACGGGGTCGCGGCCCTCTACATCGGCTACACCGTCGGCTACGGGCACTACACCGTGAAGTGGCTCGACGGCCACGCCGCCCACCGCTTCGCCGGGGGCCCGAAGCCGCCCGGAACCAAGTACGGCAAGGCCCGCGCGGTCCACGAGTGGAAGCTGTGGGCGCGGACCCTGGCCGGCGCCGCGGTCGCGGTCGGGCTGCTCCAGGCCGGCACCTGGTACGTCGGCGCCGCCGCCGACACGGCCCAGCTCCAGTCGTGGCAGGGCGTCGCCCTGCGGGTGCTCGGCATCCAGGCAGTGATCGCCGCGAGCTACTCGATCTGGCCCCGCAAGGCCCCGGCGGGCGCCGGGGCGGACGCGGCGGACCGGGACGCCGAACTGGCCGAAACCAAGCGCTAGCGCTCCCCGCCCGGGGGGCGACCCCCGGGCCCCCGGTGGGGCCGGGGTGCGGTCAGCGTTCCCCGCCCGGGACCCAGAGCACGTCGCCGACCTCCTTGTTGGCCGTCCGCGCCAGGATGAACAGGAGGTCGGACAGGCGGTTGAGGTAGGTGGCCGTCAGCGGGTTCATCACCTCGCCGTGCTCCTCCAGCGCCGCCCACGTGGAGCGCTCGGCCCGGCGGACCACCGTGCAGGCCTGGTGCAGCAGGGCCGCTCCCGGGGTGCCGCCGGGGAGGATGAAGCTGCGCAGCTTCTCCAGCTGCTCGTTGAAGACGTCGCAGTCCGCCTCCAGCCGGTCCACGTAGAACTGCTCCACCCGCAGCGGCGGGTACTCGGGGTCCTCCACGACCGGGGTGCACAGGTCGGCGCCGACGTCGAACAGGTCGTTCTGCACGCGGACCAGGACCTTCACCACCGCCTCCGGCAGCGCACCCAGCGCGATCGCCGTCCCGATGGCGGCGTTGGCCTCGTTGGCGTCGGCGTACGCGGAGATCCGCAGGTCCGTCTTCCGGGTCCGGCTCATGTCCCCCAGGGCGGTCGTGCCCTTGTCGCCGGTACGGGTGTAGATGCGCGTCAGGTTCACCATGGCGCCAGCGTAGACGGGCCCGCCGGCCGCGCACCGTCGAGCGGGGGGAGCGGCGCCCCGGCCGACGCGTGCGGCATCCGGCGGCGGGCCGGTGCGGACCGGCGGACGGAGGAGCCGGCGGGCCCGCTACGAGGTGGCGAGAACTGAACTGTGGGGCCGTGCACGCCTCGTGGGCGGTTCCAGTGTGATGTCCGTCAGCTGAGACGTGACGCGTGTTACTTCACGGTCACTCGGCCCCTCACGGGCGCTAGTCTCCGCCGGAGAGGCTACGAGGCCGGGTCGTACTGAGAACAACAAGGGGTGTGCAGTGGCTGGGAAGCTCGCCGTCATCGGCGCGGGACTGATGGGTTCCGGGATCGCTCAGGTCTCCGCTCAGGCGGGTTGGGACGTCGTCCTGCGGGACGTCACCGATGCCGCGCTGACCCGGGGCACGGACGGCATCAAGGCCTCTTACGACAAGTTCGTCTCCAAGGGCAAGATGACCGCCGAGGACGCCGAGGCGGCGCTGGCGCGGATCACCACGACCACCGACCTCGACGCGGTCGCCGACGTGGACATCGTCGTCGAGGCCGTCTTCGAGAAGCTCGAGGTCAAGCACGACATCTTCCGCACGCTCGACAAGATCGTGCGCGAGGACGCCATCCTGGCCTCCAACACCTCCGCCATCCCGATCACCAAGATCGCGGCCGTGACCGAGCACCCGGAGCGGGTCGTCGGCGCGCACTTCTTCTCGCCCGTCCCGATGATGCAGCTCTGCGAGCTGGTGCGCGGCTACAAGACGAGCGACGAGACCCTCGCCACCACCCGCGCGTTCGCCGAGTCGGTCGGCAAGACCTGCATCGTCGTCAACCGCGACGTCGCCGGCTTCGTGACCACCCGCCTGATCTCCGCGCTCGTCGTCGAGGCCGCGAAGCTCTACGAATCCGGCGTGGCCACCGCCGAGGACATCGACATCGCCTGCAAGCTGGGCTTCGGGCACGCCATGGGCCCGCTGGCCACCGCCGACCTCACCGGCGTCGACATCCTGCTGCACGCCACCAGCAACATCTACACCGAGTGCCAGGACGAGAAGTTCGCGCCGCCGGAGCTGATGCGCCGCATGGTCGACGCGGGTGACATCGGCCGCAAGAGCGGCCAGGGCTTCTACAAGCACTGAGACGGCCGTTCGAATCCCCGCACCCTACGGGGTGAATTAGGTATCGGTTCGCTCACGGTCGGCAACTTCACCGCCCGCACGGCAGTCAGTTGCAGTGAGAGTTGCCGACCACGGACCCGTCGGACCACACGTACGCAGTAAAGCCGGGGAGCAGACATGCACATCAGGGGCGACCACGCCGAACTGGCCGTCGGGGGCCGCCTCGACGTGCGCAGCGCGGCTGACGCCCGTACGGTCCTCCACACCGCCCTCGACGACGGCCACGGCGACCTCGTGCTCGACCTCACCGGCCTCGACTCCTGGGACGCGACCGGACTCGGCGTGATCATGGGGGCGCACCGGCGGGCCGGCCGGACCGGGCGGCGCCTGGTCCTGCGCGGGGTGCCCGACCGGATGCAGCGGCTGCTCGTCGCGACCCGGCTGCACCGCATCCTCGCGATCGAGGGCGGGCTGGAAGCGGAGTCCCTGCCCCGGGCGTGATGAGGGGCAGGGGGCCGGGCCCGGGGAAAAGGGGCTGCGGCTGCGGGGCGCGCTCCGCTTACATGGGTCCATGGTGTCCACCGACAGACTGCTGGCCTTCGCCGCCATGTCCCTCGTGCTGATCGTGATCCCCGGCCCCAGCGTCCTCTTCGTCGTCGGACGGGCGCTCGCCCAGGGCCGGCGGGCCGCGCTGACCACGGTGGCCGGGAACACGCTCGGAGCGTACGTACTCGTCGTGGCCGTGGCGCTCGGCGTCGGCGCCGTCGTCGAACGCTCCGTCCTCGTCTTCACCGCCCTGAAGCTGGCCGGCGCCGCCTACCTCGTCCACCTGGGCGTCAAGGCCTTCCGCAACCGCGGATCGCTGCACGCCGCGGTCGCCGAAGCGGCCCCCACGGCCCACGGCACCCTGCGGACCCTCGGAGAGGGCTTCGCGGTCGGCGTGGCCAACCCCAAGACCATCGTCTTCTTCGCCGCCGTGCTGCCCCAGTTCGTCGACCGCGACCAGGGGCACGTCATGCTCCAGATGCTGCTGCTCGGCCTGGTCTTCAACCTGATCGCGATCGTCTTCGACAGCCTCTGGGGACTCGCCGCCGCCACCACCCGCGACTGGTTCGCGGGATCCCCGCGCCGCCTCTCCATGATCGGCGGCACGGGCGGGCTCGCCATGATCGGCCTCGGCGTCACCGTCGCCGTGACCGGCCGCAAGGATTGATCGAAGGAACCGTAACGGTCCGGTGGTGAAGGCACCCCTGCGGTGACGGCGGCCGCGGCCACGGTCTAGGGTCGGGCGGAAACCGGACCGGTGGCGACAACGACGTGAGCGGGCGCCGGGCACGACGAAGACGGCGGCGGGGCGCGCGGCGCGATCGGGGGACAGGGGCATGGACCGTACACAGGGGCAGCCCGGCCAGGACGAACTGGCCACGGCGGGCCGGCCGGCCGGAACACCGGCGGCGGCCCCCAAGACCGTGACGGCCAAGACCGTGACGGCCAAGGCCGCGGCCCCGGCGTCCGCCGCGCAGCCGCAGACCCCCGCCCGCGTCGTGACCCTGACCACCGGGGAGTTCACCCTCACCGTCAACCCCGTCGACGGCAGCGAGATCGAGCCCCTGCGGCCCGAAGCCCGCGCAACGGCCGGCCGCCGCCCCGCCAGGCGCGCCGCCGCCTCCCGCGCCGACCGGGACGCCGCCGCGCGCCCGCCCGTACTGCCCGGCCCGCCCCTCCCCGCCCTGCCGCTCCTGGAGCGCGCCGAGGAGCGGGAGCGGCTCGTACGCCTCCTCGGACGCGGCCGCTCCGTACGGCTGACCGGCCCCGCCGGATCCGGCCGATCCGTCCTCCTCGACGCGGTCGCCGCCGACTGCGCGGACCTCGCGCCCGACGGGGTCGTCCGGCTCGGCGGCCACGGGCGGCAGCAGCCCGCCGAACTGCTCCACGCCCTGTACGCCACCGTGTACGACACCCGGGACGAGCGCCCCGACCGTACGCAACTCCTCGCGGGCGTTGCCGAGATCGGTGCGATCGTGCTCCTCGACGACCTGGAGCTCGGCGGCGCCGCCCTCGACGAACTGCTGCGCGCCACCCCGGAATGCGCCTACCTGCTCGCCGCCACCCCCGACACGAAGGCCCCCTCCGACGAGTCGCACCTGGAGGAGGTCTTCCTCGGCGGACTCAGCCGGGCCGGCTGCGTACGGCTGCTGGAGGCCGCCACCGGCAGGCCGCTCACCGACGAGGAGACGGCCTGGGCGGAGGACCTGCGGTTCGCTTCCGAGGGGCTGCCGCTGCGCTTCGTACAGGCCGCCGCGCTGCTGCGGCAGCGCGACGAGCTCAACGGCGGCTCCGCCGACGACGAGGACGAGGAGCCCGGGGTCTTCGAGGAACGCCCCCGCGACCCCTCCCACGTGCCGCTGCCCACCCTGGCGCAGGCCGCGGCCCCCGCCGAGCTGCTGGCCTCCCGGGTCAGCGAGTCGGCCCGGGCCGCCCTGCGGACCGCCTGCGCCCTGGGCGGGGAACTCCCGCACCACGCCCACCTGCCCGCGCTGGTCGGTGAGACGCACGCCGACGCCGCCGTCGCGGAACTCCTCGGCTGCGGGCTGATCACCCCCGTGGGGCCGCGCTACCGGCTCGCGGAGGGGGTCGCGCGGCAGCTGGAGGAGGCCGGGTACGGGGAGAGCGCCGCCGACGAGGCGCGTACCGCCGCCCGGCACTACGCCTGGTGGACCGGCCACGCCTCGGTGACCCCGGAGCGGGTCGCGGCGGAGGCCGACGCGGTGCTCGCCGCGCTGGGCGGGGCCGATGTGGTGGCCGCCGTACTGCTGGCCCGCACGACCGCCCCGGCGCTGGCGGCGGCGCCGTACTGGGAGGCCTGGGGGCGGGTGCTGCGCTCCGGTGCGGAGGCCGCTCGGAAGGCGGGGGAGGTCGCGGAGCAGGCGTACTTCCACCACGAGCTCGGCGTGCTCGCGCTGTGCGAGGGGCGCCTGGACCGGGCGCGGGCGGAGCTGGAGGCCTCGATCGGGCTGCGCGGGGCGCTGGCCGACAAGCGCGGGACGGTCTCCGGGCGGCGGGCGCTGGCGCTCGTCACCGACCGGGACCGGGAGGCGATGGGGGCGAAGGTCTCGCCGCCGCTGCGCCTGGAGGCCCCGCCGGTCCTCCCGGCCCTGCCGTCCGGCGGGGGCGCCGCGGTGAAGCCGGCCGGCGCCGAGGCGGTCACGCAGCTGACCCCGGTGATCGGGAAGGCGGCGGGTTCGCCGACGACCCTGTCCCAGGTCTACGCGGACGCGTTCGCGCCGGTTCCGCAGGCTCCGACGGTTCCGCAGCCGGCGCCGGCGCCGGTGCCGTTCGTGCGCCGTCCGGAGCCCGCATCCGTCCAGCGGCGCAAGACGGTGCTGCTGGCCGCCGCCGGGGCGCTGACGGTGGTGGCGCTCGGTACGGTCGTCGGCCTGTCGCTGACGGCGGGGGAGGACGACCCGGAGCAGCCGACGGCCCCGACCGTGTCCTCGACCCCGGACGCCCCGGCGGTGGCCCCGCCGCAGGTGCCGGGGAACAGCGGGAACGATTCGCCGCCGCAGCCGGACGTGCCGGCGGCCGGTGCCGCCGACCCGACGCGGGGCGGGGGCCCCCGGCCCACGACCCCGCCGCCGGCCCATACGCCGGGCCCGCAGCAGCCGCAGCCGACCCCGCCGGCGACGACGCCCCCGGCCCCGACGTCCCCGAAGCCGGAGGCCACCCCGCCGGGCACCACGCCCCCGGCCCCGACGTCCCCGAAGCCGGAGACCAGCCCGTCGGGCACGTCGACGGCCCCGACCACCCCGACGACCTCGACGGAGGCCCAGTCCCCGACGGCGTCGGAGTCCCCGACGACTATCTGACCCGGCGGGGGGTGCGGGCCCTGCGGGGCTGTCCCCTACCCGCCCTTCGCCCGTTCCCCGGGCTCCGCCCGGACCCGTTGCGGGGGGCTCCGCCCCCGCACCCCCGCGCCTCAAACGCCGGCGGGGCTGGATGACCCGACCCCGCCGGCGTTTGAGGCGACGGCGCGCAGCGCCCGTGCGGGGTCAGGGGCAGCGCCCCTGGGAACGGTGGAAGGGCGGGGAGGGGACCGGCCCCGCGCAGCGGCCCCGCACGACAACGGCCCCCCGAGCCGGAGCTCAGGGGGCCGGGGCGGCGACGGGCCGCACACGAAGGCGAAGAGGAGCGGGCCCCCGCCCCGCACCCGCCGGACGGAGTCCGGCGCAGCGGCGCGAAGCCGGTAAGGCGCCCCGGCGCCGCACCGCGCGAGGGGCGCGTCGGAAATGGGTCCGGCGCAGCGGCGCGAAGCCGGTAGGGCGCCCCGGCGCCGCACCGCGCGAGGGGTGCGTCGGAAATGGGTCCGGCGCAGCGGCGCGAAGCCGGTAGGGCGCCCCGGCGCCGCACCGCGCGAGGGGCGCGTCGGAAATGGGTCCGGCGCAGCGGCGCGAAGCCGTGGAGGCCGCCCGCGGCCGAGCCGTGCGAGCGGCGCGTGAAAGAGGACGGGCCGCCCGCGGCCGAGGCGCGCGAGGGGCGCGTCCAGAGGGCTAAAACAGGCGGAGCTTGTCGTCCTCGATGCCGCGGAGGGCGTTGTAGTCGAGGACCACGCAGTCCATCCCGCGGTCATTGGCCAGAACCCGCGCCTGCGGCTTGATCTCCTGCGCCGCGAAGACGCCGCGCACCGGCGCGAGGTGCGGGTCGCGGTTCAGCAGCTCCAGGTACCGGGTCAGCTGCTCGACGCCGTCGATCTCGCCGCGCCGCTTGATCTCGACCGCCACCGTCGCGCCGGAGGAGTCCCGGCACAGGATGTCCACCGGGCCGATCGCCGTCATGTACTCGCGCCGGATCAGGGTGTAGCCCTCACCCAGCGTGTCGATGCGGTCGGCCAGCAGCTCCTGGAGGTGCGCCTCGACGCCGTCCTTGATGAGGCCGGGGTCGGTGCCCAGCTCGTGGGAGGAGTCGTGGAGGACTTCCTCCATGGTGATGATGAGCTTCTCGCCCGCCTTGTTGACGACGGTCCAGACGTTCGCCTCGTCCCCGCTCCCCTCCTTGAGGGTGCACGGAGGCGACATCCAGTTGAGCGGTTTGTACGCCCGGTCGTCCGCGTGGATCGAGACACTGCCGTCGGCCTTCACGAGGATCAGACGGGGTGCCGAGGGCAGATGGGCGGTGAGCCGGCCCGCGTAGTCGACGGAGCAGCGGGCAATGACGAGACGCATGGTCGGCAACGCTACTCGACCGACGGGCCTCCACGCGATTCGCCCCTGAAAGCCCCGTTCGCCGATGGCGCGTTGTATGCGCATTCTCCTGGTGCGGCACCCGGTGGGCGCCTACCGTGGTGAGCGGGAGGTTGTCGAGCGTGCACACTGCGTCGCGATCTCCCTCCCTGCCCGTAGGACTCATGCAGCCCAAACTGCCTGGGTCACGAGAGGAGAACCCATGTCGCTCGACGTCTCACCGGCCCTACTCGAACAGGCCGAGCGAGGCGAGGTCGACGAAGCCGCCTTCGTCGACTGCGTCCGGACCTCCCTGCCTTACGCATGGGAGATGATCAGCTCGTTGGTGGCCCAGCTGGAGGTTGAGGGCGGAGAGTTCGCCGACAACCAGACGCCGCCGCCGGACGAGCAGGCGCGCGGGCAGCTGCTGCGCGCGCTCGCGAGTGACGCGATACGGGGTGCGCTGCAGCGGCACTTCGGGGTGCGCCTGGCGTTCCAGAACTGCCACCGTGTGGCCGTGTTCCCGCTGGATTCCTCGGTGGACGACCGGCTGGCCAAGTTCACCTCGATCCGCGGCCAGCTGCTCAACCAGTCCCCGGAACTTCGGGACTGCTAGCAGGACCGGTACTCCGCTGCCGCTCCGTGTCGCGGGAGGTGCGACTGACACAGGAGCGGCAGCCCCAGGCCCTTCACGGGGTCACACCAGCAGGGGGAGGAGCTCCGAGCCGAGGCGGCGGACGTTGTCCTCCGTGGCGGCGAGGTCACCCGACCCCTCCGTCAGCAGGGCGAAGCGGGTGATGCCCGTCCGCTCCGAGGTCTGCGCCAGCCGGTCCGCCGCCAGGGTGGGGCTGCCGACGGGGTGCAGGGAGCACAGCAGTTCCGTGTACGCGTGCGGGTCCCGCATCGAGCGCTGCCGTCCGTCCACCGTCACGTGGGCGTCCAGGCCCTGGCGGAACCAGTCCGGCATCGACTTCAGCAGGGTCTCGCGCGCGTCGGCCGTGCGGTCCGCCAGCTGGCAGACCCCGGCCGACACGTGCCCGGCCGCCCGTACGGACTCCGGCGAGTGCCCGTGCGCCAGCGCGGTCCGCCGCCACAGCGCGACCTGCTCGGCCTTCTCCTCGTCCCCGCAGTGCATGCCCAGCAGCATCGGCAGCCCGCGCTCCGCGGCCAGCCGCACCGACGCCGGGGAGGTGCAGGCGACGATCACTTCCGGCCCCGTCCCGTCGCCGTCCAGGGCGTCGGCCGGGCGCGGTACGACGGCCACCTCGCGGAAGGAGTGCCGAGGGCCGGCCGCCCCCACCCGGGGCTCCGCCAGCCAGCGCCGCAGCAGGTCGAGGTCCTCCGGAAAGCCGGTCTCGTACGCTTCGAGTCCGCCCCCGAACACCTCCAGGTCCACCCACGGCCCGCCGCGCCCCACCCCCAGGGTGAACCGGCCGCCCGAGGTGACGTGCAGCAGGGCCGCCTGCTCGCCGAGGGCCACCGGGTGCGTGTTCGGCAGCACGCTGACCGCCGTGCCCACCCGCAGCCGCCGGGTCCGGCCCAGCAGCAGGGCCGCCAGGGTCACCGCCGACGGGCAGACCCCGTACGGCACGAAGTGGTGCTCGGCGAGCCAGACCGAGTCCAGCCCGGACTCCTCGGCCACCTCGGCGGTCCGCACCGCCCGGTGCAGTGCCTCGCCCTGTCCCTGACCCGGGAACTGGGCCGCCAGTACAAACGCTCCTACGCGCATCATCGCCCTTAGCCTCCTCGCGGCTGACGCGGCCTCCCCCAGGCGGACCGACCCGTCGACGGCATCGACGTCTGCTGGCAACAACGTCTGACACGTGCCAAAGGCACGGCCTGACAGGAAAGTTATTGAGATTGTCGGGCCAGCTCTCTCCGGAGGGCCTGCCTCCTCCCGCCACCCTGCGGGTACCCCGGCTCGCTGCGCGTAGTCTGGGAGAAAGTCACTGTCGGCCGCCCCTTCGTGAGGTATACGTGTCACCGCGCCACAACCGCCCCAAGGGCGGCGAGACTCCGGACGAACGACCCGGCACCGGCCTTGACCGGTTCGGTCTGGAGCGCACCGAGGAGTACCTGGGCGAGGACTGGAAGGTCCGGCACGTGGCGGGGGCCAGCGCGGCGGGCAAGCGCTACCGCTGCCCGGGCTGCGACCAGGAGATCCCGTCGGGCACCCCGCACCTGGTGGCGTGGCCCGAGTACGGCGGTGTCGACGACCGCCGGCACTGGCACAAGGCCTGCTGGAACGCGAAGGACCGCCGCACCTCCAAGGTGCAGCGGTCCCGCAACGCGCCCAGGTACTAGGGCCTGTGGCCGTCAGACGTCGCGGCGTCGGACCACCGCGTACGAGGCGATGACCGCGGCCGCGGCCACCACGACCAGCAGTACGAGCTGGACCACGGCGCTGGGGGCCGACCGGCCCTCCATGTCGACGCCCTGCAGCCCGAACAGCTGGACCAGGCCCACCGGGGCGTTGTAGCGGAGCACCAGCCCCCCGAGCCCCGAGGTGACCGGCCAGGAGGTCAGTATCGCCCCGAGCACCGGGGGCATCGTGACCACGCCGAGCATGACCGCGATCCCGCCCGCGGAGTGCCGTACGAGCGCCCCGACCGCGAGCGCGAGGACGCCCAGCAGGGTCACGTAGAAGGAGCCGGCCACCGCGCCCGTCCAGTCGCTCAGGCCGTGCACCCCGGCGGCCGGCCCGTTGTGCAGGATCGCGGCCCACAGGCCGACGAACAGCACCGAGCCCAGGGTGACGAGGAACGAGGACGTCCCGAAGACCAGGTACTTCGCGGTGAGCACCCGCAGCCGCTCCGGGGCGGCGGTGAAGGTGGTGCGGATCAGGCCGGTGCCGAACTCGGAGGAGATCGTCAGCACGCCCAGCACGATCACGGACACCTGGCCGGCCATCAGCCCGAAGAGGGCGGGGCCGGTGAACGGGAGGTACTGGTAGTCGGCGGACGAGGTCTGGAGCACGGCGATCATGCCGACGCCGACGACCAGCGCCACGAGGGAGCCGAGCGTCCACAGGGTGGAGCGCACGGAGGTCAGCTTCGTCCACTCCGAGGCGATGGCGTGCCCCAGGTGCGGCCGGGGCGTGGGCAGCGGCGAGCTGTACGCCTGCGGCCGCTCCGCGCTCGCCGCGGGCGGGCCGGCGGGGGTGGGGGTCATCGGGGGTCCTCGGGGGTGTTCTCGGAGCCGCGGGCCAGCTCGGCCGCGCTGCCCGGCATCAGGAAGGGGCGCCCGGATCCGGGCGGCGGGGGAACGAAGAAGCTCGCCGCCGTCTCGGCCGGGACGGCCGTCTCCTCCTCCCACTCCGGGACGGTCAGCGGCTCGGGCTCCCACAGCTCGGCGCGGGGGTCCTCGGTGGAGGTGTACTCGACGGAGGAGTGGGTCATCCGCATGTACGCCTCCTCCAGCGAGGCCCGGTGCGGGGAGAGCTCCCACAGCCGTACGCCGGCCTCGTGCGCGAGGTCGCTGATGCGGGGCAGTTCCAGCCCGGTCACCCGCAGCGCCCCGTCGGGCTCCTGGAGGACCCGGCCGCCCGCCCGCGTCAGGGCGGCGGCGAGCGAGGTCCGGCCGCCGGAGCCGTCGGCCGCGGGCCCGGCGGCGGCGCGCACCCGCGCGAATCCGGCCGAGTTGTGCGTGATGAAGTCCTGGGTGCTCATGTCGGCCAGCAGCCGGCCCCGGCCGATCACGATCAGGTGGTCGGCGGTCAGTGCCATCTCGCTCATCAGGTGCGAGGAGACGAAGACGGTCCGGCCCTCGGCGGCCAGCTTCCGCATGAGGTTGCGGACCCAGAGGATGCCCTCGGGGTCGAGGCCGTTGACCGGCTCGTCGAAGAGCAGCACCTGCGGGTCGCCGAGCAGGGCGGCCGCGATGCCGAGGCGCTGGCCCATGCCGAGGGAGAAGCCCTTCGTGCGCTGGCGGGCGGCGTCCTGCAGGCCGACCACGCCGAGGACCTCGTCCACGCGCTTCTCGGGGATCCCGGAGAGCTGGGCGATGGACAGCAGGTGCGTACGGGCCCTGCGGCCGCCGTGCATGGCCTTGGCGTCGAGCAGGGCGCCGACGTGCCGCTGTGCGTTCGGCAGCTCCCGGAAGGGGAGGCCGTTGATCGTGACGCGGCCCGAGGTGGGCCGGTCCAGCCCGAGGACCATGCGCATGGTGGTGGACTTGCCGGAGCCGTTGGGTCCCAGGAAGCCGGTCACGTGGCCCGGCTTGACCTGGAAGGACAGCTGGTCGACAGCGGTCTTGGCGCCGAAGCGCTTGGTCAGGCCGACTGCCTCGATCATCCTTGTGCCCCTTGCCAGCCGGGACGGCTTTCGCCCGCGTACGCCTTAAGAGGATATCGGGGCTCCTGCGGTTCCCTCCCGGGGCGGATCCCTGAGCTGCCCCTGAGATCCGACCCGGGGATGTCCCGTAGTACGCGGGACGTCCGTCGCGAGAAGGACGTCCCACGTCACGGGGTGTGCGTCAGGCGTCAGGCGTCCCGCTTCGCAAGGGTGAGGTAGCCGGCGGCCACGGCGGCCAGCGACCACAGGGCCATGATCCCGAGGCCGCCCCAGGGCCCGTAGGGCGTGTCGGTGTCCGAGGAGGCGACGGTCTGCATGATCGCGGATCCCGCCATGTTGGGCAGGTAGTCGGCGATCTTGCGGGTGGCGTCGACCAGGCTGAGGACGATCGGCAGGATCAGGACGAAGGTGATCAGAAGCGAGATCGCGGCGGCCGAGTTCCGCAGGACCATCGAGACCCCGATGGCGAAGGCGGCGAGCAGTGCCAGGTACAGGCCGACGCCGATCACCGCGCGCAGGACGTTCTCCTCGCCGATGGCCGTGCTGTGGTCGCCGAGGAGGGCCTGGCCGAGGAAGAAGGACAGGAAGCCGGTGGCCAGGCCGACGACCAGAGCAAGGCCGGTGGCCACGGTGACCTTGCCCAGCAGCAGGGTGCCGCGGCGGGGCACGGCCGCGAGGGAGGTGCGGACCATGCCGGTCCCGTACTCGCTGCCCACCACCATCGCGCCGAACACCAGCATCGCCAGCTGGCCCAGCATCATCCCGGAGAAGCTCATCTGCGTGGCGTCGAAGGTGACCTGCGAGGCCTTCGGCATGTCGTCGAAGGTCGCGTTGACCACGGCGCACAGCCCGGCGCCCATGGCGACGGTGACCAGCAGCGTGGTGGCCAGGGTCCAGCTGGTGGAGGCGACGGTGCGGATCTTGGTCCACTCGGAGCGGAGGACGGCGGAGTAGGCCACGTCACTCACCGCCCTTGCGGGTGGCGTCGAAGCCCGCTCCCCACGCGGGGCCGGCGGGCGGGGGCACGGCCGCGCCGGGGGCGTGGGCGTGGTATTCGACGGAGTCCGCCGTCATGCGCATGAACGCTTCCTCGAGTGAAGCCCGTTGCGGGCTGAGTTCGTGCAGCACGATCTGGTGCTGTGCCGCGAGTTCGCCGAGCCGCTCGGGTTCGACGCCGTCGATCTCCAGGGTGCCGGTGGCGGGCACGTTGACCGCGTTGATGCCGGCCTGGTGCAGCACGTCCTTGAGCCGTTCCTGCTGCGGCGAGCGCAACCGTACGTAGCTGCGGGAGTTCTGCCGGATGAAATCGGACATGGACATGTCGGCAAGGAGCTTTCCCCGGCCGATGACGATCAAATGGTCTGCGGTCAACGCCATTTCACTCATCAAGTGGGAGGAGACGAAGATCGTTCTCCCTTCCGAGGCCAGCCCCTTCATAAGATTGCGGATCCAGAGAATTCCCTCGGGATCAAGACCATTGACGGGTTCGTCGAACATCAGGATCTCCGGATCACCCAGCAACGCAGCGGCGATTCCCAGCCGCTGGCCCATTCCGAGCGAAAATCCTTTCGACTTCTTCTTGGCCACGGCCGTCAGGCCGACCAGGTCCAGCACCTCGGCCACCCGTCGTTCCGGGATCCGGTTCGACTGGGCCAGGCAGAGAAGGTTGTTGTACGCACTGCGACCGCCGTGCATGGCTTTCGCGTCCAGCAGCGCCCCGATGTGCTTCAGCGGTTCCGGCAGGTCCCGGTAGTGCTTCCCGTCGATCCGGACCGTGCCGCCCGACGGGCGGTCGAGGTCGAGCATCATGCGCATGGTCGTGGACTTCCCCGCCCCGTTGGGGCCGAGGAAGCCGGTCACCACCCCCGGTCTGACCTGGAAGCTGAGGTGGTCCACGGCGGTCTTCGCGCCGAATCGTTTCGTAAGGCCCTCAAGCTCGATCATGCGGCCACGCTAGAACGGCCAGGGGCCGTACGCCACCTCAAAAAGGTGACATACGGCCCCTGATGTGCCGGTTTCGCTACCAGCAGGTAGACGGCGGCGTACGCGCGGGCGTACTAGCGGCTCTGCTGCGCCGGGACGCCCCGGGTGACCGGCTCGTCGTCGATCGGGGAGCCGGCGGCCGCCACGGCCGCGCCCGTCAGCGTCGCCAGCATCTCGCGGACGTTGGTCAGCTGCGCGTTGATGGAGTCGCGGCGGTTGGTCAGCGCCGCCAGCTCGCGCTCGGACTCGCTGCGGATGCGGTCGGCCTTGGCGTTGGCGTCGGCCACGATGTCCTCGGCCTGGCGCTGCGCGGTCTCCACCGTCTGGCGGGCCCGGCGCTCGGCGTCCGTACGCAGCTTCTCGGCCTCCAGGCGCAGCTGCTCGGCCCGGTGCTCGATCTCCGCCAGGCGCTTCTCGGCCTTCTGCTGACGCGAGGCCAGGTCGCGCTCCGACTGCTCGCGACGCTTGGCCAGGTTGGTCTCGAAGTCCGCGGCGGCCTGGGCGGCCTTGGCGCGGGTCTCCTCGAACAGGGCGTCGGCCTCCTCGCGCTTGGAGGCCGCGTCCTTCTGGGCCTCGGCGCGCAGGGCGGCCGCGTCGCCCTTTGCCTTCTCGACGATGCGGACGCCCTCGTCCTCCGCGTTCGACTTCCGGTCCGCCGCGAACGACTCGGCGTCGTTGCGCACCTGCTGGGCCGCCGACTCGGCCAGCTCGCGGTGCTGCTCGGCCGCGCGACGGGCCTCCTCGCGCAGGTCCTTCGCCTCCTCCTCGGCCAGCCGCAGGATCTTCTCGACCCGGGCGCCGAGACCGGCGTACGACGGCTCGGCGTCGCTCACCTGGGCCTGGGCGTTCTGCGTTTCGAGGTGCAGCTCCTCGATCCGCTTTTCCAGAGAGTTGATACGTCCTAGGGCGCTGTCGCGGTCGGAGACCAGCTTGGTAATGCGGTCGTCCACCTGACCGCGGTCGTAACCACGCCGCACGAGCTCGAAGCCGAAGGGGGAGGAAGTGTCGCTCATGGGGTTCCTGTCGAATGAGACCGATGAGGTGCTACGTGAGGTGTTAAGGGGAATCCTAGGCGCCAGGGCGGCGTGTCATCGAGTCAATCCGGGTTTGCCCTGGACAATGACACCCCTTTTGAGTGGCAAGGCGACGGAATGATTGTCACTCCTTCGACTGAACCTCCCTCAGAAGCACACATCCTGTCTTCTGACTACCCCTCTGACACCTTGCCACCCGAACGAGTGGAACCCGCTGATGCGCCGGCCTTCACGCCCCCCGCGCCCTGACCGCCCAATGCGGGCTTTCCGCCACCCGAAGGTGCCTCGAATGATTCCAACGCCTCAAGAACGTCCTGGACACGGGAGATCTCCGCCTGAATGTCCTCGCGCCTGCGCACCAGGACCTCCAGCTCACGACGGCCCTCGTCGACCAGCCGCTCCGCCTCCGCCGTCGCCTCCGCGAGCACCTTCTCGGCCTGCCGCGACAGCTCCGCCTTCTTCGTCTCGGCCTCCTTGAGCAGCGCCTCGGCCTTGCGCACGGCCGCGATGCGGACCTTGCTCGCCTCGCTGCTCGCGTCCGACACCAGCTCCTTGGCCTTGGCCTCCGCCTCGGCGCTCTGCTCGGTCGCCGCGCGGACCAGCTTGTCCACGCGCTCGCCGGCCGACTTCATCTGCTCGGCCGACTCCCGGCGGGCACGCTCGTGCAGCTCCTCCACCTCGGACTCGACGCGGGAACGCAGCTCCTCCGCCCGCTCCCTTATGGCGGCCGCGTCCGTACGCGCGCCGACCAGCAGCTCGTCCGCGTCCGTCCGCGCCTTCTCCACCGTGGAGTTGCCCTCGACGGTCGCCTCCGCCGTGATGCGCGCCGCCTCCTTGCGGGCGGCGTCGACCATCGCGTCGGCCTGCTCCTCGGCCGCCGTGGTGGCGGCCAGCGCCTGCCGGCCCGCGTCCGCGGTCAGCTTGTCCGCCTCCGCGGCCGCCTCCGTGATGAGCCGGTCCACCTGCTCCGCGGCCTCCGTGCGCCGCTTGTTGGCCGCCTCACGGGCCTCGTCCAGCAGCCGCTCCGACTCCTCGCGCGTCTGCGTACGGGTGCGCTCGGCATCGGTCGCCGCCTCCGCCTTCACCCGCTCCGCCTCGGACCGGGTACGGGTCGCGTGCTCCTGCGCCGACGCCAGCGCCTCCGCGGCCTCCGCGCGCAGCCGCTCCGCCTCGGTGGCCGCCTCGGCGACCGTGCGCTCGTTGTCCTTGCGGGTCTGCTCGGTGAGCTTGTCCGCCTCGGACGCCGCCTCGGTGATGAGCCGGTCCGCCTGCTCGGCGGCCTCGGTGCGCAGCCGGTTGCCCTCGGCGCGCGCCTCGTCCAGGGTCTGCTCGGCGTCGCGCTCGGCGGTCTCCAGGGTCTCGTTGGCCGCGGCCGTGACGCGCTCCGCCTCCGCGGTGGCCTCGCCGATGATCCGGCCGCCCTCGGTGCGGGCCTCCTCCAGCGTCCGCGCCGCCTCCGCGACGAGCCGGTCGGCCTCCGCCGCGGCCTCGGCGACCGTGCGCTCGTTGGCCGCGCGGGTCTCCTCGACGAGCCGGTCGCCCTCCGCGCGGGAGTCCACCAGGATCCGCGCCGAATCGCGCTCGGCGGCGGCCAGGGTGTCGGCCGCCTGCGTCTTCAGGGCGGCGGCCCGCGCCTCGCCCTCCTCCAGGACCCGTGCGGCCTCGGCCATGAGGCGCTCGGCCTCGGCGGTCGCCTCGGCGACCGTGCGCTCGTTGTCCTTGCGGGTCTGCTCGGTGAGCTTGTCCGCCTCGGACGCCGCCTCGGTGATGAGCCGGTCCGCCTGCTCGGCGGCCTCGGTGCGCAGCCGGTTGGCCTCGCCGCGCGCCTCGTCCAGGGTGCCCGCGGCCTCGGCCCGGGTGGCCTCGGCCGCCTCGGCGGCCTCCGCGGTGAGCCGCTCGGCCTCCGCCCGGGCGTCGGCGACGGTCGCCGCGTTCGCCGCGAGGGTCTCCTCGGTGAGGCGCTCCGCCTCCGACTCGGCCTCGGCCACGATCCGGGCGCCCTCGGCGCGCGAGGCCTCCAGGGACTCCGCCGCCTCGCCGCGGATCCGGTTCGCGTCGTCACGGGCGTCCGCCCGGGTCCGCGCCGCGTCCCGCTCGGACGCCGCCAGGGCGTCCGTCGCCTCGGTGCGCACCCGCTGCGCGTACTCGGCCGTGTCGGCCCGCAGCTGCTCGGCCTCGGTGATCGCGTCGCCGACGGTCCGCGCCGCCAGCTCCTTCGCCGCGTCCGTCTCCACACGGGCCTCGCTGCGCACCCGGGCGGCGTCCTCGGCCGCGCGCTCGCGCTCCGCGTGGGCGTCGGCGCGGACCCGGTCCGCCTCCTCCTCCGCCTCGGTGCGGGTACGGTCCGCCGCGTGCTCGGCCGCGCTGCGCAGCCCGCTGATCTCCTCCTCGGCCTGCTCGTGCAGCCCGGCCACGGCGTCGCGTACCTGCTGCGCGGTGGCCTCGGCCGCCGCGACCAGCTCCGCCGCGCGGCGCTCCGCCTCCTCGGTCAGGCGCGCCGCCTCGGCCTGCGCCTCCTCCGAGCGCTTGCGGGCCTGCGCCAGCAGCTCCTCGTTCTGCTCACGGGCCTGCGCCCGCTCGTTGCCCGCGTCCGTCCGGGCCGCCGACAGGGTCTCCTCGGCCTCACGGCGGCGCCGCGCGGCCTCCTCCTGGGCGGCCGCCAGGGCCTCCGCGGCCTCCTCGGCGACCCGCTCGGCCGCCGCCTTCGCCTCGGCACGCAGCCGGTCAGCGGTCTCCTGCGCCTCGGTGCGCACCCGCTCGGACTCGGCCTCCGCCTCGGCGCGCAGCCGTACGGAGACCAGCTCGGCCTCCGCGCGGACCCGGCCCGCGTCCTGCGCGGCCTCGGAACGCAGCTGCTCGGACTCCGCCTCCGCCTGGCCCTGGAGGGTACGGATCCGCTCCGCCGCCTCGGCGCGCAGCCGGTCGTTCTCCTCGGTGGTCTCCCTGCGGATGTTCTCCGCCGCCAGGCGGGACTCCCGCAGCGTCTGCTCCGCCGACGTCAGCCGGGCCTCGGCGTCCGACTGCAGCCGGGCCAGCTCCGCGTCCGCCTCGGCGCGCTTCGCCGCCAGGGCCTGCTCGGTCTCCTCGCGGCGCGCCCGTACGGCGGCGTCCGTCTCGGCGGTCAGGGCCTCGGCCTGCTCCTCGGCCTCCGCGCGCAGCCGCTCGGCCTCCGCGCGGGTCCGCTCCAGGGTCTCCTCGGCCTGCCGGCGCAGGGTGGTGGCCCGCTCCACGGCCTCGGCACGGACCCGCTCGCTCTCGGCGGCGGCCCCGCCGCGGAGTTCGTCCGCGTCCGACTTGGCCTTGCCCAGCAGCTCCTCGGCGGTCCGGGCCGCCTCCTCGATCTGCTGCACCGCCTCGCGGCGGGCCTCGCCGCGGATCCGCTCGCCCTCGGCGACGGCCTCCGCGCGCAGCTGCTCGGCCTCGCCGCGCAGCCGCCGCGCCTCCTCCTGGAGTTCGACCGTGCGGGCCCGGTACTCCTCGGTGTCGTCCTTCGCGGCGCCCTTGAGCTCGTCGGCCGTGGCCGCGGCCTGGGCACGCAGCCGCTCTGCCTCGGTCTCCGCCTCGCGGCGGATCCGCTCGGCCTCCTCGGACGCGGCGCGGGTCGTCGCCCGGGCGTCCTCCGAAGCCTTGTTCAGCACGTCCTCGGCGGTGCGGGCCGCCTTCGCCAGCTGCGCCGCCGTGTCCTCGGCGGCGGCCGTACGGGCCTGCTCGCCGGCCTCCGTGCGCAGCCGCTCCGCCTCCGCGCGGGCATCGGCCAGCGCGTGCTCGGCCTCGGCCTTGAGGGCCTCGGCCTCCTTCGTGGCCTCGCCGACCAGCCGGGCGACCTGCTCCTTCGCGGTGCGGGTGCGCTGCTCGTTGACGGACTCCGCCGAGGCGAGCTGCCGGGCGGCGCTCTCCTTGGCCTCCGCGAGCAGCTTCTCCGCCTCGGCCCGGGCCGCGCGCAGCGCCCCGTCGGCCTCCTGGACGCGGGCCTCGGCGACCCGGCCGAGGTCCATGGTCTGCTGCCGGGTCTGCTCGGCCTCGGCGGTGGTGGTGCTGCGCAGCCGCTCCGCGTGCTCGGTGGCCTCCTGGGCCTGCGCGGAGGCGGCGGCCAGCAGCCGCTCGGCCTCCTTGCGGGCGCGCAGCAGCGCCGACTCGGCCTCGGCGCGCGCGGCCTCCGCGTCGGCGGCGAGCCGGCGGCGGGCCTCCTCGGCGGTCCGGGCGGCCTCGGCGCGGGCGGCGTTCAGCGCCTGCTCGGCCTCGGCGCGGGACTCCTCCATGAGCCGGCGGGCCTGGGACTCGGTCCGGGCGCGCAGCTGCTCGGCCCAGGCGACGTTCTCGTTGACGTGCGCCTCGACGGTCTGGCGGCGCTCGTTGAGCTCCTGGTCCAGGCGCTGGCGCCGGTTGACGGCCTCGGCGTGCAGCTCGGCCTGGAGGCGCGCCTGGTGTTCGGCGTGCTCCTGGAGGATCCGCTGGGTCTGCGCCCGGGCGTCGCGCAGTTCGCGCTCGGCGTCGGACCGCATCTGGTCGGCCTGCACCTGGGCGTTGCGCAGCAGCTGCTCCGCCTGGTAGCCCATGTCCGCGCCGTCGTAGGCAGGGCGGGACGCGAGCGCGCGCCGCACCTCATGCAGCTTGGCGCGCAGCACCTCGACCTGGTACCCGAGGTCCTCGGCGTGCTGGACGGCCTTCCCGCGCTCCTTCTTCAGCCGCTCCATCTCGGCTTCGAAGCGCGAGAGATGGTCGGCTTCGGCCTGATGGCTCTCCTGGCTTTCGTAGCCCCGCACAGCGCGGTCCCATCCGTCCCCTGGTCGCAAGCTCACTCCCAAATGAGCATCGCTCGCCCGCTGAACGACGCCCCCGGGGAATGGTGTCAGATGTCGGGGCAGGGCTAGCAGGCCCCGACCCCGTTCCGCACCGAACCCCGGCCGAGCCATGGCCACTCTACCGGCCGGGGAATGGGGACATCAGTGCGCTGCTGCCGGGCCGCCTCCGCCCGGCCGTCGAGCCGTCCTGATCGGCGTGCCCGTGACGCGCTGATCCGTGATGTCCGAATGAATCTTTCCGTGGGCGGGACACGGCGCCGTTGACGCGGTGCGCGCGGGCGCCGCGGGCCGGCGGGGCCCGGCCGACGGCCCCCGCCGCCCCCGCCGCCCCTGCCGCCCGTGCCGCCCCGGCCGGGTGGCCGGGCGCGGACGGCACACCACGGCCGGTGGTGTGCCGTGGCGCGAGCCGGTCACATCAGTGGCCGGCGGCGTCGGGGTCGGAGGTGACCAGCTCGGTGAGGACTCCGTGGCAGTCCTTGGGGTGGAGGAAGGTGATGCGGGAGCCCATGGAACCGGTACGGGGCTCGTCGTAGAGGACGCGGACGCCCTTGCCGCGGATGGCCGCCGCGTCGCCGTCGACGTCGGCGGTGCCGAAGGCGATGTGGTGCACGCCCTCGCCGTTCTTGGCCAGCCACTTGGCCACCGTGGAGTCCTCGCGGGTGGGCTCCAGGAGCTGGAGGTAGGAGGCCCCGCCGTCGGAGGTCTCGTTGATCTTGAGCATGGCCTCGCGGACGCCCTGCTCCTCGTTGACCTCGGTGTGGAACACCTCGAACCCGTACGTGGCACGGTAGAACTCGACGGTCTTGTCCAGGTCGAAGCAGGCGATCCCGATGTGGTCGATTCTTGTCAGCATGGGACCAGTGCACCGCCGAGGAGGGTCGTCACGCAACGTGCCAGCGATCACACCGACTGCCCGATGACTGCGCGGGTACTGCTCAGTACATTCGGGTAAACCCTCGTTCACTCCTCATCCTCAAGGGGCTGTGCCTCATGTCCGGAACGAACAACACCACCTCAGTGATCGTCGCCGGGGCCCGCACGCCCATGGGGCGGCTGCTCGGCTCGCTGAAGTCCTTCTCGGGTGCCGACCTCGGCGGCTTCGCCATCAAGTCCGCGCTGGAGCGGGCCGGGATCTCCGGCGACCAGGTCCAGTACGTGATCATGGGCCAGGTGCTCCAGGCCGGCGCGGGCCAGATCCCCGCCCGCCAGGCCGCCGTCAAGGCCGGCATCCCCATGAACGTGCCCGCGCTCACCATCAACAAGGTGTGCCTTTCGGGTCTGGACGCCATCGCGCTGGCCGACCAGCTCATCCGCGCCGGGGAGTTCGACATCGTGGTCGCGGGCGGCCAGGAGTCGATGACCAACGCACCGCACCTGCTGCCGAAGTCCCGCGAGGGGTACAAGTACGGCGCCATCGAGATGCTCGACGCGATGGCCCACGACGGCCTGACCGACGCCTTCGAGGGCATCGCGATGGGCGAGTCCACCGAGAAGCACAACACCCGCCTGGGCATCGAGCGCGCCCCGCAGGACGAGTTCGCCGCCGCCTCCCACCAGCGGGCCGCGGCGGCGCAGAAGAACGGCGTCTTCGAGGCCGAGATCACCCCGGTCGAGATCCCGCAGCGCAAGGGCGACCCGGTCGTCTTCGCCGTCGACGAGGGCATCCGCCCCGAGACCACGGCGGAGTCCCTGGGCAAGCTGCGCCCGGCGTTCGCCAAGGACGGCACCATCACCGCCGGCACCTCCTCGCAGATCTCCGACGGCGCCGCCGCCGTGGTCGTGATGAGCAAGGCGAAGGCCGAGGAGCTGGGCCTGGAGTGGCTGGCCGAGATCGGCGCCCACGGCAACGTGGCCGGCCCCGACAACTCCCTCCAGTCGCAGCCCTCGAACGCGATCCTGCACGCCCTGAAGAAGGACGGCCTGGAGGTCTCCGACCTGGACCTCATCGAGATCAACGAGGCCTTCGCGGCGGTCGCCGTGCAGTCAATGAAGGACCTCGGCGTGACCCCGGAAAAGGTGAACGTCAACGGCGGCGCCATTGCCCTGGGGCACCCGATCGGCATGTCCGGGGCCCGTGTGGTGCTGCACCTGGCGCTGGAGCTCAAGCGCCGAGGCGGCGGTACCGGTGCGGCCGCCCTCTGCGGCGGCGGCGGCCAGGGCGACGCCCTCGTGATCCGCGTCCCGAAGGCGTAGGGGCGAGCGCATGGCGACGGTGGACGTCCCCACGCTGGTGGCACAGGCCCGTGAGGGCCGGCCGCGGGCAGTGGCCCGGCTGATCTCACTGGTCGAGGGGGCGTCCCCGCAACTGCGCGAGGTGATGGCCGCCCTGGCCCCGCTGACCGGCGGCGCGTACGTGGTCGGGCTGACCGGCTCCCCGGGTGTCGGCAAGTCGACCTCGACGTCGGCGCTGGTCTCGGCCTACCGCGCGGCCGGGAAGCGCGTCGGCGTGCTCGCGGTCGACCCGTCCTCGCCCTTCTCGGGCGGGGCGCTGCTCGGCGACCGGGTCCGGATGTCGGACCACGCGTCCGACCCCGGGGTCTACATCCGCTCCATGGCCACCCGCGGGCACCTGGGCGGCCTCGCCTGGGCGGCTCCGCAGGCGATCCGGGTGCTGGACGCGGCCGGCTGCGACGTGATCCTCGTCGAGACGGTCGGCGTCGGGCAGTCCGAGGTGGAGATCGCCTCGCAGGCCGACACCTCGGTGGTGCTGCTGGCTCCGGGCATGGGCGACGGGATCCAGGCCGCGAAGGCGGGGATCCTGGAGATCGGCGACGTGTACGTGGTGAACAAGGCCGACCGGGACGGCGCGGACGCCACCGCCCGGGAGCTGAACCACATGCTGGGCCTGGGCGAGACCCGGGGGCCCGGCGACTGGCGGCCGCCGATCGTCAAGACGGTCGCGGCGCGCGGGCAGGGCATCGACGAGCTGGTCGAGGCGCTGGAGAAGCACCGGGCGTGGATGGACGAGCGCGGGGTGCTGGCCGAGCGCCGGTCGGCGCGGGCGGCGCGGGAGGTGGAGACCATCGCGATCACCGCACTGCGGGGGCGCCTGGCCGACCTGCGCGGGGACGCGCACCTGGACGCGCTGGCGGCCCGGGTGGCGGCCGGCGAGCTGGACCCGTACGCGGCCTCGGACGCGCTGCTGGAGAGCCTGACCGAGGGCTGAGGGGCGCGCGACGCGTGAGAGGGCGGGGAGCCTCGGCTCCCCGCCCTCTCACGTGTGTACGGCGCGTGCTCAGATCTTGCCGCGGTTGCCGCGCAGGTGCTCCGCGACCGGGCGCAGCGACTCGCGCAGTGCCTGGAGGGCCTCCGGCGGCAGCAGGTCGATGAAGTGCTCGCGGACGGACGCCACGTGGTGCGGGGCGACCTTGCGCATGGTCTCCATGCCCTCGTCCGTGAGGACCGCGTACAGGCCGCGGCGGTCGGACTCGCAGTTCACCCGGCGGACCAGGCCCGCGGTCTCCATGCGGGTGATCTGGTGGGAGAGCCGGCTCTTGGACTGGAGCGTGGCGGTGGCCAGGTCGCTCATGCGCATCCGCAGGCCTTCCGACTCCGAGAGGTTCACCAGGATCTCGTAGTCGTTGTTGGTGAGTCCGAAGGGCTGGAGATCCTTTTCCAGCTGGTGCATCAGCAGTCTGCTGACGTCCAGGTGGGTGCGCCAGGCGCACTGTTCGGCGTCGGTAAGCCAGCGGGTGGCCGTCTCGGTCTCCATCGTCTCCATGAAAGAACTCTACCTAAGAAGTTGAATTACGTACAAAAATAGGAAGATCGCATTCGGGCGGTGCGGGCCGCGGACCTCACAGCCCGAGACGCCGCTGGAGATCGCCCAGCTGCCCCGGCATCCGGGGCACGCCCAGCTGCCCCAGCGGACCCTGGCCGGCCCCCGGAACGCCCTGGGCGTTGCCGGTGGCCGCCCCGGCGCCCACCGCGCCCACCGACTGCTCGGCCATCAGCAGCTCGGTCGACTGCAGCAGGACCGTGCCCGCGCCGACGAACTCGAACTGGTGCTCCTCACCCGAGGTGCCGCCGATGCCGGTCAGCGAGCGCAGCCCGCCCATCACGCCCGACATGTAGCCGTGGTCGTAGTGGTGGCAGGGGGAGGGGCAGTCCGCCCAGCCCACCAGCGCCTGCGGATCGACACGCAGCGGCGGCTCCATGAACACCACCGGTCCATTGGACGCCGCGACGAACTTCCCGGTTCCGATCAGGGTCAGGAAGCCCGGGACGATCGACTGCTTGAGCGCCAGCGAGGGCTGGTACGCCAGCAGGTTCCCCGACCGGATGGTCAGGTTGCCGTTCTCCAGGTCGTACGAGTTCACGTCGAAGGCCCGGTCGGCCAGCAGCATCTTGCCCTGCCCCTCGGCCACCACCCAGTCACTGGCGTGCAGCGGCGAGTGGAAGCTGGTGCGCAGCAGGCGGTCGAAGCGGCCGTTGCCGATGCCGTTGAACTCGATGCGCCCGTAGTAGGCGATCATCTTGCCCTTCTGCAGGAACCACTGGCTCCCCTTGAGCTCCACGCAGAAGGTGTACGCGTTCACGTTGTCGTCGGAGGGCAGGCTGTGCGGGTCGAACACCGTCGGGCCGCCCGGGCCCGGGTTCACGGGGCCAAAGTTCACAGCTTCTCCTCCGAGGCCTGTACGTAGACCGCGCCCTGGCCGGACAGCTCCAGCTGGAACGCCTCGCCCGAGCCGCGCCCCACCATGTCCCGCCAGCCGAGCGCGGTGGAGAGCTTGTTCCGGACGTCCCCGTGGTGGGCCACGTACGCCTGCGGGTCGACGTGGACCGGCCGGTTCGGGGTGATGGGGAGCTCGATGACTCCGCCGTGGGCCATCACGGCGACCGCGCCGTGGCCCTTGAGGGTGGTGGTGAACAGGCCCTGGCCGGTCACCTGGCCGCGCACCATGCCCATGACCCCGCCCTGCGAGCCCATGAACATCGTGCCCTGCTGGAGGGTGCCGTCGAAGGCGAGCAGCCGGTCGGCCTCGACGTACAGGGTCTCGCCCTGGAGGTTGATCACCTGGATGTGGTGGCCGCCGTGGCCGAACATCACGGTGCCGCTGCCCTCGACCGTCATCAGCGGGGTCTGCTCGTTCGCCACCCGGCGCCCGATCATGCCCATGACGCCGCCCTGGCCGCCGGTGATGCTCGGGGTGAAGGAGACCTCGCCCCGGTAGGCGAGCATCGCCCCGCGCTGGCTGTACATCTTCTGCCCGGGGACCACCTGGGCCTCGACCATCTTCGAGTTGATCTCGCGGAACGGCATCAGACGTCACCCCCGATCGTGTTGCGCTCGCTCGGCTGGACGTACACCAGGCCCTCGCCCTCGAAGCGGATCTGGAACGCCTCGCCGGAGCCCTCGCCGATCAGGGTGCGGAAGTTGACCCCCGACTGGAAGGACTGCTGGAGGTTGCCCGTGTGCGCGATGTACGCGCCCGGGTCGACCGACAGCGGGTACTGGGAGCTGACGCGCAGCACCACCGCCGGCCCGTCGGACACGATCGCCGCCTGGCCGGAGCCCTCGACGGTCGTCGTGAAGAGCCCGTTGCCCGTGGTGGCGCCGCGCAGACCGGTGAAGGTCGTACCGGTGCGCAGGCCGGCGTCGGTGCACAGGAGGTTGCTGGACTCGACGTAGAGCTTCTCGCCGCGCAGGTTCACGAGGTTGATCTCGCTCGCGCGGTCGGCGAAGTAGCAGGTGCCGTGCCCCTGCACCTCCATCACGGTCATCTGTTCGCCGGTCAGCCGGCGGGTCACCATTCCGCGGAGGCCTTCGCCGCCGCCCGTCATCTTCTTGAAGGCCATCTGGCCGTCGTACGCGACCATGGCGCCGTTCTTCGCTTTCACGGCGTCACCGGTCAGGTCGACGGCGAGCACCTTGCTGCCTTGGAGTCTGAACTGAGCCACGGGGATGAAGGTATCGGCAGCGGGCCGGGGCGAACAGGGTCTGGTGGGCCGATATCCGCCACAATCGCCGGGCTTCGGGGGATCCGGGGCCCCGCGGGAAGATCGCGGAGAGCGGCTGACACACTGGGACGGACCCCAGGTACCCGGCCCCGAAGGTTCCACGTGGACATCAAGACCGCTTCCGCCCTGCACCGGCTGCGCCTCATCTCCGTTCCGGAGGCGCTGTCGTTCCCGGCCCTGCTGATCTTCGGCTCGCTGCTGAGCCGGGTATCGGACATCGACTACCTCATGATGCCGCTGGGCATCCTGCACGGGATCCTGTTCGTCATCTACGCGGTCTTCCTGCTGGACGTGTGGAACAAGGCGAAGTGGCCGGTCAAGAAGGTCGCCCTGTTCTTCGTGCTCGCGCTGCTGCCCTTCGGCGGGCTCTACGGCGACAAGCTGCTCAAGCGCGACGAGACCGACAGCGTCATCGCCGCCCGCGCGCGCCAGGCTGCGGACGCGTGATCGTCGCGTTCTCGGTGACCCCGCTGGGGGTCGGCGAAGAGGTCGGCGAGTACGTGGCCGACGCGGTCCGCGTCGTACGCGAGTCCGGGCTGCCGAACCGCACCGACGCCATGTTCACCACCGTCGAAGGCGAGTGGAACGAGGTCATGGACGTGGTGCGCCGCGCCGTGGCCGCCGTCGAGGAGCGGGCGCCCCGGGTCTCCTTCATCCTCAAGGCCGACATCCGGCCCGGCGTCACCGACAGCCTCACCTCGAAGGTCGAGACGGTGGAGCGGCACCTCTCCGAGGGCTGAGCCGGCCGCCCGCACTGTTTCCGGAAAGCGCCCCCCGCCCGCCGGCGGGGGGCGCTTTCCGCAGGCCCGGGACCCGCCCGGGTGCGGCCGGGCCCGCCGACCCGGCGGGGCCGGCCCGGGCCACGGCCGCGTCGTTCGTCGGCATCGAGCTGTACGAGGGGGTCGACCCGGAGGGCGCCGGGCTGGCGCTCACCGCGCTGGAGCAGCTGGCCGCGCTGGCCGCCGTCCTGGAGGGCCTCGGGCCGCTGACGCAGCGCGCCGTCCGCCACGGCCTCCGGCGGGGAACCCGGGGCTGACACCGCCGCCCGGCGGGGTGGGGTCAGCCGGCGGAGCCTGAGGCCAGGGCGATGCCCAGGGGGGTGCGTTCGTACAGGACGCGGTGGCCCTGGCGGAAGGGGACGAGGAGCCCCGCCGCCCGCAGGGCCTTCAGGTGCGCCGACACCGTCGAGGGGGCCAGGCCCAGCCGGTGCGCGAGGTCCGTGGTCGAGGCGGGCTCGTGCAGGGCGCACAGCACCTCCGCCCGGGCCCGCCCCAGCAGCCCCGCCAGGGCCCGCGGGGCCGGACCGGCCGCGGCCGTCCACAGCGCCCCGATGCCCCGGGCCGGGTACACCAGCGCCGGCTGCCACGGCGGGTCGAACCCGCCCACCACCTCCGGCCAGACGAAGGCGCTCGGCATCAGCAGCAGCCCCTGCCCGCCGAGTGCGCGGTCGTGGTGGGACGGGCGCTCGATGGTCAGGGTCTGCTCCTCCCCGTACCAGCGCAGGTCCGGGTGGAGCCCGTCGAGCAGCGCCTGGAGCCCGCCCGCCGCCAGCCGGCGCGAGTGGAACAGCACGTCCGCCTCCAGCAGGGCCCGCAGCCGGGTCCAGTGCGGGGCGATCAACACCTCCCAGGCCCGCTCGTACAGCTCGGCCAGCTCCCCCACCGCCCGCGCGGGATCCGCCAGCATCCGCCGCCCGATGTCGCTGTCCACCGCCCCCGGGGTGCAGACCAGGGCCCGCCGCAGGTCCTCGCGGGCGGCCTCCGGGTCACCGGCCGCCGCCCGCACCCGGGCCAGCTCCTCCCCGAAGGTGACGGACGGTCCGGCCGGCGGCGGGCTCAGCAGGTCCGGGTTGTGCCCCTTCCTCGGCATCAGCAGCCACAGCGGACGCAGGTCCAGGCCGGCCGCGGCGGACCGGACCCGGCTCAGCCAGGGCAGGTGGTACGCCTGCCGGTGCGGGCGCAGCAGGACCCGTACGGCCTCCTGCGTCTCCCAGAGCGGGGAGATCGCGAACCGGCACCG
The DNA here is from genome assembly GCF_055575955.1 of Streptomyces sp. NPDC033966. Taxonomy (NCBI): domain Bacteria; kingdom Bacillati; phylum Actinomycetota; class Actinomycetes; order Kitasatosporales; family Streptomycetaceae; genus Streptomyces; species Streptomyces sp. NPDC033966. Next base: position 373,767 of record NZ_JBVIRQ010000001.1, on the reverse strand, counting down.
GAGCAGGTCGGCCGGACCGAACCGGTAGTGGAACGCCACGCAGCCCCCCGGGCCTCGCCGCCGGAAGATTCGGGCCGGGCCGAATCCCTAGGGCCGCCAGCGTAGCCCCGCCAGGGTTCGGGCCATGCCCACCGACAACGCGACCACCACCCCGGCCGCCGGGGACCCGGGCACGGGGTACCGCCCCCTGTTCCGCGTCCGCGAGTTCCGCGCCGTCTTCGCCGCGCACCTGCTGTCCCTGCTCGGCGTCGTCGTCGCCGAGATCTCCCTCACCGTCCTCGTCTACCGCGCCACCGGCTCACCCCTGCTGAGCGCGCTCACCTTCGCCCTCGGCTTCCTGCCGTACGCCCTCGGCGGCGTCCTGCTCGCCCCCTTCGCCGACCGGTACCCCGCCCGGCGGGTGCTCGTCGGGTGCGACCTGCTGTGCGCCGCCTGCGCGGCCGGCATGGTCTGGCCGGGGACGCCGGTCGCGGGGATCCTCGTACTGCGCTGCGCCATGGCCCTCGTCGCCCCCCTCTTCCAGGGCGCCCGCAGCGCCTCCCTCACCGACGTCCTCGGGACCGGCGAGGCCTTCGTCCTCGGCCGCTCGCTGCTGCGGATGGTGGCGCAGAGCGCTCAGCTCGCCGGCTTCGGCCTCGGCGGACTGCTGCTGGCCGCCGTCTCCCCGCGCGCGGCCATCGGGCTGACCGCCGCCGGGTTCCTCGCCTCCGCGCTGCTGCTGCGCCTGGGCACCCGGGCCCGGCCCGCCCGCGCCGCCGGTCCCGGCGCCGTGCGCGCCTCCCCGCTCGGCGGGCTGCGGGCCGTCCTCGGCGGGCGCCGGCTGCGGGCGCTCACCCTGCTGTGCTGGCTGCCGCCCGCCTTCGCCGTCGTGCCGGAGGCACTGCTCGCCCCGTACACCGAGGGCATCGGGGCCGGGACCGTCACCCTGGGGGTGCTGATGTGCGCGCTGCCCGTCGGCACCGTCGCGGGTGAACTCTGGGCGGGGTCGGCGCTCACCGCCCGAACGCGTTCGCGGATCACGGCGCCGCTGGCCGCCGCCTCCCCGCTCCCGCTCCTGCTGTTCGCCGTACGCCCCGGCCCGGCCGTGGTCCTGGTGGCGCTGCTGCTCGCCGGGCTGGCGCACGCCTACACCCTCGGGCTGGACCGGATGTACGTGGACGCCGTCCCCGACGAGCTGCGCGGACGGGCGATGACCCTGCTGAGCACGGGCCTGATGACCCTCCAGGGGGTCGGCATGGCCCTCGCCGGTGCCGCCGCCGAGCTCCTCCCCGCGCACGTCGTCGTCGCCGGTGCCGCCGCGCTCGGCACCGCGGTCGTGGTACTGCTCCTGGCCGAGGTGCGGCGGTCGAGGAATGAGACGGGGCTCGCGGTCAAATGACCGCCCGGTAGGGTCTGGTGGATGCCCAAGCCGCTCAGCCTCCCCTTCGACCCCATCGCCCGCGCAGACGAGCTCTGGCGGCAGCGCTGGGGGCCCGTGCCGTCCATGGCGGCGATCACCTCCATCATGCGCGCGCACCAGATCCTGCTGGCGGAGGTCGACGCGGTGGTGAAGCCGTACGGGCTGACCTTCGCCCGGTACGAGGCGCTCGTGCTCCTCACCTTCTCCCAGGCGGGCGAGCTGCCGATGTCGAAGATCGGCGAGCGTCTGATGGTCCACCCGACCTCCGTGACGAACACGGTGGACCGGCTCGTGAAGTCCGGCCTGGTCGACAAGCGCCCCAACCCGCAGGACGGCCGCGGCACGCTCGCGTCGATCACGGCGAAGGGCCGCGAGGTGGTCGAGGCGGCGACGAAGGACCTGATGGCCATCGACTTCGGCCTCGGCGTGTACGACTCGGAGGAGTGCGCGGAGATCTTCGCGCTGCTGCGCCCGCTGCGGGTGGCCGCCGCGGACTTCGACGAGAACTGAGTCACGGCGCCGGACCCGGCGCCGGACCCGGGGCCGCGTCAAGATCGCGCAAAACGGACGGTTAGGCTCGACGGCATGAAACGAAGCGTGCTGACCCGCTACCGCGTCATGGCCTACGTGACCGCGGTCATGCTCCTGATCCTCTGCGCCTGCATGGTGGCGAAGTACGGCTTCGACACCGGCGCCGGCCTGACCCTCGCGGTCTCGCAGGTCCACGGCGTGCTCTTCATGATCTACCTGGTCTTCGCCTTCGACCTGGGCTCCAAGGCCAAGTGGCCGTTCGGCAAGCTGCTGTGGGTGCTGGTCTCGGGGACCATCCCGCTGGCCGCCTTCTTCGTCGAGCGCGGCATCCGCGCCGAGATCGAGCCGCTGGTCACCGACGGCATGGCGACCGCCAAGGCCTGAGCGCCGCTGGGGTCCGACCGGATCCGGACACCCCCGGGGAGACTCCCCGGGGGTTTGCCATCGACATTTACTAGGACGTCCTAGTAAATTCATGGGTATGGACGCTGACGCCATCGAGGAGGGCCGCCGCCGCTGGCAGGCCCGGTATGACAAGGCCCGCAAGCGCGAGGCCGATTTCACGACGCTCTCCGGAGATGACGTCGACCCCGTCTACGGGCCCCGCCCCGGCGACTCCTACGAGGGGTTCGAGCGCATCGGCTGGCCGGGGGAGTACCCCTTCACCCGCGGTCTGCACGCCACCGGCTACCGCGGCCGGACCTGGACCATCCGGCAGTTCGCCGGCTTCGGCAACGCCGAGCAGACCAACGAGCGCTACAAGATGATCCTGGCCGCCGGCGGCGGCGGGCTCTCCGTCGCCTTCGACATGCCGACCCTGATGGGGCGCGACTCCGACGACCCGCGGGCGCTCGGCGAGGTCGGCCACTGCGGCGTCGCCATAGACTCCGCCGCCGACATGGAGGTCCTCTTCAAGGACATCCCGCTCGGCGACGTCACCACCTCCATGACCATCAGCGGCCCCGCCGTGCCCGCCTTCTGCATGTACCTGGTCGCGGCCGAGCGCCAGGGCGTCGACCCGGCCGTGCTCAACGGCACGCTCCAGACCGACATCTTCAAGGAGTACATCGCCCAGAAGGAGTGGCTCTTCGAACCCGAGCCGCACCTGCGCCTCATCGGCGACCTCATGGAGTACTGCGCGAACGGCATCCCCGCCTACAAGCCGCTCTCCGTCTCCGGCTACCACATCCGCGAGGCCGGGGCGACGGCCGCGCAGGAGCTCGCCTACACCCTGGCCGACGGCTTCGGCTACGTGGAACTCGGCCTCTCCCGCGGCCTGGACGTGGACCACTTCGCCTCCGGCCTCTCCTTCTTCTTCGACGCGCACCTCGACTTCTTCGAGGAGATCGCCAAGTTCCGCGCGGCCCGCCGCATCTGGGCGCGCTGGATGAAGGAGGTCTACGGGGCGAAGTCGGACAAGGCCATGTGGCTGCGCTTCCACACCCAGACCGCCGGCGTCTCCCTCACCGCGCAGCAGCCGTACAACAACGTCGTGCGCACCGCGGTCGAGGCCCTCGCGGCCGTCCTCGGCGGCACCAACTCCCTGCACACCAACGCCCTCGACGAGACCCTCGCCCTCCCCAGCGAGCAGGCCGCCGAGATCGCGCTGCGCACGCAGCAGGTGCTGATGGAGGAGACCGGCGTCGCCAACGTCGCCGACCCGCTGGGCGGTTCCTGGTACGTGGAGCAGCTCACCGACCGCATCGAGGCCGACGCCGAGAAGATCTTCGACCAGATCAAGGAGCGCGGCCTGCGCGCCCACCCGGACGGCCGGCACCCCATCGGGCCGATCACCTCCGGCATCCTGCGCGGCATCGAGGACGGCTGGTTCACCGGCGAGATCGCCGAGTCGGCCTTCCAGTACCAGCGCTCCCTGGAGAAGGGCGACAAGCGGGTCGTCGGCGTCAACGTCCACCACGGCTCCGTCACCGGCGACCTGGAGATCCTCCGCGTCAGCCACGAGGTGGAGCGCGAGCAGGTCCGCGTGCTGGCCGCCCGCAAGGAGCGCCGCGACGACGCCAAGGTGACGGCCTCGCTGAAGGCGATGCTGGACGCCGCCCGGGACGGGACGAACATGATCCCGGCCATGCTGGACGCGGTACGCGCCGAGGCCACGCTCGGCGAGATCTGCAACGTCCTGCGCGACGAGTGGGGCGTCTACACCGAGCCGGCCGGCTTCTAGCCCCCGGCGGCAGCGGACGCACAGCGGCCGGCCGTACCCCCGCGGTGGGGGTGCGGCCGGCCGCGCCGTGTTCTGCGGTGACGGGGCGCCGTCAGGCGCGGGCCGCGCCCTGGAGGCCGTGCATCAGGAGGGCGGTGAAGGCGCCCGCCCACAGCTCGTCCACCGGCTCGCAGCTCACCAGCGCCCGGTGCACCACCGTGCCCGCGATCACGTCGAAGATCAGGTCGGTGGTGTGGCGGGCCAGGGCCGCGTCCTCCTCGGGCGGGAGTTCGCCCCGGGCCTGGGCCCGTTCGCGACCCAGTACGACGAGACGTTTCTGCCGGTCCACGATCGCCGACCGGATCCGGTCCCGCAGCGCCTCGTCCCGGGTGGACTCCGCGACCACGGCCATCAGGGCCGTACGGGCCTCCGGGCGCCGCAGCAGCCGCGCGAACTGGAGCACCACGTCCTCGATGTCGGCTTCGAGCGAGCCCCGGTCCGGCAGCTCCAGCTCGTCGAACAGCTCCGCGACGGCGTCCACGACCAGCTCGTTCTTGCCCGCCCAGCGCCGGTAGAGGGTGGTCTTCGCGACCCCGGCGCGGGCCGAGACGTCCCCCATCGTCAGCTTCGACCAGCCCAGCTCCACCAGCGCGTCCCGGGTCGCCGCGAGGATCGCGGTGTCGGCGGCCGCGCTGCGGGGGCGGCCGGTACGGCCGTGCGGGGAGCTGACACCGGGGCTGGGGTTGCGCATGGCCGAGACCATACCCGTCGGTAGGGGAACCGGCGGGGGCCTGTTCGCTGTGGTTCAGATCACGGGGCGCGCGGGCTCCGGGGGAGTTACGCTACGGCTCGTAGCGTAAGAGCGACAACCACGCGAAGCTACTGGCGCCAGGTGGGGACCCGGCGCCGAACATCGCACAACGCAGGACGATCTTTCGGGATCCTTTTCGTCGGCGCGCGCACAAGGGGGAGGATGTACGCATGCAGCCCAGAAACATGTCCATGAGCGGCGTGGTCGACCTCGCCGCTGTGAAGGCGGCCGGCGAAGCCAAGGCCAAGGCCGAGCAGGCGCGCAGCGACGCGGCCCGGCAGGGCGGCGGCGCGGGCAGCGCGCCCGGCGGCGCCGTACCGCCGTCCGCCCTCGTCTTCGACGTATCCGAGGCGGGCTTCGAGCGCGACGTGCTCCAGCTCTCCAACGAGGTTCCGGTCGTCCTCGACTTCTGGGCCGAGTGGTGCGAGCCGTGCAAGCAGCTCGGCCCGCTGCTGGAGCGTCTCGCCGTCGAGGCCGACGGCCGTTTCGTACTGGCGAAGATCGACGTCGACGCCAACCAGATGCTGATGCAGCAGTTCGGCATCCAGGGCATCCCGGCCGTGTTCGCCGTGGTCGCCGGCCAGGTGCTTCCGCTGTTCCAGGGCGTGGCGCCCGAGCAGCAGATCCGCGAGACCCTGGCCCAGCTGGTCCAGGTCGCCGAGGAGCGCTTCGGCCTCATCGGCCTCCAGGTCGACCCCGGCGCCGAGGGTGCCCCGGCGGCCCCCGCCGCGGTTCCGGCGGGTCCGTACGACGCGCTGCTGGAGGCGGCCGTCGTCGCGCTGGACGCGGGCGACCTGGCCGGTGCGGTGCAGGCGTACAAGAACGTACTGGCCGACGACCCGGCGAACACCGAAGCGAAGCTGGGCCTGGCCCAGGCCGAGCTGCTGTCCCGGGTGCAGCACATGGACCCGCAGACGGTGCGCGCCGAGGCCGCCTCGAACCCGAAGGACCCGGCCGCGCAGATGGCCGCGGCCGACCTGGACCTCGCGGGCGGGCACGTGGCGGACGCCTTCGGGCGCCTGGTGGATACGGTCCGGGTGACTTTCGGTGACGACCGGGACGCGGTACGGGTCCGGCTGCTGGAGCTGTTCGACGTGATCGGCGCGGACGACCCGCGGGTCTCGCAGGCCCGTACGGCGCTGGCGCGGGTGCTGTTCTAGCCGTACTCCGGTTGCGTGTGCCGCCACCGGCGATTTGTTGACACGGAGATAAACAGCGGCCGCGTTTTGCCAAAACTTGGTAATCGCGGCCGCTGTTACTCGCAGTAAATCGAACCCCGTGAACTGTCCGGTTGGTTCGTTCTTCACCCCTTCTGTCGTGGCCCAGGGTGACACCCTGTGTGGCCGTGCGATGCCACCGGGACAGACTCCGGTTATCCAGCCGTTACCCGCCAGTAACGAACCCCCTTGTGCCCCGGCCGGGAATGGACCACGATCGGCGACGCTCGGTCCTTCCCGCAGAACCGCTCACCCGGAACCGCGGCGGAGGGTCCCCACCGGGCCGGCCGGTGACAGTGGCACCGGCCGTGGACAGGGGGGTCTCTGCCACACCGGCAGGGCCTGTCCTCCAGGTTGCGCGAACGCGTGGCCCAGTGGTTGTCGCTCGGGGGTGAACGCCGGTGTATCGGACGCGGCTGCGCCGCGGCTCGGCCGCCTGCGCTCCTTCCCGAGGACGTAGCACTTCTCCCATCCCAGGACGGGCCTCCCGGCCCGGACCGGAGATGTACGTCCGAGAAGGAGGAACAAGATGAGTTCTCAGGTTCGTGGCGGGACCAGATGGAAGCGCTTCGCGCTCGTCATGGTGCCGAGTCTCGCGGCCACCGCCGCGGTCGGTGTGGGTCTGGCGCAGGGTGCCCTCGCGGCGTCCTTCAGCGTCTCGGGCCAGGACTTCAAGGTGTCGGCCGACAAGCTCGACGGTGACGACCTGCTCCAGTACGGCAGCGTGGCCGAAGGTGCGACGCTGGGCGACCCCAACAAGAAGACCAAGCACCCGGTCACCATCTCCGGGTTCAGTCGCGCCGAGATCACCAACATGTGCCAGTCCCTGGTCACCCCGGTCCCGGGCCTCGGCGCCATCACGATGCAACTGCGCACCGGCCACAAGGGCACGCCCGCCGTCGCGCACAACATCTACCTGGATGTCGCCGAGCTCGACACCAACGCCGAGTTCACCGACCTGGACATCGGTGTCGCAGTGGGCGCGGCGAAGGACGGGACGCACCCGACCGGGCCGCAGGCCAACACGGTGGCGGACGGCGGCCTGTTCTCGCAGCGTGCCAAGAAGGCCGTCCTGACGAAGGTCCGTCAGAAGGCCTGGGCGACGACGGCGGGCACCTTCACGCTGCCCGACCTCAAGCTGCGCCTGATCAGCGGCAACGAGCCGTGCTACCAGGACGAGAAGTAAGCCGGTTCCGTCCTGTGATGTGACCGGACGGGCGGACGGCGGCAGCGGCCGCCGTACGCCCGCCCGGGCTCCACAGAGTTCTCCGTACCACCGTTTCCAGGGAGCTGTTGTCCATGAACCCCGAGGCCCCGGTTCGCGCCGCAGACGACCACTGGCTCACCGTCGTGCACCACCGTTTCCGCGCCTGGCGGGGCAGCCGTCCCTTCTGGGCGGGTCTCTTCACGTCCCTGGGCGGCGTTCCGATCGCCTACTTCCCCTACGCGGACCTCCGGCTGGGCAACGTCACCATCGCCATGGCCACGACCGCCGGTGCGGGCTCGCTGATCATCGGCATCCTGCTGATCACCCTGGGCATCGCCCAATGGTTCCAGCAGGGCATCCGGGTGTTCGCGGGTGTCGCCTCGATCCTGCTGGCCCTGGTCTCGCTGCCGGTGTCCAACCTGGGCGGTTTCTTCCTCGGTTTCCTGTTCTCCCTGCTCGGCGGAGCGCTCGCGCTGGCCTGGGCTCCGGGAAAGCCGGTGGAGGAGGAGCCCGAGGAGGCCGACGCGGCCGAAGTGCCGCCCGCGGACCCGTTCTACGGCATCCCGGGCCCCCGTGACACGGAAACGCCGTACGCGACCGAGACGACTGCCCACGCCGATGGCGGGAGGAACAGTGCGGGGTGACGAGACGCAGCGGGGCGTGGCCCCAGGTGCAGAGTCCCGTGAGAGAAGGGGCCCGCGCCACGCGGCGCCCAGGAAGTCGCTGCTGAACAAGATCCAGATACCCGTCGGCAAGACGATGGCCCTCGCGGCGATGCCGACCGCGGTCCTCGTCGGGATGGGCATCGCCCCGAAGCTGGCGCTGGCCGACGACAAGGACATCCCCTTCGCGCCCGGCCCGTGCGTGACCCGGTCCGACGAGCCCACGAAGTCGGCCTCGCCGACGCCCACGCCGTCGACGTCCGCGTCCACCTCGCCGTCGCCCAGCACCTCGCCGGGTGCGACTCCCTCTCCCGGCGCGAGCAAGGCCCCGAAGCCGGCGGCGAGCCCCTCGGCCTCCCCGTCCGCCAAGACGCCCGAGACCCCGAAGACGAGCGCCTCCCCGTCGGCGTCGGCGACGGCCCCGGCCGCCAAGCCGGTGAACCCGCTCGACCCGCTGGGCGTCGGCGACGCCCTCAAGGGCCTCGTGGACGGACTCGGCAAGCCCCTCCAGGACGCGAAGACGCCGGCCACCCCGGCGCCCGCGCCGACCCCGAGCGCGACGAAGACCGCCGACCCGGCGGCCGACGCGATACGCGACGCCGCGAAGAAGGCCGGGGTGAAGGTCGAGGAGCTCCCGCAGAGCGTCAAGGACACGGTCACCAAGCCGAAGGACGAGACGGGCAAGACGGCCAAGGACGCCGACGGGGCGTCGCCCAGCCCCTCTCCGAGCACGTCGGCGACCACGGACCCGAACGGGAAGCAGCCCTTCCCCTGCCCGACCTTCGACGCCGAGGCCTTCGCCAACGCCAAGCTGGAGCCCGGCATCCCGCTCCTGCCGGACGAGCCCTGGTACCTGGACAGCTCGCTGCTGACCCTCTACGGCCTCGACTACGAGGGCATCGTGGAGGTGAAGACGGCGGGCGGCAAGGTCAAGAAGGTCCTGAAGTTCACCGCGGACTCGCTGGACATCAAGGACCTGTACCAGACCGTGGGTACGAGCCCCAACATCGCCCACCTGAAGTCGCGTCCGGGCTCCACGTCCACGATCCGCGGCGCGAAGGTGACGATGTACACCGAAAGCCTCAAGGGCAACCTCTTCGGGATCATCCCGGTCGAGTTCACCCCGAACACCCCGCCGCCCCTGAACGTCCCCTTCGCGTTCTTCACGAAGGTCAAGGTCGTCCAGGCCGGCCAGTTCGGCGGCAACCTCACCGTCCCGGGCCTGAAGAACTACATCGGCCCGGCGGAGAAGTAGTCCTGGCGTGAAAGAAGGCCTGCACCCCTCGGGGTGCAGGCCTTCTTTCATGGTCGGCGGGGCTAGGAAGCCGCCCCCGGTCCCTTCGGCGGGTCGAGGAGGTCCGCCTTGGCCTGGAGCTCCTCCGCGATGTCGTCCCAGTCGGGGCCGAAGGCGAGGAGGTCGTCAGCGGCCTCGCGCAGCAGTGCCGCGTCGTCCGGGCGCTGCAGGCACGCGATCCGGTAGGCCAGGTTGCGTGCCCACGGCGGGAGGCCGATGAAGTTCTCGGCCTTCAGCGTGCGAAGCATGGAGAGGATCTCGTCCGGGCCCGCGTAGATGACCGTCTCCACGTACTCGAACTCGGCGAGGCCGAACTGTTCCGGGGTCACGTCCACGTTGTCCTCGGGGGTGACTCCACGGCCCAGCCTCAGCAGTTCCGTCACGCTCGTTCCTCGTTCGCTCATCAGCCGGTCCGGTAGTAGGTCGAGATGGAGATGGCGTCGTCGCCGAACTTGAAGATGTTTCCGGTGATCTCCATGCCATCGATGGTGACGATGACGTTCTGCAAGCCCTGCATGCTGCCGCCCTTGCCCATGTGGGTCAGGGTTTCGAGGATAAGGGCCTTCTCGATGGTGTCGGGATTCAGGTGCGTGGTGTTGAGCGCGGGGAAGGACGGCTTGCCCTTGGGGGCCTTGTGGGCCCGGTTCATGGCGTGTCCGGTGCTGATCGTCCACTTCCATCCCCCGGCGGTGACGGCGCGCTTGATCAGCGTGGGGTGGACGCCCGCGGCGGTGATGGTGCGGAAGGCACCGAACTCCACGTGCGCGCTGACCATCGCGATCGGCTTCAGGCGGGCGAGGGTCTGGGCGGCCGCCGCAGTCGCACGGAAATAGCCGCCGAGGCCGACTGCGATCTTGGTAACGGCCACCGCGACCTGCGGGATCTTCAGCACCGCGGCGCCGATGAGGACGACGTTCAGCGCCGTCCACAGGCAGCTCTCCACGTCCCACGAGGAGAAGCACTTCCTCGCGGCGGTGACACCCAGGACGTCGAGGAGGATCTGGCCGCCGTTCTCGATCACCCAGTCGATGACGTCCTTGTTGGCCGCCTCCAGAGCGGCCTTGTACTCGTCCACGCAGGCCTGGCCGCAGGCCTTGCGCAGCGCCTCCTCCTGGGTGAGGTTCAGGTCCGCGCCGCCGTACCCGGGACCGCCGTCGTTCTTGGAGGCGGCGATCTGCGCAGCGCGCTGTTCCTCCTCCCACTTGCGGTAGGCCTCTTCGGCCCGGTCCGCCGACGCGTCGGCGTCCTTCGCCGACTGCTGGGCGTTGGCCGCGGCACCCTCCGCCGCCTTCGCGTCCGACTCGGCCTTGGTGGCCGCGCTGTTCGCGGCGTCGGAGTCCTTCTTGGCCGCGTTGGCGGAGGTACGGGCGTTGGCGGCGCTCTTCTCCGCCTCGGTGGCCTCGCTGTTGGCGGCGGCGGCCTCGCTCGCCGCGTCCCGCGAGGCGTTGCCGGCGAGGAGGACCTCGGCACCGGCCTGGGAGTTGTACTCCGTCGCCTTGGTCTCCGCGGCCTTCGCGGCAGCCGCGGCCTTGGCCGCCGTGGCGGCGGAGGCACGCGCGGCGGCGACCGACTTCAGTGCCGCTGCGGTGTCCGCCGCGGCGGCGGCCGAGGCCTGGGCCGCGAGCTTGGCGTCACCGGAGGCCTTGTCGGCGAGTGCCTTGGCGGCGGCCGCGGCCTTGGCGGCCTCCTCGGACTTCGCGGTGGCCGCCGCCGCCTGCTGCTCGGCGAGCGACTTGGCGGACTGCCCCACCAGGACCGCGAAGGCGGCGGCGGAGTCGGACTCCCGGTACGGGGTACCGGCCGCGATGGCGGTGTTGGCCGGCTTGACGGCTTCCGCGGCCGAGTCGCGGGCGGCCATGGCCGCCTGGGCGGTCGCGTAGGCGTGTCCGGCGGTGACCGCGGACCAGGCCGAGGTCTTCTCGGCCTCGTCCTGGGCCGCGGCCGCCTCCTTCTTGGCCTGGACCGAGGCGGCCTGGGCCTTCTTGGCCTCCGCCTCCGCCTTCACGGCGTTCGCGGAGGCGGCGTCCGAGGCGTCGATGGCCTCGGCGGCAGCCGCGTGGGCCGTCTGGGCGGCCGCGTAGCTCGTCCACCACTGCGAGTTCGCGTTCTCGTACGCGGCCTGCGAGCGGGCGGCGGCGCCCTCGGCCCGGGTGGCGGCGGCACGGGCCTCGACCGCGGCGGAGCCCGCCTCGTCGGCGGCGGTGCGGGCACGGTCCGCCGCGCCCTTCGCGGTGTTGGCCGCGGTGCGGGCCTCCGTCGCGGCCTTGCGGCTGTCCCCGGCGGCGGCGGTGCCCTCGGCGGCGGCCGCCGCCGACTCCAGGGCGGCGGCGCGGGCGTCCTTGGCACGCATGTCGCGCTCAGCCTGCGCGGCCGCGTCACGGGCGATGGCCGCCCGGTTCTCGGCGCCTTCGGCGGCGTCCAGCTTGTCCGCGGCGGTCGAGCCGGCGGACTCGGCGGCGGTACGGGCCTTGGCCGCCGCCTCACGTTCGGTGGCGGCGCGCTTCTCCGCCGCCAGCGCCTTGTTCCGCTCCGCCGTGGCCTTGGCGTGCTCGGCCTTGGCGACGTCACGTTCCTGCTCGGCCTTGATCCGCTGCGCCTTGGCGTTGTCCGCGGCCGTCTTCGCCGTGTCCCGGGCGGCCTCGGCGGTGGCCTGGGCGGTCTTCGCCTTGGTGGCGTTCTCCGCGGCTTCCTTGGCCTGGGCCGCGGCCGACGCGGCGGCGGCCTTCGCCTGGGCGGCGGCCTCCTGCGCGGCGACGCGGCGGAACTCGGTGTTCAGGGCGTGCGACTGGGTCTGCGCCAGGGCGTACAGGGTGTTGCTGTCCGCGACCGTCGCCTTGGCGGCGTTCGACGCCGTCTCGGCGGCCTTCGCCGCGGCCTGGGCGGCGGCGGCCGAGGCCTTGGCGACCTGGACGGACTGCTGGGCGAACAGCAGGCCCCGGCCGCGCGGAGCCTTGGCGGCGTCGGCGAGCGCCCACGCGGCGTCCTGCGCGGTGTCGGCCTTCTCGGACGCCGTCCTGGCGGACGCGGCGGAGGCCGCCGCGATCTTCGCCTGCTCGGCGGCCTTGGTACGGGCCGTGGCCAGGTCCTTGGTGGCCTGGGTGAACACGGACGCGGCCGGGCGGCTCGACGCCGGCTGGCCGGCCCAGTACTTCTGCCAGGTCAGGATCTGGTCGGCGAGCCACGCCTGGCCCAGCGCCTCGATCATGGCCTCGGTGGACTCGCGCACCTCGGCCGCGGCCGCGACCTCGGCGTTGACGATCTCGGCACGCGGCTTGGCCTGGGTGGCGTACTCCTTCTCCCACTCCAGGTGCGCGGTGACGACGATCGGGGACATGACCCGGTAGAAGTCGAGCGGGTTGCGGCTGTCGCACGCGCCCCAGGCGACCTTCAGCGCCTCGACCTCCAGGCGGAACTCGGCCGAGCCCTCGGCCGGGGCCTTGCCCATGTAGCCGCCGAGCCGCAGGTAGCGGGCGATGTCGCTCGCGGTCGGCATGCGGTAGTTGCCGCTCGACGCGTCCTTCAGCATCGAGTTGGTGACGAAGTCGTGGTTCTCGTCCTTGCCCTTGAGCTCGGCGGCGAGCGCCTTCGCCTTGTCGAGGGCGGCGTTCGAGGGCACGGCGTGGGCGTCGGAGCCCAGCTGGTTGTACAGGTCCCGCTGGGGGCCCAGGGTGAAGGCGACGACGTCCTTGTCGAACTTGGGGGCGTACTGGTCGATGCCCGCGCCCGTGCCGGACTTCCAGTACGGGTAGTTCGCCTTCTCCCAGCGCTCCCGCCGCTCGGCCGAGGCCACCGGGGAGCCCTCGTACGAGTCGCGGTCCTTGATCCGGGCCTGGTCCAGCGGGTACATCCCGGTGGCGAGGTCGGTCGCGGCGGCCAGGTCGGCGGCGGGACCGGTGAGGGCCTTGGCCGCCGTCTTCTTCATCTCCGGCCCGCCGATGTGCAGGGCGAAACCGCCCGCGCAGCGGTCGAGGCGGGCCTGCTCGCCGAGGCTGATCGGCCGGTAGGGCGGGTCGGTGTCCGGGGGGACCTCGACCGCGCCGGCGGGAGCGGCCTGGATCAGGCCCACGAGGACCGCGGAGGCGGTGAGCAGGGCGGTGCCCGCCAGCCCGCGCCGCAGGGCGTCGCGGGAAGCGCGACTCCTGCCCCGCAAAAGGGTGGTTCGTTGCACGTGCTTGTTGCCTGTCTTCAGGGGTTCGGTCAGCCCGAAGGAAGGCGCGCGTACGTACGGCCGTGCCGCCGCGGCATGCGGTGGCACGGTGGAGTGAACTGGTCGATTCCCCCTGTGCACGGGTCAGGTGCACAACCCCGTTTGCCTTCCCCCAAGGCGGTTCGAGCGTTTCACGATCGGGTTACCGCCGGTAGTGCGTTTTCGGCCACACCAGTGTGATTTCGGCCGAAACTACTGGCCAGTAGCCCCGGGCGACGGGAAACACCGAGGGCGGCACCCCGGGTCTCCGGGGTGCCGCCCTCGGTCTCTGTGCGGCAGAGTCAGGCGGTCGGGCGGTCAGCCGTCGGGCTTCAGGCGGGGGTGCCGCCGCCCAGGTGGTGGACGCGGACCATGTTGGTCGTGCCCGGGACGCCGGGGGGCGAGCCGGCCGTGATGATCATGGTGTCGCCGGCGTTGAAGCGCTGGAGCTTCATCACCTCGGCGTCCACCAGGTCGACCATGGCGTCCGTGCTGTCGGCGTGCGGGACGATGGCCGACTCGACGCCCCAGCTCAGGGTGAGCTGGTTGCGGGTGTTCACGTCCGTCGTGAACGCGAGGATCGGCTGCGTGGCGCGGTAGCGCGACAGGCGGCGGGCGGTGTCGCCGGACTGGGTGAAGGCGACCAGGGCCTTGCCGTCGAGGAAGTCCGCGATCTCGCAGGCCGCGCGGGCGACGGAGCCGCCCTGGGTGCGCGGCTTCTTGCCCGGGACCAGCGGCTGGAGGCCCTTGGACAGGAGCTCCTCCTCGGCCGCCGTGACGATCTTCGACATCGTCTTGACGGTCTCGATCGGGTAGGCGCCCACCGAGGACTCGGCGGACAGCATGACCGCGTCGGCGCCGTCGAGGATGGCGTTGGCGACGTCGGACGCCTCCGCGCGGGTCGGGCGGGAGTTGGTGATCATCGACTCCATCATCTGGGTCGCGACGATCACCGGCTTGGCGTTGCGGCGGCACATCTCGATGAGCCGCTTCTGGACCATCGGGACCTTTTCGAGCGGGTACTCGACGGCCAGGTCGCCGCGGGCCACCATGACCGCGTCGAAGGCCGCGACGACGGCCTCCATGTTCTCGACGGCCTGGGGCTTCTCCACCTTGGCGATGACGGGGACCCGGCGGCCCTCCTCGTCCATGACGCGGTGGACGTCCTTGACGTCGTTGGCGTCGCGGACGAAGGACAGGGCGACCATGTCGCAGCCCATGCGGAGGGCGAAGCGCAGGTCGTCGATGTCCTTCTCCGACAGGGCGGGGACGTTCACGGCCGCGCCGGGCAGGTTGATGCCCTTGTGGTCGGAGATGACACCGCCCTCGATGACGATGGTCTTGACCCGCGGGCCGTCGACCTCGGTCACCCGGAGCTCGACGTTGCCGTCGTTGATCAGGACCTGGTCGCCCTTGGCGACATCGCCCGGGAGGCCCTTGTAGGTGGTGCCGCAGATGGACTTGTCGCCCGGGACGTCCTCGGTGGTGATGGTGAACTCGTCACCGCGCACCAGCTCGACGGGACCCTCGGCGAAGGTCTCGAGACGGATCTTGGGGCCCTGGAGGTCGGCGAGGACGCCGACCGCACGCCCGGTGTCCTCGGAGACCTTCCGGACGCGGTCGTACCGCTCCTGGTGTTCTGCCTGGGATCCGTGGCTGAAGTTGAATCGGGCCACGTTCATACCTGCCTCGATGAGCGCTTTCAGCTGCTCATACGAGTCGACGGCGGGGCCCAGCGTGCAGACGATTTTGGAACGGCGCATGACCGGATCCTATCCGTTTGTTTCGTAGCGGAATATTCCGTCTGGCGGAAAGTCCAAGTGACTACTGGGTAACCAACGCGTACGCCTGGGAGGCGATCTCCAGCTCCTCGTCCGTCGGGACCACCGCCACCGCCACCCGCGCGTAGTCCGGGGAGATCAGCCGGGGCTCCGCGGAGCGCACGGCGTTGGCCTCCAGGTCCAGCGCGAGGCCCAGCTCCTCCAGGCCGGCGATCGCCGCCTCCCGCACGGCGGACGCGTTCTCGCCGACGCCCGCCGTGAACACCACCGCGTCCACCCGTCCCAGGACCGCCGTGTACGCGCCGATGTACTTCTTCAGCCGGTGGACGTAGGCCGCCAGCGCGAGGCCGGCCGCCTCGTCGCCCTCGCCCGCGCGCCGCGTCACCTCGCGCATGTCGTTGTCGCCGCACAGACCCAGCAGACCGCTCTTCTTGTTGAGCAGCGAGTCGATCTCGTCGACGGAGAGCCCGCCCACCCGGGCCAGGTGGAAGATCACCGCCGGGTCCAGGTCGCCGGAGCGGGTCCCCATGACCAGGCCCTCCAGCGGGGTCAGGCCCATGGAGGTCTCCACGCAGGCCCCGCCCCGCACCGCCGAGGCGGAGGCGCCGTTGCCCAGGTGCAGCACGATCACGTTCACGTCCTCCACCGGCTTGCCCAGCAGCGCCGCCGCCGCACGGGAGACGTAGGCGTGGGAGGTGCCGTGGAAGCCGTACCGCCGGATGGCGTACTTGTCGGCGGTCGCCGCGTCGATCGCGTACCGGGCCACGTGCTCCGGCATCGTCGAGTGGAAGGCGGTGTCGAAGACGGCCACCTGCGGCAGGTCCCCGCGCAGCTCGCGCGCCACCTCGATGCCGGTCACGTTCGCCGGGTTGTGCAGCGGGGCCAGCGGGATCAGGCTGCGGATCTCCGCGAGCACCTCGTCGTCGATGACCGTCGGCTGGGTGAACCGGGTCCCGCCGTGCACCACCCGGTGGCCCACGGCCGCCAGTTCGGGGGAGTCCAGGCCCAGGCCGTCGGCCGCCAGCTCCGCCGCGACCGCCCGCAGGGCGGCGCCGTGGTCGGCGATCCGGCCGAGCCGCTCGCGCTTGCCGCCCTCGGCGCCGGCTCCGGTGAGCGGCTCGTGCACGAGGCGGGAGGTCTCCTCGCCGATGCGCTCCACCAGGCCGGCGGCGAGGCGGGAGCGGTCGGCCATGTCGAGCAGCTGGTACTTCACGGACGAGGAGCCGGAGTTGAGGACGAGTACGCGCGTTGCGGTCACGGTGGGGGGTCTTTCCTTCGGGTGTGGTGGGGGGATCACTGGGCCTGGGGCCGGGACTGCGACTGCGCCTGGATCGCGGTGATCGCCACGGTGGTGACGATGTCCTGGACCAGCGCGCCGCGCGAGAGGTCGTTGACCGGCTTGCGCAGGCCCTGGAGCACCGGGCCGACCGCGACCGCGCCGGCCGAACGCTGCACCGCCTTGTACGTGTTGTTGCCCGTGTTCAGGTCCGGGAAGATCAGCACGCTCGCCCGGCCGGCCACCTCGGAGCCGGGCAGCTTGGTCGCGGCGACCGAGGGCTCCACGGCGGCGTCGTACTGGATCGGGCCCTCGATCGGCAGGTCGGGGCGCTGCGCGCGGACGGTCTCGGTGGCCTTGCGGACCTTCTCCACGTCCGCGCCGGAGCCCGAGGTGCCCGTGGAGTACGAGAGCATCGCGATCCGCGGGTCGACACCGAAGGCGGCCGCGGTGGCCGCCGACTGCACGGCGATGTCGGCCAGCTGTGCCGCGTCGGGGTCCGGGTTGACCGCGCAGTCGCCGTAGACGAGGACCTGGTCGGCCAGGCACATGAAGAAGACGGAGGAGACGATCGAGGCCTCGGGCTTGGTCTTGATGATCTCGAAGGCGGGACGGATGGTGGCGGCGGTGGAGTGCACCGAGCCGGAGACCATCCCGTCGGCCAGGCCCTCCTGGACCATCAGGGTGCCGAAGTAGTTGACGTCGGTGACCACGTCGTGGGCCAGCTCGACGGTCATGCCCTTGTGCGCGCGGGCCTTGGCGTAGTACTCGGCGAATCGTTCCCGCAGGGGGGAGGACGCCGGGTCGATCAGCTGCGCGGCCGAGATGTCGACGCCCAGGTCGCCGGCCTTCTTCAGGATGGCCTGTTCCTCGCCCAGCAGGGTCAGGTCGCACACCCCCCGGCGCAGCACCACGTCCGCGGCGCGCAGCACCCGCTCCTCGGTGCCCTCGGGCAGCACCACGCGGCGCCGCTCCGAGCGGGCCCGCTCCAGCAGCTCGTGCTCGAACATCATCGGGGTGACGCGCTCGGAGCGGGCCACCGACAGCAGCCCGCGCAGTTCGGCGGTGTCCACGTGCCGCTCGAAGAGGCCGAGCGCGGTCTCCAGCTTGCGCGGGGTCGCGGAGTTCAACCGGCTCTGGAGCGAGAAGAGTTCGGCGGCGGTCGGGAAGCTGTTGCCGGCCACCGAGACCACCGGGGTGCCGGGGGCGAGCTTCGAGGCAAGGGCGAGGACGTCCTTGGACGGGCGCTCGTTCAGGGTCAGCAGTACGCCCGCGATCGGCGGGGTGCCCGAGGCGTGCGCGGCGAGCGCGCCCACCACCAGGTCGGCCCGGTCCCCGGGGGTGACGACCAGGCAGCCGGGGGTCAGGGCGTTCAGGAAGTTGGGCAGCATCGCGCCGCCGAAGACGAAGTCCACGGCGTCGCGGGCGAGCCCGGCGTCGTCGCCGAGGAGCACCTCGCCGCCGAGCGCCCGGGTGATCTGGGCGACGGTGGGGGCGGACAGGGACTTGTCGTCGGGCAGGACGTAGCAGGGCACGGGGAGGCGGGCGGCGAGCCGCTCGGCTATGACGTCGCGGTCCTCGGGGGCCACCCGGTTGACGACCATCGCCACGACGTGGCAGCCCAGGCTCTCGTAGGCCCGGTGGGCGTTGCGGGCCTCGGCGCGCACGGCCTCGGCGGGGTGCTTGGTGCCGCCGACGACGGGGATGACGACCGCCCCCAGTTCGTTGGCGAGGCGGGCGTTCAGCGCGAGCTCGTCGGGCAGGTTGGTGTCGGCGTAGTCCGTGCCGAGCACCAGCATGACCTCGTAGTCCCGGGCCACCCGGTGGTAGTGGTCGACCAGCCGCGAGACCAGCTCGTCGGTGCCCTTCTCGGCGAGGACGGCGGAGGCCTCGTGATATTCCATGCCGTAGGCCGTCGCGGCGTCCTGGTCGAGCCGGTAGCGGGCCCGCAGGAGGTCGAAGAGCCGGTCCGGCCCGTCGTGCAGCAGGGGGCGGTACACGCCGACCCGGCCCGTCTGCCGGGTCAGGAGCTCCATGATCCCCAGCTCGACGACCTGCCGGCCGTCTCCCCGCTCGATACCGGTCACGTACACGCTGCGCGTCACGCGGGCTCTCCGTCCCATGCAGTGGATGTCTGATTGGTGTGCCTCGACCTCTTGACAATACCTCCGTCAGTGGATAGGGCGCCCCTGGAAAAAGTCCGGGCGGGAGGGACGAAAGGCCTGGTGGGTGGAGCAGTGCCGAGCGCGCACCCTTCTCGGAACGTGGAACAATCGGACAGGCGTCATCAAATACGCCCTTCATATGTACGGCAGGAGACACAGCACGATGCGTATCGGAGTTCTCACCGCAGGCGGCGACTGCCCGGGCCTGAACGCTGTCATCCGGTCGGTCGTACACCGTGCCCTGGTCGGACACGGGGACGAGGTCATCGGCTTCGAGGACGGCTTCAAGGGCCTGCTCGACGGCCACTACCGCCCCCTCGACATCAATGCCGTCAGCGGGATCCTGGCCCGCGGCGGCACGATCCTCGGCTCGGCGCGCATGGAGCGCGCGCGGCTGCACGAAGCCGCCGAGAACGCCCACGAACTGGCGCGGCGTTACGGCATCGACGCGCTGATCCCGATCGGCGGCGAGGGCACCCTGACGGCCGCCCGGATGCTGGCCGACGCGGGGATGCCGGTGGTCGGCGTGCCGAAGACCATCGACAACGACATCTCCTCCACCGACCGGACCTTCGGCTTCGACACCGCCGTCACGGTCGCCACCGAGGCCATCGACCGTCTTAAGACCACCGCCGAGTCCCACCAGCGCGTGATGGTGGTCGAGGTCATGGGCCGTCACGCGGGCTGGATCGCCCTGGAGTCCGGTATGGCCGGCGGCGCCCACGGCATCTGCCTGCCCGAGCGCCCCTTCGAGGTGGACGCCCTGGTGAAGATGGTGGAGGAACGGTTCGCCCGCGGGAAGAAGTTCGCCGTCGTCTGCGTGGCCGAGGGCGCGCACCCGGCCGCCGGCTCCATGCCGTACGAGAAGGGCGCCATCGACCAGTACGGCCACGAGCGCTTCGCCGGCATCGGCAACCGGCTGGCCATCGAGCTGGAGCACCGCCTCGGCAAGGAGGCCCGCCCGGTCATCCTCGGCCACGTCCAGCGCGGCGGCGTGCCCACCGCCTACGACCGCGTCCTCGCGACCCGCTTCGGCTGGCACGCCGTCGAGGCCGTGCACCGCGGGGAATTCGGCAAGATGACCGCCCTGCGCGGCACCGACATCGTGATGGCGCCGTTGGCCGAGGCCGTCACGGAGCTCAAGACCGTCCCGGAGAACCGGATGTACGAGGCGGAGTCGGTCTTCTGACCGGGCCGGGCGCGTCGCTTCGCGTCAGGCGCCGCCGGCCAGGGCCCAGAACCGGTCCGTGATCTCCGCGAGGAACTCCCGCCCCGCGTCGCCGGTGCCGGCCGCGCCCTCGGCACCGCCCCAGCCGAGGGTGGCCACCATCCGCGACTGGTACTCGTTGTAGAGGAGCTCCAGGACCCGCTCCAGGTGGGCCTTGGGTACCGGCAGCAGCTTGGCCAGCGGTTTCACGTAGGCCTGCCAACGGGTGGTCGCCGCGCTGCGCAGCAGGTCGGCGAGCTCCTCGTGCTTGCCGGTGGCCGTCACGAACTGCGCCAGGGTCAGGCCGAGCACCGAGGCGAGGGCGGCGGACTGGCGTTCGTTGCCCTTCCAGCGCGCGGTGTCCTCCATCTTCCGGTACGCGTTCGGCTCGACCCCGATCCGGCGGGCCAGGTCCTCGGGGTCCAGGCCCCGGGCGATGCGGTGCTCCCGCAGGGTGACGGGCTCGGCCAGCAGCTCCCCGGGGGAACACCAGAGCACGCCGGCCAGGGCCGTGAGCTCGGCGGAGGTGGGCGACTGCTCGCCCCGCTCCCAGGCCATCACGGTCTCTGGTGCGACGAGCAGGCCGTACTGGGCCCGCAGGCCGTAGGCGACATGACCGGGAGCCATGCCCAGGGCCGCGCGCAGGCGGCGCGCGGCGGGGGCATTGAAAGGGGGGCTGGAGTGCACAGGGCACACGGTAGGAGTGGCCAACCTTCGACGACTACAGACTATTCAAACAAGCCCATAACTCGTAGGAAAGTCCTATGGAGTTCATGACTTTGGGCGGTTTTCCCGGCGACCGTCCGGTAATCGGATCGTGGGAAGATCCATTGAGAGCGTACGGATCAAGCCACTCCATTTCAGGTGACCCGGGAAACCCGGAGAGTGATCCCGGTCACAGGACGTGAACCGGTCCGGCCCGCCGTCCGTGATCCATGTCGGGGGCCCTCGCATACGGGGGTGGCGAGGGCCCCGCCCTTCCCTTGACGTCGGCGTCAAGGAATACGGTCGGGCCATGCGCATCGGCGAACTGGCGAAGCGGGCCGGGACCAGCACCCGGACGCTCAGGTACTACGAATCACGCGGACTGCTCGCGGCCCGGCGGACCGGCAACGGCTACCGCGACTACGACGAGGACGACCTGCGCCTGCTGCGCCAGATCCGGACCCTCCAGGACTTCGGCTTCGAACTGGAGGAGACCCGGCCGTTCGTCGAATGCCTGCGCGCCGGCCACCCGGCCGGAGACTCCTGCCCGGCCTCCCTCGCGGTCTACCGCCGCAAGCTCGCCGAGCTGGACCGGCTGATCGGCCAGCTGGCCGACGTCCGCGACCAGGTCTCCCGCCAGCTGGCGACGGCCGAGGAGGCCGCCGGGGAAGCCGTGCCGCGCTGCGAGATGACCGGCTGACGAGAGGGGAACGAAATGATCCACGCCAAGGGTGTGGCGGAAGTGACCGACGCCGACTTCGAGGCGCGGGTGCTGGCCGAACGGGGCCGGCCCGTACTGGTGGAGTTCACCGCGGACTGGTGCGGCCCCTGCCGCCAGCTCGCCCCGGTGCTCTCCGCCGTGGCCGCCGAGCGGGCGGACCGCCTCAAGGTCGTACAGATCGACGCGGACAGCAACCCCGCGACCGTCACGCGCTACGGGGTGCTGTCCATGCCGACCATGCTCCTCTTCCGCGACGGGGAGCCCGTCCGGCAGATCGTCGGCGCCCGGCCCAAGCGCCGGCTGCTTCAGGAGCTCGACGAGGCGACGGCGGCGACGGCGCCGGTCACGGCCTGAGCCAGACCGTCGCCATCGGCGGGAGCGTCATCCGCAGGCTCGCCGCACGCCCCTGGGCCGGTACCGGCTCCGGGCGCAGCGGCCGGCCGTGGTGGACGCCGCTCCCGCCGTACTCCTCCCGGTCGGTGTTGAGGACCTCCCGCCACAGCGGCACCTCCTCCGGCACCCCGATCCGGTAGCCGTGCCGGACCACGGGGGAGAAGTTCGACACGCACAGCAGCTGCGAGCCGTCCTGCGCGTACCGCAGGAACGCGAACACGTTGTCCTCGGCGGCGTCCGCCTCCACCCACGCGAAGCCCTCCGGCACCGAGTCCCGCTCCCACAGCGCGGGAGCCGCCGTGTACGCGCGGTTCAGGTCGCGCACCAGGTCGCGCACCCCCCGGTGGTCGCCGGCCGCCGGATAGGAGGAGTCCAGCAGCCACCAGTCCGGCCCGTACGACTCCGACCACTCCGAACCCTGTGCGAACTCCTGCCCCATGAACAGCAGTTGCTTGCCCGGGTGGGCCCACATGAAGCCCAGGTACGCACGGTGCGTGGCCCGCTGCTGCCACCAGTCGCCCGGCATCTTCGACACCAGTGAGCGCTTGCCGTGCACCACCTCGTCGTGCGAGATCGGCAGCACGTAGTTCTCGCTGAACGCGTACACCATCCCGAAGGTCATGTCGTGGTGGTGGTACTTGCGGTGCACCGGCTCCTTCGACACGTACCGCAGCGTGTCGTGCATCCAGCCCATGTTCCACTTCAGGCCGAAGCCCAGGCCGCCGGAGTCCGTCGGCCGCGTGACCCCGTTCCAGGCCGTCGACTCCTCCGCGATCGTCACCACCCCCGGGCAGCGCCGGTAGACCACCGCGTTCATCTCCTGGAGCAGCGCCACCGCGTCCAGGTCCTCCCGGCCGCCGTGCTCGTTCGGCGACCACTGGCCCTCGTCGCGCGAGTAGTCCAGGTACAGCATCGAGGCCACCGCGTCCACGCGCAGCCCGTCCACGTGGAACTCCTGGCACCAGTACACGGCGTTGGCCACCAGGAAGTTGCGGACCTCCTTGCGCCCGTAGTCGAACTCCAGCGTCCCCCAGTCCGGGTGCGCGGCCCGGCGCGGGTCCTGGTGCTCGTACAGCGGCCGCCCGTCGAACTCGGCGAGCGCCCAGTCGTCGCGCGGGAAGTGCGCCGGCACCCAGTCGACGATCACCCCGATCCCGGCCCGGTGCAGAGAGTCCACCAGCAGCCGGAAGTCGTCCGGGGTGCCCATCCGCGAGGTCGGCGCGTAGAAGCCGGTGACCTGGTAGCCCCAGGACCCGCCGAAGGGGTGCTCGGCGACCGGCATGAACTCCACGTGGGTGAACCCGAGCTCCTTCACGTACGCCGGCAGCTGGTCGGCCAGCTGCCGGTACGTGAGCCCCGGCCGCCAGGAGGCCAGGTGCAGCTCGTACACCGACAGCGGCGCCTGGTGGGGTGCCCGGTCGCCGCGCGTGGCCATCCACTCCGCGTCCTGCCACACGAACCGCGAGGCCGTGACCACCGAGGCGTTCGCCGGCGGGACCTCCGCGTACTGCGCCATCGGGTCGGCGCGCAGGGTGTGGCTGCCGTCCGGACGGGTGATGTCGTACTTGTACAGGGCGCCCTCGACGACCCCCGGCAGGAACAGCTCCCACACCCCGCTCGCGCCGAGCGAGCGCATCGGGTAGGCCACCGAGTCCCAGTACGAGAAGTCCCCGGTGACCCGCACCCCTTGCGCGTTCGGCGCCCACAGCGTGAAGCGGGTGCCGGCCACGCCCTGGTGCTCCATCGGGCGGGCGCCCAGGGCCGTCCACAGCTCCTCGTGCCGGCCCTCGCCGATCAGGTGCAGGTCCAGCTCCCCGAGTGCCGGCAGGAACCGGTACGGGTCGTGGACCTCGACCTCGTCGCTCTCGTACGCCACCAGCAGCCGGTACTCCGGCACCCCGGTCAGCGGCAGCAGCCCGGAGAACAGCCCGTCCCCGTCGTCGAAGAGCTCCGCCCGCAGCCCCTTGGCCACGATGGTGACGGCCTTCGCGTACGGGCGCAGCACCCGGAAGGCCACCCCGCCCCGCTGCGCGCGGGCGCCCAGCACCGCGTGCGGGTCGTGGTGGCGGCCCTCCAGCAGCCGGGCCCGTTCCTCCGCGTCCAGCGCGGGCGCCGGCCGGACCCCGTGGGGCGGCGCGGCGCGGCGGGCCCTGGGTGCGCGGGCCCGCTTCGCGGGTTCGGGTACGGCTGCGGCTTCCTCGCGGACGGTCGGTGACGGCTGTCGTGCGGCGCTCACGCGAGCGGCCTCCTCGGGGGCTTCGGGTGGGGGGTGGGGGCGGTGCCGGGAGCCGGCGGGGGCATGCGGTGTGCGGGCCGCTGGGGTTCCGACAGCCGGCGGATCGCCGCCATCGGGACGTGCAGCCAGTCGGGGCGGTGCCGGGACTCGTACCGGGCCTCGTACACCGCCTTGTCGGTCTCGTACGCGCGCAGCAGCACCGGGTCCTCGCGCGGGTCGCGGCCGGTGGTGCGGGCGTAGCCCTCGCAGAACGCGGCCCGGCAGGCGTCAGCCCAGGCGGGGGCGAAGGGCCGGTGCGAGCGGGCGGCGTAGTCGAAGGAGCGCAGTATCCCGGCGATGTCGCGGACCGCCGGCTCGGGGCGGCGGCGGTCCGCGAGCGGCCGGGCCGGCTCCCCCTCGAAGTCGATCAGGGCCCAGCTGCCGTCGGCGGTGCGCAGGGTCTGGCCCAGGTGCAGGTCCCCGTGGATGCGCTGGGCGGGGACCCCGGCGCCCCGGGAGGCGGCCAGCGCGTCGAAGGCGCCGCGCAGCCCGGTCTCGTACGGCTGCAGTGCGGGCACCTCGCGGCAGGTGGCGGCGAGCCGGGCGGTCATCCCGGCGGCGAGCCGGGCGGTCTGCTCGGGGCCCAGGGCCAGGGTGGGCAGCGCGGTCGCGAGGGCGCTGTGCACCTCGGCGGTGGCCCGGCCCAGGGCGTGCGCCTCGGCGGTGAAGTCGGCCCCGGTCCCGAGTCTGCGCAGGGCCAGCTGCCAGCCGTCGTCGGAGCCGCGCAGGTAGGGCTGGAGCACGCCCAGGGTCAACGGTTCTCCACCGGCCAGCTCGGCCTCGTACCAGGCGACCGGGGCGGGCACGCGGGCGCAGCCGGCGGCGGCCAGGGCCCTGGGCAGCTCCAGGTCCGGGTTGACCCCGGGGCCGACCCGGCGGAACACCTTGAGGATGTACGAATCCCCGTAGATCAGGGAGGAGTTGGTCTGCTCCCCGGACAGCGGCCGGGGCAGCAGTCCGGCCTGGACCGGAGTGTCCGGATCCCGGTCGAAGCGGAGCGGGCCCAGGGTCCCGGGGGAGCGCAGCCGTTCCAGCAGCAGGGAGGCGAGCCGGGGGTCGCCCAGCGCCTCGTACACGGCCCGGCCGGCGTACGGGCCGCTCTCGGCGTGCCCGATCAGGGCGGGCGCGAGGGCGGGCGGGAGCGGGGACGGGCGGATGCCCAGGAGGAGTTGGTAGCAGTCCCCGTCCACGTCGAGCAGCAGGTGCAGCAGTCCGGGGGCGGAGCCCGGCGGCAGCAGTTCGGCCGCGGAGACGGCCTCGATCCTGCCGATCCGGCGCCCCTTGCCCGCGAACCAGCGCTGTGCGGGCAGCCAGTCCCTCAGCATCGGCTCCAGGGCGGCGGTCCCGGCGGGTCCCGGGGCTCCGGCGGGTCCGGCGGTTCCGGTGGCCCGGGCGGCCGTCAGCCGGCTCCGGGCGGATGCAGCCTCCGACATGGCGTCGCGTCCTTTCCCCGGGCCGTCACAGAATGCGCAGAGTGTCCCGGATGTGCGGCAGTTGCTACTCCGGTATGTGCGTGTGTCGGGTCAGGATGATCCGTACAGGGGCGGGCCGTTGACCCAAAGGAGTGCCCGCCCCGTAGCGGGTCCGTCAGTCGGCGCGCTGGTCGCTGCGGAGCCGGAACCAGTAGAAGCCGTGTCCCGCCAGGGTCAGCAGGTACGGCCACTCGCCGATCGGCGGGAAGCGCACGTCACCCGTGAGCTCCACCGGGACCCGCCCGTTGAACGACCTCAGGTCCAGTTCGGTGGGCTGTGCGAAGCGGGAGAAGTTGTGCACGCACAGCACCAGGTCGTCCCCGAACTCGCGCAGGAACGCGAGCACCGCCGGGTTGGACGAGGGCAGTTCGGTGTACGAGCCGAGGCCGAAGGCCGGGTTGGCCTTGCGGATCTCGATCAGCCTGCGGGTCCAGTGCAGCAGTGAGGAGGGCGACGCCATGGCCGCCTCGACATTGGTGACCTGGTACCCGTGGACCGGGTCCATGATGACCGGCAGGTTCAGCCTGCCCGGATCGCACGAGGAGAAACCGGCGTTGCGGTCCGGGGTCCACTGCATGGGGGTCCGTACGCCGTCGCGGTCGCCGAGCCAGATGTTGTCGCCCATGCCGATCTCGTCGCCGTAGTACAGCACCGGCGAGCCGGGCAGCGACAGCAGCAGGGCGGTGAACAGCTCCATCTGGTTGCGGTCGTTGTCCAGCAGCGGGGCGAGCCGGCGCCGGATGCCGATGTTGGCCCGCATCCGGGGGTCCTTGGCGTACTCGGCGTACATGTAGTCGCGCTCTTCGTCCGTGACCATTTCGAGGGTCAGCTCGTCGTGGTTGCGCAGGAAGATGCCCCACTGGCAGCCGTCCGGGATCGCCGGGGTCTTGGCCAGGATCTCGGAGACGGGGTAGCGCGACTCTCTTCGGACGGCCATGAAGATGCGCGGCATGACGGGGAAGTGGAAGGCCATGTGGCACTCGTCCCCGCCCTTGGCGAAGTCGCCGAAGTAGTCGACGACGTCCTCGGGCCACTGGTTCGCCTCGGCGAGCAGCACGGTGTCCGGGTAGTGCGCGTCGATCTCGGCGCGGACCCGCTTGAGGAGTTCGTGGGTGCGGGGCAGGTTCTCGCAGTTGGTGCCCTCCTCGGCGTAGAGGTAGGGCACGGCGTCGAGGCGGAACCCGTCGATGCCGAGGTCGAGCCAGAAGCGCAGCGCCGAGATGATCTCCTCCTGCACGGCCGGGTTCTCGAAGTTGAGGTCCGGCTGGTGCGAGAAGAAGCGGTGCCAGTAGTACTGCTTGCGGACGGGGTCGTACGTCCAGTTGGAGGTCTCGGTGTCGATGAAGATGACGCGGGCGTCCTGGTACTGCTTGTCGTTGTCGGCCCACATGTAGTAGTCCCCGTACGGCCCGTCGGGGTCCTTGCGGGACTGCTGGAACCACTCGTGCTGGTCGCTGGTGTGGTTCATGACGAAGTCGATGATCACCCGCATGCCGCGGGTGTGCGCGGCGTCCACGAACTCCACGAAGTCGGCGAGGTCGCCGAACTCGGGCAGCACGGAGGTGTAGTCGGAGACGTCGTAGCCGCCGTCGCGCAGCGGCGACGCGAAGAACGGCGGCAGCCACAGGCAGTCGACGCCGAGCCACTGGAGGTAGTCCAGCTTGGCGGTGAGCCCCTTGAGGTCACCGACGCCGTCGCCGTTGCTGTCGTGGAAGGAGCGGACCAGGACCTCGTAGAAGACCGCCCGCTTGAACCAGTCGGGGTCGCGGTCCTTGGCGGGGGTGTCCTCGAAGGTGTCGTGGACGGGATCGTTGATCATCATGTGGTGGGTGACCCTCCGGTGGGCGGGGACGGTCGCAGGGCGGCCAGGACGTGCGCGGGCGTACGGCCCGGTTCCAGGCGCACGTAGTTCGCCCTGCCCCAGTGGTAGGTCTCGCCGGTGAGCTCGTCGCGCACCGCGAGGGACCCGTGCCAGTCGAGGCCGAGTACCGGCATGTCCAACGAGACCGTCGCCTCCTGGGTGTGGTGCGGATCGAGGTTGACGACCACCAGTACGGAATTGCCGCCGGAGTGCTTCGAATAGGCGATCACCTGTTCGTTGTCGGTCGGGTGGAAGTGGATGTCGCGCAGCTGCTGGAGGGCGGGATTGCGCCGGCGCAGCCGGTTGAGGGCGGTGATCAGCGGGGCGATCGTGCGGCCCTCGCGGTCGGCGGCGGCCCAGTCGCGCGGGCGCAGCTCGTACTTCTCGGAGTTCAGGTACTCCTCGCTGCCCTCCCGGACCGGGGTGTTCTCGCAGAGCTCGTAGCCCGCGTAGATCCCCCAGGTGGGGGAGAGGGTGGCGGCGAGGACCGCCCGGACCTCGAAGGCGGGCCGGCCGCCCTTCTGGAGGTACTCGTGGAGGATGTCGGGCGTGTTCACGAAGAAGTTCGGCCGCATCACGGAGGCCGAGCGGTCGCCGGACAGCTCGGTCAGGTACTCGGTCAGCTCGGCCTTGGTGTTGCGCCAGGTGAAGTAGGTGTACGACTGCTGGAAGCCGACGGAGGCGAGCGCGCGCATCATCGCCGGCCGGGTGAAAGCCTCCGCCAGGAAGATCACGTCGGGGTCGGACTTGTTGATCTCCGCGATCACCTTCTGCCAGAACACGACCGGCTTGGTGTGCGGGTTGTCGACCCGGAAGATCCGGACGCCGTGGTCCATCCAGTGCCGCAGGATCCGGACCGTCTCCTCGACGATGCCGGCCATGTCCGAGTCGAAGTGGACCGGGAAGATGTCCTGGTACTTCTTCGGGGGGTTCTCGGCGTACGCGATCGTCCCGTCGGCGCGGTGGCGGAACCACTCCGGGTGCTTCTCCACCCAGGGGTGGTCGGGGGAGCACTGGAGGGCGAAGTCCAGGGCGATCTCCATCCGGAGGTCGCGGGCGCGGGCCACGAAGGCGTCGAAGTCCTCCAGGGTGCCGAGCTCGGGGTGGACCGCGTCGTGGCCGCCCTCCGTCGAGCCGATGGCCCAGGGCACGCCCGGGTCCCAACTCCCGGCGGACAGCGTGTTGTTGGGCCCCTTGCGGTGGGTAGACCCGATGGGGTGGATGGGCGGCAGGTAGACCACGTCGAAGCCCATGGCGGCGATGGCGGGCAGCCGTTCGGCGGCGGTGCGGAAGGTGCCGCTGACCGGGGCCCTGCCCGGCTCCACCACCGCTCCCTCGGAGCGGGGGAACATCTCGTACCAGGAACCGAAGAGGGCCCGCTTGCGTTCGACGATCAGCGGCAGCGGCTTGGCCGCCGTGACCAGCTCCCGGTACGGGCGCCGGGCCAGAGCCGCGTCCACCGCGGGCGCGAGCGCGGCCTCGTACCGCTGCGCGACCGGCCGGTCCTCGTCGCGCATCGCGTCGGCCGCGGCCAGTACGGCCTCGCGGCCGTCCCGCTTGGGGATCTTCGCGGCGGCGCGCTCGTAGAGCTCCGCGCCTTCGAGGAGGGTCAGCCCGGTGTCGAGGCCGGCCGGGATCTTGATCGCGGCGTGGGCGCGCCAGGTGGCGACCGGGTCGCTCCACGCCTCTACGGTGTAGGTCCACCTTCCCTCGACCTCGGCGGAAACGCGGGCACCCCACCGGTCCGTACCGGGGGCGAGTTCCCGCAGCGGCACCGGCGGGCGCAGCCGCCCGCTCGGGTCGCGCAGGACGACATGGGCGGCTACGGCGTCGTGGCCCTCGCGGAACACGGTGGCGGAGATCTCGAGGACCTCGTCCACGACCGCCTTGGCGGGTCTGGCGCCGCAGTCGACGGCGGGGCGGACGTCCAGCACGGGAATGCGACCGATCATGATGGGATCACCTGGGGGCAGTTCGCAGGGCTCGGTGACGGTCCAGCCGGAGTCACGGCTGGTAGTGCACGCTCTGTTCGCTCTGTTTCTAGCCGCTCGGAAGACGGCTGGGCTGCGGGCATGGCCGCTCCTGTCCGCGTTCACTCGGGTGGCGGGGAAAGGTTGTGGGCGGGTGCGCCGTGCGTGTAGTACCGCGTGTACCCGCACAGCCCTTCCCACTCTCACCCCGCCCAATCCGCGCCGTCGGTTAACTACTCGTACGTAGTGGGACGCGGAGGACCAAGGAACGGCTCGGCGCGGCCCGGCATCCGCCGAGGCTCCGTCAAGTCGGCGAGGATGGGCCGATGGACAGCGAAAACACCTCCGTCACGCAAGCCCCCACAGCCCCTCCCGCCCCATGGGGCGAGGACCTCCAGCCGGTGTTCGGCCTCCCCTGCGGCATGGTGCTGCGGCCCTGGCGCGAGGCGGACGCCCCGGTGCTGGCCGAGGCGTACGCGGACCCCGGCATCCGGCACTGGAACCGGCCCGAGCCCGAGACCCCCGCGTCGGCCGCCGCCCGGATCGCCCGCTGGAACCGGCGCTGGGCGGAGCGGGAGGCGGCGGTCTGGGCCGTGTCCCCGTCGCCGGACTCCGCGGCCGTGGGCCTGATCGGGATCGCCGACTTCGATCCGGAGGGCGCGAGCGCGGAACTCGTGTACTGGCTGCTCCCGGACGGGCGCGGGCGCGGGGTGATACCGCAGGGGGTGCGCGCGGCGTCCGAGTGGGCCTTCCGCACGGCCGGCCTGCACCGGCTGCGGATCTGCCACTCGGTGGCCAACCCGGCCTCCTGCGCGGTCGCGCTGAAGGCCGGCTTCCCGCTGGAGGGAACCATGCGCGGCGCGCTCCTGCACGCCGACGGCTGGCACGACGAGCACCTCCACGCCCGCCTGGCCACGGACGCCTGACGGACGGCTCCGACTGCCCCGACGGCCCGGGCCGGGACGCGCCATGGCCGGGGCCGGGCTCGGACGCTAGCCTTCCGGGGGCGACGTGCGGGTGCACAGCGTGGTGCGGTCGCTCCGATCCGTCATCCCCTGCGAAGGTGGAACGTGTGAAGGCTATCCGTCGATTCACCGTGCGCCCCGTCCTCCCCGAACCCCTGATGCCGCTCGCCGACCTCGCGCGCAACCTGCGCTGGTCGTGGCATACGGAAACCCGTGAACTCTTCCAATCCGTCGACCCCGAGGGCTGGCAGGCCGCCGGCGGCGACCCCGTCCGGCTGCTCGGCGCCGTGCCCGCCTCCCGGCTGGAGGAACTCGCCGCCGACCGGCGGTTCCTGCGGCGGCTGGCCGTGGCCGCCGCCGACCTCGACGACTACCTGCACGGCGGCAGGTGGTACCAGACCAGCGAGAACGCCGCGGAGTTCCCCGCCGCCATCGCCTACTTCTCCCCCGAGTTCGGCATCACCGCCGCCCTGCCCCAGTACTCCGGCGGCCTCGGGATCCTCGCCGGGGACCACCTCAAGGCCGCCAGCGACCTCGGCGTCCCCGTCATCGGCGTCGGCCTGCTCTACCGGCACGGCTACTTCCGCCAGTCGCTCTCCCGCGACGGCTGGCAGCAGGAGCACTACCCGGTACTCGATCCCCACGAGCTGCCCCTGTCCCTGCTGCGGCAGGAGGACGGCCTCCCCGCCCGGGTGACGCTCACCCTGCCCGGCGGGCGGTCGTTGCACGCGCACATCTGGCAGGCCCGCGTCGGCCGGGTGCCGCTGCTCCTGCTCGACTCAGACGTCGAGGACAACGACGCCGGCGCCCGCGAGGTGACCGACCGGCTCTACGGCGGCGGAAGCGACCACCGCCTCCTCCAGGAGATGCTGCTCGGCGTCGGCGGCGTCCGCGCCGTACGCGCGTACTGCCGGATCACCGGCCACGCCGACCCCGAGGTCTTTCACACCAACGAGGGACACGCCGGCTTCCTCGGACTTGAACGCATAAGGGAACTCGACGGCGAGCAGGGCCTCGGCTTCGACGCGGCCGTCGAAGCCGTGCGCGCCGGGACCGTGTTCACCACGCACACCCCCGTGCCCGCCGGCATCGACCGCTTCGAGCGCTCCCTGGTCGCACGGCACTTCGGCGACGGCGGCGAGCTGCCCGGCGTACCCGTCGAGCGGATCCTGGAACTGGGCGCCGAGACCTACCCGGGCGGTGACCCCGGGGTGTTCAACATGGCCGTGATGGGCCTGCGCCTCGCCCAGCGCGCCAACGGCGTCTCCACCCTCCACGGGGCGGTCAGCCGGGGCATGTTCGCCGGGCTCTGGCCGGGCTTCGACGCCGCCGACGTGCCCATCACCTCCGTGACGAACGGGGTGCACGCCCCGACCTGGGTCGCCCCCGAGGTCATGCGGCTCGGCGCCCGCCAGATCGGGGCCGGACGGACCGAGGACGCCCTCGCCGTGGGCGCCTCCGCCCGCTGGGATGCCGTCGCGCAGATCGCCGACCAGGACGTGTGGGACGTACGCCGGGCCCTGCGCGAGCAGCTGGTCCAGGAGGTGCGCGACCGGCTGCGCGCCTCGTGGAAGCAGCGCGGGGCCGCCGACGCCGAACTCGGCTGGGTGGACGGCGTCCTCGACCCGGACGTGCTGACCATCGGCTTCGCCCGCCGCGTGCCCTCGTACAAGCGGCTCACGCTGATGCTGCGCGACCCCGAGAGGCTGCGCCGGCTGCTGCTGGACCCGGACCGCCCCGTGCAGATCGTCGTCGCCGGCAAGGCGCACCCGGCCGACGACGGCGGCAAGCGGCTCGTGCAGGAGCTGGTCCGCTTCTCCGACGACCCGCGCGTGCGCCACCGCATCGTCTTCCTGCCCGACTACGGCATGGCCATGGCGCAGAAGCTCTACCCGGGCTGCGACGTCTGGCTCAACAACCCGCTGCGCCCGCTGGAGGCCTGCGGCACCAGCGGGATGAAGGCCGCCCTCAACGGCTGCCTCAACCTGTCCGTGCTGGACGGCTGGTGGGACGAGTGGTTCGAGCCCGACTTCGGCTGGGCCATCCCCACCGCCGACGGGCTCGGCACGGACGAGGACCGCCGCGACGACCTGGAGGCCGGATCCCTCTACGAGCTGATCGAGAAGCGGGTCGCACCCCGCTTCTACGACCGGGACGGGGGGGCCGGACTGCCCGTGCGGTGGATCGAGATGGTCCGCCGCACCCTGGTGTCCCTGGGCCCGAAGGTGCTCGCGGGCCGGATGGTGCGGGAGTACGTGGAACGCCTCTACGCCCCCGCCGCGCTCTCCCACCGGGCCCTGACCCCCGGCGCCGCACAGGAACTGGCCTGGTGGAAGGGCCGGATCCGGGCCTCCTGGCCACGGGTCGCCGTCGAGCACGTGGAGGCCGTCGCCGCCGCGCCCGTGGGGGGCACCGCCGAACTGGGCGCCACCCTCACCCTGCGGGTGCGGGTCGCGCTGGACGCGCTCGCGCCGGAGGACGTGGAGGTGCAGGCCGTCGCCGGGCGGGTCGACGCCCAGGACGTGATCCGGGACGGGCGGGCCTTCCCGCTCAAGCCCGCCGCCGGACCCGACCTGGAGGGGCGCTGGGTGTACGAGGGCCCGCTCGCGCTGGACCGGACGGGGCCCTTCGGCTACACCGTACGGATCCTGCCGACGCACCCGCTGCTGGCGACCCCGGCCGAACTCGGCCTGGTCGCGGCCCCGGTGGACACTGACGCGCTGGGCGGCGTACTGCTGCGCTGAGCCGCTGCGGGCGGGATCAGGGGGCGGGCGGCGGATCCACCAGCCGCCCGCCCTCGACCAGCATCCCGGCCCGCTTCACACTGCGCAGGGCCGGGATCACCTCCACCTGGCCCACGCCGTCCACCGCGCCGATCCGCTCCGTCAGATAGGTGTAGAGGGCGTCGGTGTCGCGGCACACCACCACCGCCATCAGGGAGGCCGCCCCCGTCACGGCAGCCGCGAAGGGCACCTCGCGGTGACCCGCCAGCGCGTTCCCCACCTCCGCCAGCCGGGCCGGCGGGACGGTCAGCACCAGCGTCGCCTCCGCCTCGTAGCCGAACAGCTCGGGCACGAACTCCACGTCGAAGAAGACCGCCCCGAGGTCCCGCAGCCGCTCCAGCCGCCGGCGGGCGGTGGACTCCGACAGCCCGGCGGCGCGCGCCAGCTCCGGATACCCCGCGCGGCCGTCCCGGCCCAGCACCGCCAGCAGGGCCGACTCCGCCGCGTTGAGGACGTACCGCTCCGGCCCCGGCTCGGCCGGAGGGCGCTGAAGGGCCGCGATCTGGTCGGGGCGCAGCTCGTCGACGCCCGCCCACGCGTCGGGACCGCCGAAGAACTTCCGCAGGATGGTGTGGGCGCTGATGCCGGTGACCCGGCGGGTGCGCGGCAGCTTCTCCAGCAGCAGGGCGTCGCGGTCACGGCGGGTACGGGCCCGGGTCATGCAGTGGATCTCCGTGCCGCCGGAGTTCATGGTCACCCAGGCGATGTCCGGCCGGCGGGCGAGCGCCTCGGCGACCGGGAGCGCCGCGTCGGGGGTGCACTGCACCCGCAGCCAGGACTCGAACAGCCCGACGCGGCTGCCCACCGGCAGCCCGACGACCCGGATCAGCCCGGCGCTCCGCAGCCGCCGGTAGCGGCGCACGACGGTCTGGTCGGAGACCTCCAGCACCTCGGCGATGCGGCTGAAGGGGGCCCGGCCGTCGATCACCAGGGCGTGGATCAGGGACCGGTCGAGACCGTCCAGCTCTTCGCGATTCACGGTTTCCATCACCACAGCATCCCCGATGACGGAAATCCGGCAGAGGGTGCTCGCTGGGTGGGGTTCCGGAACGGGCCGCTGCGACCGTGGGGTCACACGGGGCGCGCCCCGCCTCCCGACCCCCGATCCGAGGAGACCCCCATGCGTAAGTGGCTGCCGCTGACCGCGGTGTGCCTCGGGGCGTTCATGCTCCTGGTCGACGTCACGATCGTGACCGTCGCCCTCCCGGACATGGCCGCCGACATGCGTACCGACTTCGCCGGCCTCCAGTGGGTGATGGACGTCTACGCCCTCGCCCTGGCCGCCCTGCTGCTCGGCGCGGGCTCGCTCGCCGACCGGATCGGCCGCCGCCGCGTCTACCTGGGCGGGCTGGTGCTCTTCGCCGCCTCCTCCCTCGCCTGCGGGGTCGCGGACGGCCCGGCCGCGCTGATCGCCTTCCGCGCGGTGCAGGGCGTCGGGGGCGCGGCGATGTTCGCCACCACCATGGCCCTGCTCAGCGCGGCCTACCAGGGCCGTGACCGGGGCGTCGCCTTCGGCGTGTGGGGCGCGGTCAACGGCGCCGCCGCCGCGGCCGGGCCGGTCATCGGCGGACTGCTGACCGAGCACTTCGGCTGGCGCTGGATCTTCTTCATCAACCTGCCCGTCTGCGTGCTGGCCGTCTGGGTGACCCTGAAGGCCGTGGCCGAGTCCCGCGACCCGCGGGCGCGGGGGCTCGACCTGCCGGGCATGGCCACCTTCACCGTGGGGGCCGCGGCCCTGACGTACGCCCTGATCAGGGTCGGAGAGAACGGCTGGACCTCGGCCGCCACCCTCGGGCCGGCCGGCCTCGCGGTGGCCGCGTTCGCCGCCTTCGTCCTCGTCGAACTGCGCGGCTCCCGCCCGATGCTGGACCTGTCGCTCTTCCGCAGCCCGGTCTTCGTGGCGGTGATGGCCGCCGGGCTGCTGCTGTCCGGCGCGGCGTTCTCGTACCTGATGTACGTCTCCCTCTGGCTCCAGTCCGCCGAGGGGATGAGCCCGGTGGGCGGCGGCCTGGTGCTGCTGCCGATGAGCCTCGCCGGCTTCGTCGTCGCGGCGCTGGCCGGGCGGCTGCTGCACGGGGCCCCGCCCCGGCTGACGATCGGCGGCGGGCTGCTGCTGATCGGGGCGGGGGCGCTGCTCCAGGCCTGGATGCTGGACGCGGGTGACGGCTGGACCGCGCTGGCGCCCGGACTGCTGGTGAGCGGCGTGGGCGTGGGCATGGCGACCCCCGCGCTGGCGGCCACCGCGATGGGGGCGGTGGCCCCGGCCCGGGCGGGCATGGCCGGCGGCGTGCTGAACACCGCGCGGCAGCTGGGCACCGCGCTGGGGATCGCGGTGCTGGGCGCGGTGTTCCACGCCGGGCTGGCTGACGGGCTCGACGGGCGGCCCCGGGAGCTCGCCGACGCCCTGGCCTCCGGCGGGGCGGGGCGGCTGCTGGCGGCGCCGGGGGCGCGGGAGTGGGTCGACGCCGCCTTCGCGAGCGGGCTGCGGGACACCTTCCTGGTCTCGGGGGCGCTGGGCCTGGCGGGTGCGCTGGCGGTGGCGCTGCTGGTCCGCCGCCCGGCCGCCGGGGCCCCGGTCCCGGCACAGGGCGGTGCTCCGGCGGGAGTTCCCGCGTCCGGGCGGACCTCCGCCTGAGCCGCGCCGGCGCCCGTACGGCCGTACGGGCGCCGGGGTGATCCGGGCGGCTCCCCGGGAGGGTGAACCTTCGAACACGCGGTGCATGGCGGTGCTCCCGGTGGCCGGTCCGCTCCTAGGCTGCCCCCGGATGTCCACCGGACCCGGTCCCCACGCACCCCGAGAAACGGACTCTCACATGCGTCTTCGCTCCACCGCAGCGGCCGCGCTCCTCGCCTCCCTCGCGCTCGTCCTCCCGGCCGCCGGCCCGTCCCTGGCCGTCGGCCACGACCGCGACCACGACACCCTGGGCGAACTGCACTACCGGTTCACCGACGACGGCGGCGACGTGCACCGCAGGACGCTCGAGCCCGCCGACAACGACACCTGCTACCGGCTGACGGGCACCTCGCAGAACCGGCCCGCGTTCTGGGTGGAGAACGACACGGAGTCCCTCGCCCTGCTCTTCAGGGACAACAGCTGCGGCGGCGAGGCCCAGGAGACGCTGCGGCCGGGCGAGCGGGCGCACGACCTGAACGTCCGGTCGGTGTTCTTCAAGCCGAGCGGGCACCACGGCGGGCACCACGGCGGCCGTGACGACTGGGACGACCGTGACGACCGTGACGACTGGGACGACGACCGCAGCATGGCCCGCCCGGGGCAGGGGCGGAGCATGACCCAGGGCGACTTCATGAAGAGCGTCTTCCGGAGCATCGGCTGAGGGCCGCCGCCCGGACATGGGACAGGGCCGCCCGGGGAGTTCTTCTCCCGGGCGGCCCCGTGGTTCAGCGGTTCAGCCGTGGTTCACTCCCTGCCCCGGAGGGGGTCAGAAGGTGAGCTTCCAGCTGTCGATCTTGCCGGTGTCCAGGCTCGCGTTGTCGTTGACCCGGAGCTTCCAGACGCCCTGGGCGACCTCGGAGGAGGCGTCCACCGTGTAGCTCCTGACGATGTTGTCCGCACTGCCGCCGGAACGGTTGTGCAGGTTGTAGACGCTGCCGTCGGGCGCGACCAGGTCGACCTTCAGGTCACCGATGTAGGTGTGGACGATGTTGACGTCCACCTTGAGGGTGCTCGGCGCGTTGCCGGTGCGGGTCACCGTGACCGGGGACTCGACGGTCGCGTTGTCGGCGATCGCGTAGTCGTTCGTGTTCTCGAACACGTTCTGCTGCGAGGTGCCCACGGTCCAGGTGAAGGACGCCGTACCCGACTTGGAGGCCGAGTCGGTCACCGTGACGGTCACGTTGGACGTGGCCGCGGTGGTCGCCGTACCGGAGATCAGACCGGTCGAGGAGTTGATCGACAGGCCGGCCGGCAGGCCGGTCGCCGAGTAGGTCAGCGAGCCCGGGTTGGTGCTGGTCGCCTGGACCTGGAGGCTCACCGCGGTGTTGATCTGGGTGTTCTGGTTGGCGATCGGGCTGACCGTCACGCCGTCGTTGATGCGCGGGCCGACGTTGATGGCGGCCCAGGCGTTGGCGACGTTGTTGTACGTGGCCGAGCCCTGGCCGTACAGGTCGGCGGCGGCCTTCAGCGTCTGGACGCGGGCGTCGGCGTAGTTGGTGGTCGACTTGAAGTAGCCCACCGTCAGCGCGCGGAACCAGATCTTCGAGGCGGCGTCACGGCCGATCGGGGTGACGGGCAGGCCGTCGGAGGTCGGCGAGTCGTAGCTCACGCCGTTGATGACCTTGGCGCCGGAGCCCTCGGAGGCCAGGTAGTACCAGTGGTTGGCCGGGCCCGAGGAGTAGTGGACGTCGATGCCGCCGATGCCGGAGTACCAGGCGTCCTTGGAGGAGCCGTCCTTGCTCGGCTTGTCCATGTAGCGCAGCGGGGTGCCGTTGCCGCGGATGTCGATCTTCTCGCCGACCAGGTAGTCGCCGACGTCCTGCGGGTTGTTGGCGTAGAACTCGACCGCCGCCGCCATGATGTCGGAGGTGGCCTCGTTCAGACCGCCGGGCTCGCCGCTGTAGGTCATGTTGCCGGTGACCGAGGTGAGGCCGTGGGTCATCTCGTGCGCGGCCACGTCGATCGAGGTGAGCGGCTTGGCGTTGCCGTCACCGTCGCCGTAGGTCATGCAGAAGCAGGAGTCGTCCCAGAAGGCGTTGACGTACGCGTTGCCGTAGTGGACCCGGCTGTACGGGGCCACGCCGTCGTTGCGCAGGCCGTTGCGGCCGTGGACGTTCTTGTAGTAGTCCCACGTGACCTGGGCGCCGTAGTGGGCGTCCGCGCCGGCCGTCTCGGTGTTGGACGGGGAGCCGTTGCCCCAGATGTCGTCCGGGCCGGAGAACAGGGTGCCGGTGCCGGAGGTGCCCCGGTTCAGGTTGTAGGTCTTGTGGCTGCCGCGGCCCGCGTCGGTGAGCGTCCAGTTGCTGCCCGACTGCGAGGAGCCGAGGGTGACCTGACCGCTGTACTGGGTGTTGCCGGTACCGGTCTGGACGCCCTGCCACTGGGAGATCTTCGCGCCGGTCTTGGCGTTCGTGATCACGTGGAGCTGGCTCGGGGTGCCGTCGTCCTGGAGGCCGCCGACGACGGTCTCGAAGGCGAGGACCGGGACGCCGTCCGCGGCCCAGATGACCTTGCGGGCACCCTTGTCGGCCTTGGTCTGCTTGGAGCCCTCGGCGTTCGCAGCCGAAACGGCCTGGCCCTCGGCGGCGGCCGGGGTCACGGTGGCGGTGGTGTCCGAGACCTTGATCTCGTGCTGGGTCGCCTTGGTCACGCTCTTGGTGACGCCGCCCTTGGCGTGGACGGTGAGGTCACCGCCGAGCACGGGCAGACCGTCGTAGGTCCGCTCGTAGGTGGTGTGCGTGGTGCCGTCCGCGTCCTTGGTCACATCGCGGACGATCAGCTTCTCGCCACCACCGAGGCCGAGCGCCTTCGCGGCCTGGGCGGTGGTCGAGTTGGCCTCGGTGATGAGCGTCGCACGCTCCGAAGCGCTGAGTGCTGCGGGGGCCGCGCCCGGGTTGGGCTGGGCGGCCGTGCGGGTCTGCGACGCGGTCGCGTCGGCGGTGGCGGTACCGGCCTGTATGCCTACGGCGAGCAGGGCGGCCGCGGCTACGAGCGCGCCGGCCGCGGTGGCACGCCGCTGGGGGGTGGGACTCAACGCAGACTCCTTCTGCAAGGGGGGGTTCCGGATGGCTGGGTGGGCCTCCGGGCAGATCAGGGCTGGTGCGATGAACGGATCGAAGAGTGCCAGCTGTTTGCTGCGATGTCAGGGCCACATCAAAAGGTTGGCCGGAAACAGTCCGTTGTCCGAAGATACGTATCCGGTATCCGAACCATTCACCTTTGTGTGGGAGGGGCCCCGCCGGCGGACGGAACGCTTGCTACCGGCTGTTAACACTTGGGCAACAAGGGATCCCGCCAACCCGAACGGCATTTACCGTACGGGTGTTTGTCGTACTGTTTCCCGGTGCGACATGTGTTCGCTGCCAGGGGAAGCAGTGGACAGGTGGCACCGACCTAGACCACGTGCCAGGGGGGCCCATGAGGCATGTTCGTTTTCCTGAGCAAAGAGTGGCCTCCGAGGTGGCCGGGCCCGACGGGCCGTCAGCGCCCCCGGTGCGGCGGCTCGGTGACAAGGCGCGGTGGTACCTGCCCGTGGCCGTGACGGCCGACCTCGTCGGTGCCGCCGTGCCCGTCGGCCTGGTCTTCGACGCCGCCGGGCAGGCCAGGCCCCTCCACTGCGCGGTCGGCGCGGCCCTCGCCTGGACCGGGGTGCAGGCGCTGCGCCGACGGTACGTCACCCGGGTCCTCGGAGAGTCCCGCGGAGCGCTCCCCGTACTGCACGACTGGCTGATTCTGATCGGCGTCCTGGCCGTCGCCCGGGTGGTGACGGCGGAGGAGACCCCCCGTCTCGCCGCCCTCGGCGCGCTGCTGCCCGCGCTCCTCGTCACCGTCGGGTGCCACAAACTGACGTACCGCCACCTGTCGGCCGACCGCCGCGAGGTACAGGCCGTCAGCCGCGTGCTGGTGGTCGGCGAGCCCGCCGCCGCCGAGCACGTCATCGCGCACCTCGCCGCGCGCACCGACCACCCGTACGTCGTCGTCGGCATCGTCCCCGTCGGCGGGGGCCCCCTCGCCGGCGGGATGCCGGTCGCGGCCAGGCTGGACGCCTCGATGCCGAAGGCGCCGAACCGGGACGCGTCGGCCGTGCTGCGCGCCGTCCGCCGCCACCACGCCGACCTGGTGCTCGTGGCGCCCGGGGCGCGCTTCGCGGGGGAGCGGCTGCGGCGGGTTGCCTGGGCCCTGCACGACGAGGGCCTCGAACTCGCCGTCTGCCCGGGGCTGGTGGAGATATCCGTCAAGCGGCTGGAGACCCTGTCGGCGGGCGGCCTCGCCGTGCTGCGGGTCGCGCCGCCCGTGCGGCGGGGGGTGCAGCCCCTGCTCAAGGCGGTGCTCGACCGGGTGGGGGCGGCTGTCGGGCTGCTGCTGCTGTCGCCGCTGTTCCTCGGGCTCGTCCTGGCCATCCGCCTCGGCTCGACGGGGCCGGCCTTCTACAGTCAGCGGCGCGTCGGGCGCGACGGGGTCCCCTTCGTCATGTGGAAGTTCCGCACGATGGTGACGGACGCCGACCGGCTCAAGGCCGAGCTCGCGGGGGCCAACGAGAACGACGGCCTGATGTTCAAGATGCGCCGCGACCCCCGCGTGACCCGGGTGGGCCGGCTGCTGCGCCGCACCTCGCTGGACGAACTCCCGCAGCTCGTCAACGTACTGACGGGCAGCATGTCGCTGGTCGGCCCCCGCCCTCCGCTGCCCGAGGAGGTGGCGGAGTACGACGAGGTCGAGCTGCGCCGGCTCACCGTACGGCCCGGGATGACCGGCCTGTGGCAGATCAGCGGGCGGTCGGACCTGTCCTGGGACGAAACGATTCAGCTGGATCTGCAGTACGTGGACAACTGGTCCTTCACCAGCGACGTCGACGTCATGGGCCGTACGCTCCGCGCCGTGGTCGACGGCCGCGGAGCGTACTGAGGGGCCACGGGGTGACGTCAGCTCTGGCCGAGCCACCAGCGGTAGGTGGCGTCGATGCCGTCCCGCAGCCCGGTGCCCGGCTTCCAGCCCAGCGAGGTCAGACGGGACACGTCGAGCAGCTTGCGCGGGGTCCCGTCCGGCTTGGAGGTGTCCCAGGCCAGCCGTCCCCGGAAGCCGGTGACCTCGGCGACGGTCTCGGCCAGCTCCTTGATGGTGAGGTCCTCGCCGCAGCCGATGTTGACGGGCTCGTCGCCGTCGTAGCGCTCCAGCAGCACCGCGCAGGCGGCCGCCAGGTCGTCCACGTGCAGGAACTCCCGGCGCGGGGTGCCGCTGCCCCACAGGGTGACCTCGTCGCGGCCCTCCGTGGCCGCCTCGTGGAAGCGGCGGATCAGCGCCGGCAGCACGTGCGAGGACTGGAGGTCGAAGTTGTCGCCCGGGCCGTAGAGGTTCGTGGGCATGGCCGAGATGTACGAGGCCCCGTACTGCTTGCGGTACGACTGGACCTGCACGATGCCGGCGATCTTCGCGAGGGCGTAGGCCTCGTTGGTGGGCTCCAGCGGGCCCGTCAGCAGGGCGTCCTCGGTGATGGGCTGCGGGGCCAGCTTCGGGTAGATGCAGGAGGAGCCGAGGAACAGCAGGCGGCCCACGCCGGCGGTGTGCGCACCGGCGATGACGCTGAGCTGGATCTTGAGGTTGTCCTCCAGGAACTGCACCGGGTACGTGCTGTTGGCCATGATCCCGCCGACCTTGGCGGCGGCCAGCACGACCGCGTCCGGGCGGACGTCGCGCAGGTACGCCTCCGTCGCGGTGGCGTCGCGCAGGTCGAGGTCGGCGCGGCCGCGGGTGAGCACCTCGTGGCCGTCGGCGGTGAGGCGGCGCGCGACCGCGGACCCCACGAGGCCGCGGTGTCCGGCGACGAAGACGCGGGCGTGCGGGGGCAGCAGGGACGGGGTGCTTGTCATACCGCCGATGATGCCAGTCCGCCGGCCGCGGGTTCCGGGGGAGTCCGGACCCGGGGTGCGGAGCCGTCGGTTACACCCGGGGCCGGTCGTGCGCGTGCGGCGCCACTGCCGGGGGCTCTGCCCCCGGACCCCGGGCGCCTCGGACGCCGACGGGGCCGGAGCGTGCGGCGGGGCCCTGGCGTGCGCCAGGGCCGGGTCGTGCGGAGTGGGCGTGTACGGTACGCATCCAGTCCCGGACCAGGGACGGGCGGGCCCGGCCCGCCGCCTGCCGGAATGCCGCAGGGCCGTCGGGGGCCCCTGCGCGCCGGGCCGCAGGCGCATACGGAAAGACCGGTCGTGCCAGAGGCCGGAGCACATCAGAACAGCAACGGATCCCAGGGGGACACCACATGGGCAAGACCGCACTGATCACCGGCGTCACCGGACAGGACGGCTCGTACCTCGCAGAGCTCCTGCTCTCCAAGGGCTACACGGTGCACGGGCTCGTGCGGCGGTCCTCCAGCTTCAACACGGAGCGGATCGACCACATTTACCAGGACCCGCAGACGGAGAATCGTTCCTTCGTCCTGCACCACGCCGACCTCTCCGACGGCGTCGCCCTGGTGAACCTGCTGCGCGACATACGCCCCGACGAGGTCTACAACCTCGGCGCCCAGTCCCACGTCCGCGTCTCCTTCGACGCCCCCCTCTACACGGGCGACGTGACCGGACTCGGCGCGCTGCGGCTGCTGGAGGCCATCCGGGCCAGCGGCGTCGACACCCGGATCTACCAGGCCTCGTCCTCCGAGATGTACGGCTCCACACCGCCCCCGCAGAACGAGGACACCCCCTTCCACCCGCGCAGCCCGTACGGCGGGGCCAAGGTCTTCGCGTACTGGACCACGGTCAACTACCGCGAGGCCTACGGCATGTTCGCCGTCAACGGGATCCTCTTCAACCACGAGTCCCCCCGCCGCGGCGAGACCTTCGTGACCCGGAAGATCACCCGTGCGGTCGCCCGCATCAAGTCCGGCCTCCAGGACCACCTCTACCTCGGCAACCTCGACGCCGTCCGCGACTGGGGCTACGCCCCCGAGTACGTCGACGCGATGTGGCGCATGCTCCAGCAGGACGAGCCGACGGACTACGTGGTCGCCACCGGAGTAGCCGCCACCGTGCGGGACTTCGTCGAGTCCTCCTTCGCCCACGCCGGCCTTGACTGGACCGACCACGTCCGCTACGACCCCAAGTACGAGCGCCCCAGCGAGGTCGACGCCCTCATCGGCGACGCCTCCAAGGCGCGGGAGATCCTTGGCTGGAAGCCGACGGTCCTGGTGCCCGAGCTGGCGCAGATCATGGTGGATGCCGATGTCCGCCAGGTCGAGGACCAACTGGCGGGCGCCGGCGTCCGGATCGACCGCTGAGCCTCCGGCTCTCGCCTACGATTTGCCGTGTCCCGGTCATCCCCGCGAGCTCAAGGCTCCGTACGGGTGTGGCCGGGTGCGCACCCGCCGCATGTCCGCGGCGCATCCTCCAGCCTGAACTCCGTTGATTCCAAGTTGGTATGCAATGGGTCAAGAGAGGTGACCGGGTTCTCGCGCGAGCCCTAGTCTGCGCCAGTACATACGGCTGTTCGGATAGTTCCAGCCATCAAGCCGGGCCAACGGCCCTGGGGGGCTCATGCGTAGATCCAGAGGGCTGAGTGCTGCCCTCGCACTGTCACTGGCCGGTGCCGGCACGGGCCTCGGCCTGGTGCTGATGCCCGAGGCGTCAGCCATCACACCGCCGGT
Organism: Streptomyces sp. NPDC033966; assembly: GCF_055575955.1. Taxonomy (NCBI): domain Bacteria; kingdom Bacillati; phylum Actinomycetota; class Actinomycetes; order Kitasatosporales; family Streptomycetaceae; genus Streptomyces; species Streptomyces sp. NPDC033966. The sequence continues at coordinate 330,415 of NZ_JBVIRQ010000001.1, read as the reverse complement.
GGCGTTCACCGCCGACGAGCTGCCCACCTGGCAGCCGAACGGCGTCGTCTTCGCCATGGAGCAGGCGAACGGCACCGTATTCGCGGGCGGCACCTTCTCCGCGGTCCGCCCGCCCGACGCGGCCGGGGGAGCCGAGCAGGAAGCGGTCAACTTCGTGGCGCTGGACGCCGCGACGGGCAACCCCACCTCCTGCAAACTGGCCTTCACCGTCAGCGACGGCAGCGCGACCGTCCGGGCCCTGGCCGTCTCCAAGGACAAGAAGACCCTGTACGCGGGCGGCTACTTCGGCGCCGTCAACGGCACTCCCGTCTCCAGCCTCGCCGCGATCGACATCGACACCTGCACCCCCAAGGCCGCCTTCCACCCCGGCGTACCCGCCACCGTGCGCGCGCTCGACGTCACCGACGACACCCTTTACGTGGCCGGTGACTTCGGCACCGTCGACGGCCAGACCCGCGAGCGGTTCGCCGCGGTCGACGCCGCCTCCGGTGCCGTCAAGCCCTGGACCGCCAACGCGGACGAGCCCGGCCGGGCCGTCAAGGTCAGCAACGACGGCAGGAAGGTCCTGCTCGGCGGCGACTTCTTCGCGGTCAACGGCGCCAACACGCACGCCCTGGCGGTCGTCGACGCCACCACGGGCGCGGTCGCCAAGACGTACTCCACCATCCCCTCCAACTCGGTCGTCAAGCACATCTCGGCCGACGCGACGGGCTACTACACCGCCAACGAGGGCTCCGGCGGCGGCGTCTTCGACGGCCGCCTCGGCCTGGGCCTCGACTTCAACGAGAAGTGGCGCGACCGCTGCCTCGGCGCGACCCAGTACGTGCTGCCCTACGACGGCGTGCTCTACAGCTCCTCGCACGCGCACGACTGCTCCACCGAGCTGGAGTTCCCCGACGGCAAGCGGAACTTCTTCCTGGCACAGCCCACCGACCACACCGGCACCGCCCCCGCGCCCGCGGACGGCTTCGTGCGCGGCCCGCGCAAGCTCGGCTGGCACCCCACCGCCAACGACGGCATCGGGGAGGGCATCGGCCCGCGCGTCATGTCCGTCGCGGAGAAGGACGGCGTCAAGTACCTGTGGGCGGGAGGCGAGTTCACGCTCATCAACGGCCGGCCCCAGCAGGGGCTGACCCGCTTCGCCGGCACCGGTGACGTCGGCGCGCCGACCACCCCCGTCGCCAGCGCCGCGAGCGTCAAGCCCGGCGAGGTCCAGGTCCGCTGGCGCACCGGCTACGACCAGGACGACAGCAAGCTGACGTACCGGATCTACCGCAACGGCTCGGCGACCCCGATCGCCACCGTGACCGCCGACTCCCTGGAGTTCGAGCGCCCGCAGGCCTCCTGGAACGACACCACCGTCAAGGCCGGCCAGTCCTACACCTACCGGGTGACCGCCACCGACGCCGCGGGCAACACCAGCGCCCTTTCGGCGAGCGTCTCCGTGACCGTCCCGACCTCCGTGCAGGCGTACCCGGACAGGGTCCGCGCCGACGGCGCCAACCTGTACTGGCGCTACGACGACACCGTCAGCCCGTACGTCGCGGACTCCTCCGACGGCGGCAACACCGGCGGCGTCCAGGTCGGCGCCCCGGCGCTGCGCCAGAGCCCCGGCGCCGTCAGCGGCACCAGCACGGCGATGGGCTTCAACGGCACCAGCCAGCAGGTGTACAGCGACCACCGCCAGAGCGTCGGCGCCTCCTTCACCGTCGAGACGTGGTTCAAGACCAACACCACGCGCGGCGGCAAGCTGATCGGCTTCGGCAACAACACGGTCAACAGCAGCAGCACGTTCGACAAGCAGCTGTACATGACCAACACCGGCCGTCTGGCCTTCGGCGTCTACAACGGCACCGCCCGCACCATCACCACCGGACTCCTCGAGACGTACAACGACAACAAGTGGCACCACGTCGTCGGTACGCAGGGCCCCGGCGGCATGACCCTGTACGTGGACGGCCAGAACAAGGGCACCAACAGCGCCACCAACTCCACCCCGTACGCCGGCTTCTGGCACGTGGGCGGCGACAGTCTGACCAGCTGGCCGAACCGTCCGACGAGCAACTTCTTCGCCGGACAGATCGACGAGACCGCCGTCTACCCGTCGGCGCTCACCCAGGCCCAGGTCAAGGCGCACTTCGACCTGGCCAAGGCCCCGACCGACACGGTCTCCAAGGTCACGGCGTCCGAGGACACCTACGTCAACCAGGGCGCCCCCAGCGCCGCCTACGGCACCTCGTCCTCGCTCGCGGTGCGCGGTACCTCGGCGTACGAGACGTACCTGCGCTTCACCCTCCCGGCCGCCCCGGCCGGGCAGGTCCTCAAGGCCGCCTCCCTCCAGTTCAAGACCTCCACGCAGACCGGCGCCGGCACCGCCGACACCGTCTCCGTGGTCCCGGTCACCGGCACCTGGAGCGGCGGCGCCACGACGTTCAACACCAAGCCCGCCCTCGGCACCACCCCGCTCGGCAGCATCGCGGGCGTGCCCGACGGCTCGGCCGTCCAGAACGTCGAACTGGACACCGCCGCGGTCTCCGCGCTGCTGGGCGGCGGCTACAGCCTCGGCCTGACCAGCACGGGCACCGACCCGCTGTGGATCTGGTCCTCGGAGTCGACCGCCGCGGACGCCGCTCCGCAGCTGGTCCTCACCTTCGGCCAGAAGTAACCGCCTGACGGAGTACGGGGCCCGGCCGCCATGCGCCGGGCCCCGTACTCCTCCCCACGTACGGGAGCCACCTGATGTACCGACGCTCCGCGGCGGCCGCCGTCCTGCTCGCCGCCGCCCTGACGCTGACCGGCTGCAGTTCCCCGGGCGACGGCAAGGCCGGCACCGCCCGGGGCGCCGCCACGCCGAAGCCGCCGGCCCCGTCCTCGGCGCCCGACCCGGCGGACGCCACGACGGCGCCCGCCGCACCGGCGTCACCGGACGCGAAGCCGGCGGGCCCGGTCCTGCCGGACGCGAAGCTCACCCCGAAGACGGGCAGCTTCGAGGAGAACGAGAAGAAGTACCTGAGCGGGCGCGTCCCCGAGAAGACGGACCCGGCCGCCGTCCTCCAGACCGGCCAGGAGACCTGCCGGCGCGTGGAGCGCACGGCCAAGCGGGACAAGGACGCGGCGGCCGCGTCCATCGTCTCCGGCGAGGTCACCGGCGCCAAGGACGCGATCACCTTCCTCTGCCCGGAGCAGAAGCCGGTCCTGGACGCCGCCCAGAAGGGCTTCACCGACGGCCCGCGCCCCGCCCCGGCCCCCGGCACCTACCGGGCCGCCACCCAGAGCACCACGTGCACCTGGGAGGTCCAGGCCAAGGACGGCTCCGTCCTCACCTCGGGCCCGGAGGCCCCGCCCAAGCCGGGCGACCGCATCACGGCCACCGTTCCCGCCGGAGCCGACCGGTTCAGCTCGACGGGCTGCTACGCCTGGCTCCCCGCGTAACCGCGTAACCGCGTAACCGCACCACGCTCCGCAGAACGCCGCCCGCGACCGGAACCCCCGGCTGCGGGCGGCGTTTTCGCACCCGGCTTCCGGGTACCCGCGCCGTCACACGACACAGCGGAGGCGAATCCTATGCGGGGCATCGGCGGTTGCATCGCCCTGATCGTGGTGGGGGCCATCCTCACCTTCGCGAGCGACTGGGAGCTGGAGAGCGTCAACCTCGACCTCGTCGGGCTGATCATGATGGCGGCCGGGTGCGTCGGCCTCGGCGTCTACGCCAGCGTCCTCAAGCGCCGCCGCGCCACGGCGGCCTTCCCGGTGGTGGAGGAGCACCACCGCCACGACCTGTGACCCCTGCCCGCCTGCTCCTCTCCCGGCCCGAAGGCCGCCCCGAAGGCCACCGAAAAGCTGGCGAAGCAGCTGGTGGCCTCCCTCAAGGGCAAGGCCTGACCCTCACCGCCTCAGCGGCGGCCGGCCGTCCCGTACACGTCCAGGAGGGTGTCCAGTACGGCGTCCATGGAGAAGGACGCCGCCGCGAGTCCGCGGGCGGCCGCCGAGGCCTTGGCGTTCGTGGCGGGGTCCAGGAGGGCCAGGACCGCCCGGGAGACGCCCTCGGGACCGGGGTCCACCGCGTGCCCCGCGCCCGCCGCGGCGATGTCCCGGGCCAGGCCGTTGGAGTGGGTGACCACCGACGGGACGCCCACCGAGAGGGCCTCCAGCACCGACATCGGGAACGGCTCGTCCACCGAGGGCAGTACGTAGACGTGGGCGCGGCGCAGCTCCGTGAGGACCTCCGGGGTGGACAGGGCGCCGGGGACGGTGAAGCGGTCGGCGAGGCCCAGGGCGGTGATCCGGGCCCGGACCGCGGCGAGCTCCCCCTCGTCCGGGCCGGCCACCACGAACTCCGCGTCCGGGTGCATGGCGAGGACCGCCGGGGCCGCGTCCACGAAGTCCACCGGACGCTTGCGCGCCTGGAGGCGGGCCGAGTACAGGATGCGCGGCGGCCCGGCGAGCGGCGGCCGCTCCTCCTGCGCAGGGGTGCCGTTGACCAGGCGGACGGCCCGCGCCAGGGGCGGGGCGCCCACCACCGCGTCCAGGCCCGCGCGCTCGTGCGGGGTCAGGTACAGCACGGCGTCCGCGCCGCGCAGCAGGCGGCGTACCGCCACCGCGTCCAGGAGCTTCGCGAGGAGCCTGTCGCTCGGGTCCACCATGCCGTGGGTCTGGAGGACGAGGGGCCTGCGCGCGCGCAGGGCCGCCAGGGCCACGGGCAGGGTGACCAGGTCCCGGGCCAGGTGGACGTGGACCACGTCGGCGTCCCGCACCAGGCGGGACGCCGAGGCCAGCAGGGCCGGCGAGGTCATCCCGCTGAAGCCGAGGGGGAGGAGGCGGCGGGCCGGGAACAGCTTCGCCGGGACGCCCTCCACCGACGCCGGCCAGGGGTCGAAGCCCTCGCCCAGCGCCAGCAGACGCGCCTCGTGGCCGCGCGCCCGCAGGCCCTGGGCCAGGTTCAAGGCCACTCGCACCGGGCCGCCGAAGGCGTGCGAGGGGGAGTGGAGGGTCACGGCGTGCAGGACCTTCACCTGGGCTCCTCCACCGGGCGGCGCCGCCCGTCCTGGGTCTGCAGCGTCAGGGCGGGGAGGTCCTTGTGGACGACGGCGCCCGCGCCCGCCACCGCGCAGCGGCCCACCGTCACACCGGCCAGCACGGTCGCCCGTACCGCCACCCACGCGCCGTCCTCGACGGTCACCGGAGCGTTGCGGTAGCGGAAGTCGGCGGCCCGGTGGTCGTGCGAGCCGGTGCACAGCATGGACTCCTGCGACAGGCAGACGTGCGAACCGATGGTCACCGGCTCCAGGTTGAGCAGCCAGGCGCCCTCGCCGATCCACGTGTGGTCGCCGACCTCCAGCTTCCACGGCCACAGCACGCGCACCCCGTGCCGGATCAGCACTCCCTCACCGATCTTCGCCCCGAAGGCCCGCAGCAGTGCCACGCGCAGCTTGGCGGGACAAAACCAGGACATGAAGAGGGTGTTCATCACGGCGAACCACAGAGCCTGCGTCAGGAACCCGCGCCCCTTGTCGTATCCGGCCAGCGTGAAGGCAGGAAGATCGCGCAACAGAAGCCCCTCGTCGTCCACCCCGGGCGCGCCTCCCGGCGCGCCGAACGCTCAGACTAGACTGCGCGCTGATCACGCACGGGGGTGGGGGCAACAGTGGCCACGGACATACGCGAACCCGCCGTGGAGCCGGTGCCGCCGCCCGTCGAGGACGAGTCCCGGTGGGGGAGGATCACCACCCCGCGCACCATGCTCTCGCGGGCGCTGTCCGTGCCGCTCGCCCTCGGCTTCACCGTCTTCCTCCCCCTCTTCGTCGCCGTCCAGTCCGGCGACGGCCAGCGCGACGCCGCCTACTGGCTGCAGCTCCTGCTCACCATGTACGCGGGCGCCCGGCTCTCCGCGATGGTCCTCACGAGCCGCCGCAAACTGCTCCAGGGCTCCTTCTGGCTCTTCGTCTACATGGCCATGGGCGTGGCCCCGCTCGCCCAGGCCGTCCTGGGCCGGGTCCCCACCCCCGTCGTCGGGCCCCGCTCCGACCTCACCCTCGCCATCGGGCTGGTCCTGCTCGGCTGCACCGCCTTCGACGTCGGCGTGCTGCTCGCCCGCCACCGGCCCGCGGGCCGCGCGGGCGGCTCCCCGAAGGAACCCCGGCCGGTCATGGCCCACCGGCGCAGGCTCCAGCTGCTGACCGCCCTCGCCTTCCTGGGCAGCACGGCCTTCATCCTCAAACTCGGCGGCCCGGCCGTCTTCTTCTCCAGCCGGCAGGAGATCATCGCCGGCATCCAGGAGGCGGGCGTCTCCAACGGCGACGGCCAGGCCGGGCAGGCCCTGCTGCGCGGCTTCGGCACCGTGCCCGCGCTGCTCGCGCTGCTCCTGTACACGCGCTGGCTCATCACCTCGAAGTTCGCCCGCCGCAAGGTGTCGGTCATCGTCACCTGGGCGGGGCTGGCCGTGCTCAACCTGATCGTGAACAACCCGGTCTCGAACCCGCGCTACTGGTTCCTGACCGTCCTGTTCGCGCTGCTGTTCACCGTTTTCCCGGTGAGCCCCGCCATGTACCGGGTGGCCCTGTCGATGGCCGTCGTGGTCGCCCTGCTCGTCTTCCCCTTCGCGGACCGCTTCCGCTACGACGAGAAGAACTACAAGCCCGTCGAGACGACCTCGTTCCTGGAGCCGATGGCACTCAAGGACTACGACCAGATCGGCATGTTCGCCAACACCATCACCTTCTCCGACTCCGGACCCGGCCACTTCTACGGGCGCCAGCTCGCCGGATCCGTCTTCTTCGCGGTGCCCCGCTCGGTGTGGCCGGGCAAGCCGCGCGACACGGGCGTGATGGTCGGCCAGTGGATGGGCACGGTCAACACCAACCTCTCCTCCCCGATCTGGGCCGAACTCTGGCTGGACTTCGGCCCGTTGGGCATGGGCGCCGGCCTGCTGGGCATCGGGTACGCCGCCGCGCGCGTCGACCGCCGCTACGCGAAGCGGGCCACGCGCCGCTCCGCTCCGGGCAGCCTGGTCTCGGTCGTGGTCCCGCTGGTCGCCGGGTACTCCTTCATCCTGCTGCGCGGGCCGCTGCTCCAGGCCTCCGGCCGGGTCGCGATCGCCGCGATGTGCCTCGCGCTGGTGGCCACGTACCGCCAGGACGAGGGCGCCACCCTGCGCTGAGCCGGCGCGGGAACTCCCGTGCCTGGCCGCATGGCGCCAGGCACCTCCGTGCCACCCCGAACCCCTGGAACACCCCCGGACCCGGAAGCCATGATCCTCTCGACGGCCGCGACAAGGGGCCGGGGGGAAACGGGTCGGCGCGGCTGAGCGCACACCCGGTACCGCACCACTGCGCGTCCGTGCCGCTGCCCACACGCAGCTCATCCGCGTCCGGAATCTGGGGGATTGTCATGCCTGCTCGTCGTCGCCTGACCACGCTCGCCTCGGTCACCGCCACCGTGGCCGTCGGCTCGTCCGTCCTGCTCTCCCTGGGCGCGGGCCCGGCCTCGGCCGCCAGCGTGGCGACGTGGGACAAGGTCGCCCAGTGCGAGAGCTCCGGCAACTGGAGCATCAACACCGGCAACGGCTACTACGGCGGGCTGCAGTTCTCGGCGTCGACCTGGCGGGCCTACGGGGGGACGGCGTACGCGTCCTACGCCCACCAGGCCACCAAGAAGCAGCAGATCCTGATAGCCGAGAAGGTCCTCGCCGGCCAGGGTCCGGGCGCGTGGCCGAGCTGCGGCCGCCTCGCCGGACTCGGCAACGACCACGCCGACCCGTACCCGGACGCACCGACCCCGCCGGCCCCCGCGCAGTCGTGGAAGGCGCAGGTGCTGATCGGCTCGGGCAACGGGATCTACCACGCCACCCGCTTCGACAACGGCACCTGGACCCGCTTCGGCAACGTCGACGGCGAGGCGGCGGCCGTCCCGGGCGGCGTACGCACGACGGCCGACGCGGGCATCAACGGCGACACGCACGTCCTGGCCGTGAGCAACGAGGGCAAGCTCTACCACACCATCCGCAACGCGGACCGCACCTGGGGAACCTTCGGGGACGTCCACGCGGCCGCGGGCGCCCTGCCGAACGTGACGCAGGTGGCGGCGGTGTCGTCGGGTACGGAGCTCCAGGTCGTGGTGGTGGCGGACGGGAAGGTCTACCACACCGTCCGGCACGCGAACGGGACGTGGGCGCCGTTCGGCGCGGTCGGCAACCCGGGCGGTGCCCCGGTGACGAAGGTGGCGGTCTCCCAGGTGGGCACCGACACCCAGGTCGTGGCCGTCTCGAACGGCTCGCTCTTCCACACGGTCCGGCACGCCGACGGCACGTGGATCAACTGGGGCGACGCCTCCGCCGAGACCGGGGTCTTCGGTGTCGACGATGTCGCGGTGGCCGGTACGGGCGGTGACCTCCAGCTGGTGGTGACCACCGAAGGCGGTGCCAAGCGCTACCACGGGGCCCGCTTCGCGAGCGGCCAGTGGGTCCTCAACGACCTCTCCGCCGTCGTCCCGGCCGGAGTCACCGTCACCGACGTCGCGGCCGCCGCGGTCGACAACCAGCTCCAGGCGGCCTTCGTGACCACCGACGGCCGGATCCTGCACACCCTCCGCCACCTCGACGGGACCTGGACGGGCGCCGCCCCCATGGACCTGACGGGCGTCGGCGGCAACCACACCGGCGTGTCCATCACCGCCACCTTCAACTGACCAGCGCACGACACCCGCCACACATCCGAGGAGCCACCATGTCCACCACCTTCAGCCGTCGTGCGCTGACCTCCGCCGCCGGCCTCGCCCTCGCCGCGTCCGGCCTGGTCGCCTTCGCCGCCTCCCCGTCCTACGCCGCGGGGCCCGCCTACCAGATGCCGTTCAGCTGCAACCAGGCCTGGCTGGGCCAGACGTACAGCGGCCACAGCCCGTCGATGCAGTCGATCGACTGGACGCACGGCGCCACCACCGCCAACCAGCCCGTGCTCGCCAGCGCCGACGGCGTCGTCAGCACCGCCACCACCCTCACCAACCCCGACGGCTCCTACCGCAGTTACGGCAAGTACGTGGTCATCGACCACGGCAACGGCTCGACGAGCCTCTACGCCCACCTCAACGGCTACGACGTCAGCGCGGGAACCCGCGTCGTACGCGGCCAGAAGATCGGCATCGTGGGCAACACCGGCAACTCCTCCGGCGCCCACCTGCACTACGAGCAGCGGTACAACGGCACCGTCAAGCAGTCCGTCTTCGACGGCGAGCCCTTCCAGATGGGCTCGACGCTGACCAGCCGCAACTGCGCCGACACGACGACCCCGCCGGCCCCGACGGGCCAGTGGCGGGCGCAGGTCGCGGTGGAGTCCGGCGGCGGGCTCTACCACGCCGTCCGCAACGCCGACCGGACCTGGACCGGCTTCGGCGACGTCCAGGGCGTCACCGGCGCGGTCCCGGGCGGGGTGCGGACCACCGCTGAGGCGGGCATCAACGGCGACACGCACGTCCTCGCCGTGAGCAACGAGGGCAAGCTGTACCACTCCATCCGCTTCGCCGACCGCTCCTGGTCGGACTTCGGGGACGTGCACGGCGAGGCCGGTCCGCTCGCCAACATCACGCAGGTGGCGGCGGTCTCCTCGGGCACCGAGGTGCAGGTCGTGGTGGTGGCGGACGGGAAGGTCTACCACACCGTCCGCCGCGCGAACGGGACGTGGGCGCCGTTCGGCGCGGTCGGCAACCCGGGCGGTGCCCCGGTGACGAAGGTGGGGGTCTCCCAGGTGGGCACCGACACCCAGGTCGTGGCCGTCTCGAACGGCTCGCTCTTCCACACGGTCCGGCACGCCGACGGCACGTGGATCAACTGGGGCGACGCCTCCGCCGAGACCGGGGTCTCCGGTGTCGACGATGTCGCGGTGGCCGGTACGGGCGGTGACCTCCAGCTGGTGGTGACCACCGAAGGCGGTGCCAAGCGCTACCACGGGGCCCGCTTCGCGAGCGGCCAGTGGGTCCTGAACGACCTCTCGTCGGTCGTCCCCTCCGGTGTGACGGTCACGGACGTGGCGGCCGCGCAGGTGAACAACGAGCTCCAGGCGGCCTTCGTGACCACCGACGGCCGGGTCCTGCACACCATCCGCGCCGTCAGCGGCACCTGGTCGCCCGCGGCCCCGGTCGACCTGACGGGCGTGGCCGGCAACCACACCGGCGTCTCGATCACCGGCACCTACAACTGATCCGGTACTCCTGATCCGGTACTCCTGATCCGGACACACCGCGGGCCCGGGACGACACCGTCCCGGGCCCGCTCACGTGTACCTCAGGCGGCCGCAGCGACCTGCGCCGGCACCTTCAGCCGGGCCACCCGCAGCCACCCGGCGGCGGCCTTCGCGGCGGAACCCAGGACCAGGCCCCAGGCGGCGCCCGCCACGCCCCACACGGCGAACCCGCCCAGCAGCAGCCCCACCGACAGCAGCGAGAACACCACCTGGAGCGAGAGGGTGGCCTTCGGTTCGAGCACGCGCAGCGTCAGCAGGGCGCAGGTGCCCAGGCCCATGACCGCGTACTGGGTCCCCGTGGCGGGCAGCAGCGCGGCGGCCGCCGGCCAGGTGTCGCCGAGCAGCTCCCGGCCCAGCCGGTCCGGCAGTACGTACAGCACCGCCGCCCAGCCCGCGCCCAGCACCGCGAGGACGGCGCCCGTCAGCACGGTCAGCCGGACCGCGCCCCGCTTTCCGCCGGCCCGCCCCACCACGGGCGGCCCGAAGGCGTTCGCCGAGTTGAACAGCACGTTCAGCGGGCCGAAGAGGGTGCTCGCGCCGCGCAGCGCACCGACGGCGAGCGGCGTCGCGAACGCGCCGAGCCCGAGCACGGCGAGCTGGCTGGAGCCGTTGCCCACGGCGAACTCGACCACGAAGCGCCGCCCCAGGTGCCCGCGCCGCAGATAGGGCCGCAGCTCACCGCGCACCCCGCGGACGAACGGCCGCAGCAGCCACAGCCCCAGCCCCAGCGCGGGCAGCGCGGACAGCCCCCACACCAGCACCAGCCGGCCCGCCGGCACCCCCTGCGGCTGCACGGCCAGCGCCGCGACCACGCACACCAGCCGCAGCATGTCCGCCGCCAGCGCCCGCTCGGGCACCCGCAGCGCGGAGAAGCAGTAGCGCAGCCCGTCCTGTACCAGGACCGGCGGCAGTACGAGGCCCAGCGCGAGCAGCGCCGGTCCGGCGTCCCCGGGCACCGCGAGGCCCGCCACGGCCAGTACGAGCCCGGCCACGGCCGACGCGGCGGCCGTGAACAGCACGGAGGAGCGGCACACCCTGCCCAGGCCCCCGCCCTTCTCCAGCACCACGGCCTGGCCGACGTAGGCCGTGTTGAGCCCGAGCAGCACGCTGAAGGCCACGTAGACCACCGAGAAGGCGGCGAACCCCGACGCCGACGACAGCCGGGCGGCCAGCACCAGCACCAGGATGTTCGTGGCACTGGAGGCGGCCTGGTCCAGGACCGAGGAGACCGCGGCGAGACCCCGCCGGCTCACCTCCGGCCCGTGCGGACCGTGCGCAGCGCCACGGTGTCGCTCCCTTCGCCCGGGGCGGGCTCCGCGGATCCGGCGCCCCCGCCGGCCGGCGGCCGCGGCGCGTCCGGGGCGGGGCCGGCCGCGGCCCCGTCCTTGGACCTGCCGCCGCGCTTGCCGGAGGGCAGCGGGGCGTGCAGCACCGCGCCCAGCACGGTCCCGCCGGCTCCGCTGATCAGCTCGCGGATCCGGGACAGGTCGCTGCGGTGCACGGCGCGCGGGTCGCAGACCACGAGGACGCCGTCGACGCGGTCGACCAGGGCGAGCGCGTCGGCGTACGAGAGCACGGGCGGCGCGAGCACCACGACGGTGGAGTTGGGGGAGTCGGCCTCGGAGATCAGCCGGCTGGTGCGCGGGGAGGTCAGGGCGCGGGGCACGTTGCGCACCCGGTCGCCGGGGATCAGGTCGAAGTCCCCGGACTCGGCGGCGTCCACGACGAGCCGGCGCCCGGCGGGCCAGTCGGAGTCGCCGTCCGCCGCGCCGTCCGCCCCGGTGCTCCAGCGCGGCCGGTCGCCGGTGTCGGTCGGCAGCTGGCTGGCCAGTACCGGGGTGCGCAGGTCGGCCTCGATGAGCAGGACGTCCTTGCCGGTCTCGGCGAAGGAGGCGGCCAGGTTCACGGCCACCGCGGCGGCCGTCTCGCTGCTGCCGCGCGGGGCGACCACCAGCAGCCGGCGCCGGTCGGCGAACCGGGAGTCGTAGGCGAGCCGGAAGGCCACCGAGCGGTACTCCTCGGCGAGCCGTGGATCGGCCTCCCCGGCCGCGAGGAGGGGGCCGCCGCCGGTCCGGTCCCGGGGCAGGTGGCCCAGTACGGGCGCGCGCAGGGACCGGGCCACGTCGCCCTCGGAGCGCGGCGCCGGGTCGAAGACCAGCCGGACCCACGCGGCGAGCAGGCCGAGCGCCAGGCCGACGGCCGCGCCGAGCGCGAGCGACATGGGGACGCCCGGCCCGTCGGGGGCGGCGGGCGGGGTGGCCGCGCTGGTGACCCGGCCCGGGGTCATGTCCAGGGCCTGGAGCTTGGCGATGTTGCCGTTGAGGGTGTTGACCTTGTTCTGGAGGTCGGTCCGCGAGGAGAGGGACGCGTCACGGGCGGTGCCCGCCGGCATGTTGTTGATCTGCCGGGCCACCTCGTCGAGCTGCTTGGCGACCGGGTCGCGCTGGGCCTCGTACCCCTTGACCATCGTGTCGCGGGTGACGTCGAGGGCCTCCCGCCGCTTGAGCAGGTAGGCGGCGGCCATGCCGTCGGCGCGTTTGGCGGCCTGCCGGGGGGAGGCCGCGGTGTAGGTGAAGCGCAGCACCATCGTCTGCGGCGGGTTGGTCACCTGGAGGCCGCCGCGGAACGCCGGGAAGTCCTTGGCGGACACGCCGAGCGTCTTCGCGGCCTGCTCGGCGATGGAGCTGGAGAGCGCGACCTGCCGTTCCGAGCCGATGTTGATGGCCTTGTCGGGGGCGAGGCTCGGGTTGAACGGGTCGTCGGTGGGCGCGCGCAGCACCACGTCCGCGACGGACACGTAGGTGTCCGCAGTGGAGACGCCCAGGTAGACGCCGCCCAGCAGGCCGACGGCCACGCCGGCGCCGAGGAGCCGGCGGTAGCGCAGGAGCTGCTTGAACTGGTCCCGGAGGAGATCGGGTTCGTCCTCGGCCGGGGCCGTCACCGGGCGGTTCGTCTCGGTCACGACCGGGGACCCCCGAGTGCTTCGTCGATCAGTGCGTCGATGCGGGCCAGGCCCGCTTCGCGGCTCAGGTGGGCCGCCACGTGGACGGGTCCGGCGGCACCGAGGGCGTCCGCGCCCTCGGGGTCCTCGGCCAGGGACCGGACGGCCTTCAGCAGCGCCTCGGGGTCTTCCGGCGGTACCAGCACCCCGGCCCCCGAACGCCGTACCTCCTGCGCGGTCCCGCCCTGCGCCGCGACGGAGGCGACGACGGGCCGCCCGGCCTGGAAGTAGGAGGTGAGCTTGGACGGCACGCTCATGTCCAGCACGGCGGCGTGCTGCGTGACCGCGAGGACGTCCGCCGCGGCGAGCACGTCCGGGAAACCGCCGTCGGCGGCCGGGGGGATGATGTCCAGGTTCGGCACGTCGGCGGCGAGGCTCGCGAGGGCCGTGCGCTGGCTGCCGTCGCCCATGAGGACGAAGCGGACCTCCGGATCCAGCCGGGCGGCGCCGACGAGGACTTCGAGGCCCTGCTTGAGGCCCATGTTCCCGGAGTGCAGGACGACGGTCTGGCCCGGCGCCCACCCCAGGTGGTGGCGGGTCTCCCCGCGCGGCTTCGTGGGCTTGGCCACGTGCGACCAGTTGGGGACGAGGCGGATCTTCTCCGGGGCCACGCCCATCGCCACGACCCGGTCCACGAACGTCTCGTGGATGACGCCGACCAAGGTGGCCCGCTTGAGGGCGTACGCCTCCGCGCGCCCGGCGAACGCGGCCGCCTTGTCCCCGCCGCTGATGCCGCTCTGCGCGGCCGCGGCGCCCATCAGGTCCTGGACGACGGGTACGAACGGCACCTTCCAGCGGGCCGCGAGCCGTGCTGCCGTCACCCCGCCGGCGAGGCTCGGCATCTGCGCCATGACCAGGTCGGGCTTCGGCATCCGGGGCGGGGCCACGGCACCGTGCAGCAGAATCGATCCTTCGAACAGGGCCCGCCTGACCGCGGTCTGACGGGGCGGCACGGTGTGCGCGCGCCGGTGCACGGTGACCCCCGCGCGCTTCTCGGTGTGCCGCAGCTTCCCCTTGTACTCCGGCTCGACCGACCAGGCCGGGTAGTGCGGCATGCCCGCCAGAACGTGCGCGTCGTGACCGGTACTCGCCCAGTGCTCCGCGATCTGGGTGGCGTACGGGCCTATGCCCGCATGCTCCGGGGCGTAGTTGGTGGAAACCAGCAGCAGGCGCCGGTGACCGGATGTGGACACTGAACGTCCCCTTCTCCCCTGGATGATGCGCACGTCACCCTATTCGTTCACCCGACCGGTATGGGAACGCGCAGGCTATTGTCGGCTAATCCGCCGCACCGGGGGTGCGGCCGCTGGGGGGTAACCGATGACGGAGCACGACATGACCGATCCTGTGCCGTCCACGCGCAGGCCGTACCGGGTGGGCTACGCACCCGGTGCCTACGACCTGTTCCACATAGGCCACCTCAACATCCTCCGGCACGCCCGCAGCCGGTGCGACTACCTCGTCGCCGGCGTGGTCTCGGACGAGATGGCCGAACTGGCCAAGGGGAGCCGTCCGATGATCCCGCTCGTCGAGCGGCTGGAGATCGTCCGCAGCGTCAAGTACGTCGACGCCGCCTTCGTGGAGACGGTCCCGGACAAGGTGGAGACCTGGAAGCAGGTCCGCTTCGACGTCATCTTCAAGGGCGACGACTGGCGCGGCACCCCCAAGGGGGACAAACTGGAACGGGACTTCGCCGCCCACGGGGTCGACGTCGTCTACTTCCCCTACACCGTGCACACCTCCAGCACCCAGCTGCGCCGGGCCCTGGACGCCCTCGCCCAGCAGGCGCACCCGCCGCTGCCGGAGCAGCTCACCGCCGAACGGCGCTGAGCTCGCGGAACCACTTCGCCAGGAACGCCAGCAGGAACAGGGCGGCGACCGCGCCCAGGCCCGCGTACGCCCAGCGGAACAGCGCCCCGCCGCCCAGCAGCAGGAACACCAGGCAGAACACCCCGTAGTCCACGGGGAGCAGCGCCACCGCGCGCAGGGTCGACGGGGCGGCGGCCGGGCTGCCCGGGGCGGCCTTCGGCTTGAGCTTCTCGGTCAGCAGCCCGCCGAAGAAGGTGACCACGGCGGCGAACTGGAAGCCCAGCGGCACCAGCAGCCAGGCGTCCGATCCGGTGCCGCCCCCTCCGATCCCGAACGCCTCGGGGAAGCGGTGGAAGGCGATGAGCACGCAGGCGTGCAGCGCGGTCAGCTTGGCGGCATCCACGACGTGGTCGAGCCACTCGCCCGCCGCGCTCCCGCCGCCGCGGAGCCGGGCGAGCTGGCCGTCGGCCGAGTCGAAGGCGAAGCCGACCGCGAGCGCCGCCCAGACGGCTATCCCCAGCCCCCAGGAGGGCGCGGCCAGCGCGACCGCGGCGACGGCGGCGAAGCTGAACGCGGCGCTGACCAGGGTGACCTGGTTGGGCGTCAGGCCCAACGCGTACGAACCGGCCGCCAGGTACCGGCCGGCGGGCCGGTTGACGAACCGGGAGTAGAGCGACACCCCCTTGGCCGACTTCTGCGCCCCCCGCAGTTCCCGGAGCGCGGTCCCGAATCTCCCCATGCCTGCCCCTGCCCTGTCCATGTGGTGATGTGTTCGCGTGTTCGTGTGTTCATGTGGTCGTGTGTTCACAGGAAGGGCACATCATCGCAGGGGGAGCGAAAGGTTCCGCTCCGGATCGGTCAACCCACGGAAGCAGCCGGCCGCCTCACCCCACCACCCGCAGCAGCAGCACCGACCGGGCCGGGACCGCCAGCGCCTCCCCGCCCCGGTGCCGGGTCCCCGGCGGAGCCTCCTGGGACTCCCGCGCGGTGTCCAGCACCAGCTCGTACGCCGTCGCCCACGGCGCGCCCGGCAGCATCCACTCCACCGGCCGGTCCCCGGCGTGCAGCAGCGCGAGGAAACTGTCGTCCGTCACCTGGCGGCCCCGCTCGTCCCGCCCCGGGATGTCCCGCCCCGACAGGTACAGGCCCACCGCGGCGGCCGGGGCGTACCAGTCCCGCTCCGTCATCTCCGCGCCCGCCGGGGTGAACCAGGCCAGGTCCCGCAGCCCGTCCGCACCCTGCGGCCGCCCCGAGAAGAACGCCCGCCGGCGCAGCACCGGATGGGCCTGGCGCAGCGAGACCAGCCGCCGGGTCAGCGCGAACAGGCCGCTCCACTCCGGGTCGGACAGCAGCGACCAGTCCACCCACCCCGTCTCGTTGTCCTGGCAGTACGCGTTGTTGTTGCCGCCCTGCGTACGCCCGAACTCGTCGCCCGCCACCAGCATCGGCACCCCCGTCGACAGCAGCAGCGTCGTCAGCAGGTTGCGCAGCTGCCGCCGCCGCAGCGCCCCGATCCGCGGGTCCCCGCTCTCGCCCTCGGCCCCGCAGTTCCAGGACCGGTTGTCGTTGGTGCCGTCCCGGTTCGCCTCCCCGTTCGCCTCGTTGTGCTTGCGCTCGTACGACACCAGGTCGCGCAGGGTGAACCCGTCGTGCGCGGTCACGAAGTTCACCGAGGCGTACGGCCGCCTCCCGCCCCACGCGTACAGGTCGCTCGACCCCGACAGCCGGTACCCCAGGTCCCGTACGTCGGGCAGCGCACCCCGCCAGAAGTCCCGCACGGCATCCCGGTACCGGTCGTTCCACTCCGTCCACAGCGGCGGGAACGCCCCCACCTGGTAGCCGCCCGAGCCCACGTCCCACGGCTCCGCGATCAGCTTGACCCGCCGCAGCACCGGGTCCTGGGCGATCACCGCGAGGAACGGCGACAGCATGTCCACGTCGTGCATCGAGCGGGCCAGCGCCGCCGCCAGGTCGAAGCGGAAACCGTCCACCCCCATCTCGGTCACCCAGTACCGCAGCGAGTCCGTGATCAGCCGCAGCACGTGCGGGCGTCCGGCGTGCAGGGTGTTCCCGCAGCCCGTGTAGTCGGCGTAGCGGCGCTGGTCGGACTGGAGCCGGTAGTAGCCCCGGTTGTCGACCCCGCGCAGCGAAAGGGTCGGCCCCAGCTCCCCGGCCTCCGCCGTGTGGTTGTAGACCACGTCGAGGATGACCTCGATCCCCGCCGCGTGCAGGGCCTTCACCATCCGCTTGAACTCGCCGACCTGCTGCCCCGCCGTCCCGCTCGCGGAGTACCCGGCGTGCGGGGCGAAGTACCCCACCGAGTTGTACCCCCAGTAGTTGCGCAGGCCGCGCCGCAGCAGGTGGTCCTCGTGCGCGAACTGGTGCACCGGCAGCAGCTCCACCGCCGTCACGCCCAGCGTCTTCAGGTGCTCCACCGCCGCCGGATGGGCCAGTCCCGCGTACGTGCCGCGCAGCTCCTCCGGAACACCCGGATGGCGCATCGTGAACCCGCGCACGTGCAGCTCGTAGATCACCGTATCGGCCCAGGGCGTCTTCGGCCGGACGTCGTCCGACCAGTCGTCGTCATCGTGGACGACCACCCCCTTCGGGACGTACGGGGCCGAGTCCCGGTCGTCGCGCACCGTGTCCGCGATGTACTGCTGCGGCCAGTCCCGGACGTGCCCGTACACCTCCGGCGGCAGCGAGAAATCGCCGTCGACGGCCCGCGCGTACGGGTCCAGCAGCAGCTTCGCCGGGTTGTACCGGGCGCCCGTCCAGGGGTCCCAGCGCCCGTGCACCCGGAAGCCGTACCGCTGCCCGGGCCGCACGCCCGGGACGAAGCCGTGCCAGATCTCGTGCGTCAGCTCGGTCAGGGTGCAGCGGGTCTCCGCCCCGAGGGCGTCGAAAAGGCACAGCTCCACCGCCTCCGCGCCCTGCGCCCAGAGCGCGAAGTTGGTGCCCTCCACCCCGGCCGGCCCCGCGTGGTAGCGGGCCCCCAGCGGGTGCGAGGAGCCCGGCCACACCGGTGGCGGCGGGTGCGCGGCCGCCCGTAACACCTTCGCCTGGACGCGCTCGCGTACGGCGTCCATCCCCTCGACGGGCCGGCCGGCATCGCTGCCGGCGGCATCCACCGCCTCTTGCTCGGCTGCGCTCGACACTGCCCGCCTCCACGGCTCCTCGGTACCGGCGGGGGCAATGCGGCCCGGCGTCCCGGCCAGGGCCCGCCCCGTCTGGTCCTTCCCACTGTTCTGCCCGGACTGTTCTGCCCGGAACGTGCCCGGCCCTCACGTTTCCCCCGGAGGGCCCCGGTCGTTGGACGGAACGTGACTCTTCTGACGAGGCGGGCAGGGGCGGGCTTGGCCGCCGTGGCGGCGTGGGCGGGCCTGCTGGGCGGGCTGACCGGCTGCACCGAGGACGGCGGCTCCCCCGTCGAGATCCAGCTGCCCGGCAAACCCCGATCCCCGGACGAGGCCATCCGGATCACCCCCGACGACAACGCCAAGGGCGTACCGGCCGAGGGCCCCCTGCGGGTGAACGTCCCCGAGGGCCGCCTCGAACGGGTCAGGGTCACCAAGGTCGAGGACGCCCAGGAGGAGGAGGTCCCCGGCGAGATCGCCGCCGACGGCCTCAGCTGGAGCCCCGACCCCGACGCCGGACGGCTCGCGCTCGCCGCCAAGTACACCGTCGACGCGGTCGCCCTCGACGGGCACAACCGCCGCCAGGCCCGGCACACCACCTTCACCACCTACGTCCCCGAGGAGCGGTTCATCGGCTACTTCAAACCCGAGAACCGCTCCACCGTCGGCACCGGCATGATCGTCTCCTTCAACTTCAACCGGCCGATCAAGCAGCGCGCCGACGTGGAGCGGGCCATCACCGTCACCTCCGACCCGGCCGTCGAGGTCGTCGGCCACTGGTTCGGCTCCGAACGCCTCGACTTCCGGCCCAAGACCTACTGGAAGGCCGGCACCGAGGTCACCGTGAAGATGAAGCTCCGCGACATCGAGGGCGCGCCCGGCTCGTACGGCATCCAGGACAAGACCATCCGCTTCACCGTCGGCCGCTCCCAGGTCTCCGTCGTCGACGCGGAGGCGCACACCATGGAGGTCCGCCGGGACGGGCAGCTGGTGTCCACCATCCCCATCAGCGCCGGGGCGCCGAAGAACACCACCTACAACGGCAAGATGGTGGTGATGGAGATGTTCGACGTCACCCGGATGAACGGCGCCACCGTCGGCTTCACCAGCGAGGACGGCAAGGGCGAGTACGACATCCCGGACGTCCCGCACGCCATGCGGCTCACCGCCTCCGGCACCTTCCTGCACGGCAACTACTGGGCCAGCCCGGACACCTTCGGCTCCACCAACACCAGCCACGGCTGCGTGGGCCTGCGCGACGACAAGGGCGGCGGCTCGGACACCCCGGCGGGCTGGTTCTTCGACCGGACGCTGGTCGGGGACGTGGTGGAGGTCGTGAACTCGCAGGACAAGACCGTCGCCCCCAACAACGGACTGGGCGGCTGGAACATGTCCTGGGCCGACTGGGTGGCGGGCTCCGCCATCGGCTGACGGCCCGCGCCCACCGCGCGGCGACTGACATATTCCGGACCGCCCCGCACCCCGGGGGAGCGGTGCAATCGAGTGATTGTCGGACCGGAATGCCGTACTCGCCGAGTGTCTTCCGTCCGCCGCGCCGAACCCCGCCCGCAGCCTGTCAGGGCCATCGGCGCGGGCAGGTGGCCGAGACATCGGACGGAGTGTCATGTCAGCAAGGAAATGGACCCTCGGGCTGGCCGTGGGCGTCGTCATCGCCACCGGGTCCCCCGCGGCCGTCGCGGCGGGCCCCGGCAACGAGCCGGCCGCCGCCACGGCGCGCACCCTGAGGGCCCCGTTGCCCGGCGGCCTCGGGCCCTGCATCCCCGGTACCCTCCCGGGCGAGG
Source organism: Streptomyces sp. NPDC033966 (assembly GCF_055575955.1). NCBI lineage: Bacteria > Bacillati > Actinomycetota > Actinomycetes > Kitasatosporales > Streptomycetaceae > Streptomyces > Streptomyces sp. NPDC033966. The sequence goes on along the minus strand of NZ_JBVIRQ010000001.1, from coordinate 310,437 downwards.
GCTGCCCGTCGGTCTGGCCGGACCCCAACAACCGGGACTTCACCGGCCGGGACGCGAACATCAACGTCTTCGTCGGCGGGGACATGCTGGTGCGCCGGGGCGCCGCCGAGGCCGAGGGGAAGGTCGTCGTCCTCGGCGACTTCGACATGAACAAGTCCGCCGGAGGACTGGTCTACAACGTCGGCATCGCCGGAGTCGGCTCCCGCGTCCCCCCGCCGAGCGGCTCCGACTTCCTGACCACCGGGGGCGACGTCAACGTCGCCCCGCGCCAGACCCTCCTCGCCGACGGCGGTGTCGTCCGCTTCGCGGGCGCCCTCACCGGCGGCGGCACCGTGACCGGCACCCGCATCCCAGACCCGAACGCCGCCGAACCCTACGCCCGCCTGCGCGGCGCGCTCGCCACCGCCAGCACCTGCTACGCGCTGCCCGGCGGAGTCCCGCGCACGCCGACCGGCCGGGCCGTGTGGAGCACCCAGGAGACCGTCTTCACCGGCGACGGCCGCTCGCCGCTCCAGGTCTTCAACGTGGACTTCGACCTTTCCGCCCATTCCGGCGAAGCCCAGCAGACGCTGCGCTTCGCCGGCATCCCGGAGAACGCCACGGTCCTGGTCAACGTCGTCGGGGAGAACCCCGCCCTGCGCGTCAACAACGTCCTGCTCCCCGCCGGGCTGCGCGAGCGGCTGCTGTGGAACTTCCCCGACGCCGAATCGGTCACCATCGCCGGTTCGGCGCAGCTCGGCGGCAGCGTCCTGATCGGACCGGAGGCCTCGGTCGCCAACGTGTCCGTGATCGGCATGAACGGCCGCTTCTTCACCGCCGGCAACGTGACCCACACCAGCCCGACGGAGACCACCGGCCTGGGCGCGGAGTTCCACGCGTACCCCTTCAACGGCGACCTGCCCGACTGCGCGACCGTCCCGCCGGCCAGGGGCTCGGTGTCCGTCGTCAAGCACGACGAGAACGGCCGGGCCCTTCCCGGGGCCACGTTCGAGCTGTGGAAGGAGACCAACACGGTCGACGGCCTCCAGCCCACCGGCGCGAACCCGGACACCAAGGTCGCCGACTGCACCACCGGCGCGGACGGGACCTGTACGCAGGTGGAGGAGCTCGGCACCTACTACTGGCGCGAGACGGCCCCGCCCCCCGGCTACGACCTGCCCGCACAGCCCGTCCACACGCTGGTCCTGACGGCCGAGAACGCCGCCCGGGGAGTGCGGTGGACGGCCGTGAACAACAGGACCCCCGTCCCTCCGGTCGAGAGTGCCCGGGTGGTGCTGCGGAAGGTCGACAAGGACACCGGCGACCCGCTGCCCGGCGCCCGCTTCGAACTGTGGCGCGAGAGCAACGGCACCGCAGGCCTGCAGACCGGAGAGCGGCCCGACACCCGGCTCGACGGCGTCTGCGTGACCGACGCGCGCGGCTCCTGCACGGTCGAGCTGCCGGTCAGCGAGCGCTACTACTGGCGGGAGGTCGGCCTCCCGGACGGCTACGAACGCCCCCGCGACCCCGTCACCGCCTTCGAGCTGGAACGCGGTGAGACCGAGGAGCTCGTCGTCGTCACCGTCCCGAACAAGAAGGAGGACGACGACCCGGCCGGCACCATCAAGGTGCTGAAGAAGGACGCCAAGACGAAGCGGCCGCTGCGCGGCGCGGAGTTCGAGCTGTGGCGGGAGACCGGACGCGCCGCGGGCCTCCAGCGGAGCGGCGACGACGCCGACGAGCGGGTCGGGGACGAGTGCACCACCGGCCGGGACGGCGTCTGCGCCTTCGACGGGCTCCAGAACGGCGCGTACTACGTGGTCGAGGTGGACGTTCCCGACGGCTACGTGCTGCCGCGCGACCCGGTGACGGGCCCGCTGACCCTGGACGGGCGCACCCCGGGCCACCGGATCGCCGTCACCCTCCTCAACAAGCGCGCGCACGACGGCCAGACCTGCCACTGCAAGGACAAGCCCGACCACGGCAAGCCGGACCACGGCCGTCCCGACCACGAAGGTCCCGACCACGGGGGTCCCGACCACGACGGCCCCGACCACGGGGGTCCCGACCACGGGCGGCCCGACCACGGGGGTCCCGACGGTCCCGGCTGGAACCCCGGCGAGTGGCCGCTGGGCGGTGACCGCAAGGCCTGACCGCCCGTCCGCCCCGGCACTTGGGACGGAACGGTGACACGACTGTGCCTATTCGTAATCTCCCCATGTGATTTCCTGTCGACAAGCGCGCGACTGTCCGTGCGCGGGGGACATGGGGAGAACACGAGTGAACCTGCAGCCGATACGCGGCCGCGTCCGCACCGGCCTGCCGGCCGTTCTGCTGGGGGCGGCCCTGCTGCTGACCAGCGCGTGCAGCGGCGGCGGCAACAGCGGGGGCAGCGGCGGGGACAACGGCAAGGCCGGGGGTGGCACGGCGAAGACCGGCACCGAGGCGTCCAAGGCCGTGGTCAACGTCAAGCCGGACGACGGGTCGAAGGAAGTCGCCACCAGCGGCGTCCTGAAGATCACCAGCAGCGGGGGCAAGCTGACCACCGTGACGGTGGCCGACACCAAGGGCAACGCGGTGGAGGGCAAGGTGGCCGCCGACGGCGCGTCCTGGGAGCCCGCCCGCAACCTGGCCGCCGCCACCGAGTACAAGGTGCACGCGGTGGCCAAGGACGAGGCCGGCCGGGAGTCCGCCAAGGACACCACCTTCACCACCCTGACCCCGCAGAACACCTTCGTGGGCCACTACACCCCCGAGGACGGCTCGACCGTCGGCGTGGGCATGCCGGTGTCCATCAACTTCACCCGCGGCATCACCAACACCGAGGCCGTCGAGAAGGCCATCACGGTCACGGCCGAGCCGTCCGTGCCGGTCGAGGGCCACTGGTTCGGCAACGACCGCCTCGACTTCCGCCCCGAGAAGTACTGGGCCGCGGGCACCAAGGTCACCGTGAAGCTCGCGCTCGACGGCGTCGAGGGCCGTCCCGGCGTCTACGGCAAGCAGACCCGCACGGTCACCTTCACCGTCGGCCGCTCCCAGGTCACCACCGTCGACGCCACCTCCAAGAAGATGGAGGTCGTCCGCGACGGCCAGGTGCTCAAGACCATCCCGATCACCGCGGGCGCCCCGTCGACGACCACCTACAACGGTCAGATGGTCATCAGCGAGAAGTACAAGGTGACCCGGATGAACGGCGCCACCGTCGGCTTCGGCGGCGAGTACGACATCTCGGACGTCCCGCACGCGATGCGGCTGTCGACCTCCGGCACCTTCGTCCACGGCAACTACTGGGCCTCCTCCAGCACGTTCGGCTCGGAGAACGTCAGCCACGGCTGTGTCGGCCTGGAGGACGAGCGCGGCGCCGGCGACCCCAACACCCCCGCGGCGTGGTTCTTCAACGAGTCGCTGATCGGCGACGTGGTCGTCGTGAAGAACTCCAAGGACAAGCAGATCGCCCCGGACAACGGCCTCAACGGCTGGAACATGGACTGGGCGGAGTGGATCAAGTAACCGATCCGCGTACGTGAGCCGGTGGCCCGGTGCTGTGACCCACAGCACCGGGCCACTTCGCGTGCAGCGCCCTTCTGGGGGAGACCCCCAGACCCCCTGGCCACTAACCTCCCCCGTATGACCATCTCTCTCGAAGTCTCCGAAGGCGTCGGCACCATCCTGCTGGACCGCCCGCCCATGAACGCCCTGGACATCGCCACCCAGGACCGGCTGCGCGAGCTCGCGGTGGAGGCCACCGACCGCGCCGACGTGCGCACGGTCGTCCTCTACGGCGGGGAGAAGGTGTTCGCGGCCGGCGCGGACATCAAGGAGATGCAGAACATGGACCACGCGGCCATGGTCGCCCGGTCCCGTGCGCTCCAGGACGCCTTCACCGCCGTGGCCCGCATCCCCAAGCCGGTCGTCGCCGCCATCACCGGCTACGCCCTCGGCGGCGGCTGTGAGCTCGCCCTGTGCGCCGACTACCGGATCGCCGCCGACAACGCGAAGCTCGGCCAGCCCGAGATCCTGCTCGGCCTGATCCCGGGCGCGGGCGGCACCCAGCGGCTCTCCCGGCTGATCGGCCCGTCCAAGGCCAAGGACCTGATCTTCACCGGCCGCATGGTCAAGGCCGAAGAGGCCCTCGCCCTGGGCCTGGTGGACCGCGTCGTGCCCGCCGCCGAGGTGTACGAGCAGGCGCACGCGTGGGCGGCCCGGCTCGCCCAGGGCCCGGCGATCGCGCTGCGCGCCGCGAAGGAGTGCGTGGACGCCGGTCTGGAGGCGGACATCGACACCGGCCTGACCATCGAACGCAACTGGTTCGCGGGCCTGTTCGCCACCGAGGACCGCGAGCGCGGGATGCGCAGCTTCGTCGAAGAGGGCCCGGGCAAGGCCAAGTTTGTATGAGCGCAGTCGTATGAGCGCAGTCGAGGGATGCCTCAAGACGCGCATGAGCGCGGCCGTATGAAACCCCTGAGGGTGGATTAGCCAGGCCTTAAGCCGGCCTTAAGGGCACCTGATGGTCCACCGACGGTGATCGCCGCACAGCGGAACGTCACCCCAGGTCAGGCTGGTTCATGCAGCCCTCGATTGCCTTTCGCATATGCCGGGACACCCCCTCGGAATCCATGGTTCCGGGGGGTGTATTCCCGTGGAACGGCCCGGACGGGCGCGCGGGCCGTCCATGATGGGTGCATGGCGGGCCTGGAGGGTGTGGAACAGCCGCGGCAGCGCAGCAGTGCGTCGGCCGTACGGCTCACGGCGGCGGTCGAGGACGAACAGGGCCTCAGGGCTCTGGAGTTGTACGGCAACCCCGCCGAGGCGGAAGTGACGCTGCCGTCCATGCCGGAGTCCGCGAGCACGGCCCGCCGGCTCACCCAGAGCGTGGTCATCCGCTTCTGGGGGCTGTCGCCGCAGATCTCCGAACACGCCGTCCTGCTGGTCTCGGAGCTCGTCGGCAACGCCGTGCGCCACACCGGGGCCCGGTCCTTCGGCTTACGGATGCTGCGCCGGCGCGGTTGGATCCGGGTGGAGGTGCGCGACCCCTCGCGCGGGCTGCCCTGTCTGATGCCGGTCCACGAGCTGGACACCACGGGGCGGGGGCTGTTCCTCGTCGACAAGCTCTCCGACCGCTGGGGCGCGGACCTGCTGCCGCGCGGCAAGATCACCTGGTTCGAGATGCGGGTCGCCGACCGCTGAGCGGCCCCGGAACGCCAGAAACCCCCTGTCGCCGAGGTGGGGCGCTGCGGGGGTTTCATGGGTGCGCCGAGGATCGGTGGGGTGTGTGATCCTCGGCGAGGGACTTCGCTCGGGTCAAAGGGAAGCCGTGGTTCCGACTATGGCAGACGAGGGCTCAAACGCCAAAAGTCCCGAGTCGGACATAAGTGTGCATATCTCAAGAGTTTCCATCTAAATCCTAGGTGAGATGGGCCACTCGCCTCGTAATCAACGAATAAATATCGACCGCTCTGTGTAAATCGTTGATCACATACCGGACACCCGAGTCTGGGTGCCCGTCCGGCGAAAGTCCCAAATTGGGTCAATCATTACTTTCGGTGTCATCCGGCTCTTAAATGGGCGCGTGCTCTGTTATCCAGACCGTCGTACGGCCCTGCGCGCCACGGCGGCGGCCGCCGCCGGCGCCCTCACCGCGGCCTGCGGCACGGGCGGCGGCCCGGCAGCGCCGGGACCCGTCCGTGCCGCCCCCGCCAAGCCCGCCCGGCCGGCCGGGCCGGCGCCCGCGGCCCCGGCCCCCCGCCGCATCCCGGGGCAGCCCGTGGAGATCGCGCACGGCCCCCGCGACCGGCCCCGGGTCGCACTCACCTTCCACGGCAACGGGGACCCCGCCGTCGCCCGCGCCGTGCTCGCCGCGGCGGAGAAGGCCGGCGCGCGGGTCACCGTACTGGCCATCGGCAGCTGGCTCGACGAGCACCCCGACATGGCCCGGCGGATCCTGGACGGCGGCCACGAACTCGGCAACCACACCCAGCGCCACCTCGCCATCAACGGCATGCCCGAGGCCGGGGCCTACGCCGAGATCACCGGCTGCGCCCAGCGCCTCAAACGGCTCACCGGCTCCATCGGCACCTGGTTCCGCCCCTCGCAGACCCAGTACGCCACCCCCCTCGTCCGGACCCTCGCCCAGCGGGCGGGCTATCCGCACGTCCTCTCGTACGACGTGGACTCCCTCGACTTCACCTCGCCCGGCGCGGCGGCCGTCATCCGCAACGTCACCGGGACGATCCGGCCCGGATCGGTGGTGAGCCTGCACTTCGGCTACGCGGACACGGTCGACGCGATGCCGCCCCTCCTCGAAGAACTCGCGCGCCGCGAACTGCGCGCGGTGACCACCACGGAGCTGCTGACCTCATGAAGACCACCCGCCTTCCCCGGAAGGCCGCCGTGCTGCTGGCCGGTCTGGTCCTCGCCGCCCTGGCGGGCTGCGGATCGGCAGACAAGGCCCCCGCCGAGGCCCTCGGCACCAAGGGGCCCGCCAAGCAGCCCGTCAAGGCCGTCCCGGCCGTGCCACCGGGCCTGGCGGGGATGCCCCCGCTGCTCGATCCCCACGACGTGTACGCCGCCGACCGGCCGAACAAGCTGTCCCCGGTGGTCAAGGACTTCCCGTCCCGGGTCTACGTGCCGAACACCAACTCCAACACGGTGTCCGTCATCGACCCGGCCACGTACAAGGTCATCGACACCATCCCGGTCGGCGTCCAGCCGCAGCACGTGGTGCCCTCCTGGGACATGAAGACCCTCTGGGTCAACAACAACCGCGGCCACACGCTCACCCCGATCGACCCGGCCACCGGCGAGGCCGGCAAGCCCGTCGAGGTGCACGACCCGTACAACCTGTACTTCACCCCCCACGGCAAGTACGCCGTGGTGATGGCCTCCATGGACCGCGAGCTGGTCTTCCGCGACGCGCACACCATGGACCGGGTGAAGACCGTCCCCGTCACCTGCTTCGGCGTCAACCACGCCGACTTCTCGGCGGACGGCCGCTACTTCATCGTCAGCTGCGAGTTCTCCGGCGAACTGCTCAAGGTCGACACCGAGAAGATGGAGGTGATCGGCCAGCAGAAGCTGCCCTTCGAGGGAGCCATGCCGCAGGACGTCAAGATCTCCCCGGACGGGAAGACCTTCTACGTCGCGGACATGATGGCGCACGGCATGTGGGTGCTCAGCGGGGACAAGTTCGACGTCCCCAAGCTGCTGCCCACCGGCAAGGGCTGCCACGGCCTGTACGTCAGCCGCGACTCGCGGGAGATGTACGTCTCCAACCGGGGCGAGGGCAGCATCTCGGTCTTCGACTTCAAGGAGAACCGCCTCACCAAGAAGTGGAAGCTGCCCGACGGCGGCAGCCCCGACATGGGCGGGGTCTCGGCCGACGGCCAGGTGCTGTGGCTCTCCGGCCGCTACAACTCCGAGGTCTACGCCATCGACACCGTCACCGGCAAGCAGCTGGCCCGCATCCCGGTCGGCGGCGGCCCCCACGGCCTCGCCGTGTACCCGCAGCCCGGCCGCTACTCCCTCGGTCACACCGGCATCTTCCGCTAGCGGACGCGGCGGTCCCGGACATGGCGGCAGGTACGGGTGAAGGGACCCGAACGGGACCCGCGGGAGCCTGCGGCGCCCCGGGCCGCTACCCTGAGCCGGTCAACAAGCACCGAGAAGGGGTGGACCCAGTGGCTGACATCGAGAGCGCACGGGCGACGTTCGACAAGTTCGACGTGAACGGTGACGGCTTCGTCACGGCCGACGAGTACAGCGCGGCCATGAAGGCGATGGGTGACCACTACGTCACCGCCGCGGTCGCGGACTCCGTGATCGCCGCCAAGGACAGCGACGGCGACAAGCTGATGAGCTTCGACGAGTTCTGGGCCTCCCTGAACAAGTAAGCGCGGCGCGTCCGCCTCCGCCCCGCCCGCCGGGGCGGGGGCGCGTCAGGCCCCGCCCTCCGGCGCCTGGGCCCGCGCCGGGCCCTCCACCTCGGACAGGGCCTCCACCTCGGACAGGGCCTCCTCCAGCCAGCTCAGCCAGAAGCTCTCCAGGGCGATGCCGCCGTGCAGCACGAGCCGGCGCAGCCGGTCCGCGGCCGCGTCCCGCCCCGCCGGGAAGTCCTTCGCCTCGATGGCCTCGTACGTGGCCAACTGCGCCCGGTGCAGCTCCAGATGGCGCCGCAGCTCCGGCCCCAGCCGCTGCGGCCCGACCACCGCCGCCGCGCGGATCCGCAGCAGCAGCGCGTCCCGCACCGGCTTCGGGTCCTGGCTCTCGTCCACCCACCGCGCCAGCTCCGCGCGGCCGTCGGGCAGCACCTCGTACTCCTTCTTCTGCCCGCGCACGGGCACCTCGCTGGGCAGCGCCCGGATCAGCCCCGCCTCCTCCAGCCGCCCCAGCTCCCGGTAGATCTGCTGGTGCGTCGAGGACCAGAAGTAGCCGATCGACTTGTCGAACCGCCGGGTCAGCTCCAGCCCCGACGAGGGCTTCTCCAGCAGGGCGGTGAGGATGGCGTGCGGCAGCGACATGCCGCCATCGTAGGTCGCCCCGCGCTCAGCCCAGCGCCGCGAGTTCCTCCGGGGTCCGCGGCCCGGGCGCCCCGTCCGCCAGCACCCCCCGGGTCCGCAGGAACGCCCCGACCACCGGCGCCCAGGCCGACCGCAGCCCCGCCGACGCCAGCAGCTCCGGGTCCGAGAGCAGTTCCCCGGCGGGGCCCGTGCGGATCCCGGACGGGGTCAGCACGGCCGCGTCGTCGGCCCAGCGGACCGCGAGGTCCACGTCGTGGGTGGCCATGACCACCGTGGTGCCGGCCGCGCGCAGGCCCGCCAGGACGTCCAGGAGGCGTTCCTGGCCGTCCGGGTCGAGCCCGGCCGTGGGCTCGTCCAGGATCAGCACCCGCGGGGCCATCGCCACCGCGCCCGCGATCGCCGCGCGCTTGCGCTGCCCGTACGACAGCAGGTGCGTCGGGCGGTCCCGCAGCGCCGTGATGTCCAGCGCGGCCAGCGCGCCCTCCACCCGCTCGCGGACCTCCGCCGCCGGCAGGCCCAGGTTCATCGGGCCGAAGGACACGTCCTGCTCCACGGAGGCCGCGAAGAGCTGGTCGTCCGGGTCCTGCACCACCAGCTGCACCGAGGTCCGCAGCCGGACCAGGCCCTTGCGGTCGTACGCCACCTCCGTGCCGCCGAGCCGCAGCGCCCCCGAGCCCGGCCGCAGGCCCCCGCTCAGCAGCCGCATCAGCGTGGTCTTGCCGCTGCCGTTGCGGCCCAGCAGCACCAGCGCGCGGCCCTCGGCGATGCCGAAGTCCACCCCGGACAGCACGGCCGGGCCGTCCTCGTACGCGTACCCCGCGCCGACCAGCTCCACCAACGGGGTCACAGCCACAGCTCCTTCAGTACGAGGGTCCCCGCGACCAGAGCGGTCAGCAGGGCGGCGGACCCCGTCAGGAACCGCCAGGACAGCGCCGCGTCGGGCACGAGCACCCGCAGCGCGCCGTCGTAACCGCGCCCCGCCAGCCCCTCCTGGAGCCGGGCCGCGCGGTCGAAGGCCCGGACGAACGAGGTCGCCGCGAGCCCGGCCAGCGAACGCCACACCGCCGCCCGGCCCGTCTGCCCGAGCCGGGCCGCCTGGGCGCGCCTGACCTGGGCCATCGAGTCCAGCAGCAGGAAGCCGATCCGGTACATCACCAGGGCCACGTCCACCACCGGCGCCGGCACCCCGGCCCGCACCAGCCTGGGCAGCACGTCCGAGACCGGGGTCGTGAAGGCGAACAGCAGCACCCCGAGCGAGGCCGACGAAGTGCGCAGCAGCAGCTCCACCGCGTGCCGGGGCCCGTCCGGGGCGAGGGCGAGGAACCCGTCCGGGCCGCCCACCGACACCAGCAACGGCAGTGCCCCGGTCACGCAGAAGCCCAGCGGGATCCGGAAGGCCCGCCACAGCTGCCGCCCGGCCACCCCGGCCGGCCCGAGCAGCACGGCCAGGGTCGCGGCGGCCACCAGCGGCCCGCCCGGCCAGGGCGGCAGGCACACCGCGGTGACGGTGAGCCCGAGCCCCAGCAGGGCCTTCTCCAGCGGGTGGCGGCCCCGCCAGCGGCTGGAGTGGGCCGCCACGTCGATCGGCAGCACCGGCTACGACTCCGGGGTCGGGCGGGCCGGCTCGGCCTCGGCCTCGGCCTCGGCCCGCGCGAGGGCCTGCGCCGCGCCCTGGCGGCGGCCCTTGCGGACGCCGAAGTAGTAGGCGAGCACGCCCGCCCCGAGTGCCGCCTGGAGGGCGAACAGCGCGGACTCGACCTCGCCCGACGGGGGCTCGTACAGCGGGGAGAACCAGGGCTCGTAGTCCGGCTTCAGCTCGGTGATGGCCGCCTCGGCCTGAGCGTCGGAGCCGGTGAACGGCTCCTCCTTGCCGTCGCCGAGCCCCAGCGCGAGCGGGATGACGGCCAGCGCCGCCACCAGGAGCAGCAGCAGGGTGTTGATCTTCGCGTTCCTGCTCATCAGAGCGCCGCCTCCTGCTTCGCCTGCTTGCCGCCGGTCAGCTTCGCGACCCCGAGCCGGACCAGGTCGGACTTGCTGGACTGCATCAGCAGCCGCATCACGAGCACCGTCAGCAGGCCCTCGCTGATCGCGAGCGGGATCTGGGTGACGGCGAAGATGCCCGCGAACTTCTCCAGGGAGCCCGGGAAGCCGCTCGCCGGGTCGGGGAAGGCCAGCGCCAGCTGGACGGAGGTCACGCAGTAGGTGACCAGGTCGGCGAAGAACGCGCCGGCGAAGACGGTCACCATCAGCGGCACGCCGGACTTCCGCAGCAGCCGGTAGACCCCGTAGCCGGCCCAGGGCCCGGCGATGGCCATCGAGAAGACGTTGGCGCCCAGCGTGGTGAGCCCGCCGTGGGCCAGCAGCAGCGCCTGGAAGAGGAGGGTGATCGTGCCGAGCACCGCCATGATCGGCGGCCGGAAGAGGATGGCCCCGAGCCCCGTCCCCGTCGGGTGCGAACAACTGCCCGTCACGGAAGGGATCTTCAGGGCGGACAGGACGAACGTGAACGCGCCGGACGCCCCGAGCAGCAGCGTGCTCTCCGGGTTCGCCTTCACCTCGCGGGTCAGCGCGCGGACCCCGTGGACGACGAAGGGGGCGGACGCGGCGCCCCAGGCGACCGCGTGCAAAGGGGGTAGGAACCCCTCGGCTATATGCATGGGTTGGGAGACCTCTCCAGCACCTCGTGGATGGACGACGCGCCCCGGCCGGTCTCCTGGCTCACGGGTACTGATGCCCTGGCTCCGCCTTCCCGGGACCGTGCGGTCTCCCGCGCGGGCCCAGTGGCTTCCCGCGGTGGGGGCACCTCCCGGACGGAGTCTGGGGGAGAGTGGAGCCGGACTTCCCGATCACAGTGGCGAGGGCCGCACCGGTCTTCCACCGGTTTCCCGAACACCAAGGCCAGACGACCCTAGTCGCCCGCACGGACCGTCACAACCCGGACCGATCCGGCCACCCCGGCCGCCACCCGGCCGCCGCCCCGCGGCACACCCCGGACGGGCCAGGCCCGCTGGCCCGCCCGCCGGGCGCCCGGCACGGTGGAGGACATGGCAGCCGACCAGAGCCCCCGCTACGAGGACCTCTCCGCCGTCTTCGTCAACTGCACCCTCAAACGCTCTCCCGAGACCAGCAACACCGAGGGCCTGATCGCGAAGAGCCGGGCCGTCATGGAGTCGGCGGGCGCCCGCACCTCGCTGATCCGCGCCGTCGACCACGACATCGCCACCGGCGTCTGGCCGGACATGACCGACCACGGCTGGGAGAGCGACCAGTGGCCGGTCCTCTACAGCCAGATCATGGACGCCGACATCCTGGTGCTGTGCGGCCCGATCTGGCTCGGCGACAACAGCTCCGTCATGAAGCAGGTCATCGAGCGGCTCTACGCCTGCTCCTCGCTGCTGAACGAGCAGGGCCAGTACGCCTACTACGGGCGCGTCGGCGGAGCGCTGATCACGGGGAACGAGGACGGCGTCAAGCACTGCGCCATGAACATCCTCTACAGCCTCCAGCACCTCGGCTACGCCGTCCCGCCCCAGGCCGACGCGGGCTGGATCGGCGAGGCCGGCCCCGGCCCCTCCTACCTGGACCCGGGCTCGGGCGGTCCCGAGAACGACTTCACCAACCGGAACACCACGTTCATGTCGTGGAACCTGATGCACCTGGCGGCGCTCCTCAAGCGCGCCGGCGGCATGCCGGCCCACGGCAACCAGCGATCCCTGTGGGACGCCGGCTGCCGCTTCGACTTCCCCAACCCCGAACACCGCTGACCGGGCGGCTCCGGGCCGTCCGCGGGTCAGCAGGTGTCGGGGTGCGGGAAGTCCAGCACGAGCCGCTCGGGCGAGTGCAGGACGGAGGTGTTGTAGGTCGGCTGGGTGTCGAAGGCGGCGCCGAAGGTCACGTACCCCTCGTAGTCGCCGGTCATGGCCATGCCCTTGAGCTTGCTGAGGTAGATCTTCTGGAGCCTGGGCCCCTGGTAGACGTTCTGCCCCGCGTCGTCGTGCCCGGCGGCGGGGTGCAGGCGGATCTCCAGGAAGTACTTCCCGGCCAGCGGCACGGGCTTGCCGGACCCGTCGTAGACCAGCTGGGACACGGGAGTGACGGTGACCGGGGGCACGTAGCCCTGGAGGTCGATGACGAGCCGGTCGTACGTGCAGTGCCCGCCCCAGCGGGCATTGACGACGAGCGGCGTCTGGGTGCTGGTGGTGGTCGTGGTGGCGGCGGACGCCGGCGACGCGGAGAGCGCGAGCCCGGCGGTGAGCAGGGCGCCCGTGGCGAGGGCCACGATCCGGCGGCGGTGCGGGTGACGCATGATGTCTCCCCGGTTCCGTGAGACGGGGACTGCCTGTCATCTCATAGGACACCGCCGGAGGGCGCGCGGTTCCGCGCGCGCCGCCTCAGTGCGCCAGCAGCGCGCTCAGCTGTGCGTCCAGGTCGTAGTGCCGCCGCTCCTGCCCGCGCGGCACCAGCTCCGTCATCCGCCGGCACAGCTCGCGCACGTCCTTGGCGCGGGCGGAGACCACGCAGCTCTGCCCGCCGTTGCTGAAGCCCAGCAGGACGCGCGGCTCCGAGCCGCTCCACCGCGGCCACACCTGGATGTCGCCCTCGCCGGTGGCGGCGCTCTGCCCGTCGAGCAGCAGCTCCCGCGAGAACACCCAGCGGGCGAGGTGCGTCCCGGCCCCCCGGAAGTCGACGGCCACCTCGTACGGGCGGTCCGTGCGGTAGACGAACCGGCCGGTCAGGGGCACGGACAGGGGGGCGGCTTCCAGCCGCAGCGGCAGGAGTCTCTGTTCGGTGATGGTGGCCATCGGCGGCTGCCTCTCGTCGCGCGTGGGGTCTTCCCGCGCCCCTCCCGGCACGCTATCCGCGGCCCGGGGGCGCGCCGCGGGGCCGAAGGTCCCGAGCCGCCGGGCCGCAGGGCCTCTTTTCGGCCGGGCGGCGCGCCACGGGCATGCGGAGGGCCCGCCCTCCGGGGGGAGGGCGGGCCCGGTGTCCGGTGGCGGCGGTGCCGCGCGGCCGGCCGCTACGGCAGCGGGTTGCAGATCAGCGCGTCGTGGTTGTCGGACCGGCCGATCGCGGTGGAGCCGGATCCGTCGGCCTGGGCGCCGTTGTTCTGGTGCGACGCACCGAAGCCCGACGCGACCTGCTGCGCGGTGGAGGAGTTGCCGAGGTTGCTGCCGCCGGCGCCGGCCCCGTTGTGTTGCGTACTTCGCGGATCAGCACTCGATGACGTTGACCGCGAGGCCGCCGCGCGCCGTCTCCTTGTACTTGATCTTCATGTCGGCGCCGGTCTCCTTCATGGTCTTGATGACCTTGTCGAGGGAGACCTTGTGGCTGCCGTCGCCGCGCATCGCCATCTTCGCGGCGGTGACGGCCTTGACGGCGGCCATGCCGTTGCGCTCGATGCAGGGGATCTGGACGAGGCCGCCGACCGGGTCGCAGGTCAGGCCGAGGTTGTGCTCCATGCCGATCTCGGCGGCGTTCTCGACCTGCTCGGGGGTGCCGCCCAGCACCTCGGCGAGGGCGCCCGCGGCCATCGAGCAGGCGGAGCCCACCTCGCCCTGGCAGCCGACCTCGGCGCCGGAGATCGAGGCGTTCTCCTTGAAGAGCATGCCGATCGCGCCCGCGGCCAGCAGGAAGCGGACCACGCCGTCCTCGTCCGCGCCGGGCACGAAGTTCACGTAGTAGTGCAGGACCGCCGGCAGGACGCCCGCAGCACCGTTCGTGGGGGCGGTCACCACGCGCCCGCCCGCCGCGTTCTCCTCGTTGACGGCCATCGCGTAGATCGTCGTCCACTCGCTGCGGTGCATCATCGGGTCGCCCTCGGTGCGCAGCTGGCGCGCCGTGGACGCGGCGCGGCGCTTGACGCGCAGGCCGCCCGGGAGGATGCCCTCGCGGGACATGCCGCGCGAGACGCAGGACTGCATGACGCGCCAGATCTCCAGGAGGCCCTCGCGGATCTCCTCCTCGGTGCGCCAGGCCTTCTCGTTCTCCAGCATCAGGGAGGAGATCGACAGACCGGTCTCGTTGGCCAGGCGCAGCATCTCGTCGCCCGAGCGGAAGGGGTACTTCAGCACGGTGTCGTCGAGCTTGATCCGGTCCTCGCCGACCGCGTCCTCGTCCACGACGAAGCCGCCGCCGACCGAGTAGTACGTCTTCTCCAGCAGCGGGGCGCCGGCGGCGTCGTACGCGAAGAGGGTCATGCCGTTCGCGTGGTAGGGCAGCGAGCGGCGGCGGTGCAGGATCAGCTGGCTCGGCTCGTCGAAGTCGATCTCGTGGGCACTGCCTATCTCCGTACCCAGCAGCCGCAGCTTGCCGCTCTTGCGGATGCGCTCCACCTCGTCGTCGGCGGTCTCGACGTCCACGGTGCGGGGGGAGTGGCCCTCCAGGCCGAGCAGGACCGCCTTGGGCGTGCCGTGCCCGTGGCCGGTCGCGCCGAGGGAGCCGAAGAGTTCCGCCCGCACGGAGGCGGTCTGGGCGAGGACGCCGTCCTTCTTCAGCCGCGTCACGAACATGCGCGCCGCGCGCATCGGGCCGACCGTGTGGGAGGAGGACGGGCCGATGCCGATGGAGAAGAGGTCGAAGACGGAGATGGCCACTGGCGGACTCCCTTGTCTGCTCGTGGGGTGGGGAGGGGGCAGGGGTGTGGTGATCAAGACGGGGGATCTGCGGATTTTGTCCGGCAGACGAGCGTAACGCGTGGAGATGAACGGTTCGCCTCCCGGACGGGGCCGACGGACGTGAGCCGGGTCGCGTTCCGGTGCCGGGAGGGCCCGCAAGGGCGTGCCGGGGGCCGTGGCGGCCGCCAGGAGGGTGTGCGGGCCGCCGGAGAGCACCCGTACGGGTGCGGGCGGTCATGAAAAGGGCCCGGCCTTGTGAAGAACAAGGCCGGGCCCCCGGAGCCGTCCCTAGAGCGACGGGTACAGCGGGAACTTCGCGGCCAGGGCCGAGACGCGCGCCTTGAGGTCGGCGGCGTCGTAGCTCGGCTTCAGCGCCTGCGCGATGATCTCGGCGACCTCGGTGAAGGCCTCGGCGTCGAAACCGCGGGTCGCGAGGGCCGGCGTACCGATCCGCAGACCCGAGGTGACCATCGGGGGCCGCGGGTCGTTCGGGATGGCGTTGCGGTTGACCGTGATGCCGACCTCGTGGAGGCGGTCCTCGGCCTGCTGGCCGTCCAGCTCGGAGTTGCGCAGGTCGACCAGGACCAGGTGCACGTCGGTGCCGCCGGTGAGGACGTCCACGCCCACGGCCTTGACGTCGTCCTGGACCAGGCGGGCGGCGAGGATCTTCGCGCCCTCCAGGGTCCGCTCCTGGCGCTCCTTGAACTCCGGCGAGGCCGCGACCTTGAAGGAGACGGCCTTGGCCGCGATCACGTGCTCCAGCGGGCCGCCCTGCTGGCCCGGGAAGACCGCGGAGTTGATCTTCTTGGCCAGCTCCTGCGTCGACAGGATGACGCCGCCGCGCGGACCGCCGAGGGTCTTGTGCGTGGTGGTGGTGACGACGTGGGCGTGCGGCACCGGGTTCGGGTGCAGGCCCGCGGCGACCAGGCCCGCGAAGTGGGCCATGTCGACCATCAGGTACGCGCCGACCTCGTCCGCGATCCGGCGGAAGGCGGCGAAGTCCAGCTGGCGCGGGTACGCGGACCAGCCGGCGACGATCAGCTGCGGCTTGGACTCCTTGGCGAGGCGCTCGACCTCGGCCATGTCCACCTGGCCGGTCTCGTCGACGTGGTACGGGACCACGTTGTAGAGCTTGCCGGAGAAGTTGATCTTCATGCCGTGGGTCAGGTGACCGCCGTGGGCCAGGTTCAGGCCCATGATCGTGTCGCCCGGCTTGAGCAGCGCGAACATCGCGGCGGCGTTGGCCTGTGCACCCGAGTGCGGCTGGACGTTCGCGGCCTCGGCGCCGAACAGCGCCTTGATGCGGTCGATCGCGATCTGCTCGACCACGTCGACGTGCTCGCAGCCGCCGTAGTAGCGGCGGCCCGGGTAGCCCTCGGCGTACTTGTTGGTCAGGACCGAGCCCTGGGCCTCCATGACGGCGACCGGAGCGAAGTTCTCCGACGCGATCATTTCCAGGGTCGACTGCTGGCGCACGAGCTCGGCGTCGACGGCGGCGGCGACGTCAGGGTCGAGCTCGTGGAGGGGGGTGTTCAGAACGGACATTCAGGGGCCCCTGGGGTGTCAGTTGTCGGAGTGGGTGAGCGCGGCGTACTCGTCGGCGGTGAGCGCGTCCTTCGGCTCCTCCGACAGGCGCACCTTGAACAGCCAGCCACCCTCGAACGGGGCGGAGTTCACCAGGGCCGGGTCGTCCACGACGTCCTGGTTGAACTCGGTGACCTCGCCGGAGACGGGGGAGTACAGGTCGCTGACCGACTTGGTCGACTCCAGCTCGCCACAGGTCTCGCCCTCGGTGACGGTGTCGCCGACCTCGGGGAGCTGGGCGTAGACGACGTCACCGAGCGCGTTGGCCGCGAACTCCGTGATGCCGACCGTCGCGACGCCGTCCTCGACGGCCGACAGCCACTCGTGCTCCTTGGTGTAACGCAGCTGCTGGGGGTTGCTCATGACCTGATTCTCCTGGATGCGGGGAGGTGGATACGAATGGTGGTCTTGCGTGCTGAGACGGGGGGACCCGGTACGAGGGCTACTTCTGCCGCTTGTAGAAGGGCAGGGCCACGACCTCGTACGGCTCATGCGTACCGCGAATGTCGACGCCGACGCCGGAGGTGCCGGGCGCGGCGTGCTCCGCGTCGACGTACGCCATCGCGATCGGCTTGCCCAGCGTGGGGGACGGGGCGCCGGAGGTCACCTCGCCGATGACCTCGCCGCCCGCGACCACCGGGAAGCCGGCGCGCGGGACGCGGCGGCCCTCGGCGACCAGGCCGACCAGCTTGCGCGGCGGCTTGGTGGCGGCGACCTCGGCGGCGGCCTCCAGGGCGGCGCGGCCGACGAAGTCGCCCTCCTTCTCGAACTTCACGACCCGGCCCAGCCCGGCGTCGAAGGGGGTGAGCGCGGTGGTCAGCTCGTGCCCGTACAGCGGCATGCCCGCCTCCAGGCGCAGCGTGTCGCGGCAGGACAGGCCGGCCGGCACCAGGCCGGCGCCCTCGCCCGCCTCGGTCAGCGCCTGCCACAGCTCCACGGCGTGCTCGGGGGAGACGAACAGCTCGAAGCCGTCCTCGCCCGTGTAGCCGGTACGGGCGATCAGGGCGGGCACGCCCGCGACGGTGCCCGGCAGGCCCGCGTAGTACTTCAGGCCGTCCAGGTCGGCGTCCGTCAGCGACTTCAGGATGCCGGGGGACTCCGGGCCCTGGACGGCGATCAGCGCGTACGCGTCACGGTCGTCGCGGACCTCGGTGTCGAAGCCGGCCGCGCGCTCGGTGAGCGCGTCCAGCACGACCTGGGCGTTGGAGGCGTTGGCGACGACCATGTACTCGGTCTCGCCGAGGCGGTAGACGATCAGGTCGTCGAGGATCCCGCCGTCCTCCTGGCAGATGTGCGTGTAGCGGGCGCGGCCGACGCCGACGGTGGAGATGTTCCCGACGAGCGCGTAGTCCAGCGCCTTCACGGCCTCCGGGCCGGTCAGGGTGATCTCGCCCATGTGGGACAGGTCGAACAGGCCGGCCTTGGTGCGTACGGCGTTGTGCTCGTCGCGCTCACTGGCGTAGCGCAGCGGCATGTCCCAGCCCGCGAAGTCGGTCATGGTCGCACCGAGCGAGCGGTGCAGCGCGTCGAGCGCGGTCAGGCGGGGGGCAGTGCTCATGGGTGTGGCTCCCGGGTCCCAGGGCATGACATGACGAGGAGGTTCCTCCCCATCTGTCATCGGAACCTGAGAGGTTCGCCGAGAGTTCCCGGAGGGGGAACGCCGACTTGCACCTTGGGTGGAGCACGCGCCGGGCCGTCCGGGGACGGACGCGGCGGGGCTCGCTTTTCAGATCTGCCTCATCCACGCGGTACGGGGCCTGAGAGATTCAAGGGAGGTACTTGCTCCTTCGGCGCCCGGGCACGGCCTCGCGGCCTGCCGGGACTCTCCCGCGCGGATTCAAGCGGCCGGTATGCAGTTTGGTGTCCAGATGGCGCACATCATTGCACGGGACGGGCGGGGGAGGGCAGTGGGGCCCGGAAGAACGTGCGGTCCGGGCGGGGCCGGCCGTCCGCGCTGTGGAACGCCCGGCCGCAACCGGGGCCGCCGGATTACCGTCTCTTTACATTCAGTGGGCATGGGGCCCTCGCGGCCCGATTCGGGGGAGACGATCACTGTGCGGAGACTCGGAGTGGCTACGACGACAGGTGCGGTCGGCGCGGTCCCGGAGCAGCGGAGCACCGCCCGGCCCGCGGCGGCCGGCGGCCCCGGCCCCGTCCGCGACCTGCGCGGACAGTCCGCGCGGCCGCACCGGCTGAGCTACGCCGCCGGGGACATCGTGGTGGTGTCCGGGCTGCCCGGCGGCGGCAAGAGCACCCTGATCAAGCGGGCCGCCGAAGCCGCCATCGACTCGCAGGACACCCGCGAGCGCTGGGAGCGCCGCATGCCGTCCGGCCTGCCGTACGCGGTGTACCGGCCGCTGGTCCGCGCCGCGCACTACGGGGGGCTGTGGCGCGAGCTGCGCTCCGGCGCCTCTGTGGTGGTCCACGACTGCGGCACCCAGCCGTGGGTGCGGGGCCTGCTGGCCGCCGTCGCGCGGCGGCGGGGGCGGGCGCTGCACCTGCTGCTGCTGGACAGCACCCCCGACGAGGCCCTGTCCGGGCAGGAGGCCCGCGGCCGTCGGGTGTCGGCGTACGCGTTCGCCCGCCACCGGGGCGCGGTGTCCCGCCTCCTGCGCTCCGCGGAGGCCGGCCGGACCCCGCGCGGCTGCGCCTCGCTCACCCTCCTGGACCGCCCCGCGGCCGCCGCCCTGACCCGGATCACGTTCGACGCCTGACGGGCCGCTGCCCGGATTCCAGCCCCGCCGGCGTTCGGGGCGCTGGGTCTGGGGGGGCGGAGCCCCAGGGGGTCCGGGGCGCAGCCCCTGGGGTACCCCCAGCGGTAGCCGGGGGAGGAACGGGCGAAGGGCGGGCAGGGGACCTCGCCCCGCGCAGCGGTACGCGCCACCCGCGGACGCCCCGGCCACGCGCCGGCGTCGCCGGTGAAACCGCCCCGGCACTCCCGCGCGTCACAGAGGCGGCGGCACCCCCCGCCCACCGCCGGAGGCCACGGTAGCCTCGGGGCGACATCGGCGCGGACACAGGGAGAGCAGGCGCACATGCAAGGCAACGGCTGGCCGGCGAACGAGTTGGAGCAGGTGCTCGGAGCGGCGCTCGGCCAGGCGGACGCCGGCCCGCGGATCCTGGAGGCGCTCGGCCGCAGCCAGGTCTGGGTGCCGCTCCCCCAGGGCGGCGGGCCCGACAGCGCCTCCCTCGACCTCCCCACGATGCTGATCGACGGCGCGGCGTACGTCCCCGTCTACAGCTCGGAGGCCCAGTTCCGCTTCGCCGCCGGCCCCGCCATGGACTTCGCGGTCGCCCCCGTCGTCGAGTTCGCCCGCGGCCTGCCCCCGCAGCTCGGCATCGCCGTGAACCCCGAGGGTGCCGTCGGGGTCCCCCTGCCCCCCGCCGCCGTCGCGGAGCTGTGCCGCACCGGCCGCACCGAGCTCGACGGTCCGGCCTCCGGCGGCCGCGTCCGGCTCTTCGAACCCGACTGGCAGGAGGACCCGGTCGACTTCCTCGCCGCCGCCGCCGAGGAGTTCCGGGCGACCGGAGCCGTGGCGTCCGCCCACCGCTGCCTCGCCAGCGTCGAGGGCGGCGACCCCCAGCTCTTCATCGGTGTCCGCCTGGCGGGATGGGATCCCGGGTCCCGCAGCGCCCCTCTGGAGGCGCTCGGCCGCGCCCTGGCCCGCGTACCGGCGCCCTGGCCGGTGCAGTTGATCCTGCTGGACGCCGCCGAGGACCCGGTCACGGAGTGGATTCGTGAGCGCGTACGCCCCTTCTACCTCCCGTAGCGCCGCTTAAGCTGGTTGGGACGTGTGGACGACGGGCGGACGAAGACGAAGAGGGGTACCGGGTGAGTGCGTCAGGCACGGCCGCGGCCGGGCAGGTCGAGCACATGCTGCGCCAGGTGACTCCCGGGCGCTATGAGAGCTATGAGTCATTCCTGCACGCCCTCGGCGAGGGCAGGCTCTGGATGCTGCTGTGGCAGGGGCAGCCGGGCTCACCGGACGCCCAGTACGGCGGCATGGAGGTCGAGGGGCTGGGCTACGCCCCCTGCGTGACCTCCCCGCAGGAGCTGGCCGCGAGCGGCTGGAACCGCGGCTACGAGGTGGTCACGGGCCGGGACATCGCCCGCGCCCTCTACCCGGACCGCTGGGGCCTGTGGGTCAACCCGCACGCCCAGGGCGGCGGCCTCGGCATCCCCTGGGCCGACCTGCGCCGGGTCGCCACCGGCCTGGACCGGATGCCGGCGGGGCCGCTGCGGCTGTCCGAGCCGGCCCTGGAGCTCCCACAGTTCTACGGGCTGCTGACCCAGCACGCGCACCGCACGCCGGCCGTGAGGTCGCTGCGCCGCGCCTGGGTGCAGCCCTCGCTCGGGTCCGCGTACCTCGCGGTGGGGCTCGACCTGTACGACGCCTCGGCGCCCGCGCTGGAATCCGTACGGGAGATGATGCGCCAGTCGGTCGGCGCCGTGCCCGAGGGGGTTCCGGTGTGCACGGTGGCGCTCGCGGACGAGCACGATCCGGTGGCGATGTGGCTGCGTGCGCAGACCCGGCCCTTCTACGACCGCGAGGGGCAGGCCGCCGCCTACTGAGCCCCCGCGGGCGTTCCGGGGACGCTTTCCCCGAGCTCCCTACAGGGATTTCCGGGGTGCGCCCGCGCCCTGAGACAAACCCGTCCGACGGACACCAGGCCGCCGGGAACCACGGTTCCCGGCGGCCTTCGTCTTGTCCGGATATCACCGTAGGTGGGCGCCCAATTGGCGCACTCCTCCCCAGGGTTGGGCGTGATGTCCGGTTGCGTACCGAACGGACGGTCTTGCTCCGCTGAGCCGTGAGCGGAGTCCGGATAACGGGAACCCAGGCCTCAGATCACGGTTGCGCATCCATTCATCTGCGGGTCTGGCGGCTGGTCGAGCGCCCGATGAAGACTCCCCACCCAAGAGCCGGTCAGTCCTCCAGGACGCGGTTCGGTCCGTGGACTCCGCCGCTCGTCCCGACGCGGCGCTTCCGCACTTCCCGCACCTCAGCTGCACCGCACCGCACGCACCGCACCCTGCTCCACCCACAGCACGGCCGCACTGCCAGCACTGCCAGCACCTCGCACCTCGTACGCGTTCACGTGCCCCGAGCACTGGAGCGCCACTCCGCACCAACGCCGCCACAGCGGCGGGCATGGGCCGACCCACCCGTCGGCCGAGAGGGGTCCCCACCACGATGACGGCACCACTGCACGACACGAGCGCGGAATCACCCGCACCCGTGTCCGTAGCCGAAGTCCCTGCCAAGGCCATCGAAGGCCGCTCGCCCGGCCGCATCGCCTGGATGCGGCTCAAGCGCGACAAGGTCGCGCTGACCGGCGGCGTGATCGTGATCCTCCTGATCCTGGTGGCGGTCTTCGCGCCGCTGATCGTGAACCTGCTGGGCCACGACCCCAACGAGTTCCACGAGGACATGATCGATCCGGACCTGGGCACGCCGCTCGGCTCCTTGGGCGGCATCAGCTCCGACTTCCTGCTGGGCGTCGAACCGACCAACGGGCGCGACGTGTTCAGCCGGATCGTCTACGGCGCCCGCATCTCGCTGGTCGTCGCCTTCCTGGCGGCCTTCGTCTCGGTCGTCCTCGGCAGCCTCCTGGGTGCCCTCGCCGGCTTCCTCGGCGGCTGGGTGGACGGGATCATCAGCCGGCTGATGGACCTGCTGCTGGCCTTCCCCCAGCTGCTGTTCACCATCGCCCTGGTCTCCGTGGTCCCCAACTCCGTGTGGGGGTTCGAGGGTTCCGGCGTCCGGATGGGCGTGCTCATCCTCGTCATCGGCTTCTTCGGGTGGCCGTACATCGGCCGCATCGTCCGGGGCCAGACGATCTCCCTGCGGGAACGCGAGTACGTCGAGGCCGCTCGCAGCCTCGGGGCCGGCCGCGGCTACATCCTCCTGAAGGAGCTGCTGCCGAACCTGGTCGCGCCGATCCTCGTCTACGCCACGCTGATCATCCCGACCAACATCCTGACCGAAGCGGCCCTCAGCTTCCTGGGTGCCGGCGTCAAGCCGCCCACCGCTTCCTGGGGAAAGATGCTCTCCGACGCCGTCCCCATCTACCAGGACGACCCCATGTACATGGTGGTTCCCGGTATGACGATCTTCATCACCGTCCTGGCGTTCAACCTCTTCGGGGACGGGCTGCGTGACGCACTCGACCCCAAGGGCAGCTGAACCGCTTCTTCGATTCACCACCTCTGGAGGTTGGACAACCGTGACCCGCAGAAAGCAGGCTCTCGCGATCACCGCAGTGATCGCCGCGCTCTCGATGACCGCCGCGTGCGGTGGCAACGACAAGAAGGACGACAAGGCCGCCGACGGCGACAGCGGCAAGGGCTACAGCGGTGCCGCGACCGCCGTGATCAACCCCTCGGACGCCAAGGGCGGCGAGCTCAAGCTCTGGTCCCCGCAGGACGTCGACTACCTCGACCCGGCGCGCGCCTACTACGGCTTCGTCTGGAACATGCAGCGCCTCTACGTCCGCAGCCTGCTGGCCTACGACGCCAAGCCGGGCAAGGACGGCACGAAGGTCGTACCCGACCTCGCCGAGGCCCTGCCGGTCATCAGCAACGACGGCAAGACCTACACCCTGAAGCTCAAGGACGGGGTGAAGTTCGAGGACGGTACGCCGATCACCTCGAAGGACATCAAGTACGGCGTCGAGCGCGTCTTCGCGCAGGACGTGCTGTCCGGCGGCCCGACCTACCTGATCGACCTCCTGGACCAGGGCCAGAAGTACCCCGGCCCGTACAAGGACACCGACCCGAACAAGATGGGTCTGAAGACGGTCGAGACGCCGGACGACAAGACGATCGTCTTCAACCTGGCGAGCGCGAACTCCGACTTCAGCTACCTGCTGGCCATGCCGTCCTCCTCGCCGGTCCCGGCGGGCAAGGACACGGGCGCCACGTACACCAACAAGCCGATCTCCACGGGCCCCTACAAGGTCGAGAGCTTCACCGCCGGCAAGGGCGCGACCTTCGTCCGCAACGAGAACTGGGACCCGAAGACGGACCCGATCCGCAAGGGTCTGCCGGACAAGGTCTCCTTCACGGTCACCACCAACCCGGACGACATGGACCAGCGCCTGCTCTCCGGCGACATCGACATGGCCGTCGACGGCACCGGTGTCCAGCAGGCCGCGAAGAACAAGATCCTCAAGGACGAGAAGCTCAAGGCCAACGCGGACAACCCGTTCACGGGCTACATCCGCTACTTCGCCTTCCCGCAGACGGTCGCGCCGTTCGACAACATCGAGTGCCGCAAGGCCGTCATCTACGCGGCCGACCCGAAGTCCCTCCAGACCGCCCGCGGCGGCCCGACCAGCGGTGACCTCGGCGCCAACATGCTGCCGGCCGGTGTCCCCGGCTCGGACAAGAGCTACGACCCCTTCGGCCTGACCAAGGGCAAGTCGCAGGCGTCGAAGGCCAAGGAGGCCCTCAAGGCCTGTGGCAAGCCCGACGGCTTCGAGACCGTCATCGCCGTGCGCAACAACCGCGCCCCCGAGGTGAAGACGGCCGAGTCCCTGCAGGCCTCGCTCGCCAAGGTCGGCATCAAGGCGACGATCGACCAGTTCGACGGCAAGCTCTCCTCCTCCACGATCGGTTCGCCCGAGAACGTGAAGAAGAAGGGCTACGGCATCATCGTCATGGGCTGGGGCGCCGACTACAACTCCGGCGCGGGCTTCCTGCAGCCGCTGGTCGACGGATCGTTCATCCTGCCGAACGGCAACAACAACTACACCGAGGTCAACGACACGGAGATCAACGGCCTGTTCGACAAGGCCGCTGCCGCCGCCACCCCGGAGGCCGCCGCTCCGTTCTACACGGAGATCAACAAGAAGGTCATGGACAAGGCGCTCTACCTGCCGATCAACTTCGACAAGGCGCTCGTCTACCACAACCCGCGCCTGACGAACGTCTTCTTCAACGAGTCCTTCGGCAAGATCGACCTCGCCACCGTGGGCATCAAGCAGTAGCGGCGGAGCAGCAGAACCAGCAGGACCAGCAGGCTGCCCGGCGACGAGCCGGGCAGCAGCCTGGCAGCCCGGCCGACGCCGGGCACGCAACCGCAACTCAGCACGTAAGTAAGTGCCTTCACCGCACATGCGCTAGTCCGAAGGGCAGGTGAAGGCCGCAGGCGCTGGCCGCCGCCCCCACGAGGGGCGGCGGCCACCAGCCCCGGGCGGCCGACTGCAGTGCTCGTCTACCTCATACGGCGGCTGTTCAACGTCGCCGCCACGCTGCTGGTGGTCTCCGTGGTCACCTTCGGCATCTTCTTCGCGGTCCCGAAGCTGACCGGCAGCGATCCCGCGCTCATGTACGCCGGCCGGGAGACCAACGAGACCGCCCTGGCGGGCATCCGCGTGAAGATGGGCTTCGACAAGCCCATCTCCGAGCAGTACCTGCTCTTCGTCAAGGGCATTTTCGCCGGCCGCGACTACGACGGCGGCACCGAGATCACCCACTGTGCGGCCCCCTGCTTCGGCTACTCCTTCAAGACCGAGGCGCCCGTCTGGGAAACCATGATGGACCGCATCCCGGTCACCCTCTCGCTCGCCCTCGGGGCGGCCGTGATCTGGGTGATCGCCGGAGTGGCCACGGGCGTGATCTCCGCACTCAAACGCCGCACCGCCGTCGACCGCACCGTCATGGTCGGCGCGCTCGCAGGCGTCTCCCTGCCGATCTTCTTCACCGGCATGGTGGCCCCCGCGGTCTTCGTCTACAGCCTCGGCTGGCTGGACGTCTCCAACTACAAACCCCTGACCGAGGATCCGCTGGCCTGGCTCAACAGCATGATCCTGCCCTGGGTCACCCTGGCCTTCCTCTTCGCCGCGACCTACGCCCGCATCACCCGGGCGACCATGCTGGAGGTCATGGGCGAGGACTACATCCGCACCGCCCGCGCCAAGGGCCTCAAGGAGGCCGTGGTCATCCGCAAGCACGCCCTGCGCTCCACGCTCACCCCGGTCGTCACCATGTTCGGCCTGGACCTCGGCGGCCTCCTCGGCGGCGCGGTGCTCACCGAGACCACCTTCAACTTCCAGGGCCTGGGCACGGCCGCCGTGGCCGCGATCAGCGCCGGCGACCTCCCCGTGATCATGGGCGTCACCCTGCTCGCCGCCCTGTTCGTGGTCCTCGCGAACCTGATCGTGGACCTGCTGTACGCCGTCATCGACCCGCGCGTGAGGCTGACGTGACCAAGAACGATTCCGACCAGCCGGCCTTCGTGCCCGAGCAGGGCGGCGCGCGCGACGCGGCCCCCTTCCTCTCCGTGCGCGACCTCAAGGTCCACTTCCCGACCGACGACGGCCTGGTCAAGTCCGTGGACGGCCTCACCTTCGACCTGGAGCGCGGCAAGACCCTCGGCATCGTGGGCGAGTCCGGCTCCGGCAAGTCGGTGACCTCGCTGGCCATCATGGGCCTGCACCGCACCGGCAACGCGCGCAGCCGCCCCGACATCTCGGGCGAGGTCGTGCTCGACGGCGAGGACCTGGTCAGCGCCGACGCCGACCACGTACGCCGGCTGCGCGGCCGCAAGATGGCGATGGTCTTCCAGGACCCGCTGTCCGCGATGCACCCGTACTACTCGGTCGGCAAGCAGATCGTCGAGGCGTACCGGACCCACCACGACGTCGACAAGAAGAAGGCCCGCGCCCGCGCCGTCGAGATGCTCGACCGCGTCGGCATCCCGGAGCCCCACCGGCGCGTGGACGCGTACCCCCACGAGTTCTCCGGCGGTATGCGCCAGCGCGCGATGATCGCGATGGCGCTGGTCAACAACCCCGAACTGCTCATCGCGGACGAGCCGACCACCGCCCTGGACGTCACCGTCCAGGCGCAGATCCTCGACCTGATCCGCGACCTGCAGAAGGAGTTCGGCTCCGCGGTCATCATGATCACGCACGACCTCGGCGTGGTCGCCGAGATGGCCGACGAGATCCTCGTGATGTACGGCGGCCGGTGCGTCGAGCGCGGCACCGCCGAGAAGGTCTTCTACGAGCCCCGCCACCCCTACACCTGGGGACTGCTCGGCTCCATGCCGCGCATCGACCGCGACCAGACCGAGCGGCTGATCCCGGTCAAGGGCTCGCCGCCCAGCCTCATCAACATCCCGAGCGGCTGCGCGTTCAACCCCCGGTGCCCCTACGCCGACGTGCCCAAGGGGGGCATCACCCGCACCCAGCGGCCCGAGCTGACCCAGGACGACAGCCGGCACTGGTCCGCCTGCCACATGTCGCAGGAGGAGCGGACCCGGATCTGGACCGAAGAGATTGCGCCGAAGCTGTGACGGACATGAAGAAGGACACCGCCGCCCAGGACTCGGCGACGGCCGTCGCCGAGGCGGAACCGCTGCTGAAGGTCACCGGCCTGGTCAAGCACTTCCCCATCAACAAGGGGATGCTGCGCCGCCAGACCGCCGCCGTGAAGGCCGTCGACGGGATCGACTTCGACGTCCGGCGGGGTGAGACCCTCGGCGTCGTCGGCGAGTCCGGCTGCGGCAAGTCGACGATGGGCCGCCTCATCACGCGGCTGCTGGAACCGACCGCCGGGCGCATCGAGTTCGAGGGCAAGGACATCACCCACCTCAGCGTGGCCGGCATGCGCCCGCTGCGCCGCGACGTGCAGATGATCTTCCAGGACCCGTACGGCTCGCTGAACCCGCGCCACACGGTCGGCGCGATCGTCTCGGCCCCCTTCAAGCTCCAGGGCGTCACCCCCGAGGGCGGCATCAAGAAGGAGGTCCAGCGCCTCCTCTCGCTCGTCGGCCTGAACCCGGAGCACTACAACCGCTACCCGCACGAGTTCTCCGGCGGCCAGCGCCAGCGCATCGGCATCGCGCGCGCCCTGGCGCTGAAGCCGAAGCTGGTCGTCGCGGACGAGCCGGTGTCGGCGCTGGACGTGTCGATCCAGGCGCAGGTGGTGAACCTGCTGGACGACCTCCAGCAGGAGCTCGGCCTGACGTACGTGATCATCGCGCACGACCTGTCGGTCATCCGGCACGTCTCGGACCGCATCGCGGTGATGTACCTCGGCAAGATCGTGGAGCTGGCGGACCGCAAGTCGCTGTACGAGTCCCCGATGCACCCGTACACGAACGCCCTGCTGTCCGCCGTCCCCGTCCCGGACCCGAGGCGGCGCGGCGCGAAGAGCGGCCGCATCCTGCTCAAGGGCGACGTCCCCTCGCCGATCTCCCCGCCGGCCGGCTGCCGCTTCCACACGCGGTGCTGGAAGGCGACGGAACTCTGCGCGAAGCAGGACCCGCCGCTGCTCACCATCAAGCCGGGCCACCAGACGGCCTGCCACCACCCGGAGAACCAGCCGGCGCCTGCCTCTTCCTGAAGCGCCGCCGCCCTTCTCTGACGCGCCGCTCGCGCGGGGCCGGCCCCTCCCCGTCCTTCACCCTCCCCCAGCGGTAGCTGGGGGAGGGTCTGGGGGCGGAGCCCCCAGGAAGGGGTCCGGGGCGCAGCTCCGGGGAACGGGCGAAGGGCGGGTAGGGGACCTCGCCCCGCGCAGCGGCCACCGGCAGACGGCTCCCGGCAAGGCGCCCCACGGCAGGGGCGGACGCCACCGCCCCGCCGGCAGGCGACAATGACCGGGTGCTCCACGATCTCTTCCCGCCCGGCATCCAGCACGCCCTGGACCTCGCGGGCATCTTCGTCTTCGCCACCGCCGGCGCCCTCCTCGCGGTCCGCAAGAACTTCGACGTCTTCGGCATCTGCGTCCTCGCCCTCGTCACCGCCCTCGGCGGCGGCCTCCTGCGGGACCTCTGCATCGGCGCCGTCCCGCCCGCGGCCTTCAGCGAACTCAGTTTCTTCGTCACCCCCCTGATAGCCGCCGCGATCGTCTTCTTCCTCCACCCGGAGGTCCAGCGCATCAACCGCGCCATCAACGTCTTCGACGCCGCCGGCCTCGGGCTGTTCTGCGTCACCGGGACGACCAAGGCCTACGAGTACGGCCTCGGACTGACCGCCTCCGCCGCGCTGGGCCTCGCCACGGCCGTCGGCGGCGGCGTACTGCGCGACGTACTCGCCAACGAGGTGCCCTCGCTGCTGCGCGACCGCGAGATGTACGCCGTGCCGGCCGTCGTCGGCGCCGCGATGGTGGCCGTGTTCATCGGCTTCGAGGTGCTCAACCCCGTGACCACCGGCATCGCCATCGTCACCACCTTCGTGCTGCGCCTGCTCGCGATGCGCTACCACTGGCGTGCCCCGCTGGCCTGGAACCGCCGCTCCTCGGTGGCCGAAGAGGTGTAGGTCCCCCTCGTAGGCCCACCCCAGAAAGAAAAGCTACCGCTTAGTAGCTTGCCGGTGTACCGTCGGCGGCATGTCTTACGCAGCGGCCCAGGCCTCCATCGGCGACAGCGAATTCGACCGCGACACCACCGTCACCGCCCGCGCGGGCGAGCCCGGGGTGTACGACGCGGAGCTGTCCGCCGGCTGGACGATCATCACCGCCGTCAACGGCGGCTATCTGCTGGCCCTGGTCGGCCGGGCCCTCGCGTCGGCCCTGCCGCACCCGGACCCCTTCACCGTGTCCGCCCACTACCTGACCTCCTCCGTGCCCGGCCCCGCCGTGATCCGCACCGAGGTGGTCCGCGTCGGCCGCACCCTCTCCACGGGCCAGGCCTCGCTGTTCCAGTACGACGAGAACGGCGCCGAGGTCGAGCGCATCCGCGTCCTCGCCTCGTACGGGGACCTGGCCGCACTCCCGGACGCCGTGCACACGGTGGCGCGCCCGCCGGCCATCCCCGCGTACGAGGACTGCCTCGGCCCCGAGGCCGGCCCGGCCCCGATCCCCGGCAGCAACGCCATCGTCGACCGGCTCCGGCTCCGCCTGGACCCGGCGACCGCCGGGTGGGCGGTCGGCGCCCCCTCCGGCAAGGGCGAGATGCGGGCCTGGTTCGAGCTGGCCGACGGCCGCGACGCCGATCCGCTGTCGCTGCTGCTCGCGGTGGACGCGCTGCCGCCGACCGCCTTCGACCTCGGCCTGCTGGGCTGGGCCCCGACGGTGGAGCTCACCACGCACATCCGGTGCCGCCCGGCCCCGGGCCCGCTGCGGGTGGGCATCGTCACCCGCAACCTGGCCGGGGGCTTCCTGGAGGAGGACGCCGAGGTCTGGGACTCCGCCGACCGCCTGGTGGCCCAGTCCCGCCAGCTGGCTCGTGCCCCGCGCTGATTCCTCCCAACGCGCCGCTCGCACGGCTCGGCGCCGAGGCGCCTCCCCTCCTTGGCGCGCCGCTCGCGCGGCTCGGCCGCGGGCGGCCTCCCCGGCTTCGCGCCGCTGCGCCGGACTCCGTCCGGCGGGGCCGGGGCGGGGTCGGTTCGGGTGGCTGGGCCGGTGGGTCGGGTGCGGGTCGTTGGCCGCTGCGCGGGGCTGGCCCCTCCCCGCCCTTCAACCTCCCCCGGACTCCGTCCGGGGGGACCCCCAGCCCTCAGTCGCCGGGCGCGGCTACAGACACGGCGCTACCGCGGCCGCGCCTCAAGCGCCGGCGGGGCTGGAAGTGCGCTGCGCGCACTCCAGCCCTGGTCGGCACATCCAGCCCCGCCTGGGGGCACCTCCCAGCGGTAGCTGGGGGAGCTTGAGGCGCTGGGGATCTGGGGGCGGAGCCCCCAGGAAGGGGTCCGGGCGCAGCCCGGGGACCGGTGGAAGGGCGGGTAGGGGACCAGCCCCGCGCAGCGGTACCCGGGCTCCGGACCGCGGTTCCGGGCGGCGGTACCCGGGCCCCGGGCCCCGGCTCCGGGCGGCGGCAGCCGCGGCGGTGCCGCCCCGTGGTCGGACCAAGCACCCCCGGGCGGGACCCGCGGCAGCGACGGGCTCGTAGAATCAAAAAATCATGGCCTACCTCGACCACGCCGCGACCACGCCGATGCTCCCGGAAGCCGCTGCGGCGATGACCGCGCAGTTCGCCGCCACCGGTAACGCGTCCTCCCTGCACGCCGCCGGCCGCCGGGCCCGCCGTACCGTCGAGGAGGCCCGCGAGTCCCTCGCAGAGGCGCTCGGCGCGCGCCCGAGCGAGGTGGTCTTCACCGCCGGCGGCACCGAGGCCGACAACCTCGCCGTCAAGGGCCTCTACTGGGCCCGCCGCGACGCCGACCCCGCCCGCAGGCGGGTCCTCGCCAGCCCCGTCGAGCACCACGCCGTCCTCGACGCCGTGCACTGGCTCGCCGAGCACGAAGGGGCCGAGGTCGAGTACCTCCCCGTCGACCGCTACGGCCGGGTGCACCCCGACGACTTCCGGGCGGCAGTCGAACGCAACCCCGACGACGTCGCCCTCGCCACCGTGATGTGGGCCAACAACGAGATCGGCACCGTCATGCCGGTCCGGGAACTGGCCGCCGTCGCGCGGGAGTTCGCCGTACCCCTGCACTCCGACGCCGTCCAGGCCTTCGGGCAGCTCGACGTCGGCTTCGGCGACAGCGGACTCGCCGCCATGACCGTCAGCGGCCACAAGGTCGGCGGGCCCTACGGCATCGGCGCGCTGCTGCTGGGCCGCGACCAGAGCCCCGTCCCGGTCCTGCACGGCGGCGGCCAGGAGCGGCACGTCCGCTCCGGCACCCTCGACGTGCCGGCCATCGCCGCCTTCGCGGTGGCGGCCGTACTCGCCGCCGAGCGGCGCGAGCGGTTCGCCGCCGAGGTCGGCGCCCTGCGCGACGAGCTGATCGCGGCCGTGCTGGCCGCCGTCCCCGACGCCGTCCTCGGCGGTGACCCGGTGGACCGGCTGCCGGCCAACGCCCACTTCAGCTTCCCCGGCTGCGAGGGCGACTCGCTCCTGCTGCTGCTGGACGCGCAGGGCATCGAGTGCTCCACCGGCTCCGCCTGCACCGCGGGGGTCGCCCAGCCCAGCCACGTCCTGCTGGCGGCGGGCACGGACCCGCGGCTGGCCCGCGGCACCCTGCGGTTCTCCCTGGGCCACACCTCCACCAAGGAGGACGTCGCCGCCGTCGCCGCCGCCATCGGCCCCGCCGTGGAACGCGCCCGCACCGCCGGCCTCAGCTAGCCGCCGCCCCCAGCTCCTGCCGGACCATGCGGATGTAGCGGTCCCAGTCCCAGTGCGGGCCGGGGTCCGTGTGGTCGGCGCCCGGGACCTCGTTGTGCCCCAGGATGTGCTTGCGGTCCGCCGGTATGCCGTACCTCCGGCAGACGTCGGCGGCCAGCCGGGCCGAGGCCGCGTACATGGCGTCGGTGAAGTCCCGGGGGCTGTCGACGAAGCCCACGTGCTCGATGCCGACGCTGCGCTCGTTCATGTCCCGGTTCGCCGCGTGGAAGGCCACGTCCAGCTCGCGCACCATCTGCTCCACATGGCCGTCCTGGCGCACTATGTAGTGCGCCGACGCCTTGTGCCACGGGTTCTTGAAGGCGTCGACCGAGGACTCGAAGCCGCCCTGTGTGACATGGACGACGATCCGGTCCACCCGGTAGTCGTCGGGCCGGTCTGCGAGCCGCCAGTTCGCCGGCGAGGCCGCCGTCCAGCTCGCGCCCGCGTAGTCGAGCTCGCCCTCCTTGCGCGGCTTGGACACCCCCGGCAGCAGCCACCAGGCCCGCCCGATCTCGTCCCGGGCCGCGAAGCCCGCCGCCGCGAGGACCCCCAGCCCGCCCAGGAGCACAGCCCGCCGCGTCCTGCGCGGCCCCTTCTCCACCTGCTCGGTCATGTGATCCACCCCCCACAGCCGATAACGCGCTGTGACCCCGCCCGGTTCCCCGTACTCTGGACGGTGCTATGACTGAGAACCTGCCGCGCACCGCCCGCCCCCTCCGCGTCCTGGCCGCCATGTCCGGCGGCGTGGACTCCGCCGTCGCCGCCGCCCGGGCCGTCGAAGCCGGGCACGACGTCACCGGGGTCCACCTGGCGCTCTCCGCGAACCCCCAGTCCTTCCGGACCGGCGCCCGCGGCTGCTGCACCATCGAGGACTCCCGCGACGCCCGCCGCGCGGCCGACGTCATCGGCATCCCCTTCTACTGCTGGGACCTCGCCGAGCGCTTCCGCGAGGACGTCGTCGAGGACTTCATCGCCGAGTACGAGGCCGGGCGCACCCCGAACCCCTGCCTGCGCTGCAACGAGAAGATCAAGTTCGCGGCGCTGCTCGACAAGGCCCTCGCGCTCGGCTTCGACGCCGTCTGCACCGGCCACTACGCCACCGTCGTCGAGAACGCCGACGGCTCCCGCGAGCTGCACCGCGCCTCCGACATGGCCAAGGACCAGTCCTACGTCCTCGGCGTCCTCGACGAGAAGCAGCTGGCCCACGCCCTCTTCCCGCTCGGCGACACGATCACCACCAAGGGCGAGATCCGCGCCGAGGCCGAGCGGCGGGGCCTGGCCGTCGCGAAGAAGCCCGACAGCCACGACATCTGCTTCATCGCCGACGGCGACACCCAGGGCTTCCTCGCCCAGCGCCTCGGCAAGGCCGAGGGCGACATCGTCGACGGGACCACCGGCGAGAAGGTCGGCACCCACGAGGGCGCCTACGGCTTCACCATTGGCCAGCGCAAGGGCCTGCGCATCGGCCACCCGGCCCCCGACGGCAAGCCCCGCTACGTCCTCGACATCTCCCCGGTGAACAACACCGTCACCGTCGGCCCCGTCGAGGCCCTCGACGTGACCGCGCTCACCGCGATCCGCCCCCGCTGGTGCGGCTCCACGCCCGCCGCCCCGGGCACCTACACCGCGCAGCTGCGCGCCCACGGCGGCGAGACCGAGGTCTTCGCCGAGGTCGTGGACGGCGAGCTGCGCGTCACCTTCACCGACCCGGTCCGCGGCGTGGCGCCCGGCCAGGCGATCGTCCTCTACGACGGCACCCGCGTGGTCGGCTCCGCCACCATCGCCACCACCACCCGGGCGGCGGCCACCGCCACGGCTCAGGCCGTCTAGCCGACCGTCAGGACGATCTTGCCGGTGGTGCGGCCCCGCTCGCCGATCTCGTGGGCCTGCGCGGCCTGCTCCAGCGGCAGGACCGTGTCGATGACGGGCCGCAGCCTGCCCTCCTCCACCAGGGCCGCGATCTCCGCCAGGCCCCGGAAGTCGGGCTCGACCAGCGTCCAGCCGGTGCGGAAGCCCTCCGCGCCCGCCGGCACGTCGTCCGGGGAGGGCAGGGTCACCAGGTGCCCGCCGGGCTTGAGGACCTTGAGCGAGCGCGCGCCCTCCTCCCCGCCGAGGGAGTCGATCACCACGTCGACGTCCGAAACCGCCTCGGTGAAGTCGGCCGACCGGTAGTCGATCAGCTCGTCGGCCCCCAGTTCGCGCAGCAGGCCGTGCTTGGCCTCGCTCGCCGTGCCGATGACGTAGGCGCCCCGCGCCTTGGCGATCTGCACCGCGAGGTGGCCGACGCCGCCCGCCGCGGCGTGGACCAGCACCCGCTGACCGGGGGTGACGCCGGCCGTGTCCACCAGCGCCTGCCAGGCGGTCAGCGCCGCCAGCGGCAGTGCGGCCGCCTGCACGTGGTCGAGGGAGGCGGGCTTGCGGGCGAAGTGCCGGGCCGCGCCCACCACGTACTCCGCGTAGCCGCCCGCCTGCCGCGGGAAGCCCGGCATTCCGTACACCTCGTCGCCGGGGGCGTAGAGGGTCACGCCCGGGCCGACCGCCTCGACGGTGCCGGAGACGTCCCAGCCCACGATCGGGGTCTCGCCCCAGGCGATCAGGGCGCCGCTGGCCCGGGTCTTCCAGTCGACGGGGTTCACGCCGGCCGCGTGGACGCGTACCAGGATCTCGTTGAGGCCCGGCTCCGGCCGCTCGATCTCCCGCTCGACCAGGGTCTCGGGGCCGCCCCATCCGTTCACGACGATCGCGCGCATCTCTGTCTTCCTCATTCCATGGGATTTCGTCCGATACCGGGTCCTCCCCGGCGACACGTTCCACACTCGGGCATCCCGGGGCGGCATGGTATTGGCCTGATGGCCAGGGTGTGACAGGATCTGGCCATGGACGGCGCACGGAAAACGACAGCGGGAGCCGCGAACGGCCGGCGCCCGCACCGGGTCGCGGTGCTCGCCCTGCCCGGTGTGCCCCCCTTCGAGCTGGGCATTCCCTCCCGGGTCTTCGGCAGCGCCCTGGACGAGGCCGAGCAGCCCCTGTACGAGGTCACCGTCTGCACCGCCGACGGCGGCCCCGTCCTCAGCGACGCCGGGTTCACGGTGCAGCCCGCCGCCGGACCCGAGGCCCTCGCCGCCGCCGACACCGTGATCGTCCCGCCCACGCACGCCATGCCCGAGCTGGCCCGGGGCGGCCCGCTGCCCCTCGAGGTCACCGCGGCCATCGCGGGGATCCGTCCCGGCACCCGGCTCGTCTCCATCTGCACCGGCTCCTACGTGCTCGCGGCGGCCGGGCTCCTCGACGGCCGTCCCGCCACCACCCACTGGAACCTGGCCCCCGAGTTCCGCCGGGCCTACCCCCGCGTCCAGGTCGACGAGGAGGTGCTCTTCGTCGACGACGGCGACGTCCTGACCTCCGCGGGCGTCGCCGCCGGGGTCGACCTGTGCCTGCACCTGATCCGCCGCGACCACGGGACCACCGTCGCCAACCGGGCCGCCCGCATCTGCGTCGTACCGCCCTGGCGCGACGGCGGGCAGGCCCAGTACATCGACCGCCCCGTCCCCGCCCCCACGGTCGCCACCACCACGGCCACCCGCGCCTGGGCCCTGGAACGCCTCGCCGAACCGATCAGCCTCGCCGAGCTCGCCGCCCACGCGCGGATGAGCCTGCGCACCTTCACCCGCCGGTTCCGCGACGAGGTCGGCATGACCCCCGTCCAATGGCTCACCGGACAGCGTCTGGAGGTCGCCCGCCAGCTGCTGGAATCCAGCGACCTGCCCGTGGACCTGGTCGCGCACCGCTCCGGCTTCGGCTCCGCGAACTCCCTGCGCCAGCACATGCGGACCGCCTTCGGGGTCTCCCCGATGGCCTACCGGCGCACCTTCGGCCCCCACACCATGACCTCCGGGGTAATCGCCACGGCCGGCGCCCGCTGACAGCATCGGGGCAACGGCCGGGACCGCCCGGCGCACCGACAGGGGAGGCCCACATGACCGCGTACGCCATCGCCCACCTGCACCGCCCGACCGTCAACGAGGACGTCCTGCGCTACATCGAGGAGATCCAGGCGACCATGGACCCCTTCGGCGGCCGCTTCCTCGTCCACGGCAAGCAGGTCGAGGTCATGGAGGGCCCCTTCCCCGGCACGGTCGTCGTCATCGGCTTCCCCGACATCGACCGGGCCCGCGCCTGGTACGCCTCCGACGCCTACCAGGCCATCCTCCCGCTGCGCACCGGCCACATCCCCGGCACCGCCTTCCTGGTCGAGGGCGTCCCCGCCGACTACGACGCCACCGGGCGGGCCGGCGCCCTCCGCGAAGCCGCCGGACTCTGACCCCGTCGGGCCGGAGCCGCGGACCGAGGCGGCGGCGGGGCCCGGGCGGATGCGAGCATGGCGGTATGCCTACTCACGTGATCACCGGTGCCGGTTCCGGCATCGGCGCCGCCGTCGCCGCCCGCCTGCACGCCCGCGGCGACGACCTCGTCCTGCTCGCCCGCGACGCCGCCCGCGCCCGGCAGCTCGTCGAGCGCTACCCGGGCGCGCGGACCCTCGTCGGCGACCTCGCGGACCCCGACCGGCTGTCGTGGGCGTTCTCCAAGCAGCCCATCCCCGAGCGCATCGACTCCCTCCTGCACATCGCAGGGATCGTCGACCTCGGACCGGTCGGCGAGCTCCGCCCCAAGACCTGGCACCAGCAGCTCAACGTGAACCTGATCGCCCCCGCCGAGGTCACCCGGCTGCTGCTGCCCACCCTGCGCGCCTCCAAGGCCACCGTCGTCTTCGTGAACTCCGGCGCCGGCCTCACCGCCCACGCCGACTGGAGCGCGTACGCCGCCTCCAAGCACGGGCTGAAGGCCCTCGCCGACTCCCTGCGCGCCGAGGAGAAGGCCAACGGCATCCGCGTCACCTCCGTCTACCCCGGCCGCACCGCCAGCCCGATGCAGGCCAAGGTGCACTCCCAGGAGGGCAAGGAGTACGATCCCGAGCGCTGGATCGACCCCGAGTCCGTGGCGACCACCATCGTCATGGCCGTCGACCTGCCGCGCGACGCCGAGGTCAACGACCTGTCCGTGAGGCCCGGCCGATGACAGCGAGCGCCACCGGCGTCGGCTCGCTGCCCGGCGGCGACGCCCGCGAGGCCGCCAAGACCGCGACGGGGTCCTTCGAGGACTTCCCCTACCTGCCCGAGCTGCCCGCGCGCGGGCCCGGCGCGGACATGATCGGCCGCTCCCTGGGGCTGCTCGTCGACATGTACGCGCACGTCGAGCCGAGCGGCTGGCGGGTCAGCGACCGCCCCGGCCGCGACACCCGCCGCGCCCGCTCCTGGCTGGGCGAGGACCTCGACGCCCTGGAGGAGTTCACCCAGGGCTACACCGGCAGGCTGAAGGTCCAGGCCGTCGGCCCGTGGACGCTGGCCACCGCCCTCGAACTGCACGGCGGCGAAGCCGTCCTCCAGGACGCCGGCGCCTGCCGCGACCTGGCCGGATCCCTCGCCGAGGGCCTGCGCGACCACCTCGCCGACGTACGCAAGCGCATCCCCGGCGCCGAGATCGTGCTCCAGTACGACGAGCCGTCGCTCACCGCCGTACTGCTCGGCCGGGTCCGCTCCGCCAGCGGCTACCGCACCTACCGGGCCGTCGACCGCCAGGTGGTCGAGAGCACCCTGCGCGACCTCTTCGCGGTGCACGACGGAGAGGTCGTCGTGCACTCCTGCGCGCCCGACGTCCCCTTCGCGCTGCTGCACCGGGCCGGCGCCACGGGCGTCTCGTTCGATTTCTCCCTGCTCACCGAGCGCGAGGACGACGCCATCGGCGAGGCCGTCGAAAGCGGCCTGAAACTCTTCGCCGGAGTGGTGCCGGGCACCGATGCCCCGTTGTCAGACCCGGGCGGTAGCGTCATGGGTGTCAGGAAGCTTTGGCGCAGGCTGGGACTGGCCCCGGGGACTCTCGCCGAGTCCGTCGTGGTCACCCCGTCGTGCGGTCTGGCGGGCGCCTCGCCCGCGTACGCCCGCGCGGCGCAGGCCCATTGCGTCAGGGCGGCGAGGTCGCTCGCCGACAACCCTGAGTGACGGTCGAGGACGGGCCACGGGAGGACACGGCATGGCAGCCGAACAGCAGGACACGGCAGTACCGACGGCGGCGCGCGAGCAGCACCAGCTGCTCGCCGAGCAGGTCGAGGAGCACCGCTTCCGGTACTACGTGAACGACCAGCCGGTCGTCAGCGACGCCGAGTTCGACCAGCTGCTGCGCTCGCTGGAGGCCCTGGAGGAGCAGTACCCCGAGCTGCGCACGCCCGACTCGCCCACCCAGAAGGTGGCCGGGGCGTACGAGACGGACTTCGCCTCCGTGGAGCACCGCGAGCGGATGCTCTCCCTCGACAACGCCTTCGACGACGAGGAACTGTCCGCCTGGGCCGACCGGGTGGCCCGGGACGTGAACACCCCGGACTACCACTACCTGTGCGAGCTCAAGGTGGACGGCCTCGCCGTCAACCTCACCTACGAGAACGGCCGCCTCACCCGCGCCGCCACCCGCGGCGACGGCCGCACCGGCGAGGACATCACGCCCAACGTCCGCACCATCGCCGAGATCCCGGACCGCCTCAAGGGGGACCGGGTCCCGGCCCTCGTCGAGATCCGCGGCGAGGTGTACTTCCCGATGGAGAAGTTCGAGGAGCTCAACGCCCGGCTCGTCGAGGCCGAGGGCAAGCCCTTCGCCAACCCTCGCAACGCGGCGGCCGGTTCGCTGCGCCAGAAGGACCCCAAGGTCACCGCGACCCGCCCGCTGCACATGGTGGTGCACGGCATCGGCGCCCGCGAGGGCTTCGAGATCGAGCGTCAGTCGCAGGCGTACGAGCTGCTGCGGGAATGGGGCCTGCCCACCGCGCAGCACAACAAGGTCGTCTCCTCCCTGGCCGAGGTGCGCGAGTTCATCGCCCACTTCGGCGAGAACCGGCACTCCGTGGAGCACGAGATCGACGGCGTCGTCGTCAAGCTCGACGAGATCGCCCTCCAGGGCCGGCTCGGCTCCACCGCCCGCGCCCCCCGCTGGGCCATCGCCTGGAAGTACGCCCCCGAAGAGGTCAACACCAAGCTCGTCGACATCAAGGTCGGCGTCGGGCGCACCGGGCGCGTGACCCCGTACGCCCAGGTGGAGCCGGTGACGGTGGCCGGCTCCGAGGTCGAGTTCGCGACCCTGCACAACCAGGAGGTCGTCAAGGCCAAGGGCGTCCTCATCGGGGACACCGTCGTCCTGCGCAAGGCCGGCGACGTGATCCCCGAGATCCTCGGCCCCGTCGTGGACCTGCGGGACGGCACCGAGCGGGAGTTCGTCATGCCGGCCCTCTGCCCCGAGTGCGGGACGGAGCTGCGCCCGATGAAGGAGGGGGACATCGACGTCCGGTGCCCCAACGGGCAGACCTGCCCCGCGCAGCTGCGGGAGCGCCTCTTCTACCTGGGCGGCCGGCAGTCCCTCGACATCGAGAACTTCGGCATGGTGGCCGCGGCCGCCCTCACCGGGCCGCTGGAGCCGGCGCAGCCGCCGCTGCTGGACGAGGGCGACCTCTTCGACCTCACCATCGAGCAGCTGCTGCCCATCAAGGCGTACGTCCTGGACCCGGACAGCGGACTGCCCAAGCGGGACCCGAAGACCGGCGAGGAGAAGATCGTCACGGTCTTCGCCAACCAGAAGGGCGAGCCGAAGAAGAACGCCCTGGCCATGCTGGAGAACATCGCGGCCGCCAAGGAGCGCCCGCTGGCCCGGATCATCAACGGCCTGTCGATCCGGCACGTCGGCCCGGTCGCCGCGGAGGCGCTCGCCCGCGAGTTCCGCTCGATCGAGCGCATCGAGCAGGCCACCGAGGAGGAGCTGACGGCCACCGAGGGCGTCGGGGCGATCATCGCCGCCTCCCTCAAGGAGTGGTTCGCCGTCGACTGGCACCAGGAGATCCTGCGCAAGTGGCGGGCGGCCGGCGTGCGGATGGAGGAGGAAGGTTCCGCCGAGGAGGAGGGGCCGCGCCCGCTGGAGGGCCTGACCGTGGTCGTCACCGGCACCCTTCAGAACCACACCCGCGACGGGGCCAAGGAGGCCCTGCAGAGCCGCGGGGCCAAGGTCACCGGCTCCGTGTCGAAGAAGACCTCCTTCGTCGTCGTCGGCGACAACCCCGGCTCGAAGTACGACAAGGCCGTACAGCTCAAGCTCTCGATCCTCGACGACGCCGGCTTCGAAGTGCTCCTCGAACAGGGGCCCGACGCCGCACGCGAGGCCGCGCTCCCGCTGGAGGGCGGTGCCGGAGCCGGGGACGGGCAGTAACCCGCACGGGAGTCGTCCAGGGGGCGGCGTAGGCGAACGGATGCATGGCGCCCGGCCGTACGGGCGGGCGCACGCCGGGCGCGGTTCCCGGTGGTAAACGGCCGGTACAGGGCTGGTCGAGGGGCGATGAGCTGTCGGATCATCGGACGGGTGACGGGGGGGCCTGGTCCAAACTCACCCGTTCGGCGGATACCGTACTGATGAGGATGGCTGGGCCGCATTCGGGCAACCACCGCCGACCGCTGCCCCTGGGAGCCTCTCGCGTCCTACTGTTGTGGGGTGCGCCTGTCGTGCGCGGCTGCCTGATGCGCTTTCAGCCGTGATGGCATGACATCGGGGCCATCGCGTGACATCGGCATCGCCGGCTGTGAGAGGGACGGGCATGAAACCCACCGAAAGCGCCGACCCGTCACCTGAATCCGGCGGGGAGACCCCGCCCGTGCGGGCGGGCCGGCTCGGTGTCCTGGGTGCCAGGACACCGGAGACCCGCGCCCTCGACACCGGAGCGGGCGTACCGGGACAGGAGCGGCAGCGCACCGTGCTGCCCCTCGCCCTCGTCGGCTTCGCCGCCGTGGTGCTCGCCGCCGGCATCACCTCCGCACTGACCGACCGTCAGGCGCTCTTCCCCGGCGGCTCCGTGGGGTGGGGTCTCGCCCTGCTCACCGGCATCATCGTCGGCCACCTCGTCGCCCTGGGCCGCGACCGCTGGTGGGGCGGCACCGGATCCGGTGCGGCACTCACCCTCGGCGTCCTGATCCTCTACGGCTGGATCCCCGCCGGACTCGTCTCCCTGGCGGTGGTCTCCCTCGTCGGGGCCGCGCGCCGGCAGCGCTGGCGGCAGGGCCTGCTGCACGGCTCCGTCGACATCCTCGGCATCGGCGCGGGGGCCCTCGTACTGGCGGCCTTCGGCGACGCGCCGAGCGTCGAGAGGCCGTGGCTGCCCATGGACTGGGACCTGTCGGCCGCCCCCGAGGTGGTCCTCGTCGCCCTCGCCTACCTGCTCGTCACCCGGATCCTGCTGTGGTTCGCGCTCACCCCGCGCGGCGGCGGGCTGCCCACCATGGCCCGCGCGACCATCCTGCGCCAAGCCCTGGTCGCCGCGGCCCTGCTCGGCATCGCCCCGCTGATCTGCGTGGTCGCCAGCACCCGGCCGGTGCTGCTGCCGCTGTTCG
This sequence comes from Streptomyces sp. NPDC033966, assembly GCF_055575955.1. Classification (NCBI taxonomy): domain Bacteria; kingdom Bacillati; phylum Actinomycetota; class Actinomycetes; order Kitasatosporales; family Streptomycetaceae; genus Streptomyces; species Streptomyces sp. NPDC033966. Next base: position 269,221 of record NZ_JBVIRQ010000001.1, on the reverse strand, counting down.
CCGTACCGCTCATCGCCCTCGACTCCACCCTGTGGATCGCCCGGGCCCGCGCCGAGGAACAGCTGCGCGACCCGCTGACCGGGCTGCCCAACCGGCAGTGGCTGCTGGAGCGGGCCTGGTCCGCACTGGACGAGGCCGAACGCCAGGGCACCCGGTCGGCCCTCGTACTGATCGACCTGGACCGCTTCCGCGCCGTCAACGACACGCTCGGCCACCTCGCGGGGGACCGGCTGCTGCTCCAGATCGCCGAGCGGCTGCGCCAGGCGCTCCCGGCCGAAGCCGAGGCGGCCCGGCTCGGCGGCGACGAGTTCGCCGTGCTCCTGCCCACCACCGACTCCACCACCAGCGCCCAGCGCGTCGCCCGCAACCTGGTCGCCGAGCTCAGCTCCCCGCTGGACCTCGACGGCCTCACCCTGGTCCTGGAGGCCAGCGCCGGCCTCGCCGTCTTCCCGGACCACGCGCTGGACGCGGAGGGCCTGCTGCGCCGCGCCGACGTGGCCATGTACCAGGCCAAGCGGGACCGCACGGGCGTCGAGGTCTACGAGTCCAAGCGCGACAGCAACACGCCCGACCGGCTCGGCCTCCTCGGCGACCTCCGCCGGGCCCTCGACGCCGGCGAGGTGGAACTCCACTACCAGCCGAAGGTCCGCTTCGACGGCCAGGTGGCCGGCCTGGAGGCACTGGTCCGCTGGGTGCACCCCGAGCGCGGGCGGGTCTCGCCGGACGAGTTCATCGCGATCGCCGAAACGTCCGGGCTGATGCCGCACCTGACGGAGTACGTCCTGGAGACGGCCCTCGCCCAGGTCGCCCGGTGGCGGGCGCAGGGCCTGAAGGTCCCGGTCGCCGTCAACGTCTCGCCGCGCGACGTCCACACCCCCGGGTTCGCGGGAGCCGTCGCCGCCCGCCTGGCCCGGCACGGGGTCCCGGCCAGCGGTCTCCAGCTGGAGATAACGGAACACGTCCTGCTGGAGGACCCGCAGCGGGCCGCCGACACCATGGCCGGGCTGACCGGCCACGGCGTCAAGATGTCCCTCGACGACTTCGGCACCGGCTACTCCTCGCTGGTGCACCTGCGCCGGCTGCCGGTGAGCGAGCTGAAGATCGACCGCTCGTTCGTCGCCCGCCTCGCGGTGGACGCCCAGGACGCGGAGATCGTCCGCTGCACGGTCGACCTGGCCCACTCCCTGGGCCTGCTGGTGGTCGCCGAGGGCGTGGAGGACGACGAGACCTGGGAGCGCCTGCGGGACCTGGGCTGCGACGCGGTCCAGGGCTGGCTGGTCGCCGCCGCCATGCCGCCGCAGGAGGCCACCGCCTGGCTGCTGGCCCGCGGCGAGCGCGGCTGGCGCCGCCCGGCCGACATCACCGCGGAACTCGCCGCCACGGCCACCGCGGAAACCCCGGCCCAGTAGCCGCCGCCCGCCGCTGAAATCAGCCCCGCCGGCGATTGAGGCGCGGGGTCCGGGGCGGAGCCCCGGGGAACGGTGGAAGGGAGGGTGGGGGACCGCTCCGCGCAGCGGTCACCCGCCCGTGCCGCAGGCCCCCGGCAAACCGTTTACCGGGTCCCGGGGTCGGCCCCATAGGATTGGGACCGAAACCTACACACTCACCACCCCCAGAGGATCGCTGCATGCCTGGCATCACGCGCGAGGAGGTCGCCCACCTCGCTCGGCTGGCACGTCTGGAACTGAAGAGCGAAGAGCTCGACCACTTCGCCGGACAGCTCGACGACATCATCGGCGCGGTCGCCCGCGTTTCCGAGGTCGCCGACCAAGACGTCCCGCCGACCTCCCACCCGCTGCCGCTGACGAACGTCATGCGCGCGGACGAGGTCCGTCCCTCGCTCACCCCCGAGCAGGCGCTTTCCGGCGCTCCCGCCCAGGAGCAGCAGCGTTTCAAGGTGCCGCAGATCCTGGGGGAGGACTAATCACCATGGCTGACACCAACATCATCAAGCTCACGGCCGCCGAGACCGCCGAGAAGATCGCCTCCGGCGAGCTCACGGCCGTCGAGGTCACCGAGGCCCACCTCGCGCGCATCGAGGCGACGGACGAGAAGGTCAACGCCTTCCTGTACGTCGACCGCGAAGGCGCCCTGGAGCAGGCCCGCGCCGTCGACGCCAAGCGCGCGGCCGGCGAGAAGCTCGGCCCGCTGGCCGGCGTCCCGCTCGCCCTCAAGGACATCTTCACCACCGTCGGGGTCCCGACCACCGTCGGTTCGAAGATCCTCGAAGGCTGGATCCCGCCGTACGACGCCACCCTGACGCGCAAGCTCAAGGAAGCCGGCGTCGTCATCATCGGCAAGACCAACATGGACGAGTTCGCCATGGGGTCCTCCACCGAGAACAGCGCCTACGGCCCCACCGGCAACCCCTGGGACCTCACCCGGATCCCCGGCGGCTCCGGCGGCGGTTCCGCGGCCGCGCTCGCCGCCTTCCAGGCCCCCCTCGCGATCGGCACGGACACCGGCGGCTCCATCCGCCAGCCCGCCGCCGTCACCGGCACCGTCGGCGTGAAGCCCACCTACGGCGGCGTCTCCCGTTACGGCATGGTGGCCTTCTCCTCCTCCCTCGACCAGGGCGGCCCGTGCGCCCGTACGGTCCTGGACGCGGCGCTCCTGCACGAGGTCATCGCCGGACACGACCCGCTCGACTCCACCTCCATCGACGCCCCGGTCCCGCCGGTCGTCGAGGCCGCCCGCAACGGCTCCGTCGCCGGCATGCGCGTCGGTGTGGTCAAGCAGTTCGCCGGCGAGGGCTACCAGGCCGGCGTCGTCCAGCGCTTCAACGAGTCGGTGGAGCTCCTCAAGGAGCTCGGCGCCGAGATCGTCGAGCTGGACTGCCCGTCCTTCGACCTCGCCATGGCCGCGTACTACCTGATCGCGCCGTCCGAGGCCTCCTCCAACCTGGCCCGCTTCGACGCCATGCGCTACGGCCTGCGCGTCGGCGACGACGGTACGAAGTCCGCCGAGGACGTCACCGCCCTGACCCGCGAGGCCGGCTTCGGCGACGAGGTCAAGCGCCGCATCATCCTCGGCACGTACGCGCTCAGCTCCGGCTACTACGACGCGTACTACGGCTCCGCCCAGAAGGTCCGCACGCTCATCACCAAGGACTTCGAGAAGTCCTTCGAGCAGGTCGACGTGATCGTCTCCCCGACGACCCCGACCACCGCCTTCGCGATCGGTGAGCGCACCGACGACCCGCTGGCGATGTACCTCGCGGACCTGTGCACCATCCCGACCAACCTGGCCGGCAACTCCGCCATGTCGCTGCCCTGCGGCCTGGCACCGGAGGACGGTCTCCCGGTCGGGCTGCAGATCATCGCCCCGGCGATGAAGGACGACCGCCTGTACAAGGTCGGTGCCGCCGTAGAGGCCGCCTTCGTCGAGCGCTGGGGTCACCCGCTGCTTGAGGAGGCTCCGTCGCTGTGAGTTCCAGTGCACTGTCCAAGGCCAAGGGCTTCAAGAAGTCCAAGTCCGGCACCTACCTGTCGATCGGTACCACCGCTTTCGGTGCCATCAGTGTGATCAAGCAGGCCCGCAAGGCCCGCACCGAGCACGACACGCTGAAGCTCGTCGACGCCGTTGTGTCCGCCGCCGCCATCGTCACCGGCCTCGCGATCCTGTACCGCGAGCTGAAGCGCCTCGGCGACGACGACGTCCTGCTGGGCTGAGAGGGAAAGTTTCACCGTGACCACCTTCACCGAACTGCTGTCGTACGAGGACGCCCTCGCGTCGTACGACCCCGTCATGGGCCTCGAGGTCCATGTCGAGCTCGGCACCAAGACCAAGATGTTCTGCGGCTGTTCCACCGAGCTGGGCGCCGAGCCCAACTCGCAGACCTGCCCGACCTGCCTCGGTCTGCCCGGCTCCCTCCCGGTCGTCAACGCGATCGGCGTCGAGTCCGCCATCAAGATCGGTCTCGCGCTGAACTGCGAGATCGCCGAGTGGTGCCGCTTCGCCCGGAAGAACTACTTCTATCCGGACATGCCGAAGAACTTCCAGACCTCCCAGTACGACGAGCCCATCGCCTTCAACGGCTACCTGGACGTCCAGCTGGAGGACGGCGAGATCTTCCGCGTGGAGATCGAGCGCGCCCACATGGAGGAGGACACCGGCAAGTCGCTGCACGTCGGCGGCGCCACCGGCCGTATCCACGGCGCGTCCCACTCCCTGCTGGACTACAACCGTGCCGGCATCCCGCTCATCGAGATCGTCACCAAGCCCATCGAGGGCGCGGGCGAGCGGGCCCCCGAGGTCGCCAAGGCGTACGTCGCCGAGCTGCGCGAGGTCATCAAGGCGCTCGGCGTCTCCGAGGCCCGCATGGACAAGGGCCAGATGCGCTGCGACGTCAACCTGTCGCTGCGCCCGACCCCCGAGTCCGAGTTCGGCACCCGCAGCGAGACGAAGAACGTCAACTCGCTGCGCTCCGTCGAGCGCGCGGCCCGCTTCGAGATCCAGCGCCACGCGGCGGTGCTCTCGTCGGGCGGCTCGATCGTGCAGGAGACCCGGCACTTCCACGAGGAGGACGGCTCCACCACGGCCGGCCGCATCAAGGACAACGCCGAGGACTACCGCTACTTCCCCGAGCCGGACCTGGTCCCCGTCGCCCCGGCCCGCGCCTGGGTCGAGGAGCTGCGCGGCGGGCTGCCGGAGATGCCGCGCGTGCGCCGCAACCGCCTCCGCGAGGAGTGGGGCGTCAGCGAGCACGACATGCAGTCGATCCTCAACGCGGGCGCGGTGGACTCCATCGTCGCCACCATCGAGGAGGGCGCCGACTCCGCCGCCGCCCGCAAGTGGTGGATGGGTGAGCTGGCGCGCAACGCCAACGAGCAGGGCGTCTCGGTCGACGAGCTGCCGATCACCCCGGCCCAGGTGGCCCGTATCGCGGCCTTGGTCGCGGCCGGCGACCTGAACGACAAGCTGGCGCGCCAGGTCATCGAGGGCGTCCTCGGCGGCGAGGGCACCCCGGACGAGGTCGTCGACAAGCGCGGCCTGAAGGTCGTCTCGGACGAGGGCGCGCTCGGCGCGGCCGTGGACGAGGCCATCGCGGGCAACGCGGCCATCGCCGACAAGATCCGCGGCGGCAAGGTCGCCGCCGTCGGCGCCCTGGTCGGCGCGGTCATGAAGACCACCCGCGGCCAGGCGGACGCGGCCCGCGTCAAGGAGCTCATCCTGGAGCGCCTCGGCGTCGAGGGCTGATCCCCCGGCAGTCCCTGACGAAGGCCCCGCACCGGACACCGGTGCGGGGCCTTCGCCGTGTCCGGGCGCGGTCGGCGCCATGTCCGGATGTGACGGGGAATCGTCATTGCCGCCACGCGGGAGCCGCGTGAGGATGGGGTCATGCCCACTTCGCACCGGGTCGTCATCGCGGTCTTCCCCGATGTCGACCTCCTCGACGTCACCGGCCCGGCCGAGGTCTTTGCCCTGGCCAACCGGGAGACCGATGGGCGGGCCGGCTACGAGGTCACCCTCGCGGGGCCCGCCGCCGGACCGGTGCGGACCTCGGCCGGGGTGCGGCTGTTCGCCGACACCGCCTTCGGCGAGGTCGGCGGGCGGGTGGACACCCTGCTGGTGCCCGGCGCGGTCGACATGACCGAGGCCGGACCGGTCGCCCGGATCGACGACACCGTCGTGGCGTGGGTGCGGGAGACCGCCCCGCACGCCCGGCGGGTGGCGTCGGTGTGCGTGGGGGCGCACCTGCTGGCGGCGGCGGGGCTGCTGGACGGGCGGACGGCGACCACCCATTGGTCGACCGCCGCCCAGCTGGCGGCCGAGCATCCGGAGGTCGTGGTCGACCCCGATCCGATCTTCGTACGCGCCGACCGCGGCCGGCTGTGGACCGGGGCGGGGATCAGTGCCTGTCTGGACCTGGCGCTGGCCCTCGTCGCGGAGGACCTGGGCGAGCAGACCGCGCTGGCGGTGGCCCGGCAGCTGGTGATGTACCTCAAGCGGCAGGGCGGCCAGAGCCAGTTCTCGGTGCCGCTCAGCCGGCCGGCCGCCGGCCGCCGGGACATCGACGACCTGCGGCTGTGGATCGCCGACCACCTCGACGCGGACCTGTCGGCGCCGGCGCTCGCGGCCCGTATGTGCCTGAGCGAGCGGCACTTCGCCCGTGTCTTCACCCAGGAGACCGGCACCACTCCCGCCGCCTACGTCGAAGCGGCCCGGATCGAGGTGGCCCGGCGCGTGCTGGAGACCACCGACAGCCCGCTCGACCAGGTCGCGGCCGCCGCCGGCCTCGGCTCGGCGGAGACCCTGCACCGGGCCTTCCGCCGGCAGCTCGCCACGACCCCGGCGGCCTACCGCCGCCGGTTCCGTACGCAGGCCGGCTGACCCGCACCGACCCGTTGGAGCAGGAGGAGCGGCTTCGCCATGCCTTCTTCCGTGCAATTTCTCCCTTTTGAAAGGTTTTCCATGAGCGCGAACAGCATGAACAGCACGAACGCGAACACGGACGCGACCAGGAGCGCTGCCTCCGCGACCCTGCGCGACGTGAGCGGGCTGGACGGGCGTCCGGCCCGGCTGGCGGACTCCGTCCTGGTGATGATCGACTTCCAGAACACCTACCGGACCGGCGTGATGGCCCTGGACGGCGCGGAGGAGGCGCTCGCGGCGGGCGCGCGGCTGCTGGAGCGCGCCCGCGCCGCCGGGGCGCCGGTGGTCCACATCGTCAACGACGGCGGCGTGGGCACCCCGTACGACATCCGCGCCCGCATCGGCGCCATCAGCGACGAGGTTGCCCCGGCCGGGGGTGAGCCGGTGGTGGTCAAGCAGGTCCCGAACGCCTTCCACGCCACCGAGCTGGAGAAGGTCCTCGCCGGCCTGGGGTTCGGTGCGGGCAGCGGCAAGGACCTGGTGCTCGCCGGGTTCATGACGCACATGTGCGTCACCTTCACCGCCGAGGGGGCCTTCTACCGCGGCTACCGGCCCACCGTGGTCGCCGAGGCCACCGCCACCCGCTCCCTGGCCGCCCCGGACGGCACGGTCCTGCCCGCCGCGGCCCTCCAGGCCGCCGCCCTGACCACGGTCACGGACCTCTTCGGGCTGGTGGTGCCGGGGGTGGACGACCTTCTGTAGCGATCGCTACTTAAATCGGGTAGGTTTCTTTCTGTAGCGACCGTTACCGAAAGAAGCAGGGGGATCCGCATGTCCGCGACCACGTCCAGGGCCCGCCAGGCCCACCAGGCCCCGGCCCACTACGCCCGCACCGTCCGCACCGGGAGCGGCGGCCCCGGCCTGCTGCTGGCCCACGGGGCGGGCGGGTCGGTGGAGGCCAACTTCGGGCCGCTGCTGGACGCGCTGGCCGCACGGCACAGCGTCGTCGGCGTCGACTACCCCGGCGCCGGGGACACCCCGAAGTCCGGGGAGCCGCTGAGCCTCGACGAGCTGGCCGACCAGCTGGTGGCCGCCGCGGACGCCGAGGGGCTGGAGCGGTTCGCCGTGCTCGGCTACTCGCTCGGCGGGAGCGTGGCCGTCCGGGTCGCCACCCGGTACCCCGAGCGGGTCACCGCGCTCGTGCTCACCGCGAGCTTCGCGCGGGCCGGCCACGGCTTCGGGCTGATCGGGGAGCTGTGGTCCGAGCTGGGCCGGCGCGGTGAGAACGAGCTGCTCGCGCGGCTCCTCGTACCGCTCGTGCTCAGCGAGGAGCAGCTGGAGGCGCTGAGCCCCGAGCAGCTGGAGGGCGCGGTGCGGGGGACCGCGTCCACGGTGACGCCCGGGAGCGGGGACCAGGCCGCCCTGATCAAGGGGACGGACCAGCGCGCGGAACTCGCGGGGATCGGCGTACCGGCCCTGGTCGTCGAGACGACCCGGGACCGGCTCGTGCCGAGGGCGGTCCAGCGGGAGCTGGCGGACGCCCTGCCGGGCGCGCGGCGCGCGGAACTGCCCACCGGGCACCTGCCGTTCGCCGAGCGCCCCGCGGAATGGGCCGCCCTGGTCACGGAGTTCCTCAGCGGGCGTCCGGCGCGCTGAGGAAGGCCAGGCGGGCCGGCTTCGCCGGGAGGTGGACCTCCGGCAGGTCGATCTCCGGCAGCTCGACCTCGGGGCCGAGCTCGAAGCCGGTCCGCTCCAGCAGGGCGATCGCCTTGGCGTTGCGGGCGTCCGGTTCAGCGACGACGCGGCGGGTGGCGGGGTCGGAGAACACGTACGCGATGAAGGAGCTCATCAGGGCCCCGGTGAAGCCGTGCCGGACGCCGCTCCGGCTGGGGCCGATCAGCAGGTGCACGCCGACGTCCCCGGGCCGGGCGTCGTAGCACTCGCTGACCCGGTCCTCGGCGCATTCGTACGTCTGGAAGAGCGCGACCGGCTCGCCGTCGCGGTGGACCATGAACGCGTGGTGGGTGGTGCGGCGGTCGACGTCCTCGTAGATCTCCTGGACGAGCTCGCGGCTGGCCTCCGTCATGCCCCAGAAGCGCGCCCGCTCCTCGGTGACCCAGGCGTGGATCAGCGCGGAGTCGGCGGCGGGGTCGACGGGGGTGATGGTGACCGTCCCGAAGCCCTCGACGTGCCGGGTGTGGACGGGCGTACGGGTGGATGCGGACGCGGATGCGGCGGCGGAGCCGGTGATCATGCGGATTCCTTGGTGAGGCGGGCCCAGTCGGTGACGACGGGGACGAGTTCGCAGCGGGCCCAGAGGGGGAGCTGGTCGCGGTGGTGGGGGGAGCCGGTGACGCCGTCCGCGCCCAGCGGGACCGCCCAGAGGCTGTCCTCGCGGCGGGCCAGGTCCCAGACGTAGCGGGCCGCGGAGGCGCGGGCGGCGCGGTCGGTGAACCCGGGCACGGAGGAGGTGGCGTTGACGCAGTCGTGGTCGCCGCCCAGGCCCGGCCATTCGGCGTCCGGGTCCGGCAGCGCCGACCAGGGTGCGAGGAGGTGGAGCCGCGACCAGGGGGTGTCGTGGGCGCCGGCCTCGGCCGTCTCCTCCAGCGCGGCGCGCACGTGCGCGGCGCGGTCGAGGCCGGGGAGGAGGGGGGTGGTGAGCAGGCCCTCCAGGGCGTAGCCGACGCGGGGCAGGAGGTACAGCCAGGGGTGGAAGACCTCCGGGCCGGCGGGGGCCGGGGCCAGGCCGGCGAAGACGGGGTCGGCGGCGAGGCGGCGTACGGTCGCGCTCCGGAAGGCGGCGAAGGCGGCGGCGTCGGTGCTGCCTGCCGCCATGTGCCGGTCCCAGGCGAGGAGCCGCTCCCGGAGCCGGGCGGCGGCGGGGGAGAGGCCGTCGGGGGCGGGCAGCAGTGCCAGCAGCGGTCCCGCGGAGCCCAGGTAGTCGTCCGCGTGTACGTCGGCCATGGCCTTCGGGGACCAGTCCGCCGAGCCGCTGAGCAGCTCCCGGATCCGGTCGGCGCGGTGCGGGGGCGCGAACTCCACGCCGAGGGGGGACGCGATCCCGCGTGCGTTGGCCATGACGGCGAAGCCCTGGACCGGCTCGGCGGGGGTGGGCGCCCAGCCCTGCCAGGCGTGCCGGGCGTCCCAGGCGGGCACCGGCCGGAGCCGGTTCGAGCCGTCGCGCAGCGGGACGGCGCCGGCGACGCGGTGCAGCAGGCCGCCCTCGGAGTCGGCGGCGTGGACCACGTTGACCGGCTCGGCCCAGCTGTCGAGGGCGCGGTCCACGTCGGCGACGGTACGGGCGCGGAGCAGGGCGGGCAGTGCGGCGAAGCCCAGGTCGCGGCGGACGCGCGGCGGGTAGCGCAGGGCGAGGGCGTCGGCGCCTTCGGGGACGAGGCCGTCGGCGTCAGCGCGGACGACGACCGGGCCGCGCGGGGTCTCCAGGACCTCCACCTCGACGTCGGCGGCGCCGGCCACGGCGATCGTCTCGGTGTGCCGGGCGACGGGCTCCCAGGTGCCGTCGGGGCCGAGCGCCTCCAGGCCGTCGCCGGCCGGGCGCAGCCGCTCCGCGTAGAGGTCCTGGTAGTCGGCCATGGCGTTGGTGATGGCCCAGGCGGCACTGCCGGTGTGGCCGAAGTGGGCGAGGCCGGGGACGCCGGGGACGGCCAGGCCGAGGACGTCGTACTCGGGGCAGGCGAGGCGTATCTGCTGGTAGACGCCCGGGTCTTCGATGAACCGGTGCGGGTCGCCCGCGATGATCGCCGCGCCGGTGGCGGTCCGGTCGCCCGGGACCAGCCAGCCGTTGCTGCCGGCGGTGCCGGGGCCGTCGGTGGCGAAGAGGGTGGCGGCGCCGTCGCCGAGGACGCGGGCGGCGCGCTCGCGCCAGAGCTTGGTGGCGAACCCGGCGAAGAGGATGTGGGTGGCGATCCAGACCGACAGCGGGACCCAGGGTTCCCAGGGGGCGGGGGTGTGGCCGGTGCGGGCGAAGCGCTCGTCGCGGGCGGCGCCTTCGGCGAGCCCGGAGTTGACGCCGTCGACGTAGGCGCGCAGCCAGGCGGCGGTCTCGGGGTCGAGGGCCTCGTGGCAGCGGCGGGCGGTGTCGTCGAGGCGGGCCTGGCGGGCGAAGCGGTCCCAGGGGACGCAGTCGGCGCCGAGGAAGGCGGCGCTGGAACCCTGTGCGCGGTGCCGCTCGACTTCGAGCTGCCAGGCCCGGTCGAGGGCGGTGACGCGGCCCTGCGCGTAGGAGAGGTGGATCGGGTCGGAGGCGCGCAGGTGCGGGATGCCCCAGCTGTCGCGGTAGACCTCATAGGGCTCTGTAGTCACACTGCTCACATCTCCCCAGGCATCTTAGGTTAGGCTGCCCTTACTATAAGGGTGTCAGGGGGAGGGGCGGACATGGCGGTCGGCAAGGGCTGGGAGGGCGTGGTCCTCAAGCTGCTGCGCGGCAAGGACTTCACGTTCACGGTCACCGGGGTGGAGGAGGTCACCGAGCACTTCCGCCGGGTCCGCTTCAGCGACGGCGGACTGCTGGCCGCCGCGGGCGCCTCCCTGCACCCGACCATGTGGGTCCGGGTCTGGTTCCAGGGCGGCAGCCGTCCGCACCAGCGGGCCTACACGCTGGTGGACCCCGACCCGGCGGCCGGGACCTTCGCCTTCGAGTTCGCCCTGCACGACGGGCTGGCGAGCCGGTGGGCGCGCACGGCCGCACCGGGGGACACCCTGGAGGCCACCGTCCAGGGCACCGGCTTCACGGCGCCGGACCCGGAGCCGAAGCGGCTGCTGGTGATCGGAGACCCGGCCTCCCTGCCGGCCGTCAACTCCCTGCTGGACGCCTACCCGAGCACCCCGGCCACCATCTGGTTCGAGACCCAGCACGACTCCGACGCGGAACTGCCCGTACGCGCCGACCCGGGCCGGCACGACCTCCGGCGGGTGGCGCGCGACGGGTCGGCGCTCGCCGAGCGGGTGCGGTCCGAACTGCCGGAGCTGCTGGGCCCGGACCCGGCCGACGCGTACGTCTGGCTGGCCTGTGACACGGCCACCACCCGGGACCTGGCGGGATACCTCAAGAAGGAACTGGGCCTGCCGAAGCAGCGCGTGAACAGCCTGGGCTACTGGCGCGCCGCCTGAGGCAGGGCTACGCGCCGACCGTGCCGTCGACGGCCTCGCGGAGGAAGTCGGCGTGGCCGTTGTGGCGGGCGTACTCGTGGATCATGTGGAGTATCACCAGGCGCAGCGAGGCCTCCTGCTCCCACTTCGCGACGTACGCCGTCACCTCCAGCGACTCGGCGGCCGCCTCGACGGCGCGCGAATGCTCCACCTCCGCCTCCCAGGCGGCGAACGCCTCGGCGCGGGTCGCGGCCGTGGCGTCGTACGCGGCCTGGAAGTCGTGGTCGTCGGACCACAGGTGCGGTACGTCGGCGCCGCCGATCGTGCGCCGGAACCAGTGCCGCTCCACCTCGGCCATGTGCCGCACCAGCCCCAGCAGGGACAGGGTGGACGGCGGCGAAGCCTGCCGCCGCAGCTCCTCGTCGCCGAGCCCCTCGCACTTCCAGGCGAGCGTGGCCCGGTGGTAGTCGAGGTAGGCCCGCAGCGTCTCCCGCTCCCCGCCGGTCAGCGGCGGCCCTGTGCGTCCGGTGTTCTCCATGTGGAGCTCCTCTCCCGTGTCAGGCCGTCGGGGACGGCCAGATGTAAGGCGTCGTCACCCCGAGTACGCCGAAGCCCAGGCGTTCCAGGATCGGGCGGCTGTCGTCCGAGGCGTCCACCTGGAGGTAGGGGATGTTCCGGGCCGCCGCCACACGGGCCCGGTGGGCCACCAGCAGGCGGTAGATGCCGCGGCCGCGCCACTCCGGGGCGGTGCCGCCGCCCCACAGGCCGGCGAAGGCGCTGCCCGGCCGCATCTCCATCCGGGCCGCGCTGACCGGGACGTCCCCCGCCATCGCCAGCACGGCCTCGATGGTCTCCGGCTCGTCCCGCAGCAGCGTGAGCATCTGCTCCCGGATCCGGGGCCGCTCCGTGCCGAAGGCCCGGTGGTGCACCTCCATCATCAGGTCCACCCCCGCCTCGTCCGTCACCACCCGCAAGGTGATCCCCTCCGGCGGCTCCACCGGCAGGGAGGCGAGGTCGGCCGTGCGCGCCACCACGAGCGTCTCCGGCGGCTCCGGCACGAACCCCGCCGCGCGCAGCCGGTCCCCGAGGTCCGCCGGGCGGTCGTGGGAGTACAGCTTCCACTCGAACTCCGGCCCGCCCCCGTCCTCCCCGCGCGCCCCGAAGTACGCCACCTGCGCGGCGATCTCCGCGTCCGCGGTGTCCTCGTCGAGGTCCGACCAGAGCACGCCGTTCCAGCCGAGCCCCGGCACGGTCTGGCGTACCACCCGGCCCACCCGCTCCACCCGCGCGTGCGCGGCGTCGGGCTGCGCGTCGCGCCGCATCTCCGCGTCGTAGCGGTCGCGCACCTTCAGCAGTTCATCAAGGTCCATCGTCATGCGGGCCAGCTGATCAGCTGCGGGGCCGTGCGTACAACTGCATTAGCCTCACCCCGTGAATGACGACGACTCCGCCATCTACACCGGCAAGGCCACCCCCGACGCCGCCACCGACCGGGGCTGGCTCCTCGGCCACTTCAAGAGCCCCGGCGATCCCCGCCACAGCGGGGACGTCGAGATCAAGTGGGGGGTCCACCCCAAGGGCGAGGAGCGCGGGCGGTGGGTGACCGGCGAGCGCCGCACCGCCCTCCAGGTGCTGATCAGCGGCCGGTTCCGGCTGGAGTTCCCCGGCCGCACCGTGGTCCTCGCCGAGCAGGGGGACTACGTGGTCTGGGGGCGCGGGGTCGACCACTCCTGGTACGCGGAGGAGGACGCGGTGGTCCTCACCGTGCGCTGGCCCTCGCTCCCCGGCTACCGGGCCGACGAGCCGTCCGCCCCGGAGCACCAGTGACCAAGGTCCCGTATCCCGCCACAGACCTGTGACGATGCACACGAAACCAGCCAACGATCACGAAAGGCTGGAATCGTGTCAATCGAGGTGTAGACCACCCTGGCCGCGGCGGACCTCGCGGCCGAACCTTCACAAGTTCACGAGTTCATGAGTTCTTTGCGTCGGGCTACCTCCCGGTGAAGATCCGAACCACCAGGGAGCACGTCCGTTGGCAGCAATCGCACGGTGGTGCCTGCGGCACCGACTGGTCACCGTCCTGATCTGGCTGCTGGCCCTCGGCGGGACCGCCGCGGCCGCCGGAGCGGCCGGCACCGCGTTCTCCAACGACTACGAGGTCCCCGGCACGGAGTCCGCCCAGGCCCACGCCCTGCTGCGCGAGGGCTTCCCCGGCCAGGGCGGCGACACCGACACCATCGTGTGGCGGGCCCCGGACCACCGGACGGCACGCACCCCGGAGATAGAACAGCGCATGACCCGGGCCCTGGACGCCGTCGCGGCCCTGCCCGGGGTGGCATCCGTCGCGAGCCCCTACGCACCGGGCCCCGCCGGCGCCGCGCAGATCAGCCCCGACGGCCGCACCGCCTACGCGGTGGTCACCTTCGACCGGCCGGCCGACTCCGTGCCCAAGGCCCAGGCCAAGGCCGTCGTCGACACCGCGAAGAACCCCGCCACCCAGGCCGACGGCCTCCAGGTCGAACTCGGAGGCCGCGCCATCGGCCTGACCGAGGCACCCAGCGCCCACCTCGCCGAGATCATCGGCGTCGGCATCGCCGCCCTGGTCCTCTTCCTCGCCTTCGGCTCCCTCGCCGCGAGCCTGCTGCCCATCGCGACCGCCCTCGTCAGCGTCGGCAGCGCCTACTTCGGCATCACCCTCCTCGGGCACGCCATGCCCGTCGCCGACTTCGCCCCGATGCTGGGCACCCTCGTCGGACTCGGCGTCGGCATCGACTACGCCCTGTTCATCGTCACCCGGCACCGCAAGGGCCTGGCGCGCGGCCTCACCGTCGAGGAAGCCGCCGCGAGCGCCGTCGCCACCACCGGCCGGGCCGTCGTGTTCGCCGGGGCCACCGTCTGCATAGCCCTGCTCGGCATGCTGGTACTGCGGCTGAACTTCCTCAACGGGGTCGCGATCGCCGCGTCCCTCACCGTGATCCTCACCGTGGCGGCCTCCGTCACCCTGCTGCCCGCCCTCCTCTCGTACATCGGCATGCGGGCCCTCTCGCGCCGCGAACGGCGCAAGCTCGCCGCTGAGGGCCCCCGGCCCCAGCCGCCCACCGGGTTCGCCGCGCGCTGGTCGGCCTTCGTGGAACGCCACCCCAAACTGCTCGGACTGGCCGCGGCCCTGGTGATGGCCGTGCTCGCGCTGCCGACCCTCTCGCTCCACCTCGGCACCTCCGACCAGGGCAACAACCCGGCCACCTCCACCACCCGCAAGGCGTACGACCTGCTGGCCGGCGGTCCCTCCCAGACCGGAGGCCCTGGGGAAGGCTTCGGGCCCGGCATGAACGGCCCGCTCAGCGTCGTCGCCCGGCTCGACGGGGCAGGCGACCGCGTCGCCTTCGAGCGGCTGGCGGAAGCCCTGCGCACCACCGAGGGCGTCGCCTCCGCCGGCCCGGCCGTCTTCAACCGCAGCGGGGACACCGCCGTCCTCACCGTCGTCCCCGACTCCGCCCCGCAGTCCCGGGCCACGAGCGAACTGGTCGACGACCTCCGCCGGGACGTCATCCCCCGCGCCGCCCACGGCAGCACCATGGACGCCCACGTCGGCGGGGTGACGGCCGGCTACGACGACTTCGCCGAGGTGATCGTCGGCAAGCTGCCGCTCTTCGTCGGGGTGGTCATCGCGCTCGGCTGCGTCCTGCTGCTGCTCGCCTTCCGTTCGATCGGCATACCGCTCAAGGCCGCCGCCATGAACGTCGCCGCCGTCGCCTCCTCCTTCGGCGTCGTCGTCGTGATCTTCCAGTGGGGCTGGGGGAGCGAACTGCTGGGCCTGGGCAGCGCCGGCCCGATCGAGCCCTTCCTGCCGGTGATCATGGTGTCGGTGCTCTTCGGGCTCTCCATGGACTACCAGGTCTTCCTGGTCAGCCGGATGTACGAGGAGTGGCTGGAGACCGGCGACAACAGGCGGGCCGTCCGGGTGGGCCTCGCCGAGACCAGCCGGGTGATCAACTCGGCCGCCGTCATCATGATCTCCGTCTTCCTGGCCTTCGTGCTCAGCGGCGACCGGCTCATCGCGATGTTCGGCATCGCGCTCGCCGCCGCCGTCGCGCTCGACGCCTTCGTCCTGCGCGCCCTGCTCGTCCCGGCGCTCATGCACATGCTCGGCGGTGCGAACTGGTGGATCCCCGCCTGGCTCGACCGCCGGCTGCCCCGCATCAGCATCGAGCCGCCGGAACGCGCCGCTGCCCGTGCGACACTTCCGTCGCAGCGGCCGGACGCGGACCACGTCGAACCGGCCCGCACGTCCCGCTGACCGGTCACGAGCCGTAAGGAAGCACCGATGTTCGCGATAGAACTGGCCGACGACGCCCAGCTGTTCCCGCTGGAGGTGTGGCACGCCGAGGAGTTCCTGGCGCACATGGACCGGGGCCGCGAGTTCATCGGCCGGTTCATCGGCCTCCCGGACCGCGTCACCGACCTCGAATCGGCGCGGCACCTGCTCGGCACCAAGGCGGAGGAGGCCGCCAGGGACGGCGCCCGCCTCTACGGCATCCGGGTCGGCGGCACCCTCGTCGGCGGGGTCCTCTTCCGGACCTTCGACGCCGCGGCCGGCAACTGCGAGGTCGGCTGCTGGCTGGAGCCCGAAGCGGCCGGCCGGGGCCTGGTCAACAAGGCCTGCCGGGTCCTGATCGACTGGGCCTTCGACGTGCGCGGCATGCACCGCGTGGAATGGCACGTGGCCTCCGGCAACAAGAAGAGCATCGCCGTCGCCGAACGCCTCGGACTGACCCGCGACGGCGTCATGCGGCAGAACCACCTGCACCAAGGCGTCCGCCAGGACACCGAGGTCTGGGCCGTCCTCGCCCCCGAATGGGCCGCCGCCCGCCAGGCGTAGCCACCGCCGCCGCGGGCCCCGCCGGGCGCCCGCGGCCCACCGGCGGCGGAACCCGCACGGGCCTCTCAGGAACCTCTCAGAAACGCCGCCTACGGTGCCCGGCATGGACACCACGAAGACCCCCGCCCCGGCCGCCCCCGACGCGGACGCGGACGCCCCCGAGGGCAAGGCGGCCACCTCCGGGACGGCAGCCGCCGAACCCGCCGCCGACCCCGACGGCGACAAGGCCGAAACCACCGAGGCCGCCGAGGCCTCCGAAGCCGAAGCAGAAGCCGACGAGACCGGCGAGACCGGCGAGACCGGCGAGGACGTCCCCGAGCGGAGCACCGGCGTCGGAGCCGCCGCATCCGCCGTCGTCGCAGCGGGCCTGGGCCTCGTCGCCCTCAGCGGCAGCTGGGTCTCCCGCGTCGCCGCCGAACGCCAGACGCTCATGGGCCAGATCGAATCGGTCAGCGCGACCACCGCCAAGGAGAAGATCGCCGCCCTGTACGGCGACGCCTGGCACATGACCGCCCTCGTCAACGGTGTCCTCTCCACCCTCGCCCTCCTCCTCGCCGTCTTCGTCCTCGCCGGCCCCGCCTTCGGCGCCCCCGGCCGGGTCCACCCCGCCTGGGTCCGCTCCGTCTCCTGGGCAGCCGTCGCCCTGGGCCTCCTCGGGGTCCTGCTCTTCGGCCTCATGTACTTCGACCTGCTCTTCCCCCTCCCCACGGCCGCCGAGTAGGCACCGCCTTACGGGATCTCCCGCCTTGCCTTAGGCCGCCCGAGGCCGCCTCAGGCCCCCCGGACCCCGGCCTAAGGACCCCGGCACCGCGGAGATGCGGCATGAGCCCCATGTGCCGCACCCCTCTGGGACGCGAATCTTGGATCACACCGAACGAGGTGCCCGAGAACAGCGACCAGGGAGAACGAGATGTTCGAGTACGAGATCGCCACCGCCCGCCGCACCGACCTCATCCGCGAGGCCGACCGGTACCGGATGGCCCGGGAGGCCAAGAAGGCCGCCCGCTCCTCTCGGAGCCAGGATTCCGAGAGGCCGGTGAGTCGCCACCGCGGCCTCTTCACCCGCGCCGCGTAACCCGCGTCGCGGACCACGGGAGCCGTGGCGAGATGACAAGCGCAGCGATAACGACTGCCGCCGGGCCGGACCTGTGTGCGATGCTCGGCGGCGTGGAGACCAGATCTGTCAGCCCGGTGTTCGTCGGCCGAGCCGACGAACTGGCCGCACTCGTGGACGCCCTGGGGCGCGCCGCCAACCAGGAGCCGCAGGCCCTGCTCATCGGCGGAGAAGCAGGAGTCGGCAAGACCAGGCTGACCGAGGAGTTCCTCACGGAGGCCGCCCGCCGCGGCGCCGTGGTGGCGGTCGGAGGGTGTGTGGAGATCGGGGCGGAGGGACTTCCCTTCGCCCCCTTCTCCACTGCCCTGCGCACCCTGCTCCGCCTGCTCCCCGACGAACTGGCCGAAGCCGCCGCCGGCCAGGAGGACGAACTCGCCCGGATCCTCCCCGAACTCGGCGAGACCCCCCGCGGCCCCCACGACGAGGAGAGCACCGCCCGGCTCTTCGAACTGACCGCCAGGATGCTGGAACGCCTCGCCGCCGACCGCACCGTCGTGCTCGTCCTGGAGGACCTGCACTGGGCGGACACCTCCACCCGGCACCTGCTCGCCTACCTCTTCCGCACCCTCGCCCGCGGCCGGCTCGTCCTCGTCGCGACCTACCGCGCCGACGACGTCCACCGCCGCCACCCGCTGCGCCCGCTGCTCGCCGAACTCGACCGGCTCCGCACCGTCCACCGCATCGAACTGTCCCGCTTCAACCGGGCCGAGGTGCGCCGCCAGCTCGCCGGGATCCTCGCCTCGCAGCCCGAGGAGAGTTTCGTCGACTCCGTCTTCGACCGCTCCGACGGCAACGCCTTCTTCGTCGAGGAACTCGTCGCCTCCCAGGAGAGCGGCTGCCGCACCGGGCTCACCGAATCCCTGCGCGACCTCCTGCTCGTCCGCGTCGAGGTACTGCCCGACGCCGCCCAGCGCGTGGTGCGCATCGTCGCCGAGGGCGGCTCCACCGTCGAGTACGCCCTGCTGCGCGACGTGGTCCGGCTCGGCGAGGACGAACTCATCGAGGCCCTGCGGGCCGCGGTCGGCGCCAGCATCCTCTCCGCCACCGCCGACGGCGACGGCTACCGCTTCCGCCACTCGCTGGTCCGCGAGGCGGTCAGCGACGACCTGCTGCCCGGCGAGCGCGCCCGCGTCAACCGCCGCTACGCCGAGGCCATGGAAGCCGACGAATCGCTGGTCCGCGCCGAAGAGCGGGTCATCCGGCTGGCCAACTACTGGTTCGCGGCCAACGACCCCGCCAAGGCCCTGCCCGCGGTCCTCGCCGCCTCCGTCACCGCCCGCCGCCGCCACGCCTACTCCGAGCAGCTCAGCCTGCTGGAACGGGCCATGGACCTGTGGGACAGCGCCCCCGACGAGGTCCGCGCCGAACTGCGCCCCGCCGACTACACCGAGGTCTACCCGCCCTGCGGCTGCGACCCGGCCACCACCCCGCTCCAGCGCCTCGACCTGCTCGCCGAGGCCACCGTCGCCGCCCGCTTCGGCGGTGAACGCGAACGCGCCCTGAAACTCACCAAACTGGCCCTGCGCACCCTCGACGAGGACGGCGACGACCCGCTGCGCGCCGCCTGGTTCTGGACCGAGCGCTCCCGCCTCGTCGCCAACCTCGGCCGGGGCGACGGCTGGCACGAGATCGCCACGGCCCAGGAACTGGTCAAGGGCCTGCCCCCGTCCCAGGTGCACGCCGACGTCCTCGTCCGGGCCGCGGGCTGGGGCATGCTCCACAACCCGGGCCCCGGCAACCTCGCCGCCGCCGAACGGGCCGTGGAGTACGCCCGCATGATCGGCGCCGAGGAGACCGAGCTCAACGCCCGGATCACCTACGGCTGCCTGCTCACCGACTCCGGCGACGGCACCACCGGCCTCGCCGAACTCCACGCGGTCAAGGACCGCGCCACCGACCTCGGGTTCACCGTGGTCGCGGGCCGTGCTCACGTCAACATCACCTCTCAACTCGAAGCCATGGGCCGGTCCCGCGAAGCCGTGGAACTGGCCGAACAAGGGGTCGAACTCGTCAGCAGGTCCCGGCTCCTGGACACCGAGGCCTGGGTCTGCGGGAACATGGCGGAGAGCCTGTACAGCCTCGGCCGCTGGGACGAGGCCGCCGAGGCCGCCCGCCGCACCCTGCGCGTCGGCCAGAGCGCCGCCCCGCGCGGCTCCGCCTCGGCCCGCCTGGCCTACCTGGCCCTGGCCCGCGGCGAACTCACCGAGGCCGCCCAGCAGCTCGCCGCCGCCCACGCCCACTTCGGCACCCACGACCGCCAGCCCCAGCACCGGCTCCCGCTCCACCGGCTGGCCATCGGCCTGGCCGACGGCGAGGGCCGCATAGCCGACGTCCGCGCCGAGACCGCCGACGCCGTGGCCCACGGCTTCCCGCTCGGCCAGCACCGCTACGCCTGGCCGCTGCTGCTCGCCTCCGCCTCCGCCGAGGCGGACGCCCGGGGCCTGCCGGTGGCCGACGCCGGACGTGACGCCGCCCTGGAGGTGCTGCGCACCGCCGCCCGGACCCTGGCCACCCCCGTCCCCGTATGGGCCGCGCACGCCGAGTACCTGCGGGCCGAACTGCTCCGCGCCGAGGCCCGGGACACCGTCGCCGACTGGGCCGCGGTCGAGGCCGCCGTACGCCCCCTCCAGCGCCCGTACCTGCTCGCCCGCGCCCGCCACCGGCTCGCCGAGGCGCTGCTCGCCTCGGGAGGGGACCGCGAGACCGCCGCCGGCCTGCTCCGCGACGCCCACGCCGCCGCCGACCGGCTCGGCTCCCGGCGGCTCCGGGAGGACCTGGCCCTGCTCGCCCAGCGCGCCCGGCTCCCGCTGACCGCCGAGGAGGACCACCCGGTCGCCCCGGTACCGGGCACCGACCCGATCGAGGCCCTGGGGCTGACCAGCCGTGAACGGGACGTCCTGCGCCTCGTCGCGGCGGGCAGTAGCAACCGCCGGATCGCGGAGGAGCTCTTCATCTCCCCGAAGACGGCCAGCGTCCACGTCTCGAACATCCTGGCCAAGCTCGGAGTCGCGAGCCGGGGCGAGGCCGCGGCCCTCGCCCACCGGCTGCACCTCTTCACCGCGCCGCTCGCCCCGGCGGCGTCCCCCGCGGCCCCGGGCGGACGCCGCTAGGGGGTGCCCGCAAAGCCCCTCCTGCCCCGCGACGCCGACACCCCCCTAGGGATCCCGGGGCTCCTCGCCCCCGTCGGCAGCGCCCGGCTCCTGGACCTCGGCCGGGCGTATGAGCACCTTGCCGGAGTCGAGGTCTATGGGGCCCCGTCCCGGATCGCCGTCACCGACGTCGGTCCGGGACAGCTCCAGCCGCTTCTTCTCCTCGTGCGCATGCTTGCGTCCGGGGTTGAACAGTTCCTCGATCATGTTGAACACCGCGCTCGCCCTGCCTTCCGCCCCCTCCGGAGCCGCTCAGGTCACCGCACCGTCAGTTTCAGGATCCTGTCGTCGCCGGGCTCCGGCGACCCGCGCCCGTCCGTCTCGCTCGTGACCAGCAGCAATTCGTCCCCGCCGAGGGGCACCACCGTGCGCAGCCGGCCGTACTTCCCCTGGAGGAAGGCCTCCGGCTCCGCCGCGGCGGCGGTTCCCTTCAGCGGGATCCGCCACAGCCGCTCGCCCTTCAGCCCCGCCATCCAGATCGAGCCATCCGCCCAGGCGATCCCGCTCGGCGAGGCCTCGTCCGTCTTCCACACCGCCACCGGATCACGGGACCCCGCCTTTCCGCCCTTCCCCTCCGCCTCCGGCCAGCCGTAGTTGCCGCCGGGCTCGATGAGGTTCAGCTCGTCCCAGGTGCGCTGGCCGAACTCGGACGCCCAGAGCCGTTTGTCCTTGTCCCAGGCGAGGCCCTGCACATTGCGGTGCCCGTGGGAGTAGACGAGGGAGCCGGCCTCCGGATTGCCCTGGGCCGGCCGCCCGTCCGGGGTCATCCGCAGGATCTTCCCGCCGAGCGACTTCCTGTCCTGCGCCAGCGAGGTGTTCCCGGTCTCGCCCGTGCCCGCGTAGAGCATCCGGTCCGGGCCGAAGGCGATCCGGCCGCCGTTGTGGATGAGGCCCTTGGGGATCCCCCGCAACACCGTGTCGGGCGAGCCCAGTTGCTGCCCGGCCGGTCTCTGCTCGTCGTACCGCATCCGGGCGATGCGGTTGTCGGACTCGGTCGTGAAGTACGCGTAGACCATCCGGTCCGAGGCGAAGTCCGGGGACAGTGCGAGCCCCAGCAGCCCGCCCTCCCCGCCCGGGGCCACCCCGGGGACCTTGCCGATCTGCGTCACCGCCCCCGTGTCCGTCCGCACCCGGCTGATGGTGCCCTTGTCCCGGGAGGCGACCAGCAGGTCCCCGCCGGGCAGCGGGGCCACGCCCCAGGGGGATTCCAGGCCCTTGGCGACCTCGCCCGTCACCGTCACCGCCCCCTTCGCGGGCGGCGCCGACGCATCCGCCGGCCCCGACGCCCCGGAGGACGCCGCTCCCGCCGGCGGTGAGCCCGGCGGGGAACCGCCCGGCCCGGCCCGCTCGCCGTCCGGCGGGGAACAGCCCGCCGCCAGCAGGGCGCTGCACCCCGCCAGCGCGAGCCCCGCCACCACGCCCCGGCGCCGCGCGCGCCCGCTCCCGTACCCCGGCGCCTCCCCGAGGCCCCGCAGCGCCCCGCCCCTGTGGAACTGCCCGTACCGCATCGTCCCGCTCCCCTCCGGTCGTCCGTCCCCTGTCCGGTGTCCTCCAGTCCTGCCCTTCACCACTCTCAACAGACCCGGCCGGTCCCGAAGTTCCATCCCTCGTACACCCGATCGAGTGGACCTGGGAAGCCGCAGGGGAGCCGCAAAGGAGCCGGAAAGGAGCCGACGGGAAGACCGGAACCTAGTCCCAGGCTCCCACCGCCGCCGGCAGCGCCGCTATCTCGGCCAGCTCCTCGCCCGTGAGGCGCACCTCCGCCGCCCGGGAGTTCTCCGCCGCCCACCGGGCCCGCTCCGCCCCCGGCACCGGCACCACGTGCGGCCCCTGCGCCAGCACCCAGGCCAGCGCCACCTGCGCCGCCGTGACCTCGGGCCCGTGCCGCCGGGCCACCCGCCGCAGCCCCGCCACCAGTACCTGGTTGGAGGCCATCGCGTGCGCCGTGAACCGAGGGTGCCGCGCCCGCACGTCCGCCTCCTCGAAGCCCTGCCCCGGCGTCAGCGTCCCGGTCAGGAACCCGCTGCCCAGCGGCATCGCCGCCAGCATCCCCACCCCCCGCGCCGCACACCACGGCAGCAGCTGCCACGCCGCCTCCGGCGACCACACCGACAACTCCGCCTGCACCGCGGTCACCGGGAACACCTGCTGGACCCGCTCCAGCTGCCGCAGCGTCGTGCGGTACCCCCGGTCCCCGCGCCGCCCCGCGCCCGGCCCGGCCCCCGCGCCCAGCGCGCAGAACCCCAGCGCCCGTACCTTCCCCGCCTGCACCAGCTCCGCCATGGCGCCCCAGGTCTCCTCCACCGGCACCTCCGGATCCACCCGGTGCAGCTGGTACAGGTCTATGACGTCGGTCCGCAGCCGCCGCAGCGAGGCGTCGCACGCCCGCCGCACGTACCCCGGCCGCCCGTCGGCCACCACGTGCCCCTCGCCCGCCCGCAGCCCCACCTTGGCGGAGACGAAGGCCTCGGACCGCCGCTCCCGCAGCGCCCGGCCCAGCACCAGCTCGTTGGTGTAGGGCCCGTACAGATCGGCCGTGTCCAGCAGGTTCGCCCCCAGGTCCAGCGCCGTGTGCAGAGTGCGCAGCGACTCCTCGCCCCGCCGCCGCGAAGGCGCGTAGGCCCAGCTCATCGGCATGCAGCCGAGCCCTATGGCTCCCACCGTCAGCGGTCCCGACCCGATCGACCTGCGCTCCACCCCTGCGTCCCCCTTCCGGCCCGGTACCGGTCCGGCCATCAAACTAACGGCTTGATCCAGTTCCCTTCGCATAGCCTCGTGATCATGACTGCAACGACCGGGGACGTCTGGCTCCCCTTCCCGCCCGGAGAGATCGACGGCCTCCCCGACTGCTTCCGCTACCGCCAGTGGGACGGCGAGGACACCTTTCCGGCCGACCCGGCCGACTGCGTCTTCTACGTCACCCCGTACATGAAGTCCCAGGAGGTGACCCTGCGTCCGCTCGCCCGGATGCCCGCCCTGCGGGTGGTGCAGACCCTCACCGCCGGCATCGACCACGTCCTGCCCGGCCTCGGCGACCTCCGGCCGGGCGTACGGCTGTGCAACGCCCGCGGCGTCCACGAGGCCAGCACCGCCGAGCTCGCCCTCACCCTCGTCCTCGCCTCCCTGCGCGGCATCCCCGGCATGGTGCGCGGCCAGGACCGCGAGGAGTGGCGCGGCGGCTTCTACCACGCCCTCGCGGACCGGTCCGTGCTGATCGTCGGCTACGGGGCGATCGGCGCGGCCGTCGAGGACCGGCTCGCGCCCTTCGAGTGCGGGCGGATCACGCGCGTCGCACGCTCGGCCCGCACCGCCCCGCACGGGCCGGTCCACGCCCTCGCGGACCTCCCCGGCCTCCTCCCGGACGCGGACGTCGTCGTCCTCACCACCCCGCTGACCGAGGACACCCGGGGACTCGTCGACGCCGGCTTCCTCGGCCGGATGAAGGACGGCGCCCTGCTCGTGAACGTCTCGCGCGGGCCGGTCGTCGACACCGCGGCCCTGCTGGGGGAACTGGAGTCCGGCCGGCTGCGCGCAGCGCTCGACGTCACGGACCCCGAGCCGCTGCCCGCCGGCCATCCTCTCTGGCACGCCCCGAACGTCCTGATCACCCCTCACGTGGGCGGCAGCAGCTCGGCGTTCGAGCCCAGGGCGAAGCGGCTCGTGGCCCGCCAGCTCAACCGGTTCGCCGCCGGGGAAGAGGTCCACAACACCGTCCTGATCAAGGACTGAAGCCGGCGCGTCCCGCCATCCGGGGCACCTGATGGCTACGCTGGGCGACGGCATGCATGCGATCAGTGGCCAAGACCCCCCTCTTGGTGACGGAGCGTAGACAAGCTATGTCGCTGAGTGACGAAAGTGGTGTATCGTCCGGAACAAGGGGCTGCGCCACGTACGTCTGGCGCTGGGGAGTGATCGGACACTTTGGGGGGCGACGGGCGATGCACGGCCAATGGACGAAGGATCCGATGCGGCAGGGCCGCCGGAGGCGGCGCAGCCGGGACTGGGCTGCGCCAGAAGCGGCCGGCGAGGGGCACCGGTGAGCGCGCCGGGGGCGGCGCTGCTGACCCGGCCGCCGGCCACCGGCGGAGGAGGCCGGGGCCTCGCAGCGCAACTCCTCCTCGCACTGGTCAGCGGCGGCTACGCCGTCGGAGCCGCCCTCGGCTGGGGGTCGGACGAACTCGCCAAGATCATGGGCGACTTCGGACTCAGCGCCGCCGGATTACTGGCCGCCGCCTCCTGCTACCACTACGCCCGCGCGATCGACAAGCGCGAACGTCCCGCCTGGCTGATGTTCGCCTTCTCCTCGCTCATGGGCGGCCTGGGGAACGCCGTCTGGGGCTGGTACGAGGTGGTCCTCGGCCAGAAGGTCCCCGAGCCCTCGCTCGCCGACTTC
The DNA here is from genome assembly GCF_055575955.1 of Streptomyces sp. NPDC033966. NCBI lineage: Bacteria > Bacillati > Actinomycetota > Actinomycetes > Kitasatosporales > Streptomycetaceae > Streptomyces > Streptomyces sp. NPDC033966. Next base: position 244,259 of record NZ_JBVIRQ010000001.1, on the reverse strand, counting down.
GCCTTCCTCTGCTTCGCGCCGCCCGCCATCGTGGGCCTGCTCGTCCTGGCCAAACGCCCGGTCACCCGCGCCGGATGGGTCTGCCTCGGCCTCGACTCCTGGCTCATCGGCGGCTCGCTGCTGACCCTGTCCTGGAGCCTGGCCCTCGCCAACGCCGCCCGCACCGCCCAGTCGGGCGCCCCGGGCAGCGTGCCGCGCGCCGCGCTCTCGCTCGCGTACCCGCTCCTGGACATCGCGCTGGTCTCGATGGTCCTGGTGCTGCACTTCCGGCGCTCGGCGAACAACCGCTCGGCGGTCAACACGGCGATCGCGGCCCTCGCCCTCACCGTCCTGAGCGATGCCCTGTTCACCTCGCCGCTGCTCAACACCACTTACAGCTCGGGGGAGATCCTCGACGCCGGCTGGTTCGCGGGCTCGCTGCTGCTCGCCTACGCCCCCTGGGGCGCCCGCCGGCCCGAGCCCGTGACGCGCCCCGCACCACCGCGCCCGGACCGCTCGCACAGCCGCCCCATCACCGGCTCGCTGCCCGCCCTCACCCCGTACCTCGCGGCCGCCGTCTGCACCCTCGGCATCCTCTACAACGTCGTGGACGGCCGGAAGGTGGACCGGATGGTGGTCTTCACCGGCTGCACCGTCGTCCTCGCCCTCGTCATCCGGCAGGGCATCATGCTCCTCGACAACATCGCGCTCACCCAGGAACTGGCCCAGAAGGAGAACCACTTCCGCTCCCTCGTACAGGGCTCCAGCGACGTCATCATGATCGCCGCACCCACCGGGACCCTGCGCTACGTCAGCCCCGCCGCCGCCGGGGTCTACGGCCGCGAGGCGGAGGAACTGGTAGGCACCGAGCTCGCCGCCCTGATCCACCCCGACGACCTCGGCCGGGTGGTCCACGAGGTACGCCGCTTCCTGGCCGCCCCGCCCGCCGAGGAGCCCACCACCCGCATCGAGTGCCGGTTCAAGTCGGGCGGGGGCGAGTGGTTGAACGTGGAGTCCACCGTCAACCGCCACCAGGGCGGCCTCATCCTCAACAGCCGTGACGTCACCGAGCGGGTCCGCCTCCAGGCGCAGCTCCAGCACAGCGCCGAGCACGACCCGCTGACCGACCTGCCCAACCGGGCCCTGTTCACCCGGCGCGTCCGGCAGGCCCTGACCGGCCGCCGGGCCGGCGACCACAGCACCGCGGTGCTCTTCATCGACCTCGACGGCTTCAAGGCCGTCAACGACACCATCGGCCACCAGGCCGGCGACGAGCTCCTCATCGAGGCCGCCCGCCGCCTCCAGGACGCCGTCCGGGCCGGGGACACCGCCGCCCGCCTCGGCGGCGACGAGTTCGCCGCGCTGATCCTCGGCGACGGCAGCCGCGACCGCAGCGCCCGCGAGTACCAGGTCCACGACATCGCCGACCGGCTGCGCGCCACCCTCTCCCAGCCCTACCGCATCGCGGGGAGCGAGGTCCGGGTGGCCGCCAGTATCGGAGTCGCCTTCGCCGACCCCGGCATCACCCCTTCGGACCTGATGCGCAACGCGGATCTCGCGATGTACCGGGCCAAGGCGGGCGGCAAGGACCGGGTCGAGCTGTACGCGCCGCAGATGCAGGCCGAGGTCGTGCGCAAGGCCGAGCTGGCCGGGCGGCTGCGCACCGCGCTGCACGAGGGCGAGTTCGCCCTGCTGCACCAGCCCGTGGTCTCCCTGGCCACCGGCGAGGTCGTCGCCGTCGCCGCGCAGGCCCGCTGGCGCTCCGCCCAGGGGATCCTCTTCACCCCGGCCGAGTTCCTCCGGGTGGCCGAACACAGCGAGGGCGGGCCGGCGGCCGGGCCGGACGGCTCGCGCACCGCCGAACTGGGCCGATGGCTCCTGGAAGAGGCCGTCGAGCAGGCCGCCGAGCGGCACCGGGCCGGGCACGACGTGCCAGTGGCCGTCCGGATGACCGCCCAGCGGCTGCTGGACCGCTCCACACCCGGCAGCGGCGTGGAGGCCCTGCTGGCCCGCCACGGGCTGCCCTCCGGGTCGCTCGTGCTCGAACTGGCCGCCTCCGACCCCAGGGTGCCCTTCGACGAGCTGGAGCGCCGCCTGACGGCCCTGCACCGGCTCGGCGTACGGATCGCCCTGGACGGCTTCGGCAGCGGCTACGCGGCCATCAGCGCCCTCCGCAGGCTCCCGGTGGACCTGCTGAAGCTGGACCGGGGCCTGGTCGAAGGGGTGGTCGAATCGGCCAGACTGCACAAGATCACGGCCGGATTGTTGCGGATCGCAAACGACCTGGGCATGCAGTCCGTGGCCGACGGCGTGGACCTCCCCGAGCAGGTGCTGGCGCTGCGGGCGATGGGGTGCACCCACGGCCAGGGGGCGGCTTTCTCCGGACCACTCGACGAATACAGGCTGCGGCGCGCGCTCGTGAGGAGTACGTTCCCAGTACCGGGCGGTACGGCCCAGCCCGCCTTGGCCGGCGGCTCGTCCGGTGGCTCGATGGTCATCCGTAGAGGCTCAAATAATGAGACGCCCGTCCCACCCGCTTGACATCCACCTCCCGCCGGAGGGAGGGTCAATGCCATGCGCACCCGAATTCTCGTACTTGGAAAGCGCGTCGGCTGAAGCTGGGGCCTGCATGTCCCCGCTCGACACCACCGACGCGCTCCCCTCGCTTGCCACCCGGCACGAGGGGTTTTTTGTTGCACTGGCACACGCGTCCGGACCAGATCCGGATCACCCCCCGCTCCTCGTAAAACCCTCAGCTTCGAGAAGAGAATGCCGATGACCGAGCAGGCCTCCGGGGCCCACCATCCGCAGCCGCGGCCCCGTACGGGTGGGCACCACCAGCCCACCGCAGTTGAGCACGTCACGGGCGCGCAGTCCCTCATCCGCTCTCTCGAAGAGGTGGGGTGCGACACCGTCTTCGGTATCCCGGGCGGCTGCATCCTCCCGGCGTACGACCCGATGATGGACAGCAAGAAGGTCCGTCACATCCTGGTCCGCCACGAGCAGGGGGCCGGCCACGCCGCCACCGGCTACGCCCAGGCCACCGGCAAGGTCGGCGTGTGCATGGCCACTTCCGGCCCGGGCGCCACCAACCTGGTGACCCCGATCGCCGACGCGCACATGGACTCCGTCCCGCTCGTCGCGATCACCGGCCAGGTCTCCTCCAAGGCCATCGGCACCGACGCCTTCCAGGAAGCGGACATCGTCGGCATCACGATGCCGATCACCAAGCACAACTTCCTGGTCACCAAGGCCGAGGACATCGCGAAGACCATCGCCGAGGCCTTCCACATCGCCTCCACCGGCCGCCCCGGCCCGGTCCTGGTCGACATCGCCAAGGACGCCCTGCAGGCGAAGACCACCTTCTCGTGGCCGCCCAGCCAGGACCTGCCCGGCTACCGGCCGGTCACCAAGCCGCACGCCAAGCAGATCCGTGAGGCGGCCAAGATGATCGCCGCCGCGAAGCGCCCGGTCCTCTACGTCGGCGGCGGCGTCATGAAGGCCGGTGCCACGGCCGAGCTGAAGGTCCTCGCCGAGCTCACGGGCGTCCCGGTCGTCACCACCCTGATGGCCCTGGGCTCCATCCCGGACAGCCACCCGCAGAACCTGGGCATGCCCGGCATGCACGGTGCCGTCACCGCCGTCACCGCGCTCCAGAAGTCGGACCTGCTGATCGCCCTCGGCACCCGCTTCGACGACCGCGTCACCGGCAAGCTGGACAGCTTCGCCCCCTTCGCCAAGGTCATCCACGCGGACATCGACCCCGCCGAGATCGGCAAGAACCGCGCCGTCGACGTCCCGATCGTCGGTGACGCCCGCGAGGTCATCGCCGACCTGATCCAGGCCGTCCAGGCCGAGACGAACGAAGGCAACACCGGCGACTACACCGCCTGGTGGAAGGACCTCAACCGCTGGCGCGAGACCTACCCGCTCGGCTACGACCTGCCCGAGGACGGCACCCTCTCGCCGCAGCAGGTCATCGAGCGGATCGGTCAGCTGGCGCCGAAGGGCACCATCTACGCGGCCGGCGTCGGCCAGCACCAGATGTGGGCCTCGCACTTCGTCAACTACGAGGAGCCCCGCACCTGGCTGAACTCCGGCGGCGCCGGGACCATGGGCTACGCGGTCCCCGCCGCGATGGGCGCCAAGGTCGGCATGCCGGAGCGCACGGTCTGGGCGATCGACGGCGACGGCTGCTTCCAGATGACCAACCAGGAACTGGCCACCTGTGCGCTGAACAACATCCCGATCAAGGTCGCCATCATCAACAACGGCGCCCTCGGCATGGTCCGCCAGTGGCAGACCCTGTTCTACAACCAGCGCTACTCCAACACGGTCCTGCACGCGGACGAGACCGGCCACGACACCGTGGGCTCCCAGCTCGGCGAGTCCGCCTCCCCCCGCATGGGCACCCGCGTCCCGGACTTCGTCAAGCTGTCCGAGGCCATGGGCTGCGTCGCGCTGCGCTGCGAGGACCCGGCGGACCTGGACAAGGTCATCGCCGAGGCCAACGCGATCAACGACCGCCCGGTCGTGATCGACTTCATCGTCCACGAGGACGCCATGGTGTGGCCGATGGTCGCGGCCGGCACCTCCAACGACGAGGTCATGGCAGCCCGGGGCGTCCGCCCCGACTTCGGCGACAACGAAGACGACTGAGCCGAGAGAGCCTGAGAGAGAGAACGACTCACATGTCCAAGCACACGCTCTCCGTCCTGGTCGAGAACACGCCCGGCATCCTCGCCCGGATCGCCGCGCTGTTCTCCCGCCGCGGGTTCAACATCGACTCCCTCGCGGTCGGCGTCACCGAGCACCCCGACATCTCCCGCATCACCATCGTGGTGAACGTCGAGGACCTCCCGCTGGAGCAGGTGACCAAGCAGCTCAACAAGCTGGTCAACGTGCTCAAGATCGTCGAGCTGGAGCCGTCCAACGCCATCGAGCGCGAACTCGTCCTGGTGAAGGTCCGCGCCGACAACGAGACCCGCTCGCAGATCGTCGAGATCGTCCAGCTGTTCCGCGCCAAGACCGTCGACGTCTCCCCGGAGGCCGTCACCATCGAGGCCACCGGCGGCACCGACAAGCTCGGCGCCATGCTCAAGATGCTGGAGCCCTTCGGCATCAAGGAACTCGTGCAGTCCGGGACCATCGCCATAGGGCGTGGCGGCCGGTCCATCACGGACCGCAGCCTGCGCTCGCTCGAACGCAGCGCCTGAGCCCCGCGGCGTCCGGTTCAGGACACGACGGCTGACACGCCAGCCCGCATAGCGAGACCGAGAAACTCTTATTCCGTTCCCCGCCGTACGGTGGGAGCAACACCAGCGCACCAAGGAGATATCCCAGTGGCCGAGCTGTTCTACGAGAACGACGCCGACCTGTCCATCATCCAGGGCCGCAAGGTCGCGGTCATCGGTTACGGCAGCCAGGGCCACGCCCACGCGCTGTCGCTCCGTGACTCCGGCGTCGACGTCGTCGTCGGCCTCAAGGAGGGCTCCAGCTCCAAGGCCAAGGCCGAGGAGCAGGGCCTGAAGGTCCTCCCGGTCGCCGAGGCCGCCGAGTGGGCGAACGTCATCATGATCCTGACCCCGGACCCGCTCCAGGCCGAGATCTACGAGGCGTCCATCAAGGACCACCTGCAGGAGGGCGACGCGCTCTTCTTCGGGCACGGCTTCAACGTCCGCTACGGCTTCATCAAGCCCCCGGCCAACGTGGACGTCGCCCTGGTCGCCCCGAAGGGCCCGGGCCACCTGGTCCGCCGTCAGTACGAGGAGGGCCGCGGCGTTCCGTGCATCGCCGCCGTCGAGCAGGACTACTCGGGCAGCGCCTTCGCCCTGGCCCTGTCGTACGCGGCCGGCATCGGCGGCACCCGCGCCGGCGTCATCAAGACCACCTTCACCGAGGAGACCGAGACCGACCTGTTCGGTGAGCAGGCCGTCCTCTGCGGTGGCGCCTCCGCTCTGGTCAAGGCCGGTTTCGAGACCCTGACCGAGGCCGGCTACCAGCCGGAGATCGCCTACTTCGAGTGCCTGCACGAGCTGAAGCTCATCGTCGACCTCATGTACGAGGGCGGCCTGGAGAAGATGCGCTGGTCGGTCTCCGAGACCGCCGAGTGGGGCGACTACATCACCGGCCCGCGCGTCATCACCGACGCCACCAAGGCCGAGATGAAGAAGGTCCTGGAGGAGATCCAGAGCGGCAAGTTCGCCGAGGAGTGGATGGCCGAGTACAAGGCCGGTCTGCCGAAGTACAACGAGTACAAGAAGGCCGACTCGGAGCACCTGCTGGAGACCACCGGCAAGAAGCTGCGCAAGCTGATGAGCTGGGTCGACAGCGACGAGAGCTGATCTCGTGAACGGCGGGGCCGGGACGTGAGTCCCGGCCCCGCCGCACACCCGCTCCCCTCCGGCGCCGGCCGGAGATCACCGGAATGTAGCCCTCGGATAGGACGGATTGTCCACCCCGGCCAATCCCGGACGGGTGATCCTTCCGTACAGGCGGAAATCCGCACCCGATCCGCCACTACACTGCTCAACACAACGCGTCAGGCCCACAGTGTCGTGCGTCTTCCACGCGGCTACCCCCTCCACCGCCTGCGGCCGTCGGGACGGCCGTCCGCACTGGACTTGTGAGGACCCACGTGAGCTCGAAACCTGTCGTACTCATCGCCGAAGAGCTGTCGCCCGCCACGGTGGACGCGCTCGGTCCGGACTTCGAGATCCGGCACGTCAACGGCGCCGACCGCGCCGAGCTGCTCCCCGCGATCGTCGACGTCGACGCGATCCTCGTCCGCTCCGCCACCAAGGTGGACGCCGAGGCCATCGCCGCGGCCAAGAAGCTGAAGGTCGTCGCCCGCGCCGGTGTGGGCCTCGACAACGTCGACGTCTCCGCCGCCACCAAGGCCGGCGTCATGGTCGTGAACGCCCCGACCTCCAACATCGTCACCGCCGCCGAGCTCGCCTGCGGCCTGCTCGTGGCCACCGCCCGCAACATCCCGCAGGCCAACACCGCCCTGAAGAACGGCGAGTGGAAGCGGAACAAGTACACGGGCGTCGAGCTCAGCGAGAAGACCCTCGGCGTCGTCGGCCTCGGCCGCATCGGCGTCCTGGTCGCCCAGCGCATGTCCGCCTTCGGCATGAAGGTCGTCGCGTACGACCCCTACGTGCAGCCCGCGCGCGCCGCCCAGATGGGCGTCAAGATGCTGACGCTGGACGAGCTGCTGGAGGTCGCCGACTTCATCACCGTGCACCTCCCCAAGACCCCCGAGACCCTCGGTCTCATCGGGGACGAGGCCCTGCGCAAGGTCAAGCCGTCCGTCCGCATCGTCAACGCCGCACGCGGCGGGATCGTGGACGAGGCCGCGCTGTACTCGGCCATCAAGGAGGGCCGCGTCGCCGGCGCCGGCCTGGACGTGTACGCGAAGGAGCCCTGCACGGACTCCCCGCTGTTCGAGCTCGACCAGGTCGTCTGCACCCCGCACCTCGGCGCGTCCACGGACGAGGCCCAGGAGAAGGCCGGCATCGCGGTCGCCAAGTCGGTGCGCCTCGCGCTCGCCGGCGAGCTCGTGCCGGACGCGGTCAACGTCCAGGGCGGCGTCATCGCCGAGGACGTGCGCCCCGGCCTGCCGCTCGCCGAGAAGCTCGGCCGCATCTTCACCGCCCTCGCGGGCGAGGTCGCGGTCCGCCTCGACGTCGAGGTCTGCGGCGAGATCACCCAGCACGACGTCAAGGTGCTGGAGCTCTCCGCCCTCAAGGGCGTCTTCGAGGACGTCGTCGACGAGACGGTCTCCTACGTCAACGCCCCGCTGTTCGCGCAGGAGCGCGGCGTCGAGGTCCGTCTGACCACCAGCTCGGAGTCCCCGGACCACCGCAACGTGGTGACCGTGCGCGGCACCCTGTCGGACGGTCAGGAGGTGTCGGTCTCCGGCACCCTCGCGGGCCCGAAGCACCTGCAGAAGATCGTGGGCGTGGGCGAGTACGACGTGGACCTGGCCCTGGCCGACCACATGATCGTGCTGCGCTACACCGACCGCCCGGGCGTGGTCGGCAAGGTCGGCCAGCTGCTCGGCGAGGCCGGCCTGAACATCGCGGGCATGCAGGTCGCCCGCGCCGAGGAGGGCGGCGAGGCACTCGTCGTCCTCACGGTCGACGCGGAGGTCCCGGTGGACGTCCTGGCGGCCATCTCCGAGGAGATCGGCGCCGCTTCGGCCCGTACGGTCAACCTCGGCTGACCGTCGCGCACATGTGAAAGGGCCCGGGGTCGCGACCCCGGGCCCTTTCGTGCAACCCCGTCCGGACGCCGTACGCGGCTCAGCGCGCCGGTACCGGTTCGGCCGGGGCCCGCTCCGCCCCGGGGGGAGCCGGGCTCGTCCCGCCCCGCGCGATGGCCAGCGCGAGCCCCGCCGCGGCGAGGAGCAGCACCGCACCGCCCCAGGCCGCGTACTGCATCCCGTGCACGAAGGCCTCCCGGGCCAGGGCCAGCAGCTGCCCGCCGGCCCCGCCCCCGGCCTGCCCGGCGGCGGCGACGGCGCCGCCCAGGGTCTCCCTCACCGCGGCCGGCTCGCCCGCCAGGTCGGCGCGGTAGACGGCGGTGCCGAGGCTGCCCAGCAGCGCCATCCCGAGGGCCCCGCCGAACTCCTGGCCCGTCTCCAGCAACGAGGCGGCCGAACCGGCCTTCTCGGCCGGGGCCGTGGCGAGGGCCATGTCGGAGACCAGGGACATCACGCCGACGATGCCGGAGGCGAGCACCCCGGCGCCGGCCAGCAGCAGCCACAGGGAGTCGGTGCCCACGAGGGAGATCAGCCCGAACCCGGCGGCGGCGACGGCGAAGGAGCCGGCGATGACCCGGGACCGGTCCGTCCGCCGGGCCAGGACGGTGGAGACGGGCGCGGCCGCGCCGATGAGGAGCGAGGGCGCCAGGCTCCACAGGGCTGCTTCCAGGGTGCCCATGCCGAGCACGGACTGCAGGTACTGGGTGGTGAAGTAGGCCGAGCCCATCATCGCGAAGGCGGCGACGGAGTTCAGGGCGATGCCCGCCCCGAAGCGGCGGTCCCGGAACAGCGCCCGGCCCACCATGGCGTCCTCCCGGCCGCGCTGGCGGCGGAGGAAGGCGTACCCGAAGACCAGGCCGGCCAGCAGGCAGGCGGCGTACAGCGGGTCGAGGCCCTCGGCGGCGATCTCCTTCAGCCCGTAGACCACCGGCAGTACGGCGGCCATGGACAGCGGCACGCTCAGCAGGTCGAAGCGGCCGGGGGCCGGGTCCTTGAACTCCGGTACCAGCACCGGGACCAGGATCAGCAGGAGCAGCATCGCGGGCACGTTGACCAGGAAGACGGAGCCCCAGTGGAAGTGCTTCAGCATCACTCCGCTGAGCACCGACCCGAGGGCGACCCCGCCGGTCATGGCGCCGGACCAGATCCCGATGGCCTTGCTGCGCTGCCCGGCGTCCTGGAAGAGGTTGCGGACCAGGGCCAGCGTGGACGGCATCAGGGTGGCGCCCCCGACGCCGAGCAGGACCCGGGCCGCGATGAGCATCGCGGCGCTGGTGGCGAAGGCGGCGCCGACGGAGGCGAGGCCGAAGGCGGTGGCGCCGATCAGCAGCAGCTTGCGGCGGCCGATCCGGTCGCCGAGCGAGCCCATCGTGATCAGCAGCCCGGAGAGGGCGAAGGCGTAGCTGTCGAAGATCCAGAGCTGCTGGGTGGCGCTCGGGTCGAGCTCCCGGGTGATGGCCGGGACGGCGAAGTAGAGGACGGAGACGTCCATCGAGACCAGGAGCAGGGGCAGCAGCAGGACCGTGAAGGCGGTCCATTCGCGGCGGCCGGCGAGGGGTGCCGCGGTGGCGGGGTTCGTCATGAACAGGAATGTACAGACGTATGGAACGTCTGTCTATGACGCTTGTATGGAAACTTCGTGTGGGACTGTCGTCTAGGACGGCCGTCTTGCTACGGTGGCGGCCATGGGACACAAAGAGGATCTGCTCGAAGGCGCCAAGAAGTGCCTGGTCGAGAAGGGGTTCGTACGCACCACCGCGCGCGACATCGTCGGCGCCTCGGGCACGAACCTGGCGTCCATCGGCTACCACTACGGCTCCAAGGACGCCCTGCTCACCCAGGCGTTCATCGCCCTCATGCAGCAGTGGGGCGAGTCCGTCTTCCAGGGAGGCCTGCCCGGTGAGGACAGCTCCCTGGAGCGCCTGCACGCCATGTGGGACGGCGTGGTCGCGCAGCACGACGACTGGGCGCCCGTCTGGGCGGCCAGCATGGAGGTCGCGCTGAGCGGCGAACGGGTGCCGCAGCTGCGCGAGATGCTCGTCGCCTCCCAGGCCGAGGGCCGCCGCGGCCTGATCTCGCTCCTCACCGGCACGCCGGAGGAGGAGCTCACCGAACGCGACGAGCGCACCCTCGGCTCCGTCGTCCAGGCGCTGCTCAACGGGCTGATGATCCAGTGGCTGCTCGACCCCGGAACCGCCTCCTCCGCCGAGGAGTTCACCGAGGGGCTGCGCCGGATCGCGGAAGGCCTGACGGCGTCCCTGCGGGGCGGGTCCACCGCGCCGACGGCGGAGTAGGCGCGCGGGCACCGGGCCTGCGGGCACCCGGGCCTGCGGGCACCGGGCCTGCGGGCCTCGGGCCGGGTCCACGCCCGCGGGTCCACGCCCGCGCCCCTCGGGCCGGCCTCCGCCGAGGCCGGCGGCCCCTCGCGCGCGCGGCCCTCAGGCGCGCAGGCGCGCGGCCTTGAGGGCCATGTGCAGCAGCAGCCGGTCCTCGCCGAGGTCCAGGTCGAGCCCCGTCAGCTGCTCCACCCGGCCCAGCCGGTAGTACAGGGTCTGGCGGTGGATGCCCAGTTCCGCCGCCGCGCGGCCCGCCTGCCCCGCGCAGTCGAGGAACACCTCGGCCGTGCGGGCCAGTTCCCGGTGGGCCGGGCCCAGCAGGGCCCGCGTCGCCGGATCGTCCGCCGGGCCGGCGCCCAGGGCGGCCAGCATCCGGTACGGCCCGATCCCCGCCCACTGCGCCACCGGACCCAGCCCCGGCTGCGCAGCCGCCGCCCGGGCGGCGGCGGTGGCCTGGGCCCACGCCGCGGGCAGCTCCGCGAGCGCCCGGACCGGGTCGGAGAGCCCGGCGGTGACGGAGCCGCCCCCGACTGCGGGGGCCCCGGCGCCGGGGGACCCCGCCGGCGCCGTGCGGGGGAGCAGCCGCCCGACCGCCGCCAGGGCCGGACCCAGCGCGTCCCCCGACCGCAGCCGCACCAGCACCGCCAGCATCGCCGTCCCCGGGCCCGGACCGTCCCGGTCCGCGGAGCCCGCCGGGACCACGCACACCGCCGCCGCCCCCGGCACCGACCCCGGAGCCTCCCCGGACCACGGGGCCACGCACACGGCGGCGTGCGGCCCCTCGGCCCCCGGCCCCAGCGCCACCCGCAGCGCGGCCACGGCCATGTCCTGCTGCCAGCCCCGGCCTGCGGTGAGCACCGCCAGGAACTCCCGGGAGAGGTCGGCGCCCGCCTTGGCCTCCTCGGCGAGCAGCACCCCGATCCGCTGGGCCACCTCCATCGCGGCCTCCAGGGCGGCCGGGCCGGGGCCCGGATCCTGGTCGAGGAGCCACACGTAGCCCTGCACGATGCCCCGGTACCGCACCGGCAGGCAGATCCGCCCCCGGAAGACCCCCGCGTCGGGGGCCGCCGGGATCCGCACCGGGCCGGTGGCGCGGGCGATCCCGAAGCCCTCGAACCAGGACCGGACGGCCGCCGTCGACTGCCGGGTCAGGATCGAGCGGGTGCGCACCGGGTCCATCACGAGGTCGTCCTCGCTGTCGTGCGCACCGAAGGCGATGAGGCGGAAGTCCCGGTTCTCCAGCGTCGCAGGGGCGCCGAGCAGCGCCGAGATCTCGTCCACCAGGTCCTGGTAATCGCCCTTCACGCGGACATTCTCCCACCCCGCGACGGGCCCTTCAGACAGATGTATGAGATCCGGGCCACGGATGCGTGACAGCTGTCGATGGCCGAGGATCGTGGAGATCCTTAGGTTTCACGGTGGTTTTACTTGCGTTTTCCTTACGGTCGCGGCCCACCCCTGCGGCGTCCGTTCGTCCGCTTCTGCCACCCGTTGGAGGTGCCCCGTGCTGGGTCCCGCGATCCTCGCCGCTTCGCGCAGCGACAAGATGCGCCGAATCGTCTCTGCCGCCCCGGTGACCAAGCCGGTGGTCAACCGGTTCATCCCCGGTGAGACGGTCGGCCAGGTCATCCCGATCGTCGAGGAGCTCACCCGCAAGGGCCTTGAGGTCACCCTCGACGTCGTCGGCGAGGACATCACGGCCGTGGAGCAGTCCTACGCGGCCCGGGACGCCTACCTGGAGCTCATCGAGCGCCTCAAGGAGCTGGAGCTGGGCGAGACCGTCGAGATGTCGGTCAAGCTCTCCATGTTCGGCCAGGCCCTGGAGGGCGGCCACGAGCTGGCCCTCGCCAACGTCCGCCCGGTCGTCGAGGCCGCCGCCGCCATCGGCACCACCGTGACGCTGGACGCCGAGGACCACACCACCCTCGACTCGATGTTCGCCATCCACGAGGAGCTGCGCCGGGACTTCCCGCAGACCGGCTGCGTCATCCAGGCCTACCTCTTCCGCACCGAGGCCGACGCCCGCCGCCTGGCCGCCGCCGGCAGCCGCGTCCGGATCGTGAAGGGCGCCTACAAGGAGCCCGCCGAGGTCGCCTACCAGGACAAGGCGGAGATCGACAAGGCGTACGTCCGGATCATGAAGATCCTGATGGAGGGCGAGGGCTACCCGATGATCGGGTCCCACGACCCGCGCCTGATCGCCATCGCGCAGGAGCTCGGCCGCCAGGCCGGGCGCAAGCTGGACGAGTACGAGTTCCAGATGCTCTACGGCATCCGCAGCGAGGAGCACCTGCGGCTCGCCGCCGAGGGGCATCGCATGCGGGTCTACACGGCCTACGGCACCGACTGGTACGGCTACTTCATGCGCCGTCTCGCGGAGAAGCCGGCCAACCTGCTCTTCTTCCTCCGCTCGATGATCACCAAGAACTAGCCCAGAACCAGGTCAAGGAGTTATCGCCATGGATGCTGTGACCCAGGTCCCCGCGCCGGTCAACGAGCCGGTCCACTCGTACGCCCCCGGCAGTGCCGAGCGCGCGCGCCTCGAGATCCAGCTGAAGCAGCTGTCCGAGAACCCGATCGACCTCCCGATGACGATCAACGGCGTCAAGCGGATGGGCGGCGGCGAGCGTTTCGACGTCGTGCAGCCCCACGACCACAAGTCGGTCATCGGTACGTACGCCAACGCGACCCAGGCCGACGCCCAGGAGGCCGTGGACGCCGCCCTGGCCGCCGCCCCGGCCTGGCGTGCGATGTCCTTCGACGACCGCGCCGCGATCATCCTGCGCGCCGCCGAGCTGCTGGCCGGCCCGTGGCGCGAGAAGCTGGCCGCCTCCACCATGCTGGGCCAGTCCAAGACGGCGCAGCAGGCCGAGATCGACACCCCCTGCGAGCTCGTCGACTTCTGGCGCTTCAACGTCCACTTCGCCCGCCAGATCCTGGCCGAGCAGCCCGCCGCGAACAGCGCCGGCGTGTGGAACCGCAGCGACCACCGCCCGCTGGAGGGCTTCGTCTACGCGATCACGCCGTTCAACTTCACGGCCATCGCCGGCAACCTGCCGACCGCCCCCGCCCTGATGGGCAACGTGGTCGTGTGGAAGCCGTCCCCGACGCAGACCCACTCCGCGGTCCTCCTCATGGAGCTCCTGGAGGCGGCCGGCCTGCCCAAGGGCGTCATCAACCTGGTGACCGGCGACGGCATCGCGGTCTCCGAGGTGGCCCTGAACCACCCCGAGCTGGCCGGCATCCACTTCACCGGCTCGACCAAGACCTTCCAGTACCTGTGGAAGACGGTCGGCAACAACATCGAGAAGTACCGCTCCTACCCGCGCCTGGTCGGCGAGACCGGCGGCAAGGACTTCGTCGTCGCGCACCCGTCCGCGGACCGCGCGATCCTGAAGACCGCCCTGACCCGCGGCTCCTTCGAGTTCCAGGGCCAGAAGTGCTCGGCCTCCTCCCGCGCCTACGTTCCGGCCTCCATCTGGAACGACGGCTTCAAGGAGCAGTTCGCGGCCGAGGTCGACGGCATCACCATGGGTGACGTCCGCGACCTGACCAACTTCATCGGCGCGGTCATCGACGAGCGCTCCTTCGCGAAGAACAAGGCCGCGATCGACCGCGCGAAGGCCGACCCGACCTGCACCGTCATCGCCGGCGGCACGTACGACGACTCGGAGGGCTACTTCGTCCGCCCGACCGTCATCGAGTGCACCGACCCGGAGAACGAGGTCTTCACGACCGAGTACTTCGGCCCGATCCTCGCGATCCACGTGTACGAGGACGACAAGTACGACGAGATGCTCGCGCAGATGGAGAACGTCTCGGCATACGCCCTGACCGGCGCCGTCATCGCCCAGGACCGCTACGCGGCCGCCGACACGATGGAGAAGCTCCGCTTCGCGGCGGGCAACTTCTACATCAACGACAAGTCGACCGGCGCCGTCGTCGGCCAGCAGCCCTTCGGCGGCGGCCGCGCCTCGGGTACCAACGACAAGGCGGGCGCGGCGTCCAACCTGCTGCGCTGGACCTCGACCCGCTCCATCAAGGAGACCCTGGTCCCGCCGACCGAGTACGGCTACCCCCACATGGGCTGATCCTGCCCCCAGCTGAACCCCGCCCCCGCTCCGGTACCCCCAAGTCCGGAGCGGGGGCGGTCCCCATTTCCGGGGGGCCTTGCGGGGTTCAGACCTCGACCAGGACCTGGTCCAGGGACTTGCGGACCAGGTCCGGGACCTCGCAGTCGTCGGCCGGATAGCCCACCGGGATGACCGCGAAGGCCTTCTCGTTCTCCGGGCGGTTCAGGACGTGCGCCAGGAAGCGCATCGGGCTCGGGGTGTGGATGAGCGCGGCCAGCCCGGACAGGTGCAGGGCCGACAGCAGCATGCCGACCGCGATGCCGACCGACTCGTCGACGTAGTAGTGCTTGCGCTTCGTGCCGTTCGGGCCGAGCCAGTAGCGCTGCTGGAAGACCACGATCAGCGCCGGCGCGTCGGTGAGGTGGGTCTTCACGGCGTCCGTGCCGATGGGGCGCAGCGCGGCGAGCCACTCGTCGCCGAGGCGGCCGTCGTAGGAGATCTGCTCCTCCTGCTCGGCGGCGGCGCGGATCTGCTGCCGGACGGCCGGGTCCTTGACCAGGACGAAGGTCCACGGCTGCTGGTGCGCACCGGAGGGGGCGGTGGCCGCGCAGGCGATGGCGTCGCGGACGGCCTGCTCCGGGACGGGATCGGGGGAGAAGTGGCGCACGGTCCGCCGCTCGTCCATCCGGGCCCGCAACTCCGCCGCGCGCGCGAGGGATTCGGGGCCGGGCATGCGCGCGGGACGGTAGGCGACGGGCCGGTAGGGCTGGCCATGGGTGGGGGTCCACTGCTGGGTCTCAGGCGACATGCGCAGATCTTGCAGCGGTGGAACTCCCGAGGCCAGCGGAGCGTCATGAACCAATGTCCGTTGTGTACTGACAGGGGGGCTATGACCGTGTCGAACGTCGGTCGATTCGTGGACTGGGAGGGCTGCTTCAACGCCCGCGACCTCGGCGGTCTGGGAGCGCTGCGGCCCGGGGCGCTGATCCGGGCGGACAGCCTCGACGGGCTCACCGCCCGAGGCTGGACCACCCTGTACGGTCACGGGGTGCGGACCGTCATCGACCTGCGCAACGACGGAGAGGCCGAGGTGGACCACTCCGCGCGGCCGGCCGGGCTGACCACCCTGCGGATCCCGCTCGACGGCATCGAGCACCGGGACTTCTGGGACGTGTGGTGGGGCACTCCCGGCTTCGGCACCCCCGCGTATTTCCGGCCTTTCCTGGAGCGCTTCCCCGACCGCGTGGCCTCCGTCGCCCGCGCCGTCGCCACCGCCCCGCCGGGCGGGGTCGTCTTCCACTGCGGTCTGGGCCGCGACCGTACGGGGATCATCGCGCTCGTCCTGCTGCGGCTGGCCGGGGCGAGCCCGCGGGAGACAGCCGACGACCACGCGCTGAGCGAGCCCCGGGTGCGGGCCCGGTACGCGGCCCGGGGCAGGTCCTACGACGACTCCGAGATCGAGGAGTACGTCGCCGGCCTCGGCACCACGGTGCACGCCCTGGCCCGGGACACCGCGCAGTGGCTGGATGCGGGCGCCTACCTGCGCGGGGCCGGGCTGACGGCGGCCGAACTGGAGGGGCTCCGGGGCAGACTGGGGGCATGAGCGACGACACGCCGGTCCGCCTCGCGCACACCTCCCAGCTCGGCCGGGACGCCCTCGCCGCCGTCCGGGACCTGCCCGACGGGGCCTTCGACGGCGACTTCGGCGACGAGGACTTCGAGCACGCCCTCGGCGGGATGCACGCCCTGGTGTACGAGGGCGGCGTGCTCGTCGCGCACGGCAGCGTCGTCCAGCGGCGGGTGCTGCACCAGGGGCGGGCCCTGCGGACCGGGTACGTGGAGGCCGTGGCCGTCCGCGCCGGCCGGCGCCGGCGCGGGCTCGGCGGGGCGGTGATGGCCGGGCTGGAGGGCGTGATCGCCGGCGCCTACGTACTGGGCGCCCTGTCCGCGTCCGAGGAGGGCGCGGCCCTGTACGAGAGCCGGGGCTGGAAGCCGTATCCCGGGCAGATCGGCGTGCTCGGCCCGGCCGGCCCCGAGCGGCTGGCCGAGGAGGAGGGCTCGACCTACGTGTGGACGCCGCCCGGCGGGGTCGCGCCGGTCTCCTCCGGGCGGCTCGACTTCGACTGGCGCGACGGGGACGTCGTGTAGCTAGCCCGAGACGCTGGGGGCGCCCGTCTCGATGTGGCCCGTGTAGCGGCGCGACCAGGTGCCGTCGGCGTCGGCCAGGACCGTGAAGTCGTACCAGCCCTTGCTGTACGCCACCGCGTTGAAGAAGTCCTCGCGCGAGGAGTTCGCCGGGACGGTGTAGGTCCAGGGGCCGTCCGTGCGGTAGGCGTTGGAGCGGATGGTGAAGGTGACCGGGGAGCCCGAGGCGTTGGTCATCTTGAACCAGACGGCCGTCTTGCCGGTACCGGACTCCACCGCGTAGCGGGCCGCGACCTCCAGGTCCTTGCCCGGCTTCGTGGCGTCGCCGATGAAGCGGCGCAGGAACCGGTTCGGGCCGTACATCGAGATGTCGTACTTGCCCGAGCCGGCGCCCAGGCCGATGGAGAACCAGTCGGTCGAGGTGGCGCCCGGGTCGACCGTGTACTGCCAGGCGGCCGTGTCCCGGTACTGGTGCGGGTGGATCGAGAAGTGTGCCGCCTGCTTCGCCTGGGGGCCCTGGTTGGTCATCGAGAACCAGGCCAGGATCTTGCCCATCGGGCCGAACTCGAAGCGGTCCAGGTTGCCGTTCACCTGGTACGGGAGGGCCCGCGCCGGCCGGGTGCCGGGCTCCTGCGCCGGCTGGGCGTTGTCCTGCGGGACGGGGTTGGGCAGCGGGCCGCAGGTGGACTGGCCGATCACCTTCGCCGTGGGCGGCAGGCCCGCGGGGACCCCGTACACGGGGTGCGCGAAGTCGAAGACGCCCGTCAGGTCACCGGTCACCTTGCGGCGCCAGGCGCTGATGTTGGGGCAGAGGGCGGGCGTGCCGATCGCGGTCGTCCACTTCTCCATGAAGCGCAGCACCGAGGTGTGGTCGAAGACCTCGGAGCTGACCCAGCCGCCGCGGGTCCAGGGGGACATCACCAGCATCGGGACGCGGAAGCCGAGCCCGACCGGGACGCCGTCGATGTACTCGTCCGGGGTGCCGGGCGGGGCGACCGGCGGCGGCACGTGGTCGAAGAAGCCGTCGTTCTCGTCGTAGTTGAGGAAGAGGACGGTGGAGTCGAAGACCTCCGGGTTCGCGGCGAGCGCGCGGTAGACCAGGTCCACGAAGTGCGCGCCGTCGCCGGGAGGGGCGTACGGGTGCTCGGAGAAGGCCTCGCTCGCCACCACCCAGGACACCTGGGGCAGGGTCCCGGCGACCACGTCGGCACGGATCGCGGCCGCGATGTCGTCGGGGGTGGAGCCGGTGACCCTGGGGACCGAGGCCATGCCCCGGTCCCACAGCGGGTCGCCGGGCCTCGCGTCGGTGAACTTCTTGAAGTAGGCCAGCCCGTTGTCCCCGTAGTTGTCCTGGGCGTTCTGGTAGACCTTCCAGCTCATCCCGGCCCGCTGGAGGGCCTCCGCGTACGACTCCCAGGTCAGCCCGGACTCCTCGCCGCCGTCCTTGCTGCCCGCGTCGACCTTGCCGCTCCACAGGAAGGTGCGGTTGGGGCCGGTGGCGCTGAGGGTGGAGCAGAAGTAGGCGTCGCAGACGGTGTAGTTGTCGGCGAGGCCGTAGTGGAAGGGGATGTCGCCCCGCTCCAGGTAGCCGAGGGTGTGGGTCTTGCCGACACCGGCGACCCAGTTGTCCATCCTGCCGTTGTTCCAGGCCGCGTGCTGCGAGCTCCAGCTGTGCGGGAGGTCTCCGGTGCACTGGGCCAGGGTCTGGCCGTCGGCCCCGCCGGCCGAGGGGGTGGCGGACAGCTTCCACGGGTACTGGCGGCCGCCCCAGTTCGGCTGGTTGAAGGTGCCCCAGCCTCCGGGGATGTTGCCCGCGGCGCGGTCGCCGAAGCCGCGTACGCCCTTCAGCCTGCCGAAGTAGTGGTCGAAGCTGCGGTTCTCCTGCATCAGGACCACCACGTGCTTCACATCGGTGATCGTGCCCGTCGCGGCGGCGGCCGCGGCCGTGCCCGGCAGGGCGGCGGGCAGGGCCGCCCCCGCCACGAGCCCTGCGCCGATCCCCACGAATCCCCTGCGGCTGATGGGTGTCACTGGCTGCTCGCCTCCAACTCAAGTGCCCCTCCGGCACATTGACGGCAAGGGTGGCGGCAGCCGCCGTAAAGGTCTACATCCGTGCGGTAAGAACTCGGTGAACATCCGGATGGCTGGAATCAACTCCCGGTGCGCACGAGCATCTTGCCCGTGTTCTCGCCGTGGAGCATGCCCAGGAAGGCCTCCACCGTGCGGTCGAATCCCTGGACAACGGTGGTGTCCGTACCGACCCGGCCGCTGCGCAGATGGGGCACCAGGAAGTCCTCCAGCTCGTCCTGGAGATTGGTGTGGTTTCGAACCATTACGCCTTCCATGCGCAGAGACTTGTGGACCACCTCGAAGAGGTTGCGGGGCGCGGCGGGGGCGCGGTCCGCGTTGTACATCGAGATCGCTCCGACCCAGGCGATCCGGCCGTATTCGCGCAGGGAGTCGATCGCGCCCTCCAGGTGGTCCCCGCCCACGTTGTCCACGTACACGTCGATGCCGTCCGGCGCGGCCTGCGCCAGCTGCTCCCCGACCGGCCCGTCGTGGTAGTCGAAGGCGGCGTCGAAGCCGAGGGTCCCGGTGAGGTGGGCGACCTTCGCCGCCGAGCCGGCGCTGCCGATGATCCGGCGGGCGCCGAGCAGCCGGGCGATGCGCCCGGTGGCGGTGCCGACCCCGCCGGCGGCGGCGGAGACGAAGAGGTCCTCGCCCTCGCGCAGGGCCGCGGTCCGGGTGAGGGCGGCGTAGGCGGTCAGGCCGGTGCCGCCCAGGACGGACAGGTAGGCCTCCAGCGGGACGCCTTCGTGGCCCCGCAGTCTGCGGGTGCCGTCCACGCCCGGGGTGACCAGGGAGTGGGTGCGCCAGCCCGCGCGGTGGAACACCAGGTCGCCCTCCTTCAGGCCCGGGTCGCGGGAAGCGGTGACCCGGCCCACCGTGCGGCCCTCCAGCGGGGCGTTCAGCTCGAAGCCGCCCTCGCCGCCGTCCATCAGTCCGCGGTGGTACGGGTCCACCGACAGCAGCAGGTTCTCCACCAGGGCGGTGCCGGGGGCGGGTTCGGGAACGGGAGAGGAGACGTACGCGAAGTCGGAGGCGACGGGGAAGCCGGTCGGACGGGCGATCTGGTGGACGGCGTGGGCGGTGTCGGTGCTCATGGCCATGAACCTAGGAAGGAATCCGGCGGCCGGGCAGGGGGTTGCCCTCATGGAAGCCGCACATCCATGAGTGCGGCTCATACATCGAGGTGGGAACCCTTGACCGAGCTCGCCCCGCAGGAACTCCGCGTCCTGGTCGCCGTCGCCGACACGGGCGGCTTCTCCGCCGCGGCCGCCGCGCTGGGGGTCAGCCAGTCGGCCGTCTCGCACTCGGTGCGCGGCAGTGAGGGCAAGGTCGGCGCGGTGCTGTTCGAGCGCGGCCGCACCGGAGCCTCGCCCACCCCGGCCGGCGAGCGGGCCGTCGCACTGGGCCGGCGCATCCTGCGGCTGTACGAGGTGCTGGGCGCGGAGGCGCGCGGCGCCGCCCGGGCCCCCGCCGGGCGGGAGGCGCTGGAGGGGGTGCTGCGCGTCGCGGCCTTCCGCAGCGCGGCCCTGCACCTGCTGCCGCCCGCGCTGGAGCGGCTCGCCGCGCTGCACCCCGGCATCCGGCCCGAGGTCAGGGTGGTGCGCGAGATCGGCGCCGGCACGGCGGGGGAGGTGGCCGCGGGCCGGGCGGACCTGGGCATCGCGACGCTGGGCGCGCGGGAGGACGTACCGCCGGGGCTGCTGACCGGGGTGCTGGCGGAGGAGGCGTACTCCCTGGTGCACCCCGCCGGGCACCCGGACCCCAGGGCGCTGCCCCTGCTGGACTGGGACGAGAACTGCGGCTCCTACACCCGGGCGTGGTGGCGGTCCCAGGACTGGATCCCCCGGGCCACCGTGAAGGCGGAGGACGACGCCATGGTGCTGACCATGGTCGGCCGGGGCCTGGGCATGGCGATCATGCCGGAGCTGTCGCTGCGGGAGGCTCCCGACACCGTCGAGATCACCGCCCTGGGGCCGCGGAGGCCGGTGAGGCAGGTGGGATACGTCACCACAACGGAATTGGCATCCACGCTCGTCGCCAGGGCTCTGATCAGGGAACTCAGGGCCGAGAAGGCCTGAAAGCGGAACCTGTGGAAGGCTCCCTTCGAGGGGTTTCCCGTCTCAGATACTAGGAAGTCCGAGTAATTGCGGAGACATACAGCCGGACCTGCCCTAGCTTTGTAGGAGCCGAACGTCTCGCTGATCCTGCGAATGGCGGTCGAGGGCGCGCGCCCACTGGCAGGCAACCCCTGCGGCGCACTGCCCCCCGCCTCTTCCGGCGCCTTGAAGGAACACCCCTCATCCGTGGCCCCGCCACGCCGTGATCCCAAGGAGTCGATCACCATGACCCCCACCACCGCCGCAGCCCGCCGCGTCCGCCACGCCTCCCCGGCCGACGCCGACCGCAAGAACGCCGCCGCCGCCCTCCAGCGCGCCCTGGACCGCCGCGACAACGGCGGCTCGACCGGCCACTGACCGGCTTCCCGGCGACTCCGCTTCCCGGCCCGTCCGCACCCGGCGCGCCGCGTCCGGTTGGTCCAAATGCTGGACGCGATATGTCTGAGGGCTGGGACACGGAGTACGGTTCCGACATGTCGACCAGCATCAATCTCGCAGTGATCCCCGGTGATGGCATCGGCCAGGAAGTCGTGGCTCAGGGCCTCAAGGTCCTTACCGCGGTCCTGCCCCAGGATGTGAAGCTGGAGACCAAGGAGTACGACCTCGGCGCCCAGCGCTGGCACCGCACCGGTGAGACCCTCCCGGACGCGGAGCTGGAGGCCCTCAAGCACCACGACGCGATCCTGCTGGGCGCCATCGGCGACCCGTCGGTCCCGTCGGGCGTCCTGGAACGCGGCCTGCTGCTGAAGCTCCGCTTCGCCTTCGACCACTTCATCAACCTGCGCCCCTCGAAGCTGTTCCCGAACACGGCCACCCCGCTCGCCGGCCGTCCGGAGATCGACTTCGTCGTGGTCCGCGAGGGCACCGAGGGCCCGTACACCGGCAACGGCGGCAGCCTGCGCACCGGCACCCCCGCCGAGGTGGCCACCGAGGTCAGCGTCAACACGGCCTACGGTGTGGAGCGCGTCGTGCGCGACGCGTACGAGCGGGCCAACGCCCGCCCCCGCAAGAAGCTGACGCTCGTCCACAAGAACAACGTCCTCGTGTACGCGGGCCACATGTGGAAGAACATCTTCGACAAGGTCGGCCAGGAGTACCCCGAGGTCACCACCGACTACCTGCACGTCGACGCCGCGACGATCTTCTTCGTCACCCAGCCCGAGCGCTTCGACGTCATCGTCACGGACAACCTGTTCGGTGACATCCTCACCGACCTGGCCGCGGCCGTCACCGGCGGCATCGGCCTGGCCGCCTCCGGGAACATCAACCCGACCGGCGCCTTCCCGTCCATGTTCGAGCCCGTCCACGGCTCCGCCCCCGACATCGCGGGCACCGGCAAGGCCGACCCGACCGCGACGATCCTCTCGGTCGCCCTCCTGCTGCGCCACCTCGGCTACGAGGCCCAGGCCGTCCGCATCGAGGACGCCGTCTCCGCCGACCTGGCCGAGCGCGACGGCACCTTCCGCTCCACCGACGTGATCGGCGACGCCCTCGCCGCGCGAGTAGCCGGCTGACCCGGCCGTTCCACCCAGGAAGCCGCCAGGTCACAAACGGACCTGGCGGCTTCTCCTGTGCGGCCCCCGGTGCCACCATCTCCCCTGGGCCGCTAAGCCCCGTTTCTCCGAAGCCTGCCCGCGCGCGATAATCGAACGCGAGGCCGCGGATTACGGGGAAGCTCGGACGTCCTAGTACGCATGAGCGCGGTCCGCCAAACCCAACCGGTGAAGGACAAGCACTCATGACGACGCCCACGATCGAGCTCAAGCCCTCCTCGAACCCGCTGTCCGACGCGGAGCGCGAGGCGATCCTGGCCAGCCCCGGCTTCGGCCGCCACTTCACCGATCACATGGTGACGATCAAGTGGACCGAGGGCCGCGGATGGCACGACGCCGAGCTGGTCCCGTACGCCCCGCTGGCGATCGACCCCGCGAACATGACCCTGCACTACGCGCAGACGATCTTCGAGGGCCTCAAGGCCTACCGCCAGCCCGACGGCACCGTCGCCACCTTCCGCCCGCGCGCCAACGCCGAGCGCTTCCAGGCCTCCGCCCGCCGCATGGCGATGCCCGAGCTGCCCGCCGACCTCTTCATCGAGGCCTGCGACGCCCTGATCAAGCAGGACCGCGCCTGGGTGCCGGACTCCGGCGAGGCCTCCCTGTACCTGCGCCCGTTCATGTTCGCGTCCGAGGTCGGCCTGGGCGTCCGCCCGGCCAACGAGTTCCTCTTCATGGTCATCGCCTCGCCGGCCGGCGCCTACTTCCCCGGCGGCGTCAAGCCCGTCTCCGTCTGGCTCTCCGAGGAGTACGTGCGCGCCGTCAAGGGCGGCACCGGCGCCGCCAAGACCGGCGGCAACTACGCGGCCTCCCTCGTCGCCCAGGCCCAGGCCGCCTCGCACGGCTGCGACCAGGTCGTCTGGCTCGACGCGGTCGAGCACCGCTGGATCGAGGAGATGGGCGGCATGAACCTGTACTTCGTGTACGGCGACCGCATCGTCACCCCCGAGCTGACCGGCTCGCTCCTCCCCGGCATCACCCGCGACTCCCTCCTCACCATCGCCCGAGACCTCGGCTACACCGCCGAGGAGGGCCGCATCACCACCGAGGACTGGAAGCGCGACAACGAGAACGGCACCCTCACCGAGGTGTTCGCCTGCGGCACCGCCGCCGTCATCACCCCGGTCGGCTCGGTCAAGTCCGAGCGCGCCAACTGGACCCAGGGCGACGGGCAGCCCGGCGAGGTCACCATGAAGCTCCGCAAGGCGCTCCTGGACCTCCAGACCGGCCACACCGCCGACACCCACGGCTGGATGCACCCGCTCGGCTAGGGCCTGTCCCGAGACGCCCGAAGGCCCCCGCGCTGCTGCGCGGGGGCCTTCGGCCTTGCGGTGGGGTGGGGGAGGAGCGTGGTCAGCGCTCCTCGTCCTTCTTCTCCCCGTCCTTCTTCTTGCCGCCCTGGACGGGGCCGTCCGGGCCTCCCACGGCCATCAGGCCGTCGCCGATCATGTAGGCCAGTCCCGCGATCCCCTTGACGATCCTCGTCGCCACGTATGCGATCTCTTCCACGACGCCTCCCCGTGCCGTTCGTACCGGGCGGCGGCCCCTGTCCTATTCGGCCGCCGCCAAGACTGCTTCCGTCGTCGGACCGGCGGCCGGAGCCGCCTTCGGCCGGAGGGTCAGCGCGGTGTACACCGCGCCGCCGACCAGGCCCGACAGGATGAAACTACAGTCCACCCCGCCGGTGAGGGCCAGCAGAGGGCCTTCGTACACCGGGGTCGACACGGCCGCCAGTCCCACGGCCGCGCCCGCCGCCCAGGAGGCGGTGGCGCGGAGGTTCCAGCCGCCGCTGTACCAGTAGACGCCGCCGCGGGCCCGACGGTTGAACACCTGGAGGGCGTCGGCGTCGTAGACCCCGCGGCAGCGCACGAAGCCGATCAGGGTGATCACGGCCCACGGGGTGCCGATCGCGGTGAGCAGCAGCACGAACGAGGTCATCGCGGACTGCACGTCCCACTCGAAGGAGCCGAAGAAGACGAACGCGGTGGCCACGGCCGCGGCGATCACGGTGGCCTTCGTACGGGTGGCCCTCGGCACGATGGCGTCCAGGTCCAGGCCCATCGAGTAGAGCATCAGCCCGGCGTTGCCCACCGAGCCGGCCGCCGCGGCCGCCAGCAGCGGGACGAGGTACCAGAAGGGCGCGGCCGCCACGAGCGGCCCGGCGTAGTCGGCCCCGGCGCGGGCGGCGAGGGCGGTGTAGGTGCCGAACAGCTGCGGGATCAGCAGCCCGACCAGCAGCCCGAGGCAGGTGGCCCAGAACACCTTGCGGGAGCCGTGGCGGCGCGGGGAGACGTAGCGGGTGTAGTCGCCGAGCAGGGTGATGAACGCGACGGGCCCGCTGAGCCCGGCGGCGACGGCTGCCAGCAGCCAGGTCGGCCAGAAGGAGCCGAGGAGGTACTCCGTGTCCGGCGGGGCGGCGCTGGTGAAGTCCGGGGCGTAGGCGATGACGCCGACGGCCAGCAGGACCACCATGGCGACGGCCAGCACCTTGCTCATGCGCAGCAGCAGCCGGTAGCCGAAGACGGCCCCGACGACGGTGCCCGCGGCGAGCACGCCGTACATCACGGCCCGGGTGAGGCCGGTATCGGGCAGTCCGGTGAGCCGGGACAGGGTCCCGGCCATCACGTCGCCGCCGATCCACAGGGTGAGCGCGGTGTAGCCGAGGGAGAGCAGCAGGCCGACCACGGAGCCGACCAGCCGCCCCCGTACGCCGAACTGGGCGCCACTGGAGGTGGACAGGTTGGTCGCGGTGCGCAGGGACACCAGGGCGAGCGGCGCGGTGAAGGCGATGCCGACCAGGGTGCCGGTCACGATGGCGGTGACGGAGGGCACCAGCCCGAGTCCGAAGGACGGGGGCAGCCAGCCGAAGACGATCACGCCGAGGCAGAGGTTGGAGCCGAGGAGGATCGAGATCAGGTCACGGGGACTGCTCGTCCGCTCCTCCTCCGGAATGGTGTCGACTCCGCGCTGTTCGATGGGCATGGGGGGACTCCCTTGGCAGGGCGGGGGATGGTTGCGCATGGATTTGAGCGTCATTCAATGTGACCTGAGCCCAGGTCCCAGGTCAATGCTTCATTGCGCGGAAATGAAGAGTTAGAGTGATGCTCTAACCCATCGAGTCAAAAGGTGGTGGATCGGCGTGCGGCTGACCCCTACGGAGCGCGACCGGCTGCTGCTGCGCAGCGCAGCGGAACTGGCCAGGGCCCGTCGGGCCCGGGGCCTCAGGCTCAATGTCCCCGAGGCCACCGCGCTGATCGCGGACACGGTCTGCGAGGCCGCGCGCGACGGCAAGCGGCTGGCCGAGGCCATCGAGGAGGCCCGGAGCGTCCTCGGACCCGACGACGTGCTGCCCGGTGTGGCCGACGTGGTCACCGAGGTGCACGTGGAGGCCGTCTTCGACGACGGATCCCGCCTCGCGGTGGTCTCCGCGCCCATCCAGGGCGCGGTCTCCCTCGGCGACGACGCCCCGGGAGCGGTCGTCCCCGGCCCCGGCGCACCGCAGCCCGAACCCCAGCTGCACCTGCGCGTGCGCAACACCGCGTCCGTGCCGGTCAGCGTCACCTCCCACTTCCACTTCTTCGAGGCGAACCCCCGGCTCGACTTCGACCGCGCCGCCGCCTACGGCATGCGGCTGTGCGTGCCGGCCGGCTCCTCGGTGCGCTTCGACCCGCACGGCGAGGGCGAGGTGGGCCTCGTCCCGATCGGCGGCCAGCGGATCGCCATCGGCTTCGCGGGCCTGGTGGACGGTCCGCTGGACGCCCCCGGAGCCAAGGAGCAGGCCCTGGCCCGCGCCGCCGCCTGCGGCTACCTCGGCGCCGCCGCCACCACCGAAGCCGACCCGAAGGGAGACCGGGCGTGAGCCGTCAGACCCCCCACACCGACCACAGCGCGCACTGCGCCCCCGGCAGCAGCCGCCACATCGACCCGCACGAGTACGCCTCCGTCTTCGGCCCCCGGGCCGGGGACCGGGTCCGGCTCGGCGACTCGGGGCTCACCGTCCGGGTGGAGTACGACGCCCAGAAGCCCGGCGACGAGTTCCTCGCCGGGTTCGGCAAGACCGCCCGCGACGGCCTGCACCTGAAGGGCGCCGCCGTCCGCGAGACCTGCGACGTCGTGATCAGCAACGTCCTCGTCATCGATGCCGTCCTCGGCATCAAGAAGGTGTCGATCGGCATCCGCGAGGGCCGCATCCACGCGATCGGCCGGGCCGGCAACCCGGACACCCTCGACGGGGTCGACGTGGTCGTCGGCACCGGAACGAGCATCGTCTCCGGCGAGGGCCTGATCGCCACGGCCGGCGCCGTGGACACCCACGTCCACCTGCTCTCCCCGCGGATCATGGAGGCCTCCCTCGCCGCCGGTGTCACCACCGTCATCGGTCAGGAGTTCGGCCCCGTCTGGGGCGTTGGAGTCAACTCCCCCTGGGCGCTGAAGCACGCCTTCAACGCGTTCGACGCCTGGCCCGTGAACATCGGCTTCCTGGCCCGCGGCTCCTCCTCGGACGCCGCGCCGCTGGTGGAGGCCCTGGCCGAGGGCGGCGCGTCCGGCTTCAAGGTCCACGAGGACATGGGTGCCCACACCCGTGCCCTGGACACCGCGCTGCGGGTGGCCGAGGAGTACGACGTGCAGGTCGCCCTGCACTCCGACGGCCTCAACGAGTGCCTGTCGGTGGAGGACACCCTGCGCGTGCTGGAGGGCCGGACGATCCACGCCTTCCACATCGAGGGCTGCGGCGGCGGGCACGTGCCCAACGTCCTGAAGATGGCGGGCGTGCCGAACGTGATCGGCTCCTCCACCAACCCCACCCTGCCCTTCGGCCGGGACGCGGTCGCCGAGCACTACGGCATGATCGTCTCCGTCCACGACCTCAAGCCGGACCTCCCGGGCGACGCCGCGATGGCCCGCGACCGGATCCGCGCCGGGACGATGGGAGCCGAGGACGTCCTGCACGACCTGGGCGCCATCGGCATCACCTCCTCCGACGCCCAGGGCATGGGCCGGGCCGGCGAGACCATCCGCCGCACCTTCGCCATGGCCGCCAAGATGAAGGGCGAGCTCGGTCCCCTGGACGGCGACGGCGAGGGCGACGACAACGCCCGCGTGCTGCGGTACATGGCCAAGCTGACCATCAACCCGGCGATCGCCCACGGCCTGGCGCACGAGATCGGCTCCATCGAGATCGGCAAGCTCGCCGACATCGTCCTGTGGCGCCCCCAGTTCTTCGGCGCCAAGCCGCAGCTGGTGCTGAAGTCGGGCTTCCCGGCCTACGGAGTCACCGGCGACCCCAACGCCGCCACCGACACCTGCGAACCACTCGTCCTCGGACCGCAGTTCGGCTCGTACGGGGCCACCGCCGCCGACATCTCCGTCGCCTTCGTCTCCGCCGCCGCGGCGGCGCTGGGCAGCGACGAGATGCCGACCCGGCGCCGCCGGGTCGCCGTACGCGGCACCCGCGGCATCGGCCCCAAGGACATGCTCCTCAACTCCCGGGTGGGCGCGGTCGATGTGGACGCGCGCAGCGGACTGGTCTCCCTCGACGGGGAACCGCTGCGCTCCGAAGCGGCCGACTCGGTCTCCCTCAACCGCCTGTACTTCTTCTAGACGGCAAAGCCTGTAAGCCCGTTAGGACCCCACCATGAATGCACAGCCCGCCGCCAAGCCCGTGAACGACGGCTTCCGGATGCCCGCCGAGTGGACCCCCCACGAGCGCACCTGGATGGCCTGGCCCAGCCCCAACCCCACCTTCACCAACGAGCAGGAGCTCGCCGAGGCCCGCCAGGCCTGGGGCGCCGTCGCCCGCGCGGTCCGCGCCTACGAGCCGGTGACCCTCGTCGTCTCCCCGGGCGACGCCGAGAGCGCCCGGGCGATCGTCGGCGACGACGTCGAGCTCGTCGAGCAGGAGCTCGACGACGCCTGGATGCGGGACATCGGCCCGACGTTCGTCACCAACGACGCCGGCGAACTGGCCGCCGTCGACTGGACCTTCAACGGCTGGGGCGCTCAGGAGTGGGCCCGCTGGGACCACGACTCGAAGATCGCCCGGCACATCTCCGACGTGGTCGGCACCCGCACCTACAGCACCCGCCTGGTGAACGAGGGCGGCGCCATCCACGTCGACGGCGAGGGCACCGTGCTCCTCACCGACACCGTGCAGCTCGGCGAGGGCCGCAACCCCGGCTGGACCCGCCAGCAGGTCGAGGAGGAGATCCACGCCCACCTCGGCACCACCAAGGCGATCTGGCTGCCGTACGGCCTGGCCGGCGACTACGGCACCTACGGCACCCAGGGCCACGTGGACATCGTCGCCGCCTTCGCCCGCCCCGGCGTGGTGATGGTCCACACCCAGCCCGACCCGGCCCACCCGGACCACGAGCGCTGCAAGACCATCGCCGCCATCCTGCGCGCCTCCACCGACGCGCAGGGCCGGCTGCTGGAGGTCGTGGAGGTCCCCGCGCCGACCGTGCTGGAGGAGGACGGCGAGTGGGTGGACTACTCGTACATCAACCACTACCTCTGCAACGGGGGAGTGGTGCTGTGCGCCTTCGACGACCCGCGCGACGAGGAGGCCGCCGAGATCTTCCGCGGACTGTTCCCCGGGCGGACCGTGACGCTCGTTGACGCACGTACGATTTTCGCCGGGGGTGGCGGTATCCACTGCATCACCCAGCAGCAGCCGAAGGTCTGACCCGAGGCCGACCTCGTGAAGGAGTGACCATGGTGGCGGGTGGAGTACCGGTACGGGCGGCGCGCAAGAACGCGCCCCCGCGCGAGGACGTACTCGTCGCCGCCATGGCCACGATCGCCGAGCGCGGACTGGAGGGCCTGACCATGGCCGGCCTGGGCCGGCAGGTCGGCATGAGCAGCGGCCACCTCCTCTACTACTTCGGCAGCAAGGACGAGCTCCTGCTGCAGACCCTGGAGTGGAGCGAGGCGGCCCTCGGCACCGAGCGGCGGGCCCTGCTGGCCCGCCGCGGCTCGGCGCGCGAGCGCGTAGGGGCGTACGTGGACCTGTACGTGCCCGACGGCGCCCGGGACCCGCACTGGACCCTGTGGCTGGAGGTCTGGAACCGGTCCCAGAACGCGGGCCCCCAGGAGCGCGAACGGCAGGCCGCCATCGAGGGCGCCTGGCACCGCGACCTGGTCGCCCTGCTCGCCGAGGGCATCTCGCGCGGCGAGTTCCGCGCGGTGGACCCCGACCGCTTCGCGTCCAGGCTGCGGGCCCTGCTCGACGGGTTCAGCATCCAGGTCGCCGTGGGCCTGCCCGGCATAGGGCGCGAGGACATCCTGGAACACGTCTCGGAGTTCCTCGCCGAAACCCTCGCCGGCTAGGCCCTGTCCTGGCCGTGCCTTCCGTATCAGGCACTTTCCCGGCGGCGGCCCGACTGCCGGACGGCAGGTGCCCGCATGCTGAGACCGGCGTCCACCGGCGACGGGCCGTGTGACACACTGCGAGCGTGTCTGCTCAGCTCATGATTATGGACAGCAGCGCGCCGGTCCTCTGTGACCGCTGAAACCGTGGACGACCTCCGCGGCAGCGGCCACCGTGCCTCAGACCCGCGCGCAGACCTCTCGCACCCGCGAGGGGTCTTTTCGTTTCCAAGGGCAGAAACATGCCGGAAGCGGGCAGCGCGCGATGATGGGGGCAGTGGATCCCCGGTCTCCGGAACCACTCATCCGACAGGAGTCAGATCAGCATGACGACGACAGAGGCGACCCAGCCGACAGAGGCCCTCGACGACGCCTTCCACGTCTTCGACACCACCCTGCGCGACGGCGCCCAGCGTGAGGGCATCAACCTCACGGTCGCGGACAAGCTGACCATCGCGCGGCACCTGGACGAGTTCGGAGTCGGCTTCATCGAGGGCGGCTGGCCCGGCGCCAACCCCCGCGACACCGAGTTCTTCGCCCGCGCCCGCGCCGAGATCGACTTCAAGAACGCCCAGCTCGTCGCCTTCGGCGCCACCCGCAGGGCCGGCGGCGCCGCCGCCTCGGACCCGCAGGTGCGAGCCCTCCTGGAGTCCGGCGCGCCGGTCATCACCCTCGTCGCCAAGTCCCACGACCGGCACGTCGAACTCGCCCTGCGCACCACCCTGGACGAGAACCTGGAGATGGTCCGCGACACCGTCTCCCACCTCGTCGCCCAGGGCCGCCGGGTCTTCGTCGACTGCGAGCACTTCTTCGACGGCTACCGCGCCAACGCCGAGTACGCCAAGTCCGTCGTCCGCACCGCCCACGAGGCCGGTGCCGACGTCGTCATCCTCTGCGACACCAACGGCGGCATGCTCCCCGCCCAGATCACCGCCGTCGTCTCGACCGTGCTGGCCGACACCGGGGCCCGCCTCGGCATCCACGCCCAGGACGACACCGGCTGCGCCGTCGCCAACACCCTGGCCGCCGTCGACGCGGGCGCCACGCACGTGCAGTGCACCGCGAACGGCTACGGCGAGCGCGTCGGCAACGCCAACCTCTTCCCGGTCGTCGCCGCGCTGGAGATCAAGTACGGCCGCAAGGTCCTCCCCGAGGGCGCGCTCGCCGAGATGACCCGCATCTCCCACGCCATCGCCGAGGTCGTCAACCTCACCCCCTCCACGCACCAGCCGTACGTCGGCGTGTCCGCCTTCGCGCACAAGGCGGGCCTGCACGCCTCGGCCATCAAGGTCGACCCGGACCTGTACCAGCACATCGACCCCGAGCGCGTCGGCAACACCATGCGCATGCTGGTCTCCGACATGGCCGGCCGGGCCTCCATCGAGCTCAAGGGCAAGGAGCTCGGCGTCGACCTCGGCGGCGACCGCGCGCTGATCGCCCGCGTGGTCGAGCGGGTCAAGGAGCGCGAGCTGGCGGGCTACACGTACGAGGCCGCCGACGCCTCCTTCGAGCTGCTGCTGCGCGCCGAGGCCGAGGGCCGGGCGCGCAAGTACTTCCGCGTGGAGTCCTGGCGGGCCATCGTCGAGGACCGCCCCGACGGCACCCACGCCAACGAGGCCACGGTCAAGCTGTGGGCCAAGGGCGAGCGGATCGTCGCCACGGCGGAGGGCAACGGCCCGGTCAACGCCCTCGACCGGGCGCTGCGGGTCGCGCTGGAGCGCTTCTACCCCCAGCTGGCCAAGTTCGAGCTGGTGGACTACAAGGTCCGCATCCTGGAGGGCAAGCACGGCACGGAGTCCACGACCCGCGTGCTGATCTCCACGACGGACGGCACCCGCGAGTGGAACACGGTGGGCGTCGCCCCCAACGTCATCGCGGCCTCCTGGCAGGCCCTGGAGGACGCCTACACCTTCGGCCTCCTGCACGCGGGCGTGGAGCCGGCCGAGTAGTCCCGGCGGCGGTCGGCACCTGCCGATGACGAGGTTCCCGAATTTCTTCGGGGGCATGGCCCTTTATGTCCGGCTCACACGGGAAAGTGGCGGTTCGGGTAGCGTCGTCAGTATGAGGACCAGGCTGATATCCGTACGCATCGGATCGGTGCTGTCCGGTCTGCTGCTGGCGCTGACCGTCGGCGGGCTCGGTGCCGCCCCGCGGGCCGCCGCGGCCGACGGCGGGACCGCCGCCGTGGCGGAGGCTCTGAAGAAGGGTCCGGTCTACGTCGACCCCGGGGCCGCCGCGCAGCTGTCGCCGGCCCAGGCCGACGCCCTGGCCGCCAAGATCAAGGCGGCCGGCAAGCCGCTCTTCGTCGCCGTGCTGCCCGCGACCCCCGCCTTCCCCGCCGACAGCGTGCTGCGCACGGTCCGCACCGAGACGGGGATCACCGGGCTCTACGCCATCCGGCTCGGCGACGGCTTCGACGCCGGGGCCGACCGGGCCGTCATGCCGGGCAACGCCGTCCGCAACCTCACCGACGCGGTGAAGGCGGGCGGGGCGGTGGACGCCGCCACCGAGCTGAACAACTTCGTCGACCAGGCCCTCCCGCAGATGAAGGGCCGCGCCCCGGCCTCCTGGGGCGGGGCCTCCGACGGCGGCGGCTCCTCGGCCGGGGCGCTGATCGCCCTCGCCGCGGTCGCCCTGGCCGGCGGTGGTGGCGCGTACCTCCTGGTCAAGCGGAACCGGAAGAAGAAGGAAGAGGCCCGGCGGGAAGCCATCGCCCGGCTGGGCGTGGTCGTGGACGAGGACATCACCGCCTTCGGCGAGGAACTCGAACGCCTCGACTTCCACCCCGGCGAGCCCGGCGCCGACGACGCGATGCGCGCGGACTACGAGAAGGGGCTGGACTCCTACGAGACGGCCAAGCGGATCATGGCCTCCGCGCGGGAGCCGCACGAGGTACAGGGGGTGACCCAGGCGCTGGAGGACGGCCGGTTCGCGCTGGCGGTCCTCGACGCCCGCCGTCAGGGCAGGCCGCTGCCCGAGCGGCGCCCGCCCTGCTTCTTCGACCCGCGCCACGGGCCGAGCACCGAGGACGCCGCCTGGGCCCCGGCCGGCGGGACGGCCCGGACCGTACCGGTCTGCGCGGCGGACGCCGTACGGCTGCGCGACGGGCTGGACCCGGCGGTGCGCACCGTCGACACGGAGCGCGGTCCGCGTCCGTACTACGACGCCGGTCCCGCGTACGGCCCCTGGGCCGGCGGGTACTTCGGCGGCGGGATGCTGCCCGGCCTGCTGATGGGCACGATGCTCGGTTCGATGATGGCCACCCCCGCGTACGCCTCGGACTTCGGCGGCGGGTACGGCGGCCACGACGGCGGCGGCTTCGGGGGCGGGGACGTCTCGGGCGCCGATTTCAACCCGTCCGACTTCGGCGGCGGGGACTTCGGCGGCGGTGGCGGATTCGACGGGGGCGGCGGATTCGACGGCGGGGGCGGCTGGTAGCCGCCCCCGGGGTTCCGTGCGGGCCGCGGTCAGGCCTGCTTGACCGCCGAGATGTCGAAGGTCAGCTTCACCTTGTCGCTGACCATCACGCCGCCGGCCTCCAGGGCCGCGTTCCAGGTCAGGCCCCAGTCGGAGCGCAGGATCTCGGCGGAGCCCTCGAAGCCGACGCGCTCGCTGCCGTAGACGTCCGTGGCGGAACCGGCGAACTCCAGGTCGATGGAGAGCGGACGCGTCACGTCCTTGATCGTCAGGTCACCGGTGATGCGGTACTTGTCGCCGCCCAGCTGCGCCGCCGAGGTGGAGCGGAAGGTCATCAGCGGGAAGAGCTCGGCGTCGAAGAAGTCGCTGCCCAGCAGGTGGGCGTCGCGGTCGGCGATGCCGGTGCCGACCGAGGCGATCTGTACGTCGATGGAGGCGGTGGAGCGCGACGGGTCGCTGCCGTCCAGGCGGAGGGTGCCCTCGTGCTGGGCGAAGCTGCCGCGCACGTTGGTCACCATGGCGTGGCGGACGGTGAAGCCGATGCTGCTGTGCGCCGGGTCGATGGCGTACTCGCCGGTGAGGGCGGCGAGCGCCGGGTCGACGGGGAGCGTGGCGACCGTGCCCTGCTGTACGGGGGCGGCGGTCTGGCTGCTGCGGCGGGAGAAGAGACCCATGACTTCCTCCTGGGGAGTCCTGCGGTTTGGTTTAACTTTCAACAAGAAGGACGCTAGACCCATTCCGTTCAAATTTCAACTTCTCGGGTCGGGGTACCGCCGTTTTGTGGAACCTCCACAAAGGCCGAAGGTCCCTGCTGGGGGAGTCCATGCATCCTTCGGAGGTTCTGTCCGGGCCGCACAGCGGACGGGGCCCGAGACTGTGTAGAACCGACGGAGGGTTTTGATGGCCACGCTTCGTAAGGTCGGTACATGACCGTTGTGGACCAGACCCCGAGCGAGCCGACGGACGCCCGCGGGCGCGTGGCCGAGCTGCACTCCCTCCGCGAGGAGGCCCGGCGCGGCCCCAGTGACCGCGCGACCGAGGCGCAGCACGCCAAGGGCAAGCTGACCGCGCGCGAGCGCATCGCGCTCCTGCTCGACGAAGGTTCCTTCAGGGAGGTCGAGCAGCTCCGCCGGCACCGGGCGACCGGCTTCGGCCTGGAGGCCAAGAAGCCCTACACCGACGGTGTCATCACCGGCTGGGGCACGGTCGAGGGCCGCACGGTCTTCGTCTACGCGCACGACTTCCGCATCTTCGGCGGCGCGCTGGGCGAGGCCCACGCCACGAAGATCCACAAGATCATGGACATGGCCATCGCGGCCGGTGCCCCGCTGGTCTCCCTCAACGACGGCGCCGGTGCCCGTATCCAGGAGGGCGTCTCCGCCCTCGCCGGCTACGGCGGCATCTTCCAGCGCAACACCAAGGCCTCGGGTGTCATCCCGCAGATCTCGGTGATGCTGGGCCCGTGCGCCGGCGGCGCCGCGTACTCCCCGGCCCTGACGGACTTCGTGTTCATGGTCCGGGACACCTCGCAGATGTTCATCACCGGCCCGGACGTCGTCCGCGCGGTGACCGGCGAGGAGATCAGCCAGAACGGCCTCGGCGGCGCGGACGTGCACGCCGAGACCTCCGGCGTCGCGCACTTCGCGTACGACGACGAGGAGACCTGCATCGCCGAGGTCCGGTACCTCATCACGATGCTCCCCTCGAACAACCGCGAGAACCCCCCGGTCCACGAGAACACCGACTCCGCCGACCGGCGCTCGGACGTCCTCCTCGACCTGGTCCCCGCCGACGGCAACCGCCCGTACGACATGCTCAAGGTCATCGAGGAGCTCGTCGACGACGGGGACGTCCTGGAGATCCACGAGCGCTGGGCGCGCAACATCATCTGCGCCCTGGCCCGCCTGGACGGCCAGGTCGTCGGCATCGTCGCCAACCAGCCCGGCCACCTCGCCGGCGTCCTGGACATCCACGCGTCCGAGAAGGCCGCGCGCTTCGTCCAGATGTGCGACGCGTTCAACATCCCGATCGTCACCCTGCTGGACGTCCCGGGCTTCCTGCCCGGCGTCGACCAGGAGCACGGCGGCATCATCCGCCACGGCGCCAAGCTGCTGTACGCGTACTGCAACGCCACGGTGCCGCGGATCTCGCTGATCCTGCGCAAGGCCTACGGCGGCGCGTACATCGTCATGGACTCCCAGTCCATCGGCGCCGACCTCACGTACGCCTGGCCCACCAACGAGATCGCCGTCATGGGCGCCGAAGGCGCCGCCAACGTGATCTTCCGCAAGCAGATCGCGGACGCCGAGGACCCCGAGGCGATGCGGGCCCGGATGGTCAAGGAATACAAGGCCGAACTGATGCACCCGTACTACGCGGCCGAGCGCGGCCTCGTGGACGACGTCATCGACCCCGCCGAGACCCGCGGGGTGCTCGTCAGCGCCCTCGCGATGCTCCGCACCAAGCACGCCGATCTGCCGTCTCGCAAGCACGGCAACCCGCCGCAGTAACGAGCGAAGGAGACATGCCGACGATGAGCACCGCCACCGACACCCTGCTGAAGGTCGAGAAGGGCAACGCCGAGCCCGAGGAGCTGGCCGCGATCACCGCGATCCTCCTCGCCCGCGCCGCCGCCACCCCGGAGGAGGCCGCCGCCGCGGGCCGTTCCACGGCCGGCTGGCGCCGCCTGGAGCGCAGCCGGGGCTTCCAGGCCCCCCACAGCTGGCGCGGCTGAGCAGCGCACGCAGAACGCCACGAGGCCCCGCACCCTTTCGAGGTGCGGGGCCTTCCGCGTGCCCGCCCCCCGCACGGCCCGCCCCCGCACGGCACGTCCCGGGGTACGGCGAAGGCCCCCGTGTCCGGGACACGGGGGCCTTCGCCGTCGTTCGTTCCGCTCTGCTTACCGGAGCCGGGCCATGAGGGCGTGCTCGACGAGCGTGATGAGCGCGCTCTTGGCGTCCGCGCGGTGGCGGGCGTCGGTGGTGATGATGGGGGCGTCCGGGCCGATCTGGAGGGCCTCGCGGACTTCTTCGGGGGTGTAGGGCTGGTGTCCGTCGAAGCCGTTGAGGGCGATGACGAAGGGCAGGCCGCTGTTCTCGAAGTAGTCGACCGCGGGGAAGCAGTCGGCGAGGCGGCGGGTGTCGACGAGGACGACGGCGCCGATGGCGCCGCGTACGAGGTCGTCCCACATGAACCAGAAGCGGTCCTGTCCGGGGGTACCGAAGAGGTACAGGATCAGGTCCTGGTCCAGGGTGATGCGGCCGAAGTCCATGGCGACCGTGGTGGTCGTCTTGTCACCGGTGTGGGTGAGGTCGTCGATACCCGCGGAGGCGCTGGTCATGACGGCTTCGGTGCGCAGGGGGTTGATCTCGGAGACCGCGCCGACGAACGTGGTCTTGCCCACGCCGAAGCCGCCCGCCACCACGATCTTCGCGGAGGTGGTGGAGCGCGGAGCCGCTCCGCCGTTAGAGCTTGCGAAGTCCACTGAGCACCCTTTCGAGCAGTGTCACATCTGGCTGGCCGCCGGCAGACTCGTCGCCGCCGGGCTGGTGAATGGCGACAAGGCCCGCCTCCGCCAGGTCGGCGACGAGGATTCGGGCGACACCAAGAGGAATGGAGAGAAGTGCCGAGATCTCCGCGACGGATTTGATCTCCTGGCACAGGCGGCAGATGCGCTGGTGCTCGGGCAGCTGCCCTTGCAGACGAGCGGGATCCGCCGTGGTACTGACCAGCGCCTCGATGGCGAGCTGGTAGCGCGGCCGGGTACGGCCGCCGGTCATCGCGTACGGGCGCACCAGCGGGTTGTGCGCCTTCGGGGCCTGCGGCTGCGCTGCCCTGGGGGGCTGCTGCGGAAGCCGGTGGGGCGCCTGGGGCTGCTGGGGCTGGCCGTACGGCTGCTGGGCGTAGGGGTTGTGCTCCGGCACGGGCCGGCTGGGAGAGGAGGGGAAGTTGAAGCGGTTCTGGTCGTGCCCACCCTGCGGCTGCAGGCCGCCATAAGGATGTCCTCCGGGTGTTGTCACGTTTCCTCCTCCGACTCCAAGAACGCAGTACTCCCTGTGGAACCGCGCCACCGCACCCTACGGTGCGATGACGCGAAACGCACTGCCCGTTTGCTAGTTGAGAAGGCTTCCCTGCAGCTCCGCGCGGAGGTCCGGGGTGAGGACCGTGCCCGCCCGATCCACGAGGAGAGCCATCTCGTAGCCCACGAGGCCGATGTCGCACTCGGGGTGCGCGAGCACCGCGAGCGAGGATCCGTCGGAGACGGACATCAGGAAGAGGAACCCGCGGTCCATCTCCACAACGGTCTGGTTGACGGCGCCGCCCTCGAAGATCCGGGAGGCACCGGCGGTCAGCGAGGTCAGGCCGGAGGCCACGGCCGCCAGCTGATCGGCGCGGTCGCGCGGGAATCCGTCGGACATCGCCAGCAGAAGGCCGTCGGCGGAGACCACCACCGTGTGGGACACCCCAGGGGTGTTGTCCACGAAGTTGGTGATCAACCAGTTCAGGTTCTGCGCCGCCTGGCTCATCGCGCTCACACTAACGCTCCTGGTCATAGCTGTTACTTGACTGCTCGGAACCCGCGCTGCGTCCCTGCTGGACACCGCGTCGCAGGTTACTCAACCTGCCACGGACGTCCTCCGGGGCGCGGGAGACCTGGGGGCCTCCCTGCGGGGTCGTCTCCGCAGCGCCCTCGACCAGGTTGGCCTTGGGCACGCGCCGAGGGAGACCGGACGAGGTGACCCCGCCCGCCTTCGGCTCACGGAGCTTGCCGGCCTGCTGCCAGCGCTCGTCGTTCGTCGAGCGCCAGCCCCCGCCGGCTGCTGCCTCCTCCGGCTCCTGCTTCGGTTCGGCGGCCTGCTGCTGACGCTGCGGCCGCTGCTCGAAGAGGGATCCGGCGGACTCCGCTTCCTGCTGTGCCGGCTGCCACTGCTGCTGGCTGCCGCGTCGCGGCAGGCCCGCCCCGGTCAACTCGTGACCGGCGTCGGCAGCGGCGCCCGGACGGTCGAAGCCTACGCGGTCCACGGCCGGTTCGGGAGCGGAGGGGGATTCCGAATCGGTCCCGTAATCCTGCTGGTAGGAGCCCGGGTAGGTGTTCTGCCCGGGCCACTCGGCCTGCTGGGACTGGTCCTCGTAGCCACCGTCGTACGTCTGGGCGGGCTGCTGCCCGTCCTGGTAGCCGGACTCCGGATACGCGTAGCCCTGCTCCGGGAACGTCTCGTAGGCCCCCGGCTGCTGCTGGGCGTCGTACGGAGCCTCGTAGCCCTGCGCGGACTGCTGCTCGTAGCCCTGGTACTCCTGGTACCCGTGCTCCGGCTGGGGTTCCGAATACTCCTGCGCCTCGGGACCGGGGTACTGCTCCTGGTCCTGCGCCTGCGGGAAGTTGAGCTGCGCCTCCAGCGCGGCCCGGCGCTCCTCGCGGCCCAGGGACCGGCCGAGCGGGTCCGCGGGCTTCGCGTCGCCGCCCTGGGCGCCCGGGGCGTCGTAGGCGGAGTCGTCGAAGCCGAGCTCGGCGGCCGTCCGCAGCGGGGCGGCCTGCTGGGCCTGCTGCTGCGGAATGATCGAGGAGACGGTGAAGTCGTCTTCCGGGATGCCCTCGCCACCGCCACCGTGGGTGATGGCGTCGGGGAGCATGACCAGCGAGGTGGTGCCGGCCGCCTCGCCCGAGGGGCGCAGCTGGACGCGGATGCTGTGGCGGTCCGCCAGCCGGCCGACCACGAAGAGACCCATGCGCTGCGAGATCGCGGCGTCCACGGTCGGCGGGTTGGCCAGCTTGTGGTTGATGTCCGCGAAGTCCTCGGCCGTGAGGCCGATGCCCTTGTCGTGGATCTCGACCATGACGCGGCCGTCGGGCAGACGCGTGGCGGTGACGCGGACCTTGGTCTGCGGGGAGGAGAACGTGGTGGCGTTCTCCAGGAGCTCGGCGAGCAGGTGCACGAGGTCGGTCACGGCCTGGCCGTGGATCTCGGCCTCGGAGACGCCCGAGAGCTCGATGCGCTCGTACTGCTCCACCTCGGAGGAGGCGGCGCGCAGCACGTCGACGAGGGGCACCGGCTGGTCCCAGCGGCGGCCCGGGTTCTCACCCGCGAGGATGAGGAGGTTCTCGCCGTTGCGGCGCATACGGGTGGCCAGGTGGTCCAGGCGGAAGAGGTTCTCCAGCTGGTCCGGGTCGGCCTCGTTGTTCTCCAGGTCGGTGATGAGGGTCAGCTGGCCCTCGATCAGGGACTGGTTGCGCATGGAGAGGTTGGTGAAGATCGCGTTGACGTTCCCTCGCAGGAGCGCCTGCTCGGCGGCGAGCCGGACCGCTTCCTGGTGGACCTGGTCGAAGGCGCGGGCGACCTCGCCGATCTCGTCCCGGGAGGTGATCGGGATCGGCTGCACACGGGTGTCGACCTTGCCCGGGTCGGTGCGCGAGAGCTGGTCGACGAGCGCGGGCAGGCGCTGCTCGGCGATGTCGAAGGCGGAGCTGCGCAGACGGCGCATCGAGCGGCTCATCTGGCGGGCCATCATGGCGGCCAGGATGAAGGCGGCCAGCAGGGCCACGACCACGATCGCGCCGGTCAGGATGGCGTCGCCGCGCGACTTGTCGGAGACCGCGACGGCGTCCTTGACGGCCTTGTCGAGGAGGTCCTTCTCGATCTCGGCGTAGCCGTCGAACTTGGCGGTCGCGGCGGCCTGCCAGGCGGGGGCGGTGGTGCCGTTCAGGGCGAGCTTGGCGGGCTTCTCGCCGCCGGCTATCGCCTCGGTCATGCCGGTGAGGGCGGAGCCGTTCACCACGGGCGGAGCCTTGAAGACGGTGCCCGCCTGCTCTGCGGCCTGCTTGGCCTGGGCGAGCTTGGCGGCGCCCTCCTGGGACTTCTTGCCCATGACCTCCTTGAGCCGGTTGGTGTCCTCGTCGGTGCCGGCGGCGACGTACTCGCCGATGGCGATCTCTTCGAGGTAGGCGTAGGAGGAGAAGGCGACCAGCTGGGCCTTGCGGATTTCCTCGTTCTCGTTCGGGCGCACCAGCAGGTGCGTGCCGACGGAGCGCTGCAGCGAGTTCGCGGCCTTGGCCAGCTCGACCGCGTAGACCATGCGGCCGTAGCTGGTGACGTTTCCGGTGCCCAGGCCCAGTTCGTTGGAGAACTGCATGAGGTAGTGCTGGACCAGCACGTAGCCCTCTTCGGTCGGGATGGGGCCGGCCGAGGAGGGGAGGTTCTTCTTCTGGGTCTCCGGGACGGCGTAGGCCGTCTTGCGGACCTGCTCCAGCTTCGGCTCCTCCTGGCGGAAGAGTTCGAGGCGGCGCTCCAGGCCCTGCTTGGCCGGGAGGTCCTTCGCGGCCTGGGCGAACTTGGCCTTGGCCGCGTCCGTGGCCGCGTAGGCCTTCGTCACCGCGGCGTTGTTGCGGTCGCCCTTGAGGAGGGGCTCGGCGGTGAGGTCGCGCTCGTTGAGGAGGGCCTGGCCGTATTCGGCCGCGGCCTGGACGATCCGGGCGGTCTTCTCGGCGTCCTTGGCCTCGTTCCAGCTGTCGACCGAGCCCTTCACCTGGAAGCCGCCCATGACCAGTCCGACGAGGACGGGAACCATGAGGATGGCGTTCAGCTTGGTGGCCACCCGCCAGTTGCGGGGGGAGAGCCTGCTGGTGCTTCCGCTGCTTGTGGATGGTTCCACGGGCACGTCGACGGGCGACATGGCCGCGCGCGGCGGCGGGGTGAAGTTGCCTCGCGCGGGTTCATCCGCGGGGCTCGAGTTGCTTCGCCTCACTCGACCAACAACCTCTCGGCGGTGCTACTAGCTGGTTCGTTGAATTCCAGCACGGTTAAGTGCCGTGTTCCAAACAGTTGAATCCGGCCATTCCCAGAACCTTACGCCCCACATAAATCGGACATAAAGAGCGAGCTGCGGCAAAAATGGGGCCTGTCGTGCGCGCAGCGGCACCGACCGAACGCACGCTGTGTGCGGCCGGCGACAATTCACTGTCGAAACGTTATGAACGCGAGGGGCGGGCCGTGTTCGAGAACACAGCCCGCCCCTCGCGTATTGCCTTGTAATGCGTGTTACTTGAGCCGGGCCATGAGGGCGTGCTCGACGAGCGTGATGAGCGCGCTCTTGGCGTCCGCGCGGTGGCGGGCGTCGGTGGTGATGATGGGGGCGTCCGGGCCGATCTGCAGGGCCTCGCGGACCTCCTCCGGCGTGTACGGCTGGTGTCCCTCGAAGCCGTTGAGGGCCACGACGAACGGCAGGCCGCTGTTCTCGAAGTAGTCCACCGCGGGGAAGCAGTCCGCCAGGCGCCGCGTGTCGACCAGCACGATCGCGCCGATGGCGCCGCGTACGAGGTCGTCCCACATGAACCAGAAGCGGTCCTGTCCGGGGGTACCGAAGAGGTACAGGATCAGGTCCTGGTCCAGGGTGATGCGGCCGAAGTCCATGGCGACCGTGGTGGTCGTCTTGTCACCGGTGTGCGTGAGGTCGTCGATGCCCGCGCTCGCGGACGTCATCACGGCCTCGGTTCTCAGCGGATTGATCTCGGAGACCGCGCCGACGAACGTGGTCTTGCCCACGCCGAAGCCGCCCGCCACCACGATCTTCGCGGAGGTGGTGGAGCGAGGAGCCGCCCCACCGTCAGAGCTTGCGAAGTCCACTGAGAACCCTCTCGAGCAGCGTTACATCCGGCGTTCCGCCGGCCTCTCCATTGCCCGGCTGGTGGATGGCCACCATGCCGGCTTCCGCCAGGTCGGCGACGAGGATGCGGGCGACGCCGAGCGGCATCGAGAGCAGCGCGGAGACCTCCGCGACCGACTTCACCTCGCGGCACAGGGTGCAGATGCGCTGGTGCTCCGGCAGCAGGCCGGACAGGTGCATCGGGTCGGCCGTCGTGCTGACCAGCGCCTCGATGGCGAGCTGGTAGCGCGGACGGGTCCGGCCGCCGGTCATCGCGTACGGGCGGACGAGCGGCTGATCGCCTTCCGAGTACGAATCTCCGTACGCGTCGGGGTAGGCGGGGGGCGGGGTCATTGATCCTCCGGGCTGGACAGCAGTGGTCAGCGTGCCGTCTGACAGGGCGGCCGGTGGGGGGACATGACGGCCTGTCGGGGGTACTGGATTCCGGGTGTGCGGACCCGGTTCCCCGGCCGGAAGTACCGTCCGGCCGGGGAGGGGGGTGTCAGATGAGCAGGCTTCCCTGGAGCTCCGCGCGCAGGTCCGGGGTGAGGACGTTGCCGGCACGGTCAACGAGGAGGGCCATCTCGTAGCCGACGAGGCCGATGTCGCACTCGGGGTGCGCGAGCACGGCCAGCGAGGATCCGTCGGAGACGGACATCAGGAAGAGGAACCCGCGGTCCATCTCCACAACGGTCTGGTTGACGGCGCCGCCCTCGAAGATCCGGGAGGCACCGGCGGTCAGCGAGGTCAGGCCGGAGGCCACGGCCGCCAGCTGATCGGCGCGGTCACGGGGGAATCCTTCGGACATCGCCAGAAGGAGTCCGTCGGCGGAGACCACCACGGTGTGGGACACCCCGGGGGTGTTGTCCACGAAGTTGGTGATCAACCAGTTCAGGTTCTGTGCCGCCTGGCTCATCGAACTCAACTATCGCTCCTGCTGGTAAGTGGGGTCGATGTGGTAACTGCCGGTCGCGGGGCCGGTGGTGCCGGCCTGGCGGCCCTGCTGGATACCGCGACGGAGGTTGGTGAGACGGCCGCGGACGTCGTCCGGGGCACGCGACACCTGCGGGCCGGCCTGGGTTTCCGACTGCTGCTGCGCGGTACCCGCCACGAGGTTCGCACGCGGCACCCGGCGGGGCAGACCCGAGGTGGTGATCCCGCCGGCGGCGGGCTGGCGCACGCGCTCGGCCTGCCGCATCAGCTCGTCGTTCGGGGACGCCTTCCAGCTGACCGTCGGGCTGCTGCCGGTGACCGCCGCGGCG
This sequence comes from Streptomyces sp. NPDC033966, assembly GCF_055575955.1. Lineage (NCBI taxonomy): Bacteria > Bacillati > Actinomycetota > Actinomycetes > Kitasatosporales > Streptomycetaceae > Streptomyces > Streptomyces sp. NPDC033966. The sequence goes on along the minus strand of NZ_JBVIRQ010000001.1, from coordinate 201,036 downwards.
GGCTCGGCCGCGAGCTCCTGGCCGCGCTGCGGCAGCGACTGCTGCTGCGGGCGCTGGTGGGGAGCCGGGGCGACCGGGGCCGCCTGCAGGGGCTGGTGCGGCTGCTGGGGTACGGCCGGTCCCTGCCCGGCGGGCTGCTGCCCGCCCTGGTAGGACCAGTTCGAATCCAGCGACTGCGCCGGAGCCGGCAGGGCCTCCGGCTGGTACGCCTGCGGGAGGCGCGGGGCCTCGGCGCGCGGGGCCGGAGCCGGAGCGTAACCGCCGGGCTGCTGTGCCTGCTGCGCCTGCTGCTCACTGTAGCCGCCGACGCCGGGGCCGCCCGGGCGGGCGAACTGGCCGGTGGAGGACGGGTCCAGCGGACCCGCCTGCTGCGGCCGCTCGAACTGGCCGGTGCTGCCGCCCTGCGGGTACGGGGCGTTGAAGTCCGGGCGGGCGAACTCGGCCGTGGAGCCGGGGCCCGACAGCTCGTCGTGGCCGCGCGGGACCTCGTGGCCGCCCTGGGCCGCGGCGCCCCAGCTGGTGCCCTGCGGGGCAGGGGCAGGGGCAGGGGCCGGAGCCGGGGCCGCCGGACCGCCCGCGCCCGGGAGCTCCGGACGGGCGGCGCCGCCGTCGCGCGCCGGCAGCTGCGGCCGCCTGCGCTTGACGGGGGCACCGGGCTGCTGCTGGGGCCGGCCCTGCTGGGGCTGCTGCTGCGGGGCCTGGCCCTGCGGCTGCTGCGGCCGCTCGAAGCCGTTGCCCTGCTGCTGCGCGAACCCGCCCTGGGCACCGCCCTGCTGCGGGAAGCCGCCGGGACCGCCGGGACCGCCGGCCGGCCGCGCCTGCGGGCCGCCGGTCTGGCCGCGGGCGGGCAGCGGAGCGCCGCCGCCGAAGGCACCCTGGCCCTGGGACTGGCCCGTCGGGGCGGAGGGACCGCCCTGCGGACGGGGGCCCTGGCCCTGCGGGCGCTGCTGCTGGCCGGGGCCGCCGTCGCGTCCCGGCAGGGCGGCGCGCTGGCCGCCGCCGGCGACCTGGCCGCGCTGCGGGCCGGCGCCCACGGGGGGACGTGCGCCCGCACCGGGCACGGACGCCTGCTGGCCGCCGGGGGCACCCGGACCGCCGGGACCGCCCGGCGCACCGCCGGGACCGCCCTGGCCGCCCTGGCCCGGCATCGGACCCGGCTTCTTGCCGCCCTGGGCGACGTCCACCGGAAGCATGACGAGGGCCGTCGTACCGCCCGAGTCGGAGGGGCGCAGCTGGATGCGGATGCCGTGTCGCAGGGACAGGCGGCCGACCACGAACAGACCCATTCGACGGGACACCGAGACGTCCACGGTGGGCGGCGAGGCGAGCCGCTCGTTGATCGCGGCGAGGTCCTCGGGGGAGAGGCCGATGCCGGTGTCGTGGATCTCGACGAGCACGCGGCCGTCGGGCAGCGCGTGACCGGTGACCTTGACCTTGGTCTGCGGGGAGGAGAACGAGGTGGCGTTCTCCAGCAGCTCGGCGAGGAGGTGCACGAGGTCGTTGACGACGCGGCCGGCGACATCGGTGCCGGGCACCGCCGCCAGCTCGATGCGCTCGTACTGCTCCACCTCGGACGCGGCGGCGCGGAGCACGTCGACGAGCGGGACGGGGCGGGTCCACCGGCGGCCCGGCTCCTCGCCCGCGAGGACGAGGAGGTTTTCGCCGTTACGGCGCATGCGGGTCGCGAGGTGGTCGAGCTTGAAGAGCGAGGAGAGCTGGTCCGGGTCGGCCTCGCGCGACTCCAGTTCGGAGATGAGCGACAGCTGACGCTGGATGAGGCCCTGGGAACGGCGCGAGAGGTTGGTGAACATCGCGTTGACGTTGCCCCGGAGGAGGGCCTGCTCGGCGGCGAGGCGGACGGCCTCGCGGTGCACGTCGTCGAAGGCCGCGGCCACCTGGCCGATCTCGTCGCGGGTGTGCAGGCCGACGGACTCCACGGAGGTGTCCACGTCCTGGGGGTCCGACTCGGAGAGCTGCTTGACGAGCTCGGGCAGACGGTCCTGGGCGACGCGCGTCGCGGTGTCCTGCAGGCGGCGCAGCGAGCGGATCATGGACCGGGCCATGACGAAGGCGCCGATGAGGGAGACACCGAGGACGAGGAGGATCAGGGCACCGTTGATGATGGCGTCCTGCTGCGACTCGTTCTTGAGCTCGCGGGCCTTCTGCTCCATGTCCTCCAGCAGCGAGAGCTCGATCTGCTGCATCGCGCGGAGCTTGGTGTCGTCGGCGTCGTACCAGTCCATCCAGGAGCGGTTCTTCTCCTTGACGAACTGTCCCTGGGTGCTCAGCACGCGGCGGGCGTAGTGGTCGGCGCTGCCGATCTCGGAGTTGCCGTCGCCGAGGGAACTGAGGAGTTCCTCGGGCTTGCCCTGGTAGACGAGCTCGAAGGTCTTCTTCGCCTGGCTCTCACCGCGGAGGGCGGAGAGGGCGTAGAGGCGGTCGTTCTCCTCCAGCTTGCCCTGCTTGTCGCCGCTCTCGGGGAGCGAGGCGGCGATGATCGCGCGCTGGATGGACGCGTACTCCTTGGCGGAGGAGAACGCCGCCAGGGCGCGGGTGCGCTTGATCATCTCGGGGTTCGAGGTGGCCTGCGCCATGTCCTGCGAGAGCGAGAGCAGCGAGACGATCAGCGCGTTGTACTCGGTGACGGTCTGCTGGGCGCCGTTCTGGTACGCCTTCTTGCGGATGTCCTCGATGCCGGTGAGCTGGCGGCCGATCTGGAGGATGTTGTTGCGGATCGACTTGAGGGTCTCGTCCTTGTCCTCCGCGTTGTCGACCTTGTCGGTCGCGGCGGCGAAGGCCTTGGCGGCGGCGTCGGTCTGGTCGCGTACACCCTCGACGAGGCTGTTGGCCTTGCCGTCCTTGGTGAGCGACATCGGACCGGCCGACTTGTCCCGCTCCTCCTGGAGCATGGCGGCGAGGCTGGTCGCCTGGCGGGTCATCACCGTCAGCAGCTGCATGTGCTCCAGCTGCTGGATGTCCTCGAGCGAGTCGTTGATACGGAAGCCACCGAGCGAGGTGGCGGCGACGACGGGCAGGGTCAGCAGCGACACGAGTCGCGTGCTGATGCGCCAGTTCTGCATGGCGAGACGGGAACCGGGCCCGCTGGGGGCCTTGGGTATCGCCTCTTCGGTCGTGGGCGACTCGGCCTTGCCCTTGGCCCTGCTCGGCTTGACGGCCTTGCCGGGCTTCCCGGCCTTGCCGGACCTGCCACGGCCCTTCGCCTTCACCGAGGAGGTGTCGGGACCGGCTCCTTCGGCAGCCGGCCCGCGGTTCTGGGCGTGCTGGGGTGAGGAGCCACGGTCGATCCCGCCGCGCGGCTCCTGCTCCGCCGCAGCGCTGCCATCCCTCTTGAATCGTCCCTGCACTAGCGTCGCAACCTCTGGACCAGGCGCCCCGCCGGGTGAACGGCGGAACGGTGTCGAGTCTTGGGGCACTGACGGCCCCGTGATGGTCGTCGGTGACCGGCGCGTCTCCCTCTCCATTGCCGCCGCGCGCGGCGCTCTCTTGCGCCACCTGCGCGCCGGCTGATACCCGCGGCGGTCCCGCGAATTCCAGCACAGTGGGGGATCTCCAACAAGGTGCGCGTGTCGCCCCGGCGAGCCCGTCACGGCTTGTGGCGGGAGTGCTACGCGGCGTGGAGGCACTATGGGGAGGAAACGGACTTACGTCAACCAAAGCTTCGGTCCGGCAAGGTGTCCCAGTCGAGATGATCAGGAGCGGAATGGCGCATTCAGTGGCGCAATGTCCGTTTCGGCAGCCTCGATTGACCGCCCGTTATGCCGGTATTGCCCGGTCGCTGGTGAGCAAACTCACACGACTGTGGCCATTACTTACCGGTTCAGACGGGGATTCGGATGTTTAGCCTTGCCTGTTAAAGGGTTGGCGCCACATCCGGCGCATCCGACAACCCTCATCCCACGAAGCGACCCGAGGGCCCGAAACTCCGATGAAGACGACGATGATGTTCCGCAACATAGCCAACCCCCGCCGCACCACCCTCGCGCACCTGAAGGACGCCGAGGAGCTGCAGGCGGCGCCGGCCACCCCGGAGCACTCCGTCGACCTGCCGACGCAGACCGCGAACCCCCGCCGCACCGTCCTCATGGACGCGCCGGTCGCCGCAGCACGGTAATCCCTCCGCAGTAGTGGCTCCGTAAAGGAGCGCGAGGCGCCGCCGCCCACCGCGTTAGCCTGGACTCCGCAGACTCCAGCCAGCGGAAATACAGAGGGGCAGACGCAACACGTGCGCATCGCCAGGTTCTCGATCGACGGCAATGTCGCGTTCGGCGCGGTCGAGGGCAGCACTGCCCCCGGCGCCGAAGGTGAGCTCGTCCTCGACATCATCAAGGGCATCCCGTTCGCGGACTTCGAGCTCTCCGGCACGAAGGTCCCGCTGAGCAAGGTCCGGCTGCTGCCGCCCGTGCTCCCGAACAAGGTCGTGGCCGTCGGCCGCAACTACGCGGAGCACGCGGCGGAGCTGGGCAACCAGGTTCCGGACGCGCCCATCACCTTCTTCAAGCCCTCCACCTCCGTGGTCGGCCCGGGCGACCCGATCGTCTACCCCTCCTTCTCCCAGGACGTGCACCACGAGGCGGAGCTCGCCGTGGTCATCGGCCGCATGTGCCGCGAGGTCCCGAAGGAGCGCGTGAAGGACGTGATCCTCGGCTACACCTGCGCCAACGACGTCACCGCCCGCGACGTCCAGCAGCGCGAGAAGCAGTGGGCCCGGGCCAAGGGCTTCGACAGCGCCTGCCCCCTCGGCCCCTGGATCGAGACCGACCTGGACCCGGCCGACCTGACCATCCAGTGCACCGTCAACGGCGAACAGCGCCAGCTCGGCCGCACCAGCGACATGGTCCGCTCCATCGAGGACCTGGTCGTGCACATCAGCGAGGCCATGACGCTGCTCCCGGGCGACGTCATCCTCACGGGGACCCCGGCCGGAGTCGGCCCCCTCAACGTCGGCGACGAGGTCGCCGTCACCATCGAAGGCATCGGCACTCTCACCAACAAGGTGATCAAGCGTGGCTAACGCGAACGTCCGCGTACGTTTCTGTCCCTCCCCGACCGGCAACCCCCACGTGGGCCTGGTCCGCACCGCCCTCTTCAACTGGGCGTTCGCCCGCCACCACGGCGGTACGTTCGTCTTCCGCATCGAGGACACCGACGCGGCCCGCGACTCCGAGGAGTCGTACGAGCAGCTCCTCGACTCGCTGAAGTGGCTCGGCTTCACCTGGGACGAGGGCCCCGAGATCGGCGGCCCGCACGCCCCGTACCGCCAGTCCCAGCGCATGGACATCTACAAGGACGTCGCGCAGAAGCTCCAGGACGGCGGCTACGCCTACCACTGCTACTGCACCACCGAGGAGCTCGACACGCGCCGCGACGCCGCCCGCGCGGCCGGCAGGCCCTCCGGCTACGACGGCCAGTGCCGCGACCTCACCGCGGAGCAGAAGAGCGCGTACGAGGCCGAGGGCCGCACCTCGATCGTCCGCTTCCGGATGCCCGACGAGACCATCACCTTCACGGACCTGGTCCGCGGCGAGCTCTCCTTCACCCCGGAGAACGTGCCGGACTTCGGCATCGTCCGCGCGAACGGCGCCCCGCTGTACACGCTCGTCAACCCGGTCGACGACGCGCTGATGGAGATCACGCACGTCCTGCGCGGCGAGGACCTGCTGTCCTCCACCCCCCGCCAGATCGCCCTCTACAAGGCGCTGACCGAGCTGGGCGTCGCCAAGGCCACCCCGCAGTTCGGCCACCTGCCGTACGTGATGGGCGAGGGCAACAAGAAGCTCTCCAAGCGCGACCCGGAGTCCTCGCTCAACCTCTACCGCGAGCGCGGCTTCCTGCCCGAGGGCCTGCTGAACTACCTCTCGCTCCTCGGCTGGTCCTTCTCCAAGGACCAGGACATCTTCTCGATCGAGGAGATGGTGGCGAAGTTCGACATCGACGGCGTGAACGCCAACCCGGCGCGCTTCGACCTCAAGAAGTGCGAGGCGATCAACGCCGACCACATCCGCCGGATGGACCCCAAGGCCTTCGCGGACGCCTGCGAGCCGTGGCTGCGGGCCCCGCACGCCAACTGGGCGCCCGAGGACTTCGACGCCGAGGCCTGGGCCCGGATCGCGCCGCACGCCCAGACCCGGGTGACCGTCCTCTCGGACATCACCGCGAACGTGGACTTCCTCTTCCTGAAGGAGCCCGTCGAGGACCAGGCGTCCTGGGACAAGGCCATGAAGGGCGAGCCCGCGGCCCTGCTGACCACGGCGCGGGAGAACCTCTCCGCCGCCGACTGGTCGGACCCGGAGTCCCTCAAGCAGGCCGTCCTGACGGCCGGCGAGGCGCACGGCCTCAAGCTCGGCAAGGCCCAGGCCCCGGTCCGCGTGGCCGTCACCGGCCGCACCGTCGGCCTGCCGCTCTTCGAGTCCCTGGAGATCCTGGGCAAGGAGCGCTCGCTGGCGCGCATCGACGCGACCCTGGCGAAGCTCTCCGCCTGACCCGCACCACCCCGTGGGGGCGGCAGCCGACCCGGCTGCCGCCCCCACGGCGTTCCGGGCCCGTCGGGTGCGGTGAGAACGGCCGCACCCGCCGCACCCGTCACGGCCCCGGGCGGGCCGTGACGCGCCTCACGCGGACTTCGCCGACGGCCCCACGCGGGACCCGCCGACGGCGTAGGCTCGCCCGTATGCCGATCCGCGCAGTGCTGTGGGACATCGACGACACCCTGTTCGACTACACGGGGGCCGATGCGGCCGGCCTGGCCGCCCACCTGCGCGACGAGGGGCTCGGGGAGCGCTACGGATCCCCGCACGAGGCCCTGGCCCTCTGGCGCCGGATCACGGAGCTGAACTGGGCCCGCTTCTCCGCCGGCGAGGTCACCTTCCAGGGCCAGCGGCAGGACAGGGTGCGGGACTTCCTCGGCAGGCCCGCCATGACGGCACCGCAGGCCGACGCCTGGTTCGACCGCTACGTGAAGCACTACCAGGCCGCCTGGGCGCTCTTCCCGGACGTCCTGCCCGTCCTGGACGCCCTCGCCGGCACCCACCGGCACGGGGTGCTCTCCAACTCCTCCGCCGCCAACCAGGACCCCAAGCTGCGCCACCTCGGACTGCGCGACCGCTTCGAGGTGCTGGTCTGCGCCGCCGAGCTGGGGGTGAGCAAGCCCGACGCCGCCGCCTTCCTGGCCGCCTGCGAGGCGCTGGCGCTGCCCCCGGGGCAGGTCGCGTACGTCGGCGACCAGCCGGAGATCGACGCGCGCGGCGCGCGGGACGCCGGACTGACGGCCGTCTGGCTCGACAGACAGGGCGGCAGGGGGCCCGGTCCCGTGGGCGTACACAGGATCGAGGGGCTCGACCGGCTGCCCGGGCTGCTGGCCGCCGATACCCGTTTTGGAGCACGGTCAGGCATCCGGTAATGTTCTTTCTGCGCCGGGGAACGGGCCGAAAGGCCGGAAACCACAGGCGCTAACCAAACGAAAGGCCCCCAGGGGCTTGAAGTTCGGTGGGCTATAGTGTAATTGGCAACACGAGGGTTTCTGGTTCCCTTATTCTAGGTTCGAGTCCTGGTAGCCCAGCGCAGTGCAGCAGTAACGCAGTGCTTTGCCCCCGTTGTGTAGCGGCCTAGCACGCCGCCCTCTCAAGGCGGTAGCGCCGGTTCGAATCCGGTCGGGGGTACAGATCCTTCCCGCGGGATCTCCAGGGTCGCTCCCGGAGATCTTGATGCAGGATCGCTAGGGCCCCCGTTGTGTAGCGGCCTAGCACGCCGCCCTCTCAAGGCGGTAGCGCCGGTTCGAATCCGGTCGGGGGTACCAAGGTCTGGCAGGTCTAGACCATTGGGCTATAGTGTAATTGGCAACACGAGGGTTTCTGGTTCCCTTATTCTAGGTTCGAGTCCTGGTAGCCCAGCGCAGTACCGCAGTAAAGCTAGCCCCCGTTGTGTAGCGGCCTAGCACGCCGCCCTCTCAAGGCGGTAGCGCCGGTTCGAATCCGGTCGGGGGTACAAGAGGAGAGGCCCTCCGCGATCATCGCGGAGGGCCTCTTCCGTGTTTCCGGGACCGTGCCGGGCCGGCCGTCGCCGGGGTACAAGTACGGGCCCGGAGGCGCGAGTTCGGACGTGTGCGGCGTCGTACGCGCCCCCGGACCCGGGGGTTGGTCAAGCAGGGCAGGTTCAGCCGGAGCGGCGCAGGGCCTCCGTCAGGCGGGCGGCCGCGTCGATGACGGCCTGGGCGTGCATGCGCCCCGGGTGGCGGGTCAGGCGCTCGATCGGCCCGGAGACCGACACGGAGGCCACCACGCGGTTCGAGGGGCCCCGTACGGGCGCCGAGACGGACGCCACGCCGGGCTCCCGCTCGCCGATCGACTGGGCCCAGCCGCGGCGGCGCACGCCGGACAGGGCCGTGGCCGTGAAGCGCGCGCCCTGCAGGCCGCGGTGGAGCCGCTCGGGCTCCTCCCAGGCCATCAGGATCTGCGCGGCCGATCCCGCCTTCATCGGGAGCGTGGAGCCCACCGGGACGGTGTCCCGAAGGCCCGACAGCCGCTCGGCGGCCGCCACGCAGATGCGCATGTCGCCCTGGCGGCGGTAGAGCTGCGCGCTCTCGCCCGTCACGTCACGGAGGTGTGTGAGCACCGGTCCGGCCGTCGCCAGCAGGCGGTCCTCGCCGGCCGCGGCGGCAAGCTCTGCCAGCCGCGGGCCGAGGATGAACCGGCCCTGCATGTCCCTCGCCACCATCCGGTGGTGTTCCAGTGCCACGGCCAGGCGATGTGCCGTGGGTCGTGCGAGCCCTGTCGCCGCGACCAGCCCGGCGAGGGTGGCCGGACCGGACTCCAGTGCGCTCAGTACCAGAGCTGCCTTGTCGAGAACGCCGACGCCGCTAGAGTTGTCCATGAAACGATATTCACGTCTCACACTGTGAAACGCAAGTTCAAATTTTCCAAGAACGAGCGAGTCTGTATGTGCGGGTCCACGAACCACTGGGTCCGAGCCGTCGTTCCGCGGGTGGGGTAGCGGGCGATCAGGCGCACCAGATCTCTAAATAAGCGCCGGCACAACCGGCCGGCCGGAGGGAAAGCGATGGGTAGGACACTCGCGGAGAAGGTCTGGGACGACCACGTCGTCCGGCGCGCCGAGGGCGAGCCCGATCTCCTCTTCATTGATCTCCACCTGCTGCACGAGGTGACCAGCCCCCAGGCCTTCGACGGTCTGCGCCAGGCCGGCCGCAAGGTCCGCCGTCTGGACCTCACCATCGCGACCGAGGACCACAACACCCCCACCCTCGACATCGACAAGCCGATCGCCGACCCGGTCTCCCGGGCCCAGCTGGAGACGCTGCGCAAGAACTGCGCCGAGTTCGGTGTCCGGCTGCACTCGCTCGGTGACGTCGAGCAGGGTGTCGTCCACGTCGTGGGACCCCAGCTGGGTCTGACCCAGCCGGGCACGACCGTGGTCTGCGGCGACTCGCACACGTCCACGCACGGCGCCTTCGGCGCGCTGGCCTTCGGCATCGGCACCAGCCAGGTCGAGCACGTGCTGGCCACCCAGACGCTGCCGCTGGCCCGCCCCAAGACGATGGCCATCACCGTCACCGGCGAGCTGGCCGAGGGCGTCACCGCCAAGGACCTGATCCTGGCGATCATCGCCAAGATCGGCACCGGCGGCGGCCAGGGCTACATCCTGGAGTACCGCGGGGCGGCCGTCGAGAAGCTCTCGATGGAAGCCCGCATGACCATCTGCAACATGTCGATCGAGGCCGGCGCCCGGGCGGGCATGATCGCCCCCGACCAGACCACCTTCGACTACCTGGAGGGCCGCGACCACGCCCCGACGGGCGAGGACTGGGACGCGGCGGTCGCCTACTGGAAGACGCTGCGCACCGACGAGGACGCCGTCTTCGACGCCGAGGTCGTCATCGACGGCTCCTCCCTGTCCCCGTTCGTCACCTGGGGCACCAACCCGGGCCAGGGCGCGCCGCTGTCGGCCAACGTCCCCGACCCGGCTTCGTACGAGGACGCTTCGGAGCGCCTGGCCGCCGAAAAGGCCCTGGAGTACATGGGGTTGACGGCCGGGCAGCCGCTGCGCGAGATCAAGGTCGACACCGTCTTCGTAGGTTCCTGCACCAACGGCCGCATCGAGGACCTGCGCGCCGTCGCGGGCATCATCGGGGGCCGCAAAGTCGCCGACGGCGTACGGATGCTGGTGGTCCCGGGCTCGGTCCGGGTCGCCCTGCAGGCCGTGGAAGAGGGCCTGGACAAGGTCTTCAAGGAGGCCGGCGCCGAATGGCGGCACGCGGGCTGCTCGATGTGCCTGGGCATGAACCCCGACCAACTGGCCCCCGGTGAGCGTTCCGCGTCCACCTCCAATCGCAACTTCGAGGGCCGGCAGGGCAAGGGCGGGCGCACCCACCTGGTCTCCCCGCAGGTGGCCGCCGCCACCGCGGTGCTGGGCCATCTGGCCTCGCCCGCCGACCTGTCCGCCGCCGACGCGACCGCCGGAGTCTGAACCATGGAAGCCTTCACCACCCACACCGGCCGGGCCGTTCCGCTGCGCCGCAGCAACGTCGACACCGACCAGATCATCCCGGCCCACTGGCTGAAGAAGATCACCCGCGACGGGTTCGAGGACGGGCTCTTCGAGGCCTGGCGCAAGGACCCGGAGTTCGTCACCAACCGCCCCGAGCGGGCAGGCGCGACCGTCCTGGTCGCCGGTCCCGACTTCGGCACCGGCTCCTCGCGCGAACACGCCGTATGGGCCCTGCAGAACTTCGGTTTCAAGACGGTCATCTCCTCCCGCTTCGCCGACATCTTCCGCGGCAACTCGCTGAAGAACGGTCTGCTGACCGTCGTCCTGCCGCAGGAGACCGTCGACCGGCTGTGGGAGCTGACCGAGGCCGACCCCACCGCCGAGGTCACCGTCGACCTGGTCGACCGCAAGGTCCGAGCCGAGGGGATCGAGGCGGAGTTCGAGCTCGACGACAACGCCCGCTGGCGTCTGCTGGAGGGCCTGGACGACATCTCGCTCACCCTTCAGAACGAAGCCGACATCGATGCGTACGAAAGCGGCCGGCCGTCCTTCAAGCCGAGCACCATTCGGCACTGATTCCTGCCTGATCAGCGCTTATTCACCCTTGGGTGATCACATCGACAACACTGTGCCCCCCGCCTTCCGGCGGGGGGCACAGCCGTATGTTGAGGCCCCGTGAGGCGACAACTCGCCCCAGATGGCACAATCTGTGCATGGAACGCGACAGTCAACTCGAGCTCTACGAGCTCGTCGCGGACCGTTTGAAAGAAGCACACGCAAGGGTGCGCGCACTGCAAGTCCCGGAGGGCGTAAGGATGACGCTGTCCCGGAAGCTGTTGGTCGTCACTGCCGCGGCGAAGCACGATCTCGCCGACGCGGCAAGGCGCCTGGACAGGTTGATGAAGGACCTCGACGAGGGTCGATTCCCTGAAGGCGACTGATGCGAAGGAACTCCGTAACGGCCTACATCGTTGCGGCACTAGGGTGATTAGCCCGTTTCGTGTTTGATTTGCGGTATATATCCGCCTAACGTGCGAAATAAGCTTGAACACATTCGTTCTGGCGATGTCTCCGAAGGGGAAGACGTGAACAAGGCGCAGCTCGTAGAAGCGATTGCCGACAAGCTGGGCGGCCGCCAGCAGGCCGCGGACGCCGTCGACGCGGTACTGGACGCCATGGTCCGCGCGGTCGTCGCGGGCGACCGGGTCTCGGTCACGGGCTTCGGCTCGTTCGAGAAGGTCGACCGTCCGGCCCGCTACGCCCGCAACCCGCAGACGGGTGAGCGCGTCCGGGTCAAGAAGACCTCCGTCCCCCGCTTCCGCGCGGGTCAGGGCTTCAAGGACCTGGTCAGCGGCACCAAGAAGCTCCCCAAGGGCGACGAGGTCGCCGTGAAGAAGGCCCCGAAGGGCAGCCTGACCGGCGGCGCGTCCGCCACGGTCAAGAAGGCCGCCGCGAAGAAGGCCACCACGGCGAAGAAGGCCGCCGCGAAGACCACGGCCGCGAAGAAGACCGTGGCGAAGAAGGCCGTCGCGAAGAAGGCCGCGACGACCGTCAAGAAGACCGCGGCGAAGACCACGGTCGCGAAGAAGGCCACGGCCACCGCCAAGAAGGCCGCCCCGGCCAAGAAGGCGGCGACGGCGGCCAAGAAGACCACCGCCACCGCGAAGAAGACCGCCCCGGCGGCCAAGAAGGCCACCGCGACGAAGGCGCCCGCCAAGAAGACGGCGACGCGCAAGGCCACCGCGAAGAAGACCACCGCCCGCAAGAAGTGAAGTAAGGGCACGGGTTACACACGCCGGGCCGGCTTCCCCACCGGGGGAGGCCGGCCCGCGGTGCGTTCCTTCGCAGGTCACGGGCCTGTCGGCAGGCCCGGCACGGGGGTCAGAAGGTCTGCAGGGTCACCAGCGTGATGCGCAGGGCCGGGCCCTCGCCGTCCGTCTCGATGCGGACCCGCTGCCCGGGCCGCAGCAGCCGCAGGCCCCCCGCGTCGAAGGCCGCGGCCTCGAAGGGCACCGGGGTGCCGTCGTCCAGCAGCACACTGCCGCTGCGGGTCTGGGAGTCGTACGTGTACGCGGTCGCCTGCATACGGGAACTGTATCGGGCCGTGTGCCGCCCGACCCCGAGGGCCAGGGCCGTGCGCAGGTCCGCTCCCGTGTCCACGTCGCGGCGCACGCTCTCCACGTCCGGGAGGGCTATTTCCACCGCCCCCGAGGCCGAATGCCGGGCCCGGGAGGGGCCGCCGAACGAAGGTGCCAATTCCACGTCGGGAGCCGCGGAAAGCAGGGTCGTGCCGATTCCGGCCGCATCCGCCAGAAATGCCCGGGGAAAATGCCCCGCGATATCGAGCACACGTAGCAATTCCGGCGCCCGCAGGGCCGGCAGGTCGGCGTTCATCGCGGCCACCGCGGCCCCGGGCCGCCCCGCCCGAACCGCCCGCGCCCCGTGGTCCAGCGCGGCGTTGAGCCCCGCTCCGGGGGCGTCCGGCAGGATCCGCGCCCCCAGCCGCGCCAGCTCCGCACCCGCCACGGCGTCGTCCGTGACGACCACCACATCCGCGACCGAGGCGCAGTCCAGCGCCCCTGCCACGGTGTCCTGGGCGAAGGCCAGCGCCAGTCCGGGCCGGGACCCGCCCACGGCCGCCGCGAGACGGCTCTTGGCCAGCGCCAGGGGCTTCAGCGGGACCACCAGGCTCCATGCGGCGTTCGTGGCGGCCCCCTTCACTACGGTGCGCGGCGGCACCCGCCCGACCCATCGGCAGGTCACGGCCCGGTCATCCCTCGGCCCATTGTCGCCCCCGGACGGCCGCAGGGGGGCTTCGTGGTCCGAGCGGGGCGTACGGTGTCCTCGACAGAGGCCGGACCCGCAGCGACACTTGTCCGGCCCACAAGGTGCCCAAGCCGCGCACCGGTCCTAGAGGAAGGTGTCCGAGTGTCCCGCCGCAGAATCGGCTTCTGGTACCGCCTGGCGGCGGTCATCGCAAAACCGCCGCTGGTAGTGCTCTTCAAGCGGGACTGGCGGGGAATGGATCACATTCCGGCGGACGGCGGATTTATCACCGCCGTCAATCACAACTCGTATCTGGACCCGCTCTCCTACGCGCACTTCCAGTACAACACCGGCCGGGTGCCGCGTTTGCTCGCCAAGGCCGGCCTCTTCAAGGTGCCATTTGTCGGCATGATCCTGCGCGGATCCGGACAGATCCCCGTCTACCGCGAGACCACCAACGCCCTGGACGCATTCCGGGCCGCCGTGGACGCGGTCGAGCGCGGTGAATGCGTGGCCTTTTACCCGGAAGGCACCCTGACCCGCGACCCGCAGATGTGGCCGATGGCCGGCAAGACCGGTGTCGCCCGCGTGGCGCTGATCACCAAGGCCCCCGTCATTCCCGTGGCCCAGTGGGGCGCGAATCTCGCGATGCCGCCCTACGCCAAGGAGAACAAGGTCCGGCTGTTCCCGCGCAAGACCCTCCAGGTGCTCGCCGGACCGCCCGTGGACCTCTCGGCCTACTACGACCGCGAGCCCACTCCCGACGTCCTCAAGGGCGCCACCGAGGCCATCATGGCCGACATCACCAAGCTCCTGGAGGAGCTGCGGGGCCAGCAGGCGCCCGCGGAGCCGTACGACCACCGCAAGGCCAGGGCGGAACAGCGGCGCAAGGCCGCGGGGGAGGGCAAGAAGTGACACGTCCCGTCAAGGCGGCAGTTTTCTCGGCGGGCTCCTGGGGCACCGCCTTCGGCCTGGTGCTCGCCGACGCCGGCTGCGAGGTCACCCTGTGGGCCCGGCGTCCGGAGATCGCCGACGCCATCAACACAGGCCGTACCAACCCGGACTACTTCCCCGGTGTGGAGCTCCCGGCGAACCTGCGCGCGACCACCGACCCGGCCGAGGCCGCCCGCGGCGCCGACTTCACCGTCCTGTCCATCCCCTCCCAGACGCTGCGCGCCAACCTCGCCGAATGGGCCCCGCTGCTGGCCCCCGACACCGTGCTCGTCTCCCTGATGAAGGGCATCGAACTCGGCACCGCCAAGCGGATGAGCGAGGTCATCGAGGAGGTGGCCAAGGTCCCCGCCGAGCGCGTCGCCGTCGTCACCGGCCCCAACCTGGCCCGCGAGATCGTCGCCCGGCAGCCCGCCGCCTCCGTCGTCGCCTGCGTGGACGAAGCCGTGGCCCAGCGCCTCCAGGCCGCCTGCCACACCCCGTACTTCCGCCCGTACACCAGCACCGACGTCATCGGCTGCGAACTCGGCGGCGCCGTCAAGAACGTCATCGGCCTGGCCGTCGGCATCGCGGACGGCATGGGTCTGGGCGACAACACCAAGGGCTCGCTCATCACCCGGGGGCTCGCCGAAGCGACCCGCCTGGGCCTGGCGATGGGCGCCGACCCGCTCACCTTCTCCGGCCTCGCCGGCCTCGGCGACCTCGTCGCGACCTGCTCCTCGCCGCTCTCCCGCAACCACACCTTCGGCACCAACCTGGGCCGCGGGATGACCCTGGAGGAGACCATCGCGGTCACCAGCCAGACCGCGGAAGGGGTCAAGTCCTGCCAGTCCGTGGCGGATCTGGCACGCCGGTACGGAGTGGACATGCCGATCACCGACACGGTCGTCGAGATCGTGCACCACGGCAAGCCCCCGCTGGTCGCGCTGAAGGAACTGATGGGCCGCAGCGCCAAACCGGAACGTCACTGACACCTTTCCGGACGCATGAGCGGGTACTCTCGTGGCGATATGAGCAGCGAGAACCTCCCCCAGACCCCTGAGCAGCAGGGTCGCAAGCCCCGCGTGGCCGTCGTCTTCGGCGGCCGCAGCTCGGAACACGCCATCTCGGTCGTCACCGCGGGCGCCGTGCTGCGCTCCATCGACCGCGCCAAGTACGAGGTGCTGCCCATCGGCATCACCACGGACGGCCGGTGGGCCCTGACCACCGACGCCCCCGAGCGCATGGCCATCGCGGACCGGCAGCTCCCCAGCGTCGAAGCGCTGGCGGAGTCCCCGGAGGGCACCGTCGTGCTCCCGGTCGACCCCGCCAGCCGCGAGGTCGTCTACACCGAGCCGGGCGCCGTCCCCAAGGCACTGGGCGAGGTCGACGTCGTCTTCCCCGTGCTGCACGGCCCCTACGGCGAGGACGGCACCCTCCAGGGCCTCCTGGAGCTCTCCGGGATCCCCTACGTCGGCTCCGGCGTCCTCGCCTCGGCCGTCGGCCAGGACAAGGACTACATGAAGCGGGTGTTCACGTCCTTCGGGCTGAACGTCGGCCCGTACGTGACCATCCGCCCCCGCGAGTGGGAAGCCGACCAGGCCGCCGCCACGGCGAAGATCCTGGACTTCGCCGGCGAACACGGCTGGCCGCTGTTCGTCAAGCCCGCCCGGGCCGGTTCCTCCATCGGCATCACCAAGGTCGACGACCCCTCCGGGCTCGACGCGGCGATCCGCGAGGCCCGCCGCCACGACCCGAAGATCATCGTGGAGGCGCTGCTGCGCGGCCGCGAGATCGAGTGCGGCGTCCTGGAGTTCGAGGACGGGCCGCGCGCCAGCGCCCCCGCCGAGATCCCCCCGGTCTCCAGCCACGACTTCTACGACTTCGAGGCGAAGTACATCGACTCCGCCACCGGCCTCGTCCCCGCCCCGCTCACCCCGGAGCAGACCGCCGAGGTGCAGAAGCTCGCGATCGACGCCTTCGAGGCCGCCTCCTGCGAGGGCCTGGTGCGCGCCGACTTCTTCCTCACCGAAGACGGCACCTTCGTCATCAACGAGATCAACACGATGCCCGGTTTCACGCCGATCTCCATGTACCCGCGGATGTGGCAGGAGTCCGGCATCGAGTACCAGGAGCTGGTGGACCTCCTGATCCAGGCGGCCCTGCGCCGCTCCACCGGACTGCGCTAGCCGTACCCGTACAGCAGACCGCCCGCTGGAAGGCCCTCTTTCGAGAGCGCGCCAGCGGGCGGCGGTGTGCGCGGGGCGGACGGATCAGTACGAGGAGATCCCGGCCGGGACCGATGCGGCCACGGCGGCGGACAGACCGACGAGCATGCTCGCGTCCGTGGCATGCTCCTTGTCGATCCACACCTCGGTGTAGGCCAGCCGGCCCGTGGTGGTGAACCGCAGACCGCCCTCCGGCGGCTGCTCCACCAGCCAGCCGACGCCGTTGACCTCGACGCCGTCCGCCTTGGGATCGGCCATCTTGGGGGGCTTGGGGATACCGCACCGCAGTACGATCGCCGAGCCGCCCCACGCGGCGGTCAGGTCCGTCTCCGGGTCGGTGACGGACCGGGCCAGCCCCGACACCGTCTCCGGGAGCTCCCTGTGCAGCGCCGCACAGAGCTGCGCGACACCGGCGGGCGGAGCCGGCGGGGGTGTCACCCGGGCCTCGGAGGCCCCGGGGGCACAGCCCGCCAGGGCCGTGACCGCCACCAGGGCGGGCAGGGCCAGTAGACGGAGGGGCCGGTGGTGCGAAGACATCACCGGCCAAGACTAGACGGGGGCTACAGATGGACCACCGGGCAGGTCAGGGTGCGGGTGATCCCCTCCACCTGCTGGACCTTGGCGACCACCATGCGGCCGAGATCGTCGACGGTGTCGGCCTGGGCGCGCACGATCACGTCGTACGGCCCCGTCACGTCCTCGGCCTGGATCACCCCCGCGATCTTGGAGATGGACTCGGCGACGACCGACGCCTTGCCCACCTCGGTCTGGATGAGGATGTACGCCTGTACCACGGAACCTCCAGGGCGGCCACGAGGATCATTTCCCCTAACCTTCGGATGGGCCCGGGGACATCGGGCGGGCCCGGGGAAGAAGGGACGCCACGGTACCGCGTCGCCGCATGCCACGGGGAGACCCGGGGGTCCGGCGCCACGCACAGCGGGGCGTACGCAGAGCAGAAGTTGACGTATCTGTTGACGGTACCCAGAGCTGTGACGGCTCGCGACCGCAAGCGGACTTGCCAAGAAGGGGCACAGCGATGAAGGGCACTGTGGGCGAGCTGGGGGAGTTCGGGCTCATTCGGGAGCTCACCTCACGGCTCACCACCACCCCGGCGGTCCGGCTCGGACCCGGGGACGACGCCGCGGTGGTGTCGGCCCCCGACCGGCGGGTCGTGGCGAGCACGGACATCCTGCTGGAAGGCCGGCACTTCCGCCGCGACTGGTCCACCGCCTACGACGTCGGCCGCAAGGCCGCCGCGCAGAACCTGGCCGACATCGCGGCCATGGGCGCCGTGCCCACCGCGCTGCTGCTCGGCCTCGTCGTCCCGGCCGAGCTGCCGGTCACCTGGCCCACCGAGCTGATGGACGGCATCCGCGACGAATGCCAGGTCGCGGGCGCGGCGGTGGTCGGCGGGGACGTCGTACGCGGCGACACCATCACCGTCTCCATCACCGCCCTCGGGGACCTGCGCAACCACGAGCCCGTGCTGCGCTCCGGCGCCCAGCCCGGCGACGTCGTGGCCGTCACCGGCTGGCTCGGCTGGTCCGCGGCCGGCTACGCGGTGCTCTCGCGCGGCTTCCGCTCCCCCCGGGCCTTCGTCGAGGCCCACCGGCGCCCCGAGCCGCCCTACCACGCCGGCCCCGCGGCCGCCGGGCTCGGCGCCACCGCCATGACCGACGTCAGCGACGGTCTGATCGCCGACCTCGGGCACATCGCCGAGGCCAGCAAGGTCCGCATCGACCTGCGCTCGGGCGCCGTGGACATCCCCACCCAGATGCACGACATCGGCCAGGCCGTCGGCGTGGACCCGCTCCAGTGGGTGCTCACCGGGGGAGAGGACCACGCCATCGTGGCGACCTTCCCGCCCGACGTGAAGCTCCCGGCCCGCTGGAAGGTCATCGGGTCGGTCCAGCACCGCTCCGCCCTGCCCCAGGTGACCGTGGACGGCGCCCCGTGGACCAGCACCGGCGGCTGGGACCACTTCGGCGCCGACCCGGCCGACGGCGAGACCGCGTGAGCGTCGCCGGCGCCGCACCGCCGCTGTGCCTGACCGTCGCCGGATCCGACTCCGGCGGCGGCGCGGGCATCCAGGCCGACCTCAAGACCATGCTGGCGCTCGGCGTGCACGGCATGAGCGTGGTCACCGCCGTGACCGCCCAGAACTCCCTCGGCGTGAAGGGGGCCTGGGAGCTGCCCGCCGAGGCCGTCACGGCCCAGTACCGGGCCGTGGTCGACGACATCGGCGTGCACGCGGTCAAGACCGGGATGCTGTCCTCCGCCGTACTCGTGGAGACGGTGGCCGAGCTGCTGGCCGGCACCCCCGCCCCGGCCGTGGTGGACCCCGTCGGGGTCTCCAAGCACGGGGACGCGCTGCTCGCCGCCTCGGCGCTGGACGCCGTACGCCAGGAGCTGCTGCCCAGGGCCACGGTCGCCACCCCGAACCTGGACGAGGTGGCCCAGCTCACCGGGCTGGCCGTCGAGACCGAGGACGACATGCGGCGGGCCGCCGACGCGGTCCTCGGCTACGGACCCCGCTGGGCGCTGATCAAGGGCGGCCACCTCGCGGCCCACGGCGACCAGGCCGTGGACCTGCTGAGCGACGGCTCCCGGGAACTGTGGCTGCGGGCGCCCCGGCACGACAACCGGCACACCCACGGCACCGGCTGCACGCTCGCCAGCGCGATCGCCGCGGGCCTCGCCAAGGGCCTGGACGTGCCGGAGGCCGTCACGGCCGCCAAGGAGTACGTCACCGGCGCCATCGCCGCCGGCTTCGCGCTCGGCGGCGGCATCGGCCCGGTGGACCACGCCTGGCGGTGGCGCTGAACCGGACGCGGGCCACCTCCTGACGTCAGGAGGTGGCCCGCGTCGCCCCGGACAAGGCAAAAGGCCGGTTCACCAGAGGTGAACCGGCCTTCTTGGCAACCGGAAAGGGCTGCGCTACGACGACGGGAGGCGTCAGCGCGAGACCTTGCCGGCCTTGATGCACGAGGTGCAGGCGTTGAGGCGCTTCGGCGTCCCATTGACCACGGCACGGACGCGCTGGATGTTCGGGTTCCAGCGACGCGAGGTGCGGCGGTGCGAGTGGGAGATGTTGTTGCCGAAGCTCGGCCCCTTGGCGCAAACGTCGCAGTTGGCAGCCACAGGTCACTCCAAGACTTCAGATGCAATTACGGTGGAATCCGGCGCACCGGAATCAGAGATCTGAAGTGGCTTGCCGGACGAATGACCCGACTCTCGACGGGCAACCTGAGCAGCATACAACGACTGCTTGGGTCCGAGAAAACTACCATGACGGGGCCCGTCTCCGCCCCAGGGCCCCCGAGCGGAGGGCTCCCTTCGTTACCCTGCGGTGAACCCTGGCCCGCACAAGGAGGAACGCCCGGTGGCGCACGAGCCTGGCCCGCACACCCTCGACGCCGAAGCGGTGCGCACCTGGAGCTCGCTGGCCCTGGCCGCACTGGGCCGGGCCCGCGAGGACATCGACGCGATCAACGTCTACCCGGTCGCGGACGCCGACACCGGAACCAACCTCTACCTCACCGCCGAGGCCGCCGGCCGCGCCCTCGACGAGTCCCTCGCGGGCGTGACGGACCCCACAGCCGCCCCCGCCTCCCTCGCCGAGGCCGTACGGGCCTACGCGCACGGCGCCCTCATAGGCGCCCGGGGCAACTCCGGGACCATCCTCGCCCAGCTGCTGCGCGGGGTCGCCGACGTCCTCGGCGCCGAACCCGCGGACCCGGCCGGCCCCGCCGCCCCCGCCCCGGGCCCGCTGCTCGCGCAGGCCCTGACCCGCGCCGCCGAGGAGGCCTACCGGGCCGTCGCGCACCCCGTCGAGGGCACCATGCTCACCGTCGCCGGCGCCGCCGCCCGGGCCGGAGCCGCCGCCGGGACCCCGGCCGCCACCGCCGCCGAGGTCGCCCGCGCCGCCTACGACGGGGCCCGCGCGGCCCTCGCCGAGACCCCGGGGCAGCTTCCCGCTCTCGGGAAGGCCGGAGTGGTCGACGCCGGGGGCTGCGGACTGGTCGCCGTACTCGGGGCCCTGTGGCAGGCGCTGTCCGGCCAGGAACCCGCCCCCGAACCGGTACGCGGCCCCGCCGTGCCCGTACCCGTGGTGCTGGACCCGGAGCCCTGCGGGCAGGAGCAGGGCGGCCCCGCGTACGAGGTCGTCTACCTGCTGGAGGCCTCCGACGAGGCCGTCGCCGGGCTCCGCTCCGGCCTCGACCTGCTCGGCGACTCCCTGGTGGTGGTCGGCGGCGACGGGCTGTGGAACGTCCACGTGCACGTCGACGACCCCGGCGCGGCCGTCGAGGCCGGGGTGGAAGCCGGCCGGCCGCACCGGATCCGCATCACCCACTTCGGCGACCAGCGCCGCCGCGCGGCCGCCCCCCGGGCCCAGCGGGCCGTGGTCGCCGTCGTCCAGGGCGAGGGCCTGGCCGCCCTGTGCGGGGAGGCCGGCGCCACCACCGTGCTGGCCCGCCCCGGGGAGCAGCCCGCCACCGCCGAGCTGCTCGACGCCGTCCGCCGGGCCCACGCCCGCGAGGTGGTCCTGCTGCCCGGCTGCCCCGAGCTGCGCGCCGCCGCCGCGGCCGCCGCCGAACAGGCCCGCGCCGAAGGGGTACGGGTCGCCGTGATCCCCACCCGGTCCGCGGTCCAGGGCCTG
Source organism: Streptomyces sp. NPDC033966 (assembly GCF_055575955.1). Lineage (NCBI taxonomy): Bacteria > Bacillati > Actinomycetota > Actinomycetes > Kitasatosporales > Streptomycetaceae > Streptomyces > Streptomyces sp. NPDC033966. The sequence continues at coordinate 179,931 of NZ_JBVIRQ010000001.1, read as the reverse complement.
GCCGCCCTCGCCGTGCACGACCCGGACGGCAGCTTCGACGAGGACGTGGTCGCCATGACCGCGGCCGCCGGCGCCACCCGCTACGGGGAACTGGCCGTCGCCGAACGGCAGTCCTTCACCTCCGCCGGGATCTGCCAGGCCGGGGACGTCCTCGGGCTCATCGACGGAGACGTCGCCGTCATCGGCGAGGGCCTGCCCGAGACCGCCGAGGCGGTCCTGAAGAGGATGCTCGGCTCCGGCGGCGAGCTGGTCACCCTCGTCCTGGGCCCCGAGGTCCCGGACACTCTGGCCGCCCGCCTGGAGGCGTACGTCCAGCACGCGCACCTGGCCGTCGACACCGTCACCTACCGCGGCGGCCGGTACTCGGCGCCCCTGCTCATCGGAGTCGAATAGCGGCCTTGTCACAGCGATGGTGTGCAATGGAACACGTGCCCGCGCTCGACGAAGACCTCAAGAAGACCCTCGGCCCCGCCACCGCCAAGGTGCTGGCCGAGCAGCTCGGCCTGCACACGGCCCTGGACCTGCTCCACCACTACCCCCGGCGGTACGCCGAGCGCGGCGAGCTGACCTCGCTGGCCGACCTCGCCGACCAGATCGACGAGCACGTCACCGTCGTCGCCCAGGTCGCCGACGCCCGCCTGCTCACCTACCAGGGCGGCCGCGGCGGCGGAAAGCGCCTCGAAGTCACCATCACCGACGGCAGCGGCCGCCTCCAGCTGGTCTTCTTCGGCGCGGGCGTCCACAAGCCGCACAAGGAGCTGCTGCCCGGCAGCCGCGCCATGTTCGCCGGCAAGGTCTCCCGCTTCAACCACAAGCTCCAGCTCGCACACCCGGCGTACGAGCCCCTGGGCGCCGAGGCCTCCGACCGGGACGCCGCCACCGCCTTCGCCAACCAGCTGATCCCGATCTACCCGGCCTGCGCCAAGCTGGAATCCTGGAAGATCGCCAAATGCGTGGACGCGGTACTGCCCAGCGCCCAGGAGGCCGTGGACCCGCTCCCGCCCGCCCTGCGCGAGGGCCGCGGGCTCGTCCCGCTCACCGAGGCCCTCCTCAAGATCCACCGCCCCGCCACCAAGGCCGACATCGAGGACGCCCGCCAGCGCCTGAAGTGGGACGAGGCCTTCGTCCTCCAGGTCGCCCTGGCCCGCCGCCGGCACGCCGACTCCCAGCTGCCGGCCGTCGCCCGCCGCGCCGCCCCCGGCGGCATCCTCGACTCCTTCGACGCCAAGCTGCCCTTCACCCTCACCGAAGGCCAGCAGACCGTCTCCAAGGAGATCTTCGACGACCTCGCCACCAGCCACCCCATGCACCGCCTCCTCCAGGGCGAAGTGGGCTCCGGGAAGACGATGGTGGCCCTGCGCGCCATGCTCGCCGTCGTCGACTCCGGGGGACAGGCCGCCATGCTCGCGCCCACCGAGGTGCTCGCCCAGCAGCACCACCGCTCGATCACCGAGATGATGGGCGAACTCGCCGAGGGCGGCCTGCTCGGCGGCTCCGACCAGGGCACCAAGGTGGTGCTGCTCACCGGCTCCATGGGCACCGCCGCCCGCCGCCAGGCCCTGCTCGACCTGGTCACCGGCGAGGCCGGCATCGTCATCGGCACGCACGCCCTGATCGAGGACAAGGTGCAGTTCCACGACCTCGGCCTGGTCGTCGTCGACGAGCAGCACCGCTTCGGCGTCGAACAGCGCGACGCCCTGCGCTCCAAGGGGAAGCAGCCCCCGCACCTGCTGGTCATGACCGCCACCCCCATCCCGCGCACCGTCGCGATGACCGTCTTCGGCGACCTGGAGACCTCCGTCCTCGACCAGCTGCCCGCCGGCCGCTCCCCGATCGCCACCCACGTGGTGCCCGCCAAGGACAAGCCGCACTTCCTCACCCGGGCCTGGGAGCGGGTCCGCGAGGAGGTGGAGAACGGCCACCAGGCGTACGTGGTGTGCCCCCGGATCGGCGATGGTGAGGACGACCCCAAGAAGAAGAAGGCCTCCGCCGAGGACGATGCCGAGAAGCGGCCGCCGCTGGCCGTGCTGGAGATCGCCGAACAGCTCACCCGGGGACCCCTCGCCGGACTGTCCGTGGAGGTCCTGCACGGGCGGATGGACCCCGCCGACAAGGACGACGTGATGCGCCGCTTCGCCGCCGGCGAGGTCAAGGTGCTCGTCGCCACCACCGTCATCGAAGTCGGCGTGAACGTCCCCAACTCCACCGTCATGGTGATCATGGACGCGGACCGCTTCGGCGTCTCCCAGCTGCACCAGCTGCGCGGCCGCGTCGGCCGCGGCTCCGCCCCGGGCCTGTGCCTGCTGGTCAGCGAGATGCACGAGGCCAGCCCCGCCCGAGCCCGGCTCGCCGCCGTCGCCGCCACCCTCGACGGCTTCGAGCTGTCCCGGATCGACCTGGAACAGCGCCGCGAGGGCGACGTCCTCGGCCAGGCCCAGTCCGGCGTCCGCTCCTCGCTGCGCATGCTCGCCGTCATCGAGGACGAGGAGGTCATCGCCCAGGCCCGGGAGGAGGCCACCCGCGTCGTCACCGCCGACCCCGAGCTCGAGCACCTGCCCGGGCTGCGCACCGCGCTGGACGCCCTGCTGGACGCCGAGCGGGAGCAGTACCTGGAGAAGGGCTGAGGCGCACGACCTATCGTTGGAGGCCAGAACGGAGGCCAGAGCCTCCCCCGACCGCCCCAGAGAAGGACCCCAGATGACCCGCGTGATCGCCGGCACGGCCGGCGGGCGGCGGCTGACCGTGCCGCCCGGCACCGGCACCCGCCCGACCTCCGACCGGATGCGCGAAGGGCTCTTCTCCACCTGGGAGTCCCTGCACGGCGTCGACGGCTCCCGTGTGCTCGACCTCTACGGCGGCTCCGGCGCCGTCGGCCTGGAAGCCCTCTCCCGGGGCGCCGCCCACACCCTGCTGGTCGAGGCCGACGCCAAGGCCGCCAAGGCCATCCGGGACAACATCAGGACCCTGGGCCTGCCCGGCGCCGAATTCCGGGCGGGCAAGGCCGAGCAGATCGTGGCCGCCGCCGCGCCCGGGGACCCGTACGACATCGTCTTCCTGGACCCCCCGTACGCCGTCGAGCACGGCGATCTTGGCGAGATCCTCCTCACACTCCGCGCCAATGGCTGGCTCACCGGCGATGCGCTCGTCACGGTGGAGCGCAGCACGAGGAGCGGTCCGTTCCCGTGGCCGGAGGGTTTCGAGCCGCTGCGTTCGCGCAAGTACGGCGAAGGCACCCTTTGGTACGGTCGCGCCGCCTCCACCAGCGAAGACTCATGAACGAGGGAGCTCAGTTGCGCCGCGCGGTCTGTCCGGGATCCTTCGACCCCATCCACAACGGACACCTCGACGTCATCGGACGCGCCTCCAGGCTGTACGACGTCGTGCACGTCGCCGTGATGATCAACCGGTCCAAGCAGGGCCTGTTCACCGTCGAGGAGCGGATCGACATGATCCGCGAGGCGACCGCCGACTACGGCAACGTCGAAGTGGAGTCCTTCCACGGCCTGCTCGTCGACTTCTGCAAGCAGCGGGACATCCCCGCCATCGTCAAGGGCCTGCGCGCGGTCAGCGACTTCGACTACGAGCTCCAGATGGCCCAGATGAACATGGGGCTCTCCGGGGTCGAGACCCTGTTCGTACCGACCATCCCCACCTACAGCTTCCTGTCGTCCTCCCTGGTCAAGGAGGTCGCCACCTGGGGCGGCGACGTCGCCCACCTGCTGCCCGCGCACGTCCACGCGGCGCTGGTCGAACGACTGCGCGCGAAGTGACCCGGGCGGGACGGGCCGAGCTTCGCCGGCCCGTCCCGCGCGTCCTCCCGGTGGCCCTACAGTCGTCTCGTCAGTCCTAGGCCGAGAGAGCGCGAGCCCCCCGTGGACGTACAGAAGAAGCTGGACGAGATCGTCGCGGCCGTGGGCGGCGCCCGCACCATGCCGATGTCGGCCTCCTGCGTGATCAACCGCGCGGAACTCCTCGCGCGGCTCGAAGACGTACGCAAGGCCCTGCCCGGCTCGCTCGCCCAGGCACGGGAACTCATCGGCGGGCGCGAGCAGATGGTCGAGGAGGCCCGCCGGGAGGCGGAGCGCATCATCGAGTCCGCCCACGCCCAGCGGGGCTCGCTGATCTCCGACACCGAGATCGCCCGCCGCTCGCAGGGCGAGGCGGACCGGATCCTGGCCGAGGCGCGCCGGGAGGCCGCCGAGATCCGGGCCGAGGCCGACGACTACGTCGACAGCAAGCTCGCCAACTTCGAGGTCGTGCTCAGCAAGACCATCGGCTCGGTGGACCGCGGCCGCGAGAAGCTGCTGGGCCGCGGACCCGGCACGGACGACCGGGGTCACGACGACAGCGGCGCCCCCGAGCCCAGCCCCGACCCGGAGACCCGGCGCGAGCAGGCGGACGCGTACGTGGACCAGAAGCTCGCCACCTTCGAAGCGGTGCTCTCCAAGACCCTGGAGGCCGTCGGGCGGGGCCGCCAGAAGCTCCTGGGCCGGGCGCCCGCGGACGACCTCGGCGCGCACATGGCCGCCCAGGACGCCGCCGGGGCCCACGGGGCCCGCCCGTCGAGCGACGCGGAGTTCCTGGCCGGGCTGGCGGACCCGGGGCCCGGGCCGCTGCCGGCGCCCGCCCAGCCGGAGCCGGCGTACGACCCCTACGCGGCCGCGTACCCCGCGCAGCCCGCCCCGCACCCCCAGCAGGACGGCTACGCGTACCAGGACCCCTACGGGGGCTACCAGCAGCCGTATCCGTACCCCGGTGCGGGCACCGGCTCCACCGGAGCGGACTACGCCGCGCACTACGACGCGCAGCAGCCCGACCCGTACGCCTTCTACCAGCAGCCGCCGCAGCCGCAGCACCCCCAGCAGCCGGCGCTCGACGAGACCAGCCTCTTCGACACGAGCATGATCAACCTGGATCAGCTGCACCGGTACGGACAGGGGCGCTGAGGCCCGGATTGGGCTCAGAGCGAAGCGCCGGGTATCCTGGCTCTTCGGTCGCGCGTATGCGTCGCGATCCATGCTGCCCATGAGTGGCGGAATCTTTGATCTTCAGCGATCTGTGAAAGCAGGAACGGCCCTGAACACCCGCCTCGACCACCGAAACCCCCTCGTGTTCGACACGCACGAGCTGGGCCGGCGTCCTGGTGCCATGTTGCGGCTGTCCCGCGAGATCGCGGCACCGGCGGACTTCGGTCTCGTCGACGTCATCGGAGTGCCGGAAGGCGCCCCGCTGAAGCTCAACCTCCGCCTCGAGTCGGTCATGGAAGGGGTGCTTGTCACAGGCACCGTCCGTGCATCGGCGACGGGGGAGTGCGTAAGGTGTCTGGAGACCGTCGAGCGCGAGCTCAAGGCGGACTTCCAGGAGATGTTCTCGTACCCTGACGCCGACGACCGGGGCCGCCCCAAGGCGGAGCCGGCCGACGACGCCGAGGACGACGAAGACATGCTCTTGCTCGAGGACGGCTTGTTCGACCTCGAACCCGTGCTGCGCGATGTGGTGGTGCTCGCACTGCCCATGCAGCCGGTGTGCCGGGAGGACTGTCTCGGACTGTGCCCCGACTGCGGGCTCAGCCTGAACGACGATCCGGAGCACCACCACGACGCCGTCGACATCCGTTGGGCGGCATTGCAGGGACTCGTCACCGATCAGGTCGATGAGAAGGACAACATGAGCGGCACTGCGTCTGACGGAGTTCAGAGCGCCGCCGAGAAGCAGGAGAAGTAGCCGTGGCTGTTCCGAAGCGGAAGATGTCGCGCAGCAACACGCGCCACCGCCGGTCGCAGTGGAAGGCTGCGGTCCCCACCCTGGTTTCGTGTGAGCGTTGCCAGGAGCCGAAGCTCCAGCACATCGCGTGCCCGAGCTGCGGCACCTACAACAAGCGCCAGGTCCTCGAGGTCTGAGCGGCTGGTGAGAGGCGCAATGTCTGAGCTGTCCAACGCTGAGAAGCAGGCAGACAGTAACAACGCGGCCTCGTCCCACACGCTTCTGGAAGGGCGGCTCGGGTATCAACTCGAGTCCGCCCTTCTGGTGCGTGCGCTGACCCACCGTTCGTACGCGTACGAGAACGGCGGTCTGCCCACCAACGAACGCCTGGAGTTCCTCGGGGACTCCGTGCTCGGCCTGGTGGTCACGGACACGCTGTACACCACCCACCCCGACCTGCCCGAAGGCCAGCTGGCCAAACTGCGGGCCGCGGTGGTCAACTCTCGTGCGCTGGCGGAGGTCGGGCGCGGCCTCGAACTCGGCTCCTTCATCCGGCTCGGCCGGGGTGAAGAGGGCACGGGTGGCCGGGACAAGGCCTCCATCCTCGCCGACACCCTCGAAGCGGTGATCGGCGCGGTCTACCTCGACCAGGGCCTCGACGCGGCCTCGGAGCTGGTCCACCGGCTCTTCGACCCGCTCATCGAGAAGTCCTCCAACCTCGGTGCCGGCCTGGACTGGAAGACCAGTCTCCAGGAGCTCACGGCGGCTGAGGGCCTCGGCGTACCGGAATACCTGGTCACCGAGACGGGACCGGACCACGAGAAGACCTTCACGGCTGCCGCCCGCGTCGGTGGTGTCTCGTACGGCACCGGTACCGGCCGTAGCAAGAAGGAAGCGGAGCAGCAGGCCGCGGAGTCCGCCTGGCGCGGCATCCGCACCGCCGCGGACGAACGGAAGGCGGCGGAAGCCGCTGCCGCCGCCGGGCCGGCACAGGGCGACGGGGCGCCGACGCCCGCCGACCCGGCGCCGGACGCCTGACCGCTTTCTTCACGCAGTGACCCCGTCGCACCCCGGTGCGGCGGGGTTTCCTGTTCGACGCCCCGCCCCCTTCCAGGAGGAACACCATGCCCGAGCTGCCCGAAGTGGAAGTGGTACGGCGCGGCCTGGAGCGCTGGGTGGCCGGGCGGACCGTCGAGGCCGTGGAGGTGCTCCACCCCCGGGCCGTACGCCGGCACCTGGCGGGCGGGCCCGACTTCGCGGCGCGTCTCGCGGGCCAGACCATCGGGGTGCCGCGGCGGCGCGGGAAGTACCTGTGGCTGCCCCTGGAGGGCCGGGACCTGTCCGTCCTCGGCCACCTCGGGATGAGCGGGCAGCTGCTGGTGCAGCCCGCCGACGCCCCCGACGAGAAGCACCTGCGGATCCGGCTGCGCTTCGCCGACGACACGGGCACCGAGCTGCGCTTCGTCGACCAGCGCACCTTCGGGGGGCTCTCGCTGCACGAGACCGTCCCCGGCAGCACCGAGGGGCTGCCGGACGTGATCGCGCACATCGCCCGCGACCCGCTGGACCCCCTCTTCGACGAAGGGGCCTACCACCTGGCGCTGCGCGCCAAGCGCACCACCGTCAAGCGGGCACTGCTGGACCAGTCGCTGATCAGCGGGGTCGGCAACATCTACGCCGACGAGGCGCTGTGGCGCGCGAAGCTGCACTACGAGCGCCCCACCGCCACCCTCACCCGCCCCCGGAGCGCGGAACTCCTCACCCACGTGCGGGAGGTCATGAACGCCGCGCTCGCCGTCGGCGGAACCAGCTTCGACAGCCTGTACGTCAACGTGAACGGCGAGTCCGGCTACTTCGACCGGTCGCTCGACGCCTACGGCCGCGAGGGCGAGCCCTGCCGCCGCTGCGGCACCCCGATGCGGCGCCGGGCGTGGATGAACCGGTCCAGCTACTTCTGCCCGCGCTGTCAGCGGCCGCCGCGCGCCGCGTCGTAGGTCTCCCGGGCGTTGAGCACCTCGTCCATGCTGCCTTCCAGCAGCTGGATCAGGGCGAGCAGGCGCTGGGCGACCTCGCGCCCGAGGGGGGTCAGCTCGTAGTCGACGCGGGGCGGATTGGTCGGCTGCGCCTCGCGCAGCACGATCCCGTCGCGCTCCAGCGCGTGCAGGGTCTGGGAGAGCATCTTCTCGCTCACGCCCTCGACGCGCCGGCGCAGCTCGTTGAACCGGCAGGGGCCCTCGATGAGCGCACCCACGGTGAGGCTGCCCCAGCGGCCGGTGACGTGCTCCAGGGTTTCCCGCGAGGGGCAGGCACGCGCGAAGACGTCGAACGGCAGGTCGGCCGGGATGGCTTCGGTACAGGCAGGGTTCTCCATGGAACAAGCGTACTCCCGGACAGCGCTAACTGTCTGCTTGCGCTTTCTGAAAGTTAGTGCTTCTCTTGATCCAGCGCAGCCCTGCGCCCCGGTCGCACCTGCGCCGCCCGCCGCTTTCGAGGAGAACAGCATGTCCGCGAACATCCCCGCTCCCGTCGTCTCCATCGCCTACCACTCCGGCTACGGGCACACCGCCGTCGTCGCCGAGGCCGTACGGACCGGTGCCGCCGACTCGGGCGCGACGGTCCACCTGATCAAGGTCGACGAGATCACCGACGCCGAGTGGGCGCTGCTGGACGGGTCGGACGCGATCATCTTCGGCTCGCCGACCTACATGGGCACCGCCTCGGGCGCCTTCCACGTCTTCGCCGAGGCCACCTCCAAGCGCTGGTTCGGCGACGCCTGGCAGGACAAGGTCGCGGCCGGCTTCACCAACTCCGGCTCCAAGAGCGGCGACAAGCAGCACACCCTGCAGTTCTTCCAGGTCCTGGCCGCGCAGCACGGCATGAGCTGGGTCAACCTGGGCCTGAAGGCGGGCTGGAACGCCAGCACGGCCTCCGAGAACGACCTGAACCGCCTCGGCTTCTTCTCCGGCGCTGCCGCCCAGAGCAACAACGACGAGGGTCCGGACGCGGTCCACAAGGCCGACATCGCCACCGCCGAGCACCTGGGCCGGCGCGTCGCCGACCACGCCCGCGTGGTCGTCGCGGGCCGGGCGGCCCTGGCGGCGGCTCAGGCCTGACCTCCCCCGCGCCTGCGCGAACGGGCGGACCACCCTCGGGTGGTCCGCCCGTTCGCGCAGGTCCGCCGGGTCCGCCGGGTCCGTCAGAAGCCGAAGTCCTGGGTCCACCAGGGGCCGCCGGAGCCGAAGTGGACGCCGACGCCCAGGGTGCGGAATTCGCAGTTGAGGATGTTCGCCTTGTGGCCGGGGCTGTTCATCCAGGCCTGCATCACGGACTTCGCGTCGCCCTGGCCGCGCGCGATGTTCTCGCCGCCCATGCCGGAGATCCCCGCGTTCTGGGCCCGCTGCCAGGGGGAGTTCCCGTCCGGGTCGGTGTGGTCGAAGAAGCCGCGTACGGCCATGTCCTTGCTGAAGGCGCCGGCCAGCGCCGCGAGCGGCGGGTTCGCCCGGACCGGTACGCACCCGGCCTGGGCGCGCTCCTGGTTCACCAGCGCGAGCACCTCGACCTCCTCGGCGGACTGCGCGTCGGCGGCCGTGGGGGCGGCGGGCTTGGGGGCCGCGGGCGGCTTGGGGGCGGCGGGCTTCGGCGCGGCGCTCTTCTCGGGCGCCTTCTCGGGCGCCTTCGTGGAGGCAGCGGGCGACGGGGACGCCGCAGGCGACCCGGAAGGGGAGGGCGAGGCGGACGGGGACGGCGAGGCCGACGGGGACGGCGAGGCGGAGGGGGAGGTGCCGGCCTGCGGCGCGGCGGCGGAGGCCCGGCCCGACAGGTTGGCCAGGCCGTTCGGCTGCTCGACCGGCTTGCGGGAAGCGGTGGCGGAGGGCTCGGCCCGGGCCTCCGTCTTCTCCCCGGCGCCCGTGCCGACGTAGGGGAAGGAGCCGCCGACGGGGACGAACCCGGTCGTCACGGCCGCCGTGCCGAGGGCCACGGCCACGGACGCGCCGAGCAGCCCGGTGCGCACGGCGGTGCGCTTGGCGCCGCTCCGAGGTGCGGCGTGGAGTCGGTGGCGTCCCATGGGTGCCGTGCCTTCCCTTTGCAAGATCAACGTTTGCTCACCCGAAAGGGTGAGTCATTGGTGGGGGACTGTAGCCCATGAGGCAAGGGGGGCGATGGGCTCCGGAACCGTTTGCCCGGTTAGCGTTCATGCATGGATGAAGACGTGCGCATGACCGCCTGGGTGCGCGGCCGTGTACAGGGAGTGGGCTTCCGCTGGTTCACCAGGGCCAATGCCCTGGAGATCGGAGGGGTGGCCGGCTTCGCGCTCAACCTCGACGACGGCCGGGTACAGGTCGTGGCGGAAGGTCAACGTGAGAATTGCCACCGGCTGCTGGACTGGCTCCGCTCCGCCGACACGCCCGGACGGGTCGACGGGGTGACAGAGATCTGGGGCACACCGCGCGGTGGCTACGACGGCTTCGAGATCCGGTGACCAATCGACTGATCATGGACTGATCGGATCCCCGGAACGTCCGCACCCGGTCGGATCTGCGCATTCGCCGCCGACGCGTTGCCGCGGCGGTGGATCCGTGGAAGGCTCGGAGACGAGGTTGATCTCTCCGTCCCTTGCGAGGACCGGGCCGCCCGCCGATACGGGGCGTGATCGTGTTGACCGTCAAACTTTTTGGTGAGACGCTGGAAGCCCCGCGCACCTGAGCTGTTTGGCAGTGGTGGCACTAGTAAGCGCAGTGACTGACTGTCGCTGCCGGACATCCGCGGGTGCGATTCCCTCACGACCCACACCGCTTCGGTCGGTCACTCAGTGTGGAGGACCATCCATCATGGCAAAGGCGCTTCTCGGTTACGTCGGCGGTTCCGACCCGCGACTCCTCGCCGAGATGCGACGGCTTCAGCAGCGCGTCCAGGACCTCGAGTCCGAGCTCGGACGGATCCAGTCCGAGAACGACGCTCTGACCGCGGCCGCCGCTCAGCACGGTGACTCGCTGCTCGACAGCATCGAGATCGACGTACCCCAGGCGGAGCCTGCGCTCACCTGATCCGCGCTCACTCATCGTTCGACTCCAGCCCCGAATGATCTGCAAGGGACGCCTCGGCGTCCCTTCTTTCTTTCCGCCCGCGCGTCGTGCATTGGGCCAGGTGGGGGGCTGATTCCTTTAACGTCTGATGTGCCCTGCACCTTCATGGGTGAAACCGAACGTGAAAGGTAGAGTCCGGCGGCGTGCACCTCAAGTCCCTGACCCTGCGTGGCTTCAAATCCTTCGCCTCCGCCACCACCCTGCGCTTCGAACCCGGGATCACCTGCGTCGTCGGACCGAACGGATCCGGCAAGTCCAACGTGGTGGACGCGCTCTCCTGGGTCATGGGGGAACAGGGAGCCAAGTCCCTGCGCGGCGGGAAGATGGAAGACGTCATCTTCGCGGGCACCACGGGACGGCCGCCGCTGGGACGGGCCGAGGTCTCCCTCACCATCGACAACTCCGACGGCGCGCTGCCCATCGACTACGCCGAGGTCACCATCACGCGGATCATGTTCCGCGGTGGCAGCAGCGAATACCAGATCAACGGTGACACCTGCCGGCTCCTCGACATCCAGGAGCTGCTCTCCGACTCCGGCATCGGCCGCGAGATGCACGTCATCGTCGGGCAGGGACAGCTCGACTCCGTCCTGCACGCCGACCCGACGGGCCGCCGCGCCTTCATCGAGGAGGCCGCGGGCGTACTGAAGCACCGCAAGCGCAAGGAGAAGGCGCTGCGCAAACTCGACGCGATGCAGGCCAACCTCGCGCGGGTGCAGGACCTGGCGGACGAACTGCGCCGCCAGCTCAAGCCCCTGGGCCGGCAGGCGGCGGTGGCCCGCCGGGCGGCCGTGATCCAGGCCGACCTGCGCGACGCGAAGCTGCGGCTGCTCGCCGACGACCTGGTGGCGCTGCGGGGAGCGCTGGACGCGGAGATCGCGGACGAGGCCGCGCTCAAGGAGCGCAAGGAGTCCGCGGAACGGGACCTCGCGGACGCGCTGCGCCGGGAGGCCGAGCTTGAGGAATCGGTACGCCGCCTCGCGCCGCGGCTCCAGCGGGCCCAGCAGACCTGGTACGAGCTGTCGCAGCTCGCCGAGCGGGTGCGCGGCACCGCGTCGCTGGCCGAGGCCCGGGTCAGGAGCGCGTCCGCGCCGGTGGAGGAGGAGCGGCGCGGCCGCGACCCCGAGGAGCTGGAGCGGGAGGCCGCGCGGATCCGGGAGCAGGAGGCGGAGCTGGCCGCCGCGCTGGAGGCGGCCGAGCGGGCCCTGGAGGACACCGCCGCGCACCGGGCCGAGCTGGAGCGGGCCCTCGCGGAGGAGGAGCGGCGGCTGCGGGAGGCCGCGCGGGCCATCGCCGACCGGCGTGAGGAGCTGGCCCGGCTGACCGGCCGGCTGGGGGCGGCCCGGTCGCGGGCGGGCGCGGCGCAGGCGGAGATCGAGCGGCTCGTGGCTGCCCGGGACGAGGCCGAGGGCCGGGCGGTGGCGGCCCGGGAGGAGTACGAGGAACTGGCCGCGGAGGTCGGCGGGCTGGAGGACCCCTCGGTGGAGGGGGAGTACGAGGCGGCGAAGGCCGAGCTGGCCGGGGCGGAGGCCGCGCTGGGCGCCGCCCGGGAGGCGCTGGGCTCGGCCGAACGGTCCCGCGCGGCGGTGTCGGCGCGGCGGGAGGCGCTCGCGCTGGGGCTGCGGCGCAAGGACGGGACCGGGGCGCTGCTCGCGGTGCGGGAGCGGCTGGCGGGGGTGCTGGGTCCGGCGGCGGAGCGTGTGTCGGTGGTGCCGGGGTACGAGGCCGCGGTGGCCGCCGCCCTCGGCTCCGCCGCGGATGCGGTGGCCGTGGCCTCCGCCGGGGCGGCGGCCGGGGCCATCCGGCACCTGCGTGACACCGATGCGGGGCGGGCCACGTTCCTGATCGCGCCGGTGGCTTCCACCGTGATTCCGGGGCAGGCCCCGGCGGCCCCCTCTGCCCCGGGCGGTGCCGGACTGCCCGGGCAGGCCCAGGGGCCGGATGCCTTCCCCCACCCGGCCCCTTCCCACGATGCCGACGGGCGGCTCCGCCGCGGGCGGGGCTCCGCCCCGGACCCCGCGCCTCGGACGCCGCTGGGGCCGGAGGCGGCTCCGGCGGCGGTGGAGCCGTCGGCGGGTGGGCAGGACGTGGCCGTCGCGGCCGGGTACCTGGAGGCCGCTTCGCTCGTTCGGGGGGACGACGAGGTACGGCGGGCCGTGTCGTGGGTGCTGCGGGAGCACGTCGTGGTCGGGAGCCTGGAGGAGGCCGAGGCGGTCGTGGCCGCGCGGCCGGACCTGGTCGCGGTGACCGCCGACGGGGACGTGCTCGGCGCCCACCTCGCGCACGGCGGTTCCGCGGGCGCGCCCAGCCTGATCGAGGTGCAGGCCGCCGTCGACGAGGCGGCCGCGGAACTGGAGCGGCTGGACGGCGAGTGCCGGGAGCTGGCCGCGGCCGAGGAGGCGGCCCGGGGGCACCGCGCCGGGGCGGCGGCCCGCGCCGAGGAGCTGGCGGAGCGGCGCCGGGCCGGGGAGCGGGCCCGGGCCGGGGCCGCCCAGCAGCTCGGCAGGCTCGCCGGGCAGGCGAAGGGCGCCCTGGGCGAGGCCGAGCGCACCGCCCGGGCGGTGGCCACCGCCCAGGAGGCGCTCGAACGCGCGCGGGTCGACGTCGAGGAGTGCGCGGAACGGCTCGCGGCCGCGCAGGAGATGCCGCTGGCGGAGGAGCCCGACACCTCCGCCCGGGACCGGCTCTCCGCCGACGGGGCGAACGCGCGGCAGACCGAGATGGAGGCCCGCCTCCAGCTGCGTACGCACGAGGAGCGGGTGAAGGGCCTGGCCGGCCGGGCCGACGCGCTCGACCGGGGCGCCCGCGCCGAGCGCGAGGCCCGGGCCCGCGCGGAGCGGCGCCGGCAGCGCCGGCGGTACGAGGCCGAGGTGGGCCGGGCCGTCGCCGACGGGGCCCGGCAGCTGCTGGCGCACCTGGAGGTGTCGATCGGCCGGGCGGAGGTGGAGCGTTCGGCCGCCGAGCACGCCAAGGGGCTGCGCGAGCAGGAGCTCGGCGAGGCCCGCGGCCGGGGCCGCGACCTCAAGGGCGAGCTCGACAAGCTGACCGACTCCGTGCACCGGGGCGAGGTGCTCGGCGCCGAGAAGCGGCTACGGATCGAGCAGCTGGAGGCGCGGGCGCTGGAGGAGCTGGGCGTGGAGCCCGTCGCCCTGGTGGCGGAGTACGGGCCCGACCAGCCGGTCCCCCCGTCCCCGCCGGCCGAGGGCGAGGCGTTGCCTGAGGATCCGGAGCACCCCCGCAACCGGCCGGGCCCGTTCGACCGGGCCCGGCAGGAGAAGCGGCTCAAGGCGGCCGAGCGGGCCTACCAGCAGCTCGGCAAGGTCAACCCGCTGGCACTGGAGGAGTTCGCGGCGCTGGAGGAGCGCCACCGCTTCCTCAGCGAGCAGCTGGGGGACCTGCGGAAGACCCGTGCCGACCTCCTTCAAGTGGTGAAGGAGGTCGACCAGCGGGTCGAGCAGGTCTTCACCGAGGCCTACCGGGACACCGCCCGGGAGTTCGAGGGGGTGTTCTCACGGCTGTTCCCCGGCGGCGAGGGCCGTCTGGTGCTCACCGACCCGGACGACATGCTGGCCACCGGCGTGGACGTCGAGGCCCGTCCGCCGGGCAAGAAGGTCAAGCGGCTGTCGCTGCTTTCCGGCGGCGAGCGGTCGCTGACGGCCGTGGCGCTGCTGGTCTCCATCTTCAAGGCGCGGCCCAGCCCGTTCTACGTGATGGACGAGGTCGAGGCGGCGCTCGACGACACCAACCTCCAGCGGCTGATCCGCATCATGGAGGAGCTCCAGGAGAGCTCGCAGCTGATCGTCATCACGCACCAGAAGCGGACGATGGAGGTCGCGGACGCCCTCTACGGCGTCTCGATGCAGGGCGACGGGGTCTCGAAGGTGATCAGCCAGCGGCTCCGCTGAGCCCTAGTGCTTCAAGAAATGAAAACAAGACCCAAGCTCTGAACTTAATCTGACCTTCACATCACCTATTGACTTCAGGAAATGAACACATAGGCTCTGTGCTGCCTCCCGCCTTCCAGTGGTGCCCGATCTTGACCTGTGCGCCACTGGGAGAACGGACAAGACCCCCCACGGAGCACACCTTGACCAGCAGCACTGCGCAGGCACCGGCGCCCGGCGGCGGCGGACGCGCGTCCCAGCCCCAGCCCGACCACCTCGGGCACGTCATCTTCATCACCGCGGCCGCCGCCATGGGCGGATTCCTCTTCGGCTACGACAGCTCCGTCATCAACGGCGCCGTCGTCGCCATCCGCGACCGCTTCGACATCGGTTCGGCGGCGCTCGCCCAGGTGATCGCCGCCGCGCTGATCGGCTGCGCGCTCGGCGCCGCCACCGCGGGCCGCATCGCCGACCGGATCGGCCGCATCCGCTGCATGCAGATCGCCGCCGCGCTCTTCACGGCGAGCGCCATCGGCTCGGCCCTCCCGTTCGCGCTCTGGGACCTCGCCGTGTGGCGCGTCATCGGCGGCTTCGGCATCGGCATGGCCTCCGTCATCGGTCCCGCCTACATCGCCGAGGTGTCCCCGCCCGCCTACCGGGGCCGGCTGGCCTCCTTCCAGCAGGCCGCGATCGTCATCGGCATCGCCATCTCGCAGCTGGTCAACTGGGGCATCCTGAACCTCGCCGACGGCGACCAGCGCGGGAAGGTCGGCGGGCTCGAAGCCTGGCAGTGGATGCTCGGCGTGATGGTGGTCCCGGCCGTGCTGTACGGGCTGATGTCCTTCGTCATCCCCGAGTCGCCCCGCTTCCTGATCTCCGCCGGGCGCACCGAGGAGGCCCGCAAGGTGCTGGCCGAGGTCGAGGGGAGCCAGGTCGACCTGGACGGGCGCGTCGCCGAGATCGAGGCGGCCATGCGCTCCGAGCACAAGTCCACCTTCAAGGACCTGCTCGGCGGCCGCTTCGGACTGATGCCCATCGTCTGGATCGGCATCGGCCTCTCGGTCTTCCAGCAGCTCGTCGGCATCAACGTGATCTTCTACTACAGCTCCTCGCTGTGGCAGTCCGTCGGCATCGACCCGACCAGCTCGTTCCTGTACTCCTTCACCACGTCGATCATCAACATCGTCGGCACGGTGATCGCGATGATCTTCGTCGACCGGCTCGGCCGCAAGCCGCTCGCGCTGATCGGCTCGGTGGGCATGGCTGTCTCCCTCGGCCTCTGCGCGTGGGCGTTCTCGTACAAGAGCGGCGCCGGCGACGACATCACCATGCCCGACACCCAGGGCACGATCGCCCTGATCGCCGCCCACGCCTTCGTGCTCTTCTTCGCCCTCTCCTGGGGCGTGGTGGTCTGGGTGCTGCTCGGCGAGATGTTCCCCAACCGGATCCGCGCCGCCGCGCTCGGCGTCGCCGCCGCGGCCCAGTGGGTCGCCAACTGGGTCATCACCGTCACCTTCCCGACCCTGTCGGACTGGAACCTGTCCGGCGCGTACGTCATCTACACCGTCTTCGCCGTGCTCTCGATCCCGTTCATCCTCAAGTGGGTGCCGGAGACCAAGGGCAAGGCGTTGGAGGAGATGGGGTAACAACTCCCCGCCACCACCCCTCTCCTCCGCGGTGCTGCCCCGGCTCAGTCCCTGAGCCGGGGCAGCACCTTTTCGCACAGCAGCCGCAGGCTGCGCCATCCCTCGTCCAGCGGCATCCCGCCGCACAGCGGGTGCAGTACGAGGTTCCCCGCCTCGCCAGCTCCGCGCGCGTACGCCACCGCCTCCTCCGGGGAGAGGATCCGGTAGACCCCCTCGGCCCGCAGCTCCTCGACCGTGCGGGCGCCGGACCGCACCGCCGAGCGGATGTCCTTGGACTGCCAGGAGGCGTACATGCCCGCCTCGTGCAGGAAGTGCTTCCCGTGGAGCGCCCAGGCCCGCTCCGGGTCCTCCGCGACGTGCAGCAGCGGGGTCTCCCGCGCCGGCATCATGCAGAAGCCCTCGGTGCCGTACTCCGCGAGCCGCTCCCCGTAGTACGCCTCGAGCTCCGGCAGGTGCGCGCTCGGGAAGAACGGCAGCCCCAGCCGGGCCGCGCGCCGCGCCGCCGCCTTCGAACTCCCGCCCACCAGCAGCATCGGGTGCGGCTGGGTGAAGGGCACCGGGGTCACCTTCACGGTGCGGCCGCGGAACTCGAAGGGCTCGCCGGTCCAGGCCTTCAGCAGGGTCTCCAGCAGCTCGTCCTGGAGCCTGCCGCGCCGTCCCCACTCCACCCCGTGCTGCTCGTACTCCTCCGGCCGGTATCCGATGCCCGCCACGGTCACCAGCCGCCCGCCGCCGATGAGGTCCAGCACGGCGATGTCCTCGGCCACCTTCAGCGGGTCGTGCAGCGGGCCGATGATCGCCGAGACGGTGACCGCGATCCGCCGGGTGGCGCCGAGGACGGCACCCGCGAACGCGAAGGGGGAGGGCAGCCAGTTGTTGTCCGTGCCGTGGTGCTCCTCGGTCTGGACGGTGTCGATCCCGTGCTCGTCGGCGTACCGGGCCATCTCCACCGCCGCCTGGTAGCGGGCGGCCAGCGTCTCGGGGGTGCCGTCGGGGTCGATCAGGTTGAACCGGGCCACGGTGATGGGCATGGGAAGTCCCCCTTCGCCGGATGCGGACGGTCGGGCGAGGGGGGACGGTAGCTGACGTGACGTCAGATGGACAGGGTTCCGGCGGGCTCGCGCCCGGACTCCCGGCCGGACTCCGGCGCCGCCGGGGCGGGCGTGCGCGGGAGCACGGCGTACAGCGCGGCGGAGACCAGGATGCCGGTCACCCAGCCGAGGCCGTTCTCGCCGATCCAGGTGGAGGCGAGCGGCCCGCTGAACCAGTCCACCTTGGTGAACAGCAGCCCCGCCACCAGGGCCGCGCCCCACGCCGTCATCGCCTGCCAGGCGAAACCGCCCCGGTACCAGTAGGCGCTGCCGGGCGTGGTGTCCAGCAGTGCGGCACCGTCGTAGGAGGGCCGGCGCAGCATGTCCACGCCGAAGACGCCGATCCACGCGGAGAAGGCCACGGCCAGCAGGGTGAGGAAGGAGATGAACGAGCCGAAGAAGCTGGTCGCGACCACCATCAGCAGGAAGCCGAAGACCAGGCTGATGACGGCGTTCACGCTGACCGCCCAGGCGCGCGGCACCTTGATGCCCAGGGTCTGCGCGGTGAACCCGGCCGAGTACATCGACATCGAGTTGATCAGCAGCATCCCGATCAGGGCGATCAGCAGGTAGGGCACCGCGATCCAGGTCGGCAGCAGCTCGCCGATGAAGGAGACCGGGTCCTGCGCGCTCGCCAGGTCGGGCGTGCCGACGGCCATCACCGCGCCCATCAGCACCATCGGCAGGACCACCACACCCGCGCCGCCGATCGTCGCACCGACCATCCCCTTGGCGGAGGCGGTGCGCGGCAGGTAGCGGGTGAAGTCCGGGCCGGACGGCACCCAGCTGATGCCGCCCGCCGCGATGGTGCCGATGCCCGCGACCATCATCGCCGTGGAGCCGGCCGGCTTGCCGAAGACGGCCGACCAGTCGGTGGTGAAGAGCAGGTAGCCGAGGACGAGGACGCTGAAGCCTCCGAAGAGGTACGTCGACCACTTCGAACAGACGCGCAGTGCGTTGATGCCCAGTCCCGAGACCACGAAGGTGCAGCCCACGAAGAAGAGCAGGGTGACGACGATGAGCGCGGTGTTGCTCTTCACGCCGAAGAGCAGGTCCAGGACGGTCAGCACGGCGTAGGCGCCGCTGACCGCGTTGATCGTCTCCCAGCCCCAGCGCGCCACCCAGATCAGGGCGCCGGGGAAGAGGTTGCCGCGCTGGCCGAAGACGGCCCGCGAGAGCGCCATGCCCGGCGCGCCGCCGCGCTTCCCGGCGATGGAGATCAGGCCGACGATCCCGTAGGAGACGACGGGCGCCGCGAGCGCGACGACCAGCACCTGCCAGATGTTGAGCTTGTTGAAGATCACCAGGCCCGCGCCCATGGTGAGCAGCAGCACACTGATGTTCGCGGCGACCCAGGTCGGGACCAGCTCGCGGACCCGGCCGGTGCGCTCGGCGTCGGGCACGGGCTCCAGCCCGCGGGTCTCGGCCGAGGTCTTGCCGGTGGCCTGGGCTGCTGCGGTTCCGGCTGCGGTCTCGGCCGGTATTGCGCCGGTGGCGGGCTCGGCGGGCATGCGGTTGCTCCGTGGGGCGTGCGAGGACGGGAAGTCGTCCATCATCGTAGATTTGCGCCCAATCGCACAAATAGGGGCTTAGAGCCCGGTACGGGCGCCGAGTTCCGGGCTCGGGAGGCGTCGTGGCGGATACTGGACGGGTTATGGAAATCCTCATCCTTGCCGTAGTCATCGCCCTGGTCGCGGTCGGTGCGATCAGCGGGCTCGTGGTCAGCAGCCGCAAGAAGAAGCAGCTGCCCCCCACGGCGCCGCCGAGCACGCCGACCATCACTGCCCCGCCCGCCGAACCGCAGGTGGGGGAGGACTCCGCACCGACGGTCGAAGAGCCGCGCCGGACCATCGAGGAGGTCGTGCTCCCCGAGGCGGAGACCGCGGCCCCCGAGGCCGTCGAAGCGCCCGTCGCCGAGCCGGAGGCCCCGGCCGCGCCCGAGATCGAGGTGCCCGAGCCCACCGCCGGCCGCCTGGTCCGGCTGCGCGCCCGGCTCGCCCGTTCGCAGAACTCGCTCGGCAAGGGGCTGCTCACGCTGCTCTCGCGCGAGCACCTCGACGAGGACACCTGGGAGGAGATCGAGGAGACCCTCCTCATCGCCGACGTCGGTGTCGCGCCGACGCAGGAACTGGTCGAGCGGCTCCGCGAGCGGGTCAAGGTGCTCGGCACCCGCACCCCCGCCGAGCTGCGCACCCTGCTGAAGGAGGAGCTGCTGACCCTGGTCGGCACCGACTTCGACCGCGCCGTGAAGACCGAGAGCGGCACCGACACCCCCGGCGTCGTGATGGTCGTCGGCGTCAACGGCACCGGCAAGACCACCACCACCGGCAAGCTCGCCCGGGTGCTCGTCGCCGACGGCCGCAGCGTGGTCCTCGGCGCCGCCGACACCTTCCGCGCCGCCGCCGCCGACCAGCTCCAGACCTGGGGCGAGCGCGTGGGCGCCCGTACCGTCCGCGGCCCCGAGGGCGGCGACCCGGCCTCCATCGCCTACGACGCGGTCAAGGAGGGCATCGCCGAGGGCGCCGACGTGGTGCTCATCGACACCGCCGGCCGGCTGCACACCAAGACCGGCCTCATGGACGAGCTCGGCAAGGTCAAGCGCGTCGTGGAGAAGCACGGCCCGCTGGACGAGGTGCTGCTGGTCCTGGACGCCACCACCGGCCAGAACGGCCTGACCCAGGCGCGCGTCTTCGCCGAGGTCGTGGACATCACCGGCATCGTGCTCACCAAGCTCGACGGCACCGCCAAGGGCGGCATCGTCGTCGCCGTCCAGCGCGAGCTGGGCGTCCCGGTCAAGCTCGTCGGCCTCGGCGAGGGCCCGGACGACCTGGCCCCCTTCGAGCCGGAGGCGTTCGTGGACGCCCTCATCGGCGACTGAGGCACCAGGACCTCACCGAAGGATCTACGCAGACCAGTGCCCCCGCGTCCGTCCAGGACCCGGGGGCACTGCCGTGGGCGGGGGCCGTCAGCGGCGGAAGCGGTGACAGGTGTAGGCCAGGGTGCCGAGCAGCAGCCGGGCCTGCGGGGGCCCGCCCGCACTGTCCAGCGCGGGCCCGCGCAGCCAGGAGGCCGGGCCCAGCCCCGCGTGGTCGCAGGGCGGGGCGGTCAGGAAAGCGCCGCGGCCCAGGGCGCGCAGGTCCAGATCGGCGTCGTCCCAGCCCATCCGGTACAGCAGCTCGGGCAGCTCGGCGGCGGCGCCCGGGGCGACGAAGAACTGCGCCCGGCCGTCCGGCGTGGCCGTCACGGGCCCCAGCGGCAGGCCCATCCGCTCCAGCCGGACCAGGGCGCGCCGCCCGGCCTCGGCGGAGACCTCGATGACGTCGAAGGAGCCGCCGACCGGGAGCAGGATCGCCGCGCCCGGGTACTCGCCCCAGATCTCGGAGACCTCGTCCAGGGTGGCGCCCCCCGGGACGGTCGGAGCGAAGTCCAGCGGGTGCGCCCCCGGCGCACCGCAGTTCGTATGACCGCAGGAGCAGTCGCGGCCGGGACCCGCGGCGCGGGCCCCGGGGACCGCGTCCCAGCCCCAGAGCCCGGTGTACTCCGCCACCGTCGTGCACTCCGAGGTCCGTCCGCGGCGCCGGGCGCCGGAACGGAACTCCTTGGTGCTGCGGCTGCCGCCGATCGTGAAGCCCATGCCCATGCCCCCTCCAACGGGTCGGACGCGCCGGTGGTTACGACGTCGGCGAGACCTGTCGGAGGCCGGGTGGGGCGCGCTGTCCGCCGGAGCCGCCCGGCGCACTCCTCGCCGCGCGCGCCCCGAGCGCACTCCCGTCCAACCACTGTCGTTTCGCCTTGGTGTCAAGTGAATCGCGCCTGGCCGGTGGCGAGTTCATTCG
Source organism: Streptomyces sp. NPDC033966 (assembly GCF_055575955.1). Taxonomy (NCBI): domain Bacteria; kingdom Bacillati; phylum Actinomycetota; class Actinomycetes; order Kitasatosporales; family Streptomycetaceae; genus Streptomyces; species Streptomyces sp. NPDC033966. The sequence continues at coordinate 158,687 of NZ_JBVIRQ010000001.1, read as the reverse complement.
AAGGGGTGGCGAATGGTGGCGTTTCTGGAATCGACGTCGCCGACGGGGTGATCGTAGGATTACTTTCGGTGCACGAACCTGGGCGGCGGACCCCAACCGTGGGTATGCCGGAGGCAATCGGTGGAGGACCTGTGAAGGTCCCTGGCGGAGCCGGCCGCCCCGGCCAGGGTTCGTGTGAAGAGGCGATGCGGATGGGGGCGTTCCAGTGAGCGGCAACGGCGCAAGCGGAACGAGTGGCGATTCCGCTGTCCGGAACGAACAGCTGACCTCGTGGTTCGTCCGCAGCGGCTGGTCCAAGGGCGAACTCGCCCGCCAGGTCAACCGCCGCGCGCGCCAGATGGGCGCCCACCACATCAGCACCGACACCTCCCGCGTGCGCCGCTGGCTCGACGGCGAACAGCCCCGCGAACCCGTCCCGCGCATCCTCTCGGAGCTCTTCTCCGAACGCTTCGGCTCCGTCGTCGCCATCGAACAGCTCGGCCTGCGCACCGCCCACCAGACCCCCTCCGTCTCCGGCGTCGACCTGCCCTGGGCCGGCCCGCAGACCGTGGAGCTGCTCAGCGAGTTCTCCCGCAGCGACCTGATGCTCGCCCGCCGCGGGTTCCTCGGGACCTCCCTCGCCCTCTCCGCGGGGCCGGCCCTCATCGAGCCCATGCAGCGCTGGCTCGTCCCCTCCCCGGCCGCCGACCTCGGACCGCGCCCCGACACCGGGCCGTCGGGCGCGCTCGGCGGACACCGGCCGCCCCGGCTGTCCGAGCCGGAGCTCGACCTCCTCGAAGCCACCACCGTGATGTTCCGCCAGTGGGACGCCCAGTGCGGCGGCGGACTGCGCCGCAAGGCCGTCGTCGGACAGCTCCACGAGGTCACCGACCTGCTCCAGGAGAGCCACCCGGCCCCGGTCATGAAGCGGCTGTTCAAGGTCGCCGCCGAACTCGCCGAACTCGCCGGCTGGATGAGCTACGACATCGGCCTGCACCCCACCGCGCAGAAGTACTTCGTCCTCGCCCTGCACGCCGCGAAGGAAGCCGGTGACAAGCCGCTGGGCTCCTACATCCTGTCCGGCATGAGCCGCCAGATGATCCACCTGGGCCGCCCCGAGGACGCCCTGGAACTCATCCACCTCGCCCAGTACGGCAGCCGCGACTGCGCCGGACCGCGCACCCAGGCCATGCTGTACGCGATGGAGGCCCGGGCCTACGCCAACATGGGCCAGCCCAGCCGCTGCAAGCGGGCCGTGCGGATGGCCGAGGACACCTTCTCCGACGTCGGCTTCGACTCCGAGCCCGAACCCGACTGGATCCGCTTCTTCTCCGAGGCCGAGCTCAACGGCGAGAACTCGCACTCCTACCGCGACCTGGCCTACGTCGCAGGCCGCAGCCCCACCTACGCCTCCCTCGCCGAACCGGTCATGGAACGGGCCGTGGAACTCTTCGCCAAGGACGAGGAACACCAGCGCTCGTACGCCCTGAACCTCATCGGCATGGCCACCGTCCACCTGCTCCAGCGCGAGCCGGAACAGGCCACCGTCCTCGTGGACCAGGCCCTCGACGTGGCGAGAAAGGTGCGGTCCGAACGGGTGAACACGCGGCTCCGCAAGACCGTGGACACCGCCGCCCGTGAATACGGGGACGTGGCCGAGGTGGTCCGGCTGACCGACCTCCTCGCCTCCCGGCTGCCTGAGGCCGCCGAGGCCGTCTGAGCCGCCCCGCGGCCCCGGTGCGCGCCTGACGTGCGCCCGACCCCGGCCTGACCCTCACATGACCCGGACCGGACCCGTACCTCACCGGTTCATGGAGGCGTAACACGCCCGACCTCTTCGTCATCGGCACGAAACACCCAGCGGCGCCGCCGGAAACCGTCCTGCGCGAATCTCAGGGCCAATAACCGGCCAGACCTTACGCCGCCGCTCAGGTTTCCCACGATCGCCCGCACGCGAACGTACCGACGACGAGGAGACGCCGATGGCATCAGCCATCACGACCCTCGCAGCAGACGCCCCGACCCTGTCTGCCGCGAACACCGGGTTCATGCTCATCTGCTCCGCCCTGGTCATGCTGATGACCCCGGGACTCGCCTTCTTCTACGGAGGCATGGTCCGCGTCAAGAGCAGCCTCAACATGCTGATGATGAGCTTCATCAGCCTCGGGATCGTCACGATCCTCTGGGTCCTCTACGGCTTCAGCCTCGCCTTCGGCACCGACTCGGGCTCGCTGATCGGCTGGAACTCCGACTACGTCGGCCTCAGCGGCATCGGCCTCACCGAGCTGTGGGACGGCTACACCATCCCGGTCTACGTCTTCGCCGTCTTCCAGCTGATGTTCGCCGTCATCACCCCCGCCCTGATCAGCGGCGCCCTCGCCGACCGCGTCAAGTTCAGCGCCTGGGTGCTCTTCACCGCCCTGTGGGTCACCGTCGTCTACTTCCCCGTCGCCCACTGGGTGTGGGGCGCCGGCGGCTGGCTCTTCGAGCTCGGCGTCATCGACTTCGCCGGCGGCACCGCCGTCCACATCAACGCCGGCGCCGCCGCCCTCGGCGTCATCCTGGTCATCGGCAAGCGCGTCGGCTTCAAGAAGGACCCGATGCGCCCGCACAGCCTCCCCCTGGTCATGCTCGGCGCGGGCCTGCTGTGGTTCGGCTGGTTCGGCTTCAACGCCGGATCCTGGCTCGGCAACGACGACGGCATCGGCGCCGTCATGTTCGTCAACACCCAGGTCGCCACCGCCGCCGCCATGCTCGCCTGGCTCGGCTACGAGAAGCTGCGCCACGGCTCCTTCACCACCCTCGGAGCCGCCTCCGGCGCCGTCGCGGGCCTCGTCGCCATCACCCCCGCCGGCGGCTCCGTCAGCCCCCTCGGCGCGATCGCCGTCGGCGCCATCGCCGGTGTGCTGTGCGCCATGGCCGTCGGCCTGAAGTACAGGTTCGGCTACGACGACTCCCTCGACGTGGTCGGCGTCCACCTCGTCGGCGGCATCGCCGGCTCCCTGCTCGTCGGCTTCTTCGCCACCGGCGGCGTCCAGTCCGACGCCAAGGGCCTCTTCTACGGCGGCGGCCTCGAACAGCTCGGCAAGCAGGCCGTCGGGGTCTTCTCCGTCCTCGCCTACTCCCTCGTCGTATCCGCGATCATGGCCTTCCTCCTCGACAAGACCATCGGGATGCGGGTCACGGAGGACGTCGAGGTCTCCGGCATCGACCAGGTCGAGCACGCCGAGACCGCCTACGACTTCAGCGGCGCCGGCGGCGGGCTCTCCGCACGGACCACCGCCGCACCCGCCCCCGCCGCGCACAAGAAGGTCGACGCATGAAGCTGATCACCGCCATCGTCAAGCCCTACAAGCTGGACGAGATCAAGGAAGCCCTCCACGCCTTCGGGGTCCAGGGCCTCACCGTCTCCGAGGCCAGCGGATACGGGCGCCAGCGCGGCCACACCGAGGTCTACCGCGGCGCCGAGTACACCGTGGACCTCGTACCGAAGATCCGCATCGAGGTGCTCGTCGAGGACGAGGAGGCCGAAGAGCTGATCTCCGTCATCGTCAGCGCCGCCCGCACCGAGAAGATCGGCGACGGCAAGGTGTGGAGCGTCCCCGTGGACTCGGTCGTCCGGGTCCGCACCGGCGAGCGCGGCGCCGACGCGCTCTAGACGACGGGAGCCCCGGGTGACGAGCGTCGAAGAGACCACGCAGGACGACCCGGCCGGCTCCGGACCCGGCGGCTACGCCGAGGCCCGGCTGCGACTCCTCCAGGAGGAGTCGCGGTCCGGGCCTTCCCGGCGTTCCGCCCTGTCCGGGCTGACCGACCAATGGCTGAACGCACAGTTCGCGCGGGCCGCGCGGGAGACCGGCGTACGGGGCGCTGCCCTCGTCGCCGTCGGCGGCTACGGACGCGCCGACCTCTCCCCGCGCAGCGACCTCGACCTGCTGCTGCTCCACGACGGCAAGGCCCGGCCCGCCGAGCTGAAGGCGCTCGCCGACCGCCTCTGGTACCCCGTCTGGGACCTCGGCCTGGCCCTGGACCACTCCGTACGCACCCCCGCCGAGGCCCGCAAGACCGCCGCCGAGGACCTCAAGGCCCACCTCGGACTGCTCGACGCGCGGCTCGTCTCAGGCGACGCCGGACTGCTCGCCGGGCTGCGCACCTCCGTGCTCGCCGACTGGCGCAACCAGGCCGCCAGACGCCTCCCGCAGCTGCACGCCCTGTGCCGGGAGCGGGCCGAGCGGGCCGGGGAGCTGCGCTTCCTGCTGGAACCCGACCTCAAGGAGGCGCGCGGCGGACTCCGCGACGCCACCGTCCTGCGGGCCGTCGCCGCGTCCTGGCTCGCCGACGCCCCGCGCGAGGGGCTCGCCGAGGCCCGGCGGCGGCTGCTGGACGCGCGCGACGCACTGCACCTGGTCACCGGCCGGGCCACCGACCGGCTCGCGCTCCAGGAGCAGCCCCAGGTCGCCGCCCGGCTGGGGCTGCTCGACGCCGACGCGCTGCTGCGCGAGGTGTACGAGGCCGCGCGGGTGGTCGCGTACGCCGGCGACGTCACCTGGCGGGAGGTCGGGCGGGTGCTGCGCGCCCGGGCCGCCCGGCCGAGGCTGCGCGGACTCCTCGGGACCCGCGGCACGACCGCCCCCGAGCGGGCGCCGCTGGCCGAGGGGGTCGTGGAGTCCGACGGGGAGGCGGTGCTCGCGCTCGCCGCCCGGCCCGACCGGGACCCCGTACTGCCCCTGCGCTTCGGCGCCGCCGCCGCGCAGGCGGGCCTGCCCGTCTCGCTGCACGCCGTACGCCGCCTCGCCGCGCAGGCCCGGCCGCTGCCCGTGCCGTGGCCGGCGGAGGCCCGGGAGCAACTGCTGACCCTGCTGGGCGCGGGCGAGCCGATGGTGGGGGTGTGGGAGGCGCTGGAGGCCGAGGGCCTGATCACCCGGCTGCTGCCCGACTGGGAGCGCGTGCGCTGCCGCCCCCAGCACAACCCCGTGCACACCTGGACGGTGGACCGGCACCTGATCGAGACGGCGGTGCGGGCCTCGGCGCTGACCCGTCGGGTGGGCCGGCCCGACCTGCTGCTGATGGCCGCCCTGCTGCACGACATCGGCAAGGGGTGGCCCGGCGACCACTCCGTCGTCGGCGAGACCATCGCCCGCGACATGGCCGTGCGGGTGGGCTTCGACGCCGAGGACACCGCCGTACTGGGCACGCTCGTACGCCACCACCTGCTGCTGGTGGACACCGCGACCCGGCGGGACCTCGACGACCCGGCGACCGTACGGGCCGTCGCGGACGCCGTCGGCTCCACCTCCACCCTGGAGATCCTGCACGCCCTGACCGAGGCCGACGCCCTGGCCACCGGACCGGCCGCCTGGAGCACCTGGCGGGGCTCCCTGGTCGCCGACCTGGTGGCGCGGGCCGCCGCCGTGCTCCGCGGCACCCCGCCCGCCGTCACCGAGCCGGAGATCCCGACCACCGAACAGGAACGCCTGGCGGTCGAGGCGCTGCGCACGGGCGAGCCGGTGCTCGCGCTGCACGCCCGGGAGGAGGAGGGCGACGCCGTCGGGGTGGAGCTGGTCGTCGCCGTCCCGGACCAGCCCGGGGTGCTCCCGGCCGTGGCCGGGGTGCTGGCCCTGCACCGGCTGACCGTGCGGGCCGCCGACCTGCGGTTCCTGGAGCTGGCGGAGCTGCCCGGCGAGGTGCTCGTGCTGCGCTGGCGGGTGGCGGCGCAGTACGGGGCCCTGCCGCAGGCCGCCCGGCTGCGCACCGATCTGGTGCGGGCGCTGGACGGCACCCTGGACGTCCCGGCGAAGCTGGCCGACCGCGAGGCGGCGTACCCGCGGCGGCGGGGCGTGGTCCCGCCGCCGCCCCGGGTCACGGTGGTCCCGGAGGTCTCCTCCCTGGCCACCGTCCTGGAGGTGCGGGCCCCCGACGCGGTGGGGCTGCTCCACCGGATCGGGCGCGCCCTGGAGTCGGCGGGCGTCCGCGTCCGCAGCGCGCACGTGTCCACCCTGGGCGCGAACGCGGTGGACACGGTCTACGTGGTCGACCCGGACGGCAAACCCTTCCCGCCGGAGGCGGCCGCCGCCGTCGCGTCCCAGGTCCAGTCCGCCCTGCTGTAGGACGCTGCGCGGGCGAGGTCCCCGCCCGCCCGTCGCGGTGGAAGGGCGGGCAGGGGACCGCTCCGCGCAGCGGCCCGGCATCCCCGCCCCCGGGAGGGGGAACGGCCGGATACCCTGGGGGACGACCACCACGCCCCCGACCCGAGGAATCGCGACCACCGTGTTCGATACGCTTTCCGACCGCCTCAGCGCGACCTTCAAGTCCCTCCGGGGCAAAGGCCGCCTCTCCGAGCAGGACATCGACGCTGCGGCGCGGGAAATCCGTATCGCCCTCCTCGAGGCCGACGTCGCCCTCCCGGTCGTCCGCTCCTTCATCGCGAACGTCAAGGAAAGGGCCCGCGGCGAGGAGGTCAGCAAGGCGCTGAACCCCGGCCAGCAGGTCCTGAAGATCGTCAACGACGAGCTGGTCTCCATCCTCGGCGGCGAGACCCGCCGGCTGCGCTTCGCCAAGACCGCGCCCACCGTGATCATGCTGGCCGGTCTCCAGGGTGCCGGTAAGACCACCCTCGCCGGAAAGCTCGGCTTCTGGCTGAAGGGGCAGGGCCACACCCCGCTCCTCGTCGCCTGCGACCTCCAGCGCCCCAACGCCGTGAACCAGCTCAGCGTCGTCGCCGACCGCGCCGGCGTCGCGGTCTACGCGCCCCAGCCCGGCAACGGCGTCGGCGACCCGGTCCAGGTGGCCAAGGACTCCGTCGAGTACGCCCGGGCCAAGCAGCACGACATCGTCATCGTCGACACCGCCGGCCGCCTCGGCATCGACCAGGAGCTGATGCAGCAGGCCGCGGACATCCGCGACGCCGTCAGCCCCGACGAGATCCTCTTCGTCGTCGACGCGATGATCGGCCAGGACGCGGTCAACACCGCCGAGGCCTTCCGCGACGGCGTCGGCTTCGACGGCGTGGTGCTGTCCAAGCTCGACGGCGACGCCCGCGGTGGTGCCGCGCTCTCCATCGCGCACGTCACCGGCAAGCAGATCATGTTCGCCTCGAACGGCGAGAAGCTCGACGACTTCGACGCCTTCCACCCCGACCGCATGGCGGGCCGGATCCTCGACATGGGTGACATGCTCACCCTCATCGAGCAGGCCGAGAAGACCTTCTCGCAGGCCGAGGCCGAGAAGATGGCGGCCAAGCTCGCCAAGGGCCCCAAGGAGTTCACGCTCGACGACTTCCTGGCCCAGATGGAGCAGGTCCGCAAGATGGGCTCCATCTCCAAGCTCCTCGGCATGCTGCCGGGCATGGGCCAGATCAAGGACCAGATCAACAACATCGACGAGCGCGACGTGGACCGCACCGCCGCGATCATCAAGTCGATGACCCCGGCCGAGCGCCAGGACCCGCACATCATCAACGGCTCGCGCCGCGCGCGCATCGCCAAGGGTTCCGGAGTCGAGGTCAGCGCCGTGAAGTCGCTCGTGGAGCGGTTCTTCGAGGCCCGCAAGATGATGTCCCGCATGGCCCAGGGCGGCGGGATGCCCGGCATGCCCGGTATCCCGGGCATGGGCGGCGGCCCCGGCCGGCAGAAGAAGCAGGTCAAGCAGGCCAAGGGCAAGCGCAAGAGCGGCAACCCGATGAAGCGCAAGGAAGAGGAGGCCGCGGCCGCGGCCCGCCGCGAGCAGGGCGCGCAGCCCGACGCTCCGGCCGCGGGCGGCAACCCGTTCGGGCTCCCGGCCGGCGGCGGCCAGCCGGGTCAGGACTTCGACCTTCCGGACGAGTTCAAGAAGTTCATGAAGTAGCAGGGCCGGAAGCCACTGCGGAAGGGCCCCGGGCGCGTCATGCGGCCGGGGCCCTTCCGTATCTGCGGGGGCATCGGGCTGATTTGTCGCTTATGGTCGGCCGGGAGGACGGCATGACGGCATAAGGAGGCGCCCACGTGCCCAGCCCCACCCCCGTACCGCCGCGCGACCGGGCCGACACCCCCTGGCGCTCGGAGGGCGCCCCGCCCGCCCCGCCCGCCAAGCGGAAGCTCCCCGGCGGCGGCTGGCGCGGACTGGTCCTCGCCGCCCTGATCGTCTTCCTGCTGACCAACCTCGTGCTGTCCTTCTTCAACGAGGGCGACGAGCCGACGATCTCCTACACGGAGTTCAGCAAGCAGGTCGCCGACGGAAACGTCTCCAAGATCTACTCCAAGGGCGACGCCATCCAGGGCCAGCTCAAGAACGAGCAGCCCGTCCCCGGCGGCAAGGGCGACTACAGCAAGTTCGTCACCCAGCGCCCCGCCTTCGCCGACGACCAGCTGTGGTCCAGCCTCACGAGCAAGGGCGTCACCGTCACCGCCTCCCCGGTGGTCGAACAGCGCAGCTTCCTGGCCAACCTGCTGATCTCCCTCGCCCCGATGCTGCTCCTCGTCGGCCTGTGGCTGCTCATCGCCCGCCGGATGGGCTCGGCCATGGGCGGGATCGGCGGGCTGGGCCGCAAGGGACCGCCCAAACCCGTGGAACTGGAGTCGGGCGCCCCGCGCACCACCTTCGACGACGTCGCCGGCATCGACGAGGTCGAGGGCGAGCTGAACGACGTCGTCGACTTCCTCAAGAACCCCCAGCAGTACCGCGACATGGGCGCCCGGATGCCCGGCGGCGTCCTCCTCGCGGGCGCGCCCGGCACCGGCAAGACCCTGCTCGCGCGGGCCGTCGCCGGAGAGGCCGGGGTGCCGTTCTTCTCCGCGTCCGCCTCCGAGTTCATCGAGATGATCGTCGGCGTCGGCGCCTCCAGGGTCAGGGAGCTCTTCGCGGAGGCGCGCAAAGTGGCCCCCGCGATCGTGTTCATCGACGAGATCGACACCATCGGCCGGGTGCGCGGCGGCGGCGCGGCCATGGGCGGCCACGACGAGCGCGAGCAGACCCTCAACCAGATCCTCACCGAGATGGACGGCTTCTCCGGCTCCGAGGGCGTCGTCGTCCTCGCCGCCACCAACCGGGCGGACGTGCTGGACCCCGCCCTGACCCGCCCCGGCCGCTTCGACCGCACGGTCGTCGTCTCCCCGCCCGACCGGGACGGCCGCGAGGCCATCCTGCGCATCCACACCCGCGACATCCCGCTCGCCGCCGGCGTCGACCTCGCCCAGGTGGCCCGTACGACCCCCGGCATGACCGGGGCCGAACTCGCCAACCTGGCCAACGAGGCCGCCCTGCTCGCCGTCAAGCGCAAGCAGCGCCAGGTCACCCAGGCGGACCTCTCCGACGCCCTGGAGAAGGTCCAGCTCGGCGCGGAACGCCCCCTGGTGATGCCGCTGGAGGAGCGCCGCCGCACCGCCTACCACGAGAGCGGCCACGCCCTGCTGGGCATGCTCCAGCCGGGCGCCGACCCCGTACGCAAGATCACCATCGTGCCCCGCGGCCGGGCCCTCGGCGTCACCCTCTCCACCCCCGACGCGGACCGGTACGCGTACACGGAGGACTACCTCCGGGGCCGCATCATCGGCGCGCTCGGCGGCATGGCGGCCGAGCAGACCGTCTACGACGTGATCACCACCGGCGCCGAGAACGACCTCGAACAGGTCACCAACATCGTCCGCGGGATGGTCGCCCGCTGGGGCATGAGCGACCGCGTCGGCAAGCTCACCGCCATCCCCTCCGACGGGCAGGGCCCGTACGGCCTGGCCGCCGCCCCCACCACGCTCGACACCGTGGACCACGAGATGCGGCGGATCGTCGACGAGTGCTACCAGGAGGCCTGCCGCCTGCTGCGCGAGCACCGGCCGAAGCTCGACACCCTCGCCGAGGCCCTCCTGGAGGCCGAGACCCTGGACGAGGAGGCGGCGTACGCGGCGGCCGGCATCCCCCGGCTCGCCAAATAACCCGCGCCCCCGTTAGGCCGTGTCTTTCGGATCAGGCCGGGCCCGCGCCGCCTGGCACCGCGCCTCGCCGCGTTCTCGTCGGTCGCCAACGTCCCCCAGCTACCGCTGGGAGGTGCCCCCACCGCGTTGACTCCCTCCTCGGCCTTGCGATGCACGGCACCAGACGACGCGGGCTGATCCGGCCTGATCCAAAAGACACGGCCTACGCCACCCGGGCGACGACGTACCGGAAGATGTTCGGCAGCCAGACGGCGCCGTCGGGCCGCTCGAACGGGTGAAGCGCCTCCGACAGCTCCTTCTCCGCCTGGGCGGGATCCGCCGCGCCGCCGTACAGCCCCGTCGACAGCAGGCCCCGTACCGCGCTGTCCACGTCCGCGTACCCGAACGGGCAGAACACCCGCCCCGACCCGTCGGGCACCAGCCCCGCCCCAGCCGCCAGCGCGTCCAGGTCCAGGGCCGCCGGGCCGCCGCCCAGCACCGCAGGCACCGTGCAGCGCTCCGGCGGACCCCAGCCGGCCAGCACCACCGCGCCGCCCCGCCGGACCGCCGGCAGGGCCGCGGCCAGGGCGCCCGGGGAGGGCGCGAAGGCGAGCAGCACGTCGTAGGGGCGCACGGCGGGGACCGGGGGAGCCGCCACCACCTCCAGCAGCCGTTCGCGGGCCAGCGCCCGGCGGGCCGGATCCGCCTCCACGCCGGTGGCGGCGGCACCCCGCCCTCCGGCCAGCAGCAGGGCCAGCCCGGCCCCGCAGTCGAGGCCCAGCAGCCGGTCACCCGGCCCGATCTCCAGCCGGTCGTAGACCGCTTCGTACAGCGGTACCAGCATCCGTTCCTGGATCTCCGCCCAGTCCCGGGCGACGAGCGTGGCCGTCGGCGTCGGTGTCATCGAAAGAGCGCTCCTGATTCCGTGTCGCCCCCTTGCCCCCGTTGCCAGGGAACTCCCCATTCGCCCCCGCGTCCAGAGGAGCGCGCCACCCGATTCACGCTCGACCCGCCCGGCGCCGTACCATTCGCGCCATGGCAAAGGCACCCGTTCTCACCCCGCAGGCGGAGGATTTCCCCCGCTGGTACCAGGATCTGATCAACAAGGCCGAGCTGGCCGACAACGGTCCGGTCCGCGGCACCATGGTCATCCGTCCGTACGGCTACGGCCTGTGGGAGCGGATGCAGCAGGAGATGGACGCCCGCATCAAGGAAGCCGGTGCCCAGAACGCCTACTTCCCGCTGTTCATCCCGCAGTCGTACCTGACGAAGGAAGCCGAGCACGTCGAGGGCTTCGCCCCCGAGCTCGCGGTCGTCACCCACGGCGGCGGCAAGGAGCTGGAAGAGCCGGTCGTCGTCCGGCCCACGTCCGAGACGATCATCAACGACTACTTCTCCAAGTGGGTCCAGAGCTACCGGGACCTGCCGCTGCTGATCAACCAGTGGGCCAACGTGGTCCGCTGGGAGATGCGCCCCCGCGTGTTCCTCCGTACGAGCGAGTTCCTCTGGCAGGAGGGCCACACCGCCCACGCCACGTACGAGGACGCCCGCGACTACGCGGCCCGCATCCACCGCGACGTCTACGGCGACTTCATGACGAACGTGCTCGGCATCGACGTCGTGCTCGGCCGCAAGACCGCCAAGGAGCGCTTCGCCGGTGCCATCAACACCCTCACCCTCGAGGGCATGATGGGCGACGGCAAGGCCCTGCAGATGGGCACGAGCCACGAGCTCGGCACCAACTTCGCCAAGGCCTTCAACACCCAGTACCTCTCGAAGGAGGGCCAGCAGGAGCTGGTCTGGCAGACCTCGTGGGGCGTCTCGACCCGCATGGTCGGCGGTCTGATCATGTCGCACGGTGACGACAACGGCCTGCGGGTGCCGCCGCGCCTGGCCAACGTCCAGGTCGTCGTCATGGCGATCAAGGGCGACGAGGCCGTGGCGAAGGTCCGCGAGCTGGGCGACCGGCTCAAGGCCGCGGGCATCCGCGTCCACGTCGACGACCGCGTCGACACCCCCTTCGGCCGCCGCGCCGTGGACTGGGAGCTCAAGGGCGTACCGGTGCGCATCGAGATCGGCCCCCGCGACCTGGAGGCCGGCACCGCGATGCTGGCCCGCCGGATCCCGGGCGGGAAGACCCCGGTGCAGATCGACGCCCTCGCCGACCTGCTGCCCAAGGTCCTCGACGAGGACCAGGCGCAGCTGCTGCGCGAGTCCCGCGAGCGCCGCGAGGCCCGTACGAGCGACGTCGCCACCATCGAGGAGGCCGCCGAGGCCGCCATCGCGGGCGGCTGGGCGCGCATCCCGTGGGCCGACCTCGGCCCCGAGGGCGAGGCCAAGCTGGGCGAGCAGGCCGTCTCGGTGCGCTGCCTGGTGGCCGAGGACGGGTCGGTCCCGGTGGCCGACGACGCCCCCGGTACGCTCGCGATCGTCGCGCGCTCCTACTGATTTCCCCTGGCGCCCCTGGCGTGCGGCTTCGGCCGCGCGCCGGGGGCGTCGGCGTCGATAGCCCTCGTTACGTACCGACTCATCCTGGGATATGCGCACCCGTCCTCGTCAGGACGCATCAGTGTGAACTGACTGGTACGTGCAAAAAATTTGGAATGGCCCGGAATCGGAACACCGGGGCACCCCGGCTCGTTGTCACGACGTGAGCACGACACCACCTGTTCTCGCCGCAGAGCTGGCGCAGGCGTGGGCCGACATTCAGCGGTACCACGCCGAGCTGCCTGACCTTGCCGCGCCCGAGTCCCTGATCGGAGAGTCCTCGTCCGCCTGCGGCGCCGAGCTCTCCTTCGAGCGACTGCTGCACGAGGCAGTCCACGGCATCGCCGCCGCCCGCGGAGTACGTGACACCTCGCGCGCCGGCCGCTACCACAACCGCAGATTCCTCGCGATCGCCGAGGAGATGGGGCTGGACCACTCCGAGGAGCCGCACGCCAGCAGCGGGTTCTCCCTGGTCACGCTCAATCCCGAGGCCAAGAAGCGCTACCGCCCCACCATCGAGCGGCTCCAGCGCGCCCTCAAGGCGCATACGGCGGCCACCGCGGCCGACACCAAGCGCAGCTTCCGCGGTCCGGCCGCCCGGCACGGCTCCTCGGGCGGCGGCGTACGGGTCAAGGCGGTCTGCGACTGCGGGCGCAACGTCCGGGTGGTCCCCTCCGTCCTGGCGCAGGCGCCGATCGTCTGCGGCGGCTGCATGAAGCCCTTCCGGATCCCCGAGGTCGCCACCGCGGCCGCGTCCTGAGCGTGTGGTGTGCGTCCGCCGCCGGGCGGCCGGGGTGATCCCCCGCCGCTCGGAAGCGCCGCAGGCGTGTGGCACAATGGGCAGCTGTACTCGACAGTCGCATAGGACCCCTCTCTCCTCCGGCTGACGCGTCCATCGGGCACCCGAGTACCGCAACCCCACGTGGCATCTCAAGTGCCCAACCACGTCAAGTTCAGGAGACACCACTCCAGTGGCAGTCAAGATCAAGCTCAAGCGTCTCGGTAAGATCCGCTCCCCGCACTACCGCATCGTCGTCGCCGACGCCCGCACCCGCCGGGACGGTCGCGCGATCGAGGAGATCGGCATCTACCAGCCGACGTACAACCCCTCGCGCATCGAGGTCAACGCCGAGCGCGCGCAGTACTGGCTGTCCGTGGGCGCCCAGCCCACCGAGGCCGTTCTCGCCATCCTGAAGCTCACCGGTGACTGGCAGGCGCACAAGGGCCTCCCGGCCCCGGCGCCGCTGCTGCAGCCGGCGACGAAGGAAGACAAGCGTCGTTCCTTCGACGAGTTCGCCAAGGCCCTCGAGGGCATCGGCGAGGGCAAGGGCGAGGCCATCACGCAGAAGAAGAAGGCCGACAAGAAGGCGGACGAGGCTGAGGCCGCCGCCGAGTCGACCGAGGCCTGAGCATGCTCGAGGAGGCTCTTGAGCACCTCGTGAAGGGCATTGTGGACAACCCCGACGACGTGCAGGTCGCCTCGCGCAACCTGCGCCGCGGGCAGGTGCTGGAGGTCCGGGTGCACCCCGACGACCTCGGCAAGGTGATCGGCCGCAACGGCCGCACCGCTCGTGCACTGCGTACCGTCGTGGGCGCCATCGGCGGCCGGGGGATCCGCGTCGACCTCGTCGACGTGGACCAGGTCCGCTGAGCAGTTGAACACCGGCACGGGCCGGGGAGGGCATACGTGCCCGCCCCGGCCCATTGTCGTCTGAACAGGAGATACAGGTGGAGCTGGTAGTCGCGCGGGTCGGCCGCGCCCACGGGATCAAGGGTGAGGTCACCGTCGAGGTGCGGACCGACGAGCCGGAGCTGCGGCTCTCGCCCGGCGCCGTGCTGCGGACCGAACCGGCGTCGGCGGGTCCGCTGACCATCGAGACGGGCCGGGTGCACAGCGGCCGGCTCCTGCTCCGCTTCGAGGGCGTCAAGGACCGCACCGCCGCCGAGGCGCTGCGCAACACCCTCCTGATCGCGGACGTCGACCCGACGGAGCTGCCCGAGGAGGAGGACGAGTACTACGACCACCAGCTCATGGACCTGGACGTCGTACTCGAGGACGGCACCGAGATCGGCCGGATCACCGAGATCTCGCACCTGCCCTCGCAGGACCTCTTCATCGTCGAGCGCCCGGACGGCACCGAGGTCATGATCCCCTTCGTCGAGGAGATCGTCGCCGAGATCGACCTGGAGGAGCAGCGCTGCGTCATCACCCCGCCGCCCGGGCTGATCGACGACCGCGCCGAGATCGCCTCCGCGCGTGACGCCGAGGCCTCCGCGGAGGCAGAGAAGTCCGGGGACGACGCCTGATGCGGCTCGACGTCGTCACGATCTTCCCCGAGTACCTGGAGCCGCTGAACGTCTCCCTCGTCGGCAAGGCGCGGGCGCGCGGCCAGCTCGACGTGCACGTGCACGACCTGCGGGAGTGGACGTACGACCGGCACAACACCGTCGACGACACCCCGTACGGCGGCGGCCCCGGCATGGTCATGAAGACCGACCCCTGGGGCGAGGCCCTGGACTCGGCGCTGGCCGACGGCTACGAGTCCGGCGCGCACGGCCCGGTCATCGTCGTGCCCACGCCCAGCGGCCGGCCCTTCACCCAGGAACTGGCCGTCGAGCTCTCCGAGCGGCCCTGGCTGATCTTCACCCCGGCCCGGTACGAGGGCATCGACCGCCGCGTCATGGACGAGTACGCGACGCGGATGCCGGTCTACGAGGTCTCCATCGGCGACTACGTCCTCGCGGGCGGGGAGGCGGCCGTGCTGGTCGTCACCGAGGCCGTGGCCCGGCTGCTGCCGGGCGTGCTCGGCAACGCCGAATCGCACCGCGACGACTCCTTCGCCCCCGGCGAGATGGCCAACCTGCTCGAAGGCCCCGTCTACACCAAGCCCCCGCAGTGGCGCGGCCGGGGCATCCCCGAGGTGCTGCTCAGCGGCCACCACGGCAAGATCGCCCGCTGGCGCCGCGACGAGGCCTTCCGCCGCACCGCGCAGAACCGCCCGGACCTGATCGAGCGCTGCGAGGCCTCCGCCTTCGACAAGAAGGACCGCGAGATCCTCAGCATCCTGGGCTGGAAGCCGTCCGGAGACGGCCGATTTTGGCGCAGGCCGCAGGCCGTGGAAGAATAGGCGGCTGCTGTGTGCTTCCGTACGCTCCTGCCACAGGGGGATCGCCGTACGGGGGGTGGCACGGCTCCCGAATTCTCTACGGAAACCCGCCCGGCGACCTGTGGCGTCGTGCGAAGAAAGCAGACGAACAACATGTCTCACCTGCTCGATGGCGTCAACGCCGCCTCCCTGCGCACGGACGTCCCGGCCTTCCGCCCGGGTGACACGATCAACGTGCACGTCCGCGTGATCGAGGGCAACCGCTCCCGTATCCAGCAGTTCAAGGGCGTTGTCATCCGTCGCCAGGGCTCTGGCGTCTCCGAGACCTTCACCGTTCGCAAGGTCTCCTTCAGCGTCGGCGTGGAGCGCACCTTCCCGGTCCACTCCCCGATCTTCGAGAAGATCGAGCTCGTCACCCGCGGTGACGTGCGTCGCGCCAAGCTGTACTTCCTCCGTGAGCTCCGCGGCAAGGCCGCGAAGATCAAGGAGAAGCGCGACCGCTGATCTCCTCTCCGGGTCCCGGGGACGGGCAGATAGGCTCGCACCCGATGGACACCGAAGCAGAGCTCACACAGCGCGGCCACTCCTCCCCCGAGCAGGGGGAGGGGCGGCCGCGTTCTGCTTTTTCCGGGTCCTGGCGGCGGGCCGGACTGATCGGCGTGTCCTGCGCCGTCTTCGTGCTGCTGCTGGCCAATTTCGTCGTCCAGCCCTTCCAGATCCCGAGCCGCTCCATGGAGCCGACCCTGCAGGTGGGGGACCGGGTCCTGGTCAACAAGCTGGCGTACCGTTTCGGCGCCGAGCCCCGGCGCGGGGACGTGGTGGTCTTCGACGGCGCCGGGTCCTTCGTGCGCGAGCCCGCGGGCGGCAACCCGGTGGGTGACGCCGTGCACGGCGCGCTCTCGGCGCTCGGGCTCGCGGAGCCCTCCGACACCGACTTCGTGAAGCGGGTCGTGGGCGTCGGCGGGGACGACGTGGTGTGCTGCGACCAGGGCGGCCGGATCCAGGTCAACGGAGCCCCGGTGGAAGAGCCCTATCTGTACGCCGGAGACTCCGCCTCGAAGGTGCCCTTCCGGATCGTCGTTCCGCTGGGGACCCTGTGGGTCATGGGCGACCACCGCTCCCAGTCCCGGGACTCCCGGGACCACCTGGGCGAGCCTGGCGGGGGGATGGTGCCGGTGGAGAAGGTGATCGGGCGGGCCGACTGGATCGGCTGGCCGGTGTCGCGCTGGGGTTCGGTGCCCGGGGCGCGGACCGGGGACGGCCCGCATGGGTAGCCGCGGGCGCCCGCGGGGGGCCGGCCGCCCGGAGCCGGGCAGCGGACCGGAACGGTCCGAGCGGTCCGAGCGGTCCGAGCGGTCCGAACGGCCCCGGCGGAGCCCGGAACCGGCGCCCCGGCCCGCGCCAGCGCGGGAGCCCGCGGGCGCCGGCGCGCCGGAGCGGGCGGCCGCGGACGCCGGGGGTGCCGAGGGCGCGGAGCCCGGAGGGCGGGCCGAGCGGCGCCGGCTGGCGCGCAAGGTCCGCCGGCGCAGGCGTACCCGCCGCGTGGGCGAGCTGCCACTGCTGGTGGCGGTCGCGCTGTGCATAGCCCTGGTGCTCAAGACCTTCCTGGTGCAGGCCTTCTTCATCCCCTCCGGCTCCATGGAGCAGACGATCCGGATCGGGGACCGGGTGCTGGTGGACAAGCTGACCCCGTGGTTCGGCTCGAAGGTCCAGCGGGGCGACGTCGTCGTGTTCAAGGACCCGGGCGGCTGGCTCAAGGGCGAGGCCGCGAGGCCCGAACCGGATCCGGCGGGCGTCAAGCAGATCAAGCAGGCCCTGACCTTCATCGGCCTGCTGCCCTCGGCGGACGAGCAGGATCTGATCAAGCGGGTCATCGGCGTCGGCGGGGACACGGTCAAGTGCTGCGACGCCCGGGGCCGGGTGACCGTCAACGGAACGCCGCTCGATGAGCCTTACGTGTCACCGGGCAACGCCCCCTCCGAAATCCGTTTCGAGGTGCGCGTACCGGCCGGGCGGATCTTCGTGATGGGCGACCACCGCGCCAATTCGGCCGATTCCCGTTACCACCTCGACGAGGCCTTCGAGGGCACCATCGACGAGAAGGGCGTGGTCGGGCAGGCTGTGGTGATCGCCTGGCCCTACGACCACTGGCGCGGACTCGATCAGCCGGCGACCTTCCTGCAGGTGCCGGATCCCGTACGGGGCGGCAGGCGGCGCGGGCCCCGTCGGCGCCGTCGGGGCACGCCGTTCGCATAGTGTGGCCCTGGTCTCCCGCGCCTTAGGGAACTCCCGCTCGTTAGGGGAGGGGAGGGCCCGTTCTGATCCGGCACGGGCAGCGGTTTTCCGAGTGAGGAGTGGATGTGGGGGACGTGGCGGTAGGCGCACGATCCGGACGCGATGAGGGCGAGGAGCGGCCGGACGACGCCGTCGGGCACGAGACCGGGGAGGAGGGCGCCGAGGCGGAGAAGCCGCAGCGTTCCTTCTGGAAGGAGCTCCCGCTCCTCATCGGTATCGCCCTGCTGCTGGCCCTGCTGATCAAGACCTTCCTGGTGCAGGCGTTCTCGATCCCGTCCGACTCGATGCAGAACACCCTGCAGCGCGGTGACCGGGTGCTGGTGGACAAGCTGACCCCGTGGTTCGGCTCGGAGCCCGAGCGCGGCGAGGTCGTGGTCTTCCACGACCCCGCGAACTGGCTGGCCGGGGAGCCCACCCCGGAGCCCAACATCGCGCAGACGATCCTGAGCAAGATCGGCCTGATGCCGTCCGCCGACGAGAAGGACCTGATCAAGCGGACCATCGCCATCGGCGGGGACACCGTGGAGTGCAAGAAGAACGGACCGGTCGTCGTCAACGGCAAGGCGCTGGACGAGCCGTACATCTTCCCCGGCAACAGCGCGTGCGACGACTTCCCCTTCGGCCCGATCACCGTGCCCAAGGGCAAGATCTGGGTGATGGGCGACCACCGGCAGAACTCCCAGGACTCCCGCTACCACCAGCAGGACTCCACCCAGGGCTTCGTCCCGGTCAAGGACGTCGTCGGGCGGGCCGTCGTGGTGGCCTGGCCCCTCACCCGCTGGTCCACGCTCCCCGTGCCGGACACCTTCGACCAGCCGGGCATCGGCAAGCAGCCCCCGGCGCCGCTCCACTCGCCGCAGGCGAGCGGGCCGGGCACGGCGGGGGTCACCCCGGCCGCGCTGGGGCTCGTCGGGGCCGTTCCCCTGGTCATGTGGCGCAGGCGGAGGCTGACCAAGGGGCGTACCGCCCGGTAGGGTGCCGCCCAGGTCGACGATCTCCGAGGCATGGGGGCGCTGCAATGGGCGGAAGACAGGCAATGCGCACGCGCAAGGATGGCCGCGGCGGCCTCGGCAACACGTTGTCGGGGATCGCCGTGGCCATCGGCTTCGTGCTCTTCCTCGGCGGCTTCGTCTGGGGTGCCGTGGTGTACCAGCCGTACACGGTGCCGACGGACTCGATGATGCCGACGGTGCGGCCGGGTGACCGGGTGTTGGCGCAGCGGATCGACGGCGGCGAGGTGCGGCGCGGTGACGTGGTCGTCTTCACCGACACCGTGTGGAGCAACTCGCCCATGGTCAAGCGGGTCGTGGCCGTCGGCGGCGACACCGTCTCCTGCTGCGGCCAGGGCGGCCGGGTGACCGTGAACGGCGAGCCGCTGGACGAGCCGTACCTGGATCAGGAGGGCGCCGGCGGGGCGGCCGCGGGCACGAAGCCCTTCGAGGTGAAGGTGCCCGAGGGCAACCTCTTCCTGATGGGCGACCGGCGCGGCGGCTCGCTGGACTCCCGGTCGCACCTCGAGGACGCGGGCCAGGGGACGGTGCCCAGGTCGGCGGTCTCGGCCCGGGTCGACGCCCTCGCGTGGCCGTCCGTGAAGATGCTGGAGCGGCCGCAGGTCTTCGCCGCCCTGCCCGGCGGGATCTCCGCTCCCGGGCCGCTGCGGCTCCAGGTGACGGCGGTGCTGGCCGGCGCGGCCCTGGTGGTGCTGGGCGGCGCCTACGGGCCGCTCGCGCGGCTCCTGGGACGGGGGCGGGGGAGGGCGGGCTCCGATGGCCGCTGAGCCGTCCGGGACGCCGCGGAAGGTCTCGCGGGTGGTCCTGCTCGACCCCCAGGACCGGATCCTGCTGCTGCACGGCTTCGAACCGGACGATCCCGCCGACGACTGGTGGTTCACCCCCGGCGGCGGCCTGGAGGGCGCCGAGAGCCGGGAGCAGGCCGCGCTGCGGGAACTCGCCGAGGAGACCGGGATCACAGAGGTGGAACTGGGGCCGGTGCTGTGGCGCCGGTACTGCTCCTTCCCCTTCGACGGCAGGCGCTGGGAGCAGGACGAGTGGTACTTCCTGGCCCGTACCGCCCAGACCGACACCGAGATGGGCGGCCTCACCGAGCTGGAGCGGCGCAGCGTCACGGGGGCCAGGTGGTGGACCTCCGAGGAACTTCTCGCGGCCCGTGAGACGGTGTACCCGACCAGACTGGCCGAGCTGCTCCGGACGCTGCTCGACGACGGTCCTCCGGGCGCTCCGGTGGTCCTCGCCCCGGAAATCGTTTAGGGGCGTACGGCGCTGGCGCACAATAGGGGGACGCACGGCTGAAGGGGAACATGCCATGAGCGCCGAGGACCTCGAGAAGTACGAGACCGAGATGGAGCTGAAGCTCTATCGGGAGTACCGCGACGTCGTCGGGCTGTTCAAGTACGTGATCGAGACCGAACGACGTTTCTACCTCACCAACGACTACGAGATGCAGGTGCACTCGGTCCAGGGCGAGGTCTTCTTCGAGGTCTCCATGGCCGACGCGTGGGTCTGGGACATGTACCGGCCGGCCCGCTTCGTCAAGCAGGTCCGTGTGCTGACCTTCAAGGACGTGAACATCGAGGAGCTCAACAAGAGCGACCTCGAACTGCCGGGCGCCGACCTGCCGGGCTGATCCGCGGACCGGTTCACCTTGAAGGGTGAGCCGGTTGTCCACAACGCCACGCTTGTCCACCAAGATCCACTTGCTGCGCCGGAACGCGGGACCGTCGGCGGCGGAGGTGGTGCCGGATGAACGCGAAGGGCGTGGCACAGCAGGCATTGGGGCGGTACGGCGAGGAGCTCGCCGCGCGGAGGCTGACCGAGTCCGGGATGACGGTGATCGCCAGGAACTGGCGGTGCCGCGCCGGGGAGATCGACATCGTCGCACGCGACGGGGACGCCCTCGTCGTGTGCGAGGTCAAGACGCGCCGCGCGGGCGACTTCGAACATCCGATGGCCGCCGTCCGGGCAGGCAAGGCCGAGCGGCTGCGCCGGCTCGCCGGACGGTGGCTCGCCGACCACGGGGGCCCGCCGCCGGGCGGGGTGCGGATCGACCTCGTCGGAGTCCTGCTGCCCCGGCGCGGGGCGCCCGTGGTGGAGCACGTCAGGGGGGTGGCCTGATGGGGTTCGCGCGGGCCTGCTCGGTGGCCCTGGTGGGCGTCGAGGGCGTACTGGTGGAGGTGCAGGCCGACCTGGAGCCGGGGGTGGCGGCCTTCACCCTGGTGGGGCTGCCGGACAAGACCCTGGTCGAGAGCCGCGACCGGGTACGGGCGGCGGTGGCGAACTCGGGCGCCCCCTGGCCGCAGAAGAAGCTCACGGTCGGACTCAGCCCGGCGTCCGTGCCGAAGGCCGGCGCCCATTTCGACCTCGCCGTCGCCGCCGCGGTGCTGGGGGCCGCCGAGGTCGTCGACCCCGCGAGGATCGCCGACCTCGTGCTCATCGGGGAGCTGGGCCTCGACGGCCGGGTACGCCCGGTGCGGGGGATCCTGCCGGCCGTGCTCGCCGCCGCCGAGGCGGGGTACCGGCAGGTGGTGGTGCCGCAGCAGTGCGTCGCGGAGGCCACCCTGGTCCCGGACGTCTCGGTGCTGGGCGTGCGCAGCCTGCGGCAGCTGATCGCGGTGCTGACCGACGGGGAGGTGCCGGAGGACGACCCCCCGCCGGAGACCGGGCGCCCCGATCCGATGCTCGCCGGGCTGGTCGTACCCGGCGCCGGGCTCGGGACGGGCCTCTCGGGCCGGGGCGACGCCGCGGACTTCCCCGACCTCGCCGACGTCGCCGGGCAACAGGGCGCCCGCCGGGCCCTGGAGGTGGCGGCCTCGGGGGGCCACCACCTCTTCCTCAGCGGGCCCCCGGGGGCGGGCAAGACCATGCTCGCCGAGCGGCTGCCCTGGCTGCTGCCGCCGCTCACCCGACAGGACTCCCTGGAGGTGACGGCCGTCCACTCGGTCGCGGGAATCCTGCCGCCCGGCGAACCCCTGGTCGGCAGGCCCCCGTACTGCGCCCCGCACCACTCCGCGACCATGCAGTCGCTGGTCGGCGGCGGGGCCGGGATCCCCAGGCCCGGAGCGGTCTCCCTGGCCCACAGGGGGGTGCTCTTCCTGGACGAGGCCGCCGAGTTCAGCGGCAAGGTGCTGGACGCACTGCGCCAGCCCCTCGAAGCCGGGCACGTGGTCATCGCCAGGGCCGCCGGGGTGGTACGGCTGCCCGCCCGCTTCCTGATGGTCCTCGCGGCGAACCCCTGCCCCTGCGGCCGCCACACCCTGACCGGGTCCGGCTGCGAATGCCCCGTCTCGGTGATCCGGCGCTACCAGGCCCGGCTGTCCGGGCCGCTGCTCGACCGGGTCGACCTGCGGGTCGAGGTGGAGCCGGTCACCCGCTCCGACCTGCTCGGCCGGGGCGGCCGCGGCGAGGCCACCGCCGCCGTCGCCGACCGGGTCCGCGAGGCCCGCGACCGGGCCGCCGCCCGGCTCGCCGGCACCCCGTGGCGGCTCAACTCCGAGGTGCCCGGGCACGAGCTGCGCACCCGCTGGCCCGCCGGCCCCGGCGCCCTGGCCCTGGCCGAGCGGGACATGGAGCGCGGACTGCTCACCGCGCGGGGGCTGGACCGGGTGCTGCGGGTCGCCTGGACCGTCGCCGACCTGCGGGGCCGCGACCGCCCCGAGGCGCTGGACGCGGCCGTGGCGCTGGAACTGCGTACCGGGATCGCCCGGGGCGCCGCCCAGGCACTGGGGGCCGGGTCGTGAGCGCGGAGGGGCGGCCCGATCCCGAACTCCTGGCCCGGGCCGCGCTGACCAGGGTGCTGGAGCCGGGCGACGAGCACGGCGGACGCTGGATCCGGGAGCTCGGGGCCACCGCGGTGATACGGCTCCTGACCGGCCCCGACCCGGAGCCCGGGCCGCTGACCGGGGTGGGGCCCGACCGGCTCGCCGGGTACCGCCGACGGGCCGCCGCCGCGGAACCCCTGCGGGACCTGGAGGGCGCCGCCGGCTCGGGCATCCGCTTCGTGTGCCCCGGCTCGGCGGAGTGGCCGACCCAGCTGGACGACCTCGGCGACGCCCGGCCTGTCGGGCTCTGGCTGCGGGGCCGGCCCCATCTGCGGACCTGGGCCCTGCGCTCGGTCGCCGTGGTCGGGGCCCGGGCGTGTACCCCGTACGGGGCCCACATGGCGCAGACCCTGGCCGCCGGACTCGCCGAGCGCGGCTGGGTGGTCGTCTCCGGGGCGGCGTACGGGATCGACGGCGCCGCCCACCGCGGGGCCCTCGCCCCGGGCGGAGCCACGGCGGCGGTACTGGCCTGCGGGGTGGACACGGCCTACCCGCGCGGCCACGCCGGACTCCTGGGCCGGATCACCCGTCAGGGTCTGGTCCTGGGCGAACTGCCGCCCGGCACCCACCCCACCCCGAGCCGGTTCGTGCTGCGCAACCGGGTCATCGCCGCCCTCACCCGCGGGACGGTGGTCGTGGAGGCCGCCCACCGCAGCGGATCCCTGGTCACCGCCCGCCGCGCCCAGGAGCTGGGCCGCCTCACCATGGGCGTGCCCGGCCCCGCCACCAGCGGCCTCTCGGCCGGGGTGCACGAGCTGCTGCGCGGCGAGGCGGTGCTCGTCACCGACGCCGACGAGATCGTCGAACTCGTCGGCGACATGGGCGAACTGGCCCCCGCCCGGCGCGGCCCGGTCCACGCCCGGGACCTGCTGGACCCCGGCGCCGCGCGGGTACTGGAAGCCCTCCCGGCGGGGCGGGCGGCGGGCCTCGACGAGATCGCCCTCGCCGCGGCCGCCGGCACCGATGAAGTCATCGGCAGACTGTACGAACTTCACTCTCTGGGGTTCGTCGAACGGCAGGGCGACGGCTGGCGGTTGACCCCGCGGACGTCGCGAGAGGGGGTGCAATCCGGAGCCGACCGGCGAGGCGGTCGTTGACCTGGGGCGTTCCGGTGAAAGAGTGACGGCGATGACAGACGCGGTCCTCCCGGTGGCAGTCGCCGGGACCGTGCGCGAGGCGCCGGTCCCGGGCCGCCCGCGCGAGGGCGGACGCCCCTGGGCCCCTGCGCCATCCCGTACTCTTCGCGCACCGCGACACTTCCGTCACGCTACGCTCCCAAGGAATCCCGCTCCGGCAAAGGCGAAGCATGCCCCAGCACACCTCAGGGTCCGACCGCGCTGCGGTGCCCCCCGCTGCCCGTGGCAGCGTGCGGTCCACCGCGCCCTCGTCCCTGGAGGTGCTCTGGCGCTCATACAAGGACTCGGGCGACGAGCGGCTGCGGGAGCAGCTGATCCTGCACTACTCGCCCCTGGTGAAATACGTGGCCGGCCGGGTCAGCGTGGGCCTGCCGCCCAACGTGGAGCAGGCCGACTTCGTCTCCTCCGGCGTCTTCGGCCTGATCGACGCGATCGAGAAGTTCGACATCGAACGCTCCATCAAGTTCGAGACGTACGCCATCACCCGGATCCGCGGCGCGATGATCGACGAACTGCGCGCGCTGGACTGGATCCCGCGCTCCGTGCGGCAGAAGGCGCGGGCCGTCGAGCGCGCCTACGCGACGCTGGAGGCCCAGCTGCGGCGCACCCCGACGGAGTGTGAGGTCGCCGGGGAGATGGGCATCGCGGTTGAGGAACTCCACACGGTCTTCAGCCAGTTGTCCCTGGCCAACGTGGTCGCCCTGGAAGAGCTGCTGCACGTGGGCGGGGAGGGCGGGGACCGCCTCTCCCTGATGGACACCCTGGAGGACACCGCCGCCGACAACCCGGTCGAGGTGGCCGAGGACCGGGAGCTGCGCCGGCTGCTCGCGCGGGCCATCAACACCCTCCCCGAGCGGGAGAAGACCGTGGTGACCCTCTACTACTACGAGGGCCTGACCCTCGCCGAGATCGGCCACGTGCTGGGCGTCACCGAGAGCCGGGTCAGCCAGATCCACACCAAGTCCGTGCTCCAGCTGCGGGCCAAGCTGGCCGACGTCGGCCGCTGAGCCGGCGGCGGTCCCGGTGGGGCCCGCCCCCCTTGCGGGACCTCCGTAGAGTGGTGACGTGCCCAGGATTCGAGCGGCCTCCGTGGCCGAGCACCGGTCGATGCAGCGCGGCGCCCTGTTGGACGCCGCACGTTCCCTGTTGTCCGAAGGCGGGACGGAAGCCCTGACCTTCCCCGCCCTCGCGGAGCGGACCGGGCTCGCCCGGTCGTCCGTGTACGAGTACTTCCGGTCCCGCGCGGCCGTCGTCGAAGAGCTGTGCGCGGTGGACTTCCCCGTCTGGGCCGCCGAGATCGAGGCGGCGATGGAGCAGGCGCCCACGCCGGAGACGAAGATCGAGGCGTACGTGCGCACCCAGCTGGGACTGGTCGGGGACCAGCGCCACCGCGCGGTGGTGGCGATCTCCGCCGGCGAGCTGGACGCCGGCGCGCGGGAGAAGATCCGCGCCGCGCACGGCGGCCTGGTGGCGATGATCGTCGAGGCCCTGGGCGCCCTCGGGCTGCCGGAGCCCCGGCTGTCCGCGATGCTGCTCCAGGGCGTCGTGGACGCCGCGGTCCGCCGGATCGAGCTCGGCGCCGCCGAGGACCCGGCCGTGATCACCGAGACCGCCGTCTCCATGGCCCTGCGGGGCGTCACCGCCTAGGACCCGGAAGGCGCCACCCCCGGCAGTAGCCGGGGCGTGGGCGCGGGGAGCAGGGCCAGCGGGTTCAGGTAGGCGTCCTCGCCCGCCAGCAGGCCCCAGTGCAGGCAGGGGCCCGGGCAGTGGGAGCCCTCCGTGAGCACCGCCACCACCTGCCCCGCCGCGACCGCCTCCCCCTGCGCCACCAGCGGCCGCACCGGCTCGTACGTCGTGCGCAGGCCGCCCGGGAGGGTGAGCGAGAGCACCCCGCGTCCCGCCACCCGCCCCGCGTAGTGCACCCGCCCGGGTCCCACGGCCCGTACCTCCGCCCCGGCCGGCGCCGACAGGTCCACACCGCGGTGGCCGGCCGCGTACGGGGTCGGCGGCGGGTCCCACCAGCGCGCCACGGACAGCGGCGCGGGCAGGGGGCGTGCGCCCCGCACCCCGCCCGCCGCGCCCCCGCCGCGCGCCGGTGCGACGGGCGAGGACGGGGCGGGATCCGGGGCCGTCGGCCCGGGTGCGGGCAGTGGACCGGGCAGTGGCCGGGGCAGTGCCAGGAGCAGGATGAGCAGCAGTTTCGTCATGCCCGGCAGGATCCCGCGCGGGCGGCCCGCCCGGCCCCGGCCTGTGGACGGCCGGAAGGGTGTGGACAACGGCGTCACCCGGCATACCGCCGGGTCCCGTACACTTCTTGTGGCGATCCGGGTCACCGGGTCGACTTCGCACGCCCCAGCGCCGACCGGCTTCCGGTCAGGTGAAAGCGTCTCTCGGTCCCTCAAGGGGCAGGGCGCGGTGGGGCGTCAGGAACCAAAACCGAGAAACCAAGGAGATGGCCATGGCCGTCGTAACGATGCGGGAGCTGCTGGAGAGCGGCGTCCACTTCGGTCACCAGACCCGTCGCTGGAACCCGAAGATGAAGCGCTTCATCTTCACCGAGCGCAACGGCATCTACATCATCGACCTGCTCCAGTCGCTGTCGTACATCGACCGCGCCTACGAGTTCGTGAAGGAGACCGTCGCGCACGGTGGCTCCATCATGTTCGTCGGTACGAAGAAGCAGGCGCAGGAGGCCATCGCCGAGCAGGCGACCCGCGTCGGCATGCCGTACGTCAACCAGCGCTGGCTGGGTGGCATGCTCACCAACTTCTCCACCGTCTACAAGCGCCTCCAGCGTCTGAAGGAGCTTGAGGCGATCGACTTCGAGGACGTCGCCGCCTCGGGTCTCACCAAGAAGGAGCTCCTGGTCCTCTCCCGCGAGAAGGCCAAGCTGGAGAAGACCCTCGGTGGTATCCGCGAGATGTCGAAGGTTCCCAGCGCCGTCTGGATCGTCGACACCAAGAAGGAGCACATCGCCGTCGGTGAGGCGCGCAAGCTGCACATCCCGGTCGTCGCGATCCTCGACACCAACTGCGACCCCGACGAGG
The DNA here is from genome assembly GCF_055575955.1 of Streptomyces sp. NPDC033966. NCBI lineage: Bacteria > Bacillati > Actinomycetota > Actinomycetes > Kitasatosporales > Streptomycetaceae > Streptomyces > Streptomyces sp. NPDC033966. Next base: position 131,921 of record NZ_JBVIRQ010000001.1, on the reverse strand, counting down.
TCGACTACAAGATCCCGGGCAACGACGACGCGATCCGCTCCGTCACCCTGCTCACCCGCGTGATCGCCGACGCCGTCGCCGAGGGCCTCATCGCCCGCTCCGGTGCCGCGACCGGCGACTCGAAGCCGGGCGAGAAGGCCGCCGCCGAGCCGCTCGCCGAGTGGGAGCGCGACCTGCTCGAGGGTGAGAAGAAGGCTGACGCCGAGGCTCCGGCCGCCGAGGCCGCCGCCGAGGCCCCCGCCGCCGAGGCTCCGGTCGCCGAGGAGGCCCCGGCTGCCGAGGCTCCGGCCGCGGACGCCGAGCAGGCCTGACCCACTGAGAGCGCCCGGCGTTCACTCGCCGGGCACTCACAGCACGGACGATGACGGCGGGGGAGCCGCGCCACGAGCGCGCTCCTCCGCCGTTCACCCGTAGATCTACGACTTCGAGAGAGAATCACAGACTCATGGCGAACTACACCGCCGCTGACGTCAAGAAGCTCCGCGAGCTCACCGGCGCCGGCATGATGGACTGCAAGAAGGCCCTCGTCGAGTCCGACGGCGACGTCGACAAGGCTGTCGAGGCCCTGCGTATCAAGGGCCTGAAGGGTGTCGCCAAGCGCGAGGGCCGTTCCGCCGAGAACGGTGCCGTCACCTCCCTGATCTCCGAGGACGCCACCTCCGGCGTTCTCGTCGAGCTCAAGTGCGAGACGGACTTCGTCGCCAAGAGCCCGAAGTTCCTGGCCGTCGCCGACCAGCTCGCCGCCCACGTGGCCGCCACCAAGCCGGCGGACCTCGAGGCGCTGCTGGCGTCCGAGATCGAGGCCGGCAAGACCGTCCAGGCGTTCGTGGACGAGGCCAACGCCAACCTCGGCGAGAAGATCGTCCTGGACCGCTTCGCGGCGTACGAGGGTGCCTTCGTGGCCTCCTACATGCACCGCACCATGCCCGACCTGCCCCCGCAGATCGGTGTCCTGGTCGAGCTGGACAAGGCCGACGCCGACCTGGCCAAGGGCATCGCCCAGCACATCGCCGCGTTCTCGCCGAAGTACCTGACCGCCGAGGAAGTCCCGGCCGAGGTCGTCGAGTCCGAGCGCCGCGTCGCCGAGGAGACCACCCGCGCCGAGGGCAAGCCCGAGGCCGCGATCGCCAAGATCGTCGAGGGTCGCGTCAACGGCTTCTTCAAGGACGCCACGCTGCTCGGCCAGCCGTACGCGCTGGACAACAAGAAGTCCGTCCAGAAGGTTCTGGACGAGGCCGGTGTCACCCTGAAGCGCTTCACCCGCATCAAGGTCGGCATCTGAGTCCGTCCGTACGCGACGGACACCGGACCCCTATAGGGTCTGAAGCAGTCGTCCGCGCTCGCGCAGGACGACCGCAGATCTGACGAGGAGGCCATTGCCGTAGAGGGAACCGCGAGGACCCACCGGCAATGGCCTTCTTCGTATGTGCACGAGGAGATCTCCATGAATCAGGGCGTGGACACCCACACCGCATCCGACGACAAGAGCGACCACGAGAAGAAGGGTCGTCGCTTCATGCTGAAGCTGTCCGGCGAAGCCTTCTCCGGCGGCGGCGGACTGGGTGTCGACCCCGACGTCGTGCACGCCATCGCCCGCGAGATCGCGGCCGTGGTCCGCGACGGCGCCGAGATCGCGATCGTCATCGGCGGCGGCAACTTCTTCCGCGGCGCGGAGCTTCAGCAGCGCGGCATGGACCGGGCACGGTCCGACTACATGGGCATGCTCGGCACCGTCATGAACTGCCTCGCCCTCCAGGACTTCCTGGAGAAGGAGGGCATCGACAGCCGAGTCCAGACCGCCATCACCATGGGGCAGGTCGCGGAGCCGTACATCCCGCTGCGCGCCGTGCGCCACCTGGAGAAGGGCCGCGTCGTCATCTTCGGCGCGGGCATGGGCATGCCGTACTTCTCCACCGACACCACGGCCGCCCAGCGCGCCCTGGAGATCGACGCCGAAGCCCTCCTCATGGGCAAGAACGGTGTCGACGGGGTCTACGACTCCGACCCGAAGACCAACCCGGACGCGGTGAAGTTCGACGCGCTGGAGTACAGCGAGGTGCTGTCCCGGGACCTCAAGGTCGCCGACGCCACGGCCATCACGCTGTGCCGCGACAACCAGCTGCCGATCCTGGTCTTCGAGCTGCTCGCCGAGGGCAATATCGCCCGCGCCGTCAAGGGTGAGAAGATCGGCACGCTCGTGAGCGACCAGGGCACCCGGGCCTGAGCCCACCGAGCCGGGCCCGCAGGGGCCCGGTCCGGGCGGCCCGGACCGCCCGCGCCCGCCTGAACCATCCAAATCTGACATGCAGGAGCACGTGGTGATCGAAGAAATCCTCCTCGAGGCCGAGGAGAAGATGGAGAAGGCCGTCGTCGTAGCCAAGGAAGACTTCGCCGCGATCCGCACGGGCCGTGCGCACCCGGCGATGTTCAACAAGATCGTGGCGGACTACTACGGTGCCATCACGCCCATCAACCAGCTCGCCTCCTTCGCCGTGCCCGAGCCGCGCATGGCGATCGTGACGCCGTTCGACGCCTCCGCGCTGCGCAACATCGAGCAGGCGATCCGGGACTCCGACCTCGGTGTCAACCCGAGCAACGACGGCCGCATCATCCGGGTGACCTTCCCGGAGCTGACGCAGGACCGCCGCAAGGAGTTCATCAAGGTCGCCAAGACCAAGGCCGAGGACTCCAAGGTCTCCATCCGTTCCGTGCGCCGCAAGGCCAAGGACGCCCTCGACAAGCTGGTCAAGGACAAGGAGGCCGGCGAGGACGAGGTGCGCCGCGCCGAGAAGGAGCTCGACGACACCACCGCGAAGTACGTCGCGCAGGTGGACGAGCTGCTCAAGCACAAGGAAGCCGAGCTCCTCGAGGTCTGATGAACGACTCTCCCTGGGCCGCTGAGCCGGTTCCGGCGGGTCCCGCATACGATGCGCTGGTGGGCCCGCAGACTGCGCCCATGCCCATCGTGCCCGATGCCGCCGGCCGTGCCTTCGACGACCGGGAAGCACGCGATCGGGGGGCCGCCTTCGTCGGCGGCCCCCCGTTCCGCGCCGAGACGCCGTTGCAGGAGCCCATGCCCAGCCCCCCGCCTCCGCCTCCGCAGGCCCCGCAGGACGCCTCGCCCCCGCCGCAGAAGAAGCGCGCGGGGCGGGATCTGCGTGCCGCCATAGGGGTCGGTGTCGGCCTCGGAGCGGTGATCTTCGCTTCGCTCTTCATCGTCAAGGCCGTCTTCGTCGGAGTCATCGTCGTCGCGGTCGTGGTCGGCCTGTGGGAGCTCACCTCCCGGCTCCAGGAGAAGAAGGGCATCAAGGCCCCGCTGGTCCCGCTCGCGGTCGGCGGCGCGGCGATGATCATCGCCGGGTACGTCCGCGGGGCCGAGGGCGCCTGGGTGGCGATGGCGCTCACCGCGCTGGCCGTTCTCGTGTGGCGGATGACCGAGCCTCCCGAGGACTACCTCAAGGACGTCACGGCCGGCGTCTTCGCGGCGTTCTACGTGCCCTTCCTGGCCACCTTCGTCGCGATGCTGCTGACCCCCGACGACGGTCCGCAGCGGGTGGTGACCTTCCTGGTGCTGACCGTGGTCAGCGACACCGGGGCGTACGCCGTGGGCTGGCGCTTCGGCAAGACCAAGCTCGCCCCGCGCATCAGCCCCGGCAAGACCCGCGAGGGGCTCTTCGGAGCGGTCGCCTTCGCGATGGCGGCCGGTGCCCTCTGCATGGAGTTCCTGATCGACGGCGGTGCCTGGTGGCAGGGCCTGCTGCTGGGTCTCGCGGTGGCGGTCTCCGCCACCCTGGGCGACCTCGGCGAGTCGATGATCAAGCGTGACCTGGGCATCAAGGACATGGGCACGCTGCTCCCGGGCCACGGCGGCATCATGGACCGCTTGGACTCGCTGCTCCCGACCGCTCCGGTGGTCTGGCTGCTGCTGGCGGCGTTCGTCGGTACGGGCTGACCGGTCGGACCCCGCTGACCTGGGGCGACACCGGACGGACGGATTCGATGCGGACCGGGCGGTTACTCTTGAAAGGCGCGCTGCTTCTGCGGCGCGCCTTTCGTCTTACAAGGAGTACCTGCCATGGCCCGCCCCGTTCCGGGAGAGCTCACCTTCGTCGCCCCTCGCGGGGCCAAGAAGCCTCCGCGGCACCTCGCCGACCTCACCCCGGCTGAGCGCCGTGAGGCGGTGGCCGCGATCGGCGAGAAGCCGTTCCGGGCCAAGCAGCTCTCCCAGCACTACTTCGCCCGCTACGCGCACGACCCGGCCGAGTGGACCGACATCCCCGCCGCCTCGCGCGAGAAGCTCCAGCAGGAGCTGCTGCCGGAGCTCATGAACGTCGTGCGGCACATCAGCTGCGACGACGACACCACGCGCAAGACCCTGTGGAAGCTGCACGACGGCACGCTCGTCGAGTCCGTGCTGATGCGCTATCCCGACCGGGTGACGATGTGCATCTCCTCGCAGGCCGGCTGCGGTATGAACTGCCCGTTCTGCGCGACCGGCCAGGCCGGCCTGGACCGCAACCTCTCCACCGCCGAGATCGTGCACCAGATCGTCGACGGCATGCGCGCCCTGCGCGACGGCGAGGTCCCCGGCGGCCCGGCCCGGCTCTCCAACATCGTCTTCATGGGCATGGGCGAGCCGCTCGCGAACTACAAGCGCGTCGTCGGCGCCATCCGCCGCCTCACGGACCCGGAGCCCGACGGTCTGGGCCTGTCGCAGCGCGGCATCACCGTCTCCACCGTCGGCCTGGTCCCGGCGATGCTGCGGTTCGCCGACGAGGGCTTCAAGTGCCGCCTCGCGGTCTCCCTGCACGCCCCGGACGACGAGCTGCGCGACACCCTCGTCCCGGTGAACACCCGCTGGAAGGTCCGCGAGGTCCTCGACGCGGCCTGGGAGTACGCGGAGAAGTCCGGCCGCCGGATCTCCATCGAGTACGCCCTGATCCGCGACATCAACGACCAGGCCTGGCGCGGCGACCTGCTCGGCCGCCTGCTCAAGGGCAAGCGCGTGCACGTCAACTTGATTCCGCTGAACCCGACGCCGGGCTCGAAGTGGACCGCCTCGCGCCCCGAGGACGAGAAGGCCTTCGTCGAGGCGATCGCCCGCCACGGGGTGCCGGTGACCGTCCGTGACACCCGCGGCCAGGAGATCGACGGCGCCTGCGGCCAGCTCGCCGCCTCGGAACGCTAGATTCCGGTCACGGGTCCGCGTAAATCGGCCGCGGGGTACCCTGTGGCCGAACCAATTGCATATTCCGACAGGGGAGCGCCACAGCGCTGAGAGTGCGGTATCCGTCATCCGCAGACCCTCTGAACCTCGCCCCGGTCATTCGGGGTAGGAAGTTCGGTCACCACTCAAGCTGTTGCGCCCTGCCCGGCGTCCGCTCCCACAGAGCGCCGGGCAGGGCCGCGTCTTCTCCTGGTCATCCCAGGAGGAATCACCAGTGAGCACCACCAAGAAGATCGCGGGCGCGGCACTCGCGGCCGCGCTCGGCGTCACCACGCTCAGCGCCTGCGGTGGCGGCGACGCCAAGGACAAGTCCGCGGGCGCGACCGACGCCCCGAAGTCCAAGACGGTCACGCTCGTCTCCCACGACTCCTTCAACGTGACCGACACGGTCCTCAAGGAGTTCGAGCAGCAGAGCGGCTACACCGTCAAGGTGCTGAAGTCCGGCGACGCCGGCGCCGCCCTCAACCAGGAGATCCTCACCAAGGGCTCCCCGCGCGGCGACGTCTTCTTCGGCGTCGACAACACCCTGCTCTCGCGGGCCCTCGACAACGGCGTCTTCACCCCGTACCAGGCCAAGGGCCTGGACACGGTGAAGCCCGAGTTCGTCCTGGACAAGCAGCACCGCGTCACCCCGGTCGACTCCGGCGACATCTGCGTCAACTACGACAAGGCCTACTTCGCCGACAAGAAGATCGCCCCGCCGCAGACGCTGGACGACCTGGTCAAGCCGGAGTACAAGAACCTGCTGGTCACCGAGAACGCCGCGACCTCCTCGCCCGGCCTCGGCTTCCTCCTCGCCTCCGTCGGCAAGTACGGCGAGGAGGGCTGGAAGGACTACTGGAGCAAGCTCAAGGCCAACGGCGTCGAGGTCGTCGACGGCTGGGAGCAGGCCTACAACGAGCGCTTCTCCGGCTCCGCCGGCGGCAAGAAGGCCAAGGGCGACCGCCCGCTGGTCGTCTCCTACGCCTCCAGCCCGCCGGTCGAGGTCCTCTACGGCGAGCCGCAGCCGGCCGAGGCGCCCACGGGCGTGGCCGCCGGCACCTGCTTCCGCCAGGTCGAGTTCGCGGGCCTGCTCAAGGGCGCGAAGAACGAGGAGGGCGGCAAGGCCCTCATCGACTTCATGGTCTCCAAGAAGTTCCAGGAGGACATGCCGCTCCAGATGTTCGTGAACCCGGTCGTCAAGGACGCGAAGCTGCCCGAGCTGTTCACGAAGCACGGCGTCGTGGTCGAGAAGCCGGAGAACGTCGCTCCGGAGACCATCGCCAAGAACCGTGAGCAGTGGGTCAAGACGTGGTCCTCGCTCGTCGTGAAGTAGAGCGCCTTCCCGCGGGGGGCGGGCGCGCCACGGCCGTCAGACTCGCTCTGATGGCCGTGCCGCTCGCCTTCTTCGGACTGTTCTTCGCCTATCCCGTCGCCGCGATCGTCGGCCGCGGGCTCAAGACGGACGAGGGCTGGCAGTCCGGCCGGATCGGCGAGGTCCTCGCCCGGCCCGACATCACCGGCGTGCTGTGGTTCACCACCTGGCAGGCGCTCGCCTCGACCGCCCTCACCCTGCTCCTGGCACTGCCGGGCGCCTACGTCTTCGCGCGCCTGGAGTTCCCCGGCAAGCAGCTGCTGCGCGCGCTGGTCACCGTCCCCTTCGTACTGCCGACCGTGGTCGTCGGCAGTGCCTTCCTGGCGCTGGTCGGGCGGGGCGGGCTGCTCGACGAGCTGTGGGGCGTCCGGCTGGACACCACCGTGTGGGCGATCCTGCTCGCCCACGTCTTCTTCAACTACGCCGTCGTGGTGCGGACGGTCGGCGGGCTCTGGGCGCAGCTCGACCCGCGCCAGGAGGAGGCCGCGCGGGTGCTGGGCGCCGGGCGGTTCGCGGCGTGGCGGCGGGTGACGCTGCCCGCGCTCGGGCCGGCGGTGGCCGCGGCCTCGCTGATGGTGTTCCTGTTCACGTTCAGCTCCTTCGGCGTCGTGCAGATCCTGGGCGGGCCCGCGTACGCCACCCTGGAGGTGGAGGTCTACCGGCAGACGGCGCAGCTGCTGGACCTGCCGACCGCCGCCGTGCTGACGATGGTGCAGTTCGCGGCCATCGCCGCCGTCCTCGCCGTGCACGCGTGGACCGTGCGCCGGCGGGAGACCGCGCTGCGGCTCGTCGACCCCTCGCGAACCGCGCGTCGGCCGCGCGGCTGGGCGCAGCGGGGCCTGCTGGGCGGGGTGCTGGTGTCGGTGGCGCTGCTGGTCGTGGCGCCGCTGGCGGTGCTGGTGGAGCGGTCGTTCGACGCCCCGGGCGGGTACGGCTTCGGCTTCTACCGGGCGCTGCAGGACGCGCGCTCGGGCGGCGGAACGTTTCTGGTGCCGCCGCTGGAGGCCATCTGGAACTCCCTCCAGTACGCGCTCGCCGCCACCGCGATCGCCCTGCTGGTCGGGGGGCTGGCCGCCGCGGCCCTGACCCGGCGCGGGGGCCGCTTCGTACGCGGCTTCGACGCGCTGTTGATGCTGCCGCTCGGGGTGTCCGCCGTGACGGTGGGCTTCGGGTTCCTGATCACCCTGGACGAGCCGCCGCTGGACCTGCGGACCTCGTGGATCCTGGTGCCGCTCGCGCAGGCGCTGGTCGGGGTGCCGTTCGTCGTACGGACCATGCTGCCGGTGCTGCGGGCCGTCGACGGCCGGCTGCGGGAGGCGGCGGCCGTGCTCGGGGCCTCGCCGCTGCGGGCCTGGCGGGAGGTGGACCTGCCGCTCGTGCGGCGGGCGCTGCTGATCGCCGCCGGTTTCGCCTTCGCGGTCTCGCTGGGCGAGTTCGGCGCGACCGTCTTCATCGCCCGGCCGGACCACCCGACGCTGCCGGTGGCCGTGGCGCGGCTGCTGGGCCGGGCCGGGGAGATGAACTATGGGCAGGCGATGGCCCTGAGCACGATTCTGATGCTGGTGTGCGCGGTGTCCCTGCTGGTGCTGGAGCGACTGCGACCCGACAAGACCTCGGGAGAGTTCTGATGACCCTGCTCCGGCTCGAAGGGGTGACGGTCCGCTTCGGCGACCGGGCGGTCGTGGACGCGGTGGACCTGGAGGTCTCCGAGCACGAGACCGTGTGCGTGCTCGGCCCCAGCGGCAGCGGCAAGTCCACCCTGCTGCGGGTGGTGGCCGGGCTCCAGCAGGTGTCCGCCGGGCGGGTGCTGCTCGGCGGAGCCGACCAGGCCGGCGTGCCGGTACACCGGCGGGGCGTGGGCCTGATGTTCCAGGACCACCAGCTGTTCCCGCACCGCGACGTCGGCGGGAACGTCTCCTTCGGCCTGCGTGTGCGGGGCACCCCGAAGGGCTCGTCCGGGGCCCGGGTCACGGAGCTGCTGGAGCTGGTCGGGCTCCCGGGGGCCCAGGGCCGGGCCGTCTCCTCGCTGTCCGGCGGGGAGCAGCAGCGGGTGGCCCTCGCCCGGGCACTGGCCCCCTCGCCCCGGCTGCTGATGCTGGACGAGCCGCTGGGACAGCTGGACCGGGGGCTGCGCGAGCGGCTGGTGGTCGAGCTCCAGGGGCTGTTCGCCCGGCTGGGCACCACCGTCCTGGCCGTCACCCACGACCAGGGCGAGGCCTTCGCGCTGGCCGACCGGGTGGTGGTGATGCGGGACGGGCGGATCGCGCAGGCCGGGACCCCGCTGGAGGTGTGGCAGCGGCCCGCGTCGGAGTTCGTGGCCCGCTTCCTCGGCTTCGAGAACGTGGTCCCGGGGACGGTGGCGGGTACCGCCGCCGCCACCGTGTGGGGCCGGGTGCCGGTCCCGGCCGGCACGCCCGAGGGGGAGCGGCGGCTGCTGGTCCGCCCCGCCGGGGTGGTGCTGTGCGAGGCCGGCCTGGGCTGCGTGGTGGAGTCCCGGACCTTCCGCGGCACGCACGTGGCCCTGCGGCTGAAGCCCGCGTCGGGGCCCGTACTGGAGGCCGAGTGCGAGCTGGCCACCGCGCCGGCCGTGGGGGACCGGGTCGCGGTGGCGTTCAGCCCGTCGGAGGTCGTCGTCCTCCCGGACACCCCCTAGTCCCGCCTAGTCCCGGATGCCGTCGACGGCGATCGGGAGGTGGCGGGGGCCGCGCAGGACCGCGTTCTGCCGGTAGGGTGGCGGGTCCTCCAGCAGCCGGGGGTTCTCCAGCCTGCGCGCCAGCTCGCTCAGCGCCAGCGCGCCCTCCAGCCGGGCCAGGGGAGCACCGAAGCAGCTGTGGATGCCGCTGCCCAGGCCCAGGTGCTGCACGTCCGGGCGGTCCGGGTCGAAGCGGTCCGGGTTCTCGAACCGTTTCGGGTCGCGGTTCCCGGAGGCCAGGATCAGCCACAGCGAGGAGCCCTTGGGGATGGTCACCCCCGCCACCTCGATGTCGGAGAGGGTGCTGCGCTGCGGCAGCAGCTGCACGGGCGGCTCGTAGCGCAGCAGTTCCTCCACGATCGGCACGCCCAGGTTCGGCTCGGCACGCAGCCGGGCCAGGTGTTCCGGATACCGCAGCAGGGTGAGCATGCCGTTCGTGATCAGGTTGACGGTGGTCTCGTGCCCCGCGATCAGCAGCAGCGCCGCCGTGCTGAGCACCTCCATCGTGGTCATGGCGCCGTCCGGCCCCTGCGCGGTCGCCAGCTCCGACAGCATGTCCCCGGTGGGGTTCTTGCGGCGCTCCTCGATCAGCCCGGCCAGGTACATGCCGAGCTCCATCCGGGCGTCCTTCGTCTTCTTGGCGCGCTCGCCCGGATCGGCGTCCGGATCGGGGTCCAGACTCGCGGCGAGGGTGTCGGCCCAGACGTGGAAGCGCGCCTCGTCCTCGCTCGGCACGCCCAGCAGCCGGCAGATCACTGTGACGGGGAACGGGTACGAGAACTCCTCGACCAGGTCGATCCGCGCGGGGTCGCCCTCCTTGGCGATCGCGTCGATCAGCCCGGTGACGATGCCGTCCAGCTCTCCGCGCATCTGCTCGACGCGGCGCGGGGAGTGCGGCGGCCCGAAGGGGCGGTTCGTCATCCGGCGCAGCCGGTCGTGGTCGGGCGGGTCCAGTTTCAGGAAGGAGGGCGGCAGGACGCCCTCCCCCTCGTCCTCGCCCGCCTCGCTCAGCGGGTCGCCGGGGGCCGCCGTCAGGTTCCGGGAGTCGGAGCTGATCCGCGGATCGTGCAGCAGGCCCTTGATCTCGTGGTACGTGCTGAGGACGTACGGGCCCTCCCCGTCGTGGAACACCGGGGTCTTGCGGAGCTCCTCGTACAGGGGATACGGATCGGCCCGGCTGGAGTAGTCGAGGATCTGCCGCAGGATGCCTTCAGTCATGAGAGGTCCTCGTGCTCAGTTGTGCGCCGGCGTGAACGTCATCCGCCGGTCGGCCGGCGAGTAGCCGCTCAGGGTGATCGTCGGGCCGTGCGTGGGCACCGACGGGTCGGGGAAGTCGGCGTCCAGCGGCCGGTTCCCCTCGGGCCTGCGGTCCACCGTCGAGTAGGGCGGCGGGAACGGTGCGGTCTGCTCGATCTGCTGCTCGTAGAAGTCCAGCCAGCGGCACTGGTCGAAGGTGACGGCACCGATGACGCGCCCCTGGTAGCCGTAGACGCCGACGAAGCGGCGCTCGGCGCGCGAGCCCTGGATGATGACGATCTCGGTCCCCATCGAGGGGACCCCGACCGACTTGATGTTCACGCCGAACTGGGACGACCAGAAGGCCGGGACCCATACGTGCGGGCGGCGCTCCGCGCTCTCGCTGAGCATGTTGTGCGCGGCCGTCTCGGCCTGGGCGACGGCGTTGCCCCAGTGCTCCAGGGACAGGAACTGGTAGCCGAAGAGGGCGTGCGGGGAGCGGGCCACGTCGCCGGCCACGTAGATGTCGTCGGTGACGATGCCCCAGATGTCGAAGGCCCGGCAGCCCGCGTCGCAGGCGATGCCGCGCGGGCCCGCGCCGAGCCCGGACCCGTTCAGCCACTCGGTGTTGCGCTGGGCGCCGAGCGAGACGACCACCACCTCCGCCTCCAGGGTGGTGCCGTCGGAGAGGTGCGCGGTGCGGACCCTGCCGGAGGAGTCGCCCTCCAGGCCCGTCACCATGATCCCGGTGCGCAGGTCCACCCCGTTCTCGCGGTGCATCTCGGCCGCGACCGCGCCGACCACCCCGCCGAGCGCTCCGACCAGGGGCGCGTCACCGCGTTCCGCCACGGTGACGGCCAGGCCGCGTTCCCGGCACGCGGAGGCGATCTCGGAGCCGGTGAACCCGGCACCGATGACGAGCACCCTGCCGGGACCGGACGCGAGCGCGCGTTCCAGGGCCGCGCCGTCGTCCCGGGTGCGCAGGACGAAGACCCCGTCGAGGGCGCCCTCGTCGGGCTTCGGCCACGGCCGGGCGCGGACGCCGGTGGCGATCAGCAGCCGGTCGTACTCCACCTCGTCCCCGTCGGCGAGCCGGACCCGGCGGGCCGCCATGTCCAGACCGGCGGCCGGTACGCCGAGCCGCCACTTGGCGTCGATGTCCCGGCGCCGGGGCAGGGCCGTGCGGTCCGCGGTCGCCTTGCCGAGCAGGACCTGCTTGGACAGCGGGGGACGGTCGTACGGTTCGTGGGGTTCGTCGCCGATCATCGTCAGGGATCCGGTGAACCCCTTCTCGCGCAGGGTCTCGGCGGCCCGCAGGCCGGCCAGGGAGGCTCCCACGACGACGATGCGGCCTTCGCGCTTGAGCCGGTCCAGGGCTGCGTCACCGCTCACCACGCGCCTCCGCGGTCGAAAGGGACCCGTTCACGGCATCCAGCAGGATGGCCCGGACGGGGCAGGCGTGGACGGCGCGGACGACGTTCTCGCGGTGCTCCTCGTCGGGCTGCGGGTCGTAGAGCAGGGACTCGTCGCCGTGCATGGTGAAGACGTCCGGTGCGAGGAACGCGCACTGCGCGTACCCCTGGCACCGGTTGAGGTCCACGACAAGCCTCATGGGGCATCAGCCTTTCCGTGACCTGTTGACCCCCCACGGACCCCCGACACCCTCCCGGTCTCCAGCATGCGCGTGAGACCCGCGCGCCGCCTGCGGGGAGGGGCGGGAGCGGGGCTCAGGCCGTCCGCCGCAGGTTGGTGCGCAGGACGTGCAGGCTGACGACGAGCACCCAGAACGGGAAGACCATCTCGGCCCAGGGCACCCCGGATCCGAGGAGGAGCAGCACCAGCCCGGTGGCGTAGCCCAGCGCGACCAGCGGGCGGGGGAAGAAGGCCAGGCGGCGCCCGATGGTGGAGGTCACGAAGACGAAGACGGCCGCCATGCGCATCGCGTAGGTGGTGAGCACGGTGTACGCGAAGGGGCGGCCGAATCCGGACGGCGGGACGGCCTCCTGGAGCACGGTGCCCGCCGCGGCGGCGGCGACGAACAGGGTCCCGACGAAGACGTAGCCGCTGCCGAGGAAGACCGCCGCGATGAACCGGTCCTCGCCCCCGCCGGAGTGCGCGCGCAGGGCTCCCATGAACCAGAGGAAGAAGATCCCGGCGAAGGGGACGATCTCCAGGGCCAGCCGGACGGCCCAGCGGTCGGCGTCGGCGACGGGGGCGTCGGAGGGGCTTCCCGAGGGGATCGCGAGCCTCATCAGCACGATCGCCACCGCGAGCAGTACGGCGAAGACGAGCCCGGCCGTCCCGGCGGCCCGTGGTGTGCGCATCCGCGTGGTGGTGGACTCCATGGCTTCAGCAGGCGGCACCCGGCGGGCCCCCGCCACCGGGGGACCCCACGGGAGTGAATCCGCGGCCCGGCCGCGGGGCCGGGCCGGGAGGGTCAGGCGACCGGTGCCGGAACCGGCTCCCCGGCGGGTTCCCCGGCCCCGTCGTGGTTGCCGTACCAGGCCACCGCGACGGCGCCGGCGACCGCCAGCACGAAGCCGGTCACCGCGAGCCAGGCCAGACCCGGGCGGGAGGCGTCGCCGAGCCACAGGACGCCGATCGCGCCCGGGAGCACCGTCTCGCCGACGACCAGGGCGGCGGTGGCGCCGTTGACCGAGCCGATCTGGAGGGCCACCGTGTGCAGGTACATGCCGCCGATGCCCGCGATCAGGATGGCGTAGAGCGCCGGGTCGGTGGCGAAGGCGACCGGGTCGAAGGGGTCCACGCCGTCGAGGATGCGCACGCCGACGCCCAGTGCGCCGAAGGCCAGGCCGGACAGCAGGCCCGCCAGGATCGCGGCCCGGCCGCCGAGGAACCGTACGGCCACGGTGCCGCCGACGATGATCAGCAGGGTCACGGCCAGCAGCCACCAGTGCGTGGACATCGGGGCGTGGTGGTCGCCCTCGTGGCCGGCGGCGGTCGCCAGCAGCACCAGCGCCGCGCAGACGACGCCGATCGAGGTCCACTCCTTGCGGGTCAGCCGGATGCCCAGCATCTTCACGCTGAGGACGGCGGTGATCACCAGGTTGGCGCTGATCACCGTCTGGGAGAGGAACAGGGGCAGCATTCGGGCCGCCAGCGCGCCCAGTCCGAAGCCCACGAAGTCCAGGATGGTGCCGACGATGAACTCCCAGGTCATCGCGGCCTTGGCGGTGGAGGTCAGGTTCGGTCCGCCGTGGGCGGTCACGCCGGCGGCGGCCGGGGACGTCCGGGCGGCGCGGCGCGAGCCCACGGCTTGCAGGACAGAGCCCGTGCCGTAGCAGATGGACGCCGCGACAGCGGTCAGCAGGCCTATGAGCACAGAAGGCTCCGTTCAACGTCTGGCAGGTAAGGCGGTACCTCTGCCAGACGTCATATCGGGCCGGGAAGTTGCCTCCGCAAGGGAGTCCGTTGACCGGTTCTTTGCCCTGCCGGGGCTCAGGCCATGGCCGCGAGCGCGTACGGGACCTCTTCCACCGAGTCCACCAGCGCGGTCCGCGACTCGTAGTCGTTCGGCGTCACGTCGTCGGAGACCTCCTGCACCGTGCCCCGAGGCGCCCGGGAGGAAGACCACGCCGGCCCACCCTGAGGGCTGGCCGTTTCAGCGGGTCAGTGCCAGCGAAGTCAGCTGCGCCACACACCAGCCGAGCCCCGCCGCGGCCGCGAGGAGCGCGGCCGCCCGCAGGGCCGCCGCCGTACGCAGCACCGCGCCCGGAGTGCCGAGGCCGGCCAGCGCCTCCCGGGAGGCGGAGCGGGCCTGCCGGGACTCGACGGCCGAGGTGAGCAGGGTCCCGGCCGCGCACAGGGCCACCAGGGCGGCGGCGGGGCCGGTCAGCGGCCCGAGCGGGGCGAGGGGGCCGGCCTGGCCGTGCGGGGGGAGGACGGTGAGGGCGGCGGCGCCGACGGCGGTGAGCACCCCGAGCGGCCGTCCCAGCCGGGGCGCCTCCTCCTGGAGGCCGCGCCCGGCCAGCAGCCGCAGCAGGCCCGGCCGGACGGCCTGCACCAGGGTCCCGCAGGCGTAGGCCAGTCCCGGACCGGCGAGGGCCAGCCCGACCGCGATCAGCGCGCAGCCGGCCGGTACGGCGGCTCCGCCGGGCCGCGCGTACGCCAGGGCGGCGAGCCCGCAGGCGGCCAGCGCCACCCCCCAGGGCACGCCGGTCTGCGGGGCCAGTCCGGCGTGCGGCGGGCGGGGGCGCAGGGCGAGGGCGGTGGCGGTGGCGGCCGTCAGCGGGACCAGGGCCAGCAGGGTGAGGGCGGCGGCCACCGGCAGGGGCCGGCCGGCGTGCAGCAGGCGGGCGCCGGCGCCGTCGAAGGGCAGTCCGGCGAGGTCGCCCCGCAGGTGGAGGAAGGCGGCCAGGGCGAGGGCGCTGCCGAGGGCGCACGCGACGGCGGTGGAGACGGCCGCGACCAGGGTGAGCCGTACGGGTCCCAGCCCGGCGGCGTCGAGCCCGTCGCGGGGTCGGGTCGCGGGGTCGGTGCGGGCGACGGCCACCGCGAACTGGGCGGTGGCGGCGAGCGGTACCAGCGCCCACAGCAGCCGGGGGAACGATCCGGCGGGCCGGGCCGCCGCGTCCGCGAGGACGTACAGCAGGAGGAACCCGCTGCCGGCGGAGGCGGCCGCGACCAGCAGCCGGCGCAGCTGGACCAGGGGGCGGGAGCCGCGGACTAGGCGGAGAGCGAGCACGCGGCCGGATCCTCCGTGGTGAGGGCGGAGGCGGACGCGGCGCCGGCCGGGCGGCCGTCGAGCAGGGCCAGCGCGCGGTCGGCGCCGGCCGCGGTCTCCTCGTCGTGGGTCGCCAGCAGGACCGTGATGCCGTGGGAGCGGGCGGCCGTGGTCAGGGTGCGCAGCAGCAGGGCGCGTTCGGCGCGGTGCAGCGGCGCGGTCGGCTCGTCGGCGAAGAGCACCGCGGGCTCCGCGACCAGGGCGCGGGCCAGGGCGACCCGCTGGGCCTCGGCGCGGTTGAGGGCGCCGGGGCGCTTGCCGGCGAAGCGGTCGAGGTCGAGGCGCTCCAGCCATTCGAGGGCGGCCCGGCGGGCGGCGCGGTGCGGGGTGCCGCCGATCAGCAGGGGCAGGGCCGCGTTCTCCCAGACCTTGAGCTCGGGCAGCAGCTGCGGTTCGGGGCCGATCCAGGCGAACCGGTCGCGGCGCAGGCGTTCTCGGGCGGCGGAGCCCAGGGTGTGGACGGGCACGCTGTTGAACCAGACCTCGCCCTGTTCGGGCAGCAGCTGCCCGGCCAGACAGCGCAGCAGGGTGCTCTTTCCGCAGCCGCGCGGGCCGGTCACGGCGAGGATCTCGCCCTGGCGGACTCCGGCGGAGACCCCGATCAGGCCGGGCGTACCGCTGTGGGAGTAGTGCAGGGACCGGGCCCAGAGCAGGTCGTCCTGCGGCGGGGCATGGTCGGGCCGGGCCTTGTCCGGGGGAGCCACCATGGCGTACACCTCCGTCCGGGGGAACGAAAGCGGCGCCCCTTCGGTCACTGGCGCCGCAATGAGATGTAAAGAGATGAACGTCTTGGATGCCGACAGCACACGGCCCGGACCCCCGCGTTCTACTCGAACGGAGGATCCGGGCCGGGTGGGTGGGCCTGGTCGGCCGGGACCGGTTAGAGCTTGGTCCACGCCTCGGTGAGCACCGAGCGCAGGATGCCTTCGATCTCGTCGAAGGTGCCCTGGTCGGCGATCAGCGGCGGGGCCAGCTGGATGACCGGGTCCCCACGGTCGTCGGCGCGGCAGTACAGGCCGTTGTCGAAGAGCGCCTTGGAGAGGAAGCCGTAGAGCACGCGCTCGGTCTCCTCGTCCGTGAAGGACTCCTTGGTGACCTTGTCCTTGACGAGCTCGATGCCGTAGAAGAAGCCGTTGCCGCGGACGTCGCCGACGATCGGGAGGTCGTGCAGCTTCTTCAGGGTGTTGAAGAAGTTGCCCTCCTCGTCCAGCACGTGCTGGTTCAGGCCTTCCTTGTCGAAGATGTCGAGGTTGGCGATGGCCACGGCGGAGGACACCGGGTGTCCGCCGAAGGTGTAGCCGTGCAGGAAGGTGTTGTCGCCCTTGTAGAAGGGCTCCGCGATGCGGTCCGAGACGATGCAGGCGCCGATCGGGGAGTAGCCCGAGGTCATGCCCTTGGCGCAGGTGATCATGTCCGGTACGTAGCCGAACTTGTCACAGGCGAACATCGTGCCGAGGCGGCCGAACGCGCAGATGGTCTCGTCGGAGACGAGCAGCACGTCGTAGGTGTCGCAGATCTCGCGGACCCGCTGGAAGTACCCGGGCGGCGGCGGGAAGCAGCCGCCGGCGTTCTGCACGGGCTCCAGGAAGACGGCCGCGACGGTGTCGGGCCCCTCGAAGAGGATCTGCTGCTCGATCTGGTCGGCGGCCCAGCGGCCGAAGGCCTCGGGGTCGTCGCCGTGGATCGGGGCGCGGTAGATGTTGGTGTTGGGCACCTTGTGCGCGCCGGGGACCAGCGGCTCGAAGGGGGCCTTCAGCGCGGGCAGGCCGGTGATGGACAGCGCGCCCTGCGGGGTGCCGTGGTAGGCCACCGCACGCGAGATGACCTTGTACTTGGTGTGCTTGCCCTGGAGCTTGAAGTACTGCTTGGCGAGCTTCCAGGCGGTCTCCACGGCCTCGCCGCCACCGGTGGTGAAGAAGACCTTGTTCAGGTCGCCGGGGGCGTAGTCGGCGAGGCGCTCGGCGAGCTCGACGGCCTTGGGGTGCGCGTACGACCACACGGGGAAGAACGCCAGCTCCTGGGCCTGCTTGTACGCGACCTCGGCCAGTTCCTTGCGGCCGTGACCGGCGTTGACCACGAACAGTCCGGCGAGACCGTCCAGGTAGCGCTTGCCCTTGTCGTCGAAGATGTAGGTGCCCTCACCCCGCACGATGGTGGGGACGGGCGCGTTCTCGTACGACGACATGCGGGTGAAGTGCATCCACAGGTGGTCGTACGCGGTTTTGGAGAGGTCCTGGCTCACGGGCTATCGAGTTCCCCACATGTAGGTCTGCTTCTTCAGCTTCAGATAAACGAAGCTTTCGGTTGATCGCACGCCGGGGAGCGTGCGGATCTTCTTGTTGATCGTTTCGAGCAGGTGGTCGTCGTCCTCGCAGACGATCTCCACCATCAGGTCGAACGACCCCGCGGTCATCACGACGTACTCGCACTCGGCCATGGAGGTCAGTGCGTCGGCCACCGGGTCGAGGTCTCCCTCGACGTTGATGCCGACCATCGCCTGACGCCGCAGGCCCACGGTGAGCGGGTCCGTGACGGCGACGATCTGCATGACGCCCTGGTCGAGCAGCTTCTGCACGCGCTGGCGCACCGCCGCTTCGGAGAGGCCCACGGCCTTGCCGATCGAGGCGTACGGACGGCGACCGTCCTCTTGCAGTTGCTCGATGATCGCCAGGGACACAGCATCGACCGAAGGGGACGGTTGTCTGTTCCTGGAATCTGCGCTTCGACTGACCACGACCTCACTGTGCACGAGGAGTCGTCTGTTCCGCAACCCGTAATCGATGAAATCCGTTGTCGAGCCTCTTGGATTTCACGGATTTCGTAGGTGGCCGGGTCTGGCTCTGTCGAAAGCGTCACCGGAGGGGCTAGGCTTGGCAGGTCGTCTCAATCATTGGACATGTGATCAGGAGAGTGGCTGTAGTGACCACCGAACTGCGTCGTCTGCGCAACTACATCGGCGGGGAGTTCAAGGACGCCGCCGACGGGCGGACCACCGACGTGGTCAACCCCGCGACCGGCGAGGTGTACGCCACCGCCCCGCTCTCGGGACAGGCCGACGTCGACGCCGCCATGGCCGCTGCCGCCGCGGCCTTCCCGGGCTGGCGTGACACCACGCCCTCGGAGCGCCAGAAGGCGCTGCTGAAGATCGCGGACGCCTTCGAGGCGCGCGCCGAGGAGCTGGTCGCCGCCGAGTCGGAGAACACCGGCAAGCCGCTGGGCCTGACGGCCAGCGAGGAGCTCCCGCCGATGGTGGACCAGATCCGCTTCTTCGCGGGCGCCGCGCGCCTGCTGGAGGGCCGCTCGGCCGGCGAGTACATGGAGGGGATGACCTCGATCATCCGCCGCGAGCCGGTCGGCGTCTGCGCCCAGGTGGCGCCGTGGAACTACCCGATGATGATGGCCGTGTGGAAGTTCGCCCCGGCGATCGCCGCGGGCAACACCGTCGTCCTCAAGCCCTCGGACACCACCCCGGCCTCGACCGTGCTGATGGCCGAGATCATCGACTCGATCCTGCCCAAGGGCGTCTTCAACGTCGTCTGCGGCGACCGCGAGACCGGCAAGGCCATGGTCGAGCACTCCACCCCGGCGATGGCCTCCATCACCGGCTCGGTGCGCGCCGGCATGCAGGTCGCCGAGAGCGCCTCCAAGGACGTCAAGCGCGTCCACCTGGAGCTCGGCGGCAAGGCCCCCGTCGTGGTCTTCGAGGACGCCGACCTGGCCAAGGCCGTCGAGGACATCGCCGTCGCCGGCTACTTCAACGCCGGCCAGGACTGCACGGCCGCCACCCGCGTGCTCGTCCACGAGTCGATCCACGACGAGTTCGTGGCCGCGCTGGCCAAGGCCGCCGCCGACACCAAGACCGGCCGGCCGGACGACGAGGACGTGCTCTACGGCCCGCTGAACAACCCGAACCAGCTGAAGCAGGTCGCGGGCTTCATCGAGCGCCTCCCGGCGCACGCCAAGGTCGAGGCGGGCGGCCACCAGGTCGGCGAGAAGGGCTACTTCTACGCCCCGACCGTCGTCTCCGGCCTGAAGCAGGACGACGAGATCATCCAGAACGAGGTCTTCGGCCCCGTCATCACCGTCCAGTCCTTCACCGACGAGGCCCAGGCCCTGGAGTTCGCGAACGGCGTCGAGTTCGCCCTCGCCTCCTCCGTGTGGACCAAGGACCACGCCCGCGCGATGCGCATGTCCAAGAACCTCGACTTCGGCTGCGTGTGGATCAACACCCACATCCCGCTCGTCGCCGAGATGCCGCACGGCGGCTTCAAGAAGTCCGGCTACGGCAAGGACCTCTCCGCGTACGGCTTCGAGGACTACACCCGCATCAAGCACGTGATGACCTCGCTCGACGGCTGATCCAGCGCCGTCGCCCGGGCGACGGCGCACTGATCACCGAAGGGCCCTGACGGGGCGGGCAGTAGACAGCTTGTCTATTGCCCGCCCCTTCGCGTTGTCCGAGGCTTTGGCCATGCCTCAACTCGTCTCCCGTCGCGCCGCGCTGCGCGGCCTCGGTGCCGCGGGCCTGCTCGCCGCCCTCGCCGGCTGCGGCGTGCCCGCCGCGTACGTCCCGGAGGACCGGCGGCGGGCCCCGGACCTCTCGGACCGCGACCGCGCCCTCGCCTTCTCCAACTGGCCGCTCTACATCGACACCGGCGACGAGGACGAGGAGAGCCGTCCGACCCTGGAGGCCTTCACCCGCAAGACCGGCATCCAGGTCCGCTACACCGAGGAGATCAACGACAACGACGAGTTCTTCGGCAAGGTCAGCCCGGCCCTGATGAACCACCAGGCGACCGGGCACGACCTGGTCGTGGTCAGCGACTGGATGGCCGCCCGCTTCGTCCACCTGGGCTGGGCCCAGAAGATGGACCGCCCGGCGCAGTCCAACGTCGCCAAGTACCTGGACCCGCAGCTGCGTTCGCCCGCCTTCGACGAGGGCCGGCTGCACACCGTGCCCTGGCAGTCGGGGATCACCGGCATCGCCTACAACCGCAGGGCGCTGGGCCGGGAGATCAGGTCCGTCAAGGACCTCTGGCACCCCGACCTGGCGGGCAGGGTGACCCTCTTCTCGGGCCTCGACGAGTCCTTCTCCCTGCTGATGCAGGGCGACGGCACCGACGTCACCCGCTGGACCGAATCCGACTTCCACCGGATGTGCGACCGGGTCGAGGAGATGGTGCGCAAGAAGCACGTCCGCCGCTTCACCGGCAACGACTACACCTCCGATCTCGGCAAGGGCGACGTCCTGGCCTGCCAGGCCTACTCGGGCGACGCCATCCAGCTCCGGGCCGACAACCCCGACATCGAGTTCGTGGTGCCCGAGGAGGGCGCCGAGCTGTGGGCCGAGAGCCTGCTCGTCCCCAACCTCGCGCGGCACAAGGCCAATGCCGAGGCCCTCGTCGACCACTACTACGACCCGGCGGTGGCGGCGGAGCTCGCGGCGGCGGTCAACTACGTCTGCCCGGTGCCCGCCGCCCGCGAGGTGCTGGCCGCCTCACCGGACAGGGAGACCGCCGAACTGGCCGAGAACCCGCTGGTCTTCCCCGACGACGCGATGCGCCGGCGCCTCGCGGTGGCCCGGGACATCTCCTCGGCCGAACGCCCCGCCCTGGCCAAGCGCTGGAACGCCATCGCCGGCCTGTGATCATGATCTCGCCCTGCTCGGCGCGCCGGACCGGGGGATCCCCGGCCGGTGGCCGGTCACCGGCATGCAGCCCCACGACGCCCTGGTCGCCCGGGTGTCCGCCCGGGCGGCGCCTCACCGGCCGAGCCCGGCCCTCACGGCGGCCAGTGCGTCCAGCCGGTTGGTGGTGACGGAGTCCGCCCCGGCCCGGAGGACGGCGCGCATCGACCGCCTGGTGTCCGGCGTCCAGGCCGACACCAGCAGCCCGTCCCGGTGCAGGGCGTCCGTCAGCTCCCGGCTGACCAGCCCGAAGCGGTAGTTGAGCCAGCGCGGCTTCACCGCGTCGATCAGCACCCGGCGCGGCGGCGAGAGGGTGGTCCAGGTCAGCGCGATCTCCGCGCCCGGATCGGCGGCACGGACCGCGAGCATGGTGTCCGGGCCGGCGCAGTAGTACGCGCGGTCGCGCGCCCCGCACTCGCGCACCAGGTCGACGACGGTCTTCACGGCCTCGTACGTCGCACCCGGCAGGTCGATCATCAGCCGGCCGGCCCCGGCCTCCGTCAGCGCCTCGCGCAGGGTCGGGACCCGGCCGTCCGTCAGCTCCTTCAACTGCGGGGCGGTGACGGCGTCGAGCCGCACGTCGTGGCCCCACAGCCGCTCCAGCGTCTCGTCATGGAGCAGGACCGGCACCCCCTCGCGGGTCAGCCGTACGTCGATCTCCACCGCGTCCGCTCCGCGGGCGAAGGCGGAGCGGACGGAGGCGAGGGTGTTCTCACGGAAACGGTAGGGATCGCCGCGGTGGCCGACGGCAGTCAGATCGCTCATGCACCCCATTCTCGGGGGCGCCGGCGATCAAGGGGAGTCAGCGGGCGAGCCATTCGGCGGTGTACGCGTCGATCTCCGCCATCAGCTTCGCCTTGCCGGCCTCGTCCAGGAAGGAGGCCTCGACGGCGTTCTTGGCGAGCTGCGCCAGGCCCCGTTCGTCGAGGTCGAGGAGCCGGGCGGCGACCGCGTACTCGTTGTTGAGGTCGGTGCCGAACATCGGCGGGTCGTCGCTGTTGACGGTGACGAGCACGCCCGCCGCCACCATTTCCTTGATGGGGTGACGGTCGAGGTCGGTCACCACGCGGGTGGCGATGTTGGAGGTCGGGCAGACCTCCAGCGCGATCCGGTTCTCCGCGAGGTACTTCAGCAGTTCCGGGTCCTGGGTGGAGCTGGTGCCGTGGCCGATGCGCTCGGCCCCCAGCTCGCGGATGGCTTCCCAGACGGTCTCCGGGCCGGTGCTCTCGCCGGCGTGCGGGACGCTGTGCAGGCCGGCGGCGCGGGCCGCGTCGAAGTACGGCTTGAACTGCGGGCGCGGGACGCCGATCTCGGGGCCGCCCAGGCCGAAGGAGACCAGGCCCTCTGGGCGCAGGTCGACGGCCAGGCGGGCGGTCTCGGCCGCGGCGTCGGGGCCGGCCTCGCCGGGGATGTCGAAGCACCAGCGCAGGATGACGCCGAGCTCGGCCTCCGCGGCCTTGCGGGCGTCCTCGATGGCCTCCATGAAGGCGTTCTCGTCGATGCCGCGGCGGGTCGACGAGTAAGGGGTGATGGTCAGTTCGGCATAGCGGATGTTCTGCCGGGCCATGTCGCGGGCGACTTCGAAGGTGAGCGTGCGCACGTCGTCCGGGGTGCGGACCAGGTCGACGACCGACAGGTAGACATCGATGAAGTGGGCGAAATCGGTGAAGGTGAAGTAGTCGGCCAGCGCTTCGGGGTCGGTGGGGACCTTCGAGTCGGGGTGGCGGGAGGCCAGTTCGCCCACGATGCGGGGGGAAGCCGAGCCGACGTGGTGGACGTGGAGTTCGGCCTTGGGCAGCCCCGCGATGAAGGGGTGCAGGTCGGGCATGGGGGCCTCCGGAAGGACACTCGTGCGGGCGGGTCGGCTTCATCGTAGGCAGGACCCGGCCGTGTCGGTGGCAGCGCTTAGCATGGCCGTACGAGAGAGGGGGGCGCCGCATGACCGACCACAGCCCTGAACCGAGGGACCCGTGGGCGCCGCCCGAGCGGCCGCCGGCCGGCCAGGCCCAGCCGCAGGGGCCCAAGCCGCAGGGGGCCCAGCCGGTGCCGCCGGTGCACGAGCAGCCGACGATGGCCGGCATGCCCGGCGTGCCCCCCGCGCCCGCGCCGTCCGGGTACCCGCCGCCCCAGCCGGCCCCGCCGGCCGCCGCTCCGTACCCGCAGCCCCCGGCGCCCGGTTCCGCGTACGGGTACCCGGCGCAGCCGGCTCCCGGCGCGTACGCCTACCCCGGCCCGCCGGTGCCCCCGGGCTATCCGGGCTATCCGGGCCAGCCCGGCCAGGCCGGGTACCCGGGGCAGCCCGGATACCCCGGTTACCCGGGCTACCCCGGCTACCCGGGACAGCCGGGGTACCCGTACCCGTACGCGACGCCGCCCGCGAGCAACGGCTTCGGGATCACCGCCCTCGTGCTCGGCATCGTGTCGGTGTTCGCCTGCGCCACCATGTTCGGTGCCATCGCCCTCGGTATCGCCGCGGTCGTCTTCGGGGTGCTGGGCAGGGGCAAGGCCACCCGGGGTGAGGCCACCAACGGCGGTGTGGCCCTGTCCGGCATCATCCTCGGCGCGGTCGGCATGGTGCTGGGCATAGGCATGACCGTGCTCGTCTTCCTCGTCCCCGAGATCGACGACTCGGACGGCGGCAGCGACTCCCCGTCCTCCGTGTCCCAGGTCGACGCGCCGCGCGAGCGGGTCTGAGCGACCCGCCGGCCCCGCCCCGGCCCCCGGGTCAGAGCGGGGCGGCCGACAGGAGGGTGGGGACCATCAAGGGCCCGTCCGGAGCGGCGCGGGGGACCGGCAGCCAGGCCAGCCCCACCATCCGGGGGCACGCGCAGTCCAGGTCCCCGTCCACCCCCAGCACCGGCTCGCCGGGCGCGACCTCCACCCGGAAGCAGGTGGTCCACCCGGAGGGGTACGGCGCCTCGTACGCGTACCGCACCTCCAGGGGGCGCAGCCCCGTCTCCTCGGCCACCTCCCGCCGGACCGCCGCCTCCAGGTCCTCCCCGGGCTCCACCCCGCCGCCCGGCAGCGTCCAGTACTCGGCCCCGTCGTGGAGCCCGGACGGGCCCCGGTGCCGCTCGCGCACCATCAGGACGCTGCCGTCGCGCACGATGACCGCGGCCACCCGGCGCCGCCCGGTCACGCGGAGTCCGCCCGCAGCCGCTCCCGGGCCTCCATCAGGGCGAAGCCCAGCAGGTTCAGGCCACGCCAGCGGTCCGGCCGCAGCGCCCGCTCGTCGTCGGCGGCCAGCCCGATGCCCCAGATCCGGTCCACGGGGCTCGCCTCGACCAGCACGCGCGATCCCGTGCCCAGCAGGTAGGAGCGCAGCGCCGGGTCGGAGCCGAACTTGTGCACGCTGCCCTCGACGACCAGCGCGAACCGCTCCCGCCGCCAGACCTCCTCGTCGAACCGGCGCACCAGCCGCCCGGCCTTCTTGGCCGCCGCCGGACTGCCGGCCGCCAGTGCGGCGCGCTCGGCTTCGGCGTCCCCGAACAGGCGTGCCTTCCCGGCCATCATCCAGTGTTCGGCGGTGGCGTACCGGACGTCACCCACAGTGAAGGGGGAGGGCCACCACTGGCTGAGACAGCTCGGTCCGAGCCGTCCGTCCGGCTGCGGACGGTGCCCCCAGAACGGCAGGTATTTCACCCGCTCACCACGGCTGACCTGCTCGATCAACTTGTCGATCATCTCCATGCACGCGAGTCTTGCAGTCTCCACTGACACTTCGTACGGGATTTCGGGGATGCCTCGACACATGGTCGACCGATTCCGTCGCGTAATCAAAAGGCAACAACGGAATCACTTGGCGGGGGAGAACGCCTCTGCCAGGATCGGCACTCAATTCGAGCTGTAGCTACGGAGAGCGTGAGAGCGATGGGTAACCGCTTCCAGGTCAAGGACCGCTTCGCAGACGGCGCGCAGTACATCGACGGCTGGCTGCGGCCGGGCACCTCGGGGCGGTCGCACACCGTCGTCGACCCCGCCACCGGCGCGGAGGTGCTCACCTGTGAACTGGCCGGGACGGCCGACGTGGACGAGGCCGTGGCCGCCGCCAAGCGGGCCTTCCCCGCGTGGTCGGCCGCCACTCCCGGTGAGCGTTCGGACGCCCTGCACCGGCTGGCCGCCGTACTGGCCGAGCAGGCCGAGGACTTCGCGTACGCCGAGTCCCTCCAGTGCGGCAAGCCCCTCAAGCTGTCGACCGAGTTCGACGTGCCGGGGACCATCGACAACACCGCGTTCTTCGCCGGCGCGGCCCGCCACCTCCAGGGCCAGGCGGCCGGCGAGTACTCGGGGGACCACACCTCCTACGTACGCCGCGAGGCCATCGGCGTCGTCGGCTCCATCGCGCCCTGGAACTACCCCCTCCAGATGGCCGCCTGGAAGATCCTCCCGGCCATCGCCGCGGGCAACACGATCGTCCTCAAGCCCGCCGAGCTCACCCCGCTGACCTCCCTGATGTTCGCCCAGGCGGCCAAGGAGGCGGGCATCCCCGACGGCGTGGTCAACATCGTCACGGGCGCCGGCCGGGACGCGGGCGAGCACCTGGTCGGCCACCCCGACGTGGTGATGACCTCCTTCACCGGTTCCACCGCCGTCGGCAAGCGGGTCGCCGAGATCGCGACCGCCACCGTCAAGCGGCTCCACCTGGAGCTCGGCGGCAAGGCGCCCTTCGTGGTCTTCGACGACGCCGACGTCGAGGCCGCCGCCCACGGCGCGGTCGCCGCCTCGCTCATCAACACCGGCCAGGACTGCACCGCCGCCACCCGCGCCTACGTGCAGCGCCCGCTCCACGACGCGTTCACCGCCCGGGTCGCGGAGCTGATGGAGACCGTCCGCCTGGGCGACCCCTTCGCGCCCGCCACCGACCTCGGCCCGCTCGTCTCGCACGCCCAGCGCGACCGGGTCGCCGCGTTCGTCGAGCGCGCCCGCTCGTACGCCACCGTCGTCACCGGCGGCGAGATCCCCGGCGGGGACCTCGCGGAGGGCGCCTACTACCGGCCCACCCTGATCTCCGGCGCCGCGCAGGACAGCGAGGTCGTCCAGTCCGAGATCTTCGGCCCGGTCCTGGTCGTGCTGCCCTTCGACACCGATGACGAGGGCCTGGCCCTGGCCAACGACACCCCGTACGGGCTCGCGGCCTCCGCCTGGACCCGCGACCTCTACCGGGCGAACCGCGCGACCCGCGAGCTCAAGGCGGGCTGCGTCTGGGTCAACGACCACATCCCGATCATCAGCGAGATGCCGCACGGCGGATACAAGGCGAGCGGCTTCGGGAAGGACATGAGCGCCTACTCGTTCGAGGAATACACGCAGGTCAAGCACGTGATGTTCGACAATACTGCGGTGGCCGCGAAGGACTGGCACCGCACCGTCTTCGGGGACCGATAGCAGCTCGCCGCCCGACCAGCGGCCATCCCTCCCGAAAGGGCAACGCGCATGGAGCAGTTCGAGCCCGACCGCCTCTCGGCGGCGCAGACCGCAGCGATGCGGCGCAGCCTCACCAGCGGGCGCGGCGCCCTCACCCGCCGCTCGCTGCTGCGCGCCTCCGGGGTCGGGGCGCTCACCCTGGGCGGCCTCTCCGCCCTCACCGCCTGCGGCATCCCGCCCGCCAGGCGCGAAGGCGGAGCCGTGGCCTCCGACGACCACTCGGACCGGGAGAAGGAGATCAACTTCTCCAACTGGACCGAGTACATGGACACCAGCGACGACGAGAAGACCCGTCCCACGCTGGAGGAGTTCACCAAGCGGACCGGAATCCAGGTCAAGTACACGGAGGACATCAACGACAACGTCGAGTTCTTCGGCAAGATCCGCCCGCAGCTCGCCGCCGGCCAGGACACCGGCCGCGACCTGATCGTCGTCACCGACTGGCTCGCCGCCCGCATCATCCGCCTCGGCTGGGCGCAGAAGCTCGACCCCTCCCACCTCCCGCACGCCTACGCCAACCTGATCCCGCAGTTCCGCAACCCCGACTGGGACCCGGGCCGCGCCCACAGCTACCCGTGGACCGGCATCGACACCGTCATCGCCTACAACTCCAAGGCAACCGACGGCAAGAAGGTCGACTCCGTCACGCAGCTCCTCGACGACCCCTCCCTCAAGGGCCGCGTCGGCTTCCTCACCGAGATGCGCGACAGCGTCGGCATGACCCTGCTCGACCAGGGCAAGAACCCGGCGGACTTCACCACCGCGGACTACGACGCGGCGATCGGCCGGCTCCAGAAGGGCGTGGACACCAAGCAGATCCGCCGCTTCACCGGCAACGACTACACCGCCGACCTCGACAAGGGCGACCTGGCGGCCTGTCTCGCCTGGGCGGGCGACGTCATCCAGCTCCAGGCCGGCAACCCGGACATCAAGTACGCGATCCCGGCCGCCGGATACATCACCTCCAGCGACAACCTGCTCGTCCCCGTCAAGGCCCGGCACAAGGCCAACGCCGAGAAGCTCATCGACTACTACTACGAGCCCGAGGTCGCGGCCCAGCTGGCCGCGTTCATCAGCTACGTCTGCCCCGTCGAAGGCGTCAGGGAAGAACTCGCCAAGATCGACCCGGCGCTCGCGGACAACCCGCTGATCGTCCCGGACAAGGAGATGGCCGCCAAGGCCCACGCCTTCCGCTCCCTCACCAGCGAGGAAGAGACGGCGTACGAGGAGAAGTTCGCCAAGCTCATCGGCGCCTGACCGGACCCACGCACCGGCACCCCCACCCGCGCCCCGTCCCCTTCCCACGACACACCACCGAAGGCCCAGGCCCATGACCGACAAGACCGCGAGCGGCGACGTCCGCCTCGCCGGGATCAGCAAGCACTACGGCTCCTTCACCGCGGTGCAACCGCTGGACCTCACCATCCCCCAGGGCTCCTTCTTCGCCCTGCTCGGCGCCTCGGGCTGCGGGAAGACCACCACCCTGCGCATGATCGCCGGCCTGGAGGAGCCCTCCACCGGCACGGTCAGCCTCGGCGACCGCGAGGTCACCCACCTCCCGCCGTACAAGCGCCCGGTGAACACCGTCTTCCAGAGCTACGCGCTGTTCCCGCACATGGACATCTTCGAGAACATCGCCTTCGGCCTGCGCCGCCGCGGCATCAAGTCGGTCAAGAAGCAGGTCGACGAGATGATCGACCTGGTCCAGCTCGGCGAGCACGCCCGCAAGAAGCCCCACCAGCTCTCCGGCGGCCAGCAGCAGCGCGTGGCCGTCGCCCGCGCCCTCATCAACCACCCCCAGGTGCTGCTGCTCGACGAGCCGCTCGGCGCCCTCGACCTCAAGCTGCGCCGCCAGATGCAGCTGGAGCTCAAGCGGATCCAGACCGAGGTGGGCATCACCTTCGTGCACGTCACGCACGACCAGGAGGAGGCCATGACCATGGCCGACACCGTCGCCGTGATGAACGGCGGCCGCGTCGAGCAGCTCGGCGCCCCCGCCGAGCTGTACGAGAACCCGCGCACCACCTTCGTCGCCAACTTCCTCGGCACCTCGAACCTCATCGAGGCCGCCGTCGAGTCCACCGGCTCCGACGTGACCGTCTCGGCCTCCGGCACCACCCTGCGGCTGCCCACCGCCCGATGTTCGACCACGCCCCGCGCGGGCGGAAAGCTCCTCGTCGGCGTGCGCCCGGAGAAGATCTCCCTGGTCCCGGCGGCCGACGAACACACCATCGCGGCCGGCCGGAACAAGGTCGCGGGCAAGATCGCCGACTCCTCCTTCATCGGCGTCTCCACGCAGTTCGTCATCGACAGCCAGGTCTGCCCGGAGCTGGAGGTGTACGTCCAGAACATCGAGCGGGACGCCCGCCTCGTCCCCGGCGCCGACGTCGTCCTGCACTGGAACCCCGAGCACACCTTCGGCCTGGACGCCGCCCAGTCCGTGCTCGCGGGGACGATGGGCGAGGCCGGCATCGAGACGGTCGAGGAGAGCGCATGACGGCCACCGCGGCGCCCCCCGAGGCCCCCGCACCCGCCGGGCCCCCGGTCCACAAGGCGTCCCTGAAGAAGCGCCTGGTCCCGTACTGGCTGCTGCTCCCCGGCATCGTCTGGCTGCTCGTCTTCTTCGTGCTGCCGATGATCTACCAGGCCTCCACCTCGGTGCAGACCGGCTCGCTCGAAGAGGGCTTCGAGGTCACCTGGCACTTCCAGACCTACTGGGACGCCCTGACCGAGTACCTCCCGCAGTTCCTGCGCTCCCTGCTGTACGCGGGCACCGCGACCGCGCTGTGCCTGCTGCTCGGCTACCCGCTGGCCTACCTGATCGCCTTCAGGGCGGGCCGCTGGCGCAACCTGCTGCTGGTCCTCGTCATCGCCCCCTTCTTCACCAGCTTCCTGATCCGCACCCTGGCCTGGAAGACGATCCTGGCCGACGGCGGCCCGGTGGTCGGCGCCCTCAACGCCGTCGGCTTCCTCGACGTCACCAGCTGGCTCGGCATGACCGAGGGGAACCGGGTCCTGGCCACACCGCTCGCGGTGGTCTGCGGCCTGACCTACAACTTCCTCCCCTTCATGATCCTGCCGCTCTACACCTCGCTGGAGCGCATCGACACCCGCCTCCACGAGGCCGCCGGCGACCTCTACGCCACCCCCGCCACCGTGTTCCGCAAGGTGACCTTCCCGCTCTCGATGCCGGGCGTGGTCTCCGGGACCCTGCTCACCTTCATCCCGGCGAGCGGCGACTACGTCAACGCCGAACTGCTCGGCTCCACCGACACCCGGATGATCGGCAACGTCATCCAGTCGCAGTACCTGCGGATCCTCGACTACCCGACGGCGGCCGCGCTGTCCTTCATCCTCATGGCCATCGTGCTGATCATGGTCACCATCTACATCCGCCGAGCGGGGACGGAGGACCTGGTCTGATGCGTTGGCTCCGCCGCAATCTCGTGGTCATCGCGGGCCTCGCCACGCTCGCGTACATGATCCTGCCGAACGTCGTCGTGACGGTGTTCTCCTTCAACAACCCCACCGGGCGGTTCAACTACGCCTGGCAGGAGTTCTCCCTCGACGCCTGGAAGGACCCCTGCGGGGTCGCCGACATGTGCGGCTCCCTCGCCCTGTCCCTCCAGATCGCCCTCTGGGCCACCATCGGCGCCACGGTCCTCGGCACCGCCATAGCCTTCGCGCTGGTGCGGTACCGGTTCCGGGCGCGCGGCGCGGTGAACTCGCTGATCTTCCTGCCGATGGCCATGCCCGAGATCGTGATGGCGGCCTCGCTGCTCGCCCTCTTCCTCAACATGGGCATCCAGCTGGGCTTCTGGACGATCCTCATCGCCCACGTGATGTTCTGCCTCAGCTTCGTCGTCGCCGCCGTCAAGGCACGCGTCCTGTCCATGGACCCGCGCCTGGAGGAGGCCGCCCGCGACCTCTACGCCGGACCGGTGCAGACCTTCCTCAGGGTCACCCTGCCGATCGCGGCCCCCGGTATCGCGGCGGGCGCGCTGCTGTCCTTCGCGCTCTCCTTCGACGACTTCATCATCACGAACTTCAACTCGGGCAACACCGTCACCTTCCCCATGTTCGTGTGGGGATCGGCCCAGCGCGGTACGCCCGTCCAGATCAACGTCATCGGCACGGCGATGTTCGTCGTCGCGGTGCTGGTGGTCCTCGCCGGCCAGTGGGCCGGCAACCGCCGCAAGAAGGCACAACCGAAGTAGACCCCGTAGGGAGTTGGAAGCCATGGCCCCAGTCGCCATGCGTAGTGTTGCGAAATCCCTTTCCGAAGCGAAGCCGGTCTCGTACTGGCTGGACGACCCCGGCCGCCCGGCGCCGCAGCCGGCCCTCACCTCCGACGAGCGCTGCGACCTGCTGGTCGTCGGAGGCGGCTACAGCGGCCTGTGGACCGCGCTGATCGCCAAGGAGCGCGACCCCGGCCGGGACGTCGTACTGATCGAGAGCAAGGAGGCGGGCTGGGCCGCCTCCGGCCGGAACGGCGGTTTCTGCGCGGCGTCCCTCACCCACGGCCTGGCCAACGGCATGGCCCGCTGGCCCGGCGAGCTCGCCAAGCTGGAGGAGCTGGGCGCCCGCAACCTCGACGCCATCGAGGAGGCCGTCGCCCGCTACGGCATCGACTGCGACTTCGAGCGCACCGGTGAGATCGACGTGGCCACCGAGCCGCACCAGGTCGAGGAGCTGCGGGAACTGCACGAGGAGGCCGTCAAGCTCGGCCTCGGCGACGGCTCCGAGTGGCTGGAGGGCGAGGCCCTGAGGGCGGAGGTCGACTCGCCGACCTTCCTCGCGGGCCTGTGGGACCGCGACGGCGTCGCCATGCTCAACCCCGCCAGGCTGGCCTGGGGCCTGAAACGGGCCTGCCTGGAACAGGGCGTGCGGATCTACGAGAACACGCGCGGCCTGAAGATGGCCCGGGCCGGCGCCGGGATGACGGTGGAGACCCCCTACGGGACGATCCTGGCCCGCCGGGTCGCCCTGGGCACCAACATCTTCCCCTCGCTGGTGCGCCGCATCCGGCCCTTCACCGTCCCGGTCTACGACTACGCGCTGATGACCGAGCCGCTGGACGAGGAGCAGCTCGCCTCGATCGGCTGGAAGAACCGCCAGGGGCTCGGCGACAGCGCCAACCAGTTCCACTACTTCCGGATCACCAAGGACAACCGGATCCTGTGGGGCGGCTACGACGCGATCTACCCCTACCGGGGCAAGCTCGACTCGGAGTACGACCACCGCCCCGAGACCTACCTCAAGCTCGCCGAGCACTTCTTCACCGCCTTCCCGCAGCTGGAAGGAGTGCGCTTCAGCCACGCCTGGGGCGGGGCCATCGACACCTGCTCCCGCTTCTCCGCCTTCTTCGGCACCGCGCACCGCGGCAGGGTGGCCTACGCCACCGGGTACACCGGGCTCGGCGTGGGCGCCACCCGCTTCGGCGCCGAGGTGATGCTGGACATGCTCGACGGCCTGTCCACCGAGCGCACCCGGCTGGAGATGGTGAGGTCCAAGCCCATGCCGTTCCCGCCCGAGCCGTTCGCCTGGACCGGGATCGCCCTCACCAAGTGGTCGCTGGCCCGCGCCGACGCCCGGGGCGGCCACCGCAACCTGTGGCTCAAGACGCTGGACCGCCTCGGGCTCGGCTTCGACAGCTGATGCGTACGGGTGTACGCCCGTACGTCCGTACGCCCCGGCGCACGCCCGCGGTCCGTCCCGTGACCCGATTCACCTCCATGGCGTAGTGCGACCCGCGTCATAGCCCCGCCCGGCCCCGCTCTCTCCCGGTGAGGACCCTCACCGCGACGAGACGAACGGAGGCCGGGCGATGACGCTCCCGGGAGCGAGGACCGCAGTGGAATGGCTGGTCGAGGCGGCGGCGGATCCGGGCGCCTGCCGGTGGGAGTGGGAGCGCAGTCCCCTCGGGGTCGCCCTGCTGCCCGCCGGCCGGCACTGGGACCTGCTCATCGTGCCCGGGGGACTGGGGCAGGGCGCCCTCGGTGTGCTGCGCATGCTCCCCGCCCCGCCCGGCCCGGTGCTCGCGGACTTCGGCGACGCCCGGGTGGGCTTCTTCGTGCCCCCGGGCACGGCCTCCCGCTGGATCGGCACGGGCGTACGGGGAGCGGGACGCGGAAGCTGGATCGCCGTCCCGTACCCGGGCAGGGCCACGGGCGGCCCGCGCTGGCTCGAACTCCCGGACGGCCGTGGCACCCTCACCGACCCGGCACTGCTGGAGCTCGCGCTGCACGAGGCGGCGGCGAGGGCCCTGGCGGGGGAGGGGCGAGGGGCCCGCGCGAAGCCTTGACGAGGGGGTTGGCCCGGACCGCGTCGGTCGCCGTTCGTGCCCGGATCCTCCGGCGCGTCCGCCCTCAGGGCGAGTTCAGCCGGAACCTCGACTCCTGCTACGGCCGCTGACGGCCGCCGGCCACCCGGTGGACCCCCAGCAGCAGCGGTACGCACAGCAGGGCGCTGGCCAGCACGTCGAGCGGCCAGTGGAAGCCGCGCAGCACCAGGCCCGTGGCCGTCGCCGCCGACAGCACCAGGGCGGCGGCCATCGGCCAGGGGCGGCGGACGAACGGGGCGAGCAGCAGGGCCGCGCCCACGTACGCCGTCAGGGCCGTCGCCGTATGACCCGAGGGGAAGTAGCCGGCCGCCCAGGGCTCCAGCGGGCCGGGGCGGGCGGTCCACGTCTTGAGGGGGACGACCAGCGCCGGCACCAGGGCCATCGCCAGGCCGGCCGCGAGCGCCGCCAGGCGCCGCCCGCGCCAGGCGGCGTACGCCATGGCCAGCGCGAGGACGGGTACGGCGACCTGCACGTTGCCCAGGTCCGCGAGGCGCTCGGTGACGGCGTCGGGCACGGTGCGCACGAGGGCGCCGCTGAGGGCGTGGTCCGGGACCAGGAGCGGCCCCGACACCAGGACCTGCCAGGTGATCAGGGCGAAGAGGCCGAGGCACAGGGCCGTCGGGAGGATGGCCGGCCGTCCCGGAACAGGGGGGATGGTTCCGGGACGGCCGCCCGGATCGGGTTGCCGCGCGCCCCGGGGGGTTTGGGGCGGACGGCCGTCCGATCTGAGAGGAGTGTGCGCGAACGCATGACCAGTACGGCGCTGGGGAAGCCCGGAACCGGTGTCGCCCCCGGTCACCCGGGAACGGTCTGTCTCACTCATCTGCAGAAACCGTACGCCAGCGAAAGGGGGACCGACAGCGGGAACGCGCTCCCGCCATCGGCCCCCCACAGCTTCTTCACAGCGCCCGACCGTTACCGGTGGTAGAGGGCGGGCGCCGCGTTCAAGCGTTCCAGTCCTTCGAACTGGACGTTCGGTCAGATGCCCGCGAACGCCGCCTCGATGACGTCCAGACCCTCGTTCAGGAGGTCCTCGCCGATGACGATCGGCGGGAGGAAGCGGAGCACGTTGCCGTAGGTGCCGCAGGTGAGGACGATGACGCCCTCGGCGTGGCAGGCCTTGGCCAGAGCGCCGGCCGCCTCCGGGTTCGGGGTCTTGGACTCCGGGTCCTTGACCAGCTCGATGGCGATCATGGCGCCGCGGCCGCGGATGTCGCCGATGATCTCGTACTTCTCCTGCATCGCGGACAGGCGCGACTTCATGATGGACTCGATCTTCTTCGCCTTGGCGTTGAGGTCGAGCTCCTTCATCGTCTCGATGGAGCCCAGCGCACCGGCGCAGGCCACCGGGTTGCCGCCGTAGGTGCCGCCCAGGCCGCCCGCGTGCGGGGCGTCCATGATCTCGGCGCGGCCGGTCACGGCGGCCAGCGGCAGACCGCCGGCGATGCCCTTGGCGGTGGTGATCAGGTCGGGGACGATGCCCTCGTCCTCGCACGCGAACCACTGGCCGGTGCGGCAGAAGCCGGACTGGATCTCGTCCGCGACGAAGACGATGCCGTTGTCGTTGGCGAACTTCACGATCGCCGGCAGGAAGCCCTTGGCCGGCTCGATGAAGCCGCCCTCGCCGAGGACCGGCTCGATGATGATCGCGGCGACGTTCTCGGCGCCGATCTGCTTGGTGATCTGGTCGATCGCCTGGGCGGCGGCCTCGGGGCCGCAGTTCTCGGCACCGGTGGGCCAGCGGTAGCCGTAGGCGACCGGGACGCGGTAGACCTCGGGGGCGAACGGGCCGAAGCCCTGCTTGTACGGCATGTTCTTCGCCGTCAGCGCCATCGTGAGGTTCGTACGGCCGTGGTAGCCGTGGTCGAAGACCACGACGGCCTGGCGCTTGGTGTACGCACGGGCGATCTTGACGGCGTTCTCGACGGCCTCGGCGCCCGAGTTGAACAGGGCCGACTTCTTGGCGTGGTCACCCGGGGTCAGCTCGGCCAGGGCCTCGCAGACCTCGACGTAGCCCTCGTACGGCGTGACCATGAAGCAGGTGTGGGTGAAGTCGGCGAGCTGCGCGGTGGCGCGGCGCACGACGGCCTCGGCGGAGCCGCCGACCGAGGTCACGGCGATGCCGGAGCCGAAGTCGATCATGCGGTTGCCGTCGACGTCCTCGAGGATGCCGCCGTCCAGGCGCTTCGTGAAGACGGGGAGCACGGAGCCCACGCCGCCGGCCACCGTGCCGAGGCGGCGGGCCTGCAGCTCCTGCGACTTGGGGCCGGGGATCGCGGTGACGAGCTTGCGCTCCTGCGGGAGAGCAGTCATGGAGGGCTCCTGGGGGGTTTTCGGACGCACTTGTGTCTTTGTCCGCAGGCTAGGCCCGGGGGAGGGGGTAAGGCATGCTCCGTTCGGGAGTGGTACCCGCGTGTCCTTGTCCGTGACGGCCATAGGAAGGAAGCGGTGCGTCGCCCGCGGATCAGCGCGGGGTGCGGGGCGGAGGGCCTGGCCGGGCACTAGATTGAGCGCCGCGGCGCGTTGGCACGGGCAGGGGGCAGGGGTTTCATGAACAGCGAGGGCACGTACGACGGACAGTCGACCCGAGAGGGTCACGTCCCCCGGCCGGCGGGCCCGCCGCCGCCCCTCGGGACCCCGCCGAAGCCGCAGCACGCGCCGGCCGTCGGAGCCCCCTTCACGGACTGGCTGCGCACCGCGCGGCCGACCGCCGATCCCGGGGTGTGGCGCTTCGGGCACGTGCCGCGTGCCGAGAAGGAGCCCGAGGAGGGATCCGACCGGTCCCTGCTCCGCGGCGCCGCCCTTTCCGCCATGGCCTGCGTGCTCGTCTGGTCGGTGATGCGCAACGGCTACCTCCCGTACTGGAGCGCGCCGCTGAAGCTCACGCCTGACGAATGGTGGGCCCCGTTCACCGGCGCACCCGTCAAGGGGACCGGCGGTGAGGTGGCCCAGCCGCTCTACGAGCTCCTCTTCGACGCCGCTCTGCTCTACGGCTTCGGGCGCCTGGGTGCCTGGGCGACGGCGTGGCGGCGTGTGGTCGTCGCGCGCGGCCGGATGCTTCAGGCGGGGGTGGCTGCAGGCGCCTGCCTGATCACCCTCTGGCTGGTGGCGGAGCTGTCGCTGCCGGTCAGGCTCGTCGTGTACCCGTTCCTGCCCCTCGTCCCCGGGGACGTGAACGGCAACGAGTCCACCATGGCCCAGGCGGACACGGTCATCACCGTACTGATCGCGCTCGCCTTCCTGTGGCCCGCGCTGCACCGATCTGCGGCCACCGCCACACCGGCGCTCCGGGGATCCCGGTCCGCCGAACCACACACGGTCGAGCCAGGCTCGTCCGCCGACCCCGCCGACTGGCCGGACGTGCGCGCGGCGGGACTGGGTGGGGCCGCCGCGCGGCTCGCGGCCGAGGCCGGGGGTGGGCGGATGAACGATGTGGACTTCGCGCGGATCCGGCGGGCCTGGGAGTCCGTCCGGGCCGACCCGACCCGGCTGCGGGCCTTCGACGACGCCGTACGGGACAGGGGCGCAGGCGCCTGCGTGCACCCCTCCGGCGACCGCGACCTGCCGGTCCGCGCCGCCCGGCACGACCTGCTCACCCGGCAGGTGCTGCTCGGCACCGTCGAGGACGGGGAGCGCAACCCCTACGCCCGCCGCGGCACCGGGCTCGCCCTGGACCCCGGGGTGCTCGGGACCTCCCTGCTGGCCGTCGGCCCCTCCGGCACCGGCAAGACGGCCCGCCTCGTGCGGCCCGTCGTCGAATCGCTCGCGCTCCAGGCGCTGGCCGGACAGACCGCCGTCGTCGCCGTCGGCGCGGCCGGCTCCCAGCTCGGCCCCGACGACGCCTACGACATCGTCGTGCGCGTCGGCGACCCCGCCTCCGTCCACGACCTCGACCTCTACGGCGGCACCGCCGACCCCGACGAGGCCGCCGGCCTCCTCGCCGAGGCCTTCGTCGGAGACGTCCCCGGCATCGACGTACGCCGGGCCGCGACCACCCTCGCCCAGCTGATCGGCCCCTTCCGCGAGGCGTACGGCCGCTTCCCCGCCGTACCCGAACTGCGCGAACTCCTCGACGGGGTGCCCTCCGCCCTCACCGCGCTCCGCCAGGCACTGGAGGGCACCGGGCGGCAGGCCATGCTCCGCGAGCTCGACGCGCGCCTGCGCCAGCAGGGGGCCCCGGGCGACCCCGGCCCGGCCCTCGCCGACCGCGCCGCCCTGCTCGACCGGCCGGCGTTCAGCGGCTTCTTCGACGTGGGGGCGGTCGTCGGCGGCTCCGACCGGCGCGGGCGCCCCTTCTCGCTGCGCGCCCTCGAACACCCCGTCCGGGTCCGCGTCGACCTCCCCGAGCGCGCGCACGCCGACGCCTCCCGGATGCTGGCCCGGCTGCTCCTCGCCCAGTTCAACGCCGCCGCCGCGGCCCGCGCCGACCGCTCTCTGTTCGCCTTCCTCGCCCTCGACGACGCCTCGCACACCCTGACCCCGGAGACCGTCCGGGGCGTGCAGCGGCTGCGCTCGGCCAACGCCGGCGTGCTGCTGACCCTGCGCACCCTGGACGACGTACCGGAGCCCCTGCGCACGCCGCTGCTGGGCGCGGTCGGCTGCCGGATGGCCTTCTCCGGGGTCACCACGTGGGACGGGCAGCGCTTCGCCGAGGCCTGGGGCACCGAGTGGGTCGAGACCCGGGACGTCACCCACCGGACGGTCTTCGCCGACCAGCCGCTCACCCGGGCCATCCACGCCTTCCGCAAGCTGGTCACCGGCAAGGCCGTGACCACCGACGCCGTCACCGTGCGCCAGGTCGAGCGCGAGCGCTGGTCCGCCTCCGAGCTGGCGCACGCCGTGCCGCCCGGCTGCGCGGTGCTGTCGCTGACCTCCGTCCGGGGGGAGCGGGCCGCTCCGCTGCTGCTCCGGCTGTCGGGAACCGGCTGAGCGGACCCGTACGGGGTGGCAGAATCGAAAGGGGCCGTTCATACGACATGGCGAAAACCCGTGCCGGGCCCCCTCCCCCCGCCCTCCCCGTCTGGAAACCGATGCCGCTCACCCTCGCCTCGCTCGTCCAGCACTCGGCGCTGAAGCTCACCGTCCGGGCCGGGGAGAACCGCCTCGACACCCCGGTGCGCTGGGCCCACGTCAGCGAGCTCGCCGACCCCGTCCCGTACATGGAGGGCGGCGAGCTGCTGCTCGTCACCGCGATGAAGCTGGACGCGGACGACCCCGAGGAGATGCGCCGCTACGTACGCCGGCTGGCCGCCGCCGGGGTCGTCGGCATCGGCTTCGCCGTCGGGGTCAACTACGAGGCCATCCCCGAAGCGCTGCTCCAGGCCGCCCGCGAGGAGGACCTGCCGCTGCTGGAGGTGCCCCGGCGGACCCCGTTCCTCGCCATCAGCAAGGCCGTCTCCGCCGCCCTGGCCGCCGACCAGTACCGGGCCGTGACCGCGGGCTTCGAGGCGCAGCGGGAGCTGACCCGGGCCGCGCTCTCCGCCGACGGTCCGGCCGACCTGCTGGCGAAGCTGGCGGCCCACGTGCACGGCTGGGCCGCGCTGTACGACACCTCCGGCGCCGTCGTGGCCGCCGCCCCCGACTGGGCGGCGCGCCGGGCCGCCCGGCTCACCCCCGACGTGGAGCGGCTGCGGGAGCGGCCCGCACCGGCCAGCGCCGTGGTGGGCGGTGCCGAGGACCGGGTCGAGCTCCAGTCCCTCGGCACCGGGCGGCGGGCCCGGGGCGCCCTCGCGGTCGGGACGGCGGCCCCGCTGGGCACCGCCGAGCGGTACGCGGTGCACTCCGCCGTCGCGCTGCTGACCCTGACCACCGAGCGCTCCCGCTCGCTGCACGACGCGGAGACCCGGCTGGGCGCGGCCGTGCTGCGGATGCTGCTGGAGGGGGAGCACGAGCACGCCCGGGCCGTGGCCGGGGACCTGTACGGGGCGCTGCTGGAGGCGCCGTTCCGGATCGTCGTCGCCGAGCCGGCGCTGCCGGGCACGGCCCAGCCGGAGGGGCTGGCGCTGCTGGCCGACGCGGTGGAGTCGGCGGCGGCGCGGACCGGGGAGACGCTGCTGGTGGTCCCGGAGCCGGGCCGGCTGGTGGTGCTGGCCGCCGACGGGGGCTCGGCGGTGCAGGCGTGCGCGGACCATGCGGAGGCCCTGGAGTCCCGGCGCGGCCGGGAGGCGTCCGGGCCGGAGCCCGACGAACTGGTGGTCGGCCTGTCGGCGGCGGCCGGCCCGGCGGGGGTGGCGGCCGCCTTCAAGCAGGCCGACCAGGCCCTCGCCGTGGCCCGGCGGCGGGGCCGGGCCCTGGTCGAGCACGAGGACCTCGCGGCGGGGTCGGTCCTGCCGCTGCTCGCCGACGACGCCGTACGCGCCTTCGCGGACGGCACCCTGCGGGCCCTGCGGGAGCACGACGCGACCGGCCGCGGCGACCTGGTGGCCTCCCTCCAGGCATGGCTCTCCCGCCACGGCCAGTGGGACGCCGCCGCCGCCGACCTCGGCGTACACCGCCACACGCTGCGCTACCGGATGAAGCGCGTCGAGGAGATCCTCGGCCGCTCCCTCGACGACCCGGACGTCCGCATGGAGCTGTGGCTCGCGCTGAAGGCCAGCCCGGCACCCTCTTGACGCGCTCCTCGCGCCGCTCGGCGCCGGGGCGCCTCCCGGGCTCCGGCCCGCTGCGCCGGACTCCGTCCGTCGGCCCCCCGGCAGGGGCCGGTGGTCCTCTGCGGCGGTGTGCCGCCGCGCGGGAGCCGTCCCGTCCCCGCCCTTCCCCCGTTCCCGCCCTCAAGCGCCGGGCGCGGCTCACCCCGCGGCGCTGCCGCGCCCGCGGCTCAGACGACGGCGTGGCCGGAAAGCGCCGGCGGCGCACCTGCACGCGGCGGCCGCGACAGTGACAAAGCGGCGCAGGTCTGCGCGGAGGTTCTCCAAGGCGGCTAAACACCGAAAGCCCGGCGGCGTCCTACCTTGGTGGAGACAAGACCACCGCACAAACCGAAGGGCCGGGATTCGCATGACTTCCACCCACGCCTTCTGGCTCGCCGGCCGCCAGGCCACCGGCGAGGACAGCTTCGACGTCCACAACCCGTGGGACGGACGGCTGGTCGGCACCGTCAGCGTGCCCACCGACGCCCAGGTCGAAGAGGCCGTGGCCGCGGCGTACGCCGTGACGGCAGAGTTCTCCGCGACCCCCGCCCACGTACGTGCCGCCGCCCTGGACCACGTGTCCAAGCGGCTCGCCGAGCGCACCGAGGAGATCGCGCAGCTGATCTCCGCTGAGAACGGCAAGCCGGTCAAGTGGGCCCGAGGTGAGGTCGGCCGTGCGGTGTCCGTGTTCCGCTTCGCCGCCGAAGAGGCCCGCCGCTTCAACGGCGGAGAGGCCCAGCGCCTGGACACCGACGCCGGTGGCGTCGGCCGCCTGGCCCTGACCCGCCGCTTCGTCAAGGGCCCGGTCCTCGGCATCGCGCCGTTCAACTTCCCGCTGAACCTGTGCGCCCACAAGGTGGCCCCGGCCATCGCCGTCGGCGCGCCGATCATCCTGAAGCCGGCCCCCGCCACCCCGCTCTCCGGCCTGATCCTGGGCGAGCTGCTCGCCGAGACCGACCTGCCGGCCGGCTCCTGGTCCGTGCTGCCCGTCGCCAACGACAAGATGCCGGCCCTGGTCAAGGACGACCGCCTCCCGGTCATCTCCTTCACCGGCTCCGACACCGTCGGCTACGCCATCCAGCAGTCGGTGCCCCACAAGCACTGCACCCTGGAGCTCGGCGGCAACGCCGCGGCCGTGGTCCTCGCCGACTGGTCCTCCGACGCCGACCTCGACTGGGCCGCGACCCGTATCGCGACCTTCTCGAACTACCAGGCCGGCCAGTCCTGCATCTCCGTGCAGCGCGTGATCGCCGACGCCTCGGTCTACGACCGGCTCGTCGAGAAGGTCGTCGCGAAGGTCCAGGCCCAGGTCACCGGCGACCCCTCCGACGACGCCACCGACGTCGGCCCGCTGGTCTCCGAGGACGCCGCCAAGCGCGTCGAGTCCTGGGTGGACGAGGCCGTCTCCGCCGGCGCCAAGCTGCTCACGGGCGGCAAGCGCGACGGCGCCACGGTCGAGCCGACCGTCCTCGCGGACGTCCCGGCCGGCGTGAAGCTCGCCACCGAGGAGGTCTTCGGACCGGTCCTGACCCTGACGAAGGTCGAGAACACCGACGAGGCCTTCGCCGCCGTCAACGAATCGAAGTTCGGCCTGCAGACCGGCGTCTTCACCCGTGACGTCCAGGTCGCCTTCCGCGCCCACCGCGAGCTCGAGGTCGGCGGTGTGATCATCGGCGACGCGCCGTCCTACCGCGCCGACCAGATGCCGTACGGCGGCGTCAAGCAGTCCGGCGTGGGCCGCGAGGGCGTCCGCTACGCGATGGACGACTACACGTACGAGCGCGTCCTGGTCCTCACGGGCCTCGACATCTGACCGACTCGTACGGTCACAGACCGACGGCCGGAGCCTACTGTGCGGGGGCTCCGGCCGTCTTCCTATATCTAGTCTCTGACCTGGTCGAAGGTCCAAAATCTGGCCGAATCTTTTGCAGCAGTGGGAACAGATTGGGAACACCGGGGCTAGTCTCCCGCCATGGCGAGCGTTGTTCCGCGTAAGAACAAGGCCGGCGAAGTCACCAGCTACCAAGTGAAGTGGCGAGAGTCCGGCGAATGGCAGACCGAGCGCTTCGACGATGAGGACTCGGCGAAGGTCTTCAAGACAGCCGTGGAGGAGGCCCGGCAGAGCTGGCCGCCCGGCTGGATCAAGGGCAAGGGGTACATCGAACCCGACGCCGACGACGACGAGCTGAAGTACCGGTTCGACCGCTACGGCCCCGAGATCATCAAGAACCGCCGCGGGAGCAAGAAGTACAAGAAGGGCCGCCTGCGCGCGCTGGAGATGTACATCTTCCCCACCTTCGGCCACTGCGACATCCGGTCGATCAAGCATTTCAGCAAGGCGACCATCGGCGCGTGGCTCAACGAGATGAGCCAGACGCAGGTCAAGCGCGGCGCGAAGATCAAAGACATGTCCCCGGGCACAGTGCGCCTGTACCACGGCCTTCTGTCGATGATCCTTCAGGAAGCCGTGAACGCGGAGCCGCCGCTGAGGGACCGCAACCCCTGCAAGCTCAGCGAGCTTCCCGGCGGCGACGACTGGGGCGTGGACGACGACGTGGCGACCGATGTCATGGAGTTCATGACCCCGGAGGAGATCGCCGGCCTGATCGCCTGCTTCCCCCGTGCCAGTGATCGCATGCTCGTCCGCACTGCCTATGGGACCGGCATGCGCTGGGGTGAACTGACCGCGCTTGCGGCGAAGCACGCCCGTAGCCCGCAACCCGGCAGGTTCGCCGTGCGAGTCACCCGGGCTTGGAAGCGGGCTCCGGGGGAGCCCTGGTTCCTCGGCCCGCCGAAGACGAAGGCAGGGCGGCGGACCGTGGAGATCAGCGCCGGCCTGTGGCTGGAGCTTCAGGAGCACGGCCTCGGGCGACTGGCCAAGGACGACCTGATCTTCCACGACGGCAAGGGGAACAGGCTCCCGTACTCGACGTTCTACGACCGGTGGATGGCGGCCGTCGCCGAGGCCAAGAAGCGCGGGGTGCTCCCCGAGTGGAAGATGCCGACCTTCCACGACGTGCGGCACTCGCACGTGGCCGCGCTGCTGTCGGACCGGCACTCCCTGACGTACGTCCAGCGCCGCTTGGGCCACGAGTCGATCAAGACCACCAGCGACCAGTACGGCCACCTCCTGGAAACCGCGCACGAGGCCGCCCTCATCACCCTCGACCGGATCATGGGGATCACGGCACCGAACGCCGGCGCCGTGACCGTGCCGACGCAGCCGAAGGACACCGGGCGCTGGGTATACGCCGTCGCGCTGGACGATCACTCCGAAGGCTTCTGGAGCGAGGCGGACGCCCAGGCCCTGGCCCGGCAGTGGGCCGAGGACCGCGGCGGCGAGGCGGTACCAGTGGCGACGTGCTCCCCGGCCTGGTGGACCCGCATGGTCCCCGGAGGTCTGGAGACGGTCCGCGACGAAATGGCGCTGCGCGCAAACGTCTGGAGCATCGGCCCAGTCGCGTACGCGCCCGACGGCACCGAGCGCGTTCTCCGGCCGGAAGACC
Organism: Streptomyces sp. NPDC033966; assembly: GCF_055575955.1. Lineage (NCBI taxonomy): Bacteria > Bacillati > Actinomycetota > Actinomycetes > Kitasatosporales > Streptomycetaceae > Streptomyces > Streptomyces sp. NPDC033966. The sequence continues at coordinate 89,080 of NZ_JBVIRQ010000001.1, read as the reverse complement.
GCGAACCGCGGCAGCGCTGGGTCTGGGACTGGGAGGACGAATACGTCACCGCGGTCGGCGTTCCATACGCGGAGTGGCAGCCGAACGGCGAAACCGTGGCGTACGCCCGGGGCCTGGTCCTTGGGGCCGTTCTCGGCGTCTTCGAAGACGCGAAGGCGGAGGCGCTGCGGAAGTGCGGGCTCAACCCCGCCGTGAGGCGGGCGGCGACGGAGGACGGCCAGGGCGTGGCCATGTGACTGCCCGCGGACATGCGAAGGGCCCCGTCGGGTTGGCTGGGGCCCATCGTCCTGCGGGAGGGTTATCCGGCGTCGCCGACACCCTCGGTGGCGCGGCTGTGCTCGTGCTGGGGCAGGGGGGACTGGCCGCGCGCGTGGAGGCGGATGAGGCTGAGGGGGGAGCCGCCGCACGCTGCCTTGCTGGCGCGGCTAGCGGTGGGGTCGGCGGACACGGGTGTGGTGCGTCGGTTGAAGGCATCTGCACGTTCCTGCATGACCTGCTGAATCAGCTGGTTGTGATCTGCCGCAAGTTCGTCGTAGTCCTGCTGGAGTTCGCCTCGCAGGTACTGTTCGTCCTGGTATGCGGACTCCGCCTCGTCGAGCCGTCGGGCCAGGCCGACGAGGATGGTGTCCCAGGTGTTTGCGGAACGATTCAGCGCTGCTTCGCGCTCGGCGAGTCCACGAAGTCGGCTCCCGTGTTCCTCTTCGAGGCGGCGGCGAGCCTCCGTCAGGTCGGCGAGCGCCTCTCGATTGCGGACATCGTGGCCGTTCATCCACCGCTTGAGCGCAACCATGGCGGTGACGGTAACGGCGACCATCGGGAAGAGTCGCTCTGAGATCAATAGCGTGACGCCACCTACGCCGTTGTCTCCAAGGCCATCGGTGGTCGCCAGAGTGAGGGCGACGCCGGCGGCCATTCCGGAGAGTGCGGCGATGGTGGTTCTACCCGTCATGCGTGCGGCCCCCTAATTTGCGCCTACGGCCCCCGCGGACGCCGCGTCTGACTCTGCTTCACGCTGTAGACGAATGGCCTGCTCGATGTTGCTGATGAGCATTCTGCGGATCATGGGGTCCTTGATTCCCCATGCGTCGGCTGCCGCTTCCGGGGAGAGCGGCTGTGTCTGCAAGGTAGCTGAGCGTACATCTGTGGCCCCCTCTTTTGGCCAGGCTGACTCAGAAATGACTGTGCTTTCAACCAATAGCTCCCGGACGTCAACGTCCAGGGCCTTGGCGAGAGCCTCGTACTGGTTCGGCATGGGGAGGGTCTTGCCGTCCAGCATCCGGCCGATGGCCGATGGGCTCATGCCGACCTCCTTGGCCAGCTGTGATCGGCCGCCAGCACCGGGGGTCAGGTCGTAGCCCGCGCGTGACGCGAGCCTGCGGACGAGGGCGCCGAATCGCTGCGCCACCGTCTCTCGGGTGGTTTCCATGCTCCGCATGAAGCGGAGGCTAGCGCGCATGCGAGCAGACCGCGAGTGCTTGCATGCGTGCATCCTCCCAGGTCGGCACGCCTTTCTGCCATCGCAGCTGGTGATAACGGGCGTTCGCATGAGTCGAACACGAGATATTCATGCCGGAATCCCCGATGGGGAGACTTGCGTGCATGCAAGCCAGCCCTCTATGTTTTGCATGCGTGCCAGTCGTGTGCATGCAAGCCCTAGTTGAAGGGAGGGGCCGTGTCGCCCAGGCTTCGCCTCCGCACGGATGTCCTCAACGAGAAGGCTGAGGAGGCCGGCGACCGCACCAGCAACGCCATCGCGAAGCGCGCTGGAGTCCAGGCATCGACCATTACTCGGCTCGTCGCCGGTGAGACCACGCCGACCGTAGCGACGCTCGTCGCTCTGGGAAACGCGTACGAGATCAGCCTTGACGACCTCGTCGTCGGGGCGCCGGAGGCCGGGCAGGTCCCGGCATGAGCCGGGCCCTCCAGGTCCGCGCAGCGGCTGTAACCGCCCGGCGCGAGTACTGCCAGTGCACCACCGTGCGGAACTACAGGTACCCCGAGGCCGCCGACAAGCTCGGCTGCAAGGAGGGGTGGCTGCGTGACCACATCAGCAGCCTGCCGCATCAGCGAATCGGCGAGGCCGCCGTCTTCTGCGAGTGCGAACTCGCCATCATCCAGGCCCTTTGCAGCGTCATGCCGACCACGGTCGAGCCTGCGCTGACCCAGGCCGACGCCGCGCCCACCAGCACGGCAACTCCCGCCGCCAGCCTGCGCGCTATTCGCCCCTCCCAGAGGCGCAACCGCGGCGCCTGACGCCGAACGGGGCAGCCCGGACGGCCAGATCCGAGAAGCCCCAGGCACACCTCACCAATCAGAGAAGCGAGGTACACCGTGACCACAGGGCCTATCGGCATCCCGAACCAGCCCCCGTTTGACGCGAGCATCTGCGTCCAGTTTCCGGTGAGGGCCACGCCGACCCGCGGCGCGGTCGAGATCAAACACCCCTCGTTCGCCCGGACCCGTGCGCACCTCCACGCCCACCCGCTGCCGACGCAGCACCGGAGGGCCGCGTGATGTTCATCCGCCGCACCACCTACAACCGGCTCGCCTCCCGCGCAGGGGCCTACGCGGAGGCGTATCGCGCCGCGCGCAGCACCGATGTGGCCGCCGCGCGCCTAGACCGGCGTCGGGCCCGGCTCCTCGTCGCCTGTCGCGAGTACCGGCGAGTGATCGCCGAACGCGACCACCGCATCGCGACCCTCCAGTCCAGGCTCGATGACCTGCTCGGCCTGAACAGCGACGCGGTCCGCTCCGGCGAGCGCTGGCAGCAGCGACGGACCGACAAGCCCCACAACCACGGGGCCGCGCTGTGATCGCCACGGGGAACGACGAGTACAGCACCGTCCTGGCGGAGCACATCGGCCAGTTCATCATCGACGCGGACACCAACAGCTCGCGGTCCCTGCAACGGGCCATCGGTCCGAGCGAGGTCGGCGAGCCGTGCGAGAGGCAGCTCTCCTACAAGATCCTCGACTGGCCCGAGACCAACAGCAACCGGGACCCCATCGCCGCGATTATCGGCACCGGTTTCCACATGTGGATGGCCGAGAAGTTCACAATCCGGCAGACCAAGCTCCCAGACGGTCGGCCCCGCTACCGGATCGAGGAGCGTGTCACGGTCCGCGAGGGCCACACCCCGGCCGGGACGCTGACCGGGTCGGCTGACCTCTTCGACCGGCTCGCCCTGCTCAACAACGACTGGAAGCTCGTCGGCGTCAGCTCTCACGACAAGTACCGGCGGCAGGGTCCCGGCGGCAAGTACCGGATCCAGGCCCACCTGTACGGCCTCGGTCAAGAAAACGCTGGACACCGTCCCGTCCGCGTCGCGGTCACCTTCATCGCCAGACACCACGAGCTCCGCGTGCACGTGTGGTCCGAGCCCTACGACCCGCAGGTCGCACTCGACGCGCTCGCCCGGCTCGACCGGATCCATCAGCGGCTCTACGACCTCGACCCGGAGGCCGCGGCGGAGCACTGGCACCAGATCCCCACGGACCCCGCGGCCACCTGCCGCTTCTGCCCGTGGCTCCTGCCCGGAAGCACGGACCTCTCCCAGGGGTGTCCTGGCACGCAGTCCCCTCACCCGGGCGCCTCCCTCGTAGCCCTCATCGCATAGGAGCACAGCATGACCATGCCCTATCAGGCACCCGAAGCCGACGAGTTCCTCATGGGCGGGGCCGGCGCACCCTCCGCCAAGTTCCCCGCGCTCGGACACACGGTGACCGGGCAGATCACGGTGAAGCCCACCGTGGAGCAGCAGCGCGACTACGACGACGACAAGCTGCTGTTCTGGGACGACGGCAAGCCGCGCATGCAGCTGGTCGTCACCCTCGCCACCGCAGAGCGGGACCCGGAGATCCCCGAAGACGACGGAATCCGGCGCCTCTTCGTCAAGGCCAACCTCAAGACGGCAGTTGCCAATGCGGTACGCCAGGCCGGCGGAAAGGGCCTGGAGGTCGGCGGTGTCCTCACCGTGACCTACTCCGCGAACGGCGAGCAGACCAACCCGAAGAAGAACCCGCCGAAGCTGTACAGCGCCGCGTACACGCCGGCCGCGGCTGCGGAGCTCCACGCACCGGACCCGGCGGCTACGCAGCAGCCGGTGCCCGCCGCGCCGCAGGTTCCCGGGCTGACCGCCGAGCAGATTCAGGCGGCGATGGCCAACCCGGCCACCGCAGCGCTCATCGTCCAGCAGCAGGCCATGCAGGCGGCCGCTGCTGCGGCGCCCCCGCCGTTCTAGCCCCTCAACGCCGTCCGGGGCTGCGCGACCTCCCCTCGCTCCGCAGCCCTGGACGGACCACCCCGCCTCGGCCCCGGCGCGACGCCGCGGGATCGACTCCCGCCCGAGGCGCTGCACCAGGCCCGCACCACGCAAGGAGCCGATGTTGAGCGACACCGCACCCGACATGCTCGCCGCGGCGCTCGCGCTGCACGCGGCCGGCTGCTCGGTAGTCGCCGTGCGAGCGGACGGCTCGAAGCATCCGCGCGGCAGCTGGAAGACCGCGCAGACCCAGCGAGCCACCGAGCAGCAGGTCTACCACTGGTTCTCGGAGGGGCACCCCGGACTGGGTATCGTTTGCGGCGCCGTGTCCGGCGGTCTGGAGATGCTGGAGCTGGAGGGGCGCGCGGTCGACGAGGGCGTGCTCGCCCAGCTCGTCGAGATCATCGCCAACTCCGGGATGTCCGATCTGTGGGCCCGCATTGCCAACGGCTGGCTGGAGCGCAGCCCCTCCGGCGGCCTTCACCTCCACTACCTCGTGGACGGCGGCGCTCCGGGCAACACGAAGCTGGCGAGCCGACTCGCCCGCGAGGACGAGCTCACCGAGGCCGAGCGCGAGCTCCTCACCCGGCATCCGAACAAGAAGATCCTGCGGGGCCTCATCGAGACCCGGGGTGAAGGCGGCTTCGTCGTCACCGCGCCATCACATGGGCCCGTGCACAGCACAGGCAAGCCGTACGAGCTCCTTGCCGGGGGCCCGGCCACCCTGCCGACCATCACCGCAGACGAACACGCGGCGCTGCACACGGTGTGCCGGATGCTCGACAGCATCCCTCCGGACGAAGCCACGGTCGCCCCGGCCTCGATGCGGCTCGACGAGGCGACCGCGTTTCTCTTCGGCGGTGACCACACGGCCGAAGAAACAGGCAGCCTCTCCCCTGGCGATGACTTCGAGCAGCGCGCCACGTGGAAGGACATCCTCGCTCCGCACGGCTGGAAGCTGATGTTCGTCTCGGGGGCGACCTCGTACTGGCAGCGCCCCGGTAAGGACGGCCGGGAACCCTCCGCGACAACTGGGAGGGCGCTCGATCGGGACCGGCTGTATGTGTTCACGACCTCGACGGAGTTCATCGCCGAGCGCCCGTACACCAAGTTCGGCGCGTACGCGCTCCTGAACAACGGCGGCGACCACAGCGCGGCCGCGAAGGAGCTCCGCCGCCTCGGCTACGGCGAGCGCGGCCCCGAGCCTGTGCGCCACCTCACCGCGGTGCCAAGCCCAAGCTCACCCGTGGACGGGACTGCGGCGCTCAACGTGGTTGCACACCCCACCGCCGAAGCCGGGCCGGACAACTACTCGCGGACCGACGACGGGAACGCCCTCCGGCTCGTCGACCTCCACGAGGGCGAACTGCGGTACGTGCCGCAACGCGGCCGGTGGCTGCACTGGGACGGGCACCGCTGGGCCTGGGACGAGGCCGGGGCGGTGCGCGAGATGGCCCGCGCGATTGCCCGAGACCTCCCCAGCGGCGAAGGCGAGGCCAAGCACCGCGTGCGCAGCCTCTCCACGGCCGGGATCTCCGCCATGGTCACCATGGCGCAGACCGATCCGCGCATCGTGGTCCACGCGGGCCAGCTCGACGCGCACCGAATGCTCCTCAACACCCCGGCAGGTGCGATCGACCTGGTCACCGGCCAGCTCAGTCCGCCAGACCCGGTCGAGATGCACACGCGCGCAACCCGGGTGGCGCCGGACTTCGATATGCCGACGCCGCGATGGAACAGCTTTCTCGCCCAGACCTTCGGCGACGACGAGGAACTGAAGGGCTATGTCCAGCGGATGGCCGGCTACTCGGCTTCTGGGTCGGTGCGCTGGCACATCCTGCCGTTCCTTCACGGGCCCGGCGGCAACGGCAAGGGCGTGTTCCTCAACGTCCTCCGCGCCGTCCTCGGCGACTACGCGGCGACCGCACCGAACGCCTTTCTCATGGCCGGCGCCCAACGCCACGAGACCGAGATCGCCCGGCTCCACGGACTGCGGCTCGTCATCGCGTCCGAGGTCAACCAGGAAGCCAAGTTCGACGAGGCCAAGGTGAAGGAACTCACCGGCGGCGACGGCCTCACCGCGCGGTTCATGCGCCAAGATCACTTCACCTTCGAGCCCACCCACAAGCTGTGGCTGATGGGCAACCACCAGCCACGAGTCAGCGCCGGCGGGAAGAGCTTCTGGCGGCGCCTGCGGCTCATGCCCTTCACCCGCACGCCGGACAAGGTCATCGAAGACCTGGAGCTGTTCCTTGTATCCGAGGAAGGCCCGGGAATCCTCGCCTGGGTCGTCGCCGGCGCGGTCGAGGTCTTCCGTGACGGCCTCCAGGACCCGGCGTCCGTCACCGCGGCAACCGCACAGTACGCGGCCGAAGAGGACGCGCTGGCCCGGTTCCTGGAGGAGGCGTGCCACGTCGGCGGCGGCACCCAAGTCCGCACCGTCACCGAGGTGTTCCGCACGGCGTACGAACGCTGGTGCCGCGCCGAGGGCGAGGATCCGCTGCCGTCGCGGCAGCTCGGCCGAGAGCTGAAGGACCGATTCCAGATCGTCCGCAAGTCGTCGAACAACGTCTACTCGTACCTCAACGTGGCCCTGCAAGCGCCCACCGACGATCGGTGGGACGACAAGTGATCACGAAATCAGTGCCGTTGAAGTGCCGTTGCAGTGCCGTCAAAAGTGCCATTGAAAATCGACGTTTGCGCAGTTCAGGGCATGACAGTGCCATCAGTGCCGTTGAAATCCGCCAGCCAGCTCCGTACGCACGCAAGAGCATCAATGCTCAGAAGCTGGCCCCAACGGCACTGACGGCACTGCCACCCGCGCTGACCTGCGGAAATGAAAGCGCCGTCAACGGCACTGCAACGGCACTGCCCCGAAGCGGTGCCCCGTGACCAATCCGAGCATCGCCGCGAAGATCGCCGTCAGCGCAGACCACGCAGTCGAACGCCCCTGCCGACGGTGCGGAGCCCCTGTGCTCACCGCGTGGGCCGGCCGCACCGCCGCCGTCCAAGTGATCGCAGACCCCGAGCCCGTAGACGCACTCGACGAGATCCGGGCCCGCACCGAAGGCCGCCTCACCTGGCGCCTGATCACCAGCACCCTCGGCGTTCGCCGCATCGTCTGGCGCGACCCGGGCTTCGTACCCCACTCCAAGCACCCCGTACTGCGTGACCACCTCTGCAAGGGAGAGTCATGATCCACAACCCGCACGGGCTCCCCATCGTCCTCAACTTCTACTGCTGCCAGGGCGGCAGCGGCGCAGGCTACGCGGCAGCCGGCTTCCTCCCCTTCGGCGTGGACATCGAGCCGCAGCCCCGCTATCCGTTCCCGTTCGCCCAGGCCGACGCGCTGGAGTTTCTGCGCCAGCACGCCGAGTGGATCCGGGAGAACGTGGCGCTCGCCGATGCGTCCCCGCCGTGCCAGCTCTACAGTCGCACTCACAAGATCCGGAAGAACAGCCACCCCGACCTGATCGGACCGACCCGGGACCTCCTCGAAAAGACCGGCGTCCCGTACGTCATCGAAAACGTTGAGGAGGCCTGGGGTGAGCTGCGTGACCCGGTACTCCTCTGCGGCGCCTCCTTCGGCCTCCGCACCTACAGGCATCGCCTGTTCGAGGCCGGCGGCTGGACCCTCACCCCGCCGGAACACCGGGACCACACGGCGCCCGTGACCAAGATGGGCCGCCCGCGGAAGCCGGGCGAGTTCGCCCACTACGTCGGCAACTTCTCCGGTGTCGCCGAGGCCCGGCTGGACATGCGGATGCCCTGGGCCACTCGCGACGGGCTGCGCGAGGCCGTGCCGCCCGCATACACCGAATTCATCGGGCGCCAGCTCCTCACCCAGAGGGGGATTTCAGCATGAACCGGCACTTCGTTGTCAGGCTGCCCGCCGGGATCGCGCTGCTCAACAGCAACCAGCGCCCCCACCACGCGGTAAAGGCCCGGCTGACCGCGGCAATCCGCAGCGCTGCGATGGCCGCATGCAGCGACGACCCGACAATGCGCGCCGCGCTCGTCCTCGCTGGCGACGGGCCCGCGCTGCGGCATGCGTACATCCTCGGAGTGCTCCACCCTCCGTCGCGGCGCCGCGCCGACCCGGCCAACTGGTATCCGAGCTTCAAGGCTGCGATCGACGGCTTGGTGGACGCCGGCGTGCTGGAGGACGACGACCACACCCGGGTGATCGGCCCCGATATGCGTATCGGCCCCGTGGTCAAAGGCGGTCGCATTTCCCTGCATATCCAGGAGCTCACCCCGGCTGAACACGAGGCGTTCCACTGGGGGGCCGCATCGTGAGCCGTTTCGACTGGCACGACGGCGCGCCGTGCAACGAGATCGGGTCGGAAATCTTCTACCCGGAGCGCGGCAGCACCGAGACCTACCGCCAGGCCCGAGGGATCTGCGGCACCTGCCCCCTCCGGGAGCGGTGCCTGGAGGAGGCCCTCCTCATCGAGGGCGCTCTCGCGCACGAGTTCCGGTCGGGCATCCGCGGCGGCCTCTCGCCCCGGCAGCGGGCCGACCTGTCCCGGGAGCGGCGGGCGGCAGCATGACCCAGCCCCCGATCGCCGCGGCGGACATCTGGCAGCCCGTGATGGACGCGGCTGGCGACCGGTGCCAGTGCACCGGGCAGTGCGGCAAGCGGCACGCCGAGCATGGGCGCCCCGGGCGCTGCGACGTCTGGAACGGCACCAACCGCAAGGGACACGGGGTCGTACGGCTGATCGCCGCGCCCCTGGTACTCACCGAGAAGTGGCCGCCGGACCCCCGCGAACAGCTCCTCGCCTGGTGCCCCGAGTGCGACACCGCGCGCAGACCCTCCCGGCGCCGCAAGCCGGCCGCGACACAGGAGGAGTTCCTCTTCGACGTCGCGGAATTCCACACCGCACCGAACAACGACGCGGCCTGACCTACAGCCACCTCGAAGGAGACCGCACATGACGCTCCTCGCCTACATCGCCGTCGGCCTTGCCGCCTGGTCCCTCCTCGCCCTGCTCGTCGGCCTCACCGTCGGGGCTGTCCTGCGACTTCTCAACGAAGGCTCGCGATGACCGGGCGGAAACAGCTCGACCAGCTCACCGACGACGAGCTCGACGAGCTGTACGACGAGCTGGACCGACTCCGCGCCCTCGTCGGCCGGCGCGAACACCGAGTTCACGTCCACACGCCCGCCGTTCCCGCCGAACCGAAGGAGTCCCGTTCGTGACCGTCTGCCTCTGCCGTACCGAGCTGGAGACCGGCCATCTCTGCTGGCGCTGCCGGGCCGCGACTGCTGGCCGCCTTCAACGAATCCCCGCGATGTACAGGCTCCTCGCCCATGAGTTGCAGCCGTCCAGCAGCCCGGCCTCGTTCGGGTGGGTCCGTCTCGTCGAGGCGCCGCTCCCGGTGTCCGGTCGGGTGCTGACGTTGCGCGGCCCCGGCGGCATCGTCGGCGTCCTGGAGGACTGGCGCGCTGCGATGCAGGCGGCACGCGGCTGGGATGAGCCTGTGATCAGCGGCGCGATCGAGGACAGAGTGTCCCGAGCCGCCCGCGGGCTGGCGCTCAACCTCGACTGGATTGCCGAGAGCTGGTCGGAGGCCGGCACCCTCGCCACCGAGGTGCGCGAGCTCGACGAGGCCGCGCTGGCCATCGTCTGCCCGCATGACACCACCGAACGCGGTACCCGCCTGGGGCCCTGCCCCGCAGAGACCGCCGGAGAGGTGTGCGGCGCCATGCTGCGCCACTACCGCAGCGCCAGCGCGGTGACGTGCGCATGGTGCGGCGCCTCCTACCCGCCCAGCACTTGGGCTGACCTCAAGGCCTGGATCGACCACGACGAGGAGGCACGCCTGGCCGGATAGCACCCGACAGCAAGACGGCCCCCGCTGGTGCTACCAACACCGCGCGAGGGCCTGACCAGAACCCTTGAGCAACCAAGGAGAGCGGCTGTGTCCGAGCTTACGCCCGACCGCCCCACCCCCCAGCAGTCCGGACGGCGCCTCGTCGCCGTCGGCACCATCCGTCGCCGCGGCGGCCGAACCCTCACGCTGCGCGCCACCCCCGCCGGCGTCACCGGCACCATCACCCCGGCGGTGAGCCGATGACTGGCACGCCTCCCACCGAGGTCGTCGTACAGCGTCGCGCCGAAGTCGCGCGACTGTCGCGCGACAACGTCCCCATCCGGAAGATCGCCGAGCAGCTCGGCGTGACCAAGGACGTCGTCTACCGCGACCGCAAGGCGCTGCGCGCGACAACCCCCGCGACACGGATGGAATATCACCTGAAGCGCGCGACAGACACCGCCGAATTGATGCGACAACTCCGCGACACCGTCAGCGAAGTGGCCGACGCGCGGCCTGCGTACCAGCTGTTCGTCGATGACGAAACAGCCACCCAATGGGCGGAGCAGCTCCGGGCCGACGCCGCCCGCCTGCTGGCCGTCGCGGAGACCTTCCGCGACTACTACCCCCACACCGCGGCCAAGGCCTGAGATCAACGGGTCGTGAGTGACACTGGACGGCATGGAGTACCTGGCCCTGCCTCCCGGACAGCTCACGACATCCACGGCCGCACTCGCCTGCGGAGTGCGGCCGGCCACCGTCCGCGACTGGGTTCGCCGCGGCCTCCTCGCCCGGTACGCCGGCACGCCTAGGAAGCCGATCTACCGACTCCAGGACGTGCTCGCTGCCCGCGACGCCCCCAAGCCCACAAGGCCCGGCCAGCGCCAAAGCGATCAGGCCGCTTGACACCCGGACCACAGCGCGCGCCACGGTTTACGCGTACAACCATGACCGCATGCAGGCTGACGAAGACATATGCAGAGGCCCCGACCGTCACCGGCCGGGGTCTCTGCGCGCCTACTAAAGGCGTCGTGAGCATATACGGTGCCGCTGCACCCGCCTGGCGACTCAGAGTTGCCGGCTCATGCTCGGGGGCGCAGCCTGGAAGGGCCGCTTCTGCGATATCACACCTGCCCCCGTGTAGCTAATGGTCAAGTAGGCGGTCCCCATGAAAGTGAATCCCAAAGCTAGAGCGATCGCGTCTGCCGTCTCCAGCGCAACCGCAGTCATCGCATGTTTTGCAGTAGCACCCCCGGCCCACGCCTCCCCATCCCATGCAACGGCGACTGGCTGGAATAGCGAACCTAGTCCGCCTCCGTGGAATACGGAACAACAGGTGCCCGAGGCACAGTCAGGACAATCCCTTAGGAGCGAATCGAGTTCAGGTGGCGTGGTCGATGTCGTGGGCTTCCTGGCTGAGGTAACCAACGATGCCACACGTATATGGACAGAGTACTTTTCGCGGACGCCCGGCTTGCAGGCGCCGGTCGTCACGACCCACATCATAGGCACCAACCAGGAACCCACTTATACCTTCTCGCCAGAATGTGGCGGCAACACGATAGGTGGAGACTTTCCGAACGCATACTACTGTCCGACCGGCACGGGTGACATCATATTGCCCGTGCTCAGCTTCGCTAAAATCTGGAACGGCGAATTCTTCGGAACAATCCCGCAGACAACCGGTGACTTCGCCGCGGCGGTCGTCGTTGCACATGAGTTCGGCCACCACATACAGGATGAAATATATCTCCAGTACAACAGCCAGAACGTTCCTGTGCCGAACATTCCAAATAACGACAAGAACAAGGAGTTGATCGCCGACTGCTTCAGTGGGGTCTGGGCATACGCCGCCTTCTACAAGGGAGTCATTGAACCAGGCGACTACGACGAGGTCATCGCGTCCCTACGGGCGCTGGGCGACCCGCCAGGAGAATCGAGTCACGGCAGCGCTGATGAGCGACAGGCGGCCTTTGAACAGGGATACAACACTGGAGCCCCCGCTAAGTGCATCGTCGACTACTGGCCGGGAGCCGCGACCGTCCTAAACATTGCGTGAGACGTCGCTCCTTATGGTGTGATCGCCACTACGCCCGCCTCTGCCCATGGCTCCCGCAAACGAGGTATACGCCAGGCGGGCAGCGCCAAAGTGATCATGCCGCTCGACGAACAGCAACGGGCACCAAAGTCGGGCGAACAGCCGTTCACACACTGGCACGCCATCGAACATTGATCGACTAAGGACGAACGGTCGCCAGCCACGCGGAAACTCGGGGTCACGAGTCCGGGCCACTCAGCAACCCCGCGCTGCGCCCCGAAGGCTGGGATCGCGGTTACCTCCGGACGGTGACACCCTGGAACTACACGGTCCCGATGCTCCTTCGCGAGCCTTGGTGAACCTCAGTATCAGGGGCGCGTCGTCGAGTAACGCCAGGAAGGACGGCGCCCATGCGTGACAACCCTGCCGGCTATGAAGCCTGGATCGGCCTGCCGACGTTCGACCGGCACAACATCAACCTCGGTCCGGCCGATGCGGTGATCAGCGATGTGTCAGGCGACTCGTGGCTGGTCGTCCTCCTGGACTCGAAGACTCGCGCCCCGATCCCTATCGATCGGGTCGCGCGTGAAGGGGAGCACCTCAGGGTCGCCTACGACGCGCGGACCGTATCGCGAGCACCGGCCCTGAATACCATTGTCAAGGAAATAACGCGCGGAGATGTGGTGCGCCTGGACTCTCATTATCATCACGAGCTGCCAAAGGGCCTATATGAAACACCGCTGGACGTTGCACAGGCTTTCGAAAAACAAGAGGTAGGTGAGGATTTCCTGATAAAGGAACTCGCCTCATGGCCCTATGTGGTACCCGCGAGGATGGACTCTCACACGGAGACAGCCGACATCCTGGACGACCCCCCCGTCTGGCGACGAGGAACGGTCCATGACCTCGAAATTGCAGTAGATCGGAAGCTGATCTCTGTTGAGATCTATGGGGCCATATTGGCCGAGATGACGGGCAAGGCGGGCGAGCGCAACGCAGGTGGTGATGATGGTGGCCGTACCTCTGGCGCGCGGGAGACACCGGAATGACATTCTGGACCACAAGCAAGTCCTGATCGAGGCAGAGAGAGGCGGAAGCCTTACCGAGCGTTCTCCTTACGCGACCATCTCGAACACTAGATGGTTCACTGAGGTACCCGGAGGCGTACTGCTTCCCACAGAGGCCCGCATCGCCACTCAGGAAGAAATTCTTAAGGAATTCAGAAAAGGCCATGAAAATGTGCCGCGAGACCGCCTCGCCATCATCATGGCAGGCCCGCCGGGGGCAGGAAAATCGTCGACGGAGGCCACGGTACGAGAGGAGCTAGCCCCCGGATCCACGTGGTGCCAAATCGATGCGGACGAATTCAAAGACCTGATCCTGAAGCGGGCATTCAGCAACGGAGAATACGAAGAGATCGTTCCACCGGAGCTCCACGAAGAAAGAGCCCGCGCATACCTTAGAGAGCTCGCCGCTCTCGTTCACGAAGAGTCCAGCAACTTGGCGGCACGGGCACGCGAGGAGGCAATAAAGGAAGGTGAGAATATCGTAATCGACGGCACGCAGAAGACCTACCATAAGGCCGAAACGCTCATCGACATACTGCTTGCCGAACATTATTCCATCCAAGTAATGGACGTAGAAATAGGCTTTACTACCTCCCTAGAGCGCGTAGAAAGGCGCTGGTCCAAGGGCTATATTGCAGCCGAGGACAGTTACATGAGCGGAAGAAGCCTTATCGATCACCTCGGGGGGCGTTGGATTCCCTATCGGTGCGTGTCAGGCATTTTCCCAGGCGAGGATGGCGGCCACATATCGGCTTGCCAGAGGGTGGTCGAAAGACTGAAAGTTAGATATCCGGACCTCAAAGTGCGGATCAAGCGTCATGACTCCCCGCTGCAAGGATCTCCGCGAATTGGCGGCGACGGAGGCGGGAAGTGACAATACTTCCCATACTCGCGGCGTTTACCTCTGTGATTCCATGGCTGACACACGACAGCCACTCGGGACGTATTGCCGCTTGACAACCACGGTTGACACGCGCCACGATTTGCGAGTACAGCCATGCCCATTGGCAGGCTGACCGGGAGACTTCAAGGCCCTGACCACTCCAGTCGGGGCTTTTGCCATGTCCCACCGCAGGCAGGAGGCTCCATGGACGTCCAAGCCCCCGGGCCCGTATCGGCGCCAGAGCTCGGCCGCCCCGTCTGCGCCCTCTGCGGCGATCAGGCCCTCGTGCACTGGCAGCGGCGGCTCACCGACACGGAGTTCGCCGCACATCGCGCCCAGGAACAGGAACGCCGGGATGCTCGGGCCCTCCTCGCCGACCCGCGGTTGCCCAAGCCGGAGCAGGCTCCGCTACCGATGCCCGCTGACTGCACAAGGCCCGTGTACGCGTGCGGCCGGCACGCCATCGGCATTGAGGCCGCGGCGCTCGTCCACGCGAAGACCTGCACCGCGCCCGACGAGCGGACGCTGCCCGCGTGCGACTGCACCCCCGAACGGACGCCCGCACCCCTGCCGGAGCCTGAGGCGCTGCCGATCCCGGAATCGTGGATCCGTGCCTAAGCGGCCTTGCCTGGACTGCGACCGCCTCACCCCCAACCCCTCACGCTGCGACGCCTGCGCCACCCGGTTCAACCAGCGGCGAGGCTCGGCCGCGCAGCGCGGGTATGGCTCGGACTGGCGTCGCGTGCGTGCGCAGGCCCTCGCCCGGCACCATCAGGTCCACGGCAGTTGGTGCCCCGGCCACGGCGTACCGGGCCACCTGTCCGACGACCTCACCGTCGACCACGTCACTCCCCTGTCCAGGGGCGGCCGCAGCACCCTGGATAACGCGCAGATCCTGTGCCGGGCCTGCAACTCCCGCAAGCGCAACGGCTGAGACCCCCCGTCCAAGTTCTTGGGGCCTATCGAGAGTGCGCTCCAGCTCTGTGGGGGTAGGGGTCAGACCCTTGGTCGGAAGATCAGAAACGCCGTCCCTTTGCCGTCGTACACCGTGTGGGGGCTAAACGTGGACTGCTCCAGCCGCCAGCCCACGGCCTCAATCGCCTCAATCGCTCCCGACACGGTGGGTAGAGGTCTGATGTCTTCGTAGGTGGGCCATGCCACATCGATGTGGCACACGAACACACTGCGCCCCTCACCTGCCGCGCGCTGCGCCAGCGCGCCCATGTCGTTCATGGCGTACTCCATCTCTAGCCGAACTCCGGTCCACCGCCCGAAGCAGCAGCCGAGGACCGCTCGGTAAGCCGCCGACGGTGCAGCACGGTACCTCCGCGTTGTGCGCAATCAGGATTCAGAGAGTGACGACACGCATCTGACGTCACACACGGTGAGGAACTCGCCATCTGTCACCGCGCACCCGGGGGTGGGTGAAAGTCGAAAACCATGATCGTTAAGGGACCCGGCCCCCAGGGGAGAAACACGGCCGCGAAATTTTGACCCCCGGGGTCTGGGAGGGGGCGGTGATCGTGACCGCTGGACGGCCGCCAACGCCTACGGAACGTAAGCGGAAGCTGGGGAACCCCGGCAAACGGGCCCTCCCGGCCGCCTCGAACGTGGTCGCGCTGCCGCCCGTCGCCGACGACACCCCGGACCACCTCGGCCCGGTCGGCGGAGCCGTGTGGCGCCTCGTCGTCGACCAGTGCAAGTGGCTGGCGGAGACGGACCGTCCCGCCCTGGTGGTCGTCTGCGAGAAGTTCGACCGCCGGCAGGACTTCATGGCCCGCCTGGAGTCGTCGGAGCCCGTGCTCTACACCGACAAGGGATACGCGTACGCCAATCCGCTCGTCGGCATGCTCTCCACGCTGGAGACCGAGATCGTCAAGCTGCTGGCGGCGCTGGGGCTCACGCCGACGGACCGGACGCGCCTGGGGGTGGCCGAGGTGAAGGCCAAGTCGTCCCTGGAGCAGCTGCTGGAGCGCAAGGCGAAGCGGGGCGGCAGTGCTTGACGGGCCGCCGCGGTTCCCTGCCCTGCTGCCCCGGGGCCCGGAACTATGGGCGCCCGAGCGGACCCTGTGGACCGAGGAGAACACCGACGGGCTCTTCGCCTGCGACCTGATCCAGTCGTACCTCCGGCTGACGAAGGGCCCCCGCCGCGGGGACCTTGTGCAACTGCGGATGTGGCAGGGCGACCTCGTGTGCGACATCCTGCGCCGCGACGACACGGGCCGCGCCTACTGGACGTACCTCGTGCTCGTGCCGCGCAAGAACTCCAAGAGCCTGCTGGGTGCTGGCCTCGCAGTCGACGGGATCTTCGACGAACCGGGCGCAGAGGTCTACTCCTGCGCCGCCGACAAGGACCAGGCGAAAATCATCTTCGGCGAGGTCAGGGCCGCGATCGAGATGTCCCCGGAGCTGGACGCGAAACAAGGCGGCCTGCTGAAGGTCTACCGGGACGCGATCGAGTACCCGGCGATGGGCTCCGTGTACCGGGCTCTCTCCTCGGAAGCCTTCACGAAGGAAGGCCTCAACCCGTCGCGGGTGCTGTTCGACGAGCTGCACGCACAGCCCAACTGGGAGCTGTGGAACGTCATGAACCAGGGGTCGGACACCCGGCAGCAGCCACTGATCCTGGCCATCAGCACGTTCGGGGTGCGCACGGACTCCTCCGGCGAGGATTCCGTCTGCTACACCCAGTACCAGTACGCGAAGAAGATCATGTCGGGCGAGGCCGACGATCCCCGCTACGGCGCGAGGATCTACGAGACCAACGACCAGGCGAAGGGCTTCGACTACCTGGACCGCGGGGTGTGGGCGGCCGCCAACCCGGCCATGGGCGACTTCCTCGACGAAGAGAAGATGGCCGCGGTCTCCCGCAAGATGCCGGCCCCCGACTTCCAGACGAAGCGGCTGAACATCTGGGTCAACTCCGCGAAGGCGTGGCTCCCTGACGGCGTCTGGGACCTGTGCGAAGCCCCGGGCGAGGTCATCGAGGACGGTGCCGAAGTGTGTCTCGGCTTCGACGGGTCGTACAACAACGACTCCACCGCGCTGATCGTGTGCCGCGTCCCGGACCCCGGCCGGTTCGACCCGGGCGACCCGCAGTACGAGGCCCTCGACGAGGCGGCGCTCGCCGCCCTGGAGGCCGAGACGAACGCCGGGCTCCGGCCGGCCCACCTGGACGTGGTGCAGGCCTGGGAGAAGCCAGGCGACGCCCGGCCCGACTGGGCGGTGCCGATCCTGGAGGTAGAGGACGCGATCCGCGCGGCCTGCAAGCGCTGGCGGGTCCGGGAGATTGTGTGCGACCCCGCCCGCTGGGCGCGGACCTATCAGGTGCTGGAGGACGAGGGTCTGCCGGTCGTCGAGTACCCGCAGTCGCCGGCGCGCATGGTCCCGGCCACGCAGCGCTTCTACGAGGGCGTCCTGAACAAAGGGCTCACGCACTCGGGGGATCCGCGCCTGGCCCGGCACGTGAAAAACGCGGTGGTCCGGCAGACCCCGCGCGGCCTGATGATCTTCAAGGAAGCGAAGGGCTCGCCCCGCAAGATCGACCTCGCGGTCGCTTCGATCATCGGCCTTGACCGTGCCTGCACCACCCCGGAACCCGAGCCCACACCCCAGTTCTTCGCCTGGGCCGACCTGTAGGGGGTGCCATGGGACTCACCAAGGCCCACCTGGCCCGCATTCCGCGCGGCCCGGTCTCCGACGCGGTCGACCTGGCCGGCCTCTCATGTCTGGACACGGCCGCGTGGTGGCTGCACCCGGTCGCGGGGATGGCCGTCCTCGGCGGGATGCTGCTGCTGATCGGGTGGGTGGTGGACCGGTGAGCATCCTCCGCAGGGCCGCCGAGCGCCGCGTTCTCACCCAGTTCGGTGACTCCTCCATCCCCACCAACGGTTCCCTGGCCGCGGTGAGCGCGGCCGGAGTCGCCGTCAACGACCAGACGGCGATGCAGCTGACCGCGGTCTGGGCGTGTGTCCGGATCCTGTCCACCACCCTGTCCGGACTGCCGTTGAACGCCATGACCGCCAGGCAGGGCATCCAGGTAGCCGCTGCCCCTCAGCCTCCGATCGTCGCGGACCCGTTCGGCGGCGCGTCCGGCGCCCGCTTCCCCTCACGCCGCGCCGGATTCAAGCAGCTGGCCATCTCGCTGCTGCTGCGCGGCAACGCCTACTCCATGGTCACCGCCCGCGATCACCTCCTACGCCCGTCACGGGTACAGGTACTGCACCCGGACTGGGTCAAGGTCGACCTCGACGACGAGGGCGGCCGCGTCTACGAAGTGCACCGCCAGCCCGTCGCCGCGCACGACATGCTCCACATGAGCGGCCTGTCCATGCCGGGGGCCGCGACCGGCATGTCGCCGATCAGCTACGCCCGCCAGTCCATCGGCCTGGGCCTGGCCGCCGAGCAGTTCGGCGCGAGCTTCTTCGGGCAGGGCGCGCACCTCAGCGGCGTCATCTCGGTACCCGGCGACCTCGACAAGGCGCGGGCCCGGCAGATGAAGGAAGCGTTCGAGGCCTCCCACTCCGGGATGCGCAACGCCCACGCGATCGGTGTCCTGTCCGGCGGAGCCGAGTGGAAGCCCATCTCCATCTCCCCGGAGGATGCCCAGTTCCTGGGCACGCGCGCCGGCCAGAACCTGGATATCGCGATGCTGTACGGGGTCCCGCCGCACATGCTCGGCCAGGTCGACCGCACCACCTCCTGGGGCACGGGCATCGAGCAGCAGTCCATCGGATTCCTCACGTACACCCTGGCGGACTGGATCGGCACCTTCGAGGACGCCTGGACGGCGATGCTTCCCCGCACCCAGACGGCCCGGTTCGACACGACCGAGCTCCAGCGCACCGACACCACCGGCCGATACGCCGGATACGTCCAGGCGCGGACCGCAGGCCTGCTGACCCAGAACGAGATCCGGGCCAAGGAGAACATGCCGCCCGTCGAGGGCGGAGACGACCCGAACGCCCCGCTCAACTCCGCGCACGCCGGTAAGAAGCCCGGCGACGACGCGCCCGCACCCGCCGAGGAGCCGTGATGGACCTGTCCGCCCGTGCCGCACGGCCCAACACCGTCGAGCACCGCCAGATGCCCTTCCGTGACGTCGAGCTACGGGCCAAGCCCACGGGCAGCGGCGGCGACACCCTCACCTTCACCGGGTACGCCTGCGTGACCGAGCAGGGCTACGAGATGGAGGACTGGCTCGGCTCATACACCGAGGTCGTCCGCTCCGGCGCCTTCACCAAGACCCTGTCCGAGGGCGCTGACGTCCCCTTCCTCGTCAACCACGGCGGCCTCACGCTGGCCCGTACGAAGTCCGGGACGCTGCGCCTGGCCGAGGACGGCACCGGCCTGCACACCGAGGCCGATCTCGATCCCGCCTCCCCGCACGTGCAGGCGCTCCGCTCGGCGATGGAGCGCGGCGACGTCGACGAGATGTCCTTCGGATTCTGGGTGACCCGCCAGCAGTGGAGCCCCGACTACGACCAACGCGACATCCTCGAAGTCAACCTGTCCAAGGGCGACGTCTCCGTCGTGAACTACGGCGCGAACCCCGCCACCGCGGGCGCCCAGCTGAACGCCCGGGACGTGGCCGGCCAGCTGGAACGGCTGACGCCCGCCGAACGCCGCGCCCTCTTCGAGCGCCTGGCCGCCGAGTTCCAGGCCGCCCCCGAGCCCGCCGAACTGGGCCTGTACGCCGCGCGCGCCCGCGCGCTGGCCCTCTGACCACACCACCCCGCCCCCATTTCGCGCCGGAGCCGCGCCGGCCGCCCACGCCGGACCCCCACCGGGGGAACCACCTGGGCCGCCACCCGGACCACCACCCGGATACGGGCACGCCCCCCATCACCTCCCAGAAGGGAAACCGCCATGTCCAGGGCCCTCATCGACGCCCTCATCCAGCGGCGTGCCGAGCGCAAGACCGACCTCGACACGCTCCTGGCCGCCCCCACCGCCGAGACCCGCGACCTCACCACCGAGGAGCGTGGCAAGTTCGACGGGATCGAGCAGGAGATCCGCGACCTCGACGCCCGGATCCAGGAGCTCGACGAGCAGCTGACCCGCGACGACGCGGCGGCCGAGGTCGCCAAGCGCTACCAGGCCCCGGCCGGCGGCCGCGTCGAGGTGCTGTCCGAGCCGCTGACCTACCAGCGCGGCGCAGGACAGTCGTACTTCATCGACCTGGCCAACGCCCAGCTGTTCAACAACTCCGAGGCCCGCGAACGGCTCCAGCGCCACGGCAAGGAGATGGACGTCGAGATGCCCCGGCGCGAGAAGCGCCGGACGGCCAAGGCCGAAGAGGAGATGCGCCGCATCGACCCCGGCAGCGTCTTCGAGAAGCGCGTCAACCCCAACCGCACGGACGGCCAGGGCGGCTACTTCGTGCCCCCGCTGTGGCTGGTCGACCAGTACATCGACCTCCCCCGCTTCGGCCGGACCTTCGCCAACAGCGTCCGCAACCTGGACCTGCCGCCCGGGACCGACTCCGTCAACGTCCCGAAGATCGCCACCGGTACGGCCACCGCCGTACAGACCGCCGACGCGGCCGCGGTAACCTCCCAGGACCTGACCGACACCTACGTGACCGCCCCGGTGCGCACGATCGCCGGCCAGCAGGACGTCGCGATCCAGCTCCTGGACCAGTCCCCGATCAGCTTCGACGAGATCGTCTTCGCCGACCTGATCGCCGACTACAACCAGCGCCTGGACCTCCAGTGCATCAACGGCTCCGGCGCCTCCGGCCAGCTCAAGGGCGTCCTGAACGTCTCCGGCATCAACGCGATCACCTACACCGACGCGACGCCGACCCTGCCCGAGATGTACCTGCCCTCCATGCAGGCCCTCTCTCAGGTCGCCACGAAGCGCAAGGCGATGCCGACCGCCGTGTTCCTCACCCCGGCCCGCTGGTTCTGGATGGCCTCACAGCTCGACTCGCAGAACCGGCCGTTCATCCTCCCCGAGACCCAGAGCCCCTTCAACCCGCTCGCGCTCCAGACCGGCGGCGACGTCGAGGGCCCCGTCGGCCGGATGCTCAACTTCCCGCTGCTGGCCGACGGGAACATCCCCGCCAACCTCGGCGGCGGCACCAACGAAGACCGGGTGATCGCCCTGCGGACCTCGGACCTCTTCCTGTGGGAGGGATCCATGCGGACCCGCGTCATGCAGGAAGTCCTCTCCGGGACGCTCCAGATCCGCTTCCAGGTCTACAACTACGCCGCGTTCATGGCCGACCGGCGCCCCGAAGCCATCTCCGTCATGTCCGGCACTGGCCTCATCGCCCCGTCCGGGTTCTGATCCCCGCCCCGGGCCCGCTCCACCCGGGGCGGGCCCGCCCTCTGGAAGGAGTTGCGATGCATGACCGCGTCGCTGAACTGGCCGGGCTCCGGGCGGAGCTGGCCACCTGCGAGAACGGGCCGCGCACGTCGTGGCGCGAGAAGGCCGACGAGGTGCGAACCCAGATCGAGCGGGTACGCGGCGAGCTGGACGCCGAGGCCGAGCGCCTGGAGGACCGGGCCGAGAAGCTGTCCGGCGCCGGCCAGGACACCCCGGCCGCCCAGGCCGCCGTCGCCGCCCGGGAGATCCGGGCCGTACTCGACGAGGACGAGCCCTCGGCCACGGCCCGGCGCGGCACTGGCGGCAAGCGCACCGCCGCGGCCGCGAAGGCTCCCGAGACCACCGGCGGAGGCTCCTGATGCCGCTCACGAACGGGCGCTACCCGTCCAAGAACCCCCAATGGCTGCTGGCCGGACAGCCCTCCGGCACCTACCGGACCAACCTCGACCGGGCCCTGGTCGTCTCCGACTTCGCGTCGCTGACCACGCAGGTGATGCAGTCCACCGCCCTGTACCTCCAAGCCGGCGACCTCGTCACGAACCTCACGTTCAAGTCCGGCGCGACCCCGGCGGGCACCCCCACCAACTGGTGGTTCGCCCTGTACGACGACAGCGCCACCCCGGCCCTGCTCGCCCAGTCCGCCGACCAGACCACGGCAGCGTGGGCGGCCACCACCGCAAAGACGCTGGCCCTGTCCAGCCCGGTCACCATCGCCCGGTCGGGCATCTACTACGCCGCGGTCATGGTCAAGGCGACCACCCCGCCCAGCCTGCTGGGCGCGGGCACCATCGCCGGCGCCGCGTCCGGCTTCGTCGCGGGCGACCTCGTCCTCGCGCAGAACTCCGGCGCCTCCCTCACCGCGACCGCCCCGGCCACCATCACCGGCGGATCGGCGATCGGGTTCCTGCCGCGCGTCGTCGTCACCTGACACCGCAGGAAGGGGCGCTGCCATGCCGTTGATCTACTACACGGGCCAGGACATCGGCCTGACCACCACCGTGGTCGACGACACCGGCGCCCCGCCCGGCGGCTCGCTCACCGTCGCCCTCACTGTCACCAACCCCGCCGGCGCGGTCACCACCCCGAGCGTGACCGCCGCCGGAGCCGGCCGGTACACCGCGGTCGTCCCGGCCGCCGCGGTGGCCGGGATCTGGCTCTACCGCTGGACGGCCACCGGGACCGGCACCGGGTACGTGGACGAAGGACAGTTCAGCGTGCGCCCACTGGGCGTCGAGCAGCTCGTCGACCTCGCCTCGGTCAAGGCCCACCTGAACATGAACCCGGCCGACACCCGGCAGGACGCCGAACTACAGGGTTTCATCCTGGCCGCCGCGGACCTGGCCCGCGACGCGGTCGGCCCGCTCCTGCCCGAGCAGCACACCGAGTGGCACGACGGCGGCGTCCCGGCCCTCAGCCTGGACTGGAAGCCGGTCGCCTCCGTGCAGTCCGTCACCGAGTACGTCGCCGCGTCCACCTGGGTCCTGACCGAGCAGCCGCTCGGCACCTCCACCGACGCCTACGGCTACACCGTCGACCTCGACCGGGGGCAGATCGTCCGCCGGGCCACCGGCGGCGCGGTCTGCTTCCCCCACGGGACCAAGAACATCAAGGTCGTGTACACCGCCGGCCGGGCCGGAGCCGTGCCCTGGAGTGTCCGCCTGGGCACCCTGGAGCTCATCCGCCACCTGTGGCAGCTCACCCAGCAGGGCGGCCGGACCCGCTTCGGCGGCAACGCCCTGGACAGCGAGGGCAACGGGATCGTGCCCATCGGGTTCGCCCTGCCCCAGCGCGTCGTCGAGCTGTGGGCCCCCCACCGCAGAGGACCGGGGATCGCATGACCATCCCCTCCTCCTCCGCCCCGGCCGCCCGCCGCTACCTGTACGAGCAGTGCACCGCGCAGATCGCCGCGGACCCGCTCAACCCTTCGGGGTCCCTGCTGGTCTGCTACGACCAGCCCGGCCCCCAGCAGCCTGGCGACATCATCGCCATCGGCAAAGTGACCCGCGCCATCGGCGTCTCCAGCCTGGTCGGCTCCGGCGGCGCCGGCTGGCTCGAGGAGCAGTACACCGTGACTGTCACCGTCGACCTCTTCCGCGGCGACGACGAAGCCCAGGCCATCTTCGAACGCGGCGCACTCCTCGTCGACCAGGTCGCCGCGCTCGTCCGGGCCGACCCCACCCTCGGCGGCCTCGTCCAGGTCGCGCGCCCCATCTCCTCCGAGATCGAAGGCGAATGGGACGACGAGAACCAGGGCCGCCACCTGCTGGCCACCCTCGAAATTCACTGCACGCTGCGGATCTAGGAGGTGGCCCTCGATGGCCGCGTACACGTACAGGGGAGAGCAGCCCCGCTACTACCCGGGCATCGGCATCGAGGCCACCCCGGGCCTGACCGTCGAACTCGCCGAGCTGCCCGGTGACGGTCGCTGGGAGTCGGCGCCCGCGAAGGTCCCGGCGAAGACCACCACGAAGGAAGAGGACCACTGATGCCGCAGCCCACATTCCGGTCATTCCTCGGCATCGCCAAGGAGGCCGTCTACGGCACCCCGGTGGCCGCGACCGCGTTCCTGCCGGTCAAGTCCATGAAGCCCAAGGACAAGCTGGAGCTGCTCGACGACGCAGGCCTGCGCGGCTCCATGGTCAGCTCCTACGGCAAGATCGCCGGACCGATCTTCGCCGAGTACGACTTCGACGGCGACGTCTTCCCCGACACCGTCGGGTTCGCGCTGGCCGGGGTGCTCGGCGACGTCGCCACCACCGGGGCCTCCGCCCCGTACACGCACACCATGGCCGTCCTGAACACGGGCACCGGACAGCCCCCGTCCTACACGGTGAGCGACTACTACGCGATCGCCACCCGCCAGTTCGCCGGCCTGAAGTTCAGCGAGGTCTCGCTGAAGTTCTCCGGCGACGGACTGCTGACCTACGGCGCGAAGGCCGTCTCCCTGGCCTCGGCAACCACCTCCGCGCCCACCGCCTCGTACACGGCCGTGACCCCGCTCGCCGGCTGGGTGGGCGCGGTCACCATCGGCGGCGGCGCCAACCTGACCCTGATCGACGGGGAATGCACCATCAAGCGGCCCGTCACCGTCATCCACACCGTGGACGGCTCGCAGGCCCCCTACGCCCTGTGGTCCGGGCCGGTGACCGCCTCTGGCAAGCTCACGCTCGTCATGGAGGACGACACCCAGCTCACGAACTACCTCGCCAACTCCCAGCCCGCGCTGGACATCAACTACCAGCAGGGCGCCGGCGCGGCCGCCGTGCAGGTCAAGCTCCATGCCACGAAGGCCGCCTACACCAACGCCGAGATCGACCGGGGCAAGGACTACCTGGCCCTCTCCGTGGACTTCGAAGCCATCGCCAACACCACCGACGTGGGCGGCTCCGGCGGCTACTCGCCGATCAAGGTCACCCTCCAGAACGCACTCGCCTCCGGGACGTACAAGTGACCGACCTCGACATCACCCAGCCCAACCGCGTCCCCCTGCCTGGCGGCTGGGCCGACCTGCGGCCGCTGTGCGACATCACCGAGCGGATGCGCCGCCCGATCAAGCGGCTCTCGGCCAAGCTCACCAGCTTCCCCTCCTTCATGGAGGCGGTGCGCGTCGCGCAGGACGCCCGCAGCGCCACCGGCGGGGAGCTGTCCCCGCAGGAGCAGCTCGGCCTGGCCGCGTCCATGGGCGACGCGTTCGACGTGCTGGAAGAGCTCCAGGACCAGCTGGTCGTCGCTGCGGTACGCGGCTGGAGCTGGGACTTCCCGGTCACCACGGATGCGGTCCTCGACCTGCCGACCCCGGCTCTCGACGCGCTCCGCAAGGCGGTCAGCCCTTACCAGCAGGCCCTGAACCCGAACTTCGAGCCGGATCCCGATCCCGCGTCCCCTACCGAGCCCTCCAGCGGCTGAGGGGCCAGCTGGAGGGGTCCTTCACCTACAGCGCGAACGAGATCCCCGAAGACGAGTACCGCACGTGGCGGCTGTGCACCCTGCTGCACTGCCGCCCGTCCGAGCTCGACGACGAGTCCGCCCTCACGCTCGACTGGCTCCTCGCGGTCGACAACACCGTCGCCGCGGCCCGCAAGAACAGGGAGGAGGCGGCGGCCCGTGGCTAACGGCATCGGCATCGCCGTACGCGGCGCCCGGGAGTGCAGCGCCGCCGTGTCCGCGATGAACAAGCGGATCGACGTCGCCACCATCAGCGCGCTGAAGTCCTCCCAGAACCTGGCGAAGGCCTCGATCCGTTCCGGGCTCCGCGGCCGGCCCCGCTGGGATCACCGAGGCAAGAGCGCACGCACCGGCGACCGCGTGAGCCTCAATCTGTCCCCGCACCACGTCACCAAGTCCGGCGGCCCCGGCCGACTGACGGGCAAGCTCCACCGCGGTGTCGGCGGCGTCCGCAAGCCCAAGCCCCTGCCCGGCGGCGGCTTCCAGGGCGGGGTCGGGGTCGGCGGCGGCGTCCGCAACCTCTACAAGAAGCGCCTCGAAGGCCAGTACCCCTACGTGAAGCCGGGCGTGAAACGGGCCGAGCCGAAGATGGCTGCGGTCTGGAACGCGGCCTACGCGAAGGCCACCCGCGTGTGATCACTCGCTAGCAGCACCAAGCCGGATGGGGGTGATCCGGCATGGGCGCCCTGCCTCCGGTGTTCATCGAGTTCCTGGGCTCCCACGCGGGTGTCAAGACCGCGATGGCCGGGGTCAAGGCCGAGCTCGCCGCCGCGGACACCGCGGGCGCCGGCGCGTTCGCCCGGACCGGCATGCTCGGCAAGGCGGCCCTGCTCGGCCTCGGGGTCGCCGCAGGCGCGGTCGCCCTCAAGACCGTCCACATGGCGGGCGACTTCCAGCTCCAGATGACCCGTGTCCGCACCGGCGCGGGCGAAGCCGCCGAGAACATGCGGATGGTCGGCCAGGGCGTCCTGGCCATGGCCGGACAGGTCGGCCAGTCCACCGAGGAGCTCACCGCCGGCCTCTACATGGTCGAGTCCGCCGGCTACCACGGCGCGGACGCCCTGAAGGTTCTCCAGACCTCCGCCCAGGGCGCGAAGGTCGGCGCGGCGGACCTGAAGACCACCACCGACGCGGTCACCACCGCAATGAATGCCTACAAAATGGGCAGCGGTGAGGTCACCACCGCGGTGAACGCGCTGATCGCGACGGAGGCCGAGGGCAAGACCAACCTGGAGGCCCTCGCGGGGTCGATGTCCTCGATCCTGCCAGTGGCCGCCGCCGCGCACGTCCGGCTCAACGAGGTCATGGGCGCCATGGCCACGATGACCGCCCAGGGCACTCCGGCCGCGGTCGCCGCGACCTACCTGCGGCAGACGATCGGCCAGCTCTCCAACCCGTCCGGCAAGGCCTCGCGCGAGATGGAGTCCCTCGGCCTGTCCGCCGTCCAGGTCGGCCAGCGCCTGGGCAAGGAGGGCCTCGCCTCCACCCTGATGCTGCTGACCGACGCGGTCGAGAAGCACATGGGCCCGGCCGGCACGGTCCTGATCTCCCACCTCCAGAAAGCGGCCTCCAACACCACCGCGTTCGAGAAGGAGCTCGCCAACCTCAGCCCGGCGCAGCAGACCTACGTCGGCGCGCTCGCCACGATGGTCGGCGGCACCAAGTCCATGCAGGCGGCCCTCCAGCTCACGGGCCCGCACATGCAGGACTTCATCGACAAGACCAAGCGCATCGACGAGCACGTCAAGGCCGGCGGCAAGGAGGTGGAGGGCTGGGCCGACGTCCAGAAGAACTTCAACCAGCACACGGCCGAAGCCAAGGCCAGCCTGGAGGCCCTCGGCATCCAGATCGGCCAGTACCTCATGCCGGTGGTCCAGCAGATCGTCGTCTGGTTCGCGCTCGGAGCGTCCTGGCTGACTAAGCACACACTGGCCGCTCAGATCGCGGCCGGGGTGATCGGCGGAGTTCTCCTCTTCTCCATCGCCGCGCTGACGGCCGCGCTGTACGGGATGGCGGCGGCGGCCGCGGTCAACCCGGTCACGTGGATCATCTTGGCCGTGGTCGCGCTGATCGCGATCATCATCCTCCTCGCGACGCACTGGGCGACCGTCTGGGACTGGATCAAGTCCGTCGCCCAATCGGTCGGCCGCGCCGTCGTCGCCGCGTGGGATTGGGTCGCCAACGGGACGATGTCCATCTGGCACAGCATCACGTCCCACGTCGCCGGAGCCTGGAACAGCACCGCCGCGTTCTTCGCCTCGGCCTGGCACGCGGTGGCGGACCCGGTCGTCGCGGCCTGGCACTGGATCGCCGGAGTGACCAGTGGCGTGTGGGGTTCGATCTCCGCGTTCTTCGCGAAGTGGTGGCCCTTGCTCCTGGTGATCTTCGCGCTGCCCATCGCGATGCTGGTCGCGCTCTGGAACCACTGCCACGAAACGGTGGCCGCCGGGGCCCGCGCCACCTGGGGCGGCATCTCAGCGTTCTTCGCCTGGGTGTGGTCCGGCATCCTGCTGGTGGCCGGGGTGATCTGGGACGGCGTGAAGCTGGCGATCATCAACCCGATCCTGTGGGTCTGGCGCATGCTTCAGTCCGCATGGAACACGGCCTCAGGCTGGCTCTCGGCAAAGTGGGGCGCGATCCGGCTCGTAGCCTCCCTGATCTGGAGCCAGATCAGGACGGCCATGATCACGCCGATCGCCAGCGCAGTTTCCTCGATCAGCGGGTACATCAGCCGGGTCGCCTCCATCATCTGGAGCGGCCTGCGCTCGGCCTGGGACACGGTCAAGGGCGTCGGTAGCTGGTTCCAGTCGATCGGCTCGGCCATCGTCAACGGCATCGTCGCCGGCGTCCGCAACGCTGGCAGCTACCTCTACAGCACGCTGCGGAACCTGGCCAACAGCGCCCTACAGAGCGCGAAGGACTTCCTCGGCATCAACTCGCCCTCGCGCCTGTTCGCGGACCACGTGGGCATGGCCATCCCCGAGGGCATCGCCCAGGGCATCGACAACCACGCAGGCCTGGCTGTCTCCTCCGTCCGCTCGATGTCGGGGCTCCTCACTCGCCAGCCGGTCGGCATCCCCTCCCTGGCCTTCGGCACCGCGGCCGGTGGTCCGGGCGCCGCCGCGGCTAGCACCACCCACGTCCACATCACCGTCCAGGGGTCCGTTCTCTCCGAGCGCGACCTGCGGGACACCGTGCAAAAGCAGATGCTCCAGCTCGGCGCCCGCAACTCCCAGACCTGGCCGAACTACAAGAGGTAGGGGGACCTGTGGCGATCAACCCTAACTGGCCGGTGATCGAAGACTCCTGGGGACCGTACTGGGACGCAAGCGCAGGTGCACCGCCCACCCGCTTCACCGAGGTCACCCCTCGCACCCTGCATCGCTCCGGGATCCAGCGTGGCCGCCAGTACGAACTCGATCAGGTCCGAAGCGGCGAGCTCACCACCACCCTCTCCAACACCGACGGCGTCCTCGACCCCGTCAACGGCGCCGGCCCGTTCGCCGGGCATATCCAGCCCTATCAGCCGTACCGCAAGCGCGCCCAGTGGCCGCCGACGGCCAACCTCTTGTCGCAGGTCATGGCGACCGGCGGCGACCTCGGCGGCTACGCCGTCGGCGCGAACGTCTACAGCGCCGACCTGTACAGCGACACCGACCCCACCTTTTCCGGTGTCGTCACCGCGAGCGGCACCGCCTGGCAAGGCAGCAATGTGATCCAGTTCAGCGTGCCCAACGGGGCCCTGGCGCCCGCGAGGATCACCCACACTCCCCAGCCGGCAGCGCTGCCCGGCCAGATGTACACCGCACAGTTCTGGGTCCGCAACATCACGCCCTCGACCACGTTGCAGGTCAAGGCCGCGCTCGGCTGGTACCTCACGCCGGGCGGCGCCGCCAGCAGCTTCACCTATAGCTCGCCCGTGACCCTGACCGGATCCGCGACCGCGCCCTGGACCCAGATCACGGTCACCGCGACCGCCCCGGCCGGCGCGATGGGCGTCAACATGGCCGTCGCCCTGGACGCAACAGCCGGCGCTGCGTGCTCCGTCCAGGTTGACGGCATGCAGCTGGAGAAGGGCGCCAGCGCCAGCGCCTGGACGGTCCCGGGCGTTTGGTACCCGATGTATCAGGGGTTTGTGGAGCGCTGGCCCTCGCAGTGGGCCGATGGGCAGTACGGGACCGTGTCGCCGACGGCGGTCGACGCGATGGCGCTTTTCTCGCAGGTAACCCTCTCCGACCCCCTTACGCAGGAGATCAATTCACACAGCCCCCGATTCCTGTACCGGCTCGACGACCCCGCGGGCAGCAGCGGAGCATCCGACGCGGCAGGGAACTGCCCTCCCGTACAGATCGCCGTCTCGAAGTACGGGGCCGGATCTCTGACCTTCGGGAACCAGATCACCGCGACCGACCCGGTGAACGGCGTCTACACCGGCAGTACCGGATCCGTCATGACCATCAGCAACGCCAACCCTGGTACGAACCTGACGGGCGCCGCCTCATTCCTCTCCCTGTCCGGCGCGGGCATCAAGGGGCCGGCCGACCCGGGCATGTGGACCCGGATGATCGCTTTCCGGTACACCGGGCCGGTCCCCGCAAGCCGCACCGATATCTGGGCAGCCATGGACAATCAACGTTCCGGCGGCCCCTCGGGAAGCCGGGTTCATTTCACCATCACCTCGTCGAGCTTTCTGCAACTGTGGCTGTACGGCCCGACGGGTGCGAGTGCCAGTTTCGCGTTTCCGCTCACCAATGTGGTGGATGGGAACTGGCATCTGGCGACTGCTGCATACGACGCGACGGCGGCCACCATGAGGGCCACCCTCGACGGGGCTACCTTCTTCTACGGCAGCACCAACCCCCTGTTGACTCCCATAGGGCTGGCCGGGGACCATCTGGGAAACTTCGTCGACATCACCGTCGGAAACGGCACCGCATTCAACTACCAGGGGGATCTGGCTTTCGCGGCCGAATTTCCCACCGCTCTCGGCACCACCGACGCGGCGAACCTGTACACCGCCTGGAAGAACTCGTTCACCGGCGACGCGACGCACACGCGGTACAACCGCATCCTGGCCTACGCAGGGTGGAAGTCCAGCACCTCGATCCAGACCGGGCTCACCACCAGCATGGGACCCGCCGACTTTGCAGGCCAGGACGCCCTGACCGCTCTACAGTCGGTCGTCGACACAGAGGGCGGCGCCCACTTCATCGGAGCCGACGGGCGCATCAACTTCCGCTCCCGGGGCGCCCGCTACAACTCGCTCACCCCGACGTACACATTCGGTGAACGCACCGACCTCGGCGAGTACCCGTACGAAGAGTGCGCCCTCGACTACGACCCCACCCGGCTCTCTAATCAGGTCACCGTCACACAGAAGTCCACCGGCCAGGTGTTCGCCGCCCAGGATTCCGCGTCCGTTACGGCGTACTTCCCGCGCACGCTGTCCCGCACCGTGAATTCATCCTCCGGCGGCGAATGCCAGGATGCGGCTGGGTACCTCCTGTCCCGCTACAAGCAGCCCGCCACCCGCGTATCAGCTATCAAGCTGCACCCATCCGCATACACGACACTCTGGCCCGTATTGCTGGGCATGGAGCTCGGGACGCGGATCCGGGTAATGCGCCGACCGCCCGGGATCACCCCAATTCAAGTCGACTGTTTCGTCGAGTCGGTCCAATGGGATATGGGCGATAACGGCGAAGCGTTCGTCACCCTCCAGTGCTCACCCGCAGACCTCACGCCGTACGGCCTCTTCGCCGGATGGCACACCACCCTTAAAACCACCCTCGGCTCCGGGGTCACCTCGATCACCGTCAACCCGAGCCAGGACAACACCAACCTGCTCGCCGCGCAGCTCGCCGCGGGCACGCAGATCGTCCTCGGCCAAGGCACCGCCAACCAGGAGACCGTCACCGTCCTCGCCGTCGGCGCGACCTCCCCGGGCTGGACCAGCGCCACCATCACCCTCACCGCGGCCACCACCAAGGCCCACACCGCCGGGGACCTCATCAACGAAGTCCTCCCGGCCGGAACGACCGACCCCACCACCTGGGACGCGGTCAGCGCCTTCGACGCGAACGCATTCGCCTACTGACAGGAGCGGCCATGGCCCGAACCGTGCCCGTCGCGACCACCGAGACCCCGGGCCTCTACCAGACCTCCGCCCTCTGGAACGCGCAGGTCAGAGACCTAAACAACTTCGCCCTCGGCGTCCCCGTGTTCTCCGGCTACGCGGCGGCCGCCCAGTCCATCCCCGGCGGCAACGCCATGACCGCCCTCACCATCGACACCGAGCTCCTCGACTCGGACGCCGGACACTCCACCGTCACCAACACCTCCCGGTACACGCCCACCGTGGCGGGGACCTACCTCGTCCTCGGTTCGGTCGGCTGGGCGGCCAACGCGGCCGGAGACCGCCGCATCCAGATCGCCCTGAACGGAACCGCCGTCATCGGCTCCGGCAGCTCCTTCGACCCTTCGCAGGTGGTCACGTCCGGCCAGCAGACCCAGGCCACCGTCACCTGCAACGGGACCACCGACTACATCGAGGTCATGGCCGCCCAGTCCAGCGGCGGCGCCCTCAACACCAGCGCCGGCGGCCTGTTCTCACCCGCCATGCGCGTCATCTGGATCTCCCGCTGACCCCACCCCGAGCCCCGACCGGGGCCCGCCCTGCCCTGGAGGAGCAATGGCAGCACAGCCTCAGTGGCGACAGCTTACCGACCACCTCATGAGCGTCCCCGAGCGAATCTACGAGGGATGGAACTCCCGCGACGGCTGGGACAACTACACCCAGTGGGGAGAGGAGTTCGGAGAGAACGGCGTCGCCTGGTGCGTGATCTTCGACTGGTGCATGTACCACGACGTCGGCCTCGACTCGATCGTCCCCAAGGTCGACAACGTGACCGCCTTCACCGGCTGGGCCCAGAAGCGCGGGCAGTGGAGCGAGTACCCGAGCGTCGGCGCCTGGGTAAATTTCGGCGCCGGCGCGCACACCGAGATCGTCGTCGGCTTCGACGCGGACACGGTCTACACCAAGGGCGGCAACTCCATCCAGGCCGGCGCCGCCGACCACGGGCAGGGCAACGGCGTCTGGAGCCACTCCCACCTCCGCCGGTCCGACTACGTCACCGGCTACCTCGCACCCCGGTTCCCCGACGGTCAGTGCCCGCCCACAGCAGACCCCCACGACCCCCGGGGCGGCACCGCCGTCACCTCGTGGCGCTGGACACCCTCGGCGCCCGTCTTCGAGCCCTTCCCCGGGGCCGCGTTCTTCATCCCGGGCCGCCGGAGCCCCATCATCGCGGCCATGCATCAGCGGCTCGTCGCGGTCGGCTGCAACCACTACCAGAGCAGCGCGGACGCGGACCTGTGGGGCTCCGGGGACAAGAACTCCTACCGGGCCTGGCAGCAGAAGCTCGGCTACACCGGGGCCGACGCCGACGGCATCCCCGGACCCACCTCCTGGGCCAAGCTCCAGGTCCCCAAGTCCTGACCTACCAAGAACGGACCACCCATGAAGATCTTCGGACGTGAGCCGGCCCTGTGGCTCGGACTCGTCGCCATCACGGTCAAGCTTGCCGCGGCCTTCGGGTTCGCCGTGAGCGCCGACCAGCAGGCCGTCATCAATGCGACCGCCGCCGCGCTCGTCGGCCTGGTCCTGGCCGTCGTAGCGCACGACGCGGTCGGTGCTGCCCTCCTCGGGGTCGCCCAGGCCGTCCTCGCGCTGGCCGTTGGCTACGGCCTGGGCTGGTCGGCCGAGCAGCAGGCCGTCGTCCTCGCCGCGGCCGCCGCCGTGGTCGCGATGTGGAACCGCACGCAGATCACCGCGCCCGTACCGGCGCCGCCCGTCCGGGCGGTGTGATGGCCACCCCCGACCCTGGCATCCACATCAGCACCGGGCAGATGTACCAGGAGGTGAGGGGGCTGGCCGCAGCAGTGTCCCGGATCGAGACCAAGCTCGACGGGATCATCGACGACGGCAAGGAAGTCCGGGGGCTGATCGCCGACCACGAGGCGCGGATGCGTGCCCTAGAGAAGGGCCGTTGGCCGCTCCCTACGATCGGCGTCCTCGCCGGCGTCGCGGGAGCGGTGACTGGAGCCATCGCGCTGCTGGCACGGTAGCCGAACAACCCTGCCCCCTCTCGGCCTTCGGGCCGGGAGGGGGCGATTTCGTCATTCCCTTGCTCTTGCGCTCGGCCGTAGGCTGGCGCTACGGCACATTCGAGAAGGGGCACATGGCGTGGACATCC
Source organism: Streptomyces sp. NPDC033966 (assembly GCF_055575955.1). Taxonomy (NCBI): domain Bacteria; kingdom Bacillati; phylum Actinomycetota; class Actinomycetes; order Kitasatosporales; family Streptomycetaceae; genus Streptomyces; species Streptomyces sp. NPDC033966. Next base: position 55,479 of record NZ_JBVIRQ010000001.1, on the reverse strand, counting down.
CCAGCACCCTCACCACCGGAGAGCGAATCAAGCTGCTCCGCGAATCACGCGGGATGTCCCGTCCCGTGCTGGCAGGCCTGTGCGGGCGCGGCCCCGACTGGCTCAAGAAGATCGAGTCCGGTGAGCGCGAACTCCGCTCGCACCAGCTGCTGATGCGCCTGGCCGGGGCGCTCCAGCTCACCGACCTTCAGCTCATCACGGGCACGGAGGTTGAGGTCACACGACCGATCGGAACCGGCCGGCTGACCCACGCGGGCATGCCCGCCATCTGGGTAGCGGTCATGGCCCGGCCCCTGCTCTGGGACCTCCCCCCGACGCCGCCGGACCCGAGCGACCTGCGGCGGCGCGTTGACGAGGCCTGGCGTCTCTGGCACAACTCCGACCGCAACCGCACCCAGGTCGGCGAGCTCCTTCCCGACCTGATCCGGGAGGCCGAGACCGCTGTCCGGGTTCTCGAAGGCGAGCGCCGCCGGAGCGCGTACATCGCTCTGTCGGAGGCGTACCGGCTCACCGGGCAGGCCACCGCCTACATCGCCCCTGCCGAAATGGCGTGGGTCGTCGCCGACCGGGCTCTGGCGGCCGCGCAGGCCGCCGACGACCCCGCCGCCATCGCCGCCGCGGCCTGGAGCCTCGGCAACATCCTCCGCAGCACTGCCCACCCGGACGAGGCCCTCAAGTTCGTCGAGGATGCGGCGTCCCTGCTCCGCCCCCACCTCGACGGCGCCCCTGAGGACTGGCGCGGCGTGTACGGCGCGCTCCAGCTGCACGCGGCCGTTACGGCGGCCCGCGCCGGACGGGCCGGCGACGCCTGGCGGTACTGGGACGCCGGCGACCAGGTGGCCAAGTCCCTCCCCAGCGCGTACGTGCACCCGTCGACCATGTTCGGCCGCGCGAACGTGGACTTCCACCAGATCAGCGTCGCCACCGACCTCTCAGCCTCCGGCCACGCCCTCACCCTGGCGGACGAGGTCGACCCGGACGCGATGCCGTCCCGGGAACGCCGCTCCCGACTGTGGGTCGAGGTGGCCCGAGGGCACCTCCACCGGGGCGACCGGACGGCAGCGCTGCACGTCATGAAGATCGCGCACGGCATCAGCGAGGAGACCGTGGCCTACACCCCGGCCGCGCGCAGGGCAGTCCTTGACCTGTGGCGCGACGCCCCGCGGGCGCTCCGGCCGGAAGCCAGCAGCCTCGCCGAAGCGGTCGGCATCACCACCGCGTAGAAGAGGGACAACCTGGGGTAGGGGGACAATCTGTCCCCCTACCTCTCTTTGCGCGCTCATACGGTGACGATCCGTCATCACCGAGGAGGCGCAAGATGGTTCGAGGCTGGCACGCCTCGCTGACCCGCGACGTAGAACCGCGTACGGACAGCGAGACCGGAGAAGTGCGCGTCCCTATCGAACTGTTCGACGTGGACGTCCACCAGGGGCCCAGCGAGCTCGTCCTCACCCGTCGCGAGGCCCGCGTCCTGCGGGACCACCTCGTCGGCCAGGCGCCGGCTCCCCAGCCCGAGGCCACCCGGTGAACCACGACTTCCGGAGATGGCTCGCGAGCAGCAACCCCGAGCCGCGCCAAGCCGAGGCCGAGTGGCAGGACCACGGGCTGGCCCTGCTGCGACTCGGCCGCTTCGAGGTGGTCCGGATCCCCGACGCCATCGTCCATGCGGCCACGGAGAGCTCCGAGAACGGCGTCGCCGACCTCGCCGTCACCTGGGCCCTGGAGGGGGCCGTCATCCATGACTCGCGAGGCCGGAACTACTACGCCCTCGTCGCGCCCGGAACTTCGGACCGCTGGACGGTCCGGGCGGGCGTCGAGTGCCTCGGAGCCGGCACGCACCTTGGGGTGCCGGACACCACCCTCGTCCGCGCCACCCCACACCGGCCGATCTACTGGGCCGCGCTGCCCCCCTCTGGGGCGTACTTCTGCCGCACGGCGGTGATCAAGCTCCTCGTCCGTGTTGGAGCCGCCCGCATCGCTGAGGCCGGCGACCCCATGCCGAATACGGCACCGGTCAAGGAGGCGGCGTCACATGGGTGAGCGCACCCGCCAGGCCACTTACATCCTGGTCCTCCTCGTGGGCGTGGCGGCCCTCGTCATCGGCATCCTCCGGGAGGCTGCGTGATGAGGGAGGACCCGGACCGGATGGCGCGCGAGGCCTTCGACCTCTCCCGCCTGACCCTGGCCGTCGAGACCTCCGAAGCCCACCCCGACGGCGTGTGCACCCTCGCGCACATGCAGTGCACCGGGTGCGGCCTCCTGGCACCGATCGCCGTCAAATACGGAGGCCCCATGGCCGACTGTCGCCTCTGCGGCTACGCCTGGGCCGTCCACCATGACCCGCTCCAGTGCTGGCAGCGCAGCCGCATCCTCGACCGCAACCCCGGCGAGGAGCCCCTGGCCGCCCGCCTGGCCGCGATGGTGCCGCTGCTCCAGGCCGCGCGCGCCGAGCTCGGCGACATCGCCGACACCCTTTGACACCCGCCCCGGCCGCGCATCTTCCAGGACCACGGCCAGGGGCGGGCCGCACCATCCACACCACAACAACGCGGAGGAACGATGACCACTCCTACTACCCTGCGCACGTCCGCCCGACACCTGCTGTCCGAAGAGGCCTTCGCCCGCGTCGTGCACCTCGTCCAGCGCGACAACGAGGGTGTCGACGAGGACCTGGCCATGCGCATCACGGACGAGGCCCTGAAGTTCGTAGCGGCGGCCGCAACGAGCACGGGCCGCCACCTGCGCCCCTCCAAGACCGTGGACATGGGCTGGCACGCGCTCATCCTGCACACGGCGGTGTACCGGTCCCTCTGCGGCACCCTCGGCCGTTTCGTGGACCACCGGCCCGAGGGGCCGGAGACGCTTCGCCGCGACGCCAGCACGCTCGACCTCACCATGGAGGCCATCCGCGAGGCCGGATACGAGCCGGACGCCTATCTGTGGGGGTCGCTGGCGGACACGGAGATCCACGCGGGGGACTGCATGCACAGCGAGTGCACGGAGGGCGGTTCGGGGTGCGCCGCACCGCCTGCCGTGTAGCGCACCGAACGGCCCAGCGACGCCGTTCCCGCTCCGCTACAGTCGACTGCATTCCGCGAGGAAGGAGTTGCGGTGAGTAAGGATGCTGGGGCGGGTTGGGTTGACCCTCGGCTGCGCGCCGTAGTGGCGAGCTTGGGTGCGACCCGAGTTGAGCGGCGGAGTGGGAGGAAGCCCCGCCGGGTCTGTCCTCATGGACTCGGAGTCACCTTCATGGTCGATCTGGCGACGCACACGCCCCTGAATGTCGAATGCGGGGCGTGCTGCCCGCCTGAGGCCTGAGTTGCGTAACGGCCGCCCTATCGCGCAGAACAGAGGATTCGAAACCTTGTGCTAGGGGCATCGTTCGGACAAGATCCGAAGCGTTGTTGCAGAACTCGCCGCAGCCCAGCAGGGTCGCGGCGGGTTGCCCCGTTCCATGCTCCGCAAAGCTGACGGGGTTCAGGGTAGGTAGGCCCGGCGGTTCACCGCCGGGCCTACCGCCTTGTTCGGCTGCTGACCGGCGGTTCCCGGTCGTGTTCTCACCCGTGTTCCCACGGGAACACGGGTGATAGAGGATGCGGCGAGATGAGGCCAGATGGCTGAAGATGCGGGGTGAAACCACCGCGCGTTCGTGCAGGTGAGAGAAAGGTCGCAGGTCAGAGGCGCTGTAGGGGGCCCACTGTGCGGGGGCTCCGGCCGTCCCCCTTTTCCGTGCCCCGCTCAGCCGGTTGTGGGTGACCGAGCTGTTCCGGATGGTGGCCGTCCCGGAATGGGCGATGCCGCCGCCGGACCCCGTTCGGGCCGAGTGACCCGTACGCGCCGACGGGGGTGGGTCAGCCGGGCCGACCCCGGGCGGAGCGGGAGTCCCCCTTTTGCAGGCGCCCGTATTTTCCCGGGCGCCCGGAGCGGGTACGACTGACAGGTAGCACCGATCGGTAGGTCCCCCGATGCGGCGAGGTGAGTACCCGGATGTCGGCAACACGGCCCGTACAGCCCAAGGTGACCGAGCGCGAGGCGCGGCAGGTCGCGGAAGCGGCCCGCGAGCAGGACTGGCGCAAACCCAGCTTCGCCAAGGAGCTCTTCCTCGGCCGCTTCCGGCTCGACCTGATCCACCCCCACCCGACCCCCGCCGACGAGGACGTCCGGCGCGGCGAGGCCTTCCTGGCCCGGCTGCGGGACTTCTGCGAGCGCGAGATCGACGGGCAGCGCATCGAGCGCGAGGCCCGGATCCCCGACGAGACGGTGCGCGGGCTCAAGGAGCTCGGCGCCCTCGGCATGAAGATCGGCACCGAGTACGGGGGCCTCGGCCTCACCCAGGTGTACTACAACAAGGCGCTCGCCCTCGTCGGCTCCGTCAGCCCGGCCATCGGCGCCCTGCTCTCCGCCCACCAGTCGATCGGAGTGCCGCAGCCGCTGAAGATGTTCGGCACCAAGGAGCAGAAGGACGCCTACCTGCCGCGCTGCGCCACCACCGCGATCAGCGCCTTCCTGCTGACCGAGCCGGACGTGGGCTCCGACCCGGCCCGGCTGGCCACCACCGCGGTGCCCGACCCGGAGGACGACGGCACGTACGTCCTCGACGGGGTCAAGCTGTGGACCACCAACGGGGTGGTGGCGGACCTGCTCGTGGTCATGGCCCGGGTCCCGAAGTCCGAGAACCACCGCGGCGGGATCACGGCATTCGTCGTCGAGGCCGACTCGCCCGGCATCACCGTCGAGCACCGCAACGCCTTCATGGGCCTGCGCGGCCTGGAGAACGGCGTCACCCGGTTCCACCGGGTACGGGTGCCCGCCGCCCAGCGGATCGGCGCCGAGGGAGCCGGGCTCAAGATCGCGCTGACCACCCTGAACACCGGCCGGCTGTCGCTGCCCGCCATGTGCGTCGGCGCCGGCAAGTGGTGCCTGAAGATCGCCCGTGAGTGGTCCGGGGTGCGCGAGCAGTGGGGCCGCCCCGTCGCCCGGCACGAGGCCGTCGGAGCGAAGATCTCCTTCATCGCCGCCACGACCTTCGCCCTGGAGGCCGTGGTGGACCTCGCCTCCCAGATGGCCGACGAGGACCGCAACGACATCCGCATCGAGGCGGCCCTCGCCAAGCTCTACGGCTCCGAGATGGCCTGCCTGATGGCCGACGAACTGGTCCAGATCCGCGGCGGACGCGGCTTCGAGACCGCCGAGTCACTCGCCGCCCGCGGCGAACGCGCGGTCCCCGCCGAGCAGCTGCTGCGCGACCTGCGCATCAACCGGATCTTCGAGGGCTCCACCGAGATCATGCACCTGCTGATCGCGCGTGAGGCCGTCGACGCCCACCTCTCGGTCGCCGGCGACCTCATCGACCCCGAGAAGGCCCTCGCCGACAAGGCGAAGGCCGGCGCCCGCGCCGCCGGCTTCTACGCCCGCTGGCTGCCCAAGCTCGCCACCGGCCCCGGCCAGGTCCCCGGCACCTACCGGGAGTTCCACCCGGCCGGCCACCCCGACCTCGCCACCCACCTGCGCTACGTCGAGCGCGGCGCCCGCAAACTCGCCCGCTCGACCTTCTACGCCATGTCCCGCTGGCAGGGCCGGATGGAGACCAAGCAGGGCTTCCTCGGCCGGATCGTCGACATCGGCGCCGAGCTCTTCGCGATGAGCGCGGCCTGCGTGCGCGCCGAGCACCTGCGCGACAGCGGCGACCACGGCCGCGAGGCCTACCAGCTCGCCGACGCCTTCTGCCGGCAGTCCCGGCTGCGCGTCGAGGAGCTCTTCGGCCGCCTGTGGGCCAACACCGACGACCTCGACCGCAAGGTCGTCGAAGGGGTCCTCGGCGGCACCTACACCTGGCTGGAGGAAGGGGTCATCGACCCCTCCGGAGACGGTCCGTGGATCGCGGACGCCGCCCCCGGCCCCTCCACCCGCAAAAACGTTCACCGTCCCCTGCGCTGACCTGCCATCATCGGCAGCAGATCGGACGGATGTACGAGTACGGGCGTACGGGCACGAGCACCGGTACCGGCACGAGCGCGAGGCGGGCGAGGACGATGGCGACGGCCGAGGAGGACCGGGCCTGCCGGCGGCTGGCCTGGTGCGTGGCGCACCTGCTGCGCCACGCACCGCACCACGTGGTGGCCGACCTGATCGACCGCCTCGACGGCCCCACCCGCAAGTACCTGTGCCGCGACCAGTGGCTGCCCGCCGCCGCCGTCACCCTCCTGCTGCGCCACGGCACCGATGCCGACCGGCACTACATCGCCCGCAACCCGCACGTCGTCGGCCGCCCGCTGCCCGGCCTGCCCGGCCCCGCGCGGTACGCCGCCCGGCCGGGGCCCTCGCCCGAGCTGCTCGGCGAGACCGGCCCCGGCCCCCTCGGCCCCGACGAGCTGATCCGCCTGCTGCGCCGGCACGGCCGCCGCCCCCGGATCCCGCTCACCCTGCTCCGCATGCCGCACCTCCTCGACCTCCACGACCCCGAGCCGCTGCTGCGCGCCCACGCCGGCGCCCCGCTGCCGGCCGGCGCCGTCGAGGCGCTGCTGCTGGCGGGCGGACTGACCCGGCAGGCGTGCCGCGCGCTGCTCGACGCGCGCGCGGGGGACACGTACGGCCGCCACTGGTACCGGCCCGCCGTCCGCGCCGTCCGGATGGGCCTGCTGACCTGCGACGAACTCGTCGCCTACGTGGCCCCCGCCGCCCGCACCCTGCTCCTGGGCCACCTCCCCGCCACCCGCGGGCTGCGCTGGAGCCTGCCCGAACAGGCCGAGATGCAGTCGGCCGTGCACCGCGCCCTGCGCCCCGCGCTCGGCGACGACCCCCGGCTGTGGGCCGAACTGGGCCGCCGGGCCCCCGCGTTCCGCGGCACCCTGCCCGAACTGGCGGCCGCGCTGGCCGCGGGCATCCCGGCCGCGCCCGGCGACGTACGCCACGACCCGGCGCTCGCCCGCGCCGTCCGCCACCTCGCCCCGGACCCGGCCCCCGCGGAGCCGGCCGGCGCGTGGGAGCGCGAGCTGGCCCTGGTGAGCCTGGCCGTGCCGATGGACACGGCCGCCGAGGACGTCCGCTGGATCCGCGACTGCCTGGACCGGGGCCTGCTCACCGGCGCCGACGTGGTCCGGCACAAGGTCCCCGCGTGCTGGGCGCTCGACGAGGACCAGTGGCTCGGCGACATAGGCCACCCCGACCGCCACGACCGCCCGGCCGCCGTGCTCGCCGCCCGTGCCGAGGCCGACCGGCTCTTCGACGCGGCCCTCGGCGACGACCCCCGGGCCTGGTGGCGGGCCGCCCGGGCGCTCCCCGACTTCGCCGGAACCCTGCCCGAACTCCTCGCGCGCGTCACGGACGGGGACTCCGTGTCCAAGCGTCCGTGAGTTGCGGCAACAATGGGGGGCATGAGCGACAGTCCAGCCCCCCTCGCCGACCCGCATCTCCTCTTCGACGCCGCGGCCGGCCGCCGGGACATCGTCATCCTCGGGTCGACCGGATCCATCGGCACCCAGGCCATCGACCTCGCCCTGCGCAACCCGGACCGGTTCCGGGTCACCGCGCTGTCCGCCGCCGGCGGGCGCGTCGGCCTGCTGGCCGAGCAGGCCCGCCGGCTCGGGGTCCGGGCCGTGGCCGTCGCCCGCGAGGACGCCGTACCGGCGCTGAAGGAGGCGCTGGGCGAGCAGTACGGCGCCGGCGAACCGCTGCCCGAGATCCTGGCCGGGCCCGACGCGGCGGCCGAACTCGCCGCCTCCGACTGCCACACCGTCCTGAACGGCATCACCGGCTCCATCGGCCTCGCCCCCACCCTCGCGGCGCTGCGGGCGGGCCGCACCCTGGCCCTGGCCAACAAGGAGTCGCTGATCGTCGGCGGTCCGCTGGTCAAGGCCCTCGCGAAGCCCGGCCAGATCATCCCCGTGGACTCCGAGCACGCGGCCCTCTTCCAGGCCCTCGCCGCCGGCACCCGCGCGGACGTCCGCAAGCTCGTGGTCACCGCGTCCGGCGGGCCCTTCCGCGGCCGCACCCGCGCCGAGCTGGCCTCGGTCACCGTCGAGGACGCCCTCGCCCACCCCACCTGGGCCATGGGACCGGTCATCACCGTGAACTCGGCGACCCTGGTCAACAAGGGTCTCGAGGTCATCGAGGCGCACCTGCTCTACGACATCCCCTTCGACCGCATCGAGGTCGTGGTCCACCCCCAGTCGTACGTGCACTCCATGGTCGAGTTCACGGACGGCTCCACCCTCGCCCAGGCCACCCCGCCGGACATGCGCGGCCCCATCGCGATCGGCCTCGGCTGGCCCCAGCGGGTCCCGGACGCCTCCCGCTCCTTCGACTGGACCAAGGCCTCCACCTGGGAGTTCTTCCCGCTCGACACCGAGGCCTTCCCCTCGGTCGGCCTCGCCCGGCACGTCGGCACCCTGGGCGGAACCGCCCCCGCCGTCTTCAACGCGGCGAACGAGGAGTGCGTGGACGCCTTCCTGGCCGGTCGGCTGCCGTTCACAGGAATCATGGATACCGTCTCCACAGTGGTCGACGAGCACGGAACGCCCACGTCGGGAACCTCCCTGACGGTGGCGGACGTCCTCGAAGCGGAGACCTGGGCCAGGGCCCGGGCACGGGAGATGGCGGCGCGGGCCGCCGTGGAGGCGGGCGCATGACCTTGCTGCTGACCCTGACGGGCGTGCTCGTCTTCGTCGTCGGGCTGCTGTTCTCGATCGCCTGGCACGAGCTCGGCCATCTCTCCACGGCCAAGCTCTTCGGCATCCGCGTGCCCCAGTACATGGTCGGCTTCGGCAAGACCATCTGGTCCCGGAAGAAGGGCGAGACCGAGTACGGGATCAAGGCCATCCCCATGGGCGGCTACATCCGCATGATCGGGATGTTCCCGCCCGGCGAGGACGGCAAGGTCACCGCCCGCTCCACCTCGCCCTTCCGGTCGATGATCGAGGACGCCCGCTCGGCGGCCTACGAAGAGCTCCAGCCCGGCGACGAGACGCGGCTCTTCTACACGCGCAAGCCCTGGAAGCGCGTGATCGTGATGTTCGCGGGCCCGTTCATGAACCTGGTGCTCGCCCTCGCGATCTTCTTCGGCGTCTGGATGACCTTCGGCATCAACCGGACCACCACCCAGATCGCGAGCGTCTCGCCCTGCGTCATCCAGCAGAGCGAGAAGCGCGACGTCTGCAAGGACGGCGACCCGGTGGCCCCGGCGAAGAAGGCGGGCCTGCGGGCCGACGACCGGATCGTCGCCTTCAACGGCAAGAAGGTGGCCGACTGGGCCGCCCTCCAGAAGCGGATCCGCGACACCGTCGGCCCCGCCACCGTCACCGTCGTGCGCGACGGGCAGCAGCTCAGCATCCCCGTCAGCCTGATCGCGAACCAGGTCGCCAAGACCGACGGCCACGGCGGCTACGTCAAGGGCCAGTACGTCACCGCCGGCTGGCTCGGCTTCAGCCCGAAGAGCGAGATCGCCGCCCTGTCCTTCGGCGAGTCCGTCGACCACATGGCCGAGATCGTCGACAGCAGCGTCCAGGGCCTCCTCAAGCTCCCCGCCAAGATCCCCGCCCTGTGGAACGCGGCCTTCAGCGGCGGCGAGCGCGAGGCCGACTCCCCGATGGGCATCGTCGGAGCGGCCCGCATGAGCGGCGACATCGCCGCCCTGGACCTGCCCAGCGAGCAGAAGATGTCGATCCTGCTCAACGTGCTCGGCATGTTCAACCTCTCGCTGTTCCTGTTCAACATGCTGCCCCTGCTGCCCCTGGACGGCGGGCACATCGCCGGCGCCCTGTGGGAGTCCCTGCGCCGCACCGTGGCCAGGGTCTTCCGGCGCGCCGACCCCGGCCCCTTCGACGTGGCGAAGCTGATGCCCGCCGCGTACGTGGTCGCCGGCGTCTTCGTCTGCTTCACCCTGCTGGTGCTCGTCGCGGACGTGGTCAACCCCATCAAGATCACCTAGCCGTACGGGCACTACCCCAGCGGCGACCGGAGCCGGGCACGCATCGTGCCCGGCTCCCTACGTTCGGGTGGCGCGACCCCTCGGATGCAAGGGGCGCGCGCTGCTTGGCGTAACCTCGAAGGCTGGAGCCCGCCGATCTCGGGACCTCGATCCACACCTTGGGGTTGCACAGCAGATGACTGCCATCTCTCTCGGAATGCCGTCCGTGCCGACGAAGCTTGCCGACCGCCGGGTCAGCCGCAAGATCCAGGTCGGTTCCGTGGCCGTCGGCGGCGACGCACCCGTCTCGGTGCAGTCGATGACCACGACCCGCACCTCCGACATCGGTGCCACCCTCCAGCAGATCGCCGAGCTGACCGCCTCCGGCTGCCAGATCGTCCGCGTCGCCTGCCCGACGCAGGACGACGCCGACGCGCTGGCCGTCATCGCGAAGAAGTCCCAGATCCCGGTCATCGCCGACATCCACTTCCAGCCCAAGTACGTGTTCGCCGCGATCGACGCCGGCTGCGCCGCCGTCCGCGTCAACCCGGGCAACATCAAGCAGTTCGACGACAAGGTCAAGGAGATCGCGTACGCCGCCAAGGACGCGGGCACGCCGATCCGCATCGGCGTCAACGCCGGCTCCCTCGACGCCCGGCTGCTGAAGAAGTACGGCAAGGCCACCCCCGAGGCGCTCGTCGAGTCCGCGCTGTGGGAGGCCTCCCTCTTCGAGGAGCACGGCTTCGGCGACATCAAGATCTCGGTCAAGCACAACGACCCGGTCGTCATGGTCAACGCCTACCGCCAGCTCGCCGCCCAGTGCGACTACCCGCTGCACCTCGGCGTGACCGAGGCCGGCCCCGCCTTCCAGGGCACCATCAAGTCCGCCGTCGCCTTCGGCGCGCTGCTCTCCGAGGGCATCGGCGACACCATCCGCGTCTCCCTCTCCGCCCCGCCGGTCGAGGAGGTCAAGGTCGGCAACCAGATCCTGGAGTCGCTGAACCTCAAGCCGCGGCGCCTGGAGATCGTCTCCTGCCCCTCCTGCGGCCGCGCCCAGGTCGACGTCTACAAGCTGGCCGAGGAGGTCACCGCGGGCCTGGAGGGCATGACCGTCCCGCTGCGCGTCGCCGTCATGGGCTGCGTCGTCAACGGCCCCGGCGAGGCCCGTGAGGCCGACCTCGGCGTCGCCTCCGGCAACGGCAAGGGCCAGATCTTCGTCAAGGGCGAGGTCATCAAGACCGTCCCCGAGTCCAAGATCGTGGAGACCCTCATCGAAGAGGCGCTGAAGATCGCCGAACAGATGGAGAAGGACGGCATCGCCTCCGGCGAGCCCAGCGTCGCCATCGGCGTCTGATCCCGGCCCCCTCCGCCAGGAACCCCCCCCGGCCCCGTCCGCGCAGCTCGCGGCCGGGGCCGGGCCCTTTTCGTGACCTGCGGGACCAGGCGTGCGCAGGATGCGCCGGGTACAGTGCGGAGATCAGCAGACTTGCACCGTGAGGCCCCAGTGTTGACGCAGACCACGACCAGGGTGCTTGAACCCAGTGATCTCGACGCCGCGCTCGCCGTCCTCGGACGCGCGCCGGTCGAGAACGCCTTCGTCACCTCCCGGGTCCAGGTCGCCGGACTCGATCCGTGGCGCCTGGGCGGAGAGATGTGGGGCTGGTACGCCGACGGCGAGCTCCGCTCCCTCTGCTACGCCGGAGCCAACCTGGTCCCCGTCTGCGCCGGCCCCGACGCGGTACGCGCCTTCGCCGACCGCGCCCGCCGCACCGGCCGCCGCTGCTCCTCCATCGTCGGACCCGCCGCGCCCACCCGGCTGCTGTGGCAGCTCCTGGAGCCCAGCTGGGGCCCCGCCCGCGACGTCCGCCCCCACCAGCCGCTCATGGTCATCGAGCAGCCGTCCGCCGCGGTCGCCGCCGACCCCCGGGTCCGCCGGATCCGCAAGGACGAGATGGACCTGATCATGCCCGCCTGCGTGGCCATGTTCACCGAAGAGGTCGGCATCTCGCCGCTCGCCGGGGACGGCGGACTGCTCTACCAGGCCCGCGTGGCCGAGCTCGTCGGCAGCGGCCGCTCCTTCGCCCGCGTCGAGAACGGCAAGGTCGTCTTCAAGGCCGAGATCGGCGCCGCCACCGCCGCCGCCTGCCAGATCCAGGGCGTGTGGGTGGCCCCCGAGTTCCGCGGCCGCGGGCACTCCGAGACCGGCATGGCAGCCGTGGTCGAGTACGCGCTGCGCGACGTCGCCCCCGTGGTCAGCCTCTACGTCAACGACTTCAACACCGCCGCCCGCGCCGCCTACACCCGGGTGGGCTTCCGCGAGGTCGGCGCGTTCATGAGCGTCCTGTTCTGACCTACGGCCGGGAGCGGCCGGTTTCGTCCGGGAAGCCGTACCGGAGCGGCCCTACCCCGAAGTAAGGTCGCCGCATGCTGCCTACTTCCCCGGGCGACGACGCCGTACGGCCCGCCGGACTCCGCATCGGGCACCTCGACCTGGCCGGCCGGGTGGACGAGGCCCTGCGCGTCCAGGCCGTCGCCTTCGGGCTCAGCGAGGAGGAGGTCGGCATCCGGCGCTACATCGTCCAGCGCCACATGACCTGCCCCGGCGCCCGCGCGCTCGGCGCCTTCACCGAGGACGGGGCGCTGGCCGGCTTCGTCTACGGAATGCCCAACGACCGCGGCCACTGGTGGTCCACCATCGTCGAGCCCTACCTGCGGGCCGGCGGCACCGAGCACTGGCTCGACGACTCCTTCGTCATCACCGAGCTGCACGTCCACCCGGGCTTCCAGGGCCGCGGCGTCGGCCGCGCCCTCATCACGCGGATCACCGACAGCGCCGCCGAGCCCCGCTCGATCCTCTCCGCCATCGACACCGACAGCCCGGCCCGCGGGCTCTACGCCGCCCTCGGATACCGGGACCTGGCCCGGAAGGTCCACTTCCCGAGCGCGAGCCTGCCGTACGCGGTCATGGGCGCCCCGCTGCCCCTGCTCAGGCCCCCGCACGCGCACTGAAACGCGTTTCCGGGCCCGGCCCGGCCCCCGGTAGCCTCCCGGCATGTCCACTCACCACGTACAGCGCATGTCCCGCCTCATGGCCAAGACCCTCCGCGAGGACCCGGCCGACGCGGAGACCCTCAGCCACCGCCTCCTCGTCCGGGCCGGCTACGTCCGGCGCAGCTCCGCCGGGGTGTGGACCTGGCTGCCGCTCGGCAAGAAGGTCCTGGACAACGTCTCGCGCATCGTCCGTGAGGAGATGGACGCGATCGGCGCGCAGGAGGTGCTGCTGCCGGCGCTGCTGCCGAAGGAGCCGTACGAGGTCAGCGGCCGCTGGTCGGAGTACGGGGACCTGCTGTTCCGGCTGAAGGACCGCAAGGGCGCCGACTACCTCCTCGGCCCCACCCACGAGGAGATCTTCACCCTCGTGGTGAAGGACCAGTGCACGTCCTACAAGGACCTGCCGGTCATGCTGTACCAGATCCAGACCAAGTACCGGGACGAGGCCCGGCCCCGGTCCGGCGTGCTGCGCGGCCGCGAGTTCCAGATGAAGGACTCGTACTCCTTCGACGTGTCGGACGAGGGGCTCGCCGAGTCCTACCGGCTCCACCGCGAGGCGTACGTGCGCATCTTCGAGCGCCTCGGCCTGGACCACCGGATCGTGTCGGCGGTGTCGGGCGCGATGGGCGGCTCGGCGTCGGAGGAGTTCCTCGCGCCGGCCGGCGCGGGCGAGGACACCTTCGTGGACTGCCCCTCCTGCGACTACGCGGCGAACACGGAGGCGGTCACCTTCGCCCTGAAGCCCGTCGGGGGTGGTGAGCACGCTCCTCTGGAGGAGATCCCGACCCCCGACACCCCGACCATCGAGACCCTGGCCGCGCACCTCGGCGTTCCGGCCTCCGCGACCCTGAAGAACCTGCTGGTCAAGGTGGACGGCGAGATCACCGCCGTCGGCGTGCCCGGGGACCGCGAGGTGGACCTCGGCAAGCTCGGGGAGCACCTGGCCCCGGCGGTGGTCGAGCTGGTGACGGCGGAGGACTTCGCGGACCGGCCCGACCTGGTACGCGGCTACGTGGGCCCGCAGGGCCTGGAGAAGGTCCGCTACCTCGCCGACCCGCGCGTCGCGCCGGGGACGGCGTGGGTGACGGGCGCCAACAAGGCCGACACGCACGCCCGCAACGTGGTCTGCGGCCGGGACTTCGAGGTGGACCGGTACCTGGACGTGGTCGTCGTCGAGCCGGGCGACCCCTGCCCGTCCTGCGGGGCGGGGCTGAAGCTGGACCGGGCCATCGAGATCGGCCACATCTTCCAGCTGGGCCGCAAGTACGCCGACGCCTTCGGGCTGGACGTCCTCGGCAAGGAGGGCAAGCCGGTCCGGGTCACCATGGGCTCCTACGGCATCGGCGTCTCCCGTGCGGTGGCCGCGCTGGCCGAGCAGACCGCCGACGAGCGGGGCCTGCGCTGGCCCGCGGCGGTGGCGCCGGCCGACGTCCACGTGGTGGCGGCCGGCAAGGCCGTGCCGCTCGCGCTGGCGGAGGAGGCGGCGGCCGCCCTGGCCGCGGCGGGCCGGCGGGTCCTGCTGGACGACCGCCCGGGGCTGTCGCCGGGCGTCAAGCTGACGGACGCGGAGCTGATCGGCGTGCCGTGGATCCTGGTGGCGGGGCGCCGCTCCGCCGAGGGCGTGGTCGAACTCCAGGACCGCACCGCCGGCACCCGCGAGGAGCTCCCCCTGACGGAGGCCCTGGCCCGGCTGGGCTGACATCGGCCCCGCCGGCGTTTGAGGCCCGGTGGCGGCAGCCCCCGGCGGCGCTACTCCGCCGGGGGCTCGACCGGCGGCGGGGGCTCGACCGGTGGCGGCTCGACCGGCGCCGGCGGCTCGGCGGCGGGGGCAACAGGGGTCGCGCGTTCCAGGAAGCGGAGGAGTTCCACCGGGAAGGGGAGGACCAGGGTGGAGTTCTTCTCCGCCGCCACCGCGATCACCGTCTGCAGCAGGCGGAGCTGGAGCGCCGCGGGCTGTTCCGACATGACGGCGGCGGCCTCGGCCAGCTTGTGCGAGGCCTGGAGCTCCGCGTCCGCGTTGATCACCCGGGCGCGCCGCTCCCGGTCGGCCTCCGCCTGGCGGGCCATCGACCGCTTCATCGTCTCCGGGAGGGAGACGTCCTTGATCTCCACCCGGTCGATCTGGACGCCCCAGCCCATCGCCGGGCTGTCGATCATGAGCTCCAGGCCCTGGTTGAGCTTCTCGCGGTTCGAGAGGAGGTCGTCCAGGTCGCTCTTGCCGATGATCGAGCGCAGCGAGGTCTGCGCCATCTGGGAGACCGCGAAGCGGTAGTCCTCCACCGCGATGATCGCGCTCGCCGGGTCGACCACCTTGAAGTAGACGACCGCGTCCACACGGACCGTGACGTTGTCCCGGGTGATGCCCTCCTGCGCCGGCACGGGCAGGGTCACGATCTGGAGGTTCACCTTGTGGAGGCGGTCCGCCACCGGCAGGATCATCGTGAATCCGGGCGGGCGGATGCCCTCCCGCAAGCGGCCGAAACGGAAGACCACACCGCGCTCGTACTGCTTCACCACCCGGGCGGCCGCGCCCAGGTAGACCGCGACGCCCGTGGCGGCGGCGATTCCCGCAGTCAGCAGTTCCTCGACCATGACGGCCCCCTGCCGGACATATGCCTTCTGTGGTGTTATGCCCTCACAGCCAGGCCGCGAACTCCAGCAGCAGCTCCGCGTCCCGCCGCCGTCCGGCGGCCAGCGCGCGGACGCCGGACTCCACCGCCCGGAACACCGTCCAGCCCCGCAGCCGGTCCCGGTCCACCTCCAGCGAGTCGGCGAGCTTGTTCACCCGCCGCCGCGCCCCGGCCGCTCCCGCGGAGGCGGCCATCTGGTCCTCCAGCCGGTCCCGGACCAGCCGGGCCAGGTCGTAGGCCCGCTCGCCGACCAGCGGGTCCGGGCCCACCGTCAGCCACGGGGCACGTTCGGCCGCCAGTACCTTGCCCTGCCGGAAGTTCCCGTGCAGGAGGAGGGCTTCGGGGGGTGCGGCGGTCAGCTCTTCGCGGAGGGCGAGGGCCGTCTCCGCGAGTGCCCGCGCCTCCGGCGGTGCCGAACGCAGCAGTGCGCACAGGTCCGCCGTGCGCTCGGCCACCGTCTCGAAGGGGTGGTCCTGCGGGGGGCCCACCCACAGCCGGCGCAGCGTGCCGCAGGCCTCCAGCAGGGCCTTGGCGTCCGGCAGCGAACGCAGTGACACGTCGGGGTGCAGCCGCTCCAGCAGCAGCGCCCCGTCCTCCTCGTGGTGGCGCGAGTCGAGGACCCTTACGGCCCCGAATCCGCCCCAGTGGGCGAGCGCGGCCAGCTCCCGGCCGGGCGCGGCCCCCGGCGGCGCCAGCTTCAGGGCGGCCGGGGTGCCGTCGGCGTAGCGGACGAGCAGCACCAGGCTGCTGCGCCCGCCCGGGGCCTGGACCCGCTGGGCCGTGACGTCCCGCCGCTTCAGCGCCTCCTCGGCCAGCTCGGGCAGACGCCTCAGCCACTCCGTGTCCCGCTCGGTCGGCGGCAGCTCGCCGAGCGCCCGTACGAGCCGCTGCGGCGGTTCGAAAGCCATGCGTGCCTGGTCCCTTTCAGCTGGTACGGGCCGCCTGTGCGCGTTCCGTGAGCCCAGGGAAGGCTACGCCGACACCGCGCCAGCGCGCCGCGCGCACGGCCGCCGCACTCAGCGCGTCAGCCGCCTCGCGGCGCAACTGGCCGTCCGCCGACCGCACCAGGTCGGAGTACGCGCCCGCCACCCGGTCCTCGATCACGGCGGCCAGCCGCTCGCAGTCGGCCGGGGTGCGCACCTCGAAGGGCAGGGCGTACGCGGCTTCGGCGGGCTGCGGCGCGCCGCCCAGCTCCCGGACGGTCCGGGTCAGCCGGTCACGGCGGGCCAGGTGGCCGCCGTAGGCCTCCCGGGCCTCGGTCGCCCGGGCGGGCGCGACGCGCGCGCCGATCACCCCGTAGCCGTACGCGGCGGCGTGCTCGGCGGCCAGCGCGGCCTGGGCGGCCCGGAGGGGGCCGCCGGCGGGGGAGGGCGAGGGCTTCACGAGGCGGCTCCCGGGGTCGAGGTGAGCAGGTAGGCGTGGACGGCCCCGCAGGCCGCGACCGAGGCGAGCATCCGGGCCAGCTCCCCGGGGGCGCCGGCCAGGGCGACGGTCCGGGCCTCCGACAGGTCCCGCTCCGCGTCCGCGAGCGCGCTCAGGGCCTCGCCGGGCTGCGCCGGGACCGGCTCCTTGCGCGCCGCCGGAGCGCCGGGAGCGGGCGCCGCGGCGCCGGACCCGGACGGGGAGGGCGGACCCGGGCGCGGGGACGGCTTCCCGGCCGCGGGGTCGGCGGAGGCCAGGGCCGCCGTGTGGGCCGCGACGGCCGCGCGCAGCGGACCGAGGCGCTCGGCGAGCCCGGGATGGGCCGCCAGGGTGGTGTCGTAACGTTCCAGCAGCCGCTCGCTGTCACGGACGGCGCCCTCCCGCATCCGCCGGTCGAGTGCAATCCCGCTGTCGGCGTCCGGGGCGCCACCGCCACCGGCGCATCCGGTGAGCAGCACGGCCCCGGTCGCGCCGGCGGCTCCGGCGAGCAGGCTCCTTCGGGAGGGCGAGGGCCTCAAGGGCGTGGTCCAGGGCACGGCGGCCTCCTCGGGGGGTGAGGGCGGGGCAGGGTGTGATCACCGTACCCGGGGGTCCTGTCCACAGCGCGGACGGCAACACCCTCCGCGACCGGATACCCTTTGACCTGACACGACGGAAAACCACAACAGCACACGCGGCCGAGGAGTCACCCGGATGAGCACGACCCAGAGCGACAGGCTGCGCGGACTGCTGGAGCCGCTCGTCGCCGCCAAGGGCCTGGACCTCGAGGACATCGAGCTTTCCAAGGCGGGCAAGCGCCGGATGCTGCGCATCATCGTGGATTCCGATGAGGGTGTCGACCTGGACGAATGCGCCGAGCTGAGCCGTGAGATCTCCGACCGGCTCGACGAGTCCGATGCGATGGGCGAGGACGAGTACAACCTCGAAGTCAGCTCCCCGGGCGCGGACCGCCCGCTCAGCGAGCACCGTCACTACGTTCGGGCGACTGGCCGCCTCGTCAAGTTTCAGCTGTCCGCCGAAGGTGAAAAGGGTGCCGGGGAACTGATCGCCCGCATCCTCGGCGTCGACGACGAGGGCATGGACCTCGAAGTCCCGGGTGTGAAGGGCCGCAAGGCGACCGCCCGTCGTATTGCTTTCACCGACATCGCCAAGGCGCGTGTCGAGATCGAGTTCAGCCGCAAGGACAAGAAGGAAGAGGAGGCGTAGTCGTGGACATCGACATGAGTGCCCTGCGGGGTCTGGTCCGGGAGAAGGAGATCTCCTTCGACCTGCTCGTCGAGGCGATCGAGTCGGCCCTCCTCATCGCGTACCACCGCACCGAGGGCAGCTTCCGCCGCGCCCGCGTCGTGCTCGACCGCACCAACGGTCACGTGGTCGTGTGGGCGACGGAGGACCCGAGGGACCTCGAAGAGGGACAGGAGCCCAAGGAGTTCGACGACACGCCGTCGGACTTCGGGCGGATCGCCGCTACGACCGCCAAGCAGGTGATCCTCCAGCGTCTGCGCGACGCCGAGGACGACCTGACCTTCGGCGAGTTCGCCGGCCGTGAGGGCGACGTGATCACCGGCGTCGTCCAGCAGGGCAAGGACCCCAAGAACGTCCTCGTCGACATCGGCAAGCTGGAGGCCATCCTGCCGGTGCAGGAGCAGGTCCCCGGCGAGGAGTACACGCACGGACTCCGTCTGAAGACGTACGTCGTGCGGGTGGCGAAGGGTGTCCGCGGTCCGTCCGTGACCCTGTCGCGCACCCACCCCAACCTGGTGAAGAAGCTCTTCGCACTGGAGGTCCCGGAGATCGCCGACGGCAGCGTCGAGATCTCGGCGATCGCCCGCGAGGCCGGCCACCGCACCAAGATCGCCGTCCGGTCCACCCGCTCCGGTCTCAACCCGAAGGGCGCCTGCATCGGCCCGATGGGCGCCCGTGTGCGCAACGTGATGGCCGAGCTGCACGGCGAGAAGATCGACATCGTCGACTGGTCGGACGACCCGGCGGAGATGGTGGCGAACGCGCTGTCACCCGCCCGGGTGAGCAAGGTCGAGGTCGTCGACTGGGACACCCGCTCCGCCCGGGTGACCGTGCC
Organism: Streptomyces sp. NPDC033966; assembly: GCF_055575955.1. Lineage (NCBI taxonomy): Bacteria > Bacillati > Actinomycetota > Actinomycetes > Kitasatosporales > Streptomycetaceae > Streptomyces > Streptomyces sp. NPDC033966. The sequence goes on along the minus strand of NZ_JBVIRQ010000001.1, from coordinate 36,392 downwards.
CGACTACCAGCTGTCGCTGGCGATCGGCAAGGAGGGCCAGAACGCCCGCCTCGCCGCCCGTCTCACCGGCTGGCGCATCGACATCCGGCCCGACACGGAGGCGCCCGCCGACGCGGACGCCGGTGCCTGACCGGGAATAAACCGCTACCGGCCGGGGTTGTCCGGCCGGTAGACAGGTACTCCGGCACCGCCGGAGCACCTCGGAAACCACAACGACATCCGTTCGATTTTTCACCTGAAGGGGTGAGGTCGGTACGGGGAGGTAGACTTAGGCGTGTCTGGCCGGACGCAAGCCCGCGCATGCCCCGAACGCACCTGTGTGGGGTGTCGGGAGCGAGCGGCCAAGAGCGATCTGCTGCGCATCGTGGCGATCGAGGACGAATGCGTCCCCGATCCTCGCGGTACGCTGCCCGGCCGGGGTGCCTACGTGCACCCCACCGTGGTCTGCCTCGACCAGGCGGTCCGCCGCCGGGCGTTCCCCCGGGCCCTCAGGTCCGCCGGAGCGCTCGACACGGAGGGACTGCGCAAGACCCTGGCCGTCCCGGCCGAGGCGACACCGTAAGAAGAAGTACGGCACGGAAACCCCGTGCGGTCAGGTACCTCGCGAGTTGGAAGTAGGTCGAGATTGCGATGAGCACTCGATGAGTACGCGATGAGTACGCCCATGAAGTAGCGACGGTCCGGCGTAACCCGGACCTAAAAGGAGCGAAGTGGCTAAGGTCCGGGTATACGAACTCGCCAAGGAGTTCGGGGTAGAGAGCAAGGTCGTCATGGCCAAGCTCCAAGAACTCGGTGAATTCGTCCGTTCGGCGTCCTCGACGATCGAGGCGCCGGTTGTACGCAAGTTGACTGACGCACTGCAGGGGCCCGGCGGCAACGCCGGCAAGTCCGCTGCGAAGCCCGGCGCGCCCCGCAAGGCCGCGCCCGCCAAGCCCGCGGCGCCCTCCCCGGCCGCCGCGGCACGTCCCGCTGCCCCCAAGCCCGGCGCACCGGTGGCCCCCAAGCCCGCCGCAGCCGAGGCCCCCGCGGTCAGCGCCCCGGTGACTCCGGCCGCCCCCGGCCCGCGTCCCGGTCCCAAGGCTCCCGCCCCGAAGCCCGCTCCGGCGGCTCCCGTGGCGACCGAGTTCTCCGCGCCTCCGGCGGCCCCGGCCGCCCCGGCGCGTCCCGCCGCGTCCCCCGGCCCGCGTCCGGCGCAGCAGCGCCCGGCCGGCCCGGGTCAGGGTGCCCGTCCCGGCGCCCCGCGTCCGGCCGGTGCCACCCCCGGTGGCCAGGCGCAGCGTCCTGCCGGTGGCCCCGGCGGCTCTCAGGCCCCGCGTCCGCAGGGCGCCCGTCCGGCGGGTCCCCGTCCGGGCAACAACCCCTTCACCTCCGGCGGCTCGACCGGCATGGCGCGCCCGCAGGCGCCCCGTCCGGCCGGCGCTCCCCGTCCCGGTGCCCCCGGCGCCGGCGGCGGCCAGGGTGCTCCGCGCCCGCAGGGTGGTCCCGGTGGCGCTCCGCGTCCCCAGGGTCCCGGCGGCGCCCGTCCGACCCCGGGCGGCATGCCCCGTCCGCAGGGCGGCGCCCCGCGTCCGGGTGGTGCTCCCGGTGGTAACCGTCCGAACCCGGGCATGATGCCGCAGCGTCCCGCTGCCGGTGGTCCCGGTCCGCGTCCCGGTGGCGGCCCCGGTGGCCGTGGTCCCGGTGCGGGTGGTCCCCGTCCCGGTGGCGGCGCGGGTCGTCCCGGTGGCGGCTTCGCCGGCCGTCCGGCCGGTCCGGGCTCGCGTCCGGCGGGTGGCGGCTTCGGCGGCCCGCGTCCGGGTGGCGGCGGCTTCGGCGGCGGTCCGGCCGGTGCCGGCGGCGGCGGTCGTCCCGGCTTCGGTGGCCGTCCCGGCGGTCCCGGTGCCCGTGGCGGTACGCAGGGTGCCTTCGGCCGTCCCGGCGGTCCGGCCCGTCGCGGTCGCAAGTCCAAGCGCCAGCGTCGCCAGGAGTACGAGGCCATGCAGGCCCCGTCGGTCGGCGGCGTGATGCTGCCGCGCGGTGGCGGCGAGACCGTGCGCCTGTCGCGCGGTGCCTCCCTCACCGACTTCGCGGAGAAGATCAACGCCAACCCGGCGTCGCTCGTCGCCGTGATGATGAACCTCGGCGAGATGGTCACTGCCACGCAGTCCGTCTCCGACGAGACCCTCCAGCTCCTCGCCGGCGAGATGAACTACACCGTTCAGATCGTCAGCCCGGAGGAAGAGGACCGCGAGCTCCTCGAGGGCTTCGACATCGAGTTCGGCGAGGACGAGGGCGGCGAGGAGTTCCTGCTCCCGCGTCCGCCGGTCGTGACCGTCATGGGTCACGTCGACCACGGTAAGACCCGACTGCTCGACGCCATCCGCAAGACGAACGTCGTCGCGGGCGAGGCCGGCGGCATCACCCAGGGCATCGGTGCCTACCAGGTCTCGACCGAGGTCAACGACGAGCAGCGTCGCATCACCTTCATCGACACCCCGGGTCACGAGGCGTTCACCGCCATGCGTGCCCGTGGTGCGAAGTCGACCGACATCGCGATCCTCGTGGTCGCGGCCAACGACGGCGTCATGCCGCAGACGATCGAGGCGCTCAACCACGCCAAGGCCGCCGGCGTCCCGATCGTCGTCGCGGTCAACAAGATCGACGTCGAGGGTGCCGACCCGACCAAGGTCCGCGGTCAGCTGACCGAGTTCGGTCTGGTCGCGGAGGAGTACGGCGGCGACACGATGTTCGTCGACATCTCCGCCAAGCAGGGTCTGCACATCGACTCCCTGCTCGAGGCCGTCGTCCTCACCGCCGACGCCTCGCTCGACCTGCGCGCCAACCCCGAGCAGGACGCTCAGGGTATTGCGATCGAGTCCCACCTCGACCGCGGCCGCGGTGCCGTCGCCACCGTCCTCGTCCAGCGCGGTACCCTCCGCGTCGGCGACACGATGGTCGTGGGCGACGCCTACGGCCGAGTGCGCGCCATGCTCGACGACAAGGGCAACAACATCGAGGAAGCGGGTCCGTCGACCCCCGTCCTGGTCCTGGGTCTCACCAACGTCCCTGGCGCCGGCGACAACTTCCTCGTCGTCGACGAGGACCGCACCGCCCGTCAGATCGCCGAGAAGCGTGCTGCGCGTGAGCGCAACGCCAACTTCGCCAAGCGCGTCCGTCGCGTGTCCCTCGAGGACCTCGACTCCGTGCTCAAGGCCGGTCTGGTCCAGGAACTCAACCTCATCATCAAGGGCGACTCGTCCGGTGCGGTCGAGGCCCTCGAGTCCTCGCTGCTCCAGCTCGACGTCGGCGAAGAGGTCGACATCCGCGTCCTGCACCGCGGTGTGGGTGCGGTCACCGAGTCGGACATCTCGCTCGCGATGGGCTCCGACGCCATCGTCATCGGCTACAACGTCCGCGCTGTCGGCCGTGCCGGGCAGATGGCGGACCGCGAGGGCGTCGACGTCCGGTACTACTCGGTGATCTACCAGGCCATCGAGGAGATCGAGGCGGCCCTCAAGGGTCTGCTCAAGCCGGAGTACGAAGAGGTCGAGCTCGGCACGGCGGAGATCCGCGAGATCTTCCGCTCGTCCAAGCTGGGCAACATCGCCGGTGTCCTGGTCCGCTCGGGCGAGGTCAAGCGCAACACCAAGGCGCGGCTCCTGCGCGATGGCAAGGTCATCGCCGAGAACCTCACCATCTCCGGTCTGCGCCGCTTCAAGGACGACGTCACCGAGATCCGCGAAGGCTTCGAGGGCGGTATCAACCTCGGTTCCTTCAACGACATCAAGATCGACGACGTCATCGCGACGTACGAGATGCGCGAGAAGCCCCGCGCGTAAGCGCGAGGCGGTTCGTACCGTGTCGTAACCCCGGGGCCGGTCGGCGGAATATCCGTCGATCGGCCCCGGCCGTTGCGTGTACGGTTCTGGTGACCCTGCCGAGCGACGGCCGGCAGGCCACCGAACCCGCACCGGCGGGATATCCGGAACTGCATGTACGTGGGGACTCTGTCCTTCGACCTGCTCCTCGGCGACGTCCACTCGCTGAAGGAGAAACGCTCCGTCGTCCGGCCCATCGTCGCCGAGCTCCAGCGCAAGTTCTCCGTGAGCGCGGCCGAGGTGGGCGACCAGGACCTGCACCGCAGGGCCCGTATAGGGGTCGCCCTGGTGAGCGGGGACGCGGGGTTCGTATCGGAGGTGCTCGACCGCTGTGAACGGCTGGTCGCGGCGCGTCCGGAAGTGGAGCTGCTGTCCGTGAGGCGGCGGTTCCACGGTGATGAAGACTGATTGCTTGTCTGCAACAAAGAAGGAGACGGACCAGTGGCCGACAATGCGCGGGCGAAGAAGCTGGCGGACCTCATCCGGGAGGTGGTGGCCGAGAAGCTGCAGCGCGGAGTCAAGGACCCCCGCCTCGGTACGCACGTGACCATCACGGACACCCGGGTCACCGGCGACCTGCGGGAGGCCACGGTCTTCTACACGGTCTACGGCGACGACGAGGACCGGGCCAGCGCGGCAGCGGGCCTGGAGAGCGCCAAGGGCGTACTGCGCTCCGCGGTCGGCCGGGCGGCGGGAACCAAGTTCACGCCCACCCTGACCTTCGTCGCGGACGCCCTCCCGGAGAACGCCCGGACCATCGAGGACCTCCTCGACAAGGCGCGGGCCTCCGACGCCCAGGTGCGCGAGGTGTCCTCCGGCGCGAAGTACGCCGGCGAGGCCGACCCGTACAAGAAGCCGGGCGACGAGGACGACGAGGACACAGCCGCGGAATGAGCACCAACGCAGGGAAGACTCCGGACGGCCTTGTCATCGTCGACAAGCCGTCCGGCTTCACTTCGCACGACGTGGTCGCCAAGATGCGCGGGATCGCCAAGACCCGCCGCGTCGGCCACGCCGGCACCCTCGACCCGATGGCGACGGGAGTCCTCGTCCTCGGCGTGGAGAAGGCCACCAAGCTCCTCGGCCACCTCGCGCTGACCGAGAAGGAGTACCTCGGCACCATCCGGCTCGGGCAGAACACCCTCACGGACGACGCCGAGGGCGAGATCACCTCGTCCGCCGACGCCTCCGGGGTGACCCGCGAGGGCGTGGACGCGGGCATCGCCAAGCTGTCCGGCGAGATCATGCAGGTCCCGTCGAAGGTCAGCGCCATCAAGATCAAGGGTGTGCGCTCCTACAAGCGCGCCCGCGACGGCGAGGACTTCGAGATCCCGGCCCGGCCGGTCACCATCTCGTCGTTCCAGGTGTACGACATGCGCGAGGCCGAGGCCGAGGACGGCACCAAGGTCGTCGACCTCGTCGTCTCCGTCGTCTGCTCCAGCGGTACGTACATCCGCGCCCTCGCCCGCGACCTGGGCGCCGACCTGGGCGTCGGCGGCCATCTGACGGCGCTGCGGCGCACCCGGGTGGGCCCGTACAAGCTCGACAAGGCGCGCACGCTCGACCAGCTCCAGGAGGAGCTGACCGTCATGCCGATCGGCGAGGCGGCCGCCGCCGCGTTCGCGCGCTGGGACCTGGACGCCCGCCGGGCCTCGCTGCTCGCCAACGGCGTGCGGATCGAGATGCCGGACGAGTACAAGGACGGCCGGACCGTCGCCGTCTACGGGCCCGAGGGCAAGCTGCTCGGGCTCGTGGAGAGCAAGGGCGGCAAGGCGAAGTCCCTCGCGGTCTTCGTCTGAGAGGGGCTCCGGCCCCCCCGCTCCGTTGACGTGGAGCGGTGAGCGCACACTGACTGCTGCTCACCGCTCCACGACCCCCCTCGGGTAGGTCTCTATCCACCCGGAGCACCGTATTCACCCTTCCGAGCAGGCGCTCGGAGTGAATGCGGGGAGCGTAAGGGGGCGCTTTCGGCCCGCGTGCTTTTCGCGCTGATCTTCACTTGCCTACCGTCGTGAACACGGGTCCCGCGGCGGGGGAGTGGTGCGGCGATGACGGACGAGGTCACGGACGGTACGAGGGGCACCGGCGGCAGCGCCTTCGCGGGTGCCGCGGGGCCGGCCGCGGGGCTGGTGACGATCCGGGACCCGGACGGACACCCCCGCGGGAGCGGATTCGTCGCCGACGACCGGGGCACGGTGATCACCAGCCACGACGCCGTCGAAGGACTGGCGGGGGTGGTCCTGCACGTACCCGGCGCCGAGGGGCGCGGCCGGCCGGCGTCGGCCGATGACGTGACCGTCCTGCCGGAGCTCGGGCTGGCCCTCGTGCGCGGCGCCGGACTGGGCGTGCCGCCGCTGCCCGTGGCGATGTGCGAGGTGATTCCTCAAGGGACGTACGTACGCCTGCCCGCGCGGGGCTGGCGCCAGGCGCGAGTGCTCGGGGCGGGCGCGGAGGTCACCCACACCGCGGCCGGCCGCCTCCACGTACTCCCCGCCGCCGTCGAGCTGGCCATCGGGACGGCCGGCCGGGACGCCCTGCGGCTCGGCGGCGAGGTCTGCGGGGGGCCGGTGCTGGACGCGGAAACCGGAGCGGTGCTCGCGGTACTCGGCACCGCTCTCGAAGCGGAGCACTGCTCCGGGAGCTTCGCCGTCCCCCTGCGCGCGGCCGCCGCGGCCGCACCGGGAGGCCCCCTCGCGGCGCTGCTGGAGCGGAACTCCGCCACCGTGCCGGGCTACGGCGCGGACCTCAACCTGGCCGGCGCCCTGGAGCTCACCGCCACCGCCCTCGGCTCGGCGTTCCCCCCGGCCGCCGCCGAGCCCGCCCCGGACCCCGTGCCGCGCCCCGGGATCACCGCCGGGCTGGCCGCCTTCACCGCCGGGACGGATCTCGTGCTCGGCCTGGTCGGAGCCCCCGGCACCGGCCGCACCACCGCCCTCGCCGCCCTGGCCGCCGACCGGGCCCGCGGGTCCCGCCCCGCGCCGACGCTCTGGCTGCGCGGAGCCGACCTGCGCGGGGGAGACACCTCGCTGGCCGACGCCGTGACCCGCGCGCTGACGGCGGCGGGCCGCATCCTCACCGCCGGCGCCGCCCCGGCGCCCCCCTGCACCGGCTCCACCCCGGGCACCGGGGCCCCCGGGCCGGTCCCGTCCGGGTCCGCTCCGTCCGGGCCGGTCCCGCCGGGGTCCGTCCCGGACGGGCCCACCCCGTCGGGGGCCGCCCCCTCCGGGTCCGCCGGAGTGGGCCCCGGGCCGTCCGGTTCCGGCCCGTCCGGGTACTCCGCCCCCGGGCCCGCCCCGGCGGGCTGGGCACTGCCCGGGGTTCCGGGACCCGCCCCGGCGGGCTGGGCGCTGCCCGGGGTCCCGGGCGGGTCCGGTCCGGCGGGGGCGGAGTCCGCCGGGGAGGGGATCGCCGAGCGCGTGGCGCGGCTCGCGGGCGCGGCCGGGCGGGCGCTGCTGGTGGTGCTGGACGCCCCCGAGGAGATGCCGCCCGGGCTCGCGCACCGCCTGGAGCCGTGGACCGCGGCCACCGCCGGCTGGCTGCGCCGCACCGGGGCCCGGCTGGTGGTCGCGGCCCGGCCCGAGTACTGGGAGCGGGCCGGGGACCTCTACCCGCCGGAGCTGCTGCACACCCCGGCCCGCCCCGCCCGGCGGCTGCCGCCCGCGCTGCCCGTCGGGGACCTGACCCCGCCGGAGGCGCGCGAGGCCCGGGCCCGTCTGGGGATTCCGGACGGCGCGGTGCGGGAGGCCGACGCCCGGCACCCGCTCACCCTGCGCCTGCTCGCCGGGGTCCGCGCCGCCGAGGTCACCGCGGGCCGCCCGGGCCGTGACGAGGTCTTCGCGGCGCACCTGGACCTGGTGGCCCTGCGCGCCGCCGTCCGGATCGCGGCGGCGGCCGGTGCGGCGGCCGGTGCGGGGGCCGGGGTGCACGGCCCCGGGGTGCGGCGGCTGGCGGCCCGGGTGGCCGGGCGGGTGCACGAGGCCGCCCGGCGGTGCCTCGGCCCCGGGCAGGGCCAGCTGGACCGGGCCTCCTTCGAGGAGCTGTTCCCCTGGCGCACCGGCTGGGCCTCCGCCGTCCTCACCGAGGGCCTGCTGGTCCCCGCCGGCCCCGGCTACCGCTTCGCCCACGAAGAGCTGTCCGACTGGCTCCAGGCCGGACACCTCGACGTCCCGGGCGCCCTGGACGGCCTCGTGCACCACGGCCCCGCCGACGCCGGCCCTCCCGTACCCCGGCACCGCATCGGGCCCGTACTGGAGGCGCTGCGCAGGCTCCCGCCCGCCGAGGCGCGCGGCCGGCTCGACGCCCTGGTGGCCGCTCTGAACACCTTCGCCGAGCAGGCCGCCGCCGGAACCCCGGAACCCGTCCACCCCGACCGCGTCTGGTGGGCCTCCCGCCTCCTGCGCGCCACCCTGCTCGGCGCCGCCGACGCCACCCCGTACCTGCCCGTCCTGCACGCCCTCGCCGAGCACGTGGCGCGGTCCGGCACCGGCGAGTTCGGCGGCTGGTTCTGGAACCGGCTCCGGCTGCCCGAGTGCGACCGGCTCGACCTGCTGCGCCGCCTGCTCCCCTCCGACCACCACTACCTGGAGGCCGCCGCCCGCCGCCTGGCCCGAGCCCCGCAGCTCGTCCTGCCCCTGGTCTGCGCCTGGTTCACCGACGAGCGCCGGCTGCGCGGCCGCCCCGGGGCCACCGTGGCCACCGCGGCGCAGGCCCTGCTGCACACCCACCGCGGCCTCGCGGTGGACGACCTCACCGAAACCCTGGTCGGCGCCGCGCACCCGCGCGCCGACGAACTCCTCGCCGCCCTCGCGGAGGACGAGCCGTCCGCCCTGTGCCGGGCCGTGGACCGCTGGGCGCACGACGAGCGGCCCGAACGCCGCGTGGCCGCCGCCGCGTACGGCCTCGCCACCGCCCCGCACGTCCGCACCCCCGCCGACCGGGAGCTGCTGCGCCGCGCCGCCCAGGTGCTGCTGGACCGCCCCGGCGACACCGGCCTGCACGGCCCCGCCCTCGGCATCCTGCTCCGCGACCCGCAGGCGCGGGCCCGCTACCTGCCCGACGCCCTGGACTGCTTCCGCGACCCCGCGGGCGGCTCCCGGCTGCCGGCCTCCGCGCTGGTCGCGGCGCTGCCCGTACTGCCCGACCCGGACGCGGTGTTCGCCGCACTGCGGGCCCGGGCCGACGGGGAGGTGATCCGCGCCCTGGCCGCGCTCACCACCCCCGGCCTGGCCCGCCGCGCGGGAGACCTCGTACGCGACCACCTCGCCCGCCGCCCCGAGGACGCCCCGTACGCCGCCGTCTTCGTCGACCGGCGCCTCGACCAGGGCCCGGCGGCCGGGCCCGTCCTGCGCCCCCTGGTCCTGGGTCTGCTGCGAGGCGCCCCGCCGCCGGTCCGGGCCGAGCTGGCCGGCGTACTGGCCGCGCCCGGGGCGGAGGCCTCGTACCCGCTGCGGGCCGAGCTGGCGGACGTACTGCTGCGCGAGGAGTCGGACCCGGCGGTGCTCGGCGCCTTCCTGGCGGGGCTCGCCGCCGGGAGCTGCCGGCGCCCGGAGGTCCGCACCCGCGAGCTGCTGCGGCGCACCGGGCGGCAGCTGCTGCGGGCGCCCGGCGGACCGGCGGTCTTCGAGCACCGCACGGTGGAGCTGGCCCGGGCCGATCCGGTGTTCGGGGCGCTGGTCTCCCGCTGGCTCACGGAAGCCGCGACGGAGGCGGCGGCACTGCTGGGGCCGGGCGCCCGGCGTACCGTGGAGACTCTTCGTAGGGCCGCGCCGGACATTACGTGAGGCGGGGAACGATTCCAGCCAGAGCCGATGCGGGGCCCCGGCCGAGGGCATGGCAGTCTTAGACCTGCAATCGGCAATTCAGTACAGGGACTACACGGGTTCGGGCGAGGAGCGGTCACAGTGCAGCGCTGGCGTGGCTTGGAGGACATCCCCCAGGACTGGGGACGCAGCGTCGTCACCATCGGCTCCTACGACGGTGTGCACCGGGGACACCAGCTGATCATCGGACGGGCCGTGGCGAAGGCCCGCGAGCTGGGTGTCCCGGCGGTCGTCGTCACCTTCAGCCCGCACCCGAGCGAGGTCGTGCGGCCCGGCAGCCACCCGCCGATCCTGGCCCCGTACGACCGCCGTGCCGAGCTGATGGCCGGCCTCGGGGTCGACGCGCTGCTGATCCTGCCGTTCACGGCGGAGTTCTCGCAGCTGTCCCCGGCCGACTTCATCGTGAAGGTGCTGGTCGACAAGCTGCACGCGCGCGCCGTCATCGAGGGCCCGAACTTCCGTTTCGGCCACCGGGCCGCCGGGAACGTCGACTTCCTGCGCGAGCTGGGCTCCACCTACGACTACGAGGTCGACGTCGTGGACCTCGTCGAGCGCGGCGAGGCGGGCGGCGGCGTGCCGTTCTCCTCCACCCTGGCGCGCAAGCTGGTCTCCGAGGGGGACATGGACGGCGCCGCCGAGATCCTGGGCCGCCCGCACCGGGTCGAGGGCATCGTGGTGCGCGGTGCGCAGCGCGGGCGCGAGCTCGGCTACCCGACGGCCAACGTCGAGACGCAGCCGCACACCGCGATCCCGGCCGACGGGGTGTACGCGGGCTGGCTGACGGCGGACGGCGAGCGGATGCCGGCGGCGATCTCGGTGGGTACGAACGTGCAGTTCGACGCCACCGAGCGGACCGTGGAGGCGTACGCGATCGACCGCGTCGGGCTGGACCTGTACGGCAAGCAGGTGTGCGTCGACTTCCTCGCGTACGTGCGGGGGATGGCGAAGTTCGAGTCGCTCGACGGGCTGCTGGAGGCCATCGCGGACGACGTGAAGCGGGCGCGCGTCCTGACGGACGCCTTCGACGCCGCGCGGCGCTGACCCGAGCCGAAGGGCCCGTACCGTCCAGGGACGGTACGGGCCCTTCGTGTTGCGCGGGCCGACCGGTCAGCCGAGGCGCGGGTCGCGCGGCGGGGGCTGGTACGGGCCCGGCTGCTGCTGCTGCGGCGGCTGGGGGGCGGCCGGGGGCTGCTGCCAGGGCTGTCCGGGCTGCGGGTAGGACTGCGGACCGTACGGGGACGGCGCCTGCGGGGGCTGCGCCTGCGGCTGCTGCTGGTACGGGCCCGGCTGCGGCTGCGGCTGCGGCTGCGGATGGGGATGGGGCGGCTGGTGGCCCTGGGGGGCGCCCCAGTGGGCCTGCGCGGCCTGCTGCTGGGCGCGCGTGAAGTCCTCGGCGACCAGGGCGGACAGGTTGAAGTACGCCTCCCGCGTCTTGGGCCGCATCAGGTCGAGGTCGACCTCCGCGCCGGCCGCGAGGTGCTCGTCGAACGGCACCACGACGACCCCGCGGCAGCGGGTCTCGAAGTGCTGCACGATGTCCTCGACCTTGATCATCTTGGCGGTCTCGCGGACCCCGGAGATGACGGTGATCGAGCGCGAGACGAGATCGGCGTACCCGTGGGCGGAGAGCCAGTCGAGCGTGGTGCTCGCGCTGCTCGCGCCGTCCACGGACGGAGTGGAGATGATGATCAGCTGATCGGCCAGGTCCAGGACGCCGCGCATGGCGGAGTAGAGCAGTCCGGTCCCGGAGTCGGTCAGGATGATCGGGTACTGGCGGCCGAGCGTGTCTATGACGCGTCGGTAGTCCTCGTCGTTGAAGGTCGTCGAGACCGCCGGGTCCACGTCGTTGGCGATGATCTCCAGGCCGGAGGGGGCCTGCGAGGTGAACCGCCGGATGTCCATGTACGAGTGCAGGTACGGGATCGCCTGGACCAGGTCGCGGATCGTCGCACCGGTCTCGCGGCGGACGCGGCGGCCGAGGGTGCCGGCGTCGGGGTTCGCGTCGATGGCCAGGATCTTGTCCTGGCGCTCGGTGGCGAGGGTGGCGCCGAGGGCGGTGGTCGTCGTGGTCTTGCCGACGCCGCCCTTGAGGCTGATGACGGCGATGCGGTAGCACGACATCACCGGGGTGCGGATGAGCTCCAGCTTGCGCTGGCGGTCGGCCTCGGCGGCCTTGCCGCCGAAGCGGAAGCCGGAGCGGGTGGGCTTGGGCTTCTGCTTGGCGCGGATCAGGCGGTCGGAGGACAGCTCCACGGCGGCGGTGTAGCCGAGCGGAGCGCCCGGGCCCTGGCCGGGGCCCGGCTGCTGCCACTGCGCCTGCGGCGGCTGCGGGGCCGGGTACCCCTGCGGTGCGGGCTGTGCCTGCGGTGCCTGCTGCTGCGGCGGGACGGGCGGGAACCCGTACCCCTGCGGGGGCTGCGGCTGCGCTTCGGGGGCGCCGGGCGGGAATCCGTAGCCCTGCGGTGCGGGTGCGGGTGCCTGCTGCTCCGGGCCGGAGGGCGGGAAGCCGTAGCCCTGGGGCGCGCCCGGGGAGGCGAACGCGGGCGGCAGCGGGGGCAGTTCGGAGCCGGATCCCCCGAACGGAGTATCCGCGGGCCCGGCGACCGGAGTTCCCCCGGCCGGGGTGGGCGTCCGCCCGGGTGCGGGAGCCGCCTCCTCCTCGGCGGCCGGCGCGAACCCCGGGGGTACGGCGTCGGCGAAGGCGGCCGGCACGGCGATGGGCGCCACGGTGGGCACCGCGAACGGCGCCGCGGCGAACCCCGCCGGGGTGCCCCCGGGCAGCGCGGGCAGCGCCTCGGACCCCTGACCCGGTACGTCACCCCCGGCTCCGGCCGGCGCTTCGCCCTGCGGCCCGGGGGACGCCGCCCCCTGGCCCTGTCCCTGGACCCCGGCACCCGCTGCCGCAGCCTCGCCCTCGGCCCCCGGCGCGGGAACCGCAGGCGCGGCCGGGGCTCCACCCTGAGCCGGGAACCCGGCCCCCTGCGCGGCGGACACCGGCGCGGCCGGGGATTGGCCCTGGCCCGGGGTCTCGTGCCCCTGCGCGGAGAACGCCGGCGCGGCCGGGTGCTCGCCCGGGGTCAGGACGTCCTGCCCGCCCGGGACCTCACCCCCCGATGCGGCCGGGGCTTCGCCCTGGGCCGGGGTCTCGACTGCCTGCGCAGGGAACCCCTGCGCGGCCGGGGCGTTGCCCTGGGCCGGGAAGCCGGTCCCTTGGGCGGGGGTCTCGGCTCCCTGCGCGGGGAACCCCGGCGCGGCCGGGGCTTCGGCCTGCGCCGGGAAGCCGGCCGGGCCGGCCGGGAACGCGGTCCCCTGGCCCGGGGTTCCGGCCGGGGCCGGAGCCGGGATCCGCGCGGTCGGCGCATTGGCATCGGCCGGCCGGGCCTGCCCCGGAGCGATCCGCATCGTCGGCGCGGAGACCACGTCCGCCGGGCGGTGGGGTTCGAAGCCGCTGCCCTCGGGCAGCCCGGGCAGCCCCGGTACCGGCGCGCCCTGCGCGGGTGCGCCCTGGGTGTACCAGGCCGGCGGGGTGTAGTCGATGGTGAACTCGCCCGTCACATCGGGCTCCGCGTCGGACTGATCGTCCGTCGGGACGTCCCACGTCCCGCCGCGCCTCTCGTTCCGATCGCCGCTCACTGGTCCTCCTGGTCTGTCGAACACCGGTCGGCGCCCACCTCGACGCCGCGCCCGCGCTCAGCCTAATCGCGCCCCGCACCCGAAAGCCCCCGAGGTCGCGCCCCCGTACTCCTGCCTACAGGCCGCTCCGGCCCTGAGCAACCGTCATCCCGCACGTCCCGCGAACGGGCCCGTCAGTCGATGCGCCGCGCCGCGCCCAGCAACCCGGTCTCCGTTTCCGTCCCCTGCGTCATCACGAACTTCCGGTCCCGCGGCGTGCACCACAGCGTCACCCCGTCCCCCAGGGTCGGCAGCGGCTCGACCGCCGCCCTCGGCAGCCGCATCAGAGCGCCCACCTGCTCCGCCTCGTCCGGGGACACCCGCTGCACCCCGACCAGCGCCGAGTTCCGCACCAGCCGGGGCGCGGCCGGGCTCAGGTACGGCAGCAGGGTCAGTACCGACTGCCACGGCCCCGCCGCCACCCGCCCGCGCGGCGGCCGCATCCCGCAGTCCCGGACCACCAGCACCGGGCTGCCCGCCGAGGCGCCCTGCGGCGGGACCCGGCCCACGTCGTGCAGGGTCACGCACTGCTGCCCGCCGCCGGCCGCCCGGGCCAGCCCGGACCACACGGGCGCCCGCCCGGTCTCCACCGCGACCCGGGCCCCGGTCGCGGCCGTGCGCAGCGCCAGCACCTGGGCGGTCCACAGGCCGCCGATCAGCGTGACCTCGTACGGCGTGGGCCGGTTCACGCCGAGCACCGCCGGCCGCCCCTCGGCGTCCACGCCGATGACGACCCCGTCGTCCCCGACGGGCAGCGCCAGCGCGTCCAGCTCCGCCGCGGCGACCACGTGCCGCTCGCGGCGCGGTCCGATCAGCCCGAAACCGCCCCTGAGCGGAACCGAACCCCTCATCGCGCCCCTCCCAGCGGCAGCGAGGCCAGCAGCCCCGGCACCTGTTCCCGGTCGAGCCGTACCAGCCCGGCCCGTACGCCCCGGGCCGTCCGCTCCAGCTCCCGCCGGGCCGCCAAGAGTTCCTCGTCGCTGCGCCCGGTGACCCGTACGTACCCGGTCAGGGTCACGCCCTGCCGATCCGCCGGGGCCATCGTCAGGCTGAAGTTGATCGCCAGCGCCGGCAGCGAGGTGAGCAGCGCCACGAACTGCGGCAGCCCGGCCCCCGCCCCTCCCAGCGGGGGCCAGCGGCCCATCCAGTAGGTGGTGTGGCGCCGGTCGTCGCAGCGCCAGGTCCGGGGGGTCTCCTCCGTGCGCCGGCCGGTGCTCGCCGACCGCCCCGCCTGGGTGATGGCCATCGGGTTCGCGCACGAGGAGGTCGCCAGCGCGCCCGTCAGCTCCTGCTCGGTCAGCACGGTGGCCCGGAACCCCGCCCCGGCCAGCCGGCCGGCCAGCTGGTCGGCCGCCCGCACCACACAGCGCTGCGCCCCCGCGAGGCCGCCGCCGCGCGCGGCGACCGCCTCCGGGCACAGCTCCGGGTCGAGCTTGAGCGCGATCCACGTCAGCCGCAGCGCCGGGGTGCCCGTACGGGCTTGCAGGGGCGCGTAGTTGAGCGCGGCCATCGACCGGGCCGGCAGGTGCGGGGCCGGGGCGGGCTGGGTGTGCTGCACCAGCTGCGCCGACTCCAGCCGGATGCCGTCCACTTCGAGGACGTCCCGGATCAGGGACAGCGGCAGCGGTCGCTCCGCACGGTCGGGCCGCAGCGCGGTGGCGTCCGTGTCCACCTGGACCACCGCGGTCACGAACGTCCCGTCACCGACCAGCCCGACGGGCCGCCGGCCGCGGTCGCCGAAGGCCGTGGTGCGCAGCGCCGGATCGGCCTCGACCAGCGGCGCGAGCCCCGGCTCGGTGCCCGCCGGCACCGTGCAGGCGGCGGCCCTGCGCCGCCTGGCGCGCAGGGCGAGCGCACTGCCGATCCATTCGGGGAGGGAGTGCTGGTGGCGGCGGACGAGGGCGAGCAGCGCCAGCACCACCGCCAGGACGCCCGCGGGCACCAGCAGCAGCGGGTCCACCACCCAGGCCACGAGCAGTACGGCGGCCGCGAGCTGGAGGAGCACGAGCTGTTGCAATCGGAACGGGCCGAAGCGGCCCGGGCCCGACCTGGGATGCGGCGTGACCCCGCCGCGTGCGGGTGCGGCCGCGGCCGCCCGCGGCGCCGTCGCGCTGGCCCTCACTCGCGCACCTCCCCGACTCGCGGGCGGAGCCGGGGAGTCCGGGTGACGCGCGGCTGCGGCCGCCCGCATCGGAATCTCCCCATCCACCCCAACAGCCCTGAAACCCCGGTCCGGAGGGATCCGGCTGGCGCCGGGCCGCCGCCCCGGCACGCCCGGCACCTGCCGACCCTCCGTCAAGAGGCATAGTAGGTCCCCGGTCCGACAACCAAGGCCCGGGAGCGGCCCCACCAGCCGGGCCGTGCGGGGAGAAGCAGGCGGTCATGGCATCACGACGTGATGAGCTCAACGCGTACACCTTCGCGAAGCGGCGCACCGTGGCCGCGTTCCTCCAGCCCTCCGCCACCGGGACCGAGGAGGGCGCCCCCCGCCCGCTGCGCGCGGTCCTGCCCGGCGTGGTGGCCGGCGCGCTCGTCGTCGCGGGCTTCGGCGCCTGGGGCATGTTCCGGCCGCAGGCCCCCAAGGGATGGGACGAGCCCGGATCCGTGGTCGTCGTCGGCAAGCAGTCGACGACCCGGTACGTGGTCCTGACCACGAAGGTGAACGGCAAGGACCAGACCCGGCTGCACCCCGTGCTGAACCTGGCCTCGGCGCGGCTCCTCCTCGACCCGCGCAAGTCCAAGGTCGTCCAGGTCGAGGACAAGGTGCTCGACGCGGGCAAGCCCCCGCGCGGCCCCATCATCGGCATCCCCTACGCCCCGGACCGGCTCCCCGCCAAGGCCGACGCCGCCAAGGCCAAGCGCTGGGCCGTCTGCCAGCAGCCCGGCGGCAACAACCGGGGCGTGCAGACCGCGGCCTTCGTCCTCGCCGACCGGGAGGCCGGCCTGGTGGACGACGGGAACCGCACCACCGACACCCAGGTGCTGTACGTCCAGAGCACCGGCGGCGCCAAGGAGCGCTTCCTCGTCGACTGGGCCGGCACGAAGTACCGCTTCCCCGAAGGACGTCCGGACTCCGGGACCCTGACCACGGCCCTGGTCGGCACCGGAGCCACCCCGCAGCCGGTGACCGAGGAGTGGCTGGCCACCCTCAACCCCGGCGACGACCTGGCCTTCCCGCAGCTGCCCGGCACCCCCGGGGCGAGCGCGGCCGTCCCGAGCGGCCCCGACGGCAGGGTCGGCGTGGTGCTGACCGCTCAGACCGGCTCCGGGACCCAGTACTACGTCGTACTGCCCGACCGGATCGCCCCGGTCTCGGAGTTCGTGGCCTGGCTGCTGATCCACTCGCCCGCCAGTGAGGGCCTGGGCATGCACGGCAAGGCCCGCGAGACCGGCCTGAAGTCCCTGGACCCGAACGCCCCTCCCTTCAAGGAGGACGCCACATGGCCCCGCCGGCGCGGCATGCAGGTCAACCGGGTCGCGGACACCCCCGGCGCCGCTAACGGCGGCGAACGCCGCGACACCGTGTGCAGCGTCCTGCGCTCCGTCGACGGCCGAGGCGGGCAGACGCTGAGCACCTGGGCCGGCACCGGCTTCCCCGTCGACATCACCGCCAGCGGCACCAGCTCGTACGTCACCCCCGGCACGGGCCTGCTCTACACCCAGGTCCAGGGCCGCCGGCCCGGCGGGGCCGGCGCCCTGTTCCTGGTCACCGACACCGGCCTGCGGTACGCGGTCCAGGCCAACGGCGACAGCGACGCCGAGCAGTCGGGGATCGGCGCGCCGGGGCAGCGGGCGCAGGACGCCGCCGGCGACGGCCGGCCCGAGCCCAGCCAGGCGCAGGTACGGCTCGGCTACGGCGGGGTCGTGCCCGCCATGGTGCCGATCGCCTGGTCGGAGTTCCTCTCCAAGGGGCCGCGCCTGGACACCAACGCGGCCCGCCAGCCGCAGGGCTCGTGAGGACGCCGGCCGTGTCCCGGTCCTCCCGCGCCGCCCTGGCGGCCGCCGCCCTCGCCCTGGCCGCCCTCGGCGGCGCGGCGCCCGCGCCGCAGTCCGCGTACGCCTTCGCCCTGGACGGGGCGGGCGAGTGCACCTTCCCCATGAAGAAGCAGATCGCCGACCGGCCCTGGGCCCTCCAGCGGGTCATGCTGGACACCCTGTGGGCCCGCACCAGGGGCGAGGGGGTGCGGGTCGCCGTCATCGACACCGGCGTGGACCGCGCCAACCCGCAGCTCGCCGGTGCCCTCGACACCGGCGCCGGACGCGACTTCATCGACCCCAAGGGCGGCGACGGCACCAACGACACCATCGGGCACGGCACCAAGGTCGCCGGGCTGATCGCGGCCCGCCCCCGGCAGGGCACCGGCTTCGTCGGCCTCGCCCCCGGGGCCACGGTGATCCCCATCCGGCAGAACGACGGACAGGCCGGCGGCAACGCGGTCGCCACCCTCGCCCAGGCCGTCGACCACGCAGTGGCCAAGGGCGCCCGGGTCATCAACATCTCCCAGGACACGGACGCCCCGCTGGCCCCGGACTCCGAACTGGGCAAAGCAGTCCAGCGGGCCCTCGCCGCCAAGGCCGTGGTCGTCGCCTCGGCGGGCAACGACGGACTGAGCGGGCAGAAGCGCAGGACCTACCCGGCGGCCTTCCCCGGGGTCCTCGCCGTGGCCTCCTCCGACCGCAACAACGAACGGGCCGCCTTCTCCCAGCCCGGCGACTTCATCGGGGTCGCGGCCCCCGGCGTGGACATGGTCTCCACCGTCCCCGGCTTCGGCCAGTGCGTCGACAACGGCACCAGCTTCTCCGCCCCCTACGTCGCCGGGGTCGCCGCCCTGCTGGTCGCCGAGCACCCACAGTGGACCCCGCAGGAGGTGGTCTGGCAGATCCAGAACACCGCCGAACGTTCCGTCAAGGGCCGTGACGACTACGTCGGATGGGGCGTCGTGGACCCGGTGCGGGCCGTCACCCAGGACGCCGGGCCGCCCGGGCCGCCCGTCCCGGACCCCGGCCCGCCCCCGGCGGCCGCACCGCGGGCGGCCGCCCTCCCGATGTCGGAGACCGCCCAGGAGCGCGACGAGCGGATCGGCACGTACGCGCTGGGGATCGCGGGCGTGCTCGTCGCCGTCGTCGCCGGGGCCGCGACCGTCGTGCGCGACGCCCGCCGCGGCCGCCGGAGCCGTTTGCAGTGAACGGTCACCGTTCGTCCACAGAGCCGGGCGACGGGTGTCGGGCGGGTCCACCGAACTGACTAGAGTGACGCCAGGCTTCACGACTGTGATCGGGGATCCGGGTGAAGCGGAGGGGGAACTCCGGTGCGTGTGGCGTGAATTGCGGCCCCCGGGAACCGCTCCGCCGCGCAATCCACCGGTTCTGCTGGGGAATTGAGAAGTGAGGAGCTTCGGATGACGAACAATTTCGGACTTGCGGACGATCCGGTCGTCAAGGCGGCCAACAAGATCTCCGAGACGGCGAACGCCGTCACCACCCAGGCCCGTGAGCTGGCCGACATCCTCGAAACCGTGCACGCGGGCTGGACCGGCGTCGGCGCCGACGGCTTCAAGAGGGCCCAGTCGGACCTCAACCTCGACCACGACGAGATCCGCCGGCTGCTCTCCGTCCTGCACAACGCCGTCGCGCAGACGAAGAACCTGACCAACGCGCAGGACGCGGACGTGCACGCGGCGTTCAGCACGATCAACGCCCGCTCCGGCTCCGCCGCCGGAGGCGGCGCCCGCTCCGGCCTCGAAAACCTCTGACGTCCGCGTCGCCCCAGCACACCCCAGCCCGAAGGAGAAGGACATGGCAGGCAGCGAAGACGGCCACACCCGGGTACGGTACGAGAGCGTCCAGCAGATGGCGGACCGCATCCGCGTCGTCTCCAGGAACATCCTCAAGGACCTGGAGGAGATGGAGTCGGCCGTGAAGGTCGTCACCGACACCTGGGACGGCGAGGCGCACGTCGCGTACCTCGACCTCCAGAGGAAGTACCACGGCCGCGCCGACCACATGCAGAAGCAGCTGGAGGGCGTCGCCCGGCTCATCGAGCGCGGCAAGGGCGACTACCGCGCCACGGACGTGAAGGCCTCGCGCCTGTTCACCGAGGCCTTCTGAGCCCGCCCGGCATGCCGAAGGGGGCGCGCCCCGCGTGGGGCGCGCCCCCTTCGCCGTACCCGGGCCGCGGGCCTCAGGTGAGGTCGAACTCCCCGTCCCGGGCCCCGAGCACGAACGCCTCCCACTCGGCCGCCGTGTAGCGCAGCACCGTGTCGCGGTCCAGGGAGGACCGCATCGCCACCGCGCCCTCGGGCAGCTTGGCGATCTCCACCCGCTCCTCGTCCGGGCTGGTCCCGGGCGGCCCCTGCCACTCGACGTCGCTGATGTCGAGCGCGTACAGCTCGTCCTTCTCCTGCTGGGTGCCCATGTGCGGCCCTTCCCGTCGGTCGTGCGGTGCTGCTCGGTCTTCGCAGCCGATTATCGGCGGAACGCGGCCGCAGGGGGAGCCGTTTCCCCCGATGGCCGCCGGCCCCCCTGGGACCCGGCCCCCGCGGCCCCTACAGTCCCGGCATCCGGCCCAGCTGGACCAGTGAGGTACCGCGCCGGCGCGACACGTAGTGGCCGCGGCCCGGGGGCATCGGGCGGGAGCGGACGGTGCCGAGCAGATCGCCCTCGGAGGGATCGCCCGACAGGACGACGCCCTGCGCGCCCAGCTCCTTGATCCGCTGCACGAACGGCTCGTACATCGCCCGCGAGGCGCCCGCCGAGCTGCGCGCGATGACGAAGCGGACCCCGGTGTCCCGGGCGAACGGCAGGAACTCCACCAGCTGCGCCAGCGGGTTGCCCTGGCTCGTGGCGACGAGGTCGTAGTCGTCGATCACGATGAACACGTCCGGGCCCGTCCACCAGCTGCGGTCCCGCAGCTGCTGCGGGGTGACGTCCGCCGGCGGCTGCCTGCGCGAGAACACCCCGACCAGCGCCTCCATGTGCATCTGGAGGGAGCCCGCCATCGGCGCGTACTCCAGCAGGTGCTCCTCCGGCAGCGCCCCCAGCAGCCCGCGCCGGTAGTCGCCGACGACCAGCTTGGCCTGGTCCGGCCGGTAGCGCCGGGCGATCTGCTGCGCGATCAGCCGCAGCAGGTTCGTCTTGCCCGACTCGCCCTCGCCGAACACCAGGAAGAAGGGGTCGCTCTCGAAGTCCACGAACACCGGCTCCAGAGCCGTCTCGTCGATGCCGATCGCGATCCCGCGCTCCGGGAACTCCCCGCCCTTGGGCAGCCGGTCCGCGTGCAGCAGCCGCGGCAGCAGCCGCACCCCCGGAGCGGCCGGGCCGGACCAGCCCGACCGCACCGCCGCGACGAACTCCCGCGTCCCCTCCGAGAGGCTCTCCGCGTCGTGCGCCCCGTCGATCCGCGGCAGCGCCCCCAGGAAGTGCAGCTTCTCCGGCACCTGGCCGCGCCCCGGCATCCCCGTCGGCACGTTCGCCGCCACCCGCCGGTCGAACTCGGAGTCCATCACGTCGCCGAGACGCAGCTCCAGCCGGCCCAGCAGCTGGTCCTTCAGCGCCGCCCGCACCTCCATGTAGCGGGCCGCCGTGACCACCACGTGGACGCCGTAGCCGAGCCCGCGGGCCGCGATGTCCGTGACCACCGGCTCCAGGCCCTCGTACTCGCCGCGGAACCCGCCCCAGCCGTCGACGACCAGGAACACGTCACCCCACGCCTCGCCCGGCAGCTCGCCCGCCGCCCGCCTGCGCCGGTACGTGCCGATGGAGTCGATGCCGTTCGCCCGGAAGAACTCCTCGCGGCGGGCCAGGATCCCCGCCACCTCCGCGACCGTGCGCCGCACCCGCTCCGGATCCAGCCGGGAGGCGACCCCGCCCACGTGCGGCAGCTCCGCCACCGAGGACAGCGCGCCGCCGCCGAAGTCCAGCCCGTAGAACTGCACCTCGCGCGGGGTGTGCGTCAGCGCGAACGCGCAGATCAGCGTCCGCATCAGCGTCGACTTGCCCGACTGCGGACCGCCCACCACCATCATGTGGCCCGCAGCACCCGAGAAGTCCCGGCAGAGCACCTCGCGCCGCTGCTCGAAGGGCTTGTCGATCAGCCCGAGCGGCACCACCAGCCCGCCCGGCCGCGTGTACCCCTCCGCGTGCAGCCCGCGCTCCGCCGAAGCCGCCAGGGCCGGCAGCAGCTGGTCCAGGGACGGCGCCCGGTCCAGCGGCGGCAGCCACACCTGGTGCGCCGGCACGCCCTGCCCCTCCAGCCGCCCCACGATCACGTCGAGCACCGTGTCCGCGAGCGCGTCGTCCTCCCGCACCGGCCGCTCCGCCGGCTGCGCCGGGTCCGGCGCCGCGTACACCACCGGCACCGGGGCGGCCGTGAACAGCGCCGGGCGGCGCTCCACCGGGAACGGCCCCACCGCCAGGTCCGCCCCGCCCGGGCGGTGGACGCCCGAGACGTACGCGGCCTTGAAACGGGTCATCTCGTCCGTGCCGGTCTTCAGGTAGCCCGAACCGGGCACCGACGGCAGGTGGTACGCGTCCGGCACCCCGATCGCCGTCCGCGACTCCGACGCCGAGAAGGTGCGCAGGCCGATCCGGTACGACAGGTACGTGTCCAGGCCGCGCAGCTTGCCCTCCTCCAGCCGCTGCGAGGCCAGCAGCAGGTGCACGCCCAGCGAGCGGCCGATCCGGCCGATCTGGATGAACATGTCGATGAAGTCGGGCTTCGCGGTCAGCAGCTCCGAGAACTCGTCGATGACCAGCACCAGCGAGGCCAGCGGCTCCAGCGGGGCGCCCGCCGCGCGCGCCTTCTCGTAGTCGTGGATGTTCGCGTAGTTGCCCGCCGAACGCAGCAGCTCCTGCCGGCGCTGGAGCTCGCCGCGGATCGAGTCGCCCATCCGGTCGACGAGCGTCAGGTCGTCCGCCAGGTTGGTGATCACCGCCGCGACGTGCGGCATCTGCCCCATGCCGGTGAAGGTGGCGCCGCCCTTGAAGTCCGCGAGGACGAAGTTCAGCGTCTCCGACGTGTGCGTCACCGCCAGCCCCAGCACCAGCGTGCGCAGCAGCTCCGACTTGCCCGAACCGGTCGCGCCCACGCACAGCCCGTGCGGGCCCATGCCCTCCTGCGCGGCCTCCTTCAGGTCCAGCATCACCGGCGCGCCGTCCTCGCCCACCCCGATCGGAACCCGCAGCCGCTCGCCGGCCGACCTCGGCCGCCAGGTGCGGGACACGTCGACCGAAGCCGCGTCGCCCAGGTTCAGCAGGTCGGTGAAGTCCAGGTTCGCCAGCAGCGGCTCGTCGTCGTCACCGCCGCCCGTGCGCAGCGGCGCCAGCTGCCGGGCCAGCGCCTCCGCCGCCGGCAGCGACAGGGTGTCCGGGGTGCCCTCGTACGCGACCCCCGCGCCCGACTCCAGCCGCAGCCGGCCAGGCCCCACCACGACCGACAGACCGCCGCGCGGCTCGTCCAGCCCGCCCGCGACCACCTCGACGACGGTGACGCCCTGCAGTCCCTCGGCCGCCGCGAACACCGAGTCCGGCGGCACCAGCCCGCCGTCCAGCACCACCACCAGGTGCGGCTGGTCCAGCACCGGCGACACCTCCCGGCTGAACCGCGGACGGCCCTCCAGCCGGGACCCCAGCAGCCCCTCCAGATCACCCAGGTCGTCGCCGAACAGCCGCTTCGTACCGGCCCCGTCGACCTGCCCCGGCACCTGCGTGTGCGGCAGCCACTTCACCCAGTCCCACGACGGCACCGCCCCCGGCGCGGCCACCACCGCCACCACCAGGTCCTCGGGGGAGTGCAGCGTCGCCAGCTGCGCCACCATCGCCCGCGCCGCACCCCGCGCCGACTCCGCCTCCCCGGACACCGTCACGTGGTAGAACGCCCGGATCGACACCGCCACCGGCAGCCCGTCCAGCGAGGAGTGCACCTTCAGGAACCGCTGCATCGCCCCCGCCGCCAGCGGCTCCAGCTCGTCCACCGGGGCCGTGTCCGGAGCCACCAGCGCGGTCGCGAGCCGCTGCGCGCCCAGCCCCAGCCGGGCCTGCCCGAAGTCCGCGTCGCCGACCCGCCGCTCCCACAGCCGCGAGCCCTCCGCCACCACCGACCACAGCTGGTCGGGCGCCGGGTGCAGGTACAGCTGCGCGTCGCGCTGCGCCCGCGCGGTGCGCCGCACCTGGCGGCGCGTCTGCGCGAGGTACTTGAGGTAGTCCCGCCGCACGTCGGCCATCTGCCCCTGCGTACCGCGCCGGTGGCGCACCAGCTGGGCGATGACCATGCCCACCGTCGACGCCAGCATCAGCACGCCCATGATCCGCATGAACGGCGCGGAGCCCGGAATGAAGAAGAAGACGACCGAGGAGCCCATGCCCAGCATCGGCAGGAGCTGCATCAGCATGCCCTCCTGCTGTCCCCGCGGGAGTTCCGGCGGCGCCTGCAGCCTCAGCTCCTGCGACGGGACCTCGGGCGGCAGGGAGCGGGGCGGGCGCTTGACGACGATCTGGCTCACCGGAGCATCAATCCCTCGAGAACGGGCGGCACGTCGCAGCCGGTGCCCCCAAGTCCCGGGCCCCGGGGGGCACTCCCGCACCCCGTGCCCGACGCGAACGGTGATCCTACTTGCCGAGCGGCGGGCGGCCTCCGGGTAGGGTGACGCCCGCGCCATGCGCATCCGCCACCGGCCGCCGCCGCGGCGGGGCGGTGCCAACCAGGGGGTCACACAGGTGAGTACGGCCGAGGCGACCGGGTTCTGCAGGGTCACGGTCGTGGCACCGGACAGCCGCATCGACGTCGCCCTCCCGGAGGACATCGCCGTCGCCGACGTCTACCCCGAACTGCTGCGCCTCACCGGCCAGACCCAGCCCGTCGGCGCCCCCACCGGCTTCCACCTGGTCCGCCGCTCCGGCGCCGTCCTCGACGGAGCCCGCACCCTCGCGGCCCAGCAGGTCCTGGACGGCGAGGTGCTCAGCCTGCGCCCCTTCGCCGAGTCCCTGCCGCCGGCCGTCTTCGACGACGTCTCCGACGCCGTCGCCTCCGCCGTCGTCCGCGACCGGCACCGCTGGAGCGACGACATGCTGCGCGGGGCGGGCCTGTCCGGCGCCGCGCTGCTGCTCGTCCTGCTCGGCTTCGTCCTCTGGTACGCCGACCCGGTCCGCCACGACATGCACGGCCTGCCCGGGATCATCGCCGGAGCCGTCGGCCTGCTCCTCACCGCCGCCGCCGGGGTGCGCGCCCGCGTCTACCGCGACCGCGGCTCCGCCGTCGCCCTCGGCCTCGGCGCCCTGCCGCACCTGCTGATCGCGGGCTCCGGGACCGTCGCCGCCGGCGCCGGCCAGGGACCCGGGCGGCTGCAGTTCCTGCTCGGCTGCGCCTGCGTCCTGGTCGTCTCCGTCGCGCTGGTCGCGCTCACCCCGGACGGGGACGCCCCCTTCGTCGCCGCCACCTTCCTGGCGGCCACCGGGACCCTGGCCTCCTTCGGCGCCATCGCCGCCGACGCCTCCGCCACGGCCACGGCCGCCGTGTGCGCCCCCGCCGCCATCGGGCTCGTCGCCTTCCTGCCCGCCCTGTCCGCCCGCTTCGCCCGGCTGCCCATCGGGTACGCCGCCCCGCAGAGCGCCGCCCCGGGATACGAGGCCCCGGACCGCTACGACGCCGACCCGTACGCCGACCAGGGCGGCGCCGACCAGCAAGGGGCCCCGCTCGACGCCGAGGCCATCGCCGCGCAGGCCCGGCGGGGGCACGAGATGCTGCTCGGCCTCGTCGGGGGGTGCGCCGCGGTCGCGGTCGGGGCCGCCGCCGTCCTCGGCTTCTCCGACAGCACGTGGGGCCGCCTGCTGGCCCTGGCCACCGGACTGGCGATGCTGCTGCGCGCCCGCCTCTTCCGCTACACCTCCCAGGTGGTCTGCGCCCTGGCCGCCGGCCTGGCCGCGGTCGGCCTCCTGGTCCTGGGCCTGGCCCTGCGCACGCCGGTCGATCTGGCGTTCGAACATACGGTCTCGCTCTCGGCCGCCGTCGCCGCCGGAGCCGCCCTCCTCGTGGGAATCTCGCTTGTCATCCCCCGCAAGGGCCTGTCACCCTTCTGGGGAAGGCTCCTCGACCTCACCGAGGCGGCGGTCCTGCTCAGCCTGGTCCCGCTGGCCCTGGCAGTGCTCGACGTATACGGCCGCGCACGCTCTCTCACCAGCTGAGACGGCGCGACCCGGCAGCCTGGTACGCTGTGTGACGGCCGTTTGTGTACGCGTCCCCGGAGACTTCTGGAGACAGCGCCCAGCGGACCTCGCCTCCCGAGTTACGGAAGCTCTCCAGCGGATTCGACCTGGGGCACTCGGTGGCCACGAAGACCAAACAAGGAGTAAGCGTGCCGCTCGACGCCGCTACGAAGAAGCAGCTCATCGCAGAATTCGGTGCCAAGGAGGGCGACACCGGCTCTCCCGAGGTCCAGGTCGCGATGCTGTCCCGCCGCATCTCGGACCTGACCGAGCACCTCAAGACCCACAAGCACGACCACCACTCCCGTCGTGGTCTGCTGATCCTGGTCGGCCAGCGCCGCCGCCTGCTGCAGTACCTGGCCAAGAAGGACATCCAGCGCTTCCGTACGCTGGTCGAGCGCCTCGGCATCCGCCGCGGTGCGGCCGGCGCCAAGTAAGCACACTGTGAAGGGAGCGGTTCCCACACCGATGGGGCCGCTCCCTTTGCTGTACGTGCGCGACGCACCCGACGCTTTGTAGTCTGGGACACAGCGCACAACTGAAGAGGAGGAGCGCCCTCCCTACGCCGCCGGTCCTCGGTAGTGGCATCCGGAAAGCCCCGTCGGAGGGGCCGAGACCCCGGGTGCTTCGATCGAAGACCGGCCCGCACGCCAGGAGCGCTTCTCCGCCACCGTCCACCACCACACGGGTGGCGGACGGAGACGACGAAAATGGAGAAAACGCTAGTGGAGAACGAGACCCACTACGCCGAGGCCGTCATCGACAACGGCTCCTTCGGCACCCGCACCATCCGCTTCGAGACGGGCCGCCTGGCCCGCCAGGCCGCCGGCTCCGCCGTTGCCTACCTGGACGACGACACGATGGTCCTCTCCGCGACCACCGCGTCGAAGAAGCCCAAGGACCAGCTCGACTTCTTCCCCCTGACGGTGGACGTCGAGGAGCGCCAGTACGCGGCCGGCAAGATCCCCGGCTCCTTCTTCCGCCGCGAGGGCCGCCCCTCCGAGGACGCGATCCTCACCTGCCGCCTGATCGACCGCCCGCTGCGCCCCTCCTTCAAGAAGGGCCTGCGCAACGAGATCCAGGTCGTCGCCACCATCATGGCGCTCAACCCGGACCACCTGTACGACGTCATCGCGATCAACGCCGCGTCCGCGTCCACCCAGCTGGCCGGTCTGCCCTTCTCCGGCCCGATCGGCGGCGTCCGCGTCGCGCTGATCCGCGGCCAGTGGGTCGCCTTCCCGACGCACACCGAGCTCGAGGACGCCGTCTTCGACATGGTCGTCGCGGGCCGCGTCCTGGAGGACGGCGACGTCGCGATCATGATGGTCGAGGCCGAGGCCACCGAGAAGACCATCGCCCTGGTCAAGGGCGGCGCCGAGGCGCCGACCGAGGAGGTCGTGGCCGCCGGTCTCGACGCCTCGAAGCCCTTCATCAAGGTCCTCTGCAAGGCCCAGGCCGACCTGGCCGCCAAGGCCGCCAAGCCCGAGGGCGAGTTCCCGGTCTTCCTGGACTACCAGGACGACGTGTACGAGGCCCTCGCGGCCGCCGTCAAGGGCGAGCTCTCCCAGGCGCTGACCATCGCGGGCAAGCAGGACCGCGAGGCCGAGCTGGACCGCGTCAAGGAGATCGCCGCCGAGAAGCTCCTCCCGGCCTTCGAGGGCCGCGAGAAGGAGATCTCCGCCGCCTACCGCAGCCTGACCAAGGCCCTGGTGCGCGAGCGCGTCATCAAGGACAAGGTCCGCATCGACGGCCGCGGGCTCACGGACATCCGTACCCTCGCCGCCGAGGTCGAGGCCATCCCGCGCGTGCACGGCTCGGCGCTGTTCGAGCGTGGCGAGACCCAGATCCTGGGCGTCACCACCCTCAACATGCTCCGCATGGAGCAGCAGCTGGACACCCTCTCCCCGGTGACCCGCAAGCGCTACATGCACAACTACAACTTCCCGCCGTACTCCGTCGGCGAGACCGGCCGCGTCGGCTCCCCGAAGCGCCGCGAGATCGGCCACGGCGCGCTCGCCGAGCGCGCGATCGTGCCGGTCCTGCCGACCCGCGAGGAGTTCCCCTACGCGATCCGCCAGGTGTCCGAGGCCCTCGGCTCCAACGGTTCGACGTCCATGGGCTCGGTCTGCGCCTCCACCATGTCGCTGCTGAACGCCGGTGTGCCCCTCAAGGCCCCCGTCGCCGGTATCGCCATGGGCCTGATCTCCCAGGAGATCGACGGCAAGACCCACTACGTCGCCCTCACCGACATCCTCGGTGCGGAGGACGCCTTCGGCGACATGGACTTCAAGGTCGCCGGCACCAAGGAGTTCGTCACCGCGCTCCAGCTCGACACCAAGCTCGACGGCATCCCGGCCTCCGTCCTGGCCGCGGCCCTGACGCAGGCCCGCGACGCCCGCCTCCACATCCTCGACGTGATGATGGAAGCGATCGACACGCCGGACGCGATGTCCCCGTTCGCGCCGCGGATCATCACCGTCAAGATCCCGGTGGACAAGATCGGTGAGGTCATCGGCCCCAAGGGCAAGATGATCAACCAGATCCAGGAGGACACCGGCGCCGAGATCACGATCGAGGACGACGGCACCATCTACATCGGTGCCTCCGACGGCCCGGCCGCCGAGGCCGCCCGTGCCACGATCAACGCGATCGCCAACCCGACCATGCCGGAGGTCGGCGAGCGGTACCTGGGCACGGTCGTCAAGACCACCACCTTCGGTGCCTTCGTCTCCCTCATGCCCGGCAAGGACGGTCTGCTGCACATCTCGCAGATCCGCAAGCTCGCCGGTGGCAAGCGCGTGGAGAACGTCGAGGACGTGCTCGCGGTCGGCACCAAGGTCCAGGTGGAGATCGCCGAGATCGACCAGCGCGGCAAGCTCTCCCTGATCCCCGTGATCGACGGCGAGGCCGCCGGCGACGACGCTGACAAGGACGACTCCGACAAGTGACGTCGCGTAGTTCCCGTGTGACGGCCCGCCCCTCTTCGGAGGGGCGGGCCGTCGCCCGTACCCAAACTCTCCTCAAGGGCCAGAGCGGCATCGGCACCGTCCGGCGCACGGTCCTGCCCGGCGGACTGCGCGTCGTCACCGAGACGCTGCCCTCCGTCCGCTCCGCCACCTTCGGCATCTGGGCCAACGTGGGCTCGCGCGACGAGACGCCCAGTCTCAACGGCGCCACCCACTACCTGGAACACCTCCTCTTCAAGGGCACCTCCAAGCGCACCGCCCTCGACATCTCCTCCGCGATCGACGCGGTCGGCGGCGAGATGAACGCCTTCACGGCGAAGGAGTACACCTGCTACTACGCGCGCGTCCTCGACACGGACCTGCCGCTGGCCATCGACGTGGTCTGCGACATGCTCACCGGCTCGCTGATCCGCGAGGAGGACGTCGACGCCGAGCGGGGGGTCATCCTCGAAGAGATCGCGATGACCGAGGACGACCCGGGCGACATGGTCCACGACCTGTTCGCCCAGACCATGTACGGGGACTCGCCGCTCGGCCGCCCCGTCCTCGGCACCGTCGAGACGATCAACGCCCTCGGCGCCGACCGGATCCGCCGCTTCTGGAAGAAGCACTACGACCCGACCCGCCTGGTCGTCGCCGCCGCCGGCAACGTCGACCACAACAAGGTCGTACGCCAGGTCCGCGCCGCCTTCGAGAAGGCCGGCGCCCTGAAGCACACCGACGCGGTGCCGCTCGGCCCGCGCACCGGCACCAAGCGGATCCGCACCGCCGGCCGTGTCGATCTGGTCAACCGCAAGACCGAGCAGGCCCACGTGGTCCTCGGCATGCCGGGCCTCGCCCGCACCGACGAGCGCCGCTGGGCCCTCGGCGTGCTGAACACCGCCCTCGGCGGCGGCATGTCCTCCCGGCTCTTCCAGGAGGTCCGAGAGAAGCGCGGCCTGGCCTACAGCGTGTACTCGTACACCTCCGGCTTCGCCGACACCGGCCTCTTCGGCGTCTACGCGGGCTGCCGGCCCAGCCAGGTCCACGACGTACTGCGGATCTGCCGCCAGGAGCTGGACACCGTCGCCTCCGAAGGCCTCACCGACGAGGAGATCCGGCGCGCCATCGGCCAGCTCTCCGGCTCCACCGTCCTCGGCCTGGAGGACACCGGCGCGATCATGAACCGCATCGGCAAGAGCGAGCTGTGCTGGGGCGACCAGATGTCCGTCGACGACATGCTGGCCCGCATCGCCTCGGTGACCCCCGACGACGTCCGCGCGGTCGCCCAGGATGTACTGGCACAGCGGCCCTCGCTGGCGGTGATCGGCCCGCTCAAGGAGAAGCAGGCCGCCCGGCTCGACGAAGCGGTCGCCTAGACCCGTACGCACGCACCCTTAAGGAAGCAACAATGAGCAAGCTGCGCGTGGCAGTCCTCGGCGCCCGGGGCCGCATCGGCTCCGAGGCGGTCAAGGCGGTCGAGGCCGCCGAGGACATGGAGCTGGTGGCGGCCCTCGGGCGGGGCGACAAGCTGGAGCAGGTGGCCGAGGCCGGAGCCCAGGTCGCCGTCGAGCTGACCACCCCCGACTCGGTCATGGGGAACCTGGACTTCCTCGTGGGCCACGGCATCCACGCCGTGGTCGGCACCACCGGCTGGAACGAGGACCGCCTCGCCCAGCTGAACACCTGGCTCGCCGCCTCCCCCGGGACCGGGGTGCTCATCGCCCCGAACTTCTCCATCGGCGCCGTCCTCACCATGAAGTTCGCCGCCCAGGCCGCCCGCTACTTCGAGTCCGTCGAGGTCGTCGAGCTGCACCACCCGAAGAAGGTCGACGCCCCCTCCGGCACCGCGACCCGCACGGCCCAGCTCATCGCGGCCGCCCGCGCCGAGGCCGGCCTCGGCGCCCAGCCCGACGCCACGGCCACGGCCCTCGACGGCGCCCGCGGCGCCGACGTCGACGGCGTCCCCGTGCACGCCATCCGCCTGCGCGGCCTGCTGGCCCACCAGGAGGTGCTGCTCGGTGGCGAGGGCGAGACCCTGACCATCCGTCACGACTCCCTGCACCACAGCAGCTTCATGCCGGGCATCCTGCTCGGCGCCCGCCGCGTGACGCAGACCCCGGGCCTCACCTTCGGCCTGGAAAACTTCCTCGACCTCGGCTGATGAGGCAGTAGCACCATGCGCGCGAAGATCACCTATCTCATCACGGCCGCCGTCCTGGTCGTCTACTTCGTCCTGGTCGGCAGCCGGGGCCTGCTGCTGATCCAGCAGGGCACCTGGCTCACCGTCACCTTCGGTGCGGCCGTGCTGATCCTGCCGGCCATCGGCATCTGGTTCCTCTGGATGAACACCCGCTTCGTCACCCGGGCCAACCAGCTCGCAACGGAGCTGGAGGCCGAGGGCGGCCTGCCCGTCGACGAACTGGAACGGGACGAGTACGGCCGGATCCTGCGGGACTCCGCCGACGAGGTCTTCGCACGCCGCAAGGCGGAGACCGAGGACGCGCCGGGGGACTGGCGCACCTGGTTCCGCCTCGCCGTCGCCTACCACGACGCCCGCGACACCCCGCGGGCCCGCAAGGCCATGCAGCGGGCCATCGCCCTGCACCAGGCGCGCGCGTAGACGCGCGGGCCGGCAAACGGAAGGGCCCGTACAGGACGATCCCCGTACGGGCCCTCGTGCCGTTCCGCCACCGTCAGGCGGGCACGCCCCGGTACTCCTCGGCCCACGCCTCCACCTGGCCGGCGGCCCGGTCGAAGGCCTCGCCACGGGCCAGGAAGTCGGCGTTGTGGTCGGTCAGCAGCACCGGCAGCTCCTTGCCGCGCGCCGCCACCGTCAGCGCCTGCCCCTGCACGGTCCGCGGCAGTCCCAGCCAGCGCACCGGCTGCTGGACCTTGCGCACCGTCTCGACCTGGCTCCAGGTGACGGAGCGGGTCCCGAAGAAACCGACCCGGCGCAACCCGGAGGGGCTCACCCACACGCCCGAGCGCAGGATCCGCAGCGCGGAGCCGACCACGGCCAGCGAGGCGGCCAGGGCGATGCCCGCGCCCGTCCAGGTGCCCGCGAAGGCGATGATCACCGTGGCCAGCAGCATGAAGGCGGCGAGCAGCAGCAGCACCGACGCACCGGCGACCCGCCAGGGGCCGGGCCGGTAGGGGCGCCGCCAGCGCTCGGGATCCACATGGGGGAGGGCTTCGTCCTCGTGTGCGTCGAAGACGCCGTCGGCCGTCAAGAAGGGCAGGGGCACGGCAGGACCTCACTCACATGCACGTTCGGTTGGGCTGTGCCCGAGAGGCTACCGCCCCCCGGACACCTCCGATTGCTGCGCCGTCCCCGCGGGACGGTCGGACGCCTGGTACGGCTGCAGTGCGGGTATGCCGAAGAGCAGCGAGCCCACGAGCCCCGCCACCACGGTCAGTCCGACCAGACTACGGGCGGTGATCTGGGCGACGCTCAGACTCTCGCGCGGCGGCGGAGTGACGTTGCTTCGGAAACGGTCGGCCTCGGCGACGAAGGCGAAGGGGACGGGTTCGCGGATGGGGGTACCTCCCGGCGGTAGCTGGGGGAGAAACACGGTGGCGGCTCTCCTCACGGTCGGGGCCTGTGGGCCCGGGTTCTGACGGACGGTGTGCTCTCTCCTGGAGAGACGAACGAACGGCCCAATCGGTGCCGGAATTCGGGACATTAAGCAAAATTCATGGCGCCTCGTCAGCCCCGTGGCCGCCGGTGCCCGCCGTAGAGTGGGCGTACGCCCCTCGAAGGACCCGTTCGGAAGGAGCCCGTGTGAGCGACAGCGACCCCCCGCGCCGGAAGCCCAGCTTCCGCAGCGATGTGACGGTGGAGCTGGTGAAGCACGCGGCCACCGACAGCGACGTGCTGTGGGCCGCCCGCGTCTCCACGGCCGGCGAACAGTCCCTGGAGGAGCTCCGGAAGGACCCGCAGCGCTCCGGGGGCCTCATCAACTACCTGATGCGCGACCGCCACGGCAGCCCCTTCGAGCACAATTCGATGACCTTCTTCATCAGCGCCCCGATCTTCGTGTTCCGCGAGTTCGTGCGGCACCGGGTGGGCTGGTCCTACAACGAGGAGTCCGGCCGCTACCGGGAGCTGGAGCCGGTCTTCTACGTCCCGGACACCGAGCGCAGGCTCGTCCAGGAGGGACGCCCGGGCAAGTACGTCTTCGTCGAGGGGACCGAAGCGCAGCAGGAGCTGACGGGCCGGGTCATGGAGGACTCCTACCGTCAGGCGTACGAGGCCTACCAGGAGATGCTCGCGGCCGGCGTGGCCCGCGAGGTGGCCCGTTCGGTCCTGCCGGTCGGCCTCTTCTCCTCGATGTACGCCACCTGCAACGCCCGCTCGCTCATGCACTTCCTCGGGCTCCGCACCCAGCACGAGCTGGCCAGGGTCCCGTCCTTCCCGCAGCGGGAGATCGAGATGGTCGGCGAGGGGATGGAGCAGCACTGGGCGAAGCTCATGCCACTGACCTACGCGGCCTTCAACGCCAACGGGCGCGTTGCCCCGTAAGGGCCGATACACGCGTGGCGTACACATGTACGGAGACAAGTCCCAAGTGTCCGTATTGCGGCGTTTCGTAAAGTTCATCTAGGCTGATCAAACGGACCCGGCACTGCTTGAACCCCCGAGCAGGCAGTGCCGGGATCCAACACCCTCCCGACTCCCGCCGGGCGGCACCGCCTGTTGACGTCCCCCGAGGGGACACCGCGAGCATGGCAGCGAGTAGCGTGTTACCCATGGCTCCGATCTCGACTCCGCAGACCCCCTTCGGGCGGGTCCTCACCGCCATGATCACGCCGTTCACGGCTGATGGCGCACTTGACCTCGACGGCGCGCAGCGTCTCGCCGTCCACCTGGTGGACGCAGGCAACGACGGCCTGATCATCAACGGCACCACCGGTGAGTCGCCCACCACCACCGACGCGGAGAAAAACGACCTCGTACGAGCCGTACTCGAAGCGGTCGGCGACCGCGCCCACGTCGTCGCCGGCATCGGCACCAACGACACCCGCCACACCCTGGAGC
The DNA here is from genome assembly GCF_055575955.1 of Streptomyces sp. NPDC033966. Lineage (NCBI taxonomy): Bacteria > Bacillati > Actinomycetota > Actinomycetes > Kitasatosporales > Streptomycetaceae > Streptomyces > Streptomyces sp. NPDC033966. The sequence goes on along the minus strand of NZ_JBVIRQ010000001.1, from coordinate 2,860 downwards.
TCGCCCGCCAGGCCGAGCGCACCGGAGCCCACGGCCTCCTGGCCGTGACGCCCTACTACAGCAAGCCGCCGCAGGAAGGCCTCTTCCAGCACTTCACGGCCATCGCCGACGCCACCGAGCTGCCGGTCATGCTCTACGACATCCCCGGCCGCAGCGGTGTCGCGATCAACACGGAAACCCTGGTCAGGCTGGCCGAGCACCCCCGTATCGTGGCCAACAAGGACGCCAAGGGCGACCTCGGCCGAGCCAGCTGGGCCATCGCACAGAGCGGCCTGGCCTGGTACTCCGGCGATGACATGCTGAACCTGCCGCTCCTGTCGGTCGGCGCCGTAGGCTTCGTCTCCGTCGTCAGCCACGTGGTCACCCCCGAGCTGCGCGCGATGCTGGAGGCCCACGTCGGCGGCGACGTCCAGAAGGCCACCGAGATCCACCAGAAGCTGCTCCCGGTCTTCACGGGCATGTTCCGCACCCAGGGCGTGATGACCACCAAGAAGGCCCTGTCCCTCCAGGGCCTGCCCGCCGGCCCGCTGCGTCTCCCCCTCATCGGCCTGACCGACGAAGAGACCGCGCAGCTCAAGATCGATCTTGCCGCGGGCGGGGTACAGCTCTGACAACAGACTTCACAACTGAATAAGCAAGAACGAAACAGACGAACGCAAGTGCACGAATGACATGCGCGCCACGTGCCTCAGGGGTACGTGGCGCGCGTGGTGAAGGAGAACCTTTGAGCCATCCGCACCCTGAACTGGGCCCGCCGCCGAAGCTCCCCAAGGGCGGCCTCCGGGTCACCCCGCTGGGCGGTCTCGGCGAGATCGGCCGCAACATGACCGTCTTCGAGTTCGACGGCCGTCTGCTGATCGTCGACTGCGGCGTGCTCTTCCCCGAGGAGGAGCAGCCGGGCATCGACCTGATCCTGCCGGACTTCACGTCCATCCGGGACCGGCTCGACGACATCGAGGGCATCGTCCTCACCCACGGCCACGAGGACCACATCGGCGCCGTCCCGTACCTCCTCCGCGAGAAGCCGGACATCCCGCTGATCGGCTCCAAGCTGACCCTCGCCCTCATCGAGGCCAAGCTCCAGGAGCACCGCATCCGCCCCTACACCCTCGAGGTGAAGGAGGGCGAGCGCGAGAACCTGGGCCCCTTCGACTGCGAGTTCATCGCCGTCAACCACTCCATCCCGGACGCCCTGGCCGTCGCCATCCGCACGGACGCGGGTCTCGTCGTCGCCACCGGCGACTTCAAGATGGACCAGCTCCCGATGGACAACCGCCTCACCGACCTGCACGCCTTCGCGCGTCTGAGCGAGGAGGGCATCGACCTCCTCCTCTCGGACTCGACGAACGCCGAGGTCCCGGGCTTCGTCCCGCCGGAGCGCGACATCTCCAACGTGATCCGCGGAGTCTTCGCGGGCGCGCAGAAGCGGATCATCGTGGCCTCCTTCGCGAGCCACGTGCACCGCATCCAGCAGGTCCTGGACGCCGCCCACGAGTACGGCCGCCGCGTCGCCTTCGTCGGCCGCTCCATGGTCCGCAACATGGGCATCGCCCGTGACCTGGGCTACCTGCGCGTGCCGGCCGGCCTGGTCGTCGACGTCAAGACCCTCGACGACCTGCCGGACGACGAGGTCGTGCTCGTCTGCACGGGCTCCCAGGGCGAGCCGATGGCGGCCCTGTCCCGCATGGCGAACCGCGACCACCAGATCCGGATCGTCCCCGGCGACACCGTGATCCTGGCGTCGTCCCTGATCCCGGGCAACGAGAACGCGGTCTACCGCGTGATCAACGGCCTGACCCGCTGGGGCGCCAACGTCGTGCACAAGGGCAACGCCAAGGTGCACGTCTCCGGCCACGCCTCCGCCGGCGAGCTGCTGTACTTCTACAACATCTGCAAGCCGCGGAACCTGATGCCGGTCCACGGCGAATGGCGCCACCTGCGCGCCAACGCCGAGCTCGGTGCCATGACGGGCGTCCCCAAGGACCGCATCGTCATCGCCGAGGACGGCGTGGTCGTCGACCTGATCGACGGCAAGGCCCGCATCTCCGGCAAGGTCCAGGCCGGCTACGTGTACGTGGACGGCCTCTCGGTCGGCGACGTCACCGAGGCCTCCCTCAAGGACCGCCGCATCCTCGGCGACGAGGGCATCATCTCGGTCTACGTCGTGGTCGACAGCACCACGGGCAAGGTCGTCACCGGCCCGAACATCCAGGCCCGCGGCTCCGGCATCGAGGACTCGGCCTTCGGGCCGGTCAGCGCGAAGATCGAGGAAGCCATCGCCCGCGCCGCGGCCGACGGCGTCGCGGAACCGCACCAGATCCAGCAGCTCATCCGCCGGACCATGGGCAAGTGGGTGTCGGACAGCTACCGCCGCCGCCCGATGATCCTCCCGGTCGTGGTCGAGGTCTGACCTCGGCGTACGCCCCGGCGTACGTAGCGACCTCACTGGAGCGGGGCAACCGGATTTGCGTCCGGGGGCCCCGCTCCAGTACGTTTGCGTCTCCACCTCGCAAGGACCCGGGCACACACGTGTGCCCGTTGCCGTGTGCGAGATGGGTGGCGATCAGCACTCAGGGAAACCTGATAAAGTCTGATCCACCCGAAAGGGAAAGGCCCCCCGAAGGCCATCGGAATTCGAATCCGAGTCGGAAACGACAAGGAAAAGAGTCTGATAGAGTCGGAACCGCCGGAAAGGGAAAGCGCGAAAGCGCAGGACCTGGAAAGCGAGCGAGAAAGACTCTGATAGAGTCTGAAACGCAAGAACGAAGAACGAAAGCCCGGAGGAAAGCCCGAGAGGGTGAGTACAAAGGAAGCGTCCGTTCCTTGAGAACTCAACAGCGTGCCAAAAATCAACGCCAGA